>JAHIZO010000001.1 GCA_018814405.1 Gammaproteobacteria bacterium
CCCTTGGCTTCTCCACCAAACTTCTTGGTCAGCACAATGGTGATCGCCGCTGTCAGCGTGGTCTTGCCGTGGTCAACGTGGCCGATCGTGCCGACGTTTACGTGCGGTTTGGTACGTTCAAATTTGCTCTTTGCCATGATAATCCCCCATCAACCCAATTAACGAAAAGAACCTAAAAACTAAAATCTGGTGCCCATGGCGAGAATCGGACTCGCGACCTCTCCCTTACCAAGGGAGTGCTCTACCACTGAGCCACATGGGCCTACTCAACTTTGGAGCGGGAGAAGGGAATCGAACCCTCGTCATAAGCTTGGAAGGCTTCAGCTCTACCATTGAGCTACTCCCGCAAAACCCAACACCAGCCCACTTTTTACAACAGCAAACTGCTTTTCAATTTGGTGGAGGGGGACGGATTCGAACCATCGTACTCATAAGAGGGCAGATTTACAGTCTGCTGCCTTTAACCACTCGGCCACCCCTCCAAAATGAGCGCGCGATTATCCATAGAACCTTAGGCTGTGTCAAAGGGAAAATAGAGATTCCGGCAAGAATCGGGCCATTTTTTGCTCCGCCGGATGTTTCTTTGCGACGAGGACTCACGCAGGGGGATGGTATGTGTCCAAATGCGCTATCAAAGTCTTTGCCGAATGGCGCTGAGACTTACTCTTGGCCATCATGCTGTCCAGCAGCGGTTGCAAGTGTTGGTGTTCCGCCTGCAATTTTGGTGTTTCTGCTCGCAGATGCTGCTGCACGATACTTTCCAGCGTGTCACCCGTATACGGCTTCAGACCGGTCAGCATGTTATAGAACACTGCCCCCATACTATATATGTCGGTACGATCATCCTCGGCCACACCCAGCGCCTGCTCCGGACTCATATAGTATGGCGTCGCCACGACCGTATCCAGATGACCATCCATGCGCACCTCGTGCATGCGCCTTGCCACGCCGAAATCCCCCAACACAGCAGAACCGTCTTCACGCAACATGATGTTCTCCGGCTTGATGTCGCGATGGATGATGCCCCGCGCATGAACTTCGGCCAAGGCATGTGATATTTCGCGCAACACGCGCCACGCCTCTTTCCCGGTAATCCCTTTGCTGCCGATACGCTGTTTGAGCGTCCCGCCCGGCAGATACTCCATCACGATGAATAGGGCATCATCCGTCACGCCCTGATCGTAGATCTGCAATACATGGGGATGCCGCACCTGTTCCAGCAAACCATACTCTTCCACAAAGCGATACAGCACTTCGCTATCCTCAGACACGCTGCCGTCGGCGAACTTAAGAGCTATCTGCGCCTTGTCACTCAGTCTCTCGGCCAGAAATACGCTGGACATACCGCCGCGCCCCACCGGTTTCAGACAACGATAACCCGGCACCGCCGGATAATCCCCGTTTTGTTCACCTCCACTGCCCGACATTGAAGGATCGAACGCACGGTACATGCCAGAACGCGAGCCGCGATCCAATTTCAGCGTTGCATCCATCTTATCGCCCGCTTCAACCTCGCGCACCACGACCACTTCAGCCACCTGCACCGGCTCATTCAGCCAGTCCGCCCCCAAAGTTCCGCGTCGGCGCGTCGATATCCCGGAGCCAACTGCAGCCAGCGTCTGCTCGCTGCATACCACGTTCCAGTCCAGATCCTTGGATTTGACGGATAACAAAGAGGCGATGGACACCGCATGACCGCAAACGATGTGCTGTCCGCCAGCATTGTGGCTGAATTCGGCGAAGACCAGCTCGCCGGTATGTATGCCCACTCCGACGCCGAAGCGGTCGAAGCCCTGCTCGGGGAACGATTGGCGGATTAGGAAGCGGGTCTGATAAGCGATCAGCGCAATTGCCAGCGCACAACGCAACGCCCGACGGGCATGGTTATCCGCCCCAGCCACCTCAAAGAATGTAACCAACATGCCATGGTTGCTGATGGAAGTCAGCACACCCTGCTGCTGTTCGACCTGCGCGCCCACCTTCTCGTAATAGCTTGCCATCAGACTGGCCAGATTCGCTGCTGACACACGCTCTGTCAGATGAATGAAGTCGCGGATGATGATGCTAACCACCGTCGCATTGGTCGGCACATTGCAAGCCGGCACCCCATTATTCACGCACGCCATTACACAAGACCTTTCTCTGCGAATGACAGGCAACTCGCACCTGCCACAATAAAATGATCCAGCACGCGCACATCGACCAACCCCAGCGCCTGCTTCAAAGCATCCGTCAACAACTGGTCGGACTGACTCGGCTCGGCCACGCCTGATGGATGGTTATGCGCAAAAATCAAAGCCGCCGCATTGTGATGCAGTGCGCGCTTCACCACTTCGCGCGGATACACACTGGTTTGCGTCAGCGTGCCCTGAAACAACTCCTCCATCGCGATAACGCGATGCTGCGCATCGAGGAACAGCGCCACGAACACTTCCTGCTGCCGGCCCTGCAACAAGAGCCGCAGATAATCTCGTACCGCTTGAGGCGAATTCAAGGCATCGCCAGCATGCACCGCTTCTTTGAGTGCCCGTCGCGACATCTCCAGCACCGCCTGCAACTGCACATACTTGGCGCGCCCCATGCCGTGTATCTCGCAAAACGATTTCTCATCTGCCGCAAACATCACTGTCAGCCCGCCAAAATGCGTCAACACATCTCGTGCCAGATCTACCGCACTCTTGCCGTGCACACCGACACGCAGGAATATCGCCAGCAGCTCCGCATCAGACAGCGCCGCTGCACCGCGCTGCAACAGCCTCTCCCGAGGCCGCTCCCCTTCCGGCCAGTCCACGATACTCATCGCAACCTCCATCCAAACAGGCGCTGCCGCAGTTGCGCAGCGATATCCATAAAAAAAGTGCGTCTATTCTATGAGGAGGGGAAAATAAACACCATGCATTTGATAAATGGCGTCACAGGCTGCCATTTCAGAAACGAGCGTGCTATTGCCCAGCGAGTTCTTTCAGGTAATCCGCGATATCCCATTCGCAGCCGCCACAACCGGAAAGCGCGCCCGTCCATCTGGAGATGGCGTCCACATCCATACCTTGCTCGAACAGGCTGCGGATAAATTCTCGCCCAGTGCCGCTGCAATGACATATGACATCATCTTCCGTGAAATCTCTCTGCGTCTTTATATATGCGTTATCACTAGTGTCCCAACGTTAATCGAACAGAAACAACTGGTTGGTTGAATCTGGTGAGTTTGTATCCAGTGGCGTACGCGCCAACAGCTGATTTAGAGCCATTCTCTCGAACATAGTGAGGCTCAAGATTTGTAGCATTTC
>JAHIZO010000002.1 GCA_018814405.1 Gammaproteobacteria bacterium
ACTCCTTCCCATCTCGAACAGGACAGTGAAACGACCCCGCGCCAATGATAGTGTGGATTACCCATGTGAAAGTAGGTCATCGTCAGACTCCTTATAATGAAAAAGCCCAACCAAAAGTTGGGCTTTTTTATTGCGAAAAATTAATAACAACCCCTCTCTGCATACCGGTGAGGGGTTTTTGCTTTGCAGCTCCGATATAATCACGGCCTTGTTCGAAGCTAGGTGGGAATATGAAAAAAATCCTGAAATACGTACTGTGGTCAACGTTCGGCATCGCTGCAACCGTCTCAACGGTACTCGCCTACGTCGCTCTCACATTCGATCCCAATGCCTACAAGCCGCAGATCATCCAAGCGGTGCAGGACAGTACCAACCGTACTTTGAAGTTGGATGGTGACATCAAGCTCATGTTCTTTCCAAGCATCGGGGCGCGCCTAGGCAAAGCCTCACTATCTGAATTTCAGAGCGAGCGGGAGTTTGCATCCGTAGCGGATGCGAGCGTATCTCTTGCAGTGTGGCCACTATTGAAGAAACAGATGGTGGTTAGTCAAGTTAACGTGAGCGGCGTTAAGGTCAGTGTCGTTAAATACAAGAACGGTAAAACCAACCTTGACGACCTTCTTGCTCCCAAGGCTAAAGCGGAGCAAGTCACTCCGTCTGAACAGGAGTCGACTGCGGTGGCATTCGATGTGGCGAGTGTGGCGATCACGAATTGCGATTTGAAATTCGATGATCAAGCTGCGGATAACAAAATCACGGTTAGTAACCTCAATCTTAAAACCGGCCGGCTGACAAATGCCATACCCACTTCTGTGGAATTCTCTGCGCATATCCAGACGACACAGCCGCAAACAGATGTCACCCTAAAAATGGTGACAACTTTGAGCTTCGATATGCAGAGCAATCAATACAGCCTCAAAGGTATGGAGCTTAGTGCCGAAGGTGGTGTGCTGGATATTTCCGGGCTTATGCTGAAGCTTGCGGGCGATGCAAGTGCAGACTTGAAGGCTCAGAACTACGAGTTAAATCTATTTGTATTCAATGCAAGCGGCAAGAAGGCCGGTGAGCCGTTCGAAGCACACCTTACTGTCCCGACTATCAGTCTGAAACGTGAGGATTTCTCGGGCGAGAATCTGCAGTTCAATGCCAGTTTGACCGGAGATTTCGGCAAGGCTAATGCTGCCTTGAAGTTGCCTTCATTCAAGGGAAACATGGATAAATTCAGCTTGCATGGCATGTCATTGCAAGCAGGACTGGTTCAGGCTGAGCAATCGTTCGACGCCAAGATCGATACGGCACTCATCGGAAGTATGAAGAGCATGCAGTTCAATCTGAAGGATTTGAACATCGCTCTCAAAGCAAGCGGTGATAAGTTGCCGGGAAAAGTAGTGGAAAGCTCGCTCAAAGGCAGTGTGCAGGCTGATCTGGAGCGGCAGAGTGTGCACGCGAAATTTGCCGGTGGCTTACTGCAAAGCCAGATCAAAGCGGAAGCTGCGATCAAAAATTTCAAAGTCCCGGTCATTCGCTACGACATAGAAATCGACAAGCTTGATCTGGATCCCTATCTGCCTCCCAAGGTGGCCGAAAAAGACACACCGAAAACAAATGAGCCTGAGCAACCGTTCGACTTGTCTGCGCTGAAGACATTGGATGCCAGTGGGAGTGTACGAATAGGGTCGTTAAAAGCGGCGAATGTGAAACTTGCAAAGTTGCGCGTTGACCTGAAGGCCAAAGATGGCATCGTCCTTGTGGAGCCATTGTCTGCAGCTCTGTATCAGGGCACTCTCAACGGGAAGGTGCGCATTGATGCGCATGCTTCTGGTTTCGCTATAACTCAGAAATTGAGTGGCGTGGAAATCGCCCCGCTGATGAAGGATGCTGCCGATTTGGAGCTAGCAGAAGGTAAGGGCAATGTTGCGCTGGCGCTAACCACACAGGGGAATACAGTCAGTGGGCTGAAGAAAGCCCTGAATGGCACGATCTCGGTTGAACTGGCGAACGGCGCGATCCGCGGGATCGATCTCGGCAAGCTGGTGCAAGGGGTGCAAAATCTGAACAAAGACAGCAAGGCTGAGACACTTGGGGTCAATAAGGGAGAAAAGACGGAGTTCAGCGAGTTCAAGGCTGGCCTTAAGATCAAGGATGGCGTAGCACATAACGATGACCTATCAGTCAAATCCACCGTACTGCGATTGACTGGTAGCGGCGATGTGGATATCGGCCATGACAAGATGGATTACAACGCCAAGGTCATCATGGCAAAGACTGATCAGGGACGAACCGGGACACTGCCGGTGCATGTCTATGGGCCTTTCGACGCACTCAAGATCCAACTCGATTATGCCGAATTGCTGGGTGATCTCGCTCGTCAACGGCTGAATGAAGAGCAGGCAGCCCTAAAGCAGAAACTTGATGCGGAAAAAGCTGCAGCGAGAACTGCTGCCAAGGCCAAGCTAGAAGCAGAGAAGGCCGCGGCCAAGGCCAAGGTGCAAGATCAGCTAAAAGAAGGTCTGAAGGGGATATTCAAGTGAGTGTCGCCAGTCCAGCTCATCTCGCGTGAGTGTCTTCTCAAATCGGCTGATAAGCTGGCAGAAAGCATATGGTCGCCATGACCTGCCCTGGCAGGGGGAATCTGCATATCGTATCTGGCTGTCGGAGATCATGCTGCAGCAGACGCAGGTGACGACCGTCATCCCCTATTACCTGCGCTTCATTGAATCCTTTCCGGACATCGCAACGCTGGCTTCCGCCACGGAAGAGCAGGTGCTCGCACACTGGAGCGGACTTGGCTACTATGCACGCGGACGTAACCTGCACAAAGCGGCAAGGCTCATTGCCGAGACACATGGCGGCCTTTTCCCGCGAGATTTCGAACAGATACTGACCCTGCCGGGCATCGGACGTTCGACGGCCGCTGCGATCTCGGCTTTGGCATGGCATGAGCGTCGAGCGATCTTGGACGGTAACGTGAAACGCGTGCTCGCCCGGTACTGTGGCATTGATGGCTGGACAGGGGAGCGCAAGGTCGAAGCGCAATTGTGGGATCAAGCAGAGCAACTGCTCCCGGCGCGCGATGTGGCTATTTATACGCAGGCGCTGATGGACATGGGGGCAACGGTTTGCACGCGAACACGTCCGCGTTGTGCGAATTGCCCGGTGCAAGCTGACTGTGTGGCGCTGAACACGGAGCGAGTCGAGCTACTGCCTGCGCCTCGTCCGCGCAAAGTCGCGCCGCTGCGGGAGGCGAACTTTCTGCTGCTGAAATTCGGTAACGAGATCATGCTGGAAAAAAGGCCCGCCAGCGGCATCTGGGGCGGTTTGTGGTGCATGCCGCAGGTGGATATGGGCGAAGAGTCGAACTACTTGTTGCGTAACGAAATGCAATTCTCGCGGCGCATCGAAATGGATGCGTTCACGCATGTCTTCACACACTTCAAGCTGCATATCCGGCCGGTATTGTTTGAAGTGGCAAGCAAGCCTTTGCGGGTCGAACAGCGGGGATGTGTGTGGCTGGATCTTGGAGATGCGCTAGGGGCTGCCATCCCCAGTCCGGTCCGGCGGTTGCTGCTCAAGCTCCATGCACCACATAGCACCGGCTGATCACTTCTTCTTGCGGAATGACTCCAGTATCTCGCGGTATTGGCGCAACTCGGTCTCGATGGTGGATAGCTGGTAATAATCGTTACCGGCCAGTTTCGCCAACTCGAGTTGTTCTATCGCGCCGCGCAGGTTGCCGTGCAGAATCTGATAGTAGGAAAGCACATGATGCGCTTCCTGATGGCGCCCCAGCGCGGTGTAGGCCCGTGCCTGCAATTCGTAGAGTGCGGCATCGTTGCCATCGCGGTTGACCTGCTCGTCCAGCAGGGTAAGTGCTTCGGAGTAATGCTGCATACGCAGCAGCAGCAATGCATAGTCGTAGATCAGTGCGCGGTGCGTCGGGTATTCCTTGAGCGTCGTGCGATAGAAATCGAGTATGCCTTTATCACTCTTGTCCAGTTGGCGTATGCGGCCTGCCAGCGTCTCGATCGTGGCATTGCGCGGTGCCTGCTTGTGCAGTACCACAAATTCCTGTGCGGCGCGTTTGTCCTGCCTGTCGCGCAGCAGAGACAGCACTAGTCCATAACGTTGTGCGACCTGATTGCCGAAACGCTGCTCGCCCAGTGCAGACTGGAAATAGTTGACCGCTTCGCGCGGTGGTTTCTGCATGGCATTCAGGCGAGCCCGAACGAGATGGAAATCGAGGCTGTCCGCAACCAGCTTGAACGGGATGTGCTGTACACGGTTCCCGACATCAGCCACGCGCTCTGTGGTGAGCGGGTGGGTACGCAGATAACTAGGGGTGTCGCCCTCAAGCAATTGTGTTGCTTTCTGCAGCCGTTCGAAGAAACTCGGCATCGCATGCGAATCGAAACCGGATTTTTGCAGCAGGTCTAGGCCGATGCGATCCGCCTCTTTCTCGTGTTCGCGCGTGAAGTCCAACTGGCGCTGCATGAGTCCGCCCTGTGCGCCGACGATGCCAGCCTGAGCCGCTTGAGGATTGTCGCGTGCAGCCAAAATGGCGACCGCGATGGTTGCCATCGCTGCCAGTGAATCGTATTTTTGGCCCGAGATCATGCGTGCCAGATGGTGTTGGGTGACGTGGGATATCTCATGGCTCAAGACGGAAGCAAGCTCCGATTCACTCTGCGAGAGCATGATCAACCCGGTATTGACACCGATGAAGCCCCCCGGCATGGCAAAGGCATTGATAGCCGAATCGTCGATGACAAAGAATTCGAAAGGCTGGCTGGGCTCGCTGCTATTGGCGACAAGACGCTTGCCAAGCCGATTCAGGTAATCCGTGACTTCCGGATCGTTCAGATATTGCTCGCTAGCTCTTATCTGGAACATGGACTGCTCACCGATCTGCCGTTCCATCTGGGGAGAAATCACGGTTTGTGATTCATCACCCAAATCAGGCAGTCCTTCCGCGTGAAGGTTGAAGGTGGTCAGAAGCAGGAGGGCGGACAGGAATGTTTTCATGGACACTATGATAGCACCGGCGCCTACTGGTTCCCGGTGCTGGACAGCAGAGCCTCAAAGCCGCAGAATGCGCACCCATCCGAAGAATTTCATCATGGAATCAATAGGAAAATACCAAATCGTCAAAGAACTCGGGCATGGTGCGACCAGCACCGTGTATCTTGCGCTCGACCCGTTCAATGAACAGCAGGTTGCGCTCAAGGTGTTCAATGCCAATGTGCTCAACAATAGCACCAGCGGCAAGGCTTTCAGAAAGCTGTTGCTGACCGAAGCATCCCTCGCCGGCAAACTGTCACATCCGCACATCGTGAAGATATTCGATGCCATCATGGATGGCGATACGAATTACATGGTGATGGAGTACGTCGGAGGTGAGACGCTGGAAAGATTGGCCGAAGTGGATCACCTGCTTCCCCTTGGCCGCACAGCCGAGATCATCTACAAGTGCTGCAAAGCGCTGGAATACGCCCAATACCAAGGTGTCATCCACCGCGATATCAAGCCTGCCAATATCCTTTTGTGCGGCGAAAGTGATATCAAGATATCGGATTTCGGCGCCGCCGTGATCGAAAGCCAACAGACCACGCAAGTGAGCGGAGTGGGATCTCCTGCCTACATGTCACCGGAGCAGATCAAGGAACAATCCTTGTCGCACCAGACTGATATTTACTCACTGGGAGTGACCATGTACCGCATGTTGACCGGCAAGCTGCCATACGATGCGGCCAACAACTACAGCATGATCTACCAGATCATGAACATTCAGCCGCCACCGCCCAGCACCTTCCGGCCGGAGATACCTCCTTCACTGGATGCCATTGTGCTGCGCGCGATGCACAAGGAGATCGCCAGTCGTTATCAGACATGGGATGAGATGGCGCGCGATCTGGTGTCCTTCATCAGCGACAACGTGCCGCAGCAGGAAGAGATATTCGATACCGAAAAATTCGATACCGTGCGCGCACTGCCTTTCTTCAAGCAGTTCAATGATGTGGAACTGTGGGAGGTGCTGCGCATCAGTGCGTGGCGCAAGGTGCCAAAGGGGGAGCAGATATTACGAGATGGAGAAGAGGGCCTTAACTTCTTCATTATTGCCAATGGCTCGGTGCGTGTGGTCAAACAGGGGCGTTTGCTCAGCTTGCTGCACAAGGGGGACTGTTTCGGTGAGATGGCACATCTCAGCGAGAAGGGGGCTAAGCGGAGTACTGACGTTCTGGCCAAAACGGATGTGAAACTGATAGAGATCGATCCATCAGTATTGGCATTGGCTACGTCAAACTGTCGCTATCGCTTCGACGAATCCTTCCTGCGCATCATCGTCAAGCGGCTATCGGTTGCGAATACACGCATCGCACGTTTGCTGAGTGACCATGAAGATGCGCAATGATTTTGGAACTTGGAGTTGGTGGGAATGACTGATTTTGTGAATGTCACGGTAGCAGAGTTACACGAGTTGATGGACAAGTCTGAGGTGCAGCTGGTGGATGTGCGCACTGATGCCGAGATCGCACGTGGATATATCAAAGGTGCGATCTGTATGCCTCTGCATCTGTTGCCTTTGCGTCTGAATGAGCTGGCAGCCGGCAAGACCACAGTGTTCTATTGCCAGATGGGCGGACGATCGGCACAAGCGGCCGCATTCGCTTCTGCACAGGGCTTGAATGGTGCCGCCAATTTGCAAGGTGGCATTCTGGCTTGGGCCCAGTCGGGTGGGGAGATAGTCGCGTGAGTGGTGATGCATTCGAAGTGGAGTTGGATGTGCGCAAGCTGGCTTGCCCGTTGCCCATTCTGCGTGCAAAGAAATCACTATCCTCGATGAGTGCGGGACAGGTATTGAGAATCGTGGCGACCGACAAAGGATCGCCCAAGGACTTTGTGGACTTTTGCAGCAAGACCGGCAATGAGTTGTTGTCGTCGACTGAACAGGGTGACGAGTTCGTATTTCTGATTCGCCGCGGTTAGTGTCAGTCATTCCTGCTAGGGCAGGAATGACTATCCAGTATTAGTCGAGTTTCTTCCGCTGAGCCTGTAACTGCACCAGCGTCGCTTCGAAATCACCCAGACGTTTTTTCTCCTGTTCCACAACCGCCGCCGGTGCGCGCGCTACGAAACTCTCGTTGCCTAGTTTGGCGTTGGCCTTGGTGATCTCGTTGCTGAGGCGTGTGATCTCCTTGTCCAGGCGCTCGCGTTCCGCCGCCACATCGATCTCTACCCTCAGCATCAGCTTGTAGTTGCCGACGATGGAGACTGGTGCATCACCTTCAGGCAATTCAGCGACCACTTGTACTTCACTCAACTTGCCGAGGTTATTGATGTAAGGCGCGAGTGCGTTCAGCACCGTTGCATCGCCTGCTGCGATCAATGGCACGCGCGCTGCGGGCGACAGATTCATCTCGCTGCGCAGGCTGCGGCAGGCGGTTGTCAGTTCCTGCAACAATGCGATCTGCGCGCTAGCCGCTTCATCGATCTTGCTGGCTTCCGCCTTGGGATAGGCTTGCAGCATGATGGTGTCACCACTCTTGTTCGCCATCGGCGCGACTGTCTGCCACAACTCTTCGGTGATGAACGGGATGATGGGGTGAGCCAGACGCAAAATGGCTTCCAGTACGCGCACCAGTGTGCGTCGCGTACCGCGCTGTTGCGCATCGTTGCCATTCGCCATTTGCACCTTGGCCAGTTCCACATACCAGTCGCAATAGGTGTTCCAAACCAGTTCGTACACCGCACGAGCCGCCATGTCGAAACGGTAGTCGGCGAAGTGCGTCGCCAACTCTGCTTCTGCCTTTTGCAATTCGCTGATCATCCACTTGTCGGCAGATGAGAATTCCAGCGGCAGCGATTCATCTTGTCCGACATCTTTGCCTTCGCAATTCATCAGCACGAAGCGTGTCGCGTTCCACAGCTTGTTACAGAAGTTGCGATAGCCTTCGCAGCGCTGCATATCGAACTTGATGTCGCGACCAGGAGAGGCCAGCGAAGCGAAAGTGAAGCGCAGGGCATCGGTGCCGAAGGCGGTGATGCCTGCGGGGAATTCTTTGCGTGTGCGCTTCTCGATCTTTTCCGCATCTTTCGGATTCATCAATCCGGTGGTACGTTTCTTGATCAGCGAGTCGAGATCGATGCCGTCGATGAGGTCGATGGGGTCGAGCACGTTGCCCTTGGATTTGGACATCTTCTGGCCTTCCGCATCGCGGATCAGGCCATGCACGTACACGTCCTTGAACGGAATCTTGCCGGTGATGTGTTTGGTCATCATCACCATGCGCGCCACCCAGAAGAAGATGATGTCGAAGCCAGTGACCAGCACCGAAGAAGGCAGGTATTGCTGCACGAACTGATTCTTTGCATCCTTGTTCGCATCGCCTGTCCAGTCCAGCGTGGAGAACGGCCACAGCGCGGATGAGAACCATGTGTCGAGCACATCGTTGTCGCGATCGAGTTGACCAGCATAGCCGGCTTTGTCGGCGAGCTTGCGCGCTTCGGTTTCGTCGTGTGCGACGAACACTTCGCCGTTCACGCCGTACCAAGCCGGGATTTGATGTCCCCACCATAGTTGGCGCGAGATGCACCAGTCCTGAATGTTGTTCAGCCATTGGTTGTAAGTGTTCACCCAGTTCTCGGGATGGAACTTGATCTCGCCTGAGCTCACACATTCCAGCGCCTGCTCGGTGATGCTCTTGCCGCCCTCGCCGGGCTTGCTCATGGCAACGAACCACTGGTCGGTCAGCATCGGCTCGATGACCACGCCGGTGCGGTCACCACGCGGCACTTTGAGTTTGTGCTTGTCAGCTTTTTCGAACACGCCTGCAGCTTCCAGATCGGCGACGATCTGCTTGCGCGCGGCGAATCTATCCATACCTTGATATTGCTTGGGCGCATGCTCGTTGATCTTCGCGTCCAGCGTGAGGATGGAGATCATCTCCAGCTTATGGCGCTGGCCGACTGCATAGTCATTGAAGTCATGCGCGGGCGTGACTTTCACCACGCCGGTGCCGAATTCCTTGTCCACGTATTCGTCAGCGATGACGGGGATGGTGCGGTCGCACAGCGGCAGGGTGACTTGCTTGCCGATGAGGTGTTTGTAGCGTTCATCTTCCGGATGAACCATCACAGCCACGTCGCCCATCATGGTCTCGGGGCGCGTGGTCGCAACCGTCACATGGCCGGAGCCGTCTGCCAGCGGATAGCGGATGTGATACATGAAACCATCTTCTTCTTCCTGCACCACTTCCAGGTCGGACACGGCGGTGTGTAGTTTCGGATCCCAGTTCACCAAGCGCTTGCCGCGATAGATCAGGCCTTCGTTGAACAGGCGCACAAAAGTCTCGGTGACAGATTGCGACAAGCCTTCGTCCATGGTGAAGCGTTCGCGCGACCAGTCGGGTGAAGTGCCGAGGCGGCGCATCTGCTTGGTGATGGTGTTGCCGGAATATTCCTTCCACTCCCATACTTTCTCTATGAACTTTTCGCGGCCTAAGTCGTGGCGCGAGATGCCCTGCGCGTCGAGCTGGCGTTCAACCACGATCTGGGTGGCGATGCCGGCATGGTCAGTACCCGGTTGCCACAGGGTGTTGTCGCCCTTCATGCGGTGGTAGCGGGTGAGCGCATCCATCAGCGTCTGATTGAAGCCGTGGCCCATGTGCAACGTGCCGGTGACGTTGGGCGGCGGCAGCAGGATGCAGAAGTTGTCCTGCTTGTTCGAATCTAGTCCGGCTTTGAAGTGACCGGCGGATTCCCAAGCGGGGTACCAGCGGGATTCGATGTCTTTTGGGTCGAAACTTTTTGCGAGTTCTTTGGATTGAGTCATTGCAATGCGGCTTGATGCCTGTCCTGAGCTTGTCGTGTGTAAGGCACGATTATATCAAGACGGCGCAACGACCGCGGGCTGCTTGCTAGGATTCTGAGCGGGGCGGGAGTGCATCGCGAACAAGTTGTGGTAATTCTTCCTTCAGTTCGGCCCAAGTCAGTGCGATAGCCTGACGTTGCGCTTCTTCCAGACGCGGCAACAAACGCTGCATGAACAGAGCTTCCAAGTGTGCTTCGAGTCGCGGGGGCAACTCAAACGGCGCTTCTTCTGCCATAGGCTGCAGGTCGGCAACGACCGGATCGATTTCATAGACTGGAGTTTCTACTTCAGGTACTTCGACAATATCTGTCAAAGTGGGCAGGTCGTCGTCGCTGACGACCTCGGTCAGTACCGGCAGATCGTGTGGTAATTCCTGTTTGAAGTCGTCGTTACTCATGCGCGCAGCTTGGCCAGATCGGTATGGTTGAGCTCGTAACCGCGGTCACGATAGAACTTGAAGCGGGCACGACCGCGGTTGGCATCTTCGGCATCGTGCCCCACGATCTCGATCACGCGTTCGAAGCGGCTGAAAAAGGTCGGACACTCGTCGTGCAGACTGATCAGCAATTCGGAGTGAGGGAAATTTTCATCGCGACTGATGACGATAGGCATCGAATCGGCCTCGGCATCCCCGCTAAGACAATGCGGCATGAAGGAAGTGGGCGGGTACTGCCACAGCAACCTATCGAGTTTATTCGCAATGTCTTCATCTGGCACATGCAACAACACCCGCATGCCGTTCTGCATCGCCTTGTGGCTCAGCTGGCATGCGGTGCGTAGCTTGTCTTCGCTACCGGTATAGAAATCTACCCGGGTCACTTGCTTACCGTGCGATTGATCAGATACTGCGTCAGCAGCGGCACAGGGCGACCAGTGGCGCCTTTGTCTTTGCCGGACTTGTTGGCGGTGCCCGCGATGTCGAGGTGCGCCCAACGATAATCTTTGGTGAAGCGCGACAGGAAGCAGGCCGCGGTGATGGTGCCACCAGCGCGGCCACCGATGTTCTGCATGTCGGCGAAGTTGCTGTCTAGCAGCGGTTGATAGTCATCCCACAAGGGCAGCTGCCAGATGCGGTCGTGCGACTGTTCGCCGGCGCTGAGAAGTTCTTGCGCGAGCTTGTCGTCATTGGCGAACATGCCGCTGGCAACATGGCCAAGCGCGATCACGCAAGCGCCGGTGAGTGTGGCGATGTCGATCACGGTGTCGGGTTTGAACTTTGCGGTGTAGGTCAGCGCGTCGCACAGGATCAAACGGCCTTCGGCATCGGTATTCAAAATCTCGATGGTCTGGCCGGACATGGAGGTGACGATGTCGCCCGGTTTGGTGGCGGTGCTGCTCGGCATGTTCTCGCAAGTGGGGATGACGCCGACCACGTTGATCGGCAGTTCCATCTCGGCTATGGCTTGCATGGTGCCGAACACGCTGGCTGCGCCACTCATGTCGTACTTCATCTCGTCCATGTCGGCACCTGGCTTGAGGGAGATGCCACCGGTATCGAAGGTGATGCCTTTGCCGACCAGCGCGATAGGCTTTTGCGTCTTGGCGCCGCCGTTGTATTCCATGGTGATCAGCTTGGGCGGTTGTGCGCTGCCGCGTGTGACGGAAAGGAATGAGCCCATGCCGAGCTTTTCCATATCCTTCTTTTCCAGCACGGTGGTCTTGATCTTCTTGTGCGCCTTGCCCAGTGCCAGCGCCTTGGCGGCGAGGTAGGTGGGGGTGCAGATGTTGCCGGGCAAGTTGGCCAGGTCTTTGGTCAGTTCCATGCCGCGTGTTACAGCGGCAGTCTGTGCGACGGCCTTTTTCAGTTCTGCCGAAGGCTTTTCCAGCGTGATGAAAGTCACTTGTTTCAAAGTCGCCGGTTTGGACGGCTTGCTCTTCATGCCGTCGGCGCGGTAAGCGCCATCGGCTGCAGCGAGCACGGCTTGCTTGAGTACCCAGCTAGCATCCTTGCCAACGCCGTCATCGGTGATGAACAGTGCAGCGTCTTTGGCAGACGTGGCATGTAGCGCTTTGAATGTGGCGCGCAGGATATCCACGCTGCTACGGTTGTTCAATTCTGAAGATTTGCCGAGGCCGACCAGCAATATGCGTTCGGTTGAGGCGCCGGATAGTTTGTGCAGCAGCAAGGTGGAGGCGGACTTTCCCGTCATGTCGCCGCGTGCAATGACATCGCTCAAAGCGTGTTCGGTTGCTTTATCGAGCAGTTGTCCCGCTTTGGATAGTTTGCCGCCATCGTAGACGCCGACCACCACACAACCACTCTTCAGCTTCTCCGGACTGCCCTGTTTTATGCTAAATTCCACGCGCTTCTCCTCAAATCGATCTCAAAATTCTGCAGATGCCGGATTATCCGCAATCACCGCCGCAAAAGTCAAAGCAAGCTCACGTGCGGCGTGTGCGTGGCATCTTCTATCGTTCGCTTATACGCGAATTCGCCACCATGGGCATGCTGGTGTTCGCCATTTTGCTTGGAATCGTAGTTTTTACACAGTTGATTCGTTTCCTCGGCGAATCGGTGAGCGGCCTGCTGGCAGTGGATGGCGTGATGGTGATGCTTGGCTTCAGTGCCATCAATTACCTGCCTGTCTTGTTGTCGATCAGTCTGTTTCTTTCGGTGTTGCTCACGCTGACGCGTTGTTATCGCGACAGCGAGATGGTGGTGTGGTTTTCTTCCGGCATAGGGTTGGCGCGTTGGATGCGCCCTGTACTTGGCTATGCACTGCCAGTGACGGTTGTCATCGCGCTGATGAGTTTGGTGCTGTCGCCTTGGGCATTGTCCAAAGCAGATGAGTACAAGCGACGCTTGGATAGCCGGGATGATGTCTCGGTCGCTGCGCCGGGTGCGTTCCGCGAATCCAAACAATCTGACCGTGTGTTCTTTCTGGAAGGCGTGGATTCGGAGAACAAACGCGTCGGCAACATATTCGTGCGCTCGGTGCAGCATGGCAAGGAAGGCACCATGGTGGCGAAAGAGGGCTATCAGGAAACGGCAGAGAATGGAGATCGATTTCTGGTGCTGTTGAACGGTACGCGCTATGAGGGAACGCCCGGACAGGCCGATTTTAGGATCGCCGAATTCGATCGCTATGCCATGCGTATCGAGCCGGCTGAACTGGGCAAGGAGCAGCCTAATCTGAAGGCTTTCTCCACGTTGTATCTCGTTAAGCATCCCACTCCCCGTAATCTTTCTGAGTTGGAGTGGCGTCTTGGACTGCCAGTTAGTGCATTGATTCTTTCTCTGCTGGCCATTCCGCTCAGTTACGTGGATAACCGCTCCGGTCGTTCACTGAATCTGATTACGGCCATTGTGATCTATATGTTCTATAACAACATGATCAGCGTGAGCAACTCTTGGGTGGCGCAGCAGAAAGTCGATGCTGTGACTGGCTTTTGGGGATTGCATCTGTTGATGTTGGCTGTACTGGCGTTGTTCTTCTACCACCGTTCCTCAGTGTTCTCGTGGAGGCGCTGGAAGCGATGAAGCTACTGACCCGCTATCTCTCGCGCGAGATATATTTCAGTGTGTCGCTGGTGTTCGCTGCGCTGCTCATGTTGTTCGCATTGCTGGACTTGATCAGTCAGTTGAACGAAATGGGGCGTGGCGATTACAGCCTTGGCTACATGCTGCTCTACGTTGCACTGATTTTGCCCGGACATATCTACGAACTTTTCCCCGTGGCGGTGTTGATCGGCACCATTTTTGCACTGGTGCAGATGGCCGCAAATTCCGAATTGACCGTGTATCGCGCATCAGGCGTGTCGCTGAAGCAGCTGATTTTTGCCTTGTTGCGCATCGGGGCACCGCTGCTGGTGTTATGTCTCGTGTTCGGGGAAGTGGTCGCGCCGTATAGTGAACAACTGGCACAGCAGACCAAGCTTAAGGCGCAGAAAGCGCAAGTGAATCTGAAAGAGTTCCGCTCAGGCGTATGGGTCAAGGATGAAGGCAGCTTCGTCAATATCCGCAACGTGCTTCCTGATACCTCGCTGCTGAATGTCAGTATCTATCAATTTGATGAGAGCTATCGCCTGGTCAGCGTTACCGCAGCCAAGCGGGCAACATTTTTGGAGGAGGGCCTGTGGAGGCTGGAAGATATTCAGCGCACAAATTTTTCCGGGCAAAGCGCCGCTGCCGAGAGTCTGCCAGATATGGAATGGCATACGGCGCTCAATCCGAACCTGCTGAACGTGCTGTTGGTGTTGCCGGAGCAGATGTCAGCGGTGGATCTATACCAGTACACTCAACACTTGGCGGACAACAAACAAAGTACGGTGCGTTATGACATCGCCCTGTGGAACAAGCTGGCGTATCCGTTCGCAGTGCTGGTGATGATGTTGCTGGCGCTACCGTTCTCGTCCTATCAACGACGCGAAGGTGGTATTGGTGGCAAGATATTCGTTGGTGTGGTACTGGGATTGAGCTACCACTTTGCAGGCAGATTGTTCGCCAATCTGGGCGCGCTCAATGAATGGCCGGCGGCAGTGAGTGCTACAGCGATGACTTGGATGTTCTTGGGTTTGGCTCTTGTCATGTTGTGGCGTACCGAGCGCCGTTGAATTTAACACTAACTTAGTGTTTTGTTGGTTGAGGTTCTTGTTCGCGTTCGCGCACCATCTGTTTGACAGCTTCTCGTTTTTCTTCCGGTACCTTGCTGAATGCGGCGAATTTCTCCCGCGCACGATGGCGCTGTTCCATCGTCAATCCAGCCCACTCCTTGATCTGTGCCCGTAAACGATGCTGCTTTTCAGGAGGTAGCTTGGGGTAGGCATCTGCAACGCCAATGAAACTTTTATGCTCAGTTTGAGGCAGGCTTGCCCACGAAGCGGATAACGGTGCCAATATCTCCTGTTGGGCGGATGAGAGCTCGGACCATTTCTCAGCGCAGGCGCAGAATGGGAGAGATAGCAGGGTGAGCCCAGAAATCAGCAGAGCAAAATTACGTTTCATTTCTCGCTTCAATCCACGTACATGTGCAAAGGCAGATCGTCAGTCAGAATGGCCAAGTCAATAGAGGCATGATCATGTATGGACGACTGCGTCAATTGCCAGCCACCGGCCAGCACTGCGACAAGCAGTAACAATCCGCCGGCCCAGTTAAGAGCATGATGGTGGTGTGATTCATGTCCGTGATCGGAGACTAGGTGGTGCAGACGCGACAGCAGTGCCGTCGGGGCTGCTGTGCGTTGTCTGCTCAGAGCCTGACGTCGCGCAGTATGCAAACGATCCAGTGTGTCGGGGTCGAGTTGCTGGGCTGCTCGGTCCAGCAGTGGGGTAAGGTCATCGAGTTTCAGTTTGAGTCCCATGACAGGTCTATTCCCTTCGCTTTCAAAGTGGCGGCCATCGCATGTGTGGCGCGCGAACAATGCGTTTTGACACTTCCTTCGGTGCAGCCCATGACGGCGGCTGTCTCGGCGGTGTCCAATCGCTCCCAATAACGCAGTAAAAAGGCTTCCCGTTGACGTGCCGGCAACTGTTGTAGCGCCCCTTCGATCAAAGCAAGTATCTCGGATTGCTGCAGAGCTGCTTCCGGTGTGGCGGGCAGGCTGGCGTTGTCGCCATCTTGTAGCACATCGAGTGGTTCGAACTCTTCATCTTCATGGCGTGATGTAAAGGACGAGAACAGGCTGAAGTGTGCGGTACGCACTTTTAGGCGCCTAAAATGGTCGAGGATAGTGGTTTGCAGGATGCGTTGGAACAGCATCGGAAATTCCGCAACGGGTTTGTCGCCATAGCGTTCAGCCAACTTGATCATGGCATCCTGCACGATATCCAGCGCGGCATGCTCGTCGCGTACGGCGTAAGCGGCCTGTTTAAAGGCGCGGCGTTCGACGCTGGCAAGAAAATCGGAAAGCTGCTCTCGGCTGGACACTGATAGGAATGAAGAAGTTCGCTAGTCGCCGAATGATAGCAAATTCCTGTTGCAACAAGGGTTTTCGGGCGATTAAAGCTTGATTGGGGTTGACCAAAATGCCGCCAGCCTTTATCTTGCGCGGTCTTTCGATTGTTGCGATATATAGGTTTCAGACCATGGAATTGACCGGTGCAGAGATAACCATACGCTGTTTGCAGGAGGAGGGAGTCGAGTACGTTTTCGGCTACCCCGGCGGCGCAGTGTTGTTCATTTACGACGAGCTGTTCAAGCAGGAAGCAGTCAAACACGTACTGGTACGCCACGAGCAGGCTGCTGTACATGCTGCGGACGGCTATGCACGTTCCACCGAAAAGGTGGGCGTTGCGCTGGTGACTTCCGGTCCCGGTGTGACCAATGCCGTCACCGGTATTGCCACAGCGTATATGGATTCCATCCCGATGGTGGTGATCAGCGGCCAGGTGCCGACCAGTTTCATCGGCGAAGATGCTTTCCAGGAAGTCGATGCGGTCGGCATCACGCGTCCCTGTGTGAAGCACAATTTCCTGGTCAAAGACGTCAAGGATCTGGCATCCACGCTGAAGAAGGCTTTCTATCTGGCCAAGAGCGGTCGTCCAGGCCCTGTGCTGGTGGATATCCCGAAGGATGTTTCAAACCATAAGACTGCCTTCGAGTACCCGTCTACAGTCAATATCCGTTCCTACCATCCGCAAGTAACGGGTGATGCTAATCTGATCAAGCAGGCGGCCCAGATGCTGCTCGAAGCCAAGCGCCCGATGGTTTACGCGGGCGGCGGTGTGATCCTGTCCGATGCGGCCAAACAGCTGACCGAACTGGTGCGTCTGATCGATGCGCCTTGTACCAACACCCTGATGGGCTTGGGCGGTTACCCGGCCAGCGACAAGCAGTCCGTCGGCATGCTCGGTATGCACGGCACTTACGAAGCCAATATGGGCATGCAAAACTGCGACGTACTGTTCGCCGTCGGTGCGCGTTTCGATGATCGCGTGATCGGCAACGTGGCACACTTCAATTCCGTGCCGCGCAAGATCATCCATTTGGATATCGACCCGGCTTCCATCTCCAAGCGCGTCAAAGTCGATGTGCCGCTGGTCGGCGACGTGGCCAATGTGCTGACCGACCTGATCAAGGTGTTGAAGAGCAGCAAGCAGAAGCCCGAGGCTCGCAAGGATTGGTGGAAGCAGATCGACGAATGGCGCAGTGCGAATTCGCTGAGCTACAAGAATTCCATAGAGCTCATCAAGCCGCAGTTCGTGATCGAGACTTTGCACAAGATCACGCACGGTGATGCTTTCATCACCTCGGACGTCGGCCAGCACCAGATGTGGGCTGCGCAGTATTACAAGTTCGACAAGCCGCGCCGCTGGATCAATTCCGGCGGCCTGGGCACCATGGGTTTCGGTCTGCCTGCCGCAATGGGCGTGCAATTGGCGCATCCGGGCGAGACAGTTGCCTGTGTGACCGGCGAGGGCAGTATCCAGATGAACATCCAGGAATTATCGACCTGCAAGCAGTTCAACCTGCCGATCAAGGTGATAGCGCTGAACAACCGCTATCTGGGTATGGTGCGCCAGTGGCAAGAGTTCTTCCACGGCAACCGCTATTCGCAGTCCTACATGGATGCGCTGCCTGACTTCGTCAAACTGGCCGAGGCCTATGGTCACGTCGGCATTCTGGTAGAGAAACCCTCCGATGTGGAAGGTGCGCTGAAAGAGGCGTTCGCCCGCAAAGACGAACTGGTGTTCCTCGACTTCCGTACCGATTCTACCGAGAACGTGTACCCGATGGTGCCCGGCGGCAAAGGCTTGTCGGAAGTGATTCTGGCGGAGGACCTGTAACATGCGACATATCATTTCCCTGTTGATGGCGAACGAAGCGGGCGCCTTGTCGCGCGTATCAGGTCTGTTCTCCGCGCGAGGCTATAACATCGAGTCGCTCACGGTTGCGCCGACCGAAGATGCGACACTGTCGCGTATGACTATCGTCACTCGCGGTTCCGACGAAGTGATCGAGCAGATCAACAAGCAGTTGAACAAGCTGGTGGACGTGGTCTCGGTGATGGACCTCTCCGATGGCGACCATATCGAACGCGAACTGATGCTGGTCAAAGTACATGCTGAAGGTGCAGATCGTGAAGAGCTGAAACGCATGAGCGATATCTTCCGCGGTAACGTCATTGATGTATCTGACAAGACTTACACCATTGAACTGACCGGTGCCGGTTCAAAGCTGGATAGCTTCCTGCAAGCGATCGACCGCAAGCTGATCCTGGAGACGGTGCGTACTGGTGCTTCCGGCATCGGACGCGGCTTGCGCATCCTGAAAATTTAACCCTTCCTTTTTACTGATTTTTTCGACGAGGCCAACATGAAAGTTTATTACGACAAAGACGCAGACCTGTCCCTGATCAAGGGTAAGCAAGTAACCATCGTGGGTTACGGTTCGCAGGGCCATGCCCATGCGCAAAACCTGAAAGATTCCGGCGTGAGTGTGACCGTTGGTCTGCGCAAGGGCGGTGCTTCCTGGGACAAGGCTGTGGCCGCCGGTCATAAAGTCGCCGAGATCGCTGATGCGGTCAAAGGTGCTGACGTAGTGATGTTGCTGCTGCCAGATGAGACGATGGCAGACATCTATCGCGAAAACGTTGAAAAGAACCTGAAGTCCGGCGCTGCATTGGCATTCGCTCACGGCTTCAACGTTCACTACAACCAGATCGTGCCGCCCGCTGATGTGGACGTCATCATGATCGCACCCAAAGGCCCTGGCCACACCGTGCGTTCCGAATATCTGAAGGGCGGCGGCGTGCCGACACTGATCGCTGTGTACAAGGACACGACTGGCAAGGCTAAAGACGTGGCACTGTCCTATGCGGCTGCCAACGGCGGAACCAAGGGTGGTGTGATCGAGACCAACTTCCGCGAAGAGACAGAGACTGACCTGTTCGGCGAGCAAGCCGTGTTGTGCGGTGGCGCAGTGGAGCTGGTGAAAGCTGGTTTCGAAACACTGACCGAAGCCGGTTACGCACCCGAGATGGCTTACTTCGAGTGTCTGCACGAACTGAAGCTGATCGTTGATCTGATGTACGAAGGTGGTATCGCCAATATGAACTACTCCATCTCCAACAACGCAGAGTATGGTGAGTACGTCACCGGCAACCGTGTGATCGCCGATCAAGCGCGCGCTGCGATGAAGGAATGTCTGACCAACATCCAGAACGGTTCCTACGCCAAGCAGTTCATCCTGGAAGGCCGCACCAACTATCCGGAGATGACCGCACGTCGTCGTATCAACGCAGAGCATCCGATCGAAGTCGTCGGCGGCAAACTGCGCGAAATGATGCCTTGGATCGGCAAGAACAAGCTGGTCGACCAATCCAAGAACTAATTGCAGTAGCAGACAGAAGGTGAAGCAGAAGCTTCACCTTCTTTTCATTGGTCGTCACTTTTTCCGGCATTTCATATGAGCAACTATCCGCATCCCATCATCGCCCGCGAGGGTTGGCCTTTCCTGGCGATCTCGTTGGTCGCAGCCCTTGCCGTCTCGGCTTGGTGCATCTCATGGGCGATCCCGTTGTGGATCATCTTTGTATTCGTATTGCAGTTCTTCCGCGATCCGGCACGTATCATTCCGCGAGAAGCGGGTGCAGTGTTGTCGCCAGCCGACGGGCGTGTAATCAAGGTCGAGCGCACCACCGATCTGTACGGTGAGCGTGAAGCCATTCTGGTCAGCGTGTTCATGAACGTGTTCAACGTGCACTCCAATCGCAGCCCGGTCGATGGCGTCATCGAGAAGGTGCAATATTTCCCGGGCAAGTTCGTCAATGCCGATCTGGACAAGGCATCCAGTGAGAACGAGCGTAATGCCATCGTGTTGAAGACCAACGAAGGCCAGACTGTGACCTTCGTGCAGGTGGCCGGTCTGATCGCACGCCGCATCCTGTGCTACGTCAAAGTGGGTGACGCATTGTCGCGCGGTCAGCGTTACGGCTTCATCCGTTTTGGTTCGCGTGTGGATGTCTATCTGCCGCTGGATGCTACCGTGAAGGTCGCTATCGGTGATAAAGTGCGAGCCACTGAAACCATTTTGGCCAAACTGGCCTGAGCTGATGACCATGATGAACACTCGCAGCAAAATGAATTTGCGTAGGCGCAGCATTTATCTGCTGCCCAACCTGTTCACTACCGCTGCGCTGTTCGCCGGTTTCTATGCCATCGTGCAATCGATGAACGGCCGCTACGAGATCGCGGCGGTATCCATCTTCATCGCAATGGTGCTGGATGGCTTGGACGGTCGTGTCGCGCGTTTGACTCATACCCAAAGTGAGTTCGGGGCGGAATACGATAGCCTGTCCGACATGGTGTCGTTCGGTGTCGCACCGTCCATCCTGATGTACGAATGGGCGTTCCGCGATCTGGGCAAGTGGGGCTGGTTCGCTGCCTTCATCTATTGCACCGGTGCCGCGCTACGACTGGCACGTTTCAACACCAACATCGATGTGGTCGATAAACGTTACTTCCAAGGTCTGCCCAGCCCGGCTGCAGCAGCACTGGTAGCGGGCTTCGTGTGGGTGATGTTGGACAACAAATTCACCGGCTATGATCTACGCTGGTATGCAGCTGCGTTAACGGTGTTCGCCGGCCTGTCCATGGTCAGCAACTTCAAGTATTACAGCTTCAAGTCGATCAACATGCGCAAGAGCGTGCCGTTCTTCGTGATCTTCCTGTTCGCGCTGTTCTTCATCTTCGTGGCGCAGAATCCGCCGCTGCATCTGTTTCTGCTGTTCTTCGGCTATTGCCTGTCGGGCTATGTGATGAGTCTGCTCGATCTGCGCAAAAAACCTGCTCCGCCGCAGCCATAACTAGCGGATAAACAAAAAGGGCGCATCGTGAGATGCGCCCTTTTTTATTGCGGTTCAGCTTTGCTTACTTGGCAGACTTCTGGCGGCTGAGTTCGGTCAGACGCAGGATCTTGGCGGAGGAGAACAGACCGCGCAATTGCGGCTGCTTGCCTTCACCGACTTCCAGCACCGGCATGTGAGTCTTGCCGGCTTTCTGCATGGCTGCCAGCACATCTTTCACGGAAGCTTGTTCGACATCGTGCATCTCGGCCACGACCCAATCCTTGGTGTGTTCCATGATGTCGCTCACGCGAATGTCCTTATGGGTCACGGCACGGTCAGCAAAACCGACGCTCTGCAGGAATTCCATAGGCTTGGAGCCCATGATGTCGTAAGCGGTGATGGAGCCTAACAGCTTGTCGCTACCTTTTTCTTTGACGAATGCGATACGCAGACCCGCAACCTTCATCTCATGCAGCGCCTGATCGATGGTCTCGTCAGGTGTGATCTTGAACATGCCGCGAACATGGAAGTCAGTCATGACAGTCGTGGCAGGATCTTTCAATTCAACCTGCCAAGGCTCGTTATGCGGCTCCAGAATATCCTGGACGTGGCTGGTAGTCTTCAGCTCTGTTGGCTGCGGCGTGCGATGCGGCATGGAACTCTCTCCTTAGAACAGATGGTTGTTATCAATGATCAGCGCAGATTATAGCTGTACGGCGCTATTTCGTCAGCGCAATACTAAGCGATACCCCTTTAGCTCCGGTGCCAAAGTGTCTCGGTTTGGCCTGCGGCACGGTTGAGCACGCGGCACAGGATGAACAACAAGTCAGAAAGGCGATTCAGGTATCGCAAGCCAGAGATGGGGGCAAGACTTTCACGGGCCAACGGGGTGAATTCACGTTCTACGCGGCGCGCAATGCATCGTGCCACATGACATATAGCCGCAGCGCGGGTGCCGCCCGGTAGGATGAATTCCTTCAGCGGAGGGAGGTCGGCATTGAAGCGGTTGATGGCGTCATCCAGTTTGGCCAGTTTCACCTCTTCGAATGCAGCGCCGGGGACGGCCAGCACACCGCCAAGGTCGAACAGGTCATGCTGGATAGCCAGCAATTCCTTGCGCACTGCTTCCGGCAATGATTCACTCAACAGTAATCCGAGCTGGCTGTTCAATTCGTCCACGCTGCCGATGGCTGCGATCCGAGGATCATCCTTTGGCAGGCGCGAACCATCAGCTAGTCCGGTCGTGCCATCGTCCCCGGTGCGGGTGGTGATCTTGCTTAGTCTCATTGTTGCCCCAGACAATTCAGATAGACCGCCGCATCCGGCGCCGTCTTGTTGCGCTGTGCCTGCCAGATCATCTCACCCAGACAATCCATCATCGCGTGCTGCGCCTCGTGCTCGGACTGGTATTTCTCCGTCAGGCGCGCGAACTGTTCGCGTATGCCATGCGGTTGTCCGATGCTGATCTGCTCCTCGATGGTCAGATGCATCATAAGATGCAGGAAAGGGTTCACAACATCGCCGTCCGGGGCGAAGTCCTTGTCCTGATTGCGCTCGGGATCGTTAAATAAAGCGTGATATTCAGGATGCTTGTCGATCAGTTGGGCGGTCAGGTCTTCCAGCGGAGACAGGAGCTCACCTGCGCGGCGCTTGCGCCAGGATTCGAACAGGAACAGTCGCGCTTCGTCGCGGGTCGGTTGGAACATCAGAACACCTTCTTTTTGAATTCACACAGGTCAAGTATGCAGCACTCGCCGCATTTTGGTTTGCGTGCGATGCACACATAGCGCCCGTGCAAGATCAGCCAGTGATGGGCGTCCTGCATGAATTCTTTGGGGACGAACTTCATCAGCTTCTTCTCGACTTCCACCACATCCTTGCCGGGGGCGAGGCCGATGCGGTTGCTGATGCGGAAGATATGGGTGTCGACCGCGATGGTGGGCTGGCCGAAAGCGGTGTTGAGGATCACATTGGCGGTCTTGCGGCCTACACCGGGCAGGGCTTCCAGCGCTTCGCGCGTCTGCGGTACTTGGCCGTCATGCTGGTCGAGCAGGATGCGGCACATTTGAATGATGTGTTTGCTCTTGGTTTGATACAGGCCGATACGTTGCACGTATTCGCGCAGACCGTCCTCGCCAAGCGCGAGGATCTTTGCGGGGGTATTGGCAACCGGGAACAGTTCGCGGGTGGCGATGTTCACACTCTTGTCGGTGGCCTGTGCAGACAGGACCACGGCCACCAGCAATTCAAAATCGGACTGGTGCTCCAGCTCGGTGGTGGGGTGCGGGTTGGCGGCTTGCAGGCGCAGGAATATCTCGCGCCGTTTGACTGCATTCATCCCTGAGCTGCCTCGGGCAACGCCTCCGGCGCGGGCTGGCTGGATATCTTTTTCGCGGCGCGTTGATCGAGCCAGTTCTTGGCGGCGATGATCAGCCCCAAGCCGATGAACGCACCGGGCGGCAGGATGGCGAGCAGGAAGCCGTGATAGTCGGGGATGATCGGGATCACCCATGCTTTGGCTTGTTCGCCGAACAATAGATCGATGCCGGATAGCAAAGTACCCTTACCGACGATCTCACGCAGTCCGCCCAGCACAGCCAACACGGCGGTCAGCCCCAAGCCCATCATCATGCCGTCGAAGGCGGAAGGCAGGACCGGGTTCTTGGAGGCGAACGACTCGGCACGCGCCAGCACGATGCAGTTGGTCACAATCAGCGGCACGAAGATACCGAGCACGATGTACAGACCATACAGATAGGCGTTCATCAGGTATTGCACCACGGTCACCAGCACGGCGATGATGAGCACGAACACCGGAATACGAATCTCGTTCGGTACATAGCTGCGGATCGGTGCGACGGTGGCGCTGGAGAGTGTCATCACCAGTGTGGTGGCGATACCTAGGCTGACTGCATTGACCAGCGTGTTGCTGACAGCGAGCAGCGGGCACAGGCCCAGCAGTTGTACCAGTCCCGGGTTCTGTTTCCACATGCCGTTGTAGGCGATCTCTTTCATTTCGGCGAGCGTCATTTCTTGGCTCCTTTTTCGGGCTTCACATCCGCAACGAAAAGTTCATCGCGATGTGCTTCGAAATATTGCAGGGCGCGATTCACTGCCTTGATCACCGCGCGCGGCGAGACCGTGGCACCAGCCATGTGTTCGAACACGCCCCCGTCCTTGCGTACCTTCCAATCGGCATCCTTGAACAGGCTGCGCGAACGGCCGTCGAAGGTCGTGATCCAGTCGTGCTTGGCGATGTCGATGTAATCGCCCAGGCCAGGCGTCTCGTTGTGGTTCACCACCCGAACTCCGCCCAGCGAGCCATCGGGGTGGATGGACATGATCAGCTCGATCTTGCCACTGTAGCCGTCCGGCGCAATCGCTTCCAGTACCACGGCTACAGGTTGGTCTCCGCGCCGTGCGATATGTGCTTGTGTCGCTTCATCGGTTCCCAGCAGCTCGTCTGCGGCCACTATGCGGATGTCCTGCATGATGTCGTTGTCGTAGGAATCGGGCGGCAGCAGTTGCGATACCAACTTCAGCTTGGCCTTCTTGACCGTGGCGACAATCGTGTCGTGCGTCAGGTAATAGGTGGCGGACAAAATGGATGTGCCGATGATGGCGAAGAACACCAGATTGACGGCGGTCTGCAGCGTGGAGCGGGCGATACGTTTCATCGCTTACTCTCTTTCTTCTTCTTGCCGAAGATGCGCGGCTGGGTCCAGACATCGATCAGCGGCACGCACATGTTCATCAGAATGGTGGC
Organism: Gammaproteobacteria bacterium; assembly: GCA_018814405.1. Taxonomy (GTDB): domain Bacteria; phylum Pseudomonadota; class Gammaproteobacteria; order Burkholderiales; family Gallionellaceae; genus Sideroxyarcus. The sequence continues at coordinate 24,363 of JAHIZO010000002.1, forward strand.
GAACGCCACGCCGTCCGGGAAACCACCGTAGGCCCGGATGACGAAGGTCAGCACGCCCGCGCCGATACCGAACAGGATGCGCCCCTTGGCGGTGGTGGGCGAGGTGATCGGATCGGTCAGGATGAAGAAGGCGCCGATCATGGCCGCGCCGGAGAACCAGTGGAATAGCGGCGGCGCATAGTGCGCCGGATCGATCAGGTGGAACACTCCCGACAGTGCGAACAAGGTGCCGAGGAATGCCACGGGCAACTGCCAGGGGATGATGCGCGCGATCAGCAGATAGAGGCCGCCCAGCGCAAAACCGGCCGCCACCATCTCACTGCCTTTGCCGGCCAGCCGGCCATAGATGGGCAGGTCGCGGATATCGCTCACCGTCATACCCAGCTGCAACTGCGTCTTCAATGTGTCCAGCGGCGTAGACATGGTCAGCGCATCCAGTTGCATGCCTGCCGGCAGTACGCCGGAGAAGACGTAACGCAACTGTTCGCCGTACGACAGGACGCTGTGTCCCATGCCTTGCGGGCTGATCCATTGCGTCATCTCCTGCGGAAAGGAAATGATGAGCACGGCATAGCCGATCATCGCGGGATTGAAGGGGTTGCTGCCCAGCCCGCCATAAAGATGCTTGGCGACCGCGATGGCGAATGCAGTGCCGACCACTGGCAGCCACCAGGGCGCGAACGGCGGGATGGAGAGTGCGATCAGAACGCCGGTGAGCAAGGCGCTGTAATCGGATAAAAAGGGGCGAACCGGGCGGTCGCGCAACTTGAGCATCAGCGCTTCGGTCGCCAATGCAGTGGTCGCAGCCAATGCGATGGAGACCAGAATGGCCGGACCGAAATACCACACGTAAAGCGCAATACCAGGCAGCAGCGCATACAGCACGCGCCGCATGATGCGGTCGACTGAAAGCGGGCGTGCGATGAAAGGGGAAGACAGCATATCGGTCAGTTTCCTTGGCTGTTTTTTGGCGGTTCGTCGTCGGCACCGGCATCGGCCGCCAGATCGTGGATCTTTGCGCGGCGTGCCTCGATGGCTTCTATCTCAGCGCGCTGCTCGGGCGTGAGAGTTTCGGTGTTCTTCGGCGTGGCCGCCGCAGCCTGCTCTTTGGCGCGCGCCAGCGCGGCATCGATACGGATCTGCTGGGTGTCGTCGGTATCGGCGTCCGGGTCGGCCGGTGTCGCAGCGGCAACCGCTGCCGCCGCAGCTTTGGCCTCAGCGGCAGCACGCTCTTTCTGCGCCAAACGTTCGGCTTTTTCCTGCTTCTCACGCTCGATGCGGAACTGGCGGAAATCGTGTCGTTCGCGCGCCAGATCGGCCGCGCGTTTCTCCAGGTCGCGCGCGCGGATCTCGCTCTTGGCATAGCGGTAATACTGCACCAGCGGGATGCTGCTCGGACAGACATAGGCGCAGGCACCGCATTCGATGCAGTCGAACAGATCGTATTCCAGTGCTTTGCCGAAGTTGTCAGACTGGGCGAACCAGTACAGATCCTGCGGCTGCAATTCGGCTGGGCAGGCCTGCGCGCAGCGTGTGCAGCGGATGCACGGCATGGCCGGTGGTTGCGGCGGGAACAGTGCGTCACTCGCCGCGATCACGCAGTTGCTGGCTTTAACCAATGGCACGTTCACCGCAGGCAGTTCCACCCCCATCATCGGCCCGCCCATGATGTAGCGATCGGTGTCCGCTTTAGGGAGGCTTAGGGCGACCAGATCGCTGAACGGTGTGCCGATCAGTGCCTCGTAGTTGCGTGCATGTTCCACATTGCCGGTGACGGTGACGACGCGCGACACCAGCGCTTCACCATGCTCGACTGCGCGATGCACGGTGTAGGCGGTGGCAACGTTGAAACACTGCACGCCGACATCAGTGGGTAGCTTGCCGGAAGGCACTTCAACGCCGGTCAGCACCTTGATCAGATGCTTGGCACTGCCCCCGGGATAAAGGGTCGGCACGACGACCACTTTGAACGGGTGGCTGCTTTCGTCAATTGCACGCTGCATGGCGGCGATGGCCTGCGGTTTGTTGTCTTCTATACCGATCAGCACCGCATCGGTGCCCAGCGCATGGCGCAGTATCTCGATACCGCGCACGATGCCTTCCGCGCGCTCCCGCATCAGCATGTCGTCGCAGGTGATGTAGGGTTCGCATTCTGCGCCGTTGATGATCAGCGTGTTCACCACGACCGGGTGACTCAATTTCATGTCGCTGGGGAAGACAGCGCCCCCCATTCCCACGATGCCGCAACGACGCAGATGCTTTTGTAATTCGACGGAAGACAGTTGGCGATAGCTCAGTGGCTGGCGCACGCCCCATTCATCCAGTCCATCCGGCACCAGCGTCGCACACAGATCGGGCAGCGCCGAAGGGTGGGCGACCTGCTGCAATTCGATAGCGGTGATGGTGCCCGAGGTCGGCGCATGGATAGAGCTGGAGATCGCGCCCACCGGTTCGCCGATGAGCTGACCTTTAAGCACCCGTTCGCCGACCTGCACCACCGGCTTGGCGGCCTCGCCGGCATGCTGGCGGAACGGGATGATCAGTTGCGCAGGCAGCGGTGCCGTCATAATCGGCGACTGCGTCGATTCTTTTTTGTGCGTGGGCGGATGGATGCCGCCGTGGAAACTGTGCAGCTTGCTCATGAAGTCTGCCTCAGTTCATAGACCGGATAGCGCCACTTCCAATTGGTCAGCTTCTCTTCGATGGGCAGCATGCTGATGCAATCCACCGGGCAGGGCGGCACGCACAGTTCGCAACCGGTGCATTCTGCGGCGATGATGGTGTGCATCTGCTTGGCAGCACCGGCGATGGCATCGACCGGGCAGGCCTGGATACACAAGGTGCAGCCGATGCAAGTCTGTTCGTCGATGAAGGCCACGGCTTTCGGTTTGGGTTGGGCGTCCTCACCGAAAGGTTTGAACTCCACCCCCAGCAGTTCGGCCAGTTTGTGGATGCCTTCCTCGCCACCCGGCGGGCACAGATTGATATCCGCCTCGCCTTTGGCGATGGCATCAGCATAGGGCTTGCAACCGGGGTAGCCGCATTGTCCGCATTGCGTCTGCGGCAGCACTGCATCGATCTTCTCCGCCAGCGGATTGCCTTCCACGCGGAAGCGGATCGAGGCATAACCGAGGATCATGCCCAGCAGCGCCGCGAGGGCGATCATGATCCACAACGCAGTGATCATTTAACCAGACCCGAAAAGCCCATGAATGCCAGACTCATCAATCCTGCAGTGACCATGGCGATCGCTGTGCCACGGAAGACGGCGGGCACGTCGGCTCCCTCCAGACGTTCGCGCATACCGGCGAACAACACCATCACCAGCGTAAAGCCCACCGCGCCGCCGAGACCGAACAGCAGCGACTCGATGAAGTTATGTTTGGCCTGCACGTTGAGCAACGGGATGCCCAGCACCGCACAGTTGGTGGTGATCAGCGGCAAATAGATACCCAGCACCTGATACAACACCGGGCTGGTCTTCTTCACCACCATCTCAGTGAACTGCACCGTGGCGGCGATGACCACGATGAACGACAGCGTGGTCAGGTAAGCGAGATCTGGGCCGAGCAGATAATGGTTGACAAGATAGCTGGAGCCGGACGCGATGGTCAGCACGAAAGTCGTGGCCGCACCCATGCTGAGCGACGTCTCCAGTTTCTTGGAAACGCCCATGAACGGGCACAGCCCGAGGATCTTGATCATCACGATGTTGTTCACGAACACCGTGCCGATCAGTATCAGCAGATAGTCAGTCATTGAAAAGAGCGCGAGGCGCGAAAAAACAGGGGCGGATTATGCGCCGGAACGGGAGGCGCTTCAACCGCAGACAGGCTATAAGCATATAACTTGCAGGCGGTTGAGGGGTGTCAGGTCTTGTTGCCGGTAGCGCGTATCGCCGCCGCGCATTCTGTCACCAGTTCCTGTCCGCGATAGACCAGACCGCTATATACCTGCACCAGCGCAGCACCGGCCTGCATCTTCTCTGCCGCATCCGCTCCGTAGAGAATGCCGCCCACGCCGATGATGGGCAACGCACCATTTAACTCAGCAGCAAGTTGCCGGATCAGGGCGGTCGATTTGTCGCGTACCGGCGCGCCGGAAAGTCCGCCCGCTTCGTTGCCGTGCGGCAAGTGTTCCACGCCTTCGCGCGACAGGGTGGTGTTGGTGGCGATCACGCCGTCGATGCGGTGTTTGGTGAGCAGTGCGGCGATCTGTTTGACCTGTTCACCATCCAGGTCGGGGGCGATCTTCACGGCCAGTGGCACGTATTTGCCATGCGTTTGCGCCAGCTTTTCCTGCTCGGCCTTGAGTTGCGACAGCAGCGCATCCAGTTCGTCGCCACCCTGCAACTGGCGCAGGTTCTTGGTGTTGGGCGAGGAGATATTGACCGCCACATAGCTGGCATGGGCATATACCTTGCGCAGGCCGATCAGATAATCCTCCGCCGCTTTTTCGATGGGGGTGTCGGCGTTCTTGCCGATATTGATACCGAGGATGCCTTTGAATTTGGCGCGCTGCACGTTCGCTATCAGCGCGTCCACGCCGCCGTTGTTGAAGCCCATGCGGTTGATGACGCCTTGTGCTTCGGGGATGCGGAACATGCGTGGTTTGGGGTTGCCGGGTTGCGCGCGCGGGGTAACGGTGCCGACCTCGATGAAGCCGAAACCGAATGCGGCCAAGGCGTCGATCACTTCACCGTTCTTATCCAGACCGGCGGCGAGTCCGACCGGATTGGGGAAGGTCAGGCCCATCACGGTGCGCGGATCATCCGCCGGTCGCGTGAACATCATTGAGGTGAGGCCGAGGCATTGCGCGGTCTTAAGGCCGTCGATGGTGGCGTGGTGGGCGGTCTCGGCATCGAGCGCGAACAGGGCAGGGCGGAACAACTGGAAAAATGACATCACTGGTCTTTCTTGGTAACGACTGGAATGGGAAAGGATTTGCGTTTGAACACTTCGCCGCGTGTTTTGCCGCGCCAGTGTTCGGCGATGACATCGCCTAGTTGCAGGCTGAGCAGGCCGAACAGGGCGTAGCCGAGTTGGGCAAAGAAGGCATTCGGTACTTGTACCAGCAGCGTGCCGCCGCCGAGACGGAACGCCAGCACGACGATATTGCATACCAGCAAGCCGGACAGTGCGGCACACAGCACACGCCCCCAGTCGCCGGTTGCCAGTTCGGCGAAGATACTGCGTTCATGCCACAAGGCTTGCAAGGCAATCAGCAATAGCAGTGGGGAGAGCCACATCATCCAGAACAGATATTCCGGCCACGCCGCGCCGCCTATCAAACCCAGCAGGGCGAGCGGTGCGAGCAAGTTGACGGTAGTGCTGGCCGAAATGGCAGGCATCGCTGGCAAGCGTGCCAGACGTTGCAATAAACCGGGCAGGCTGGCGAGCAGGGTGCGCAGGCCCAACACGGTGGGCAGCAGCAAAGCGAACAATGCGGTCAATATCAGCATGCCGGTGATATCGAACGCGGCAGGCATCAGCCAACTTTCCGCATAGCGATTCAGATATAGCAATAGCCAGCCGATCACTGCGCCCGCCACACTCAGCGCGATAAGGTAGCTACGCTGCAATTTGAGCAGGGAGCGCTGGCGGTTGCCGCCGAATTCGACAGCAATGAAGATGGCCAATACTGCGGCCAGCGATGTCAGCAATGGTGTGACCGCTTGTGTCGAAAGCTCGCTGAAATTCCAAGCCGTTTCACCGCCGGATAGTAGATGTCCGGCCAAGGGTAGGGCGAGTGTCAGGCATATGAATAGTGCCAAGCGGATCAACATGTATCGTCCTTGTTGTTAAGTTTTTGCCAGTGGCCGTCGCGCAGCCCCTGCAGGGGTTGGAAGGCGGCTTTGTAGGCCATCTTGCGCGAAGCGGCGATCCAGTAGCCGAGATAGAGATAGGGCAGTTCCAGTTTGCGGCACAGTTCGATCTGCCATAGCACGTTATAGGTGCCATAGCTTGCACCGGGCATATCAGGATCGTAGAAGGTGTACACCGCGGACAGGCCATCCTTCAGTACATCCACGATGCTGACCATGCGCAGCACACCGTTTTCGCGGAATGCCACCAGCATGCTGTCCACGTGACTTTGCAGCAGGAAGTTGCGGTACTGCTCCGGATCGTCGTCCGCCATGCTGCCTTCTGCATGGCGCGCCTGCTGGTAACGCCGGTACAGCTCGAAATACTCCGGCTTATCCTCAAGGGGGAGTAGTTCGACCTGCAGATCGATATGCCGTTTCCAGCTGCGGCGTTGCGAGCGGGTCGGTGCAAAGGTATTCGCCTCCACGCGCACCGGTACACATTCACGGCATGTGTCGCAACGCGGGCGGTAAGTGAAGGTGCCGCTGCGACGAAAGCCTTGGCGTACCAGTTCGGAATACACCGGCGCATTGATGAGGAATGAGGGCGTGGCGACTTGCGAGCGCGCCTCCTTACCTTCCAGATAACTGCACGGATAGGGCGCCGTCAGATAGAGCTGGATGGAAGAGAGCGGGATGTCGTTGAGCAGACTCATGCGAACAGGTCGGTGTCGAAGCGAAAGTCGGTTATGGGGACACAGTTTATCAATTCTTGCAGGCGTGACAGGAATTCATTGCGCGGAATCTCGCGCGCCCCGAGCGAGGCAAGGTGCGGTGTGTTCATCTGACAGTCGATCATCCCGAAGTCCCAGCGCTGCAATTGCGCGCACAGATGTGCCAAAGCGATCTTGGAAGCATCGCTACGGCGGCTGAACATCGACTCGCCGTAGAACATCTTGCCGATTGCGATGCCATAGAGGCCACCTACCAGTTGGTCTTCCATCCAGGTCTCCACCGAATGTGCATGGCCCAAGCGATGCAATTCGCAATATGCCTGCACCATCTGTTCCTGTATCCAGGTGCCATCCTGTCCATCGCGCGGCGCTGCACAGGCGCGCATGACTTGTTCGAAGGCTGTGTCGGTGCGTAGTTGGTAAGCGCCTCGGCGCAAGGTCTTGCGAAGCGAATGTGAGAGTTTGAACGCCTGAGGGATCAGCACCATGCGCGGATCGGGGCTCCACCACAGGATGGGGTCACCTTCTCCGAACCAGGGGAAGATGCCGTGGCGATAAGCGTCTAGCAAACGTGCGGGAGACAGGTCGCCACCGGCGGCGAGCAGTCCATTCGGGTGGCTGAGCGCCTGTGTGACAGACGGGAACGGTGTGTCTTCTTGCAGGAGCAGAATCATGGCGTGAGCATAGAACAACTCACTAGATTTGGCACTTCATGTGTATGAAACAGGGATATATACCGGTATATAGACCGCCCACCCTATGTGCAGCACGCTCGAAATGTGCTTATATTGCATCTACTTGGTGCGAGCAAGCAGGGGAGATAACAGTGGTTTTGGGATTGTTTGGAAAAAAATCGGATCATCCGCTGGCGGAGATGAAGTCTGCGCAATCGCTGCTGGACGATATTCCCAAGCATGATTCGATCAAGGCTTTGCAGGAGTTGACCGACTGGGTCGAGGCCATCAACGAGCAGGCGGAAAGCTTCAAGCTTGACCATCACTGGGCGGTGTTGCGCCTGTACGATCAGGCGGCGCAGGGGCATGTGCGCAAGCTGTTGCACGATTACTTCACGCTGCAAACGCTCTCGCAATTCCAGGAGAACCGTCTGTGGACATTGCTTGACGCCTACTACACACAAAGTGATTACGCGCACTTTAATGTGCTGCAGCGCTATCACGAGAACGCCAAAGGCGCTTCAGCGATAAAGGCTGATCTGGCTTTGCTGTGTACACGCGGCATCGCTGCTATCGGTGGCTTGCTGAAGATGGCGGCGGCTCGTTATGCGATGGTGGATCCGGCCCTGTGGCGACGTTTGGCTGCTTACTACCAACTGGCCGAGACACAGGAATTCAGCAACGAGAGTGTCACTGTCTATCCCGGGTGCAATCTCAGCACCAACGAGGCCTTTGCAGTGCTGATGCTGTGGTACGGCTGCAGTGCCGGCAACCTGAATCCGGTGCAGGAGCATATCGCCGAGCGGCTGTTCGCCGCGCTGGGAAAAGGTGTGCAGGTATTCAATGCCTATAACGGTACAGCACTGTATGTATTCGATATGGCGCAGCCCACGCCACCCATGCGCGCCACGGCGGAAGGCACTATCCATCCCGCTTTGCGCTACATCGTGGCGGACAATATGCGGCAGATGTTGGAGGGCATGATCAAGACGCTGGACAAAGGCATTTTTCCGGACGGCTTGAATCTATACGGTGCCAAGTTCGAAGCTGAGTTGGTGAAGGATATCGCCGGAAAGTTGATGCAGAGCCTGACCCTGCCGCCACCCACCCGCCGTACGCCGCGCCGTAAGATCAAAGTCAATCTCAAGGTCGCCAACGGATTCCTCAAGATGCTGGAGCACAGCGATGTCGGTTTGAATTTCGGGGCCGACGAGAGTGATACTTGGGAGATCGAAGACATCAGTGCCACCGGTTTTCGCAGCGTGGTGCAATCGTCGCGCGTCGACGGCATCAAGATCGGCGCGCTGGTCGGCAGCAAGCCAGAGAGTGTCACCCACTGGGGGGCAGGCGTGGTGCGCCGTTTGAGTCGCGACCGCGACGGCGCTTTGCACATCGGTGTCGAAGTATTGAGCCCGCGCATAGTCGGTGTGCCTTTGCAGGATCGTGCTGTGAGGGGGCCGGAAGGCGGGCAGCTCGGCCTGTATCTGAACCGGCCGACCGATACCAGCGGTGAAGCCTGGCTGCTGATGAAGCAGGATACCTATACGCCGCAGCGCAGTCTCAATATGGAATTGGAAGATAAAGCCTATCTACTGTTGCCATTGGCGCTGGTGGAGCGAGGGGATGATTACGATCTTGCCCGTTACCGCATGATGGAGCAGGACACTGGCAGCGAAGCTTAATCGGCGCTGGTCATGCGCTGGCTCAGCCAGCCGGAGATATCGTCTATCTCTTCCATGCAAACCGAGTGCGGCATGTCGTATTCATGCCAGTCCACCTTGCTACCCGCTTCCTGTAATAATTTCAGTGAGTGCGTGCCCAGCGCGTAAGGCACGACCGTATCCTGCCTGCCGTGCGCCATGAATAGTGGCGTTTCAAGTCCCGCCTGACAGGCTTCTGTCTGTAGCGTATCCGCCAATGGAAGATAGGTGGAGAGTGCCAGTATCCCGCCCAAGCCTGCTTGTCTGCGCAATCCACATTGCAGCGCGATCGCCCCGCCCTGAGAGAACCCCGCGAGAAAGATGTTCGCCGGAGGAATGCCGCGCGCGATCTCGTGTTCGATGAAAGCATCTATCGCTTGCTGAGAAGCACGAATGCCCACACCATCTTGCATGGTGGCATTGTCAGTACGATTCCAACTCGTAGCATCAGCGTTATAGATGTCATACCAGGCCGGCATCACGAAACCACCGTTGAGCGTGACCGGCATCTGTGGCGCATGCGGAAAGATATGGCGTACCGCATGTGGCAGTTGCAAAGCTTCCGCCACGGGCACGAAATCGTCGCCACTCGCACCCAAGCCATGCAGCCAGATCATGCTGTAGCGCGGCTCGCGACCACTGTCGAAAGTGATGTGGCGCAATAAATCACTCATGGCTGCGGAATGATCTCGCGCAGCAACTGGAATATCTCGCGGTATGCCTTTGGCGGCTTGCTCAGTTCTTTTTCCTTTATCGCATTGCGGATCAATGCGCGCAGTCGCTGCACATCCGCTTCCGGATGCTGAGTCAGGAATTCGGTCAATGCGTCCGGTTCTTCCAGCATGCGGTCGCGCCAGGCTTCCACCTGATGCAACCATGCCGTGTGTTGCCGCGAATTGCCGCTCCATATCTCTAGTTTGGCCAGGATGGGGGCGATGTCCACATCGCGCATCAGCTTGCCGATGTATTGCACCTGGCGCTTCTGCGCGCCGAACTTGGAGATGCGTTTATATTCCACCAGCGCTTCGAACAGGTTCTCCGGCAGGTCCAGTTCGCGCCATTTCTCTTTGGAGAGTTCGGTCAGTTGTTTGCCCAGATCCTGCAGGTCATGCATCTGTTTTTTGATCTTGGTCTTGCTGGGCGGGAGCTCTTCCAGCGCCTCGTCGTGGGTGTTGTGCGGTTTCATAGTGGGTGTCGTTTCAGGTCGGTATGTTGTTATGATAGCGCCCCTGCTGCTTGCCCCCGACTGAAAATTTTATGCGCGCTCCTGTAAACACCTCCCAAACGCCCCTAGATAGTCTGCGCCAAATGGCTGCCGATATCGTCGCCTATGCCCGCAAGAAGGGCGCTTCAGACTGCGTGGCCGAAGTATCAGAGGGTGATGGACATGCGGTCAGTGTGCGTCAGGGCGAGATAGAGACCATCGAATACAACCGCGACAAAGGGCTGAGCGTGACCGTCTACCTCGGTCAGCGGCGCGGCAATGCCAGTACGTCGGATTTCTCCAAGCAGGCTGTGCACGACACGGTGGATGCAGCGCTCAACATCGCGCGTTTCACCGCCGAAGATGATTGCGCGGGTTTGCCCGATGCCGATCAGCTGGCTTTCGAATATCAGGATCTGGACCTGTACCACCCGTGGGGCATCAACGTCGAACAAGCTGTCGAGCTGGCGCGGGAGTGCGAGCAAGCTGCCTTCGCGGCGGACAAGCGCATCGTCAATTCAGAAGGTGCCAGTGTCAATGCCAATCAAGGTTGTTTCGTGCAGGCAAACAGCCGCGGCTTCAGTGGCGGCTATTTTTCTTCGCGCCACAGCGTGAGCTGTTCGGTGATCGCCGGTAAAGGCGACGGCATGCAACGCGACTACTGGTACAGCGTGGCACGTAATGCGGCGGAGATCCTCAGGGTGGAAGAGATCGGCCGCATTGCCGCCGAACGCACCGTGCGTCGCCTCAAGGCGCGCAGGTTGTCCACCATGCAATGTCCGGTGCTGTTCGAAGCGCCGGTGGCGGCCAGTCTGTTCGGCCACTTCGTGCAGGCGGTGAGTGGCGGTGCGCTGTATCGCAAGTCCTCCTTCCTGGCGGGTTCGCTGGAGCAGCAGGTATTCTCCGATATCGTGCATATCGAAGATGTGCCGGACATCAAGCGCGGTCTGGCCAGCAGCCCGTTCGATAACGAAGGTGTGCGCACGCGACGTCGTGCCATCGTTGACGACGGCGTGCTGAAAGGTTATTTCCTAAGCAGCTATAGCGCGCGCAAGCTGGGCATGCGAACCACCGGCAACGCGGGCGGCACACACAATTTGATCATTCGTCCGGGCGAGCAAGATTTCGCGGGATTGTTACGCACCATGCAGCGCGGATTGGTGGTGACCGAGTTGCTGGGCCATGGCGTCAATCCGGTGACGGGCGACTACTCGCGCGGCGCGGCGGGTTTCTGGGTGGAGAACGGCGAGATCCAGTATGCGGTGGAAGAGATCACCATCGCAGGCAATCTGAAAGACATGTATCGCGACATCGTCGCCATCGGCAATGATGAACTGGTGCAGGGCTCACGCAAGTGCGGCTCGGTATTGCTGGGGCGCATGTCGATAGCAGGACAATGAAGACCAAGAAGGAGAATGCAATGAAGAAAGTATTGCTGGGCGCAGTTGCCTTGTTGTGGATGCAGTTCGCCTGGGCGGAAGTGCCGTTGCCGGGGCCGGACGATGTGATCATCGAAGTGCGCACGGGCGATACGCTGGGTGATCTGGCACGTACGCAAATGGATATGCCATCGCGCTGGCGCGACGTGGCGAACTACAACCTGTTGCCCGATCCGAATCTGATCGAGCCCGGCCAGCAATTGCGCGTCAAGCGCGCTTGGCTGAAATCCCGCTCGGGCAGTATGAAAGTCGAAGTGGTGACAGGCGAGGCGACGGCCAACGGCAAAGCCTTGAAGGCAGGTGATTGGATACCGGCAGGGGCGCGTGTATTGACCGCACAAGGCGGGGCTTTGCGTTTGCGTATGCCGGACACTTCGCTGGTGAATATGTTGGAGAGCAGTGACCTCAAAGTGGAGAAGCTGGAACAACGTGCGGATGGTGTGTTCTCGTCTTTGTTGCGCTTGGTGACCGGGCAGATCGATGCATTCAAGGCCAAGCATGAAGCCGGGATGGCCGATCTGTCGGTCGCGGGACGCAACGCCACAGTCGGTATTCGCGGTACACACTTCCGTGTGCGACAGGATGGTGTCGTCACGTTCACCGAAGTTGAAGAAGGAACTGTTGCATTCGATGCCACGCAGACACCGGTCGTGCTGGCGCTGAATATGCGTGAAGGTTCGGTGGCCAACGGGCGTGATGCGGCGCAGGTTATCCCGCTGCTGTCCGAGCCGGTCTATCCGGAATTGCCCGCCATGTTCAGTACGCCCTATATCGAATGGACGATGGGCGAGCAGGAAGGCGCGCTGCGCTATGTCGGCGAGTTGTCGCAAAATGCGGAATTCTCGGCCCAGTTGGTGTCGGTACGCAGCGATGGAAAAACGATCCGCCTGAATGATTTGCCGAATGGCCGTTACTGGTTGAAGTTGCGTGCGGTGGATAGCCATGGTCTGCAAGGCATGGAAGGCAAGGTCGGCTTCGAGGTCAATGTGCCGCCGCGCCAGTTCGCCATGACCAAGGTCTATGTCAGCGGCAAGCAATTGCAGCTGCGCTGGGTGGGGCGCAAGCAGAGCGTGAGCTATCAGGTGCAAGTTGCACCGCGTCAGGATTTCCAGCATCTGCTGCTGGATGCCAAAACGGCGGAAAACTGGATCGACATGCCGCGTCCGCAGTCCGGTCGCTATTTCCTGCGCGTGCGCCAGATATTCGCCGGTGGTCAGGCCGGTGCCTGGGATGTGCCGATGATGTTCGACGCCCCCTGAGCTTTCGCTATGACCCATTGAGACGCCGCCCTGATGGGCGGCGTTTTAGCTTCCGGGCGTGATAAAATGCGCGCCTTTCTTTTTATCCTTTAACTTTGGAAGGCTATCCATGTTCTCGCGCAAAAACACCCTCGCTGCCGTCGACCCCGATCTGTGGGACGCGATCCAGAAAGAAACCGTCCGTCAGGAAGATCACATCGAACTGATCGCTTCGGAAAACTACACCAGCCCGGCGGTGATGGAAGCGCAGGGTAGCCAGCTCACCAACAAGTATGCCGAAGGCTATCCCGGCAAGCGCTATTACGGTGGTTGCGAATTCGTGGACATCGCCGAGCAGATGGCGATCGATCGTGCAAAATCCTTGTTCGGTGCCGAATACGCCAACGTGCAGCCGCACTCCGGTTCGCAGGCTAATCAGGGCGTGTACGTCTCCGTGCTGAAGCCGGGCGACACCATCCTCGGTATGAGCCTGGCCCACGGTGGCCACCTGACCCACGGTGCCAGCGTGAACATCAGCGGCAAGCTGTACAAGGCTGTGCAGTACGGCCTGAATGACAAGGAAGAGATCGACTACGACGAAGTGCAGCGTTTGGCTGATGAGCACAAGCCCAAGATGATCGTGGCAGGTGCTTCCGCCTATGCGCTGGTGATCGACTGGAAGCGCTTCCGCGCTATCGCCGACAGCGTCGGCGCCTACCTGTTCGTGGACATGGCGCACTACGCCGGTTTGATCGCCGCCGGTTGTTACCCCAGCCCGGTCGGTATCGCCGACTTTGTCACCACCACCACCCACAAGACTCTGCGCGGTCCGCGCGGCGGCCTGATCCTGGCCAAGGCGGAACATGAGAAGGCGCTCAACTCGGCCATCTTCCCGCAGTTGCAGGGTGGTCCGCTGATGCATGTGATCGCCGCCAAGGCGGTGGCATTCAAGGAGGCGGCCAGCAAGGAGTTCAAGGACTACCAGATGCAAGTGATCGACAACGCACGCGTGATGGCAAAAGTGCTGACCGAGCGCGGTGTGCGCATCGTCTCGGGTCGTACCGACAGTCACGTGTTCCTGGTCGATCTGCGCGCCAAGAAACTGACCGGCAAGGCTGCCGAGGAAGCGCTGGGCAAGGCGCACATCACCGTCAACAAGAACGCCATCCCCAACGATCCCGAGAAGCCATTCGTGACTTCTGGTATCCGTATCGGTTCGCCTGCGATGACGACACGCGGTTTCAAGGAATTGGAAGCGGAGAAACTGGCCAACCTGATCGCTGACGTGCTGGATGCGCCGACCGATGAAACTGTGATCGCACGCGTGGTGGGCGAGGTGAAAAAGCTAACCATCGCTTTCCCGGTTTACGGAGCCTGATGTGAGAAGGGGGAAGCGCGAATCGCGCCCTTCTCCCTTTACCCTTCCCGATCATTATGAAATGTCCATTCTGTAAGCACGAAGACACCCAAGTGGTGGATACGCGATTGAGCGAAGAGGGCGACAGCATCCGTCGTCGCCGTCGCTGTCTGTCGTGCGACAAACGTTTCACTACGCATGAAGTGGTGGAACTACGCATGCCGCAGGTGGTGAAACAGAACGGCATGCGTAGCGAATTCGATGATGATCGCTTGCGCAACAGTTTTACCCGTGCTTTGCACAAACGGCCGGTGCCGGCCGATCTGGTGGAGCTGGCGATAGAGCATGTCACGCAGAAGATATTCTCGTTCGGCGAACGCGAGATCCCGTCGCGTCAGATCGGCGAGCTAGTGATGAAGGAGTTGTTGAAGTTGGATAAGGTGGCTTACATCCGCTTTGCCTCGGTGTACAAGAGCTTCCAGGATGTGGATGACTTCACCGATGAGGTGGATGCCATGCGCAAACCGATTCGACGGCGTAAGACGGACTGAGCATGCGCGCGGCCGATAGTCAGTGGATGGCACTGGCGCTGCAACTGGCAGCGCAGGCGCTGAACACGACTGCGCCCAACCCGCGTGTGGGCTGTGTGTTGGTCAAGGCCAATGAAGTCGTCGGCGAAGGTTGGCATGTGCGTGCCGGTGAGTCGCATGCGGAAGTACACGCCTTGCGCGCAGCAGGAAAGAAAGCGCGCGGTGCGACGGCTTATGTGACGCTGGAGCCATGCAGCCATCATGGGCGCACACCGCCTTGTGCGGATGCATTGATCGAAGCCGGTGTGGTGCGCGTGGTATGCGCCATGCAGGACCCCAACCCGCAAGTGGCCGGGCAAGGCATCGCCCGTTTGCGTGCAGCGGGGATCGAAGTTGAAAGCGGTCTGATGGAGTCATCGGCGCGCGAACTGAATGTCGGTTTCGTCTCGCGCATGTCGCGCGGTATGCCTTGGGTGCGCAGCAAGATCGCCGCCAGCCTAGATGGGCGTACTGCGTTGGCGAACGGCACGAGCCAATGGATAACCGGCGCGGCAGCGCGGCAGGATGTGCAGCATCTGCGTGCGCGTTCCTGTGCGGTGCTGACCGGTATCGGTACGGTACTGGCAGACGATCCGCAATTGAACGTGCGCATTGATACGGAGCGGCAACCGTTGCGCGTAGTGCTGGATAGCACGCTGCGCATGTCGCCATCGGCGCGCATGTTGCAAAGCGGCAAGGTGATTGTCTGCACCGCATCGCAGGATGCAGGCAAGCGCGCCGCATTGGAGCGGCAGGGTGCGGAAGTGTTGCTGTTGGCCGATGCAGCAGGGCGTGTCGATCTGCAGGCAGTGATGCGCGAACTGGCACGGCGCGGCATCAACGAAGTGTTGGTGGAAGCGGGGCGCGAACTGAACGGCGCATTGCTGCAAGCCGGACTGGTGGATGAATTGGTGCTGTATCTGGCACCGCAGATGTTGGGCGATGCTGCACGCGGCATGGCGGACTTGGGCGAGCTGCTGCGACTGGAGCAGCGCGTGGAGCTGGCTTGGCGCGATGTGCGCCGGGTGGGTGACGATCTACGAATCACAGCGGAGGTGAAACATGTTTAGTGGAATCATTGCAGACGCCGGCATGATTAAAAAAGTGGCTGACCGCGAAGGTGGTCTGCGTCTGACCGTGGCAACCGAAGTGTTGGGCATGGATGATGTCGCGCTGGGTGACAGTATCGCGGTGAACGGTGTTTGCCTCACGGTGATCGAGGTCGATGGTAATGACTTCACGGTCGATGTTTCGCGCGAGACCTTGGATTGCACCACCGGGCTGGAGCTGCAAGGTGGGCACGTCAATCTTGAAAAGGCGATGCGTCTTTCCGACCGCATCGGCGGTCATCTGGTCAGCGGTCACGTGGATGGTGTGGGCGAGGTGGCGGCATTCAACGATATCGGCGAAAGCTGGCGTCTGGTGATCCGCGCACCGCAGGCACTTTCCAAGTACATCGCGGTGAAGGGTTCCATCACTATTAACGGTGTGAGCCTGACGGTGAATCATGTGGCGGGTAACGAGTTCGAGGTGAACCTGATCCCGCATACGCTGGAAGTGACGACATTGAACGAGCTGGAAAAAGGTAAGCGCGTGAATCTGGAGATCGATCTGATCGCGCGCTATGTGGAACGCATGATGCAGGCAGAGAAAGAACAGAACACATGACAGACGTTGCACCGATCCACGAGATCATCGAAGAGATACGCGCCGGCCGCATGGTCGTGTTGGTTGACGAAGAAGACCGCGAGAATGAAGGCGATCTGGTATTCGCCGCAGAGTTCGCCACGCCGGAGATGGTCAACTTCATGGCCAAGCACGGACGCGGTTTGGTTTGCCTGACGCTGACGCAGCAACATTGCAAGCAGCTCGATCTACCGCTGATGGTGCGCGAGAACGGCTTGCCCTTGGCGACCAACTTCACGCTCAGTATCGAAGCGGCGACCGGTGTTACCACCGGCATCTCTGCCGCCGACCGCGCACGCACCATCCTCGCCGCAGCGAACAAGGATGCCAAGCCGCAAGACATCGTGCAGCCCGGCCATATCTTCCCGCTGATGGCGCAGAATGGTGGCGTGCTGGTACGCGCCGGTCATACCGAAGCGGGTTGCGATCTGTCGCAACTGGCAGGTTTGACACCGGCCTCGGTGATCTGCGAGATCCTGAAGGAAGACGGCGAGATGGCACGTCTGCCCGACCTGATTCCGTTCGCCAAGCAGCATGGACTGAAGATCGGCACCATCGCCGACCTGATCGAATACCGCGCGCACAACGAGACGTTGATCGAGCGTGTGGGCAAGCGTGCGGTGCAGACCGCCTATGGTGAATTCGATCTGTATGCCTATACCGACAAGAGCACGCAGCGCACCCATCTGGCGCTGGCCAAAGGCGATATCCAGCCCGAGTTCGAGACGCTGGTGCGCGTGCACGAGCCGCTGTCGGTGATGGACTTCATGGAGCAGAGCAGTTACGAGAAGAGCACCAGTGTGCATGAGGCGCTGAAAAAGATCAGTCAGGCTTCTAGTGGTGTGCTGGTGCTGATGCATCAGGCTGAGACGTCGCAGACGCTGCTTGATCGTGCGCTGGAGAACCATGCTGAACATCCGGCGAGCAAGTGGGACCCAAAGAGTTACGGCATAGGCGCGCAGATTCTGCGCGACATCGGTGTGGGCAAGATGTGTTTGATCGGCACGGCACGCAAGATGCCGAGCATGGCGGGCTTCGGCCTTGAGATCGTGGGTTATTGTTCTTCCAAGGAAACAAAATGAGAGAGATCGAAAAAAATCTGAATGGCACCGGCATGCGCATCGGCATCGTGCAGAGCCGCTTCAATGAAATCGTATGCGATGGCCTGCTGGCCGCTTGCCATGCGCAGCTGCTGAAGAGTGGCGTGGCGGACGAGGACATCGTGCTGGCCACCGTGCCCGGCGCGCTGGAGATCCCGCTGGTGCTGTGGCAGATGGCGGAGAGCCACGACTACGATGCACTCATTGCATTGGGGGCGGTGATCCGTGGTGACACTTTCCACTTCGAGATCGTGTCCAACGAATCCGCGCGCGGCGTGGGCGAGGTACAACTGGCGACCGGCATGCCCATCGCCAACGCCATCCTCACCACCGATACCGACGAGCAAGCCGAGGTACGCATGAGCGTCAAAGGTGCGGAAGCGGCACTGGTCGCCATCGAGATGGTCAATCTGGCTCGGGAATTGGCATGAGCGACACCCAAAAAGTCGCCGTCAGCCCGCGCCACCGTGCGCGTGAACTGGCTTTGCAGGGTATCTACGAATGGAAGATATCCGGCAGCACTGCGACGCAGATCGGTCGCAGCACGGGCGACGACAAGAGCTTGGGGCGTTACGACGGCGAGTTGTACCAGCAACTGTTGCGCGGCGCCATCGCCCAGCATGAAGCATTGGATGAACAGATCGCGCCCCAGCTGGATCGTGCGCTGAACGAGTTGAGCCCGGTCGAATATTCCGTGTTGTTGCTCGGCGCATACGAACTGTTCCATCAACCGGAAGTGCCTTACCGCGTGGTGATCAACGAAGCGGTCGAACTGGCCAAGACCTTCGGCGGCAGCGACGGCCACAAGTTCGTTAACGGCGTGCTGGACAAGCTGGCGGCGCAGGCGCGTGCCGTCGAAGTCGCTGCCAAGTAAAGGCGCACCGCCCTGATGTCGGAATTCGATCTCATCAGGCGTTATTTCACGCGCCCGACCACCAACACGATATTGGGTGTAGGTGACGATGCAGCCCTGCTGCAAGTCAGCCCGGGCATGGAGCTGGCGGTCTCCACCGACATGCTGGTCGGCGGCACACATTTCTATCTCGATACCGATCCACGTCAACTTGGACACAAGACGCTGGCGGTGAACCTTTCCGATCTGGCCGCAATGGGCGCGCAGCCGCGCTGGGCGACTTTGTCTTTGGCGCTGCCGCAGGCGCATGACGATTGGTTGCAGGCTTTCAGCGAGGGTTTTTTCGCACTGGCTGATGCCCATGGCATCGAACTGATAGGCGGCGATACCACGCGCGGCCCGCTCAATCTGAGCGTGACCATCATGGGTGAAGTGCCGCAAGGAAAAGCATTGCGCCGCAGTGGCGCACAGGTAGGTGACGATATCTGGGTATCAGGCGTGTTGGGAGAGGCGGCCTTGGGGCTAGCTCATCTGCAGGAACAAGTGGTGCTGCCGGAAGGCGTTCGCCAAACCTGTATCGCCGCTTTGCAAAAACCGGAGCCACGTGTGGCGCTGGGGCAGGCACTGCGCGACATCGCGCATAGTGCCATCGACATCTCCGACGGTTTATTGGCGGATATGAAACACATTCTGGATAGCTCCGGTGTGGCGGCCGAGGTGCGCTACGACCGACTGCCAAAATCGACCTATTTCGCCCCATCAAACGAAGACATAGATACGCTGGCACAGGACTGCGTGCTCTGCGGAGGTGACGACTATGAGCTGTGTTTCACCGCGCCGCTCGCACAGCGTGAAGAGATCATGGCGTTGGCCGACCCCTTGCATCTGCCGCTGACGCGTATTGGCAGCATCGTCTCCGGACAGGGCTGCAAATTGCGTGCAGCGAATGGCAATGTGATCCAGATCGAGAAGGAGGGCTATGACCACTTCGCATGACGACTTGAAGGTCAAGCCGAGCTGGGGTTTCCTGTTCAGCCATCCGGCGCACATGCTGTCATTCGGGCTGGGGCTGGGCTTGGTGCCGCGTTCACCCGGCACGGCGGGCACGCTGCTTGCGTTTCCGCTCTTCTGGTACATGTCTGCACACCTCAGCGACGCCATGTTCATCTTTGCGCTGATCTGGATGTATTTCATCGGTGTGTGGGTGTGTGACATTACCGGCAAGGCGCTGGGCGAGGCTGATTTTGGCGGCATCGTGTGGGACGAAGTGGTGGCCTTCCTGCTGGTGCTGTTCTTCACGCCGGACGGTCTGATCTGGCAATTGCTGGCGTTCTCGCTATTCCGTTTCTTCGACATCGTCAAACCACAACCCATCCGTTATTACGATAGCCACTGGCATGGTGGACACGGTGTCATGTTCGACGACCTGCTGGCGGCAGGCTATGCGCTGTTCTGCATGGCGATCATCAAAAGCATCCTGATATGAGGTGGTGGTGGGTGCTTATGTGTTGCCTAAGCTGGGCGACGCAGGCGGAGACGTTCGAAGCCTATGTCATTGCAGTGATCGATGGCGACACCGTGCTGGTGTTGCGCGACAAACAAAAACTCAAATTGCGTCTGGCGGACATCGACGCACCGGAGAAGGTGCAACCGTTCGGTCAACGATCATTGGAATTCCTAAAGTCCCGCGTGAATAAAAAAGTGGTGCAGGTGGAGAGCCGCGCCATCGACCAGTACGGACGCACCATTGCCACCATAAAATTGGATGGCATCGATTTGAATCAAGAGCTGGTGCGTCAAGGCATGGCCTGGGAATATTCATTCCATCACAGCAACAAGGACTTCATCGCACTGCAACTGGAGGCGCAGCAAGCGCGCCGTGGGTTGTGGCAACAAACCAGTGCGCAAGCGCCCTGGGATTGGCGAAAGCAACATCCTTCGTACTATCGCAGCCATACGACAAATAGTAGGCCTTCTGTTTTCGAACCCTATGATCTGGCCTGCGGCAAGAAATCGCGCTGCGCACAGATGCAATCCTGCGACGAGGCACATTTCTATCTGACGCGCTGCAGAGTGACGTCGCTCGACAAAGATGGCGACGGCATCCCGTGTCCCAAGCTATGCATCTCAACGCAATGAAACAACTGTCCGCCATCGCCCTGCGCCGTCTAGCGCGCATACAGCAACTCACCAGCATCGAATATCCTGCCGATCTGCCAGTGGTGGCACGTCGTAATGAGCTGGCGCAGGCCATAGAAAAACATCAGGTCATCATCGTCTGCGGCGAGACCGGTTCCGGCAAGACTACCCAACTGCCCAAGATCTGTCTGAGCATCGGGCGCGGCGTGCTAGGTGTCATCGGCCACACCCAGCCGCGCAGAGTCGCCGCACGTTCCGTCGCCACGCGCATCGCACAGGAACTGAAGAGCGAACTGGGCGGGCTGGTCGGCTACAAGGTGCGTTTCAACGACAGGGTTTCGCCGGACAGTGCCATCAAACTTATGACCGATGGCATCCTGCTGGCCGAGATACATAGCGATCCCTTGCTGCGCCAATACGACACGCTGATCATCGACGAAGCGCACGAACGCTCGCTCAATATCGATTTCCTGCTCGGCTATTTCAAACAGCTGCTGCCCAAGCGGGCCGATCTGAAACTCATCATCACTTCGGCCACGCTGGATGCGGAGCGCTTCTCCAAACATTTCTCCGGCGCACCCGTGCTGCAAGTCTCCGGCCGCACTTATCCGGTCGAGACACGTTATCGCCCGCCGCAGAAAGACGAGGAAGGCGAGATGCAGGATGTGCCGCAGGCCATCTGTAGTGCGCTGGATGAATTGAGTATCGGCGGACTGCGCGGCGACGTGCTGGTGTTCCTGCCTGGCGAGCGCGAGATACGCGAAGCCGCCGAAGCGCTGCGCAAGCATCAGCACAAAGGCATAGAGATATTGCCGCTGTTCTCGCGCCTGTCGATTGCAGAGCAGGATCGCGTGTTCAAGGTGGGCAACCAGCGTCGTGTGGTGCTGGCCACCAACGTGGCCGAGACTTCGCTGACCGTGCCCAACATCGGTTATGTGATCGACACCGGCGTGGCGCGTATCAATCGTTACAGCATCCGCCAGAAGGTGGAACAGTTGCACATCGAAAAGATCGCGCGCTCGGCGGCGAACCAGCGCGCCGGGCGTTGCGGTCGTGTGATGAGCGGAATCTGCATCCGCCTGTATGACGAAGAGGAATTCGCACAACGCGCCGAATTCACCGATCCCGAGATATTCCGCGTATCGCTGGCGACCGTTATTCTGCGTATGAGTGCGCTGGGGCTGGGTGATGTGGCGGAGTTCCCATTCATCGAGCCGCCGGGTTCGCGCGCCATCGCGGACGGCTATCAGTTGCTGAGCGAGCTGAATGCCATCGATGATCAACGCCAGTTGACCAAACTCGGCCACGAACTGGCCAAGCTGCCACTCGATCCCAAGGTCGCGCGCCTTTTGCTGGCGGGCAAGCAATACCAGTGTCTGACCGAGATCGTTATCATCGCCAGTGCCTTGTCTTTGCAAGACCCGCGCGACCGTCCGGCGGAGCGGCGCGAGGCGGCGGATGCCGCGCACCAGCGCTTCATTGACGAGCGCTCGGACTTTCTTGCCTATCTCAAATTGTGGGACTGGTTCAAGAAGGGGGTGCAGCACAAGAAGAGCAACAAGTCGTGGGCGAACGAATGCCGCAGTCATTTCCTATCGCCGCTACGGCTGCGCGAATGGCACGAGCTGCATCAGCAGTTGCATGCGCAGATGTCTGAGATGAATATGCGCTTCAACGAACAACCCGCCAGCTACGAGCAGATACACAAGGCGCTGCTCACCGGCTTGATCGGCAACATCGGCACGCGTGCCGTGAACGAGCCGCATTACCTCGGCGCACGCGAGACCAAGTTCTTCATCGCGCCCAACTCGGTGCTGGCGAAGAAGGGCGCGAAGTGGGTACTGGCGGCGGAGCTGATGGAGACCACGCGCTTATATGCGCGCTGTGTGGCACGCATCGAACCGCAATGGCTGGAGGAGGTGGGTGATCACCTGCTGAAGCGCAGCTACTTCGATCCGCACTGGGAGAAGAAGGCGGCGCAGGTTGGTGCATGGGAACGCAGCACCTTGTTCGGCCTGCTCATCAATCCGAAGAAGCGCGTACATTACGGGCCGATGGATCCCGAGGAATCGCGCGCGGTGTTCATCCGCACCGCGCTGGTGGAAGGCGAGTTCAACACGCAGGCGCCGTTCTTTGGGCACAACCAAAAACTCATCGCCGACATCGAAGCGCTGGAACATAAATCGCGCCGCCCGGATGTGTTAGTGGACGATGAATTGATCTTCGCGTTCTACGATGCGCGTATCCCGGCGGGCATGCATAACGGTGCGGCGTTCGAGAAATGGCGCAAGGAAGCGGAGCGCGAAAATCCCAAGCTGTTGTATCTGAAAAAAGACGACCTGATGCGGCACGAGGCGGCGGGTATCACCACCGAACATTTTCCGCCGCAGTTGCAGATGAACAACGTGAGTTACGCGCTGGCCTATAACTTCGCGCCGGGCAAGAACGATGATGGTGTGACGCTGACCGTACCGCAGGCACTTATCAATCAGGTGCAAGCCGCGCGCTGTGAATGGCTGGTGCCCGGCATCCTGGCGGAGAAGGTGACGCAACTGCTGAAATCGCTGCCGCAGAAACTGCGCCGTCATTGCGTGCCGGTGCCGGAGTTCGCCGCCGCTTTCTGTGCTGAGGTAAAGCCAAGTGACGTTTCGCTGCTGCAAGCCATCGCAAAATACATGCGCGAACAGAAGCAGGTCGATGTGCCGCTGGATGCCTTTCGTCTGGAACAGCTGCCGCCGCATCTGCTGATGAACTTCCGCGTCATCGACGAACACGGTCGCCAGCTCGGCATGGGGCGCAACTTCTTGCAACTGCGCGGCGACTGGGCACCGAAAACCACGCTGGCCGCCAGCGCACCGGTGAAGCAGGCGCAGGTCTCGGTTGTCGCCAACAAGGAGCGCTACACCGGCTGGAGTTTCGGCAACTTCGCCGAGACTACACAGGTGCCGCGTGCCGGACAGCAGGTGACGGTGTTCAACGCGCTGCACGACGAAGGCGATGCGGTGACGCTGCAAGCCTTCGATACCGCGGACGAAGCGCAAGCCGTGCATAGGGCTGGTCTGCGCCGCCTGTTCATGCTGGCGCTGAAGGAGCAGGTGAAGTTTATGGAGAAGAATCTGCCCGACCTGCAGAAGATGGCGATGCTGTTCCTGCCCTTCGGCAGCCAGCAGGAGTTGCAACAGCAGATCCTCATCGTGACTTTCGATCGCTGTTGCCTGAACGACCCGTTGCCGGACAGCGAAAAGACATTCAATGCGCGTTGCAAGGATGCCAAGTCGCGCCTTAATCTGGTGGGGCAGGAGATCGCGCGTCTGGTGGGCACGGTGCTGACCGAACATCAGGCCTTGCAGAAAGCATTGCCCGGTTTCAAAGCCCACGCACCAGTGCAGCAGGACATCCGCCAGCAACTGGAAAGCCTGCTCGGCAAAGGCTGGGTAGCGCGCACACCCTATGAACGCATGCAGCACATGCCGCGCTATCTGAAGGCCATCAACGTGCGTCTGGAGAAGCTGCGCAGCAATCCCGCGCGCGATGCAACGAACATGTCCCAATTACAGCCGCTGCAGCAACAATGGCAGCGCCGCCTGCAAGCCCAACAGGGCGCACGCGACGAACGGCTGGAAGACTTTGGCTGGATGATGCAGGAACTGCGGGTGTCGCTGTTCGCCCAAGAACTGAAGACGCCGGTGATCGTGTCGGTGAAGCGCTTGCAGAAGGTATTGGACAGCTTGAACGGGTAGAATGCGCACCAGTTAACGGTGCCGGAAAGTCTGATGATGTCGAACAAAAAAGTGGATGTGTTGCTGGTCGGGGCGGGCGTGATGAGTGCGACGCTGGGCAAGTTGCTGGCACAGCTCGATCCTTCGCTGAAGATCATGATGGTGGAGCGCCTGTCCAAAGTGGCCAGTGAGAGTTCGCACGGGCTGAATAACGCGGGCACCGGTCACGCCGGATATTGCGAATTGAACTACACGCCGCAGCAGGCGGACGGCAGCGTGAACATCAAGCGTGCATTGGAGATCAATGCGGCGTATGAGGTGTCGTTGCAGTTCTGGTCTTATCTGGTGGATGAGGGCCTGTTGCCGACGCCTGAGAAGTTCATCAACCCTGTCTATCACCAGAGTTTCGTGCGCGGCAAAGAGCATGTGGATTTCCTGCGCAAGCGCTATGAGGCACTGCACAAGCACCACTTGTTCGAGGAGATGGCGTTCAGCGACGACCCCGCAGTGTTGCGCGACTGGATGCCACTGGTGATGCAGGGGCGTGATGGCAAGGAGCCGGTGGCGGCGACGCAGGTGAAGCACGGCACCGATGTGGATTTCGGCTTCCTCACGCGCAAGCTGGTGAAGGCACTGCTCAAACTGCCCAATTTCGAACTCAAGCTGAACAACACCATCTCCAGTCTCAAACAACATGACGATGGACGCTGGCATGTGCGCGTGAAGGATACGCACGATGACAAGACGCGCACCATTGAGGCGGGATTCGTGTTCCTTGGTGCGGGTGGCGGGGCATTGCCGCTGCTGCAGAAATCCGGCATCCCCGAGGCAAAGGGCTACGGCGGTTTCCCCGTCAGCGGACAGTGGCTGATCTGCCACGATCCGAAGATCGTGCGCCAGCATACGACCAAGGTGTACGGCAAAGCAGCAGTGGGGGCGCCGCCGATGTCAGTGCCGCATCTGGATGCGCGCATTTTGGGCGGCGAATCGGTGCTGCTGTTCGGGCCGTTCGCCAGCATCACCACCAAGTTTCTCAAGGAAGGTTCGATCTTCGACCTGTTCGGTTCGCTCAAGTCGGGCAATTTCAAACCCATGTTGTCGGTGGCGCGCGACAATCTGCCGCTGATGCGCTACCTGATCGGCGAGGCGATGAAGTCGCACAAGGACCGCGTCGCTGCCTTGCGCGATTTCTTCGGCAATGCGCGCGAGAACGGTTGGGAGTTGGCCTCGGCGGGGCAGCGCGTGCAGATCATCAAGGATTGCGATAAAAACGGCGGCAAGCTGGAATTCGGTACCGAGATCGTGACCGCCCAAGACGGAACGCTGGCGACATTGCTAGGCGCATCGCCCGGCGCGTCGACATCGGTGCAGGCGATGATAGAAGTCATCGAGCGTTGTTTCAAACCACGTATGAAGAGCGCAGAATGGCAGCGCAAGATGCGGGAGATGATCCCGTCTTATGGATCATCACTGGATGACGATGTGCCGTTGTTGCATGCAGTGCGCAAGCGCACCTTGGCGACGCTGCGGCTGGAACACAACGTGTAACCGGGATGGGCGATGTGCCCGATGAAGGGCGACAGAACAGTGAGGGCAGTATGGATGAGCTGATACGTGAAGCCGCATTGAAATACCATCGTCAATCCCCGGCGGGCAAGATCACCGTGCAAGCCAGCAAGCCCTTGCACACGGCGCGCGATCTGGCGCTGGCCTATTCGCCTGGTGTGGCGGCAGCCTGCGAAGAGATCGTGCGCGACCCCGCGGAAGTGCGCAGTCTCACCGCCCGCGGCAATCTGGTCGCTGTCATCAGCAACGGCACGGCCGTGTTGGGGCTGGGTAACATCGGCCCGTTGGCTTCCAAGCCGGTGATGGAAGGCAAGGGCGTGCTGTTCAAAAAGTTCGCCGGTATCGATGTGTTCGATATCGAGATCGCCGAGAACGACCCAGACAAACTGGTCGACATCATCGCCGCGCTGGAGCCCACTTTCGGCGGTATCAATCTGGAAGACATCAAAGCCCCCGAGTGTTTCTACATCGAGCGCAAGCTGCGCGAGCGCATGCATATTCCGGTATTCCATGACGACCAGCACGGTACGGCGATCATCGTCGGTGCGGCGCTGCTGAACGGCCTCAGTGTGGTCGGCAAGAAGATCGAAGAGGTGAAACTGGTGGCGAGCGGTGCGGGTGCGGCGGCGCTGGCCTGTCTGGATATGCTGGTCAGTCTGGGCGTGCGCATGGAGAACATCATCGTCACTGATATCAAAGGTGTCGTCTACAAAGGCCGCACCGAGGAGATGGATGACAACAAGGCGCGCTATGTGCGCGATATCCCGCAACGCAAGCTGGCCGAGGTCATCGCGGGTGCTGATGTGTTTTTGGGACTGTCTGCGGGCGGTGTGTTGAAACCGGAGATGGTGCAGCAGATGGCGCAACGCCCATTGATCTTTGCGTTGGCCAATCCTACCCCCGAGATATTGCCCGCTGTGGCGCTGGAGGCAAGGCCGGATGCGATTTTGGCGACCGGTCGTTCGGACTACCCGAACCAAGTGAACAATGTGCTGTGTTTTCCCTACATCTTCCGCGGGGCGCTGGATGTGGGGGCGACGGCGATCAACGAGGCGATGAAGCTGGCGGCCGTGCGCGCCATTGCAGAATTGGCACGAGCCGAGCAGTCTGAGGAAGTCGCTGCAGTGTATGGCGATGAAAGCCTGAGTTTTGGCGAACACTATTTGATTCCCAAGCCGTTCGATCCGCGCCTGATCTACAAGGTGGCACCTGCGGTGGCACTGGCCGCGATGGAAAGTGGCGTGGCGACACGGCCTATGCCGGATATGGCGGCTTATATCGAACATCTGTCCGGTTTTGTCTATCACTCGACATTGTTGATGAAGCCGGTGTTCGATCTGGCGAAGAAGACCAAACACCGTTTGGCTTACGCGGAAGGCGAAGACGAACGCGTGCTGCATGCGGTGCAGACGGTGGTGGACGAAGGTCTGGCCCAACCGATACTGGTCGGCAGGCCGGATGTGATCGCCACACGCATCGAGCGGTTGGGACTGCGGATCCGCCCCGGACAGGATTTTGAACTGGTCGATCCCAGTAGCGACGCGCGCTACCGCGAGTACTGGATGGAATACCACCGTCTGCGTGCACGCGACGGGGTGACGCCCGATGTTGCTAAACGCGAGATGCACCGGCGCAGCACCTTGATCGCCGCCATGCTGGTGCACATGGGGGCGGCGGATGCCATGCTGTGCGGTACGGTGGACCAGCCGCTCTATCACCTGCGCTACATCGATGAAGTGATCGGTCATCGTGCGGGAAGTAGTGTGTACGGCGCGGTGAACATCCTGTTGTTGCCCAAGCACACGCTGTTCATCTGCGACACGCATGTGAACCTCGATCCGACTGCGGAGCAACTGGCTGAGTTGACCATGCTGGCGGCCGAGGAAGTGCGCTACTTCGGTCTGACACCGAAAGTCGCGCTACTGTCGCATTCCAACTTCGGCAGTCACGACGATGCCTCGGCGCGAAAGATGGCGCAGACTCGAACGCTGCTGGCGCAAATGGCACCGGAGCTGGAGGTGGAGGGCGAGATACACGGTGATGCGGCGCTATCGGAAAGCATGCGCGACCAATTGTTCCCCGAGGCGCAACTGAAGGGGCAAGCCAATCTGTTGGTAATGCCCAATCTGGATGCGGCCAATATCGCCTACAATCTACTCAAGATGACTGCGGGCGATGGCATCACCATCGGCGGCATCTTGTTGGGTGCAGATAAATCTGCACATATTCTTACGGCGACAGCGACTGTGCGCCGTATCGTGAACATGAGTGCGCTGGCAGTGGCCGGCGTGAGAACCAGGAGTGAGTAATGGATAAACAGGAAGTGGAACTGCTTAGCAAAGAAGTTGAGATGCTGATGGCTGAGCGCAATCGCCTGCTCAGAGTTGTGGGTGCTGCGGCGGTATTGGTGGCGAATGCAGATGCGATGCGCTTGCAGCCGCAGGCCGTGGATGCTGCCGAGATGCTTTCCGAGATGCTCAATGCACTCCCCGAGGAGACCTTGCAGGATGCTCTGGAATCTGTGAAGGCGCATTCGGCAGCGTGAATGATGCAAAAGGAGAAGATCGGACTGATCCTCACAGGTGGTGGCGCACGTGCGGCTTATCAGGTCGGCGTGCTGAAAGCCGTCGCCGAGTTTCTGCCCTACCGGGCGAAATTACCCTTTAAGGTTATCTGTGGCACTTCGGCTGGCGCGCTCAATGCAGTCACGCTGGCGGTGAATGCACGCCATTTTCGCAAGGGCGTGCGCTATCTGTTGAACATCTGGAGCAATGCGCATGCGACTGATATCTACCGGGCTGATGCGCTCGGGGTGTTGAGCAATAGCCTACGCTGGGTGTTCGGCCTGCTGCTGAGTGTGATGGGCAGCAACTGGCTCAATCGCGTCTCCTTGCTGGACAACAGCCCTTTGCGTGACTTTCTCGAACGCGCGCTGCCATGCGAATTGATCCAGCGCCATATCGATGACGGGCTGGTGCATGCGGTGAGTATCACGGCTTCAGGTTTCGGCTCCGGTCACTCGGTGACCTTCTATCAGGGCGCTACGGATATCAAACCCTGGAAACGTACGCGTCGCGTCGGTGTGCCGACCCAGCTCGATATACAACACCTGTTGGCTTCTTCCGCCATCCCTTTCATGTTTCCGGCGGTGCATGTGAACCGGGAATTCTTCGGTGATGGCTCGGTGCGGCAGATTGCGCCGATCAGTTCGGCGCTGCATCTGGGCGCGCAGCGTGTGCTGGTGGTCGGGGTGGGGCATAGTGCGACGGATGACGAGGAGAAACGTCCCAAGATCGAGCACTATCCAACGTTGGCTGAGATAGCGGGCCATGCGCTGGACAGCATCTTCATCGACGGGCTGGAAGTCGATCTGGAGCGTTTGCAAAGTATCAACAGGACCCTCAAGGCGATCCCTGAGGAATTGCACAAGAGTCTTGATCTACGCCATGTCGAAGCCTTGGTCATTTCTCCCAGCCAGCCGCTGGAGAAGATCGCCGAACGCTATATTCACAACCTGCCCTGGACGATCCGCTTGCTGCTGCGCCTGGCAGGTGTGATGCGTGGCAGTGGTGCGAATCTGGTGAGTTATCTGCTGTTCGACAAGTACTATTGCCGTGCTTTGATCGATCTGGGTTATCAGGATGCACTTCAGCGGCGTGAGGAGATCATGGCGTTTCTGGAGCAGGGCGGTGCGCCGCCCTGTCACGATCTGGCGCAATGAGTATCGACAATAACGCTGCGCCCAAACCGCTGACTTTCGCCTTGTTGCGGGCACTGGCAGATGGCGAATTCCATTCCGGTGAAGAAATGGCGCAACAGCTGGGTATGTCGCGCGCCAGCGTGCACAACGCCTTGCAAGATGTCGTGCAATACGGCGTCAAGTTACACAGCGTGCGCGGACGCGGCTACCGACTGTCCCAGCCTTTGTACTGGCTGGACAAAGCGCTGATTTTGGCTGAAGTGGGAGAAGCACGCGCCGCGCTGGATCTTGAGATCCTGGATCACGCCACCTCGAGCAATGCCTTGTTACTGCAGGCTGCATCGCAAGGCGCATCAAGCGGCAGGGTGCTGGCGGTGGAGTGGCAGAGTGCAGGACGTGGACGCTTGGGGCGTAGCTGGCATGCGGGTCTGGGAGATGCGCTCACGTTTTCGCTCTTGTGGCGCTTTGAGTGCGGCTTGGCCGCCTTGTCGGGTTTGAGTCTGGCTGTGGGTGTCGCCATGATGCGTGCGCTACGAGAGCTGGGCGTCGATGATGCCGGCCTGAAATGGCCGAATGACGTGATGCTGCCATCCGGCAAGCTGGCCGGTATCCTGTTGGAGGCGCAGGGTGATATGTTGGGCCCCAGCGCGGTGGTGATCGGTATCGGGCTGAATCTTGATGTGCCCACGGAAGCCGGCAAGATCGGTCAGGCGGTAGGTGATTTGTCGGCCTGCGGCGTTCCACTCGATCGACGCAACAAGGTATTGGCCATATTGCTCAAGCATCTGCTGTCCGTGCTGCACGAGTTCTCTTCGCATGGTTTTACTGCACTGCATAAAGAATGGGAGCGGGCACATATATATGACCAGCGGCCCGTTGAGATGTTGATGCCGGATGGCAAACGAATCGATGGCGTAGCGTTGGGGGTGACGGACGAAGGGGCGTTGCGTGTGCAAACCGCCGACGGTTTGCGTGAATTCCATTCCGGCGAAGTCAGTCTGAGGGGGAGATAGTATGCTGTTGCTCGATATCGGGAACAGTCGTTGCAAATGGGCGCTGGTAGAGAACGGCATCTGGATTCGTCAGGGCGTTTTGGAGAATGGCGAACTGGCACAGTTGCCTACCTTGATCGGCGAGCTTCCTTTGTCATCCCGTATCCTTGTGTCCAATGTGGCGGGTGATGCGGTTGCCGCGAAGTTGAAAGAATGT
This sequence comes from Gammaproteobacteria bacterium, assembly GCA_018814405.1. GTDB lineage: Bacteria > Pseudomonadota > Gammaproteobacteria > Burkholderiales > Gallionellaceae > Sideroxyarcus. The sequence continues at coordinate 55,053 of JAHIZO010000002.1, forward strand.
CTTGCTGCAATACAGTGTCAGCCCAAGTTCATTCAGGCCGAGGCTGAGCGCTGTGGAGTGCGCAACGGCTATCACACGCCACAACAACTGGGCAGTGATCGCTGGGCAGCGCTGATAGCGGCACATCATCGAGTTGCCGGTGCCTGTCTGGTCGTCAATTGCGGCACGGCGACGACAATCGATGCACTCTCCGCAGAAGGTGAATTCTTGGGCGGGTTGATCTTGCCGGGACTGTCGCTTATGTTGAGCAGCCTCAGTGCCAACACGGCACAGCTGGCAGAGCAGGCCGGTAGCTTGCTGGATTTTCCACGAGATACCGCTGATGCCATGCTGAGCGGTGCCGTGCGTGCGACGCAGGGCGCCATCCAGCATCAGTTCGGTCTGCTGCAACAACACGCAGACAGCGTGCGATGTCTGATGAGTGGCGGGGCTGCGAGTATGGTGATGCAAGGATCGTCCGTGCCGGTTGAATATGACGAACATTTGGTGTTGCACGGGTTACAGATATTGGGAGAAAGTGAAGCATGAGCAAGAAATGGGTATGGGGGCTGTTGTTGGCCAATGCGTTGTTATTCTCGTGGATGCGCTGGGGTGTCATGTTGACGGCCGATCCGGATGCATTGGCGGCGCAGGCTGATGTGAATGCAGGCCAGATCGTACTGCTGAATGAAGTGCCTCCCCCTAAACCTGAGCAGCTATTGTTGCCAGTTGTAGTGCCTGAACCTGCTCCTGTGGCAGCTTCGACAGTGGCAGCCGCAGAACCGGCGCCTGCACCTCGTTTGAGTGATGCGCTGGCCAATCCCCCCAAGATCAAACAATGCCTGTACTGGGGGGAATTCTCCGGCAGTGGTTTGGCAGATGCAGAGCAGAAGCTGTCCACACTCAATCTGGGTGAGCAGTTACAGACGCAAACCATAGAACATGCCAGTGGCTTCTGGGTCTATATGTCCCCACTGAGGAATCAGGCTGCAGTACATCGCAAGATCGGGCAGTTGAAGGCGTTGGGTGTGAACGACTATTTTGTGGTGCTGGAAGGGGAATGGCAGCGCGCCATCTCACTTGGAGTCTTTCGTACGGAACGCGCGGCAGAGAATCATCTTGCCAGCCTGCGTAAACAGGGCGTGCGCACTGCCAAAGTAGGGGAGCGCAAGAGCAAACTCAGGTTCACGCAGTTCGTGATTTTGGATGCGGGGACGGAAATTGAATCAAAAGTGCGCGGTTTTCAGAAGGAATTGCCTGATAGTGAGCTGAAAATGTCAGACTGTAATTGACAGGGAGCGGCTAAATCAGCAAAATGCCGCCCTCTTTTTGGCAACGCAACATTTCAAGCCGGAAAAGTTGACGGTGATATAGCTCAGTTGGTTAGAGCACAGCACTCATAATGCTGGGGTCGGTGGTTCAAGTCCACCTATCACCACCAAACATAAAAAAAACTCCAGCCGAGGCTGGAGTTTTTCATTTGTACTGTTCTGTCTGATTACTCAGCATCACTGAACAGTTGCTTCAGCATCCACAGAGAGAAGCCGACTGCCAGAAGTGCGGTACCGACGGAAGCGAGATCTGCGACGAAAGACATATTTATCCCTCCTAATTTAAAGTTGAACATACCAACAAAAACTACGGGGGTAATGCTAGCACAAACCATGTTGCTGGCAAGTGCTTTGTGCATAGAAATATAAGCCCGGCGCATGAATACGCAGGCACATATTAGGTAACCTTGTGATTTTTATAGACTGGGCCTTTTGGCCCAGTCTCAGTGAAGCAGCTTAGTCTTTTGCGAGCAGCTGCATCACCATCCATATGGAGAAGCCAACTGCGAAGATTGCGACGCCGATGGATGCGAAATCTGCGATGAACGACATATTGTTATTCCTTTCCCTGAATAATAATGTTGGCTGCAACACGAAACATTCGTATTGGTCAAAGCCGAAGCGATTATATTAGTGAATTAGTCGGGAATAGCCCCTTTTTGAAAAGGCTGTTCAAATCGGGGTTATTGCGACATTCGAAGCAAAAAGAAGGTGAGAGATTTTGAAGAAACTGTATATCAAAACTTATGGTTGCCAGATGAACGAGTATGACTCGGACAAGATGGCGGATGTGATGCTGGCGGGTGCAGAGTTGGAGCAGACGGACAAACAGGAAGAGGCGGACATCATTTTGTTCAATACCTGTTCCATTCGCGAGAACGCCGAGAACAAAGTGTTTTCCGATCTTGGTCGTGCGCGTGCTTTGAAAAAAACCAATCCGAATCTCTTGATCGGTGTCGGTGGGTGTGTGGCGAGTCAGGAAGGCGATGTCATCGTCAAACGCGCGCCTTATGTCGATGTGGTGTTCGGCCCGCAGACCTTGCATCGCCTGCCGGAGTTGATCAAAGAACGCCTCTCCAGTGGCAAGGCGCAGATAGATATCAGTTTCCCCGAGATCGAGAAGTTCGACCACTTGCCTGCCTCGCAAACTGCGCATGGCACGGCATTCGTATCCATCATGGAAGGTTGCAGTAAATACTGTACGTTCTGTGTGGTGCCGTTCACACGCGGTGAAGAAGTGTCGCGCCCGTTTGAAGACGTGATGCGCGAAGTGGAGAAATTGATCGCGCAGGGCGTGGGTGAGATCACGCTGCTGGGACAGAATGTGAATGCCTATCAGGGTATGACGGACGACGGTGACACGGTGGACTTCGCCTTCCTGTTGCGCGCCATCGCCGCGCTGGATGATATTCAGCGCCTGCGCTACACCACTTCGCATCCGCGCGAGATGTCGCAGCGCGTGATAGATGTCTATGCGGATACGCCCAAGTTGGTAAGCCATCTGCACCTGCCGGTGCAGTCCGGTTCGGATCGTGTGTTGGCAGCGATGAAGCGCGGCTACACTGCGCTGGAATATAAGTCCGTTGTGCGCAGGCTACGTGCTGCGCGTCCCGATATCGCCATCGCATCTGACTTCATCATCGGTTTTCCCGGCGAGACTGACGCCGATTTCGAGGCGACGATGAAGCTGATCGATGATGTTGGTTTCGATGCGAGCTACAGTTTCGTGTTCAGCCCGCGTCCGGGCACGCCCGCGGCAGAGATGCAGGATGACACGCCGGATGAAGTGAAGATGGATCGATTGCATCGTTTGCAGGCCCGAATCAGCGAACTGGAACATGAATACAGCCAGCGGATGGTGGGCACGGTGCAGCGCGTGGTGGTGGAGAGCATCTCCAAGAAGAATGCAGGAGAATTGGCGGGGCGCACCGAGAACAACCGGGTGGTGAACTTCGCGGGGTCCCCCGGCATGCTGGGGCGCTATCTGAATGTGCGTATCACTGCAGTCTCTAACCATACCTTGCGCGGGGAAGTGATCGAGGCAGTATGAGCGACTTACACAAACTTTCACTGTCGGTGCAATATGCCAGCGATGCCAAGCAGCTGCCGACGCGCCAACAGTTTCGCCGTTGGGTGAAGGTGGCGCTGGAACAGGATATTCAGATGGCGCTGCGCATCGTGGACGAGGTCGAAGGCCGTGCGCTGAACGAGAGTTATCGCGGTAAAGACTACGCCACCAACGTGCTGACATTTGTGTATGACGATACCGCGCCTCTGTACGGTGATGTGGTGATCTGTGCACCGGTGGTTGCGCGCGAAGCGAAAGAGCAGGGTAAAGACCTGCTCTCGCATTATGCGCACCTTACCCTGCATGCCGCATTGCACCTGCAAGGCTATGATCATGAAAATGAAATGGATGCCGAGCAGATGGAAGCGCGAGAGACTGCGCTGATGCTCAAATTGCGGTATCCTGCGCCCTATCTAGTTAGTTAGTAGTCAGGTAATGGACGGTTCAGACAGTAGCAGTAGTAAACCCACCTTGTTAGAACGGCTCTCCACGATGTTGCTGCGTGAGCCGGAAGATCGCGAACAACTCATCGCTTTGTTATACAACGCTTTCCAGCGCAACCTGCTGGATGCCGATGCGCTTTCCATGATGGAAGGTGTCATTCAGGTATCGGAACGCCAAGTGCGCGAGATCATGATTCCCCGTGCGCAAATGGATGTCATCGACATCAGTCAGCCGCCCGAGCAATTCATACCTTTTGTGGTCGAGCGTGCTCACTCCCGCTTTCCGGTCGTCGAGGGCGACAAGGACAACATCATCGGCATATTGCTGGCCAAGGATCTGTTGCGCTATTACGCCGGTGAAGCGTTCAATGTGCGCGACATGCTGCGTCCGGCCGTGTTCGTGCCCGAATCGAAACGTCTCAATGTGTTGCTGCGCGATTTCCGCAGCAACCATAACCATCTTGCACTGGTAGTGGATGAATATGGCGGCGTATGCGGCATGGCCACCATCGAAGACGTGTTGGAGCAGATCGTGGGCGACATCTCCGACGAATACGACTTCGATGAAGATGAAGACAACATCATCCGCCAGGACGAGACACATTGGCGCGTCAAGGCAGACACCGAAATCGCCGACTTCAACGAAGAAGCCGGATCGACATTCAGTGATGAGGAATACGACACCGTTGGCGGCTTGGTGCTTCAGGCCGCGGGTCAGTTACCCAAGCGCGGCAGCACTTTCATAATCGATGGCTGGCAATTCACGGTGTTGCATGCGGATAGTCGCCGCTTGTATGCCTTATTGGTAGAGAAGGTGTCAGAAGAGCAGGCTGCAGCAGCGGTGTCCTAGAACTTCTCACCCTCGCGCAAGTAGCGCCACTGTCCCATCGGTAGTTTTTCCAGTTTCACATTGCCGATGCGCACGCGTTTAAGACCGGTGACTTTCAGGCCGACCAGTTCGCACATGCGGCGGATCTGGCGTTTCTTGCCTTCCTTGAGGATGAACTTCAGCTGGTCGTCGTTCTGCCAAGTGACTTTCGCGGGCTTCAGTTTCTTGCCGTCCAGTGACAGGCCGAAGTTGAGTTTATCCAGACCGTCTGCCGCGATACGCCCCGATACCCGCACCAGATATTCCTTCTCGATGTCCGAGTCTTCGCCGATGAGTTGTTTGGCGATGCGACCGTCCTGCGTCAGTACCAGCATGCCGGTGGAGTCGATGTCCAGTCGGCCCGCGGCGACTAGGCTCTTCAAATGGCGTGGCTCGAAGCGTTGCGATGAGGGGTCGAGTTTCCAGTGTTTTTCCGGTTTCACCAGCACGATGGCGGGCTGGTAGCCGTCCTCGGCCTGGCCGGAGACATAGCCCACAGGCTTATGCAGGATCACGGTCGCCAGCTCCTGCTGTTGTGATTGGGCGGCTTTTTTCAGTGTGATCTTTTGCGTCGGCAGTATCTTGCTGCCGAGTTCGCTGACCACTTCACCGTTTACCAGCACCCAGCCTTTGGCGATGTAATCGTCCGCTTCGCGGCGCGAGCAGAGTCCCTGTTCGGACATCAATTTTGAGAGTCTTATCTTTTCCATGTTCAACCTAATGACGGGAACAGGCCGCGCAGGCCACCCGCGATGAATTCGACTGCGATGGCGGCGAGTAACAAGCCCATCAATCGTGTGACGATGGTGCTGCCAATGCTGCCCAATTTTTGAGATACCCAAGGGGCGATGAGGAAGGTCAGCCATACGGTCAGGCCCGTGGCGATAAGCACCAGCGTCATCATGCCGTAATGGCTGGCGCTATCAGCTTTGTGTGCATCCACGATCACCGCGCTGATCGCGCCGGGACCGGCCAGCAATGGCGTGGACAGCGGCACGATGGCGATGGACTGCGTGGAATCGACATCGGTGTCGTCCAGTGAGGGCGGTGCCTTGCGCCCGATCAGCATATTGATCGCCATCAGTAGCAGCAGGATGCCGCCCGCCGTACGGAAAGAATGGATGCTGATGCCGAAGAAAGAGAGGATGGCTTCGCCCAGCAACAATGCCGCAAGCAGGATACCGAACATCGTGACCGAAGCGATGCGCCCCACACGTTCGCGCTTCTGGTCGCTCATGCCGGCGGTGAGCGCGATGATGAGCGGGATGATGCCGACCGGATCGATGATCGCGAACAGGCTGATGAAGATCTTGGTGTATTCGGTGAAGTCCAGCATGGAGTGTCTAGTCGATGTAGTCGACCAGTTGACCTACCGCCATGCGCAGGCGGCGCGACAGGCTGACTGCGATGGCGCGAATGATGCGGGCTGCCATGAGCGGATGTTCTGCCAGCATCTTGTCCAATGCATCTTTGGATAATGTCAGCACGACGCTTTCTTCGGCGGCCTTGCAGGTGGCCGAGCGGCGTTCGCCATCCAGCACGGCCATCTCACCGAAGGCACGGCCGTTGCCGAGTTTTACCACGTTGATCTGCTCTTCGTTCTGGTTGGTCTTAATCACGTACACGCTGCCTTCATGCACGATGCACATGAAATTTCCGATCTCGCCTTCATGGAAGATCACTTCATCGGCGGCGAGATTGGTGATGCTGAAATAGTGCGCGGCGGTGCGCAGTTCTGCCGATGGCAGATGGTTGAATAGATCGCTTTCGACCAGCATGGCGCTGATCTCGTCGTACAGGGCGGATTGAACGGCCATAGAGCGCAAGAGCAGGGGTTGAAGTGCGGCGGAAGTTACACCGTATAATCCTACGAATCAACTTAATCGCCCACTCAATTGTGAACAGACTCGTCACTTCTCCTTTTATGCAGACCTTGCTAGCCGGTGTGCTGGCTGTGTTCAGCTTTGCACCGTTCGGTATGTTCCCCTTGAGTGTGGTTGCGCTGTTCGTTCTGTTCCGTGTTTGGTATCGCTGTGAGAATGCGGCCCAGGCAGCCAGGGCGGGTTTTACTTTCGGTATGGGGCTGTTCAGCTTTGGCGTCGGCTGGGTCTATGTTGCGCTGCATGATTACGGTTATATGCATCCGCTGTTGGCCATCAGCGCCACCCTGTTGTTTGCGGCGGTGAACGCTTCGTTGCCCGCGCTGGCGGGATACCTGCTGTTGCGTTTTCGCACGACATCAAATGTGCGAGTGCTGCTGCTGATGCCGGCACTGTGGGTGGCTTCGGAATGGTTGCGTGGATTGCTGTTTACGGGCTTTCCCTGGTTGGTATTCGGTTACTCGCAAGTGCCAGACAGCCCTTTGCTGGGTTATGCGCCGCTATTTGGCGTGTATGGCGTGTCGTTGGCGGTGGCAGTGAGTGCGGCGGTGTTGCTGTTCGTGGTGCAGGTGCGCTGGAGTACGGCGGGCAAGATCGCACTCGGCGGTTTGAGTGCGCTGTGGCTGGTCGGCGGAGCGTTGCAGCATGTCGCATGGACGCAGCCGAATGGAGAACCGCTCAAGGTCAGCTTGCTGCAGGGAAACATTGCGCAGGATGAAAAATTCTCGCAGGAAAGACTGGTCGGCTCGCTGGAGACATATCGTCGGCTTGCGCAAAGCAGCGATGCCCGCTTGATCATCATGCCTGAAACAGCACTTCCGCTATTGCGGCACAACGTGCCTGACTATTACCAAGAGATATTGCGCGATCACATGCGCCAGAACGGCGGCGATATTTTGATCGGTGTATTCGAGAAAGAAGGCGAGCGCTACTTCAATAGCGTGTATTCGCTCGGCAGTGCCGAAAGTCAGCACTACCGCAAGGACCATCTTGTGCCTTTCGGCGAGTTCATCCCCATGCGCGGTGTGCTGGGCTGGTTCATCAACGAAGTGTTGCAGATACCGATGGGGGATCTCACCAGTGGCGGAGACGCGCAAGTGCCGCTCGATGTTGCGGGCCAGAAAGTCGCGGTGAACATCTGTTATGAAGACGTGTTCGGTGAAGAGATCATCCGGCCATTGCCACAGGCCACGCTGCTGGTGAATGTTACCAACGATGCTTGGTATGGCGAATCGAATGCCGCTGTGCAGCACAACCAGATGTCGCAGATGCGTGCGCTGGAAACGGGGCGCATGATGTTGCGCGCCACCAATACCGGGGTCACATCCATCATCGACACCGATGGGCAGGTATTGGCGCAACTGCCGCAACATGAAGAAGGTGTGCTCACCGCTGAGGTGCAGGGGTATGTCGGCAGCACACCCTATGTGCGTTGGGGCAATATCGCTGTGCTGATTCTTCTGGCGCTGATGTTGGGTGTGGCCGCGAGATATTCGCGGCGATGAGCTGGTTCTGTTATCTACTGCAATGCGCGGATGACACACTCTATTGCGGTATCACCAACGATATCGACAAACGTCTCGCTGTTCACAATGCGGGCGAAGGGGCGAAATACACGCGCAGTCGTTTGCCGGTAAAGCTGGTCTACAACGAAGCATGCGCGGATCGTTCTGTCGCATCCAAGCGCGAACGGGAGGTCAAAGCCCTGCCAAGAACCGCGAAACTGGCCTTATGCGGGGTGACGCAAGTGTCCGAAAACCCGTAAAATGCGCTCCTTTGAAAAATCCAGCCGGTATTTATCCATATGAGCACTTCTGGTTCTGACAATATGCCCTCAACAGGGCAAGGGCCAACCTTCCAGCAGATCATCCTGACGCTGCAGAGTTTCTGGGACAAGCACGGCTGCGCACTGCTGCAGCCTTACGACATCGAGGTTGGTGCCGGCACCTTCCATACGGCCACTTTCCTGCGTGCGGTCGGCCCAGAGCCTTGGCGCGCCGCTTATGTGCAGCCTTCGCGCCGCCCCAAGGATGGCCGCTATGGTGAGAATCCGAACCGGGGACAGCACTATTACCAGTACCAAGTAGTGATGAAGCCCTCTCCGGACAATATTCAGGACCTTTATCTGGATAGCCTGCGTGCGCTGGGCATCGATACCAACCAGCACGATATCCGTTTCGTCGAAGATGACTGGGAGTCGCCGACGCTGGGCGCATGGGGCCTGGGTTGGGAGGTGTGGCTGGATGGCATGGAAGTCACGCAGTTCACATATTTCCAGGAGGTCGGCTCCCTGTCTTGCAAACCGGTTTTGGGCGAGATCACCTATGGCCTGGAGCGCTTGGCCATGTATTTGCAGGGTGTGGAAAACATGTTTGACCTGGTGTGGACCAGGCATGGCGATACAGTGGTCACCTACGGAGATGTCTTCCATCAGAACGAGGTGGAGCAATCGAAGTACAACTTCGAGCATTCCAACGTCGAGATGCTGTTCCGTCACTTCAACGAATATGAAGGCGAGGCCAAGCGCCTGATGGATGCAGGCTTGCCGCTGCCCGGTTTCGAGATGGTGATGAAGTGTTCGCACACCTTCAACCTGCTGGACGCACGCGGTGCGATCTCGGTTACCGAGCGCGCCGCCTACATTGGACGTGTGCGCGCCTTGTCGCGTCAGGTGGCACAGGCATATTTCGATTCACGCGAGGCATTGGGCTTCCCCATGTGCAAGAAAGGGGAGGACGCATGATGAAACAGACATTGCTGATCGAACTGCTCACCGAAGAGCTGCCACCCAAGGTGCTGGAGAAACTCTCCACTACCTTCGCAAATGAAGTATTCGCCGCGCTGAAAGAACAAGCATTGCTGGGTGACGACAGTGCTTGCACGCCTTACTGCACGCCGCGCCGCCTGGCGGTGAGCATCACCGAAGTGGAAGCGCAGCAGGCCGACCGCATCATCGAGCGCAAAGGCCCGGCTGTCGCCTCCGGTCTGGATGCGGAAGGCAAGCCGACCAAGGCACTGGAAGGTTTCATGCGCTCGGCTGGCGTGACGCTGGCACAGCTGCAACGTGTGGGTGATGGCAAGGCGGAATATTTCGCGGCGCGCATCGAGCAGGCAGGCAAACCGCTGGAAGAATATATCTCCACCATCATCATGCAGGCACTGAAGAAACTGCCGGTGCCCAAGCTGATGCGCTGGGGCGATCTGGAGCATCAGTTCGTGCGTCCGGTGCATGGTTTGACCGTGTTGCACGGCAACAGTGTGGTGCCGGCTGAAGTGCTGGGCCTCACCAGCGGCAATGTGACCAGCGGCCACCGCTTCCTGTGTGACGAGCGTGTGAGCATAGAGCATGCTGATGATTACGAAGCTACCTTGGCACGTGACGGGCGTGTGGTGGCCAGTTTCGCCAATCGTCGCGAGAGTATCGCGGCACGTCTTGAGCAACTGGCGGGAGAGAACAAGGCGATCTGGATCGGTCATGCCAATTTCGACCAGTCCAAGCTAATGTCCATGTCGAACGAAGAGCGCAGCCTGCTCTCTTCTTTGCTGGATGAAGTGACCGCGCTGGTGGAGTGGCCGGAAGTGTATGTCGGTCAGTTCGAGGAGGAATATCTCGAAGTGCCGCAGGAATGTCTGATCCTCACCATGCAGCAGAACCAGAAATACTTCCCGCTACTGGATGCACAGAGCGGCAAGCTGCTGAACAAGTTCCTCATCGTGTCCAATATGCAGATCGCCGATCCGCATCACATCATCGAAGGGAACGAGCGCGTGGTGCGCCCGCGTCTGGCCGATGCGCGTTTCTTCTTCAATCAGGATCGCAAGCAGAAGCTGGAGACACGTGTCGAGAAACTGGGCAACGTGGTGTACCACAACAAACTGGGTTCGCAGTTGCAGCGCGTGGAGCGCATCACCACATTGGCCGGCACCATCGCGCGTTTGCTCGGTGCGGACAAAGCGGATGCCGAGTTGGCCGCACGTTTGAGCAAGGCCGACCTGATCACCGATATGGTCGGCGAGTTCCCCGAGTTGCAAGGTATCATCGGTCACTACTATGCATTGCACGACGGCGAGAAGCCGGAAGTGGCGAGCGCCATCGAAGCGCATTACCACCCGCGCTTTGCAGGCGATACCCTGCCACAGGGGTCACTCGCATGCTCCGTCGCTTTGGCCGACAAGCTGGAAACGCTGGTCGGCATCTACGGTATCGGCCAGGTGCCGACCGGCGACAAGGACCCGTTCGGTCTGCGCCGTCAGGCGCTGGGTATCCTGCGCATTCTGATCGAGACGCCGCTGGATCTAACTTTGCCCGCACTATTGAAAGCAACCGCCGACAACTTCCCGAAAGCTATGTTGAGTGAGACTGTTGCTTCGGATGTGGAAGGCTTTATGACCGACCGTCTTCGTGGCTATCTGCGTGATCAAGGTTTTGAAGGAACGCACATCGAGGCGGTATTGGCGGTGCTGGGCGGACGCTTGCACGAGGCGTTGCCGCGCTTGCAGGGGGTGCGCGCTTTCGCGTCGCTGGCGGCCGCGAAAGACCTGGCCGCTGCCAACAAGCGTGTGCAGAACATCATGCGCAAGAATGCTGAAGAGCTGGGTGCGCTGCCTGCCGCGATCGATGTGTCACTGTTCCAAGATGAAGCCGAGCGTGAGCTGTATCAGGCCATGCTGGACATCACGCCGATGGCGCGCGGTTATTTCGAGCGCGGCGATTACAGCAACAATCTGAAGACGCTGGTCACGCTGAAATCCTTCATTGACGATTTCTTCGACAAGGTGATGGTGATGTGCGAGGACAAGGCGCTGCGTATCAACCGCGCTTTGCTGTTACAACAACTTGGTCGTCTGATGAACCAGTCGGCTGATATCTCAAAGCTCGCAGCATGAAACTCATCATCCTGGATCGCGACGGCGTCATCAATTACGACTCCGATCAGTTCATCAAGAGTCCGGATGAGTGGAAGCCTATTCCCGGCAGTCTGGAAGCGATCGCGCGATTGAATCAGGATGGCTATCGGGTGGTGGTGGCAACCAACCAGTCCGGCATCGGGCGCGGTCTGTTCGATATGCCGACCTTGAATGCCATCCACGACAAGATGCACAAGTCGCTCGCGCAAGTAGGTGGCCGTATCGACGCGATCTTCTTCTGTCCGCATACCAATGAAGCCGATTGCAGTTGCCGCAAACCCAAGAGCGGCATGATGCTGGAGATCTCCGCACGTTATGGTGTCGGCCTGGCCGATGTGCCGGCGGTGGGCGATTCATTGCGCGATCTTGAATCGGCCGCCCGCTTGGGGGCCAGCCCCTATCTGGTGCTGACCGGCAAGGGAAATAAAACGAAAGAGAAGGGCGGGCTGCCGGAAGGTACGCTGATCTATCCCGATCTCGCAGCGGTGACCGCCAGCCTGTTATGAATCTGATCCGTTCCATCCTTTTTACGCTGGCGCAGACGGTGTTCACCCTGTCCTATGCACTGTTTTCTCCGTTCATCTTCCCGTTCGGCCAGCATATGCGTCATCGTCTGTTGTCCGGTTTTGCCCCCGGCCTGCTATGGCTGCTGAAGGTGATCTGCGGTATCCGCATGGAAGTGCGCGGTCTGGAGAACATTCCCGAACAGGCATGTGTGGTATTGAGCAAACACCAGTCCGCGTGGGAGACGCTGGCCTTGCAATTGGTGCTGCCAGCCCACGCCTGGGTGGCCAAGCGCGAGTTGTTGTGGATCCCTTTCTTCGGCTGGCTGCTGGCCTTGTCCAGTCCTATCGCTTTGGACCGCAGCAAAGGCAAGGCGGCGATGAAAGAATTGCTGAAGAAGGGTAAGGAAAAGCTGGAGCAAGGATTCTGCATCGTGCTGTTCCCGGAAGGTACGCGCATACCATTCGGGCAGCGCGGCAAATACAAGATCGGCGGGGCACTGCTGGCATCACACGCCGGCGTGCCGGTATTGCCGGTGGCGCACAACGCGGGCAAGTTCTGGGGGCGCAACGCCTTCATCAAGAAGCCGGGCACCATCGTCATGGTGATCGGTCCGGTCATCGATACCACGAGACTCAAGGCGGAAGAGATCAATAGCCGCACCGAGGCGTGGATCGAGGGCGAGATGACGCGCTTGGGATGATGTTCCTGCGTTCCCGCAGCACGCTTTCCCCTCCCGCTGTCGAGCAGCGTTCACTGCAACTCTCTGATAAACATATCACCTACACCCTGAAACGCAGCAGCAAACGTCGCAGCATCGGCCTGCGCATCGACGAGCGCGGGCTGACGGTGAGCATGCCGTTGCGCGCTTCAGAGAAGTGGCTGCACAGTGTGTTACAGGACAAGGCGAGCTGGGTGCTGGACAGGTTGGAAAACTGGCAAGCCGGCAAGGTGATGCCTGTCATCTGGCAGGACGGCGCAAGCATCCCGTTCCGCGGCGAAGTGTTTACATTGTGTGTCGTGCCGGACAAAGTAAGTGCAGCGCCGCGTTTGCAGGGCACGGACCTGATCTTGCAGTTGAATCGTGTCATCACGGAACAGCGAATCGAGAAGCTCGTCACTCAGTGGTATCGCGAGCAAGCACTGCAGGTGTTCAGGGAATGTGTGGCGCACTTTGCGCCGCTGATGGAGGTCTCGCCGCAAGTCGTTAGATTATCCTCTGCACGCACCCAATGGGGCAGTTGCAACGCGCGTGGTGTGGTCAGTCTGAATTGGCACTTGGTCAAGTTGTCGTTGCCATTGATCGATTACGTGGTGATACACGAATTGGCACATCTAAAAGAGATGAACCATTCGGCTGCATTCTGGCGTGTAGTAGAGTCGGCTTGTCCGGATTACTTGGAACTCAGGAAGCAATTACGCGACATCCGCGTCGGTTGATAGACGCTGCACAGGGGGTGCGACAAAACACCGCATTCCATCGACGAAACCCTTGGGTTAAAGTGGTTTCGTCAGGTGTCCGAAACTAAAGGCCCCCTCCTTGCGGATCGCACCGCCGGACATCTGGCAACCTCTTAGAATTCGAAAGCGCTTCCCGATCCGGTCTGTATCAGTGTGGCCAGCTTGGCATACAGTTCTTCGCCATCGCGCTGACTGATCCAGGCATCGTTCTGCCAGCCGAAATGGAAGCCACCCGAACGGGCCGCCAGCCAGATCTCGCGATTGGGTACATGGCGGTTCACGATGACCTTGCTGCCATCATCAAACTCGATCTCCATCACCATGCCGTTGCTGTCATAGTCGATATCGGTTTGATCCAAAGCATGCTCGATGTGCTGGAAGACCGTATCGGCCAGTGTGTTGAATTCGTTCTCGGTCATCATCTCTCCATTATCAGTTGCGCCCGATCAGCAAGGTGTCTTCGTCCTGCCCGACATGGAAGTTGCGCAGCACGTTTGCACCGAGCAGGTTGGTTTCCATGTTTGGCATCACCGCCACCGTGATGTTCTTTAGCGTGAAGTTTCCCAATGTCATCTGCGGTAGCAATGCGATACATCCGGTCGTGTTGCCGTTGGCGGTCTGGAACTGTATCTCCTTGCAATTGTGCACCCCGGCTTCGCGCGCGATCGCGCTGGTGATGGAAGTCACAGAAGCGCCTGTATCCAGCATGAAAGTAACGGGTACGCCCGCGATGCTGCCGGGCAGATAGAAGTGTCCGTTGCTATGGCGTTTGACTGCCATGCTGCCATCACCGCTGAATGATGGCGTGGGGAGTGGCGTGGCGGGCACGAAAGTGGATATCAGCGCGCGAAAATCTTCCGGTCCGGCACCGGAGGATTGCATAGCGATGCGCATCGGCGCGTCATGCTGGACCGAGAGGGAGTTGTCGAACTTCAGCATGCGCCCATCGGAGAATCCATATCGAGCATCACACCAGTTCGAACCGGCAGCGAACATCAGGTCATACTGTCCAGGTGGTATTCGCACGCTTGTTTGCTGGCGTGCATGCACCATCACCGACACAGAAGGAATCAGGGAGCGGGGTGCAGTGAGTATCACCAGAAGAGGATGGGCATGATCGTTTTTCAGGGTGAGCTCAGTACCGGTGCTGCCGAGTTGCAGGCCACTTTCGGGGAAGACCGTGGTGTTGCCGTTGTTAGGGAAGCTGCTTTCGCATTGACGTCTGCTATCCGCGAGTGTCGCAGAGTTTGCTTGTGCTGCTTCAGGCTGTTCAATCCGTGGTGTGTGTCCGGATCGTTGCAGCAACAAGTAAGCGACGGTGCATAGCAATATGATGATCATCGTATTGCGAAGACCGTGCCCGCCTCCGGACTGCACGTGCCGGATGATGACTGGCGTTGCCTCCTGGGTTGGAGGTGGCGTTGTCCGCGAATTGCGCGGGTTGCTGGCGATGGTTTGATCCAGCAACGTGCCGAGTCTGGCGAACAGCTCACCATGTTGCGCTGACTGCCAACTCGCACCTTGCGGCAGGAACTCGCTACCGCCATCCGCCGCAGCCAACCACACGTGACGGGATTGTTGGTCGAGGTTGATCAGGATGCGTTGCCCATCGGCGAAAAGCAGCTTTAGTGTCGCAGCTTCCTGCTGTAGACGGATATCCACGCCGCGCGTCATCACCATCTGCCGGATACGGGCAAACAAGGCGTCTCCCGCAGCGTCGTTGGCGCTTTCCGTCATATAATCCCGCTCGTTTCGAATTTAGAAAGAAGATACAGATGCGTACGGTGTGCATTATGTTGCTGTTACTTGCCGGCTTGCAAGGATGCGGACGCAAAGGCCCGCTTTATCTGCCGCCAGCGCAATCCCAATTTTCTGGTGTTTCCCATCAAACCCATTCTGTAGAACATCAATATGAGTGAATACTTCAATTATCGTGACAACGCTCTGTGTATCGAACAAGTGTCGCTGACCGATATCGCGCAGCGCTTCGGCACACCGTGCTATGTCTACTCCCGTGCAGCCTTGACCGATGCCTATTGTCAATTCGCGGATGCCCTGCAAGGGCGAGAGCATCTGATCTGTTACGCAGTGAAGGCGAATCCGAATCTGGCGATCCTCAATGTTTTTGCAAAACTCGGCTCGGGTTTTGACATCGTTTCCGGCGGAGAGCTGCAGCGGGTGCTGGCTGCGGGCGGCGCGGCCGACAAGGTTGTGTTCTCCGGAGTCGGAAAAAGTGAAACCGAGATGCGACTGGCGCTAACGGCAGGTATCCGTTGTTTCAATGTCGAGTCAGCAGCGGAACTGGACCGGCTGAATGAAGTGGCGGGCAGTATGGGCAAGGTCGCGCCGATCAGTCTGCGCGTGAATCCGGACGTCGATGCCAAAACACATCCGTATATCTCAACCGGCCTCAAGCAGAACAAGTTCGGTGTCGCCTATACCGAAGCCTTGAGTTTGTACCGCAGGGCTGCAGCGATGCCGCATCTGTGCGTGACCGGTATCGACTGTCACATCGGCTCCCAGCTCACTGAAGTCAGTCCATTCATTGCTGCGGCCGAGAAAGTACTGGCGCTGGTGGATCAGTTGAGAGCTGAAGGCATCGTACTGGAGCATATCGATCTTGGCGGCGGCCTAGGTATCTGTTACGACGATGAGACACCACCTGCGATAGCTGAATATGCACAAGCATTGTTGCAGGCTTTACATGGCCGTTCGGAATCATTGATCGTGGAGCCTGGCAGGGTGCTGGTCGGCAATGCGGGCATCTTGCTGACGAAGATCGAATATCTGAAGTATGGCGAAGAGAAAAATTTCGCGATCGTCGATGCTGCGATGAACGATCTGATGCGCCCGGCACTTTACGATGCATTCCACGCTATCCAGCCGATACTGAAAAACGGATCACCATCACAAGTGTATGAGGTGGTTGGGCCGATTTGCGAGACGGGTGATTTTATTGCGCATGGCCGTGAAATGCCCGTGGCACAAGGCGATGTGCTGGCTGTTATGTCGGCCGGTGCGTACGGTATGAGCATGAGTTCCAACTACAACACGCGGCCGCGTGCAGCCGAAGTGATGGTCGACGGTGAGCATATTCATCTTGTTCGCGAGCGTGAAAAAACAGAGCAGTTGTACGCGTTGGAAAAAATCATAGACTGATTTTTTTGCACATAAGTGCACAAATCTATTGCGTAAAAAAAATATTCGCGCATAGAATGCGACCACCGTGCGTATTGGGAGGTTTTTTTGGTTGAAAGCGCATCGGGAGTGCAGTGGTAGCACGTAAGAAATTGCACCAACTTAGTCCATCAAACTTTAAATAAGGAATGAAAATGGCAACTGCAAAATCCAAAGCGAAAAAAGCAACAACCAAAAAAGTGACAGCCAAGAAGCCTGTAGCTAAAAAATCTGTCGCCGCCAAAAAACCAGCAGCAAAGAAAGTGGTAGCTAAGAAGAAAGTTGCAGCCAAAAAGCCAGCAGCCAAAAAAGTTGCAGCCAAGAAGAAAGTAGCAGCTAAAAAGCCAGCAGCCAAAAAAGTTGCAGCCAAGAAGAAAGTAGCAGCTAAAAAGCCAGCAGCCAAAAAAGTTGCAGCCAAGAAGAAAG
>JAHIZO010000003.1 GCA_018814405.1 Gammaproteobacteria bacterium
TGGCAGTCCTCGCAATCGGGTTGGAAATACCCCGAATGCTACTTGCCAAGTTCAAATCGAGACCAGACTTAACCATGAAATATCTTCGTTCCTTCAATCAATTACAATCGGCTCGACGGTCAACGTTGGGTTGCCACTGATACAAAATACTGATAGAAAAAACCTACACATTCACGATTCCGTAATCGGATTTCGTACCTTGGAGCCAACCGATGGGATGGCGCTGCACCGGCTGGTGCGTGACTGTCCGCCACTCGATCCAAATTCCTCTTACTGCAATCTGTTGCAGTGCAGTCATTTCAAATCCACCTCGATCGCGGCGATACATCAGGATGTATTGGTCGGCAGTGTGACCGCATATCGTCCGCCTGAGCAGCCGGATACCTTGTTTGTTTGGCAGGTCGCCGTGCATGCATCGATGCGCGGACAAGGCTTGGCACGCCAGATGTTGCGCAACTTGTTCGCGCGCACGGCGACCGAGGGCATCAGATTCATCGAGACATCCATCACGGCAGACAACGAGGCGTCACAGAGATTGTTCGCCGGGTTTGCGGCTGAACACAAGGCAGAGATGCAACGTTCAGTCATGTTCGATCAAGCCGCACATTTTGAAGGACTGCACGATACCGAATTTCTGTACCGGATCGGCCCCATCCAAAGTGTGCCAGCTTCACCTTCCACGGAAAAAGGAGAGATACCATGAAAATTTTTGACGAGCTGGAATCGGAAGTGCGCAGTTATGCGCGTTCATTCCCCCGCGTGTTCAACCGCGCCAAGGGGGAATATCTGTACGACAGCGAGGGGAACGAATTCCTCGATTTTCTCGCGGGTGCGGGCACGCTGAACTACGGCCATAACAATGCGCTGTTCAAGCAGTCGTTGATCGACTACATCGAAGCGGACGGCATCGCACACGGTCTCGATCTGCATACATCGGCCAAGCAGGCATTTTTGGAAACGCTGCAAAGCAAGATCCTGAAGCCGCGCAATCTTGATTATCAAGTGCAGTTCACCGGGCCGACCGGCACCAACGCGGTCGAGGCGGCGCTGAAACTGGCGCGCAACATCACTGGGCGACACAACATCATCTCCTTCACCAACGGATTCCATGGTGTATCGCTCGGCGCGCTGTCCGCCACAGGCAACTCGCATCACCGCGGCGCGGCGGGTATCAATCTGGGTGGCGTCTCGCGCATGCCTTACGACAATTATCTGGGCGAGGGATTCGATACCACCGCTTATCTGGATAAGGTGCTCTCAGATTCCAGTAGCGGCATCGACAAACCGGCGGCAGTCATCGTTGAAACGGTGCAGGGCGAGGGCGGCATCAATGCGGCGAGCTTCGAATGGCTAAAAGCACTGGAGCAAGTGTGCCGCCGACATGATGTGTTGCTGATCGTGGATGACATCCAGGCGGGCTGTGGACGCACCGGTACTTTCTTCAGTTTCGAGCCTGTCGGTATCCAGCCGGATATCGTCACTATGTCGAAGTCGCTGAGCGGCTACGGTCTGCCGATGGCAGTGGTGTTCATGAAGTCGGAGCATGATCTATGGAAGCCGGGTGAGCACAACGGTACTTTCCGTGGCAACAATCACGCCTTCATCACGGCGACAGCGGCGATCAATCACTACTGGTCTGATGATGCTTTCTCCAAGGACATCGCGCGCAAAGGCGATGTCATCAAAGCGCATCTGGATCGCTTCGCGGAGGAATATGGCGACGGTAATTTCAGTGCGCGCGGTCGCGGCATGTTTCGCGGCATCAACTGCATCAGCGGCGAACTGGCCGGAGATATCTCGCTGCGCGCGTTCAAAAAGGGGCTGATGATCGAGACCAGCGGCGCGGAAGATCAGGTGATCAAACTGCTGTGTCCGTTGATCATCTCCGACGAGGCGCTGGCCAAAGGATTGGCCATCATCGAGGAAAGCATCAAGGAGGCGTGCCAGCAGTTCCGCCGCATCCCGAGCGAGAAGGATTTCTTCCAATCCTGATCGGCATCACGGAACTGAACATCAACATGCGAAGAGGGAAACGAATTGATAGTCAGAACATTGAGTGAAGCAGAAAACGGTGCACGCCGCATCGTCAGCACTGGATGGGAAAGCACACGCTTGCTGCTGAAGAGCGACGGCATGGGTTTCTCGTTCCATATCACCACCATCTATGAAGGCGCGAATTTGCCGCTGCACTACCAGAACCATCTGGAATCCGTGTATTGCATCAGCGGTGAAGGGGAGATCGAAGACTTGGGCACTGGGCAGATTCATCCCATTGCAGCGGGCACCATCTACGCGCTGGATCAGCATGACAAACATATCCTGCGCGCGAAGCGCGAGATGAAGATGGCCTGTGTGTTCAACCCGCCTTTGCACGGCAAGGAAGTGCATAACGCGCAGGGTGCGTACGAACTGGAAGCGGAAGCTGTAGAAGAATAAGCCGCAGACGGCGAGGGAATCGCTGTGTAATCTGATGTGGCGAGATTAAGAGGCAGGCGAGCGATTCGCCTGCCTCTTAATCATTGTAACGCCCAGTTACACACTCAAACGACGCCCACCCCACTGATGCAAACCCAGCCCAAGTACGATGCTGGCTGTGCCGAACCACACCTGCGGCAGGATGGCCTCGTTGTTCAGTGCATGCCCCAGCAGTAACGCCATCACCGGCGTGATGAGCGTGATCAGCGCAACGCGCCCCGTCTCCAGATGCTTGATCAGGTAGTAATACAAAGCAAAGCCGAGCACCGAACCGAACACACCGAGATACACCGTGGCTGCCACCGCCTGCTGCGGCGCGCTGGCGGGAACATGGCCATCCATCACAAACCAGGCCAGCATGAACAGCGGCAGCGAGACCAGTAGTGAGCCGCAAGTCATGGCCAGCGGTGGGCTATCGTCGCCGATATGTTTGATCCGCACCATACCCATCGACTGCGCCGTCACCGCACACAATAGGGCGATGATTCCGATGCCGGCATTCGAACCCAGATCAAGCCCGCCGCGAAACACCATCATCAGTCCCAGCAAGCCGAGCAGCATGCCCGCCACCTTGTAGCGGGTGAGTGCCTCTTCTTCCAGCCACAACATCGCGCCAAGACTGGTGATGAGCGGAGACAATCCGAAAATCACCGCGATCATGCCGGAGCTGACATATTGCGCAGACCAGTAGGTAAAACCCATTGCAGCAAAGATGCTCACGCCGCCCGCGATATAGGCCTGACGCGCTTTGCTATGCATCGGGAAGCGAATGCGGAACAGCGCCAGCAGGGCGACACATAGCAGAACGCCGATCACCATACGCGCAAAGACCGCAAAGCTGAACCCGATACCGAGCGAGCTCCACTTGATGGCGAGCGGCGTGGTGGACCAGATCAGGACGACAGAAACAAATGCTGCCGGTAGCGACATGATTTTCTCCAAGACTCTACACACTGGCCGTTCGTACGAGTCGAATAACGAACGGTGAAAAAACAAAAAGGCCACAGAGGGATGTCTGTGGCCTTGGGGAGGTTCAGTTACGAAACTAATAAACTACTGCGAACCTCCCGTGCCACCACGCGCAATCAACCATACCGCGCGCTTCATCGCGACGGGTAGTGGTCGTACATTGCAGTGGTGGAGGTGTTGGAATTTCATGGGGCGGATTATTGTCATGCCGGCCTGAGTGCGTCAACAGAAATTAATGTAGGGCTTGTTAACCTATCGCTTCGGCAAGGGATGAAGCCAGTTTGTCCACGGCCAACCAATCCAATTCGATGGCTTCGCCGCTCCGGCTGACCGAAATGCCCGCATCTAACACCTTGCCGACGAAAGCCTCATCGCTGGCGATGGGGCTCATGTAAATCTCGCGTTCAGGGCTGATGCCGCGACGGACGGCGACCAGTGCGAGTGACAGGCTGGATGCTTCGGCTGGCGTGAAGCGCAGTTCAATGTCGTCGGCGAAACGCAGACGGATCTGCTGTCCCATCACGCGGTGCTGCACACTCGCCACCGAGAAAATTTGCTCAGGCATACTCGGTATTCTTGGCATCTTTGAGCAGGCGCAAACATGCCAGATCGGCGGCAAGTTCCAGTGCGGTGAAGTCGTCGTGTGTTCTCAGTTCTGTATTCGCACCCGCTTCAAGCAGTAACTTGACCAGCGGTGCTTTGCTGGCCGAGGCGCAATAGATCAACGCAGTCGCGCCGTTCACATTCTGTGTATCCAGCGGTGCGCCCGCCTTGATAAGTTCGCTGACGCATTCTTCGCTGTTGGAGAAACAGGCGAACCACAATGCGCCGTTTTGGTCGGCATTCAGCAAAGCCGTGTCGGCGCCGCGCTTCAGCAATGATTTGATCGCGTCCAGGTCGCCTGTCTGTGCGGCGTACATCAACGGCGTGATGCTGTTTGCCAGGGGGCGGTTGATGTCGGTCTCCACAGGATCGCTGACATGGAATCTGGCTTGGGCCAGCCAGCAGCGGAGTTGGTTGTCATTCATGTGTATTCCTTTTCGGGATGGGTTGCCACAGTGCGGAGTGTCTTTCCGCGCGCAGTCCGCTCTGATTGCGCGATGGGCAAAGAGTTCAATATTGCGGCATGACGCTGTATATATTCGGCATTGTTTTTCATTCGTAGGCGGGCAGGGTGGAGATGCGCGCGTCTTCCAGCGCCATGCCGACTGCGTAGTGGTAGATCACCTGGAACTGTGCATCCTTCAGTCCCAGCACTTCATGGTCTGCATCATCGAAGAAGCAGCCGATGCCGGTGCCGCGCCAACCGGCGGCTTCCGCTTCCAGCGTGATGATGTGCCCCAGCATGCCCGCTTCCCAGTGTAGATGACGGTAAGCTGCTGCATCTTCCCCAATGGGCGCGGCGAATTCGGCCACCATCATGAAAGTCACGGCGCAATGACTGGCGATGTCCTGATGGCAGGACAGGGTGCGTGCCGTCTTGCCTGCGCGTGCTGCGATAAGCTGGTACAGCGGCAGTGCGTCATCCGCACGTTGCCAAGTGAAGCTGTCGCGCATCGCGCTGCGCAATGTATCGGTGGTGCTATCTGTGCGAGGCAATACATACAGGCCGGGCGCGACACCTTCCACGCGATGCACCAGCAACACCGGATGCACACGCGGTGTATATGGCCACAGATTCCATACAGGTGAACCGCCCGCCAACAGACTGCTTAGCATGCGTTTGAACAGCGAGTGCGGCATCACGGATTCGCCGTCGAATGACTGTGCGCTGCGTCGCTTCAAAATCACTTGTTCGGCGCGGATGTCGGATTCACTCCCGTCATTCCCGCGAAAGCGGGAATCCAGTGGGTCAATTGAAAATGCCGTTGAGTTTGTCCGTGCGTCGCACGGGTTGATATTTTCTGCTGGATTCCCGCTTTCGCGGGAATGACAGTCAGGCGGAGTGCCGCGTGTGGCGCTACTCACTTCGGCTATCACCGGCCATTGATATAACGGACGCGGATCGAGCAGGCTGGGTGCACCGGCGTAGTGTTGCCATGCCGTGGCGGGCCCATCTGCATTGGCATACAGTGCCACGATCACTTCCGCTTCTTCAGCTTCCACGTTCGCAAAGTCCTCGGCGCGATCCAGGCCGAGAGCCTGTGCAGTCGTCTCTGCATCGACACTCAGCAGGCGTGGCTGCCAGCCATGCAAGGCAGCCGCATAACTCACCGCCGCCAGCACATGCCCCATATCGAGCTGGCAATAACGAAAAGCGCGCTCGCCGTATTTCCATGCTTCGCGCCAGTGGATGGAACTGAAGCCCAGCCATACGCCTGGCGCGGAGGCCTCATCGTTCCACGCGCGGCGTTCTAGTGCGTGATACAGGCTCTGGTAGTGGTACAGGCCATCCGCGATATCCGAGACCTGTGAGGTGATGAGCCAGCTTTCGGTGGGATGCAGATTGCCGGAGGAAGGATGCGCGCGCAGCGACCAGCGCGCACTGCCGTATTCCTTCCACGCAGTGAGGCCGAGCGACAGGCGGAAGAATGAACCGAGATTGTTGGTATCGAACGGCAATGGTTCACGCGCCTCGCCGAGTGCGCCCCACGCGATGTCGCTCACCAATACTTCACGCGGCAGGGCTGTTTGCGTGCAACCGATCCAGTCGCGGAACGCAGCGGGCTGCGCCTCCCAGTCCAGTGTGCCGGGCCCGGCGGCGTAGCGATCCAGTGCGTGTTTGCTGCGCGCGTGATAAGCCATCACGCTTGCAGCGCGCGGGTCGGTCATCCTCAGTTGAGACCGCTCAATTCGTCGGTCAGACAACCGATGGGTTCGCCCAGCGTGCCCTCGGCGTCGATCTCGAAACGCACCAGGTAGATCTCTTCGTCCGGCAGTTCCTTGGCGTGGCCGACGTTGACCACCACGCCGCGCGTGCCTGCTGCAGCCAGCAATGCACCGACTTCCACATCGGGGATGCCGCTCTCGCCGGTCTCCTCCACGGCTTCGTTGTAGAGATCGATCGCGGCGAACACCATGTCGCCCATGTTGTACATGCTCATACCGTCTCCTTCTGTTTCTTCAGATGCATCGCCAGTGCCGCGTCCATCATGGCGACGTGCGTGTCGAACCAGTCCATCAGGCCTTCCTTCACATAGGCGCGCACCAGCGGCAGGTGACCGCGCTTGAGGCTGCGGTTGAGCTGTTGCATCTCGCCCAGCACGCGGTGATGCTCGCCCTCGTGTTCCGGCAGGCCGCGATATTTCGATTCGCGCATCAGTTTACCCTCCGCGATGAAATGTTCACGCGTATGTGCGACCAATGTCTGGAACAGCGCGGGGAACTCGGCCGGACCGGCGGCGTTGAGCGCAGCCACCTGTGCGATGAATTCGCGGTGCGTATCGTCGAACTCCGCCATACCCAATGTGTGGCGTGCGTCGTCCCATGTGGCGGGATGCGTCATGCAGCTTCCAGCGCGGTACCCACGCCCTGTGCGGCAGCAAGCAGATCAGGTATGTCGGCGTTGACGATCTCGATGTTGAGACGTTCGAGATAACGCTTCTCCTTGTCGGTCGGGTGCGGGATCAGCGCCCAGCCGGCGGGCTTGTCCGCGCCGAAGATCACATCCGAGAACACCATGCGGTCGGTGTCGCGGTTCAGGCGCAGACCCAGCGTCACATAGCGCTTGTTCTGGCGCGAGCGTTTGATGAAGGAAGGGATAGCGAAGCCGCCCATCAGTTCGGTGATGTAATCGACGAAGTCGGCATCCGAGGCGATGTAGTTCGATTCCGGTGTCGGCGTGCCCAGCGGTTTGAACAGGATGGGCAGGCTGCTGTCGACCGCTTCCTGTTCGACAGAGGTGTAGCTCGTGCCGTCGTAATGGTAGAGCTTGAAGCGGAAGGCCGTGCCCGACATGCGCGCGATGCCCACCACCAGCGTGTGTGGTGTGCCCGCATATTGCAGTTGCATCTGCGTGTCACGGTTGGCATCGATCATATAAGGCAGTCTCTGCGCAGCCAGCCATGTATGCAGCTCGGAACTGCTCCATTGCGTATCCTTGTAGGTCGCGTCGAGGAAGTTGTTCACCGCCTTGCGGCCGCGCTTCAGTTCGATGTTCATTGCCGCGCGCGGGAATTCGTACATCAGCTTCGGGGCCATCGGCTGGCCGTTGTTCATCGCCAGGATCAGGCTGTCGCTGTCGGCGGGGATGGCTTTGCCGGTCGGGTCGGTCACGCCGTTCAGCGCGCCGGGGCCGAGGTAAGGCACGACGCTGCCGTCATGAAGGCCGGATAAGATGTCGTCGAATGCTTTGCTCATTGGTATGACTCCTGTCAGTAGGGATGCCATACCATTCGCAATAATCGCGCCAGCGGTGAAAATACTGTAACAGCAGGGTTTGTGGGGCAGTGTGCTTGGTAGCAAACCCGACAAAGGCAAAGCCGTTGTCGCAAACGGGTACGGGGGTAGAGCGAATATCTCTTGTTATGCAAGTATTTCTGCGAACTATAGTGATTTACAATGGCATCCACAGGGGTGGACTGCAATGATCCCTTGACCTTATTCGGGCAAGCACAGCAGATATGCGGTCGATCTTTTCAATTCGTGTACAACTTCTGTCATTGGTGTTGGCGATATCGCTGCCGATGATCGTGATGATGTTGTTCACGATCTACGACAACGCCCAGCATCGCATCGAGGAAGCCAGCAATACCGCCCATATATTGGCCATGTCTGCATCCACGGATATCAGCCGTGTCCTGGCATCCAACCGGGACATGATGGTGCAAATGGCGAAGCGGCCGGCGATCCGGAAGATGTCCGCCAAGCATTGCGACCCGGTGCTATGGGACCTGCTCGGACTGTTCCCCAGATCGGCCAACATGACAGTCGTCGACATAAACGGGACTGCCATCTGTTCTGCCGTCCCCCAGCCCGGCGGGAAGCCCGTTTCTGTCGCCAAAGCGGCCTGGTTCAAAAAGTCGCTACAGGAGGACGGGTTCGTCGTCAGCGACCCGTTCTTCGGTCCCATCACCGGCAGGTGGGTAACGGTGCTGACCTATCCCGTGCGTGATGATCAGGGCCGCAAGATCGGTTTCATCGGGCTACCGCTCGACCTCGCCCTGTATCAACCGAACCTCACGAACGTGCCGCTGATCCCGGGCACCTCGATAGGTGTCATCAGCGGCGATGGCACCTATGTATGGCGCAACCTGGAGACTGAGAAGTGGGTGGGCCAGAACCATGGGCAGAACCAGACCATAAAAAACATCCTCGCGGGATCAGAGGGGGAGATGGAGGGGGTCGGCGGGATCAGGCGGCACTACCAATCCTTGAGGTCAAGGAAGTGCCCTGGAAGGTGTATGTCGGCATCCCCTCCAGCTATATCGAGGCACAGCTTCAGGTTGCGCTCTACCGTAACCTGTTGTTGGGCATGTTCGGACTGGTACTGATCCTGACGGTGGCCTGGCTGATCGCGCGCCAGATATCCCGCCCGATCGGTGCGCTGGCAATCACCTCACGTGCGATCCGTCAGGGCGACAGGTCTGCCCGCGCACGCCTGGACGGTCCGCCCGAGATCGTCGATGTGGCGCGGGAATTCAATGAGATGCTCAATGTGCGCATGCAGTCGGAGATGGCCTTGCAAGCCAGCCAGGATGAGCTGGAGGAGGCACTGAAGATCGCGCAGCTGGGATATTGGCAGTATGTGTTCGACACAGACGAGTTCATCTTCAACGATCAATACTACTCCCTGCATCACACCAGCGCAGAACGGATGGGCGGATATCGTGTGCCTGCGAGCGCATTCATCCAGAAGCTGGTTTTCGCTGAAGACCAGGGGCTGGTTCGGGAGGCGCTGCAACGCGCTGCCAGCGCCGATACGCCCGATTTCACACACCGTTTCGAGATGCGGATCCATTGTGAGGGCAGCGACACACGCTGGGTGCAGGTCTTGCTCAAGATCGTTCAGGACGAAGCGAGCGGGGCACGCCATCTGGTCGGTGCGAGCCAGAACATCAGTGAGCGCAAATATGCAGAATTGAACCAGGTCAGGCTGAACCGTTCGCTGAGGGTGCTGAGTGAATGCAATGCGGCGCTGGTGCACGCTGAGGATGAGTCACAGCTGCTGGCAGAGATCTGCCGCCTCATCGTGCTGGAAGGTACTTACCCGATGGCGAGTGTCATCTATCCGGGACGGGAGGCTGGCGCAGGTCGCGTCGCTGCGCAGTATGTCGTTGGCAGAGCCGATAGCGAATTGGCTGAGGCACTCGCGCAGAGTGCCGAGATCACCGGATTGATGCAAAACGGCAAGGAAAATATCGTCCACGAACTCGATGCATCCCATCCTTCATCCGGCTTTGAAAGGATCGCTACGGAAAGGGGATGCCGTTCCCTGATCGCCTTTGTACTGCGCAACAGTAAAAATGAGGTGCTGGGGGTGTTGTGCATCTTTGCAGAAAGGACTGATGAGTTCCGTACAGAGGAACTCGCCCTGTTGCAGGAACTCGCGGACGATCTGGCCTATGGCATCAGTACGCTGCGTGTCCGTATCCAGCATGCGGAAGCCGAGAAAAAACTGGAGTTCCTGGCGCACCACGACTTGCTGACCGGGCTACCCAATCGCCTGCTGTTAAGAGACCGCTTCGAACAGGCCGTTGCGCAGGCGGATCGCAACCGCTCGGGTGTGGCCGTGCTCTTTCTCGATCTGGACAACTTCAAGCAGGTGAACGACTCGCTGGGACACAACTATGGAGACCAGTTGCTCGTGAAAGTGGTCGAACGCTTGCGTGACTGCTTGCGGGAGACGGATACCATCAGCCGGCAAGGCGGGGACGAGTTCGTGGTGCTGCTCACCAATCTGAACGATCTGGCCGCGATCAGCAGTATCGCGCAGCATATCGTCGAGATGTTCGCAGAACCTTTCGAGCTTGAGAGCTACACGATCAACACCACCTTCAGTCTCGGGGTGAGTCTGTATCCGGACGACGGCGAGGATTTCGACACACTGCTGATGAATGCGGATACCGCGATGTATCAGGCCAAGGACAGCGGACGCGATACCTACCGCTATTTCTCGCAGAAGATGAATCTCGATGCGCAGGAACAGCTGCAACTGCAAGGGCAATTGCGTCAGGCCATCAAGAACCAGGAATTCATCCTGCACTATCAACCGCAGGTCAACATCGCCAGCGGCCAAGTCGTGGGCGCAGAAGCCCTGATCCGCTGGATACATCCCGTAAACGGCCTGATGCCGCCGGGCAGATTCATCCCGTTGGCCGAGCGCACGGGGCTGGTGATCCCCATGGGCGACTGGGTCCTGCACGAGGCCTGTCAGCAAGCGCAAGCCTGGTGTGAGGCAGGCAATCCCTTGGTGATGGCGGTCAACATCTCGGCGCTGCAATTCAAGCGTGGCAACCTGCTTGATACGGTCTCCCATGCGCTCAAGCACTCTGGCTTGGCACCAGAGTGCCTGGAGCTGGAGCTGACGGAATCGGTGTTGCTGCAGGATGCGGATAACGCCATCGCCATGCTGCGCAAACTGAAAGACATGGGGGTGAAACTCTCCATCGACGATTTCGGCACGGGCTATTCCAGCCTTGCCTATCTGAAGCGACTGGCGGTGGACAAGCTGAAGATCGACCAGTCGTTCGTGCGCGATCTGCATACGGATATGGACTCGGTCGCCATCGCCCGCGCGATCGTGCAGCTTGGCCACATCCTGCAACTGACCGTGATCGCCGAAGGGGTGGAGACGCAGGAACAGTTCGCTGCGCTGCAGGAATTCGGATGTGACGAAGTGCAGGGTTATCTGTACAGCCGACCTGTTCCGGCGCCCGAATTCGAAGCGTTCTGCATGCGTACAGGGGGATGAAGATGCGCTTCGATCTGGCCGTGGCCATCTTGACGGGAATGCTCGCAAGCAGTGCCCAAGCAACGAACTGGTTGCAGCTACAGGGTAATGAGCCGCCCAATGCACCTGCGTTCCGTTGGGGCGGATTCATCCAGCCGACCTACACACATATTCTGGCCGGTCCGGTCGCCGGCTTGCAGGGCGGATTGACGATCCATGATGGGCGCTATTCCACGCTCAATCTGAATTGGCCCAGTCTGAGCACACCCCACCAGTTCCAGGTGTTGCGCGCAGGCGTGGCGATGCGGGGGAAAGTGAACGAGGAGGTCAATTACTTCCTGGCCGCTGATGTCGGCCGTAACGGGAGCACCCTCTACAAGGACGCAGTGCTGAGCGATGCCTCGCTGACATTCAACTACATCCCCGGTGCCCGCATCCGTGCCGGACTGTTCAAACTGCCGACCAGCGAAGAGGCGCTGCTGGCGGTGAATGTGTCCGGGTCATACATCTACAATTCCAATGCGGTGCTGTACATGCTGGTCGGCTTGCCGGTAGAGGCGACCGGCACAGTCAATCCGGGCGGAACCTCGACTGCACGGCTGGTCAGCGGCTTCTCCGGTTACCGTGATTGGGGCGTGCAGGTCTATGACTGGATGCAGCGCGGACAGTGGGAATATTCCTATGCCGCGATGGTCTCCAATGGCAATGCGATCGATACGCCGCGCGACAACGATGACCGCAAAGACCTGACCCTCCGCGTCCAGACATCCTATCTGCTGGGAAAGCCGGGGCCGAACCGGGAAGACCTCAGTGTCTTCCTGTGGCGTCAACGCGGCTCCCGCTTGTTCGGCAGTGAGCATTTCGGGCTGGTCCGTGAAGGCGCGGGTATCAAATATCTGTATGACGGTATCCGCCTGTCGGCGGAATATCTGCAAGCCGATGGCATGGTCATTGGCGGGCAGGCGCCACCTTTCGTCGGCCAGCCGTTCGCGGCCGGTGTCAATGAAGCGGCCTCAGGCTGGTATGTGGAAGGTGGTTGGCGCGTCCGCCCTGAATGGGAAGTGGACCTCCGCTATGACTATCTGGATTTCATGAAGCGCACTGTGGCCAACGAGCGTGAGTTCTCGACGCTCACATTGGGTCTCCAGTATTTCTTCTCGCCCGCCCTGCATCTCATCGCCAACCACGAGTGGCGCAAGATGTCGGTCAGTAATCCGAACGATATTCCGGCGGGGCCGGCACGCGACAATGCACAACTGATCGCGGACAACCTCGGCGACCGGATGAGTGTCCAGCTGACCTGGAGTTTCTAGCGCGCCTGTAGCGAGCGTTGCAAGACCTGCGCCAAGTGAAGCGATTCGCGTGCCGCACCGTCGCGGATCTGGTGGCGGCAACTGGTGCCGTTGGCTATCAGCAATGTCTCTTCACTGGCCGCACGTACCGTCGGCAACAAAGACAGCTCACCCATCTGCATCGACACTTCATAGTGCTCCGCTTCCATGCCGAACGAACCGGCCATGCCGCAGCAACTCGATTCGATGAACTCTACCTGCAAGTCCGGCACCAACCCCAGCACTTTGCTCATCGCGGGCATCACGCCGAACGCTTTCTGGTGGCAGTGGCCGTGCACCAGCACTTTTTCCGGAATGGATCTGAAGGGCAGGCCCAGGCGATTCGCATCATGTTCGCGCGCGAGGAACTCTTCCAGCAACACGGCCGCGTTGGCGACCTTGCCAACACGTTCGCCCAAGCCTAGCGAGTGATATTCGTCGCGCAACATCAGCAGGCAGGAAGGCTCCAACCCGATGATGGGCAGCCCGCGTTCCGCGAACGGCGATAGCACATCCAACATACGAGTCGCTTCTGCGCGCGCCTCGTCTATCAATCCGTTGGAATGGAAAGTGCGGCCACAGCACAGCGCACGTTCACCTGCTGCGGGTTGCGCGATGTGCGCCGTGTAACCGGCGGCTTGCAACACGTCCAGTGCAGCCTGCGCGATCTGCGGATCGAGATGGTTGGAGAAGGTGTCCACCAGCAACACGACTTCGCGCGCCGCCGCGTTCCCGAATAGTGTTCGCGGCACACTGGAAAGAAAATCCTGCGCCGCCGCCTTGGGCAGAGAACGTTGTGCGGCGATGCCCAGCCAGCGTTGCATCGCTTTCGCGACCAGCGGTACGCGAAGGCGCAACGCACCAATCAAATTGAGATGCTTCAGATGCTTCGCGTAGCGCGGTGTGAATGCGAACAATCGCTCGCGCAAGGGAATGCCTCCGAGTTGTTGCCAACGCTGTGCCATCGCTTCCACGCGCAGCAAGGCCATATCCACACCATGCGGGCATTCGCTCTTGCAGCCTTTACAGCTCACGCAGTATTCCATCGCTTCGGCCAGCGCTGCACTCAGGAACGGATGCTCACCCAATTCGCCATCGAGTGCCGCCTTGAGCGTGACCGCGCGATGATGCGTGGAATGCTTCTCGTCATCGGTGGCGCGATAGCTGGGGCACATAACGCCTGTGTGTTTGTTCTGACAATGACGCTTGCCCATGCACACCGCCGCCGCCTTGGCATAACCGCCGCCAGCCGCGGGCGCAGCCTCGCTCTCATCAAAGCCGCCGAAATCGAAGCTGCCGAAACTGCCGTAACTCTCGTAGCCCGACCAATCGAGTTGGGTCTTTATCTGTGCGGGCTTCTCACTCATACCCGGTAACCTTCTTCCATCAGCACGCGCCGCACCGCAGGGCGTTGCAGCATGCGCTGGTAATGCGCCAAGCAATTCGGCGGTAGTGCCAGCTTGATCTTGTCCGCCCAGAACTCCACATAGAACAAGGCCGCATCCGCGATGCTGAAACTGCCGACCACATATTCCTTACCCGCCAACACATCGTTCATCACCGCAAAACCCTTGCTCACGATCTCGCGACCACGCGCTTGTATCAACTCGTGTTCAGCTTCGTTGGACGAATAGTTCCCGGTGGTGAAGATGCGCGTGTAACCCGATCCGTGGATCGTGCCCACCACGTAATCCAAAGTCTCGATCACGCGCACCTCGCCCTCCACATTGTCCGGCAACAGCTTCGCTTTGGGATAAGTGCGCGCCAGCCACCACGCGATGGCCTGGAACTCGGTGATGGCCGAACCGTCATCGCGCACCAGCGTCGGGATGGTGGCCTTGGGATTCACCGACAGATTCTCCGGGCGCAGATGATCGCCCGCCATCAGGTTGACCAGATACACCTCGAACACCAGCTCCAGCTCTTCAAGCAGGATGTGGATGCCGGTCGAACACGAACCGGGCGTCATGTAGAACTTCATCGTAGCTTCCCAGAGTAAATAACGAACGCGATGCCACAACGAACGCTGGCGATGTCGGATTACCTACAACCATGATGCACCGCTTTGGAAGTCGGCAGATGTTGGGGTTGCAGGGACCAGACTGAGGTCAGTCGATGTTGCAGAGTGCTATTGGGAGGAGTTGAGCAAGAAATCGGCCAGTGATGCAGGCGCGTGCAGCAAGAGGAGAGTTCGTCTTTCGTGAAATTATCGTCTTGCAACCATTTTGGCGAGGTATAAAATACATACAACAATAAACAGTGACGGCATCCACAGCATGAGCCGGCTTCCTTTCCTCTCGATCATTTCCATCGGTCAGTCAGATGGGGGCTTCCTTACGACTTTCGGGATATGAACCTATGGCCGATGACTCCAAGACACTGATCATGAAAGAGCCCCGCCAATCGGCGGTATGGATGCTGACCGTATTGGCGGTGTCCGTATTCATCATCGAAGTATTGGTGATGGTTCTCTTGTCATCTTTGCCTCCCATGTCCGAGACAGCAAGCGCGATGATCGATGCGACCATGCTCTCGCTGTTCCTGTTCCCCATTTTCTATTTCTTGGTCTTCAGGCCGCTGATCGTCAATATCACCGAGCGCAAGATGGCCGAGGAGGCGCTGCGCGAAAGCGAGGTGCGCTTCCGCAGGATGGCAGACCACGCTCCCGCACTCATCTGGCTGTCGGATACCCGGAACATGGGCATCTGGTACAACAAGCACTGGCTCGAGTACACGGGGCGCAGCATGGAGCAGGAGTTGGGCTTAGGCTGGCTGGAGGGGATGCATCCGGATGACCGCGCGCGCAGTGCAGCCTATTGTCAGGCGTCCTTCGACGCGAGGAAGAAGTTCGAGATGGAGTTCCGCCTGCGCCGCGCCGACGGCAGATACGCCTGGATCGCCGATGTCGGAGTGCCGCGTTTCGATGATAACGGAGAGTTCCTCGGATACATAGGCTATTGCTGGGACATCGATAGCCGGAAGGCGACCGAAACCAGATTGCAACTTGCCGCAAACGTGTTCACGCATGCGCGCGAGGGGATACTGATCGCGGATGCGAGCGGCTCCATCATCGATGTCAACGACACCTTCACCCGTATCACCGGTTATGGCCGCGAAGAGGTGCTGGGCAAGAATCCCCGGATACTTCAATCCGGTCGCCAGTCCAAGGAGTTCTATACCATCATGTGGAAAGAACTCCTCGAGAAAGGACACTGGACCGGAGAGGTATGGAATCGTCGCAAGAGCGGCGAGGTCTACGCCGAGATGCTCACCATCAGTGTCGTATACGACACTGATAAAGCCATACAGAACTACGTTGCTTTGTTCACCGACATCACCTCGATGAAGGAACACCAGCACCAGCTTGAGCACATCGCACACTTCGATGCGCTGACCGGCCTGCCCAATCGCATACTGCTGGCCGACCGCTTGCATCAAGCATTGGCTCAAAGCCAGCGCCGTAATCAGACGCTGGCCGTGGTGTTCGTCGATCTGGACGGATTCAAAACGGTCAACGACGCCCACGGACACAAGGTCGGGGATGAGCTGCTGATCATCGTCTCGCAGCGTATGCGGTCGGTGCTGCGCGAGGGGGATACGCTGGCACGTATCGGCGGCGACGAATTCGTGGCGGTACTGGTCGACCTGGAGATGCCGCAGGATTGGCAGCAACTGATCACCCGGCTATTGGAAGCCGCCTCGGCGCCTGTTCAGATCGGTGATCTTGAAGTGAATGTATCCGCCAGCATCGGTGTGACGCTCTATCCCGATGATGATGCCGATGCCGATATCCTGATGCGGCATGCGGACCAGGCGATGTATCTCGCAAAACAGGCAGGCAAGAATTGCTATCGCCTCTTTGCTGCAGGCCGGTAAAGCCTGGTCAGAAGGACTTGATCACCATGCTTGGCTTCAAACCGGCTGGCTAGTACGCCGCCATCCCTACCTCATACAAACCACCGATCACGGTGTACTCGTCCTCCCCCTGCAACATCCCCGGCAGCAATCTTGAATAGCAGAACACTTTCGATATCGGCACTTGCGCAGTGAGCAGGTAGTCGCCGAACTCGTCAGCGCGTTCGAGGTTGGCGGTGAATGAGTTGAGGTTGTTGAACAGGACGATGCGGTGCTTGTTGTCTAGCGTGGCGATGGTCTCGTATTCGTCGAGGCGATTCACGCCGCGGTACAAAGTCAGGTGAGTCTCGTCCGGATGGAGGCGGGCGAGTTCGTATTGGCTATATGTATAGAGCAGATCGAACTGTGATTCGATGGCGTTGGTGCCGTACAAAGCCGTGGCGCGCATCTCCAGGTAACTCCTATACGCTTCGCCGGAGAAATCTCTGATGTGCCCGCCGTGTTGTCTTGGCAACAATCCGAAACGTGATTCCACCCAGCCTTTCAAAGCTGCACCTTCCACACCATCCGAATCGAAACTCCAGCCGCGCATCATGCGCAGGTAGTCGGCCTTTTGTCGTTTGTGGAGTGTGCTGTCGGTGTAACCCGCTTGTTCCGGTTGGTCTAGATAGAAGGCGGCATTCATATGAATACTGAATGCACGCGCGCGTTCGTGTGCGTCATCCAGTTTGTCGAGCAACTCAAACAGGCCGCAGTGGAACTGAGCGACGCCATCGAGTTCGAGCGCGACAGGGGCGCGTTGGAAGGTGAGGCCGCCCAGTATGTCGGCGGGCAGGTTGCAGCGATTGATGGGCAGGCGTGCGTAGCGGGGCAGCGTGGCGTTTGTTGTTGTCGCTACTCCTACAAAGTGCTCTGCCTTGTTGTGTTCCACTTCCCCTTTGTGGGTTTGCGACGGAGTGGAATTCTGTTTCATTTCAGGAGGTTGATGTTTTGTGGGAGGGGTGGCACGGAGCTTGCGATGTAAAGGGTGCGAGCGAGAGAACTTCAATCGCGACTTAAATTTTGCAACCTCTCAAGGAGATTAACATGGCACTGCGTCAATGCGCAATTTACGGGAAGGGTGGTATCGGTAAGTCCACTACGACTCAAAACCTGGTAGCAGCTCTGGCTGAAGCCGGTAAGAAAGTGATGATCGTTGGCTGCGACCCTAAGGCTGACTCTACTCGCCTGATTCTGCACTCCAAGGCTCAGAACTCCGTGATGGAATTGGCTGCTGAGGCTGGCTCCGTTGAGGATCTGGAACTGGAAGACGTGTTGTCGGTTGGTTACGGCGGCGTGAAGTGCGTTGAGTCCGGTGGTCCAGAGCCTGGCGTTGGTTGCGCTGGCCGCGGCGTTATCACTGCGATCAACTTCCTGGAAGAAGAAGGTGCATACGACGAAGACCTCGACTTCGTATTCTATGACGTGCTGGGTGACGTGGTTTGCGGTGGTTTCGCTATGCCGATCCGCGAAAACAAAGCACAAGAGATCTACATCGTTTGTTCCGGCGAAATGATGGCTATGTACGCTGCCAACAACATCGCCAAGGGCATCGTGAAGTATGCGAACTCCGGTGGTGTGCGTCTGGCTGGCCTGATCTGCAACAGCCGTCAAACTGACCGTGAAGATGAACTGATCATGGCGCTGGCTGCAAAGCTGGGCACACAAATGATCCACTTCGTTCCTCGCGACAACGCTGTTCAGCACGCTGAGATCCGTCGTATGACAGTGATCGAATACGATCCGACAGCCAAGCAAGCTGACGAGTACCGCACATTGGCTAAGAAGGTTCTGGAGAACAAGAAGTTCGTTATCCCGACACCTATCACCATGGACGAGCTGGAAGAGCTGCTGATGGAATTCGGCATCATGGAAGTGGAAGACGCTTCCATCATCGGCAAGACTGCTACTGCAGCTTAATGTGATGTTGTAACGGCGGGTCATCCGGCCCGCCGCTCTCTCTAACACTGGGCTCCACAGATTGGTGGGCCATAAGGAGAATGAAATGACAGCAATGACCAGAGAAGAGACTCAGGCCCTCATTCAAGAGGTGCTCGAGGTCTATCCAGAGAAAGCACGTAAAGATCGCGAGAAGCATCTCGCCGTCAACGATCAATCTGTTGAACAGTCCAAGAAGTGCATCACTTCCAACCGCAAATCTTTGCCGGGTGTGATGACGATTCGCGGTTGCGCATACGCCGGTTCCAAAGGTGTGGTGTGGGGCCCGATCAAGGACATGATCCATATTTCACACGGCCCGGTCGGCTGCGGTCAGTATTCCCGCGCCGGTCGCCGTAACTACTACGTCGGTACAACCGGCGTGAACGCTTTCGGCACCATGAACTTCACTTCTGACTTCCAGGAGAAAGACATCGTGTTCGGTGGCGACAAGAAACTTGCCAAGCTGATCACCGAGATCGAAGGCCTGTTCCCGTTGCACAAAGGTATCTCGATCCAGTCCGAGTGCCCGATCGGTCTGATCGGTGACGACATCGAAGCCGTCTCCAAGAAGGCAGCCAAGGAACTGAACAAGCCAGTCGTGCCGGTTCGTTGCGAAGGTTTCCGTGGCGTATCTCAATCGCTGGGTCACCACATCGCCAACGATGCGATCCGTGACTGGGTATTGGGCAACCGCGATACCAGCGCGTTCGAATCCACACCTTACGACGTGACCATCATCGGCGACTACAACATCGGCGGTGACGCTTGGGCAACTCGTACGATCCTGGAAGAGATGGGTCTGCGCGTGATCGCTCAGTGGTCCGGTGACGGTACATTGGCTGAAATGGAGAACACTCCTAAAGCTAAATTGAACCTGCTGCACTGCTATCGTTCGATGAACTACATCAGCCGCCACATGGAAGAGAAGTACGGCATTCCTTACATGGAATACAACTTCTTCGGCCCAACCAAGATCGAGAACTCACTGCGCGAGATCGCTGCTTTCTTCGACGACACTATCAAGGCTAACACCGAGAAGGTCATCGCCAAGTACAAGCCGATGATGCAAGCCGTGATCGACAAGTACAAGCCGCGTCTGGAAGGCAAGCGCGTCATGTTGTACGTGGGTGGTCTGCGTCCGCGTCACGTGATCGGTGCTTATGAAGATCTGGGCATGGAAGTGGTTGGTACCGGTTACGAGTTCGGTCACAACGACGACTACGACCGCACCATCAAGGAAATGGGTAACGCCACACTGTTGTATGACGATGTCACCGGCCTCGAGTTCGAAGAGTTCGTGAAGCGCGTCAAGCCCGACTTGGTCGGCTCCGGTATCAAGGAAAAGTTCATCTTCCAAAAGATGGGCATCCCCTTCCGCCAGATGCACTCGTGGGACTACTCCGGTCCGTATCACAGCTACGACGGCTTCGCCATCTTCGCCCGTGACATGGACATGACCTTGAACAATCCTTGCTGGAGCCAACTGACTCCACCCTGGAAAAAGGCCGCGTAATGTACTGAAGCCGGACTCCGGTCCGGCTAACCCTTAACGATGCTCGCGTCCGCAGATTGGCGGCCGAGCCAAGGAGATAAACATGCAAAAAGTCGATGACATCAAGCCTTGCTACCCTTTGTTCCGTCAGGACGAGTACAAGGAATCATTGGGCAACAAAAAAGCGAAGTTCGAAGAAGGCCACGCTGACGAAAAAGTCCAGGAGATGTTCAACTGGACAACCACGATGGAATATCGTGAGCTGAACTTCAAGCGCGAAGCCCTGACCGTTAACCCGGCCAAGGCCTGCCAACCACTCGGCGCTGTGCTGTGTGCGTTGGGCTTCGAAAAGACCATGCCGTATGTGCACGGTTCGCAAGGTTGCGTGGCGTACTTCCGTACCTACTTCAACCGTCACTTCCGCGAGCCAGTGTCTTGCGTATCCGACTCCATGACTGAAGACGCAGCCGTTTTCGGCGGTCAGAAGAACATGATCGACGGTCTGGAAAACGCCATGACCATGTACAAGCCGGACATGATCGCTGTTTCCACAACCTGTATGGCTGAGGTGATCGGCGACGACTTGAACGCCTTCATCACCAACACCAAAAAGGCTGGCGGCGTTCCTATGGACTACCCGACACCTTACGCGCACACCCCGTCTTTCGTGGGTTCGCACGTGACAGGTTGGGACAACATGTTCGAGGGCATCATCCGTTACTTCACGCTGAACACCATGGAAGGCAAAGAAGTCGGCAAGAACGGCAAGATCAACATCGTTCCCGGCTTCGAGACTTACCTCGGCAACTACCGCGTGATCCATCGCATGCTGGACGAGATGGGCGTTGAGCACACCTTGATGTCCGATCCTACCGAAGTGCTGGATACACCGGCTGACGGCGAGTTCCGCATGTATGCAGGAGGCACGACTCAGGACGAAGTGAAGGACGCACCTAACGCGAAGACCACTTTCTTGCTGCAGCCTATGCAACTGGAAAAGACCCGCAAGTTCGTGGAAGGTACTTGGAAACACGAAGTGCCGAAGATGTCTATCCCGATGGGTCTGGAGTCCACTGACGACTTCCTGATGAAGGTCGCGGAAGCTACCGGCAAAGAGATCCCCGCTTCGTTGGCTAAAGAGCGCGGTCGTCTGGTCGACATGATGATGGACAGCCACACTTGGCTGCACGGCAAGAAGATCAGCCTGTATGGCGATCCTGACTTCTGCTACGGCATGACCAAGTTCCTGATGGAGCTGGGCGTCGAGCCACTGCACGTGCTGTGCAACAACGGCAGCAAGAAGTGGACAAAGGCGATGAAGGCATTGCTGGAAGAGTCTCCATACGGTGCAAACACCCAGCTGTTCGCGGGTGCTGACTTGTGGCACTTCCGCTCACTGGTGCTGACAGAGAAGCCGGACTTCATGATCGGTAACTCCTACGGCAAGTTCATCCAGCGCGACACACTGCACAAGGGTAAAGAGTTCGAAGTTCCGCTGATCCGTATCGGCTTCCCGATCTTCGACCGTCACCACCTGCATCGTGCAACAACGCTGGGTTACGAAGGTGCGATGCAAATGCTGACCACTCTGGTGAATGCAGTGATGGAGCGTCTGGACGAGGAAACTCGTGGCATGGGCACCACCGACTTCAACCACGACCTGGTCAGGTAACGCATCACCCTCTACCGCCTCTCCCGCTCGCGGGAGAGGATCGGTGGCAGGGATTGAAAGGAAAGAACCATGGCAAACATCATGATTCAGCGCGACAGCAAAGGCGGCTATCAGTTCTATCTGCCCAAGCGCGATCTCGAGGACGGCATCGATTCGATGGAGTTCGACACCCCGGAAAAATGGGGCGGAGAGATCAAGCTGAGCGGCGGTGGCACGTATTACATCGAGCCACAGCCTGCGCCAGCGCGACTGCCATTTTCGGTGCGTGCCAAGCGTATCGATGCGGCGGAATAACCGACAAGGAGAAATATCATGGCTTATAAGATCGATACTGATCTGTGTACCGGTTGTGACGATTGCGTAGCAGATTGCCCCACGGCTTCCATCAGCGTGAAGAAGGGTCTGTACGTCATCAACGCAAACGAATGTACCGAGTGCGAAGGCGACTTCGACAAACCGCAGTGCGTGAAATTGTGCCCGATCAAGGGTTGCATCACGCAGATCGCGGCGTAATGAAACGCTGTCATTCCCGCGAGCGCGGGGATGACAGATCCATGCTCCACCCCGAATTCAGAAGAGGTAATCATGACTAGCAACGGCATCATCACCAAAGAAGCGGCACTGCGCATCGCGCTGGCAGCGCGCACGCTGGACGATGTGGATGTCGCCGCGCTGGCATCCAAGATGGGCAGCCAAGTCGGCCTGCCGATCACAGAAGAGAAACTGGCCAAGGTCACCGTGGCCGATCTCAAACTCATGTTGTCCGGCGAAGAGACGGTCGAGCCTGATGTCGACCCCGCCAGCATCAAGCTCGCCGTGCGCCAATTGTGGGGCGACAGTGCTGATGCGGATACCTTGCCCGCAGTGCAAGCGTATCAAGACGGCGACATGCCCGGCAGTCTGCGCGTGGCCGTCGCATCCAATAGCGAAGAGAATCTGGACGGGCACTTCGGTTCCTGCCCACGCTTCCTCGTGTACCAAGTCGGACGCGAAGAGATCCGTTTGATCGCGATCCGTTCAACCGCTGGTGCGGATGCAGAGGAAGACAAGAACGTGGCCCGTGCCGCACTCATCAACGATTGTCAGATCGTGTACGTGCAATCCATAGGCGGCCCTGCGGCAGCCAAGGCTGTGCGCGCCAATGTGCATCCGGTGAAGGCACCTGAAGGTGGCCCGGCACTGATCGCATTGCAGCGTCTGCAAGCTGTGCTCGATGCACCGCCGCCCTGGTTGGCGAAGATACTCGGCGTGGAAGCTCAATCGCTACGACGCTTCAGTACTGTAGAGGAAGAGTGATGATCGCCGCCGACACACTCAGCCAGATCGCACAGCGCGCCGCGCAAGGTGCGCTGGGTGAAGCGACGCTGGATACATTGAAGCAAGCGTGGCCCGATCTGCGCTTCACGTTGTGCAACGACGACGACATGCCCGCACGTATGAAGCCCGCGTTGAGCGAGAAGGAATTCAATCTGTACTTGATCGGTGGCAGCGAGCATTGCCTGAGCCTCACTGATGACCCTGAGCGCGCCATCGGCGTGGTGCTGGCGCAGGTGGATGAAGAATAAATAGGCGTAGAGTCAAACCGACAAAGCTTGCATAACAAAAATCAAGGCAAGCATAGAAACACCGCACCTGTCCCGCATGCCAGCCATGCAGGGCAGGTGCGGTTTTTCATAAGGGAGCGCAACATGCTGGATGCAGCGACGATGGCCTTGTTGGCCAAGGTGAAGATGTTGGCGAAGAAGATCGGCGTCAATGTCGATCTGGTCAAGATGGGCAATGAAAAAACCTATGCCGAAACCACGCTTGCCGAACTCAGTAACGCGGATGATCCCGAGCTGGTGCTGATCGCTGTGCAGCTGATGAATCAGTTGGGTCTGATCGGCATGCCGAGTGCGGCAGCCATACCGGAACCGAAGAAGGATGAGACACGCTACGTCGGTTCGCTACGCTGAGGTCTTGCTGTTCGATTCCGAGAAGTAGCTATGGCAATTCCTGCCTTTGTTCTTGGATAGATACATCGCCTGATCGGCATTCTTGATCAGACTTCCCGCATCGGTGCCGTCAGTCGGATAGAACGTGATGCCGATACTGGCTGGAGAGGTGACGTTTTCGCCGAGCTGCTCGTACGGGCGCGCGAGTGAGTGAATGATGTTCTGCGCCACTTTTTCGACGTGGCCCTCGTCCGTGATGCGCGACAGGATGACGGTGAACTCATCACCGCCGAGTCGGGCTACGGTATCCGATTCGCGCACGCAGGCGCTGATGCGGCGCGCGGCCTCCACCAGCAGCGCATCGCCGGCATCGTGGCCCAGTGTGTCGTTCACGTCCTTGAAGTGATCGAGGTCGATGAATAGCAATGCCATGCCCAGTTTGGCACGATCCGCCATCTTGATCTCCTGTGTCAGTCGATCGCGGAACAATCGCCGGTTGGGCAACTGTGTCAGATGGTCGAAATTGGCGTGGTTCCAGATCAGCTCGTCTGCCTGCTTCTTCTCGGTGATGTCCGAGAAGAAAGCGAGATGGTGCGTCACATCGCCCTCTTCATTGAATACCAGATTGATAGTGAGCCATTCGATGAACGTCTCGCCGTTCTTGCGCCGGTTCCACACTTCACCCTGCCAGTAGCCGATCTTGTTCAGCGAGCGCCACATGTCGCGATAGAAGGCCTTGTCCTGTCTGCCCGAACTGAGGATGCGCGGATTCAGGCCGGCAACTTCTTCCACGTTGAATCCAGTGATCTGCGTGAAGGCCGGGTTGGCATTGATGATTTTGTTGTCGGCATCAGTGATCAGCATCGCCTCGCTGCTGTGCTCAAAGATGGTGGCTGCCAGACGCAGCTTTTCTTCCGTCTCCTTGCGTGCTGTGATGTCGCGCCCCAGCACCACCAGCCCGTGGCGGGAACCGTCGTCGTTGAACAGCGGGATCTTGTAGGTATCGAAGCTGCGCGTGCCGCCTTCGGGTAGCGGGACGGTCTCTTCCAGGCGCGATAGCGTATGCGCTTGCCACGCGATCTCGTCCGAATGCACGCATGCGCGGAAGGCATCCTTGTAGATCGGGTGCGTGTGCTCGGCCAGTTCCAGGTCGGTCTTGCCTTGATAGTCCACGCCATCCAGATGGAACAGCTGCAATCCACTTTTGTTCGCGGTCTGCCAGCGTCCCACGCCATCCTTGAAGCAGATGAAGTCCGGGCTGGCATTGATCAGCGTACTCAGCACCTTTTGTGTCTGATGCAGTTCACGTATTTGTTGCCTGACCTTGCTGTGTGATTTGCGCAGTTCGAACTGGGTGATGACGTGACTGGCCAGTGCTTTCAGCGCCAGCAACTGATCGGCATTCAACTGGCGTGGCACACGATCGATGACGCAGATGGTGCCGAGCGGCAAACCGTCGCTGGTGATCAGAGGCGCGCCGGCATAGAAACGGATCTTGGGGTCAGAAGTGACCAAACCATTGTCGAAGAAGCGCGGGTCTTGCAACGCGTCGTTCACCACCATCACATCGTTCTGCAGGATGGTATGTGCACAAAAGGCGAGATCACGCGAAGTCTCTTTTGCATCCAGCCCGACGATGGCTTTGAACCATTGGCGATCCTGGTCGACCAGGCTGATCACGGCGATGGGGGTCTCGCAGATGGAAGAAGCCAGTTGGACCATGCCGTCGAACTCGGCCTCAGGCTCGGTATCCAGAATGTCGTAACTGAGCAACGCCTCTAGTCGTGCTTGCTCGTTATCGGGCAACGGTGCTTTCATGAAACTCTCCTCACTACTGGATGCCCTGTCGTTCAGGGTCTGTTGTTATTGCCCGTTCTTGGCGGGTCTTATATCTATCCCTGTGTGCTTTGTGAGACGTTGTATCACCATTTTGGTGCGTGGGGAATCTGGCAGGGGTGAGTGCCTGACTGATTTGCGAGGGTTAAAAGGTTGCAGTTCTGACCGAAAACACAGGGATTCAATACGCTATGGCTGATGCGCCATACGCAGCCACTCCACGTTGTAGATCTCCGGTATTGCACCCACACGCATCTCGGGAATGCTGCCGATGCGGCATCGTTGCGCGTCAAGTTGCTGATGCCATTCACGGTAGCGCAACATGCTGGCCGGATTCATCACGCAAGCCTGTGCACCGAATGGATGGCCGAACTTGAACAGCAGGTGGCCGACCTCGTGCGCAAGATAGGCGCCGGAAAGCGCCGCAGCATGAGACGGAGCGTAATCCTCGCCGCCGCGCAATGACCTGCTAAAAGCGGAGGTGTCGGTGAACGGAAACGTGCTCCAGAACACGAACGAACCCAAAGGGCTGCTGCGGCTGAAGGTGGTGGTGCCGGTGGTCAAGCCGCCGCGTATCGCGGTATGCACTTCGACGGCGGTGTATTCCGCACTGGCTAGTAACTGGTTGGTGATCACCAGGTCATACGGCAGCTCTCCATAGCCCACCGTATCCCAGAAGATCCACTCGTTGCGCGCTGTCTCGTCTAGCACCGGTTTGCCATCGTTGGCCCGGATCGTGCGCCAGTCATCCAGCCGTGCCAGCATCACATCGGCCAGCAATACCGAGAATTCCTGTAACGATTGAGGGTCGGCTGTATCAGGCAGGTAAGGGCGTGCATAGGCGAGCGCCTCAGCCAGTTTCGTCTTGCGCTCATGCAGGGTGTGCAGGATGCCAGCCACCAACCGCTTGTGGTCACCCCCGCCGGATTTGAAATCGTAGATCTCGCGCATGCGTACTTGGCGCACTTTGGGCGGAACAAGTGCCAATACCGCATCGACGGAAGTTTCGGTGATCTCGCTGAATTCCAGATGCACACCGAAATGTTCCAGCGCCGTGTTGCGAGTCGCTTCCAACAAAGTGCTCAACTGTTCCGGTGTCATGCGCGGTAGTCGTTCATTCACCGCATGCGCCACGCGCAGATGGAGGGTTTGTCCCGGTTGGATGGGGACGATCTCGGTATGACGCCATACGTCAGCGCCACGGCAGCCGGTCAGCAACAAAATGAGAATAAGCAACAGGGTGGGGCGTCTGCTCGCAGTCATGACATGTCCGGAAGCAAGGGGGTGAATGCAAGCTACGCGCCTCGCCGGAATCGGTCAACATCTCAAAAGACCTATATAAAGGTTGGTATGCGCAGCCATGAATGGCCGAGAGGAACGGTCATCTCACT
Organism: Gammaproteobacteria bacterium; assembly: GCA_018814405.1. Taxonomy (GTDB): domain Bacteria; phylum Pseudomonadota; class Gammaproteobacteria; order Burkholderiales; family Gallionellaceae; genus Sideroxyarcus. The sequence continues at coordinate 26,767 of JAHIZO010000003.1, forward strand.
TTCGGGGCATGCCTGGCCTTTAACTTGCTTGCTATCATGGGGCACACTTTGCATTGGAGCAGAAGATGAACACCGAAACATTCCGCAATTCTTGGTTGGCATGCCTGACCCTGGCCTTTTCACTCGCCATGCCGGCGCAGGCGGGCGAGGTGCGCGTCGCGGTCGCGTCCAACTTCACCGCACCGATGGAGCGCATCGTGCCCTTGTTCGAACAGGCGACCGGACACAAGGCCAAAGTCAGTTATGGTTCCACCGGCAAGTTCTATGCGCAGATCAGGAACGGCGCCCCCTACGATGTGTTTCTGGCAGCGGATGATGAGACGCCCAAGAAGCTGGTGCGGCAGGAATTGGCCGTCGGCCAGTCGCGCTTCGTCTATGCCCTCGGCAAGCTGGTGCTGTGGAGCGTGCAACCGGACATCGTGGACGACAAGGCGACTTTGTTGAACAAGGGCAACTTCAACAAGCTGTCCATCGCCAATCCGCGGCTGGCACCCTATGGCGTGGCGGCGAAAGAGACGCTGACCAAACTGACGATGTGGAACGCCATGCAGCGCAAACTGGTACAGGGCGAGAACATCACGCAGGCCTACCAGTTCGTCGCCAGCGAGAACGCCGACCTGGGGTTCATCGCGCTGTCGCAGATCATGCGCGACGGCAAGATCAGTCAGGGCTCGTGGTGGATCGTGCCGCCGACCATGTACCAACCCATCAAGCAGAGCGCGGTACAGTTGAGCGAGGCGCAGGATGTCGAGGCGGCACAGGCGCTGCTCACCTTCCTGCGCGGCAAGCAGGCCGCTGCCATCATCCGCAGCTATGGCTATGAATTGCCCTGATCGCGCATGAGCATCCTGACCCCCGACGACCTGCAAGCCGTAACACTCACGCTCAAACTGGCAAGCGTGAGTACGGTGTTGCTGCTGTGTATCGCCACGCCCTTGGCTTGGTGGCTCGCACACAGTGCACGCTGGTACAAAGGTCTGGTGGCGGCATGCGTGGCCTTGCCGCTGGTGGTGCCGCCCACGGTGCTGGGTTTCTATCTGCTGTTGTTGATGGGGCCGCAGGGCATGGTGGGTGAGTTCACACGCTGGCTCGGCATCGGCGCGTTGCCGTTCACCTTCGCCGGTCTGGTCATCGGCTCCATCGTGTTCTCGCTGCCGTTCGCGGTGCAACCGATCCAGAACGCGTTCGAAGCGATGGGCAAGCGCCCGCTGGAAGTGGCCGCTACTTTGCGCGCCAGCCCGTGGGATCGATTCATCAGCGTCGCCGTGCCGCTGGCACGCCCCGGCTTCCTCACCGCGATCATCCTGGCTTTCGCGCACACCGTCGGCGAGTTCGGCGTGGTGCTGATGCTGGGTGGCAGCATCCCCGGCGAGACGGAAGTGTTGTCGGTCGCCATCTACACCCACGTCGAAGCGATGGAATACAGCGAAGCGCATTGGCTGGCGGGCGGCATGGTGCTGTTCTCCTTCCTCGTGTTGCTCGGTTTGTATCGCGTGGGCGGTAACTGGGCGAAGGGGGCACGATGAGCGGCATCCGTGCACAGTTCAAATTGCAACGTGACAGCTTCGTGCTCGACGCATCGTTCGAAGCGCCCATGCGTGGCGTGACGGCGATATTCGGACATTCCGGTTCAGGCAAGACCACGCTGCTGCGCTGCATCGCCGGGCTGGAGCGCGCGCCGGGCGTGCTACATGTGAACGACAGCGTATGGCAGGACGACCAGACATTCGAGCCGGTGCACAAACGCGCGCTGGCATATGTGTTCCAGGAAGCCAGCCTGTTCCCGCATCTGTCGGTGCGCGCCAATCTGGAATATGGCTATCAACGCATCGCTGCATCACAACGTAAAGTGAAGCCGGAGCAAGTCATCGAGTGGCTGGGTCTGTCGCATCTGGTAGACCGTCGCGATGTGCACAGTTTGTCAGGCGGCGAACGCCAGCGCGTCGCCATCGGCCGCGCACTGCTGGTCAGTCCCGAGATATTGTTGATGGACGAACCATTGTCCGCACTCGACACGCGCAGCAAGCAGGAGATACTTCCCTATCTGGAACGACTGCACCGCGAACTGGATATCCCGGTGTTGTATGTCAGCCACGCGATGGACGAAGTCACACGTCTGGCCGACCATCTGGTGCTGATGGAAAAAGGCAAAGTCATCGCCAGTGGCAACCTGCATGAGACGTTGGCACGCCTTGATCTGCCCATCGCGCATTTCGACGATGCAGGCACAGTCATCGAAGCGATCGTTGCCCAGCACGACGAGAAATATCATCTGACCCGCGTGGATTTCGTTGGTGGCGAACTGTGGGTAGGGAAAGTGGATCAGTCGTTCGGAAGCGATGTGCGCGCCCGTGTGTTGGCGCGCGATGTCAGTATCGCCACGCAAGCACCGCACGGCAGCAGCATCAACAACATCCTCAATGCCCGCATCGACGAGATACGCGACGAAGGGCCGGACAAAGTGCTGGTGCGTTTGCAGATCGGTGAGTCGCAGATGCTGTTGTCGCGCATCACCCGCCGCTCGCGCGACCAACTGGGGCTGAAACCGGGACTGTTCGTCTGTGCACAGGTGAAGAGCGTCGCGCTGATGTCATGAGCATTTCTATCGACTTCGCCAAGCCCGAAGACCTGCCGCAACTCGCCGACCTGTTGAGCGAGTTGTTCTCACTTGAAAGTGACTTCACCCCCGACCGCGACAAACAACTGCGCGGCCTGCGCCTCATTCTCGACGAACCCGCACTGGGTAGATTATTCGTGTTGCGCATAGCCGGGCAAGTGGCGGGCATGGCGAATGCACTCATCACCGTCAGCACGGCGGAAGGCGGCAAGGTGTTGTTGCTGGAAGATGTGATCGTCAGCCAAGCGCATCGCGGCGGTGGCCACGGGCGCAAGCTGGTCGAGCATGTGCTGGACTGGGCGCGTGAGCAGGGCATGACCCGCGCCACGCTGCTGGCCGACCGTGACAACCATCCCGCGCAGGCCTTCTATCGCACATTGGGCTTCGAACTTTCCAACATGAACGTACTGCGCAAGCGACTAGAATGAGCGACATCTGTTTGTAGCAATCGCTACAAACAGCCCTATCCACACTTATTGCCGCATACCTAACTCATTGTCATAAAAGGAGTTAGCTTCTCCTGTCCAGATTGGCATGGGGGTTGCTGGTGTTACGGCAATGAATACTTTGAACGCAGGAACCCACATGCCGGAACGTAATACGGAGGCATCGCCACCGGTCGCCCTCGCGGATTGCGCGACTTGTCCGCATCGGGCGCTATTGGCTGAAGGTCGCTGTGTACCGGGCGACATCTGTGTGACCGCGCACAGCGGACGGCAGATCGACCGCTTCCTGCGCCGCAACAAAGAGTTCGCCGAAGGCTATCTGCACGATAGCTTCTGGGAACGGCGCGCCATCGCCGCGCAACATGCACCGCTGGCAGCATTGCGCCCGCTGGAGCGCGATGAAGACGAAGTGGTGCGGCGCGTGATGGTGATGCGTCTGCCTATCGACGAGCTGGGCGACTATCTGCACGACGACGACCGCGAGGTGCGCATGACGGCGGCGGATCGTCTGGCTCCGGAGGAATTGGGCGTATTGCAGAACGATGTGGACTATCTGGTACGCATGCAGGTCGCCAAACGCCTGCCGCACGGGCAGTTGCCGAAGATGGCGCATGATGAAGAGCGTGAAGTGCGCAAGGTCGTGGCGCGCCGTCTGCCCCCGTTCGCACTGGGGCGCATGGCGCAGGATGAAGATGTCGAAGTGCGGCGCATCGTGGCCGAACGCGTATTGCCGGCCGATGCCGTGAAGATGCTGCACGACGAAGACTGGGTGGTGCGCCTGCACGCGGCAGAGCATGCGCCACTTGAGTCTATCGCCGAACTAGTGGACGATGCCGAGCCTGATGTGCGCGCAGTAGTGCGCCAGCGATTGAATGAATACTTGATGGGAGACGAGAAATGACGATTGTTACGCCCGATGAAACAGCGCTGCTAGAGCTCGCGCGCAAGATCGACGCGTTGTCACCACGCCCGCATCACAACAAATTGATGGAGATCGCCAACCTCATCCATCCCGGTTGTACCTTTGAATATGCGCTGAACCGTGGCGGCTGGTATCGCCCCGGCGGCGTCATCGCGCCAAACGGCGACCGTCTTGCGGATGAACTGGAAAGCTGGGCACGCGCCGAGTTGGAAGCCTGCAACGGCGATATGACCGAACTGGTCGAGCGTTATCTCGACAAAGGTCTGCAAGTCACGCGCCATTCCGGCCGTACCCATTATTTTGTTTGCCCTTACGGCCCGGCACCGGCCGACTTCATGCAACTGGAAGTGGAAGAACTGCAAGAAGTGCTCGACCGCGAATTGATCGATCCCGATGCCTTGCCGGAAGACATGCAAGAACTCATCGATCCCATCTTGCCGCTGTTGCTGGAAGGGGAGGCGGTGGGTTCGCCGCGCTACAAATTCCGTCGCCTGCTCGACATGAAGCAGACCGTTGCGCGCGTCGGTTTGGCGACAGGACGCGATGCCGGCCTGCCACGACTGCTCAAAGAATGGTCACACAGTAGCGCCGCCTCACGCGGCCCCTTCTGCGAACATTGGGTCGTCGGTCTGCGCGAACATATGGACCGCTATCGCAATCCCGTCGTGACCGCCTCGCTGGTGTCGCGCCATGCGCGCGAACTCAAATCCTTCCACTGGAATGCGGAGCTATCCGGCGTAGAGATGTCGCACCAGCTGCAAGCCTTCGACCGCGCGGCGGGTTACCCCTCCGCCTGGTACTTCCATCTGGTCTCCAACACCATCACCCCGCCCGCCGTCGCCTACGCCGTCGTGCGTGATCTGGAATCCGGTTTCAGCTACCTGCCGGATACCGAGGCGGCACTGGTGCAAGGCTGGGCTGCCGCGCCGTATTCCGTTTAACGGGGAATGGGGGTGGGCGGTACCGCCTGCCTTCCAGCTAAGCATCCGCTTTCCGCTTGGAACGCGGATAAGAACGGAATAGCATATCGCCGTGTAGTGAGGATGAGAGGAGCACCCGATCATGTTCTTTCCACAGCAGTGTGTCTGAGTCATGCAAAAGCTAAGCGACATCCGCGGTCTGCTGATCGATCTCGACGGTGTGCTCTACGTCGCCGACACACCCGTGCCGGGTGCGCAGGGTGTGATCGAACGACTCGCCGCACAAGGCATCCCGCGACGCTACCTCACCAACACCACCACCCGAACCGCAGCTTCCGTCCTTGAGAAACTCCAGCGCCTCGGCTTCGATGTGCACGAAGGCGAAATCTTCAGTCCCATCACGGCTACCGTCCAGTTCTTGAAGAATCAGGGCATGCCGAGCATCAACCCCGTCGTGCGTGACAGCGTGCTGCCCGAGTTCGCCGACTTCAAGCAAAACCAGGAACGCCCCGACTATGTCGTGATCGGCGACATCGGTGCCGCCTGGAGCTATCCGCTCATCAACAAGATCTTCGCGCAACTGCATGCCGGCGCTGAACTGATCGCCATGCACAAGAACAAGTTCTTTCAGGGAGAAGACGGACTTCAGGTGGACATCGGCGCGTTCGTGGCCGGGCTGGAGTACGTCAGCGGCAAACAGGCGAACGTGATCGGCAAACCCAGCAGAAGCTTCTTCGACCTTGCCCTGCAATCACTCCAGTTGCCGGCCTCGGCCGTCGCCATGATCGGCGACGACATCGAAACGGATGTCGGCGGCGGCAAAGAAGCGGGGATGCGCGGCATCCTGGTCAGAACAGGCAAGTACAGAAAAGGCTGTGAAGAGAACGCTGTCCACGCGCCGGACTGCATCATGGACTCACTCGGCGATCTGTTCGAATGTGTCGATCTGTAACGGGGGCGCAAGCTGCATAATCCACACCTCGAACCAATCCAAAGGAAACGCCATGTCATCCCCAGATAAATTCCGCCTGCAAGCCGAGCAATCCATCCTGCTGGTGATCGACGTGCAAGAGCGCCTTAGCACCGCCATGGAGCAGGGCGAACTACACCGCGTCGTGAAGAACAGCGGCATCCTGCTTGAAAGTGCGCAAGCGCTGACCGTGCCGGTGGTCGTCACCGAGCAATACGTCAAAGGCCTAGGCCCCACACTCGAAGTGCTGAAAGAAAAAATGGAGGGTGCCACCTTCTTTGAGAAGATCAGTTTCAGTTGCTGCGGCAACGAAGATTTGATGTCGCAACTGCGCAAGAGCGGCCGCAGACAAGTCGTGGTGTGTGGCATGGAAACGCATGTGTGCGTATTGCAGACCGTGCTAGACCTTCTGCAAGAAGGCTTTGTTGTGCACATCGTGAAAGACGCCGTGATGAGCCGTTCCTCCGCCAACCGCGACACCGCTATCGAAGCCATGGTGCTCGCCGGCGCCGTGCCCACCAGTACCGAGTCGGTGATGTTTCAGTGGCTCAAGGTGGCGGGGACGGATGTGTTCAAGCAGATGTCGAAGCTGGTGAAGTAAGCAGCTTGGTGCAGAGGACGCGAATCAAATCTAAATAGCCCGTTAAGTTCGCTTTGACGCAATGAAGTGGGCGCGGCGGCCGACGGCGCTGAGTAGTGAGACGGCGAGTTCGGGGTTCGCGCTCACCATCTTCAGGAACACATCGCGGCTGATGGACAGCAGCTCGCAGTCTGTTTTGGCGGTGGCACTGGCAAGGCGCTCCGTACGCGAGATCAGTGCCATCTCGCCGAGCATCCCGCCCGGCCCTATCTTGCCCAGCACGTTGCCCTGAATAGCGATCTCCACCGTTCCCTTCAGCACCACATACATGAGCGCACCCATCTGGCCTTCCTGAATGATGACCTTGTTCGCCGGGTAGCGAATGCGTGCACTGCGGTCGAATCCGTCAGCCAGATCAGCCAGCAGCTTCTTGTCGATGATGGCCGAGTCTTTCAGCATCCCGTCGCTGGACACGCCGCCCTGTGATTTCAACTGCGCAATAGCGTCGCGCAAGCGCGCGATCATGAAGTGCATCAGCAACAGCGCGAACTCGGGAGCAGTCTGCAACGCAGCCTGAAGCTGCTCCTTGTCCAGCATGATCAGTCGGCAATCCGTCTGCGCCTTCGCGGTCGCCGTGCGCGGCATGCCGGTGATCAGCGTCATCTCGCCGAACAACTCACCCGCACGCACCAGCCCCACCGGTTCCTTGTTCGCTGTCAGCTCCACCGCGCCTTCCAGCAGGTAATACATCTTGTCCTTTTGCAGCAGCAGCGAACTGGCCCGGCTGTTCTCTTTGAACAGTCGCTTGCCTGCTTTCACATCCTTTGTTTCGCCTGCGGCCTCGAAAAACTTCAACGCACCTTTAGCATCGTAGGTGGATCTGGAAGGGGGAATCGTGAGATCGATATTGCTCATAACCGGAAGGTCACCTTGGTGAGGAAGTTGCAGTGCCGCGGCCTGCAACAAACAGATGGCGCATTATCCCCGTGGGGTGAGTGGCGTCAATATGAGAGGCGTCGAGGTTCGATTATTCTCGAAAAAATATATAGGCCAAATTTCTGCTTGGTGCAGGGAGTGGGGCGGGATAGGATTCGGGGCAGAGAAAAGTGGCGTGGGAAATTATTCTAAGCTGATCCTTTAATTCTTAAGAATCTTGAAAGGGTCTCGAAAGTCGAGCTCTTTTTCATATTGATTTTATTTCTATTGCGATTACCACTATGGCAAGCCCAAATCGAAAAATCACCCCTAGCATTCTTCGTCATGCCGCGTTATCTATGTCTAGAGCAGCTATGCGAAAGGAAGAGCTCATCTATGTGTTAGTTGCAGACAAGAAGTTATGCTATCCCAAAGGTCGTTCACGAATTGCGTATATTGGAATGACTGAGTCAGGTGTTCATAGGATTGCAAATAGTGCGGCCTACAGAGCTGAAGAAATTCTGAGCCAACCTGGTGTTGAAGAATTCTGGGCGCGAGTGGTCCATTTTCCATTGCTGGATGGGCGGTCTGCACGCCACTGGAAGAAACGACCTGCACTTCTACTTGAGCGCGCTCTGCTGATGGTATTTCGCGAAAAATTCGGAGATATTCCCTTATGCAATAGTACGGGAAATAAGATGAAGGCCAGCTTCAATGAATTTGAATGCTTTTCCAGAAAACGGATTGAAACCCTGTTGGAGGATATCTCCTAATGTCTCCAATCCCGAATCAATAATGGCAGCATACACATTGAATTTTCCAATTATGTTGGGCGGGTTGGAGGGGAAAGCGATTGCTGAGTTCGTGTGGAAGAAATGGATTGAGAACAATTAAGGCAATCATGCCCCTTTTACGTCTCTTTTGATTCTCAATGAAATTGATGGTATACCCCAAATTATTTCAATTTCACTGTTTGATGATGCCACCAATGTTATTGGTCGTTGGAGGGGTTTTGTGGAAAAAATAATTGATCTTCTCATAGACCCATCTTGGTGGTTCTCGGTTGTGTTTATAGGAGTATTTATAAGCATCGCATCTCCATATATAAACGAGTTGCTGAATCGATTGATTTCATATGCACCGACAGTGGCAACCCAACGTTGACCGTCGAGCCGATTGTAATTGATTGAAGGAACGAAGATATTTCATGGTTAAGTCTGGTCTCGATTTGAACTTGGCAAGTAGCATTCGGGGTATTTCCAACCCGATTGCGAGGACTGCCAA
>JAHIZO010000004.1 GCA_018814405.1 Gammaproteobacteria bacterium
AAAAAGCCAGCAGCCAAAAAAGTTGCAGCCAAGAAGAAAGTAGCAGCTAAAAAGCCAGCAGCCAAAAAAGTTGCAGCCAAGAAGAAAGTAGCAGCTAAAAAGCCAGCAGCCAAAAAAGTTGCAGCCAAGAAGAAAGTAGCAGCTAAAAAGCCAGCAGCTAAAAAAGTTGCAGCCAAGAAGAAAGTAGCAGCTAAAAAGCCAGCAGCCAAAAAAGTCGCAGCTAAGAAGCCGGTAGCTAAGAAAGCAGCAGCTAAAAAGCCAGCAGCGAAAAAAGTCGCAGCTAAGAAGCCAGCAGCTCGCAAAGCCGCAGCTAAGAAGGTTGCAGGAAAAGGCATTCTCGGCGCCTGAGTTCGGTAGATTTGGGCGGGCGCCGAGCGGTTGCGTTTCGCCCTTTCTACCTTTCTTGCTTCATGCGGGGTCTTTGAACTTCACGCAATTTCATTGCGCGGTGTTTCGTATTGCATATTCTGAATAGATATTATGGACGCGCTCCAAGCGTGTCTTGTTGTTGCGTCTGTTTGATGCAGCGCAAGCGTTCAGATCAGGAAGATCGTGGCCAGCCCAAGGAAGATAAAAAAGCCCCCACTGTCCGTGATAGCGGTCAGTAGCACGCTTGCTCCGATAGCTGGATCACGCCCCAGTCGTTGCATCATCAGCGGTATGCCGATACCGACCAGTGCGCCGAGTGTCAGGTTGAGCATCATGGCTGCTGTCATGACGATCCCAAGCGCGATGCTGTGATACAGGAAGTACGCAAACAGTCCAGCAAAGCCTCCCCATACCAAACCATTCAGTCCGCTGATAGCCAGTTCTTTCAGCATCAGGCGTTTAGCATTGTTTTGGTTGATCTGCCCGAGTGCAAGCGAACGGATGATGATGGTCGTCGTCTGGTTGGCAGAATTTCCGGCGATCCCTGCAACGATAGGCATCAGTGCCGCCAGCGCGACCATCTGCGCGATGCTTTGTTCGAATCCGCTGATCACGCGTGAGGCAAAGAAGGCGGTCGCCAGATTCAGTGCCAGCCAAGGTCCGCGGTTTTGTGCAGACTTCCACACCGAAGCGAAGATATCTTCCTCTTCGAGCAGACCGGCCTGGTTCAGCAGTTCGGTATCTGATTCCTCACGGATGTAATCGAGCACCACGTTCACAGTCACACGGCCGAACAACTTGCCGTCTTCATTGACGACCGGCGCGGACACCAGGTCGTAGCGCTCGAATGCCTGGGCGGCATGCTCTGCCTTTTCATCGGGATGTAACTGGATGACGTCGGTGATCATTAACTGACCGACCACCGCATCCGGTTCGTTCACCACGATCAGATTGATCGGTAACACACCTTTGAAGCGCTCATCACGATCTACCACGAATACCTGGTCGGTGTGATCGGGTAGTTCGTCGAGGCGACGCAGGTAACGCGACACGGTTTCCAGCGTCACGTCTTCCCGCACATGCACGATGTTGAAATCCATCAGTGCACCGACGGAATCTTCCGGATAGGACATCGCTGCGCGCAGTTGCTCGCGCTCTTCGATCGGCAGCGACTTGAACACATCACGGATAACATGTTGCGGCAGATCTGGAGCAAGGTCGGCGATCTCGTCGGTGTCGAGCTGTTCGGCCGCTTCGCGTAGCTCTTCGCGGCTCATGGTGGCGATCAGCGATTCTCGTACCGAGTCGGAAACCTCGATCAGGATCTCGCCGTCGCGGTTGGCTTTGACAAGATTCCACACCAGCTGACGATGCTCGAGCGGCAACGATTCCAGAATGTAGGCGATGTCAGCAGAGTGTAATTCTTCGAGTTTGTCGCTCAGCTCGGCCAGATGTCGCTTGTGCAGCATCTTGTCCAGCAACTCGTGGCGTTCGTCGCGGGGTAGCTCCTGATTGTGAACAACGGTTTCCACCAGCGCCTGCTTATCCAGCAGGCGCTGAACCTGGTGCAGATGTTCCTGCACGTTATCGGTGTAGTGGTGTTCGTGATTCTCGGTCATGGCGCACCTGGAAAAATTGCGCGCTATTGTAAGGAAAATAGCCTGGGGATGTCAGGGTATCTCTGCATCCGGCATGCGATCCAGGATGATCAGCGTCTTGTACAACATGCCGTTGGACTGCCGGTGGCGATCGTAATATTTAGGATTAGGAACCATGGCAGCGAGTCTGGCTGCCTGCTCGGCCGAGAGCTTGGCGGCGCTAATGCCAAAGTAATGTCGTGCCGCAGCCTCGGCACCGAACACACCGTCTCCCCATTCGATCACATTCAGATAGATCTCGAAGATGCGCTGTTTGTCCATCACCGCTTCCAGCATCAGTGTGATGATGATCTCCTCACCCTTGCGCCACGGTGTGCGCTTGGTGGAAAGGAACAGGTTCTTTGCCAGTTGCTGGCTGATGGTAGAACCGCCGGCGACGATCCGGCCTTGCTTCAGATTCTTCTTGTACGCCTTCTGGATGCCGTCCCAGTCGAAGCCTTCATGGTCGACGAACTTCGCATCCTCGGCGGCGATGAGCGCGCGCTTGAGATTGCTGGATATCTTTTTATATGGCACCCACTTGTGTTTCAGCGTGGCTTTGGGATTCTTGTCCTGCATCACCTGCAGATGGTCTGCCATGAATGCGCTGGAGGCGGGATCGAATTTGATCCACCAGCAGATATGGGCGAACAGCCAGAGCTGATACAGCACGAACAGCAGAAGCAGCGCCAGCACAGCGCGCCAGATGAGTTTGCGCATGGAAGTTACGGGCGCAGAGTGTTGAGAACGGCGCGAGTGTCCGGTCGCACGCCACGCCAGATGAAAAATGCTTCGGCAGCCTGTTCCACCAGCATGCCGAGTCCATCTGCCACTTGCGCGCCGTGTTCACGTGCGAACGCCATGAAGGGCGTTTCCCGGCCGTACATCATGTCGTAGGCGAGGGCATCAGGTGCGAAGATAGAGTCGGGCAGCGGAATGTCTCCGCCCGTCAGACCTGTAGATGTAGCATTGATGACGATGTCGAATTGCTCGTTCCTAAGAGCACCGAATTCGGCAGCTTTGACTGAGAAGTGCCGGAAGTTGGCATGTTCAGTAACCGTCTTCTGCAGTTTGATCGCCTTTTCGAGTGTGCGGTTGTAAATCGCCAGTGGTGCCTGCGACGCTTCCAGTAATGGATGTAGCACGCCTTGTGCTGCTCCACCAGCGCCGATCAGCAAAATACGTTTCCCATTGAGCTTGAAACGTTGATTGATCTCGATATCACGCACCAGTCCGGCGCCATCTGTGTTGTCGGCGTAAACCTTTTCATCCTTGAAACTGAGTGTATTGGTTGCCTCGGCATCAATGGAACGTGAGCTATGCTCATTGGCGAGTTTCCAAGCCTCCAGCTTGAACGGCACCGTCACATTGCAGCCCTTGTAACCCTCTGCGCGCAGTCGTTCGATGGTCGCGCCGAATCCATCCAGCGGCGCTTCGATGGCTTCATAGCTGATGTCTTGGCCGGTCTGTTCGGCGAACAGGCGGTGGATCAGCGGCGACTTGCTGTGCGAGATGGGGTTGCCGATGACGGCGTAACGGTCGGTCATGCTGGTATGGGAAGCGAAAGTTCGGCGGATTATAGCGGGTTAGTGCCGGGGTTTCAGAATGCTGAACAGCCCCCCGCAGACAGCCATCGCCCACACGATGGCCGCGCCCGCCGGCAAATCAAAACGGATCGATAACAGCAGGCCGAGCGCATAGCCCGCGATGCCGATGGCAAAAGCATAGCGCATGCGTTGCATGGAGAGACGATGTGTCGCCAGTGCAGGCACGATCAAGCTGGCGAACACCAGATAGATGCCGACCAGTTGTACCGATGCGGTGATGGCGAGGGCGAACAGTGCGTAGAAACCGAACTCGCCCATGCACTGGCGGAACAACTGCCACACTGCGAGCAACGTGGCAGTGAGCAGCGCGGTGGCGACGAGTTGTTGCCCGTCCACCCACAGGATCTGCCCGACCAGCAGGTCTTGCAGATGTTCGCCCGCATGCACGTCGCGACTGAGCAGCAGGATGCCTAGGCTGGCGGCGAGCACGAAGGTGAGGCCGATGACGGCTTCTTTCACATGCGGCACGCGCCGTTCTATCCAGGCCAGCAGGGCTGCACCGCATAGCGCACTGCTCGCGGCGACCCCCTGCACCAGCAGCGGCTGTCCCAGCAATCCCAATAACTCGGCGATGATCACACCCAGCCCCGCGATCTGTGCCACGGCCAGATCGGCGAAGATCACGCCGCGTTGCAGCACGCGCATGCCGAACGGGATGTGTGTGGACAGCACCAGCAGACCGGCGATAAATGCGGGCAGCAGGATGTCGAGTTCGATGTTCATTGCAGTCCCTTCAGCAGCCTCGCGATCGTGTCGTCGAACAGCGCGTACAAGTCTTGCGCAGCGTCGCTGCCGCCTACGGTGTAGGGCAGTTCCACGGCGGCGATATGTGCGCGTTGCGCGATCCATGCCGAGGGCCGTTCACTCTGGTAGGCGGCGCGCAACACCATCCGGGCGGGATGTTGCTGCAAGGTATCCAGCACTTGCGCCAGCCATGATGCGCTGGGTTCCATGCCCGGCTTGGGTTCCAGCACGGCCACTTCGTTCAGGCCCAGCCACTCGGTGAGATATGGGAAGCCCCTGTGTTGCACCACGACGGCGACCCCCTTGAGCGGGGCGGCTTGCTTCTCCCAGCGGGCGAGGGCGGCGCGCCACTTCTGTTCGAACGCGCTCAAACGTTGTTGATAGAGCGCTTTGTTGGCCGGGTCGCGTTGCATCATCTTTTGTGCGAGGGCGTGTGCGATAGGTAGGAAGTTGCGCGCGTCGGTCTGGATGTGCGGATTACCTTGTGCGTGCACATCGCCGTCACCGCGATCCAATCGCGTCGGAACTTCCAGCATATGCACGGCAGACGCGGCTTCGAAATATCCCTCGCCCCCTGGTTGCACGTTGGCGTTGCCAGATTCGCGCAGCACCACCGGCAGCCAAGCCATCTCCAACTCGGCACCGGTGCACACCACCAAGTCGGCGCGACGTGCTTTGGCGATCAGGCTGGGACGCGCTTCGACGCGATGCGGGTCTTGCAATGCGCCGGTGGCGGTGTAGGTATTGGCTTGGTCTCCGGCCAGTTCTTGTGTGAGCGCCGCCCACTCCGGTTCGCAGGCGAACACGTTGAGGGTGGCGTGCGCTGTGTTGCTGAGCAACAGAAAGACAAGCGTGCTGAAGATTTTGTTCATAACGTTCTCCTAGTAGCTGTGCGCGCCATGCGCGCCCAGGCTCATGAGGTATTGCACGAAGAACTGGTTGTCCGGCAGGCCTTGGCGCGAGTCGTCGCGCGCCAGTTGCAGACGGATGCGTGAGAACTCGCTGGTGCTGTAGTCCAGCATGAAAGTCGTGCGACTCGGTTTGAAGGCGTAGTCGGCGATGACGTTGCCTGCATTCGCCGCACCCACGCTGGCGATGCCGGGATCGAGACTGTCGTAGCGTAGTGCTGTACGCCAGTGGGGCTTGAACTGATACATGCCTTGCACATACCAGCCGCTTTGCGTAACGGTGTAGCTGTCGGTGATGTTCGCGCTTGCGGTGTCATAACTCAGATCACCGTTCTCGGTGCGGCGGAAATATTCGCCTTGCAGTTTCAGATAGCGTTCCTTGAGATTGCCGTTGGGCGCGTATTTCCACACCAGGTCCAGTCCGGCGGTGCGGCTGTCGCCGGTGAACTGGTTGGTGACGGCGTTGCCTTGCAGGTCGGGCACGTCGCTGCTTTCGCGTTCGATAGTGCGTGTGTGGTGCATTGAAAGACCGGCGCGCCAGCTCTGTTCGATACCGATGTCGTCGCCCACATGCACGAACAGCACCCCCGCGCCGCTGCCGTTCTTGGCGCGGTCACTGCCGGGGAAGCCGCGACCTTTACCCATCTCGCCACCGAGCTCGACGAACATGTCGGTCGGGGCCAGCCATTTCAGTTGCACGCCGTCCTCGCCCAACTGGTTCTCCCACAGTGCGGCATAGACCAGCGGTTGATCGACGAAGTCCCAGGCGTGCGCGTGCTGTTCGTTGAGGTAACCCAGACCGGAGAAGAAGCGGCCGAACTTGAGATTGAGGCCGTCGCCGAGCGAGGTGGTCTGCACGTAGGCGTTCTCGACGCTGATGCCGCCCGCGGGATCGAGCGCGAGCGTGGCGGCACCGCGAAACTGAGGGTCGATGTTGGCGGAGATGCCCATCTCCGATTCGCCGAGGTTGAAGCCCTGCTCGTGGCCGGGGGTGGGGTTCATGGCGAAGCCGGTGGCGGGCGTCGCCGGGTCTTGTTGCAGGCTGCCGTAGCTGCCGGAAAGGATGAGCGAGAACGCCGGATTGAAGGCGGACGCATTGTTGGCGGCGTAACCGGATTGGCATAGCAGCACAGCAGCACACAGGCTGATGGTTCTGAACATGGTTCACTCCTTGAATAGATGGTCGAACCTCGCCGCATCATGCGGCGAGGCAGATCGGGATTCAGGCGGAGTGAGGCGGGGCGCGGGCCGCGAAGGCCGCAAGGGTGATCGGGTGCGGATCGTTGTGGGTGTTGCCGTACGTTGCAGTGAACGATGGGCTGAATTCGAAGTGCACATCGCTGCTGCTGATCGCACTGCCGATCTGTGCATAACCGGCGCACAACTCGCACTGCGAATCATGCGGCAGTGACTGATCCTGTGTCTGTTCTGCCAGTACATGTGCGATGCCATGCGTCATCCCGCCCAGTTGTGTGAACAACAGGGCGAATGCGAGCAATATCGGCAGTAAAGGACGGGGTGTTTTCATGGCGGTGCCACCTTAACAAATAAGCCCATGTCATCGCAAGTGGGTAAGGCGCTGCTATCGAATGAAGGATATGGCATGCATAGGCGGTGAAGACTACAATCAACCTCAAGCGCTCGCGGTAAGAATGCGCTACCGGAGGAAGTCATGGACAAAGTCGATCTATATCCTGCACAAGCAGATATCGCATATGACGCACTGAAGTCGCGTGCCGAGGCAAGGCGTTACGTGGCTGCTTGGCTTTTGCTGTTGCTCGGTCTGCTGGGTACCGGTATTGCAGTGTATGTCGCGAAGACTGACGTCGAGCGCGAGGCCTATGAACATTTCGAGGCGGACAGTGAAGAGATAAGGTTAAGGATAGAAGCGCGCCTGGAGGCGCACAAGCAGGTGTTGCTGGGCGGCGCGGCGATGTTCGATGCGTCGGACGATGTCTCCCGCGAGGAGTGGCGTATCTACACCCGGCGCGTGCTTATCGACGAGCACTTCAACGGTATTCAGGGCTTGGGTTTTGCACAAGTCATCGCGCCTAGCCAGTTGCGCCACCATGTCGCCGAAGTACGTCGGCAGGGTTTTCCGGCGTACCGTGTGTTTCCGCAGGGGCAGCGCGACAGCTACACCTCCATCCTCTATCTGGAACCGTTCCGAGGCCGCAATCTGCGCGCTTTCGGTTATGACATGTATTCCGAGCCAGTGCGCCGTGCCGCGATGATGCAAGCGCGCGACGATAATCTGCCCGCCTTGTCCGGAAAAGTGACGCTGCAGCAGGAGATCGGTCAGGATGTACAAGCCGGCACGCTGATGTACGTGCCGGTATACCGCAAGGGACAGCCGGTAGAGACCGTTGCTCAGCGCCGTTCCGCCCTGTACGGCTGGGTGTACAGCCCGTTCCGCATGGATGATCTGCTGAACGGGGTGATGCAGGGACGGGATGGGCATGAGACCAGTCACATCCACTTGCAGGTCCATGACACAAACGTAGGCGGCGATACTTTGTTGTATGACAACCTGCAGCACATGCTGATGACGGAACCCTTGTTCACGCTGCAGCGCGGGATCGATTTCAACGGACGGCATTGGCTGCTGCAGTTCGAACATCACAAAGGCAGTGTGAGCGGACTGGATTATGGCAAGGCATGGGGGTATCTGTGGGGCGGCCTGTTGGTGAGTCTATTGTTGTTCTTGTTGGCCTATGGATTCTTGAACACCCGCCGCCATGCTGCTCGTATCGCAGCCGATCTGACACGCACCCTGCGGCTGAAGGACCTGTCGCTGGACGCCACGGCGACGGCGGTCATCATCACCGACCGTGACGCCAGGATCGAATGGGTCAATCATGCTTTCGTGAATCTGAGCGGGTACGAAGTCGAGGAGTGCATCGGCCACATGCCGCAGGAATTGTTGCGCTCGGGTAGTCATGACAAGGCGTTCTACGAGCATATGTGGCAGACCATCCTGGGCGGACGGGTCTGGCATGGAGAATTGATCAACCGGCGCAAGGACGGCTCACGCTTCAACGAGGAGATGACCATCACACCGGTGGTCGACGAGACGGGGGGGATATCGCATTTCATCGCGGTCAAGCAGGATATCTCGCAACGCAAACAGGATGAAGCCAAGCTGCGCGAACTCAACCTCGACTTCGTGTCGTTCCTGGAGCACACCACCGACTTCGTGTATTTCAAGGACAAGGACAGCCGCTTCCGCTTCTGCAGCCAGACGCTGGCGAAGATCACCGGTCATGCAAGCTGGCGCGACATGATCGGCAAGCATGACCGCGAAGTGTTCCCGCCGGATACCGCGCGGGTATACGTCGAGGAAGAGACCCCTGTCTTCCGTGAGGGCAAGGCGCTGCTCAATCGCACTGATCCCTACTATGACGAACAAGGCAAACAGGGTTGGGTGCTGACCAACAAGTGGCCGTTGTTCGACACGGACGGCAAGACGGTGATCGGTATCTTCGGTATCAGCCGCGATGTCACGCCGATGGTGGAAGCACAGAATGCGCTGCGCGAGAGCGAGAGCCGTTTTCGTACGCTGGCCGACAGCGTGCCGGTGATGATCTGGATCGCCGGTGCGGACAAGCGCTGCAGCTATTTCAATCAGGTCTGGCTGGCGTTCACGGGGCGCCAGCTCGAGCAGGAACTGGGTGACGGCTGGGTGGAGGATGTGCACGAGGAGGACCGCCAGCGTTGCCTGGATACCTATACCGCGGCCTTCGAGGTGCGGCAGCCATTCACCATGGAATATCGCTTGCGCCGGCATGACGGCGAATATCGCTGGATCATCGACCACGGCGTGCCCAACCACGATGCGGCGGGCGGGTTCATCGGCTATATCGGCTCCTGCCTGGACATCAGCGACCGTCACGAGATGGAAGCATTGATCCGGCAGATGGCGTTCTATGACGTGCTGACGCGTCTGCCTAACCGTCGCCTGCTGAACGACCGCCTGCAGCAGGCGCTGGCGGTCAGCGCGCGCAGCGGACGCTACGGCGCGCTGATGTTCCTCGATCTGGATAACTTCAAGCCGCTCAACGACTTGCACGGACACGACATGGGCGACCTGCTGCTGACCGAAGTGGCGCGGCGCATCAGTGCTTGTGTGCGCAGGACGGATACCGTCGCCAGACTGGGGGGCGACGAGTTCGTGGTGGTGTTGAGCGAATTGGAAGGGGATCGTTCATCGGCCATGCAGCAGGCGCGGCAGGTGGCGGAAAAGATACGCACGGAGTTGGCCGAGCCTTACCGCTTGCAGATGCAAAGTGCTTCGGGCAAGAACAAGGTGGTCGAGCACTTCTGCACTTCCAGCATCGGTATGCTGCTGTTCCGTGACCAGGCTACGGGCGCGGACGAGTTGCTCAAGCAGGCCGATACGGCGATGTACCGCGCCAAGGAGGCGGGACGCAACCAGGTGTATGCCGAGGAATGAGCGCAGGAACGTGACTACTTGGCTTCTAGCCGGTCGCTGGTGGTGAACGTCCAGGTGCGGGTGATGCTCAGCACGTCAACTTCTTGGCGGATGTCGGGCGGGAAGGGCGAGTAGGGACCTGCGAGTCTGACGATGCGCTGGGCGGCGGCATCGAGGATGCGATGTCCGGAGGGGCGGTTGATCTCGATGTTCTCCACGCTGCCATCGGCGCGGATGTTCACCGTCAGGGTCAGACTGCCGTACAGCTTCTGGCGCCGAGCCGCTTCTGGATAGTTCAGATTGCCGATGCGTTCGACCTTGGCGCGCCAGTCTTCGACATATTGCGCATATTTGTATTCTTCGGTGCGCGCGCCGATGAATTTTCGCTTGGGTAGTTTCTCGTAGAGCGAGATGTTTTTGCTGATCTGGGCTTCCAGACGCGCGATCTCCAAAGAACGTTGCACCAGATCTTCGCCGCTCTTGCTGCTGTCTTGGGGCTTGGGTGCCTGCTTTTGCTGCTCTACCCGATAATCACCCTTGCTGCGGGTGAGCAGCGACTTCACTTCCTGTTCGAGTGCTTTCACCCGTTTGGCGGCCTGCTCCGGGGTGTAGCGTGTGTCGTTGCTGACTACCGGGAACGGTGTGCTCGCGCGCAGGTCTTCCGGTGTGTTGCCGCCGCCATCCAGATTGCTCTGAGCATAGGCATTGGCCTTGGTCGGTTTGTTGCGCGACTGGCTGTTGACCAGTGTGACCTCAAGCGGCTCAAGCCGCTTCGCCAGCGTCTTGGCATCCGGCACGGTGTAGGTGATGCCGAACAATACGAAAGCGTGTAGCAGCAAAGAAAAACCTGTCGCGAACGAGATGCGTTCGCGCAGCAAAGCCATGAGCAAATAGCGCTTCATCCCTCAATAGCGGCGACCGCGACGGGACGCGCTTCAAAGTTGAGGTCGAGCAGGTCGACGGAAACGATCTCCAGCGCCACCTGTGTATTGGCTTCGGTCTCGGGCAGCGCGGAGATGCGCCCGACCAGCGGGATGTCCACGAACTTGACCAGATTCTCGCGCAGTACCGTGACATTGACCTGCGAGATATTCTCCTGCTGCAGCCAGCGCAGACACCAGTAGCGCTCCATGTTGCGCTGGAACTCGTTGTAGGTGGTGTAGGCAGTATCGAAGTCTCTAAGGATGGCGAACAAGGCGGTGTCGTTCTTGGTGTAGGAAGGTTCTTCACCGCGCAACACGCTCATGATCTGACGCTGATTCACTAGGTCGACATAGCGGCGCAGTGGTGAGCTGGACCATGCGTAATGCGCCACACCCAATCCCTGATGCGGCGCGGCGACGGTGCTCATCTTCACCTTGCCGTTGTTCTGCGTGCGATAGAGGCCGGCGACACCGTTGTCATCCAGCAACTTACCCCAACTGCTATTGGCGAGGATCATCAACTCCGACACCACCTTGTCAATGGGCGAACCACGCAGACGGTGGCCGATGGTGACGCGCTCGTTCTCGATGGTGAAGGTATAGTCGACCTGCTGTTGGTTGTTGTCGGACGATTTGCCACGTCCGGCTTCCAGCTTGTTGGCGAAGTCCCACAGTAGTTCAAGTTCTGGGCCGTAGCTGAAGTCGAACTGGCGCGCGGCCACGGACTCATCGTTGAACAGCGGCTCCAGTGTGTCATGGCGCAGGTTGGCGGCGATATGCAGGCGTTCGATGCGGCTCTCGCTGTTCACGATCTCCAGCGCTTCGTTCACTTCTACATATAAAGAGAGTGCGGGGCATACCTTGTCGGCGCACAGCGTGAACGCTTGCACCACGTTATCCGGCAGCATGGTGATCTTGTCGCCCGGCATGTACACGGTGGACATGCGCTGTGCGGCGATGGCGTCGATCTCTGAACCGGGTGCGATGCCGAGTGCGGGTGCGGCGATGTGGATGCCGATGCGGCGGTTGCCGTTCGCCAGTGTCTCGATCGAGAAGGCGTCGTCGATCTCGGTGGTGGCGGCATCGTCGATGCTGAATGCATTGACGGTCGCCTTTGGTAGTTCGGGATGTTCTTCCACGGTCACGTCAGGGAAGCCGGTGCCGCGCGGGAAGTTCTCGAACAGGAACTTGTTCAGATGGAAGTCATGCGAAGAGGGTAGTGCGCCACATT
The DNA here is from genome assembly GCA_018814405.1 of Gammaproteobacteria bacterium. Classification (GTDB taxonomy): domain Bacteria; phylum Pseudomonadota; class Gammaproteobacteria; order Burkholderiales; family Gallionellaceae; genus Sideroxyarcus. The sequence goes on from JAHIZO010000004.1 coordinate 11,852, forward strand.
TCTCGAGCAGATGGGCGATGGAAAGATGGGTGGCGGCACAGGCCGCTTCCAGCGCTTTGACCTCGAGAGTGTTGCGGTCCGGCTGGTACAGGATGGCTTTGAGTTTGTCTGCGAATTCGGCGGGGAGTTTGAACTGGGTGAGTTCATCCGTGTAGCGCGCCTGTAGCTCGGCTTGGATGCGTTTCTTCTCCACACTGGCCAGTGCCGCTTTCAGTGCATCGGCCGGCGCGGCTTTATAGCGCCCCTTGCCCTTCTTATAGAAATGCATGGGCGAGCCATGCAGTCGGATCAGCGCACCGGCCGCTTCGATGGGCGTGGGCTTATGGCCATAGTAATCTTGTGCCAATTCCTCGAAGGCGAATTCCTCCGGAGGACAAGCTTCCCACAGAAAGTCCAGATCGATGTCGTTGGCGGCCAGTTCGGCCTGTGTCATGAATTCACTCAGGCCGGGCTGTTCGAAGCGCAACATGACGTTGGCGGCCTTGATCTTGCAGCGTTTGCCGTGGAGGTTCTCGACCTGCAGGGAGGTGGTGTTATCGGTCATGATGTTGCCGACCTTGAAACTGCCGTCTTCTTCGTAGAATATGTTCATGGGGTAGTACTGAAAAGATTGCGGCGGATTATAACCTGCCGTCCGGCAGCGAACTTCCATCGTGTTAGTCTGTCCATGAAACCGACGCCTGCATGCGGGTGTATCCATCAATCACATAAGGAGAATCACAATGAAGACTATCGTTGCACTGATCGCCGCGGGCGGACTGATGGCGTTCGCCCAGCAAGCATCTGCATGCCCGGGCAAGGCTCATGGCCCCAGTGATGCCTGTCCGACAGGCGGTGGCATGATTCAGCAGATGGACAAGGATGGCGACGGTGCTGTCAGTAAGCAGGAATTCAACGCCTTCCATGAGGAACGTTTCAAGGATATGGATAGCAACAAGGATGGCAAGGTCAGCAGCGAAGAGATGGGTGGCATGTATAAAAAAGGCATGCACGGGCAGATGAAAAGTATGCGCCATATGAGTATCGAGCAGCATTTCGATGCGGCGGATACCAATCATGATGGCGCTTTGAGCAAGGAAGAGGCCGAAAAGGGGATGCCTATCCTGTTCGCGCGTTTCGATGAGAACGATGCCAACAAGGACGGCAAGATCACCAAGGACGAGGTGATGCGTGAACCCAAACGCGGGCCGGGTATGATGCGAATGAATCCTTGATATATTTAAGTAATAGAAAAGGGCCGGTTCAAACCGGCCCTTTTCTATGGTGCAGCTGAACTTACTTGATGGCGAGGATGTGGGAAACCATCGACTTGATGTCTGCATCAGAGGCCTTGTCCGGTGTGGCTGGCATCGGCATGGTGCCGAAGCTGCCGGAACCGCCAACGCGTACTTTCTTCTCCAGCATGGCCGCTGCGCCGGCATCGCCTGCGTATTTGGCTGCGATAGCCTTCAGGGCAGGGCCGACAGTTTTCTTGTCAAGCTGATGGCAGGTTCCGCAATTGTTCTTCTTCAATAGGGCTGCGCCGTCATCGGCCAGGACCGGTGCCGACAACATCAAGCCAGCGGTCAGCATCAGTGCGTGTTGGACTTTCATGATCAACTCCTTCGGTGGTTAAGAAAACGTTTGAGGGCATTCTACTCCCGTTTATTACGTCGGGGCAGGGGAGGTTTGAATTTTGGCAATACATGCCTCGGTGTTACCATGCGCGCGGCAAATAATGCATGGGGAAGCAACATGGCAGGACACAGTAAATGGGCCAATATTCAACACCGCAAAGGGCGGCAGGACGCCAAGCGCGGTCAGATATTCACGCGCCTGATAAAAGAGATCACGGTTGCATCCAAACTGGGCGGAAGCGATCCGGATACCAATCCGCGCCTGCGTACGGCAATGGAGAAAGCCTACGACCAGAATATGCCCAAGGACAACGTCGAGCGCGCCATCAAGCGCGGGGCGGGCGAACTGGAAGGCGTGGACTATATGGAGCTGCGCTACGAAGGCTACGGCATCAACGGTGCGGCGGTGATGGTCGATTGCATGACCGACAACAAGACACGCACCGTGGCCGATGTGCGCCATGCCTTCACCAAGTACGGCGGCAACCTCGGTACCGACGGATCGGTGGCGTTCTTGTTCAAACATTGCGGTCAGATGATCTTCGCGCCGGGTACCGACGAGGACGCACTGATGGAAGTGGCGCTGGACGCGGGGGCGGAAGATATTGTCAACAACGACGACGGCAGTATCGAAGTCATCACCGAGCCGAATGATTTCGTGGCGGTGAAACAGCGTCTGGAAAGTGCTGGATTCAAGCCGGAGATGGGCGAAGTCACCATGAAGCCGGAAAACGAAGTCAGCTTCACCGGCGACGATGCGGTGAAGATGCAGAAGCTGCTGGATGCGCTGGAAGATTTGGGCGATGTTCAGGAGGTCTACACCAATGCGGTGATCGAGGAGTAATGCGTATCCTCGGCATCGATCCCGGCCTGCGTATCACCGGGTTCGGGGTGATCGATAAGGAAGGTCAGAAGTTGCATTACGTTGCCAGCGGTTGCATCAAGACGCCGGCGGGCGAGTTGCCGGAAAGATTGAAAGTCATCCTGTCTTCGCTGGGCGAGGTCATCGCGCAGCACCAGCCGGAACTGGCAGCGGTGGAGAAAGTATTCGTGAACGTGAATCCGCAATCCACATTGTTACTCGGCCAAGCGCGCGGTGCGGCGATCTGTGCGGCGGTGCAGGCGGGTCTGCCGGTGGCAGAATACACGGCCTTGCAGATCAAACAGGCGGTGGTCGGCAACGGCCATGCCGACAAGGAGCAGGTGCAGGCCATGGTGCAAAGATTGTTGAATCTGTCCGGCACGCCCAGTCCGGATGCGGCGGATGCGCTGGCTTGTGCGATCTGTCATGCACACGGTGGTCTGGGCGGATTGGGCGCGCATGCGAGCAAGGGATATAAGGTACGGGGAGGAAGGCTGGTATGACGCAACCGCTGGAACCGACACTGGAGTTATTCGCCAATCCTGCGGCACGCTATTTCGCTGCCACACGCCCGGCATTTCTGACCGCCAGTCTGATGGCATGCCTGATCGGATTGGCCATCGCCTGGCAGAGCGGTCTGGCTTTTGACGTCCCGCTCGCACTGGTCACACTGTTGTTCGCCCTGTTGGCGCATGCCGGAGTGAACGTGCTGAACGATTACTACGATGCGCTCAACGGCACCGATGCGCAGAACACCCAACGCATCTTCCCCTTCACCGGCGGCAGCCGCTTCATTCAGAACGGTGTGCTGAGCCTCACCCAGACGCGTAATTTCGGTTTCGCCTTGATGGCGGGCGTAGTCGCAGCCGGTCTTTGGTTGATGGCGTGCACCGATGCACAACTGATGTATGTCGGCGTGGCGGGGCTGTTCATCGGCTGGGCGTACTCTGCACCACCGTTCCGCCTCAATAGTCGGGGTTGGGGCGAGCTTTGCGTGGCGGCAGGTTTTTTGGCGATCACCGTGGGTTCCGATTTTGTGCAGCGCAAGGGCTTCGACTTCTTCCCTTTCGTTGCAGGATTGTCTTACGCATTGCTGGTGACCAATCTGTTGTACATCAACCAGTTTCCTGATCGTGCAGCCGACACTGCAGCAGGCAAGCTGCACTGGGTGGCGCGGCTGGAAGTGAGCAAGGCGCGCTGGGGTTATGGTCTGATCGTGGCGCTGGCTTATATATGGCTGGTGGCCTGCGTGATGTTGGGCTGGCTACCCGTGCTGGCTTTGCTGGCAATGTTCGCTTTGCCGCTGAGCATCAAAGCGTCACGCGAGTTGCTGCGCCACGCTGCACAACCGCAACAACTGGCCGATGCGATCAAACTCACTATCGCCGCGATGATGGTGCACGGTACTTTGCTGTCGCTGGCATTGATATTCAGTAAAGGAAATACATGATCGGAAGACTGAGCGGTACACTGCTGGAGAAGAATCCCCCGCAGATATTGTTGGATGTGCAAGGTGTCGGTTACGAGGTGGACGTGCCGATGAGTACGTTCTACAACCTGCCCGCACTGAACGAAAAAGTCGTCCTGCTCACCGAGTTCATCGTGCGCGAGGATGCACATCTGCTGTACGGTTTCCTGACGCAGGAGGAGCGTATCGCCTTTCGCCAATTGCTGAAGATCAGCGGCGTGGGCCCCAAGTTGGCATTGTCGGTTCTTTCCGGACTGAGCATGAGCGATCTGGCGATGGCAGTGGCGAACAAGGATGCGACGCGTCTGACCAAGATCCCCGGGGTGGGCAAGAAGACGGCCGAGCGTTTGTTGCTGGAACTGCAAGGCAAGTTCGTGGCCGCTGCTGGCGCGACAACAGCGGTAGTGTTGGAATCCGCAGGCAATGACATCGTCAATGCCTTGCTGGGCTTGGGCTACAAGGACAAAGAGGCGGAATGGGCGGCAAAGCAATTGCCCAAGGATGCCAGTCTCTCAGACGGCATCCGCCAAGCGCTTAAGTTATTATCCAAGGCATGATCCAGCACGACGACCTAACCGCCGCACCACGCATCATCTCCGCTGCGCCCGCTTCCCAGCAGGAAGAGGCGCTGGAGCGCGCGTTGCGCCCAAAGCAGCTCGAAGAATATGTCGGGCAGGAGAAGATACGCGGGCAGTTGGAAATATTCATTCAAGCCGCTAAGAAGCGTAAAGAACCGCTCGATCACGTGTTGCTGTTCGGCCCGCCCGGACTGGGAAAGACCACATTGGCGCAGATCATCGCGCGCGAGATGGGCGTCAATATTCGCCATACCTCCGGACCGGTGCTGGAGCGCGCGGGAGATCTGGCGGCGCTACTGACCAATCTTGAGCCGCATGATGTGCTGTTCATCGATGAGATCCATCGTTTGTCGCCGGTGGTGGAGGAGATCCTCTATCCCGCGCTGGAGGATTATCAGATCGACATCATGATCGGTGAAGGGCCTGGCGCGCGTTCGGTGAAGATCGATCTGCCGCCGTTCACGCTGGTGGGCGCAACCACACGCGCTGGCATGCTGACCAATCCGCTGCGCGACCGTTTCGGCATCGTGGCTCGGCTGGAGTTCTATACGCCGCAGGAGTTGCAGCGCATCGTGACGCGTTCGTCCGGCCTGTTGGAATTGCCGATCTCGCCGGACGGCGCGTTGGAGATCGCCAACCGTTCGCGCGGTACACCGCGTATCGCCAACCGCTTGTTGCGTCGTGTGCGTGACTACGCCGATGTGCGCGCCGACGGCAATGCCACGCGCGAAGTGGCGGATGCCGCGCTGACCATGCTGGATGTGGATTCGCGCGGGCTGGATGTGATGGACAGAAAACTGCTGCAGACCGTGATCGAGAAATTCATGGGTGGGCCGGTGGGAGTGGACAACCTGGCCGCCGCCATTGGAGAAGAGCGCGACACTATTGAAGATGTGCTGGAACCCTACTTGATCCAGCAGGGCTATCTACAACGCACGCCGCGCGGCCGCATGGCGACGGCGAATGCTTATGAGCACTTCGGGCTGACGGTGGTTAAAAGTGGCAACAAGGAATTGTGGGATGAATAAGTCGCACAAGCCATTCACCTGGCCGGTGCGCGTTTACTATCAGGATACCGATGCGGGTGGTGTGGTGTATCACACCAATTATGTGAACTTTATGGAGCGCGCGCGGACTGAGTGGCTGCGCAGCTTTGGCCACAGCAATGCCGGACTGATGAAAGAGTTGGGTGTGATGTTCGTGGTGCGCTCGGTCAAGATCGATTACCTCAAGCCGGCCTTGCTGGATGACATGCTGGAAGTGACGGCCCACCTCACCAAGGTGGGGCGCAGCCAGATGACGCTGGCGCAAGAGGTGAAACGGGGTGATGAGGTGCTGACGCAGGCCGATGTGCATCTGGTCTGCGTGGGTAAAGACAGTTTTAAGCCGGTCAGTGTGCCGGAAATGTTACGCAAACAATGGGGTTGAACGCATGGATCTGATACGGGATTTGTCTCTGGTGCAACTCATCGGCAACGCCAGCCTGCTGGTGCAGTTGGTGATGGGCTTGCTGTTGGGGGTGTCGCTGATGTCGTGGTGGTACATCTTCCTCAAGATGTTCGCCGTGCGGGCCGCGAAATCACAGACCAGAGAGTTCGAAGATGCTTTTTGGGGCAACCCGAATCTGGTGGCCTTGTATCAGCAGGCGGGTAGTAAGTTGCGTCATGATCAGGGGGCACTGGAACATATCTTCGCCGCGGGTTTTGCCGAGTTCGTCAAGTTGAAGAAGACGCATGGTGTGGATAGTGCGGCACTGATGGAAGGCACGCGCCGTGCGATGCGCGCGCGCTACCAGCGCGAGATGGACCATCTGGAGTCGCACCTTTCTTTTCTTGCGACGGTCGGTTCGGTCAGCCCCTATGTCGGTCTGCTGGGTACGGTGTGGGGCATCATGAATGCATTCCGCGGTCTGTCCAGTGTGGGGCAGGCGACCTTGGCGCAAGTGGCTCCCGGTATCGCCGAAGCGTTGGTGGCGACGGCGATGGGCTTGTTCGCTGCGATCCCGGCAGTAGTGGCGTATAACCGCTACGTGCATGACGTGGCGCGACTATCATCCCGTTTCGAAAGCTTCATTGAAGAGTTCTCCAACGTGTTGCAGAGGCAGCCATGACGCGGTGCGCGATAGCGCTAGGTGTGGGACAACGAAGTTGCGGTGTAGGCTCATGCGCGAAGCGCGTTATGCCGGAACCAATGGCTGCGGTGCACCTCCGTCGCCAATCTATATATCTCGTAACTAACTTAACGGAGGGGCAGCCATGATGAATTCACGTCGCGTGGCGAATCGTCCGTTGAGTCAGATCAACGTGGTGCCATATATCGACGTGATGCTGGTGCTGTTGGTGATCTTTATGGTCACTGCGCCGATGATGAATCCCGGTCAGATCGAACTGCCCAGTGTGGGAAAGTCTTCAGCGCCGCCTGTCGCGCCACTGGAAGTGATGATCAAAAAAGATTCGACGCTGGTGCTGCGCGATCATACGCAAGGCGGTGCTGAAAAGCCGGTGTCGGCTAAAGAGTTGGCGGCGTTGATCCAGCAGAAGCTGGCGAAGAATCCGGAACAGTCGGTGGTGATCTCCGCCGACAAGAAGATCCGCTACGAGGAAGTCATCAACGTGATGGATATGCTGCAGCAGCAGAACGTCAAGAAAGTCGGTCTGCTCACCAAGGTGCGATGAGCGCGACACTCCGCTACCGTGACCCCTATCGCTTTTCAGCAGGTATGCTGGCGATGGTGGTGCACATCGCATTCTTTGCCATGCTGGTGATGGGGGTACGCTGGCAGACCCACCAACCTGATCGCTTTTCGGTTGAATTGTGGGATAACCTGCCGATGCAACAGCCGACTGAAGAACCGGCTCAACAACCTGCTGAAGCGCCGGTGCAGGAGATTGTGGCGGCAAAGAAAGTGGTCGAGCAGCAGGCGTCCAGTTCGAATGTGCCGCAAAAGGCTGATATCGAACTGCGTGATAAAAAGTTACGCAAACCGATAAAGCCCCAGCCGAGTGCCAAAGAATTGCGCCAGAAGCAATTGCGCCAGAAGCAATTGCGCGAGGAGCAACGCGTGATGGAAGCTTATGTCGAGAAGCAGCGTTTGGCTGAACGAGAACGGGTGCGTGCGGAGGTGCTGGCCGCCACATCTGCCGAGATGGGGCGTTACCAGGACATGATACGCAGCAAGATCAGACACAATATCGTGATGCCGCCGGACGTTTTGCCGACAGCCGCCGCTGAATTCCAAGTGACGCTGCTGCCTGATGGGTCCGTGCTGGATGCGGTGTTGCGAAAGAGTAGTGGTAATGCAGCTTATGATGAGGCGACCGAGCGTGCGATCTACAAGGCCCAGCCTTTGCCGATACCAAGCGACCCAGTGCTGAAGAAGCGCTTTCGCGAATTACGCCTGACGATCAGGCCGGAGGATAGATAAGGAATGAGACGCTGGATATTGTTGTGCCTGATGTTTTTTGTGATGCCGGCGCATGCCGTGTTGAACATTGAGATCACCGGAGCAGGGGAGCATCAGACGCCGGTTTCTTTAGTGCGTTTTTCTGGTGATGCCGCTATCGCGCAGGGTTTGCTCGATCTGGTGGGGAACGACTTGACCCGTACCGGCTTATTCAAATTGATCGATCCGGCAGGAAAATCACCGCGTGAACCGCGCGATATCCGGCCCGCCGAATGGGCGGGCGTGGAGGCGGTACTCATCGGCAGCATAGAGTCGCAGGCTGAAGGCAAGGTGGCAGTCAAGTTTCGTTTGCTCGATCTGGTGCGCAATGCAGAACTTATGTCGCAAGTGGTGACGGCCAGAGCGGATCAGGTGCGGGCAATCGGCCACCGTATCGCGGACCTGGTGTATGAACGTTTGACGGGTAGTCCAGGCGTGTTTAGTACGCGTATCGCCTATGTCAGTCGCGATACGGGTGTCTACCGACTGGTCGTGGCGGACAGCGACGGTGACAACGAACAGGCCTTGCTCACTTCAAAAGAACCCATCATGTCTCCTGCTTGGTCTCCGGATGGCCAGCAGATCGCGTATGTCAGTTTCGAGAAGCGACGCGCTATGGTGTACGTGCAATCACTAACCTCTCGCAAACGTACGTTGATAGCAGACTTCCCGGGCAGCAATAGCGCGCCTGCTTGGTCCCCGGATGGTAAGCTGCTCGCCATGGTGCTGACGCGTGATGAAGAATCACAAATATATCTTGCCAACACCAATGGCGGCCAACTGCGCCGTATCACCTATAGCGACGCGATCGATACAGAACCGTCTTTTTCGCCGGACGGTAAATCCCTGCTTTTTACCTCTGATCGGGGCGGCAGTCCGCAGATATATCGGGTTTCTATTGAAAACAATGAAGTTCAGCGTCTGACCTTTGAATCGGGCAATGCCTTTTCCCCCCGTTTCCATCCGGATGGAAACAGCTTTGTATTTGCACATTTCAGGGATGGCGTATTCCATATTGCCGTGCACGATATGGAAAGCAGGCAAACACAGATACTCACAGCGGGTGGATGGGAGAAAAAACCGAGCTATGCGCCAAATGGAAAGATGATCCTGTTTGCAACTGAAGTGCAGGGTCGTGGTATATTGGCAACCGTTTCAAGCGATGGCCGAGTGAAGCAAAAGATGGTTGCCCAGAGCGGTGATATCCGCGAACCGATGTGGGGCCCGTTCCTGAAATAGATAAATTTAGAAGGAGTATGCGTGATGAAAAAATTGATCCTCAGTGTGTTGTTGTTGAACTTGTTGGCTGCATGTAGCAGCAATCCGCCGAAAGAAGAAGTCACGGAGCCCGCAACAACTTCTGCAGCAGCAGTATCTACTACTGATGCTGACGCTCAAGCCGCTGCTGATGCGCAAGCCGCTGCTGAGGCACAGGCTGCAGCCGATGCAGAGGCTGCAATGATGCAAAAGAATAGCGTTTACTTCCCGTTCGATGTGGATGCTGTGCAGGATGCAGACCGCGAGACAATCATGAATCATGCTGAATATCTTGCAAGCCACCCCGATGCAAAGGTGCGTGTCGAAGGTAATGCAGATGAGCGCGGTAGCAGCGAGTACAACCTTGGACTTGGCCAGCGTCGCGCGAACAACACCAAGCGTGCATTGGTGTTGGGTGGTGCTTCGGCTTCCCAGATCGAGACTGTCAGCTACGGCGAAGAAAAGCCTCGTTGCAGTGAGCATAACGAAGCTTGCTGGGCTCAGAATCGCCGCGCAGACATCAACTACAGCGCGCAGTAAACATGAAGATCGCAGCCTCCCGATTGCTGGGCGGTCTGTTGTTGGTGTGCAGCCCCGCTTATGCGGGGCTGTTCGCTGATGATGACGCTCGGCAACAGGTCAAAAAGCTGGAGGTGCGAATCATCTCGTTGGAGAAGCAGCTTGCCGAGATTGAGTTGCAGAACAAACTCGCTGTTCGTTCCCTGCTGAACTTGCAGATGCAGCTTGAGATGCAGTCTAGCGAGATGCGTAAGCAACGCGGGCTGTTCGAAGAGTTCGGTCATGCCCAGCAGGAAGCAGAGAAGCGGCAGAAGGATTTCTACATCGATCTCGATTCCAGGTTGAGGCAATTGGAGTCGGGCAGTGGCGGTGGGGCATCTCGCGCCGCTGCCGTGCCTTCCGGAGGCTCGGATAACGGATCCTCGGGAGAGAATCGGGCATTCGAGACCGCCTACGGTTTTTATCGCGCAGAGAGTTATCGTGAGGCGGCACTTTCCTTCCGTGATTTCTTGCGCCAGTATCCGCAGTCGGTGCATGAGGCGAATGTCTATTACTGGTTGGGGAACGCCAATTTCCTGTCGCGTGAATATGCGGGCAGTTTTGCGGCATACAGCAATCTATTGAGTAAGTACCCGGATCACCCGCGAGCTCCCGAGGCTATGTTGAATATGGCTGAATGCCAGTTGTCGTTAAAGAAAAGAACCGCAGCTCGCAGCACTTTGAAAAAACTCATCTCACAGTTCCCTGGCAGCGATGCCTCGGATAAAGCCAAGAAGCGTCTGGCTACTATCAAGTAATCCACTGTAGTTCATGTCATCAGATCTCGGCAGTACGCTGCGTATCAGCGAAATATTTTTCTCGTTACAAGGTGAAAGCTCCCGCATCGGTTTGCCGACGGTATTTGTGCGTCTTACGGGGTGCCCTTTGCGTTGTGAATACTGCGACAGCGCACATGCATTCACTGGCGGCAAAAGTATGTCGGTACAGGAGGTTCTTGATGCCGTGGCGAAGTTTGACCCACACTATGTCTGTGTCACTGGCGGCGAGCCTTTGGCGCAGAAGCATAGCCTGACATTGCTGCGCGCATTGAGTGATGCCGGGTATGCCGTTTCGCTGGAGACAAGCGGGGCATTGGATGTCAGCGGAGTGGATGCGCGCGTGATGAAGGTGCTTGATATCAAGACGCCTGGCTCTGGAGAAGAAAGCAAGAACCTTTGGGAGAATCTGCAATATCTCTCTGGCAAAGATGAGATCAAATTCGTGTTGTGCAACGAAGCGGATTATCAGTGGGCCAAGCAGGTTCTGAGTGATCGGGATCTGGCGCGTCGCTGCGAAGTGACGTTCTCCCCGGTTCATGATGATTTGACTGCACGTGACCTGGCGGAATGGATATTGCGAGATCATCTTCCGGTGCGTATGCAGGTGCAGTTGCATAAGATATTGTGGGGCAATGAGGTGGGGCGTTGAGCGAAAAACGAGCAGTGGTGTTGTTGTCGGGGGGGCTGGATTCGGCCACGGTACTGGCGCAGGCGTGTGCACAAGGCTTTCAGTGTCATGCATTGAGTGTCGACTATGGTCAGCGTCACCATGCAGAACTGGCGGCTGCACAGCGTGTGGCAAGAGAGCTGGGTGCGCATGAGCACCGCGTCATCAATATCGATCTGACTGCCTTCGGCGGGTCTGCCCTGACAGATGCCAACATCGCCGTACCGGAAGCGGCTACAAGCGGGATTCCGCTGACCTATGTGCCAGCGCGCAATACCATCATGCTTTCGCTTGCCTTGGCTTGGGCGGAGGTGTTGCAGGCGCAGGATATATTCTTCGGTGTGAATGCAGTGGATTACTCCGGCTATCCGGATTGCCGTCCTGAATTCGTCGATGCATTCGAGCGCATGGCGAATCTGGCGACCAAAGCGGCAGTCGAAGGTAAATCACTGACTCTGCATGCGCCGCTATTGCATTTGAGTAAGGCGGAGATCATTCAGGCGGGTATGCAGCTCGGTGTCGATTACGCGCTGACTGTTTCCTGTTATCAGGCAGACGAATCCGGGCATGCTTGTGGTCGCTGCGATTCATGTCGTTTGAGACAAGAGGGGTTTCGTGCTGCGCAAGTTGAAGACCCAACGCGCTATCAAAATACATAAATCGTATTTGATGCTTTGACACTCGAGAGCAAACCCGTATAATGCGCGCTCTCAATTTTACCGGGTCGGTAGCTCAGCCGGTAGAGCAGCGGACTTTTAATCCGTTGGTCCCGAGTTCGAATCTCGGCCGACCCACCAGTTTTTGTATTACCGCCGCTTTAGCTCAGTTGGTAGAGCAACCGCCTTGTAAGCGGTAGGTCGTCAGTTCGAATCCGACAAGCGGCACCAATTAAAAAAGGCCTGCAAAATTTGCAGGCCTTTTTGCTTTCTGATGCCGGAAGGTCAGGTTGTGCCGAACTTGGTATCCACCATCACGCCGATCTGCTTCAGGAAAGGTGTTGGCAAGGTACCACCAGCGCACACGATGATGCCATCGTTCTTGATCTCCGCTTCCTCGTCGCCGAATTTGATCACTGCCGTATCCTGATTTATCTCTTTGACGCCAGACTTCAGATATATCTTCAATTTGCCAGCTTCGGACATGGCTTTTAGTTTGTCGCGGTTCTTTGGTTTCGCACCGCCGAATGCCTTACCGAACTCATCACCGCGTGCGAGCAGAGATACGTTAGTGCCTTGCTCTTCAGCAACTGCCATGGCGGCTTCCACCGCGCTATCACCACCGCCGACCACGATCACATGCATGTTGCGATATTGTTCGGGGTCGATCAGGCGATAGACCACTTTCGGCAGCTCTTCGCCGGGCACGCCGAGCTTGCGCGGCGTGCCACGTCGGCCGATGGCCAGCAGGACTGCGCGTGTTTTGTATTCTTCCTTGCTGGTCTTGACGATGAAGCCATTGTCGGTCGGTGTCACATTCTCCATGCGCTCGTTGTAATTCAGTTTGATGCCGGTCTTTTCGATGATGCCCAACCACCATTCCAGTAGGCGTTCTTTGCTGACTTCCTTGAAGTGCATCTCGCCGACGACTGGCAGCTTGACTGGCGCGGTCATCGCGACCTTGTTGCGCGGATACTGGAAGATGGCACCACCCAGTGAGCTTTCTTGCTCTATGACGAGGTAGCGAAGCTTGTGCTGGATAGCGCCCAGTGCCGCTCCCATACCCGCTGGGCCGGCACCAACGATGATGACGTCATAATCATTGTTGCTGCCTTTTAGCTTGGCGATGGAATCCATCGCCTGCGAACCTTGGCTGGCTGACTTGCGGATCAAGCCCATTCCTCCCAGTTCGCCGGCGATGAACAGTCCTTTGACGTTGGTCTCGAAATTTGGATCAACTTGCGGGATGTCCATGCCGCGCTTTTCAGTGCCAAATACCAAGGTGATCGCATCGTGCGGGCAAGATGCGGCACAGGCGCCGTGACCGATACAGTGGGTGGGGTTGATGAGCACCGCCTTGCCCTTGATCATGCCTATGGCACCTTCCGGACAGGCTTTGATGCAGCTGCCTGAACCCAAACATAAGCGCGGATCGATCACAGGGTGAAGAGAGGAGGGCTCAGTCAAACCTTGGGTGATCGCCTCTTTCATTTGTTCAGTGGCGCTCGTTTCTTTCTTTTTTCTGCTGCCCAGATAGAAGAACATGATGATGATCAATGGGATCAGGTAAACGGATAGATCGATGATGTCCATAGCTTGTCGTCTTTGAGTTGTTGAATGGGGTGCGCCACTGGTCTGAATGACTTGGCCGCCTGTCGGACTATTTCATATATAAAGCGAACTTTATTGTACAAAGCCTTGTCGCAGGCAGCGGCATTCTAGGGTTGTCGCGTAATTAAGACAAATTTATTCAGACAGGTTCAGTGAACGCAGTTAAAATTTGCGGGGCTTGAGGGAAGCTTTTGGATTTGGAAACTATGAGAACAAAAAAACAATCAGAACACCTGATGTGGATGATCTTCATCGGCATCGTCGGCGTGATCACTATTGCCGGCTACTTCGTCGTTTATCCACAGACTTATTATAAGCCGGGTGAGGAGTTGTTCGATTTTGGATACAACCTAGGGCTGGCCGGCGGCATTATGATGCTGTTGCTGTTGCTGTATCCCCTTCGTAAGCGTTGGTCCCTGCTGGAGAATGTTGGCTTCTTGCCGACCTGGTTCAAATGGCACATGGTGCTGGGCATCATGGGGCCGCTGTTCATCATCTTCCATTCCACCTATCACGTTTATATTCCCTTCATCCATCCGACTGGGTCGATCAATGCGGCGGTGGCGATGTACTGCATGCTGCTCGTTTCGGGTAGCGGTACTTTTGGGCGTTTCTTCTACACCAAGATCCACCACGGTCTGTATGGCCGTCAGGCAACGGTGAACGAATTGCGTGCTCAGATGGAGCAGACTGGGGATATCAAGTCGATGTTCGGCTTTGCGCCGAATGTCGAGCAGCAACTTCAGGCATTTCACGATATGGCGGAGAAATATGCCAAGGAGACTGGCTACGGTTTTCTTAGTTTTGCAAAGATGGGCATCCGATCGGCAATACTGTCCCGCCGTTTGCCTGTCGAGTTGCATCAGGTGATGCGTGCCCAAGGGGCGGAGAAGCACTTTAGTGCGGATCAGAACAAAGGCATGGAGAAACTGTTCGAGGAATACAAGGAAAAGATCACTTCCTACTTGCATGCTGTCCGTGATGCCGCCCAGTTCCATACTTACGAGCGCCTGTTTTCCTGGTGGCACATCTTCCATATCCCGCTGGTGTTCATGATGGTGTTCAGCGCCTTCTATCACGTCTATGCGGTCCACGCTTACTGATTGAATTGATACCGACTATGCTGCTACGTACCTTAGCCCTCATCTTCTTCCTGTTCGCGCTGCCCATGCAGGCGAACGCCAACAAACTGCTGATGCCCGGCGATGTCATCAAGGGGCACGCCAAGGAAGAGGAGAAGTGCGAGCTTTGCCATAAGAAGTTCGACAAGAAAGCGCAGAATCGTCTGTGTATGGACTGTCACAAGGATGTGGGCAAGGATGTTGACGAGAAGAAGGGCCACCATGGCCGTATCGATACAACAAAGGATTGCAAGGAATGTCACGCGGAACACAAAGGACGTGATTTCAAAGCAGCTGAATTCGATGAGAAGAAATTCGATCACAAGCTGACTGATTTTGAGCTTAAGGGCGGGCACCTCGTCAACAAAAAGCAGGAACAGGTCAAGTGCGAGAGCTGTCACAAGGCCGGTAAGAAGTTCCGCGAGGCACCGCAGCTTTGCTTCAGCTGCCACAAGAAAGATGACAAACACAAAGGCGGTCTGGGTGAGGATTGCGGAAAGTGTCACGTAGACAAAGATTGGAAGACTACCGACTTTGATCACGACAAGACCAAGTTCAAGCTGGAAGGCAAACACATCGATGTGAAGTGTTTGAAGTGCCACATCGACCACAAGTACAAAGATACACCGATGGCTTGCGTGTCCTGTCACAAGAAAGATGACGACAAGGCTCACAACGGCAAGCTGGGTAAGAAGTGTGAGACTTGCCATACGGCCAAGGACTGGAAGAAGACCAAATTCGACCACGATAAGACCAAGTTCAAATTGTTAGGCAAGCACGATGAAGTGAAGTGCGACAAGTGCCACATCAACAAGAAATACAAAGGCACGCCGACGAAGTGTAACGAGTGCCACAAGAAGGATGACGACAAGGCCCACAAGGGCAAGTTCGGTCCCAAGTGCGAGACTTGCCACACCGAGAAAGAGTGGAAGGACATCAAGTTCGATCACGACAAGGAGACCAAATTCGATCTGCTCGGTAAGCACAAGAAGACCAAGTGCACGGATTGCCATAAGGGCGACCTGTACAAAGACAAGTTGAAGATGACTTGCGTCTCCTGTCACAAAAAGGACGACGACAAGGCGCACAAGGGAAATTTCGGCATCAAGTGCGAAAGCTGTCACGTAGCGGACGACTGGAAGGACATCAAGTTCGATCACGACAAGAAGACGAAATTCCCATTGCTGGGCAAGCACAAGTCGCCTTCACCGCTGAAGTGCGAGAAGTGTCACAAGGGCGACCTGTACAAAGACAAGCTACAGAAAGATTGCATCAGCTGCCACCAGAAGGATGATGACAAGTCGCACAAAGGCCAAGAAGGCAAGAAGTGCGAGACTTGCCACGTAGAGGACGATTGGAAGAAGACAGACAAGTTCAACCACAATCGCATGTCCACCTTCCCATTGTTGGGACGGCACGCGCTGGTCGCTTGCAAGAAATGCCACGAAAAACCGACCTTCAAGGATGCCAAGTCGGACTGCTGGTCATGTCATGAGAAAGACGATGAGGATGTCCATCGCCGCCGGCTGGGAACCGAATGCCAAGTTTGCCACTCTACGCGCTCGTGGGCGGCATGGGACTTCGATCACAACAAGACAGACTTCAAGCTGGATGGGCCGCACAAGAAGACCGCCAACAAGTGCTATGCCTGCCACTCAAAACCGATGGACAAGAAGGTGGTAGCACCAACGGCATGCGGCAGTTGTCACGAACGTGATGATGTGCACAACGGTAACTTTGGTGATCGTTGCGAGCGCTGTCATGAGGGTAATGATTGGAAAACGGTAAAGATGGGTGTAGTCGTGCCACAGAAGAAATAGTAGAAAAAGTCAAGTTTGCCAACAACATAAGTTGAGGCAGAATTATCGAATAGCTAGTGAACTATCGAGGAGGTTGTCATGGAGAGAAGATCAGGTTTTATCGGTGCAATGTTCGCCGTGTTGTTGGCAGTGTTGTCGCTGCAGGCAGATGCTGCCCAGCAGATCGGGCGCGATTTCAATCACATGACCACCGGCTTCACCTTGACCGGAGGACACGCGGCGGCGGCATGCGAGACCTGTCACGTAGGTGGTGTGTTCAAGGGGACGCCACGCAACTGCGATGGTTGCCATGCAGTCGGTCAGCGTGTGGTAGCTACGCCCAAGAACGACAAGCACATCGTGACCGATGCACCATGCGAGAGCTGCCACTTCAATACAGCTACTTGGCTGGGTGCGCGCTATAACCATGGCTCCGCTGTGCCGGGACAATGCCGCAGCTGCCACAACGGGCGACAGGCATCTGCCAAAGCGCCTAGCCATAGCACGGGTAGTAAGGCGACAAAATCCTGCGATAGCTGTCACCGCACATTTGCGTGGTTCCCCGCAAGCTGGAATCACGTGGGCGTGGCTCCCGGAAGCTGCGTGACTTGTCATGATGGTGCTACTGCTATCGGTAAGTCGGCGAGCCATACTACGGTCGCCAAAGCCACTTATGCCTGTGATGAATGCCATAGCTTCGTAGGCTGGACACCCGCCAGATACAAACACAACACGGCAGCGGCATGTTCTAGCTGCCACAATACAACTGTTGCAGTCGGCAAGCCGGTGAGTCATGGAGCGGCTACCATCAAGGGGCAGAACGAATGCAGTGATTGCCATACCAATGTCGCTTGGTTACCCGGCACCTATAAACATACGAGTGCAGCAGCATGTTCTTCCTGCCACGATGGCGTGAAGGCAGTTGGAAAAAGCTCGGGTCACATCGCGACGACTGCAGAGTGCAATCAGTGTCATACCACCACCACTACTTGGCTGGGGGCATTGGGTGCGAAACCTGCAAAACACATTCCATATGCGAATGCGAGTGAACCATGCACTTCCTGCCATATAGGTACCAGCGTTAAGCGTGGCACTGCGCTGCATGTACCTTATCTGGCCGGCATCGCCTGTTATACCTGCCATGGCAGCAACACCGCCTATTCGGGCCAAGGGCAAAAAACCGAGCGTTGGCCGAATTTCCATGAGAGCAGCAAGAACCCTTCTGCGACAGACTGTTCTTCCAGTAACTGTCATAAACCCGGATCGAATGGTAAGGGCGCCTTGTATAGCGTTTGGGATTGATATCGCATGATCCGTGCAAGCTTACGCGTGCACGGATCAATGTTTAAGCTGGAACGACAATAAAACAGATAATTCGGGAGTAGAGCATGAACCAGACACTTAAACGATGTCTTTTGGCGCTAACTTTGTTGTGGGGAGCGAGTAGTGGCGTTGCCTCTGCCCAGCCACTGGATGAAGTGACGCTTGAATACCAGACCGACGGTATCGTTGCGACGATCAGCATGACGGCTCCCGTGCGTTACATACGCCACTTTCCGGCAACTAACGGTAAGACGCTAGAGATCTTCTATGAGCGGGTACAGGGCGCGACTGTGGATGAGAAGTGGGTGGATAACGAGACGCGTAATTCGCCACCTTCCAGCCTGATCCCTGCATTCACGGTGACGACGCGTGACCAGCAGACCAGGCCGCGTCTGGTGATCGAGTTCGAGCGCAATGCCAACTACTCGGTGTCGCCGGGCAAGGATCAGCGTAGCCTGTTGATCACGATACGTCCTGATCGTTCGACTGCAGAAGTCGCCTTGCCTTTCTTGCCTGTTGTGGGTGCATTGCGGCCGACACCGGATGATGCCAATCTGGCTGGGAACAACAAACAGGCTTATGAGTTGATGGGGCAGGCGCGTACTGCCTTGTCTGTCAAGAAGAACGAAGACGCGGTTGCTGTATTGAACAAGCTGTTGATGTTGCCGCCTAATGATTACACGGAAGATGCGCAAGAGTGGGTGGGTGTGGCGCGTGAACGTGCAGGCCAGTTCGATAAAGCGAAGACTGAGTACGATCTATATCTGAACCTCTATCCGCAAGGTGCCGGGGTGCCGCGTGTAGTACAACGTCTCGCGGGCTTGTCGGGTACTTCCAGTAAACCGGGTATCGTGGAAGTGAGCGAGAAGAAACAGGCAGCGCGCTGGTCAACATTCGGCGGAATCTCCGGACGCTACTATTTTGGATCCAGCAAGGTCGATTCAACCACCGTATTCAACGGCGTGAGCGATACGCAATCCACGTCTTTCACCGACCAGTCCATGCTGATAACGACCGAGGACGTGTCGGCGCGCTATATGAGTGACGAGTTCGACGGGCGCGTGGTGTTTCGTGGCAACAACACCATGAACTTCCTGGCCGATCAGAGTAGCCAGAATCGTTTGCACTCGTTGTACGGTGAGATCAAGGGGCGCAAGCAGGATTACCTGCTGCGCGTAGGTCGCCAGTCATCCAGTGGAGCAGGGGTGTTGGGCCGTTTCGATGGACTGGCTGGTTCGTATGGAGATGCTTCAGATTGGCGAGTGAATGTGACGACCGGCAAACTGGCGGATTACAGCGATAGTACTACCCCGTCGTTCGTCGGAGCCAGTGTCGATAGTGGTGATTTCACTGTCTATGGCATCAATCAGGCGGTCGATGGTTTGCAGGATCGCCGCGCAATCGGCGGCGAATGGCGCTATTTCAAGGACAAGCATTCAGCCTTCGCTCTGGTTGATTACGACATTCTCTTCAAGGCGCTGAATGCAGCTCAGGTGATGGGCACGGTAGGTATGTATGATGCGTCCTTCAACTTCATGCTGGATCACCGCAAGACGCCATCATTGAGTATCAGATCGGCGTTGTATGGTGCAACGACATCTTCGATAAGTGTGTTGCAGCAGGCTATGTCCACCAGTGCATTGCGTCAATTGGCTTTGGAGCGAACGGCCACGACCAATATGGCACAGATCGGTGTAACCAAGCCTATGAGTGACAAGTGGCAGGTGGGCGGAGATGTGAGATTGACGAACACAACAGCAACGGCGGCAAGCAGTGTTGTCGGAGTGCCTGAGGCCGGTGTACTGGATGCTAATCCTGGCCGGGGAACGGAAAAGAGTGTGACCGGGCAATTGATCGGCAGCGGTCTGTACAAGGCAGGAGACATCTGGTCGTTCAGCGCTACTTTGAATACCAGCAGCAATGTCAAAGGCAATTCCTTCTTTGTGTATAACCACACGGATATGCAATATGGCCAATACGTTTGGGGGCTGGATAGTTCAGTGCAACTTTACAAGCAGACAGACCAGTTCAATGCCGTGACGACCCGCTTCTCACCAATGGTCCGCGGTACATACCGGTTGAAGGAGCAACTTACCTTCGATGCTGACCTGGGTTTTGAAAGCACAAAGAGCGAAGGCGCCAATGTGACGACAAAGATCACTCGCTTCTTTGGTTCTGCTGGTCTGCGCTGGGATTTTTAAAATCTGCTGAAGCATTGTGTGTAAGGCTGCCGGAGTGATCCGGCAGCCTTTTTTATAGTGATCATTACGACACGGGTTGCCATGCTCTGGTAAATTGCGGACTCGTCTCATCAGGGGGTTTTATGAAAATCCATGAATATCAGGGCAAAGAGATCTTGCGCGAATTCGGCGTACCCACGCCACGTGGCGCAGCATGCTTTAGCGTAGAAGAGGCGCTATCTGCAGCACAGCAGCTGGGCGGCAAGGTGTGGGTGGTGAAGGCGCAGATCCATGCCGGTGGTCGCGGCAAGGGCGGTGGAGTCAAGGTGGCGAAATCACCGGATGAGGTGCGTCAATTCGCGCAACAGATACTTGGTATGCAACTGGTGACGCACCAGACAGGGCCGGAAGGTCAGCAGGTGCGTCGCTTACTGATCGAGGAAGGGGCGGACATCGCCAAAGAGGTCTATGTTGGGATGGTGGTGGATCGCGTTTCCCAGCGCGTGGCGCTGCTGGCGTCCAGCGAGGGCGGCATGGAGATCGAAGAGGTCGCCAAGCATTCGCCCGAAAAGATCCATACCGTGCGCATCGATCCCGTTGCAGGGTTGGATGTCAAGGAGGCTGCGCGTGTGGTGCGCGCCATCGGCATCCCCGATGCGGCGAACGCAGAAGCAGTCAAGGTATTGCAGGGGCTATATCAGGCTTTCGTCGAGAAGGATGCGATGCTGGCCGAGATCAATCCTTTGATACTTACTGCTGATGATCGCGTTGTCGCATTGGATGCAAAATTCAATTTCGATTCGAATGCCTTGTACCGTCATCCGGAAATCGTGGTGATGCGCGATCTGGATGAGGAGGACCCTGCGGAGATCGAGGCTTCCAAGTTCGACCTTTCGTATATATCGCTCGACGGTGACATCGGTTGTCTGGTGAATGGAGCGGGTTTGGCCATGGCGACCATGGATATCATCAAGCTGTATGGCGGCAGTCCGGCGAACTTCCTTGATGTGGGCGGCGGGGCGACCACAGAGAAGGTGACCGAGGCCTTCAAGCTGATGTTGAAGAATCCGCATCTGAAAGCCATTCTGGTCAATATCTTCGGCGGCATCATGAAGTGTGATGTGATCGCGGAAGGGGTGGTGGCTGCTGCACGCGAAGTGCATCTGACTGTGCCATTGGTGGTGCGTCTGGAAGGAACCAATGTTGATTTGGGCAAGAAGATACTGGTCGATTCTGGCTTGCCCATCATCTCGGGCAATGACATGGCAGATGCAGCGGAGAAGGTCGTTGCCGCAGCTAGGGAGGCAAAATGAGCATCCTCATCAATAAAGATACAAGAGTTATCACGCAAGGCATGACCGGCAAGGTCGGCCAGTTCCACACCCAGCAATGCAAAGCCTATGCGAATGGTGCGAACTGTTTCGTTGCTGGGGTGAACCCCAAGAAAGCGGGCGAGGAATTTGAAGGCATCCCGGTCTACGCTTCGGTGCGCGATGCAAAGCAGGCGACCGGTGCGACCGTGTCCGTGATCTATGTGCCGCCTGCGGGAGCGGCGGCGGCTATCGATGAAGCCGTCGAGGCTGAGCTGGATCTGGTGATCTGTATCACCGAGGGTATCCCGGTGCATGACATGATCAAGACGCGCTACAAGATGCAAGGCAAGAAGACTTTGCTGATCGGGCCGAACTGTCCGGGGCTGATCACGCCAGACGAGATCAAGATTGGCATCATGCCGGGTCATATCCACAAGAAAGGCCGTATCGGTGTGGTGTCGCGCTCCGGTACGTTGACCTATGAAGCGGTCGGGCAATTGACCGCGCTGGGCTATGGCCAGTCCTCATGCGTGGGCATCGGCGGCGATCCGATCAATGGCCTGAAGCATATCGATGTGTTGCGCATGTTCAATGACGATCCCGAGACGGATGCGGTGGTCATGGTCGGCGAGATCGGCGGTAGCGACGAAGAGGAATGCGCACGCTGGATCAAGAACAATATGCAGAAACCTGTGGTCGGCTTCATCGCGGGTATCACTGCACCGCCGGGTAAGCGTATGGGACATGCGGGGGCGATCATCTCGGGCGGACAAGGTGGGGCTGAAGACAAATTGTCAGTGATGGAAGCAAGCGGAATATTCATCACACGCAATCCGGCGGAGATGGGCCGCACGATGCAAAAAATTCTAAAGGGATGACATGCTGGAAATGATGCAGGCCCCCCAGTTTTGGGCAGATGTATTCAAGATCATCCTGATCGATTTGTTGCTGTCTGGTGACAATGCCGTGGTCATCGCGCTCGCCTGTCGTAATCTGCCGGAAGCGCAGCGCAGGAAAGGCATCCTGTACGGTGTGGGCGGTGCCATCGGCTTGCGCGTGGTGCTGACTTTCTTTGCGGTCAGCCTGTTGGCGTTACCGTATCTCAAACTGGTCGGTGCATTACTGTTGCTGTGGATAGGTATCAAGCTGCTCCTGCCAGAGGAGGAGGCGCACGGCGAGGGTGCTATCAAAGCCGAAGCGCACCTGTGGGGGGCGGTGAAGACCATCATCGTTGCCGACTTTGTGATGAGTCTGGATAACGTGCTGGGCGTGGCGGCGGTAGCCAAGGACAACGTATGGCTGCTGGTGTTCGGTCTGCTGGTCAGCATCCCGATGATTGCCTGGAGCAGCCAGCTGGTGCTCAAGCTGATCGACCGCTACCCGGTGATCATCTACGCGGGCGGAGCATTGCTAGGTTATGTGGCGGGTGAGATGTTGCTCGGCGAGGCGTTGTTCAAACCGTTGGTCGAAGCGCAACATGTCTTGCACTGGATGGTGCCTGTTGTGTGCGCGCTGTTAGTGCTGGGCATCGGCAAGTGGCTGGCAGCGCGCAAGGTGGCAGTTGCCGCCGTGCGCGATTTGGCTGACGGCGTAGTGGCGGCCAGAAAGAATTCGCAGGAGGGAGAGGCATGATGAAGATACTGGTTCCGGTGGATGGCTCCGAGCATTCCCTGCATGCGTTGCAGCATGCATTGAGCCTGATCGACTCGTTGAAGGTGCCACCACAGCTGGTGTTGCTCAATGTGCAACGCAGTGTGGCGAAGGGTAACGTCAAACTGTTGATCGATGCGCAGACCATAGATGACTACCAGCGCGAACAGGGAATGACTGCGTTGAAGCCAGCGCGTCAAATACTGGACACAAGCGGGTTCGCTTATCAGTATCACCTGAGTGTCGGACAACCGGCTGAAGCGATCGCGCAGTTCGCGGCTGAGCATGGCGTATCGCACATTGTGATCGGGGCACGCGGCGAGGGAGGATTGGGCAAGCGATTGCTCGGTTCGGTAGTGGCACAGGTGCTGGAAACTTCAGAGGTTCCGGTGACGGTCGTCCACTGAGGCAAAGCGCTGATAAATCAATCAGGTATGGATTGACATTCAAATTTGTTTTAGTATCTGCCCAGCAAGTTCACAAAAGTTGAATAAAAGCTCAGGGCAAACATGAGAAAAACATCATTTTGGAAGGCAGACTGGTTCACTGCATTGGTGGTGGTGTTTGTCTTTCTGTTCAGCGCCAACACCGATCTGATCCAAAGTTTGGAGCGCAAAGCCTATGACTGGGGGGTGTTGGCTTCTGCACGCCAAGCGAGCGATAAGATCGTTGTCATTGCGATCGATGATGAGAGCATTGCCAATCTCGGACGCTGGCCTTGGCCACGCGAGATTCAAGGCCAGTTGTTGGATGTGCTGGCAGAAGGCAAGCCCAAGGTGGTCGGACAGACGGCTCTATTCTTTGAGCCGCAGGTTGATGCAGGTCTGGATTACATCCTGAATATTGCAGCCGTACTCGAGCAGACCAAGCTGGCAGAGACGAATCCCGAGCAGTGGCTCGAACTGCAAGGTTTGATGCAGGAAGCGTTACTGCATCTGGATAACGACCAGAAGCTGGCAGAAAGTATGGGTCATATCCATAACGTTCTGCTGGGCATGTATTTCGAATTGGGCGAACCGCAAGGCAATCCGGATGCGCCCCTGCCTGACTACGTACTTAAAAACAATCTACTGAGCGTGCAGGGCGGGGCTGAAGCGGCTTTTCCTATCCCATCGTTCAATGCGCTGGTGCCTATTCCAATGTTGGGCCAGCCGGCACTTGCGTTGGGTCACTTGAATGTGACGCCCGATGTGGATGGGGCGATCCGCACCGAGCCACTGGTGATAAGTTATTACGACCAGTTCTATCCATCCTTGTCGCTGATGCTTGCCGCAAAGAGTCTGAATCTCGGCCCGCAGGACATTCAGGTCACCTTGGGTGAAGGCGTGCGAGTGGGCAACCTTAAGATCACGACCGATTCTGCTCTGCGTATGAATACGTATTTTTACGCGAATCAAGAAGGACGCCCCGCTTTTCAGGTGGACTCCTTCTATGATGTTTTGACCGGCAAGATCCCAGCAGAAAAATACCGCGACAAGATCGTACTGATCGGTGCCACTGCAGCAGGGGTCGGTTCGTCACAAGTTACGCCCGTGTCGGCGGCAACACCTCCGGTTGTGACCTTGGCGCATTCGGTGTCCAGTATTTTGAAGCAGGACTTTTTCATCGTACCTTCATGGGGCTTGTGGGCCGAGATCGGCGTGTTCTCTCTGATTGCGATCTATTTGATCGTATTGTTGCCCCGTCTTGGTGCGGGACTGGGGGCGGCGATCACCGGCGGGATGTTCATTGCCTTGCTTGGTGTGCACTTTGCATTGATGACTACGCAAGCGATGTGGCTACAGCTGATGCTGCCCGCAGCCCTGCTGTTGGTAGGCCATCTGCTGCTGACCACTAAACGCTTCCTAGTGACAGAGAAGGGCAAAGAAAAGTCGGATGCCGATTCGGCTGAGAGCAATCGCATGTTGGGCCTAGCCTTTCAGGGGCAGGGCCAACTGGATATCGCGTTCGACAAATTCCGCAAGGTGCCGCTGGACGACAGTTTGATGGATGTGTTGTACAACCTCGGGTTGGATTTTGAGCGCAAGCGCCAGTTCAACAAGGCTGAAGCTGTATTCAAATATATGTCCGAATACAATCCGAAGTTCCGCGATTTGGAACAGCGCATGAGCCAGGCCAAGACGATGTCGGAAACCATCATCCTCGGCGGCAGTTCTGGTCGCGGTAATGACAGCACGATGAAGCTCGATCAGGCGGGCATCTCCAAGCCGATGTTGGGCCGTTATCAGATTGATAAAGAATTGGGTAAAGGGGCGATGGGCGTGGTCTATTTGGGTAAGGATCCCAAGATCAGCCGTGTCGTCGCGATCAAGACCATGGCGTTGGCGCAGGAGTTTGAGCCCGATGAACTGGAAGATGTGAAAGCGCGCTTCTTCCGTGAAGCTGAAACCGCGGGTCGTCTGAATCATCCCAACATCGTCACCATGTACGATGCAGGCGAGGAACATGACCTAGCGTATATCGCGATGGAATTCCTCAAGGGCAAGGACTTGGTGTCCTATACCAAGCCCGATGCATTGCTGCCTTTGCCACAAGTACTGTCAATCGTAGCGCGTGTGGCGGATGCATTGGGCTATGCCCACGGTTTGAATGTGGTGCACCGTGACATCAAACCAGCCAACATCATGTACGACAGCGAGAGTGATACGGTGAAGGTCACGGACTTCGGTATCGCGCGCATCACTGACTCTTCGAAGACCAAGACCGGAATGGTCTTGGGCACGCCTTCATATATGTCACCCGAGCAATTGTCTGGAGCCAAGATCGAGGGCCATTCCGATCTGTTCTCTTTAGGTGTGAGTCTGTATCAATTGGCCTGTGGTAAGCTCCCGTTCGAGGGGGATTCCATGGCGCAATTGATGTTCAAGATCGCCAATGAGGCACCCAAAGACATCCTGAGTATCAATGCGGACATTCCCCCGTGTGTAGTTGCCATCATCAATAAAGCTTTGGCCAAGAAAGTGGAAGAGCGCTATGAGAGCGGTGCCGCGATGGCAGATGCCATCCGCCAGTGTGCAGCCTCGTTGAAGTGATTGACAGGGGGAATGAGTGAATCTTAACCAAGCGCTTGAAATCGTCGGGCAAACAAACCCGGGTATGGTGCGTTCCCATAATGAGGACAGCATCACATTCGATGCCGAATATGGCTTGGCAGTGTTGGCGGATGGCATGGGCGGATATAACGCTGGCGAGGTGGCTAGCGGGATAGCGGTTTCGGTGCTGGCGAGTGAGATACGCCATCGTTTGGACTCGGATTCGCCCGAACAGAAAGAAGCAGGCAGCGAAGAGGAACTCGGTGTTGTACTGTTGCGCGAGAATGTGAAGAAGGCCAACCTATCCATTTTCAATGCTGCGCAAAGCCAGCCGCAATATGCGGGTATGGGCACCACCATCGTTGCGGGATTGTTCTACGATAATCGCGTTGCCGTGGCGCATGTGGGCGATTCGCGCATGTACCGTCTGCGCGGCGAGGTGTTCGAGACAATCACGCGTGACCACTCTCTGCTCCAGGAACAGATCGACAGTGGTGTCATCAGTAAAGAATTGGCAAGGCTATCGCAGAACAAGAATCTTGTGACGCGTGCTGTCGGTATAGATGCCGATGTTGTGCCGGAAGTCCATGTGTATGAAGTCGAAGTGGGCGACATTTACCTGTTCTGCTCCGATGGTCTGAACGACATGGTGGAGGATGAGGATATCGGTGCGACAGTGCAGATGTTGCAAGGCAATCTGTCCTTGGCAGTCAGCCAGTTGATCGAGCAGGCGAACGACAACGGTGGCCGGGACAATGTGTCAGTTATTTTGGTAAAAATTAAGAGCAGCTACGCTGCGCCGCGAGGCTTGTGGGCGAAGTTGGTTTCGTGGTTTGGGAATTGAATAAAAGCTAATACGGGGAAATAAAATGCCGGCAAAATTGATACTCAGCATGGACGGTTCGGTGATCAAGGAATATCCGCTGACCAAGGAGCGGACCACTATCGGGCGCAAGCCGCATAACGATATCGCTATCGATAATCTGGCTGTAAGTAGCGAGCATGCTGCCGTTATCACCATTCTCAATGACTCTTTCTTTGAGGATCTGAACAGTACGAATGGTTCGATGGTGAATGGCTCGCCGACTCAGAAGCATTTCTTGCAGAGCAATGATGTGATCGAGATCGGCAAATACAAGCTGAAGTATCTTAACGATCAGCCGACGCAGACTTCTGCGGCAGATTTCGAGAAGACCATGGTGCTGCGGGCGCCAATCAAGCCTTCTCCGGCTTCTGTTGTGCCCGTGGCAGAGTCAGGCGCGAAATTCGAGTCGACTACGCAATACAATGCGACAGCTCCCAAGCCGGTTTCTGCTGTAGCCCCGGCGGCGGTACCGACTCCGGTAGCGGTGATTCAGATTCTGAATGGACCGAATCTCGGCAAGGAGTTGGA
Source organism: Gammaproteobacteria bacterium (assembly GCA_018814405.1). Classification (GTDB taxonomy): domain Bacteria; phylum Pseudomonadota; class Gammaproteobacteria; order Burkholderiales; family Gallionellaceae; genus Sideroxyarcus. The sequence goes on from JAHIZO010000004.1 coordinate 39,157, forward strand.
GCTGAGCAAGAATCTGACAACATTGGGTAAGCCGGGTGTCCAAGTGGCTGTCCTCGCACGTCGTCCGCATGGCTACTTCATCACGCACGTGGAGGGAGGGAACTTCCCGCTGGTAAATGGCGCTTCAATCGGTGAACAACCTCATCAACTGAATGATCACGACGTGATCGAATTGGCCAGTATCAAGATGGAGTTTTACCTCAAGAACTGACAGGGGCTGAAATGACCTTGTCGCCCGCCTTCCTTAGCATCGCCTGCGTAGCGAGTGAACCATGAAGAAGCATGCCCTGTTGATCATGTTGGGCATGTTTGCTGTGTTGCTGTTTCTTGGCGATGCGGCGGGGTTCTATCGTCTCGGCTTTGTCCAGTATGGCGATGCCCAGCTATATGATTATCGCTTGCGGCTTTCGTTGCCGAACAAAGCAGATGATCGCATCGTGATCCTTGATATAGACGAGAAGAGCTTAAAACAGGAAGGCCGTTGGCCTTGGAGCAGGGACAAGATGGCGAGACTGATGGACTCGCTTTTCGATGAGTACGGTGTTGCTGCGGTAGGCTTCGACGTCGTATTTGCTGAGCCGGACAACAGTTCCGGTCTTAACGTTCTGCAAGCTTTGGGAGCAAAGCAATTTCGTGATGTCGAACAATTTCAAACCGTACTGAATCAGATCAAACCCTCCTTGCAATACGATGCCTTGTTTGCGGAAAAGTTGAAAGGGCGCAAGGTAGTGCTTGGATACTATTTCAGCAACAGCGAAGGGGGTAAGTCGGCCAGCAAATCTGGGGCTTTGCCTGAAGCGGTATTCTCTGCCGACCAGTTCCGCGGACGAACTGTGGGATTGGCATCCTGGGACGGATTTGGTGCGAACCTCAGCGAGCTGCAGTCGAGTGCTGCATCCGCGGGTCACTTCAATCCTCTGGTGGATTTTGACGGTGTGGTGCGAAGAATCCCAATGCTGGTTGAACATGAAGGCCGGATTTACGAATCCCTATCGCTCGCTGTCGTGCGTAGCGTGCTGGATATGCCGAAGCTGACACCGGGTTTCGCGGGTGAACAAAACAAAGGGTATGGAGGGCTGGAATGGTTGTCGGTGGAGTCTGCTCAAGGCGGATTGACCATACCGGTTGACGCCGAGCTCAGTGCCTTGATCCCGTATCGCGGCCTGCGCAATACCTTCAAGTACATTTCGGTGACGGATGTGTTGCACGGCAGAACGGAGCTGCCTGCATTGCAAAACAAGATCGTGTTGGTGGGGACCTCAGCCCCGGGGCTGATGGATATGCGGAGTACGCCAGTTGGAGAGGTCTATCCTGGGGTGGAGGTGCACGCGAACATGATCAGCGGCATCCTCAATCAGGATATCAAGCAGCATCCGCCCTATATGCTCGGCGCCAATGTGGTCCTGATGTTGTTCATCGGCATCTGTTTAAGCGCCTTGCTTCCGTTGCTGAGCCCGATACGCGGCATGTTGCTGTCTTTGATATTCCTTTCGGGTGATGTCGCGCTCAATCTTGCGCTCTGGAATTATGCCGATCTCGCCATGCCGATGGCGGGCGGGATATTGATCATCCTTACTCTGTTCGCGTTGAATATGAGCTTTGGTTACTTTGTGGAATCTCGGGCCAAACGCCAGATCACCGGCTTGTTCGGGCAATATGTTCCAGGTGAATTGGTGGATGAGATGGCGAAGCGCCCGGAGAGTGTTTCGATGGAAGGCGATAGTCGGGAGATGACTATCCTTTTCTCGGACGTGCGCAGCTTCACCACTATTTCCGAAGGATTGGATCCCAAGGAACTTTCGCTGTTAATGAATGAGTTCCTTACTCCGTTGTCGCGCGTGATCTATAAGCAGCGCGGCACGATTGATAAATACATGGGCGACTGTATCATGGCATTCTGGGGTGCGCCGCTGCCGGACTTGGAGCATGCCCAGCATGCTGTGCTAGCGGGTATGGAGATGCAGCGTGCTTTGAATGATTTGCAGCCTCAATTCAAGGCGCGTGGCTGGCCTGAGATACATATCGGTGTCGGGGTCAATACAGGTCGCGTCAGTGTCGGCAACATGGGCTCCGAGGTGCGAGTGGCTTATACGGTGATGGGTGACGCGGTGAACCTCGCCTCGCGATTGGAAGGGATCACCAAGGAGTACGGCGTCTTGATGTTGGTGGGTGAGTCCACCAAACAAGCCACACCGCAGATCGTCTACCGTGAGGTGGATCTGGTGCGAGTCAAAGGCAAGGAGCAGCCTGTCGCCATCTTCGAGCCGCATGGCCTGAGTGGGGAGGTCGAAAAATCGAAACTCGACGAGATCAAATTGTTCCATCAGGCATTACGAACCTATCGCAAGCAGGATTGGGACAAAGCAGACTTGGAACTGCTAAGTTTGCAAAACATGTCTCCAGACTGCAAGTTGTATCGCGTCTACGCAGAGCGTGTGACTTTTTACCGAAACAATCCACCCGGCGAGGACTGGGATGGCGTGTTCACTTTCAAAACGAAATGAGCTGACGGACGATGAAACTACGTGTGCTTGGATGTAGTGGTGGGATCGGTGGCAATTTTCGCACCACTTCGCTGCTGATCGATCATGATGTACTGATCGATGCCGGGACCGGACTGGGAGATCTCAGTCTGGCCGAGATGAGCGTGATTGACCATGTATTCGTGACCCACTCCCACCTTGATCATATAGCCTGCCTACCTTTGCTGGTGGATAGCGTCGGTTTCATGCGCGACAAACCTTTGCTGATCCATGCGACAGCTGAGACACTGGCAATTCTGCAGCAGCATGTATTCAACTGGGAGATTTGGCCCGATTTTGCGGAGATTCCCAATCTTCACCAACCCGTGATGCGTTATGAAGAGATCAAGATGGGCGAAACGATTGATGTCGGGGGGCGCAAGCTGACGCCACTCCCCGTCAATCACGTGGTGCCCGCAGTCGGTTTTCGCATCGACAGTGGCAAGGCGAGTCTGGCGTTCAGTGGTGATACCACGACCTGTGACGAATTGTGGGAGGCGGTGAATCAAATACCGAACCTGCGCTATTTGATCGTTGAGACCGCGTTCTCCGATGCGGAAAAAGAACTGGCCGTGCTTTCCAAGCATCTTTGTCCCAGCATGCTGGCCGATGAGTTGAAGAAATTGAAACTTGATCCCGAAATATATATCACCCATTTGAAGCCCGGAGAGGTGGAACTGACCATGCGCGAGATCAGCGAAAGAGTACAGGGAGTAAATCCAAGGATTCTGCAGAACGGACAGACGTTCGAATTCTGAGCCATTGAAGATATGAACGACATACTGGACATACGAGTACTTGCTGCTTTGGAGCCCATCTCCAGCTTCAGCCCTGCGCGGCTACGCGAGCTATTGGACTATTGTCATGTTGAGAACGTGGCACCAGGAGAGAATCCGTTTGCCAATCGGCCGCTGCATGGTCAGTCAGTCTATCTGTTGCGCGGCGAGATCGAATTGGATTATGCGGACGATAACAAGATGACCATGCGCGCAGACTCTGAATGGGCACGCCATCCGATAGGCAAGCGTCAGCCCGAAATCCGCAACGCAAATGCGTTAAGCAACGTGATGCTGCTGCGTGTGGATGATGATCTGCTGGATCGCATGGTGACATGGGATCAGTTCGCCAGCCATGACGACATCAAACCGAGGATGGATAAAGGTGGCACTGATGCCGCTGTGCGGCGGCTGCTCAATTCAGGCATGTTCAGTGCAGAGAATCTGAACCACGGTCCGTTCGCACATTTGCCGCCGGCCAATATCGGGAAGTTGCTCAACAGAGTTGAAGCTATCGCGGTTTGGGAAAAGGACGTGATCATCCGCGAGGGTGAAGAGGGTGACTATTACTATCTGGTCGAGAGTGGCCGGGCCCAAGTCACACGTCTGGTGGGTGGTGCCAATCTGGTGCTGGCGGAGCTGAAAGCGGGGGATGTGTTCGGAGAAGAAGCCCTGATCTCTGATACCAAGCGCAACGCCACCGTGACCATGCGCAGCAACGGCGTGCTATTGCGCCTTAAGAAGCAGGACTTTCTCGAGTTGATGCAGGAGCCGCTCCTGCATCGCATATCTTTTGTGGATGCGAAAGAAAAGGTAAAGCAGGGAGCGGTATGGCTGGATGTGCGTCATCCGCCCGAGTATCGCTATGACAAATTGCCCGGTGCCATCAATGTGCCACTTAACGACATCCGCAATGCGATAGGCGTGTTGAGCAAGGTGACGCCGTATATTGCATATTGTCAAAGCGGACGCCGAAGCGCCGCTGCCGCATTTATTCTGGCTCAGGCCGGTTACGACGTATACGTGCTGGAGAACGGCCTCTGGTCGGTGCCCAAGGCACTTCAGCAGTAAGAGGAGATGAAGGAATGAATAGTCCGGTGCAAGGCAATTCGAATGAAATGAGTGTGCGACTTGAGTTCACCAAGAACCTCAATCACGTCACCAACAAGATCCATGCAACCAGCAACATCGACGAGATCATGCTCGATGTCAGCAAGGATATCTGTTCCCTATTCAATGCCGACCGTCTGACTATCTATGTGGTGGGAGATGACAAAGCTTCGCTGGTTTCCAAGGTAAAGACCGGCCTGAATTCGTTCAAGGATCTGAAGCTGCCGATCGCCGAACAAAGTATCGCCGGCTTCAGTGCTGTAAACAAGAAGTTGCTCAACATCAAGGATGTGTACGACCAGCAAGAACTGGTTGCGCATAGCCCAACCTTGCGCTTCCTGCAGGATGTGGATAAACGCACCGGCTATCGCACCAAGCACATGCTGGTTGCCCCTATCGTGGACGAAGGTGGCGAGCTGGTCGGGGTGATGCAAGTCATCAACAATAAAGCCGGTGTGCCTTTCCCGAGCATGGTAGAGGAAGGTGTGAAGGAGTTGGCGCAGACTCTGGCCGTGGCTTTGCGCCAGCGTCAGCAGCAGAACGGTGCCATCAAGACCAAATACGACTATCTGGTGGCGGATGCCATCATGTCAGCTGCAGAATTCGAACTGGCCACACGTACTGCGCGGCGTAAGGGCGTAGATGTCGAGAATGTATTGATCGACGAATTCCAGATCAAGTTGGATGGATTGGGGAATGCGCTCTCCAAATTCTTTGGCGTTCCTTATGAGCCCTTCCAGGCAGACCGAGTCAAGCCAAGCGAGCTGTTGCGCAACCTGCGCCGGGAATATGTAGAAAGCAGTCACTGGGTTCCCATTGACGACACGCCCGAAGGGCTGGTCATTCTGACTACCGATCCCGAGCGGATACAGGCCTCCCGTGTCGTTAACAACATCTTCCCCAAGAATCGCCTGATCTACAAGGTCTGTTCACAGCGTGAATTCAAGATGACGCTGGACCATTTCTATGGCGGCGGCAGCACGGCAGGGGAAGGCACCGGCGTCTTCGGCACCATGGACGATTCTTCAGTGGACGATCTGCTCACTTCATTGGGCGGAGAGGACGAGGAGGATTCGGGTAGCATCAATCAGGATGACCTGAATGCAGCGGCGGACAACGAGTTGGTCAAGCTGGTCAACAAGATCATCGTTGATGCTTACAAGATGGGTGCATCCGATATCCATATCGAGCCTGGCCCGGGCAAGATGAAGACACAGATCCGTGTGCGCAAGGACGGCTCGTTGCTGAACTATATCGAGATCCCCTCCACCTATCGGAATGCACTGGTCACCCGTCTCAAGATCATGTGCGATCTTGATATCTCGGAGAAGCGCCGTCCGCAGGATGGCAAGATCAAGTTCAAGAAGTTTGGACCGTTGGATATCGAATTGCGTGTAGCGACCATTCCTTCACAGGGCGGTGTGGAAGACGTGGTGATGCGTATCCTCGCATCGGGCGAGCCGATTCCGTTGGACAAGATGGGCTTCTCGGACCGTAATCTTGATTTGATCAAAAAGACAGTGTCCAAGCCCTATGGCTTGTTCTTTGTGTGCGGCCCGACCGGTTCCGGTAAGACCACCACACTGCACTCCATCCTGAAACACATCAATACGCCAGACACCAAGATATGGACGGCGGAAGACCCGGTGGAAATCACGCAAAAAGGTTTGCGCCAGGTGCAGATCAATAAAAAAGCGGGATTGGATTTCGCCACCATCATGCGCGCTTTCCTGCGTGCCGACCCAGACGTGATCATGGTCGGTGAGATGCGTGACAAGGAAACTGTATCCACAGGTATTGAAGCATCACTTACCGGTCACCTGGTGTTTGCCACGCTGCACACCAACAGTGCGCCGGAATCCATCATCCGTTTGCTGGACATGGGCATGGACCCGTTCAACTTTGCTGATGCGTTGTTGGGCATTCTGGCGCAACGCTTGGCAAAGCGACTGTGTAAGCATTGCAAAAAACCGCATATCGCCACGCAGGACGACATCAAGGCTTTGCTGTCCGAGTACGCTGAAGAGCTTAAGAGCACAGAGACTTGGAAAAAAGATCCCGGTGCCGCCAGCAAGGCGCAGTACGCGGAGTGGCTGAAGCTGTTTGGCGACGACAAGGGGCAGATCACGCTGTATGAAAAAGTCGGTTGCGAGAAATGTTCCAACACCGGCTATGCAGGTCGTGTCGGTTTGCATGAACTGCTGATCGGTACAGACCCAGTGAAAAAAGCCATTCAGGAGCATGCCCGTGTCGCTGAGCTGTTTGCCATCGCATTGGAAGAGGGCATGCGCACACTGAAGCAGGACGGTATCGAGAAGGTGCTGCTGGGTATCACCGATATCCATCAAGTGCGGGCAGTCTGTATCAAGTAATGCAATTTCGCCTAGTCGGCGAAAAGAAATACGAGGGATTCGTGGATACGACCAAGGTCAAGGCTTATATGGCGCAAGAACAAGAGCAGCGAACCATGCTGGAAAGTCTGCTCAATCGCCTGAACGACCTCAACGCGATCGGTGCATCGCTGTCCAGTGAGCGTAACATCGACAAGCTGCTGGAGAACATCCTGAGCGCCTCGATGAAGATCACCAATGCCGATGCCGGTACGCTGTATCTGCTCGACGTTGAAAAGCAGGAGCTCACTTTCGAGATTTTGCGCAACCGCTCACTCGGCATCAGCATGGGCGGCACTTCCGGCGAGAAGATCCCGTTCTACCCCATCCACTTGATCGGGAAAGAAGGCGAGCCGAACCATGCCATGGTAGTGAGCCATGCCGCCCTGAGTGGAGAGACGGTCAACATCCCGGATGCCTACATCGCTGAAGGTTTCGACTTCACCGGCACCAAACATTTCGATGCCAAGACCGGTTATCACTCGCGTTCTTTTCTGGCTGTGCCGATGCGTGACCATGAACACGAAGTCATCGGCGTCTTGCAGCTCATCAATGCGCTGGATGAACAGGGCGGGGTGCTGCAATTCTCGCTGGACGACCAGAAGCTGCTGGAATCTCTCGCTTCGCAGGCGGCAATCGCCATCAGCAACCGGCGGCTGATCCTGCAGATGGAAGAGCTGTTCGAGTCCTTCATCAAACTCATCAACACCGCGATCGACGATAAATCTCCCTACACAGGGGGCCACTGTGCGCGGGTTCCTGCGCTGACCATGATGCTGGCCGAGGCGGCCAGCCGGACTGATCAAGGCGAGCTAAAGCCATTCAAACTGACCGATCAGGATAGATACGAACTCAAGATGGCCGGCTTGCTGCACGACTGTGGCAAGATCACCACGCCAGTCCACGTAGTGGATAAGGCCACAAAATTGCACACCCTGTTCGACCGTATCCAGTTACTGGACACACGTTTCGAGGTGCTCAAGCGTGATGCTGAGATTGCACTGCTGCGAGGTGAATTGAATCAGGGGGAATACGATTCGCGCGTGAGCCAGCTTGATGAGGATCGCGAGTTCTTGCGGCGCACCAATATCGGTGGCGAGAAGATGTCGGATACCGACATTGAAAGGGTGCGCGCCATCGCTGCCTATCCTTGGCGCGATGTGGAGGGTGAGATGCGCGATTTCCTGTCTGCAGAGGAAACCGAGAACCTGACCATTCGCGCCGGCACACTGACAGCGGAAGAGCGTGAGATCATCAACCACCACATCGTGGTGACCATCAAGATGCTGGAGTCGCTGCCCTGGCCCAAGCACCTCAAACGCGTGCCCGAATACGCAGGCGGCCATCACGAACGCATGGATGGCAAGGGCTACCCCAAAGGCCTGACCAAAGAACAGATGTCTATTCAGGCAAGATTGATGGGGATAGCGGACATCTTCGAGGCACTTACCGCCAAAGATCGCCCCTACAAGCCCGGCAAGACGCTGACCGAATCGCTAAACATCCTCGGCAACTTCAAACTGAACGGGCATATCGACCCCGAGCTGTTCGATGCCTTTATTCGTGAAAAAGTCTATCTTGAATACGCGCACCGCTTCCTGTCTCCCGAGCAGATCGATGATGTGGACGTGAACAAGATACCTGGCTACCAGTCTTGAGTGACGAAATACGTCACTCTATGGGCGTAATGGGGCAGCCTAGGGGGGGTGTTTGCACGGAAAGCCATCCAATTCAGCCTTTGATGCTGGCACGCAACCTGCTACTATTCGTCCACACACCTCGTGTGTGCCCTTAAAGGCAACGATAAACCCGCAAAGGAGATAAACAATGAAGCAAGTTCAAAAAGGTTTTACCCTGATCGAACTGATGATCGTGGTCGCGATTATCGGTATTCTGGCTGCTGTGGCGATCCCCGCTTACAGCGACTACACCAAAAAAGCCAAGTTCACCGAAGTGGTGCAGGCTACACAGGCTCTGAAAACAGCGATTGAAGTGTGCTTGTCTGAAAACAACGGTCAAATCGAAGAGTGCGGCCAAGGATCTGGTGGTGTACCTTTGGATCGTGGTGCTAACGGCAAGCTCGTGGCATCGGTTATTACTTCTGTTACAGGAACAGGCACAGCAGACGGTACGAACATGTACATTGAGGCAGCCGCTGTTGCCACAAATGGTCTGAATAGCCAAACCTACCGTTTGGCACCTACATTCAGCGATGTGAACGGTGTGACATGGACACTCGATACGACCAACAGCACCTGCTACGGTGAGTCTATCTGTAAGTAATAGGTTTTTGCAGGTCGATAAAAGCCCCTCTCCGGAGGGGCTTTTTCTTGGGGGAAGAAGATGTCAATAAAGTTGAAATCCGGGTATACAGGGCTGCTGATTCTAGCCATCACACTTCTTTATGGTCAGTTCCTGTGGAATCCGATCTTGTTCGATGATCTTCAATTCTTTTTGATAGATGCCAGCGGGCATCAGCCGGTGGATGACTATCGTTATTCGCCTTTTGAATTGCGTTCTTTGCCTTACGCGACCCTGACCTGGGGCAAAGCACTGTTCGGCCTCGATCTGTTGCATTTCCGTATCGAGAATCTGTTGCTACACGCGGCGGTTGCCGTGGCGTTGTTCTTTTTCCTGATGCGTTTGTTTGAATCGGTGCTGCATACACGCATCGCCGGGCAATTGTCTTTTGCCGGTTTGGCTTTTGCAGCGGCATTGTTATTTGCATTGCATCCGGTTGCTGTGTATGCGGTAGGTTATCTGGTGCAGCGCACCATGCTGATGGCGACTTTGTTCGGCCTGCTTGCTATGTTGTCTTGGTTGCACGGGAGTGAACGCGCCAGCAAACCCTGGTTGTGGGGGAGTGTGCTTTTTTACTATCTGGCCGTATTTTGCAAAGAGCATGCAATCATGCTGCCTGCGGTACTGTTGGCATTGACAGTGCTGCTGCATGAAGATTGGAAAGGAAAAATCCGTTCCAGTTGGCAGGTCTTGGTGGCAATGGGCTGTCTGGCGCTTTTCGTTCTGTTCTCAAAGATTGGCATTTTGGGTTCAATGTATGAGGTAGGCGCTCCAGAGATGCTGAATGATGTTGAAAGCAACCTTAACTATCCCTTGAGTGTATTGACCCAGAGCGCTTTGTTTTTCAAGTATGCCGGTCTTTGGTTGTTACCGAATCCGAACTGGATGGCGGTAGATATGCGTGAACCCTTCGCGCCATCCATATGGTCTGGCTATCTTGCCGCCTTGCTCGCATTCTTGGCATGGGGTGCATTGGCGCTTTGGTTGTTGTTGAAACGCAGTCAAATGGGACTGCTTGGATTTGCATTGTTGTTTCCGTGGCTGATGTTCATGCCGGAGTTTTCCACTATCCGCATCCAAGAGAGTTTTGTGCTGTATCGCAGCTATCTGTGGGCGGTAGGTGCGGGTGCTTTATTACCCTTGTTGTTGGACAAGTTGGACAAACAAATGGCCGGGGTAGTGATCACTGCGATTGCCTTGGCAATGTTGCCCATATCAATGGATAGGCTGGCATCATTCTCTCATCCACTGACACTCTGGGATGATGCCGCTAAACTGTTAAAAAATGATGAGCCTTTGCACGGGAGCGCTCGTATCTACAACAATCGCGGTCTGGAGCATCTCAAGGTTCAAAACTATGTAGAGGCATTGCAAGACTTTCAACTTTCAATCCGGTTGAATCCCAACATGCCGTCTGCTTATACCAACATGGGGGCTGTCTATCTCAAAGTTGGGCAACCCAAACAGGCAATGGCTGCATTTGATGAGGCTATTGCCATCATGCAAAGAGCAGGCAAGGTCGATAGTTCGCATCCATTCTATGGCAAAGCCAAGGCGTATGAGGCAATGGGGGAGCTTGATGAAGCCAGGAACCATTATGAAATATCCTGCAAGCTCGGAAATAAAGGCTGCGAAAAACTGGTCGAATGAAGTGTCGGGCCGCATTGCAAAAGATACGGCCCGATATCCCGTGCTATTCACCGTTTGAACAGGCAACAAAATTCATACAATGCAATCCGTTGGCTTGAGTGAAAAAGTTTCTGTGTCCCCTCGCAGTTGCACTCATGCCGGCAATCGCCCCTGTCTGGCTGATCAGACAGGCTGGGGCGGCCCCCCAGTCTTGTAGGATTTTTTCCTACTAAAAAATCGGAAGTCATCCGATTTTCCTATGTCCATTGCGCCCGCAAAATGCAACCGTCGAATCAAGACATCAATGTTTTTTGCGAGGGGACTGCAATGAATACGAATCAAGTACACGAAGAGATCCGGGAAATAAATCTTTCATACATGATGTTGGCGCAGCAGATGATCCGTAGCGATAAAGCCAGTGCGATCTTCCGTCTTGGCGTGAGCGAAGAGCTGGCCGAGCTGATCGATGGACTGTCGCCCGCTCAGATGCTGAAGATGACAGGCGCCAATATGCTGTTGTGCCGCTTCCGCTTCGATGAGCAGCTGTTGCTGAACATGATCACCGATTACAACAAGGACCGCATGATGTCCCATGCACATGCCACCATCCTGATGGCCGGGCAACAAGTCGAAGCACTGGCTGCATAGGAGACACGATCATGCGCAACAAGAGTGTGGTGAACGAGGCACGCGAGATCCAGATCGCGGTGGATTTGATCAATCTGGGTGCACGTCTGCAGTTGTTGCAGGAAGAGACGCACCTGAGCCGCGAGCGCTTGCTCAAGCTCTATAAGGAAGTCAAAGGGGAATCTCCTTCCAAAGGCATGCTGCCTTATTCCACCGACTGGTTCATGAGCTGGTTGCCGAATATCCACTCTTCGCTGTTCATGGGCATCCATCAGTTTTTGGTGAAGAATGCGAATGTCTCCGGTGTCGAGGCACTCATAAAAAGTTACCGTTTGTATCTTGAGCAGGCTGAAGTGACCGACGACGAGCCGACGCTTAGTGTCACTCGCGCCTGGTTCCTGATCCGCTTCTTTGAGGCAGGTATGATGCAGCTGACGCGCTGCAAAGAGTGCGGCGGTCAGTTCGTGGTGCACACCAACGAATTGTGCGAGGACTATAGTTGCGGTATCTGCCGTCCCCCGTCGCGCGCGGGCAAGACCCGCAAGGCGGCCCAAGCCGCTGCCGTTGCAATGGCATGATCAATAGATAAATGTGTCTGGCTACTGAAAATTAATCGCCGCCAATTCTGGGAAATACCTAGGCTTGGCGGCGATTGTTTTGGGAATGGTGAAAGCCTGAATAGCTGTAGATATGCCGGTTTGTTCGGGTAATGAAGCCAAAATGCTCCTGCTAGGATACGATTGAGCCTTGGATAGGCATAAGTAGAGGTGAACCATGCTGGTGATTGTTGGATATGTAGTGGTGCTGGGCGCGGTTTTTGGCGGCTACGCGATGGCGGGCGGCCATCTGGGCGGGCTATATCAGCCGCTTGAGTTGCTGATGATCGGCGGTGGAGCCGGGGGCGCATTTCTGGTCGGAAACAACATGACGGCTATTAAGGCGACCTTGAAATCCATTCCCGTATTGTTCAAAGGTGCCAAGTACAACAAAGAGACTTACATGGAGCTGATGGCGCTCATGTATGAACTGTTGGGCAAGGTGCGCAAGGAAGGCATGATGTCCATCGAGGGCGATGTCGAGAACCCCAATGAAAGTGCCATTTTTGCCAAGTATCCCAAGATCCTTGGCGATCATCATGTAGTCGAATTCATCACCGATTATCTGCGCATCATGGTTAGCGGAAACTTGAATGCGATGGAGATCGAGAACCTGATGGATGTGGAGATCGAGACACACCATCATGAAGCCATGGTGCCGTCACACGTTATCGCCAAACTGGGAGATGGCATGCCGGCTTTCGGTATCGTTGCGGCGGTGATGGGCGTGGTGCACACCATGGAGTCTGTGGGTATCCCGCCGGCTGAGCTGGGTATTTTGATCGCGCATGCCTTGGTCGGTACTTTCCTCGGCATCTTGCTGGCCTATGGTTTCGTAGGCCCTTTGGCTGGATTGCTGGAACAAAAGGCAGACGAGGAAGGCAAGATCTATCAGGCAACCAAGGTGGTGTTATTGGCTAATTTGAACGGATACGCGCCGGCCATGGCGGTCGAGTTCGGGCGCAAGGTGCTGAACTCCACCGACCGTCCAGGCTTTGCCGAGCTTGAAGAGCACGTCAAGCAGAAGCGCTGATCCGGGAAACGTTGAATCATGGCTGAAGACAAGAACAAACGCCCCATCGTCATCAAGCGCATCAAAAAGGTGGCGGGTGGTCACCATGGTGGCGCGTGGAAGATCGCCTACGCCGACTTCGTGACGGCGATGATGGCCTTCTTCTTGTTGATGTGGCTGCTGGGTTCTACCGCCAAAGGCGACCTTGTGGGGATCGCCGAATATTTCAAGACGCCTCTCAAAGTGGCGTTGATGGGCGGTTCGGGCAGTGGTGACAGTTCAAGCATCATCAAAGGTGGCGGGCAGGATCTGACTCGTACAGAAGGTCAGGTGAAGAAGGGTGACATTGAGGCTGAGAAGAAGATCATCAACCTTAAAGCCGCCAAGCAAGAGTTCCTGCGCTTGGCAGCAAAGAAAGAGATTGATCAATTGCGTCAGTTGAAGAAGAACATCACGGCAGCGATCGAGAACAACAAGAAGCTCGAGAAGTTCAAGAACCAGATATTGCTCGATCTGACTACTGAAGGGCTGCGTATCCAGATCGTTGACGAGAAGAATCGCCCCATGTTCCAGAGTGGCAGTGCGCAACTGGAAGATTACACGCGCGACATTTTGCGCGAGATCGGTCAGACGTTGAACGAAATGCCGAACAAGGTCAGCCTGTCAGGTCATACCGATGCGCAGCCCTTTGGCGCAAAGGGAGGGCGTTACAGCAACTGGGAGTTGTCGGCTGACCGTGCCAATGCATCACGCCGTGAATTGATCGCCGGCGGACTGGCAGATGACAAGATCGTGCGTGTGGTTGGCCTGTCTTCAGCGGTGTTGTTCGACAAGACAGAGCCGCTGAACCCGATCAACCGACGTATCAGCATCATTGTGATGAACAAGAAGGCTGAAGAGGCTGCACAGCAGGATGGTGGTACGGTGCAGATCGATGCCGAGAACGGAGAGGCGTCTGATGCGCTGGGTGTTTCCGGAGTCGAGGCAGCCTCGCCGGAGGGGGATTTAGCTGCGAGTGGCATGCAAGAAACCCCGCCACATGAGGCTTTGCCAGTCGAGACACATTAAAGAAGCCTGAAAATCGGCCGTTAGCTAGACATAAGCAATAATTAACGCAGGGGGAATGGACATGAACAAGTGGTGGAGCAAACTTTCTCTGAAGAGCAAACTTCAGATTCCGATTCAGCTGATCTTGCTGGCAATCATGATCCTTGCGCAGCGTTCGGCCCTGAATACTTTTGAAGAGCGCATCCTTGAAGAGGCGCGCCAAAAGGCTGTCGTTTCTGCGGACGGTGTGTTGAACGGTCTGAATATGTTGATGCTGAACGGCATCATCAGCGATGCAGAGCAGCGCAAACTTTATGTAGAGAAGATGGGCGCCTCGAATCGGGTGGTCGATCTGCGCGTCATGCGCCATACACCCGTGATCGAGCAATTCGGTCCCGGCTTGCCTTCTGAGCAGGCCAAGGACGAGATGGACCAAGCGGCATTGACAACCGCGAAGCAGCAGACGCGCGTAGAAAAGCAGGGTGACCTGCATACTTTGCGTGTCGTCGTGCCGTTCATCGCGCAGGCGGATTTTCGCGGCACCAACTGTCTGATGTGCCACATCGTGCCCGAAGGTTCGGTCAACGGTGCTGCCAGTATTACACTCGATGTATCCGAAGAATTCGATCTGATGGCACGTGCCGATACGATACTGTGGGGTATACAGATCGCGATCCAAGTGTTCCTGTATTTCATGATCGGTTGGCTGATCGGATTCGTCACGCGTCCCACGCGTGATCTGCAGCAAGCCATGCTGGCAATGCAGGCGACAGGCGATCTGTCCAAGCGCGCACCGGTGAATACAGAAGACGAAGTGGGGCAGACCGTGCAGGCCTTCAATGCCCTCGCCAACAACTTCCAAGTGATCGTATCTCAAGTTGATGGTCAGGCCACGCAAGTGGCGAATGCAGCCCACTCCTTGTCAGGCGATGCTGCCACGCTTGCGACAAGTGTGCAGAAGCAAAGCGATGCCGCTGCAGTCGTGGCGAGCGCAGTCTCACAGGTAAGTGGCAGCATCAGTCAGGTCGCTGAAAGCACCAGTCGTGTGGCAAAACTCTCTCTCGAGAGCTTGGAGCGCGCCAACCGCGGTCAGGAGAGCCTGCAGGAAATGGTGCAGGAGTTGAGCAATGTCGAGCGCGCAGTGGGAGAGATCGCCAGCTCGGTCAACCAATTCGTTGCCAATACGCAAAGCATCACCAGCATGACGCAGCAAGTGCGCGATATCGCCGAGCAGACCAACTTGTTGGCACTGAATGCAGCGATCGAGGCGGCTCGTGCGGGTGAACAAGGACGTGGCTTTGCTGTGGTGGCCGATGAAGTGCGCAAGCTGGCAGAGAAATCTGCGCAATCAGCGACACAGATCGACGAAGTGACCCAGTCATTGGGCAGCCAGTCCGAGCAAGTCGAACGCACAGTGCAAACCGGTATGAGTGCGTTGCAGACGAGTCAGACTCATGTGGGTGATGTGACCAAGATCCTGATCGAATCAAATAAATCGGTCGGCGGCGTGAATGAGGGGCTGGAAGAGATCTCCCGATCCATCAATTCGCAACGTGATGCGGCGCAGGAGATCGCGCGCAATGTCGAGAATATCGCGACCATGGCTGAGCAAAGCAATGCTGTGGTGCAGCGTACCGTGGCATCCGCACAAACGATGGAGCAGGTTGCTGAAAGCCTGAAATCGACAGTGGGTAAATTCAAGGTTTGATGTACCGGCAGTACCAGGAGGAAGATCATGCAAAATAAAAACGCGTATGTATCACAGAAAGAGGTCACCTTTCATGACGGCGAGGTGCTGATCTCCAAGACGGATACCAAGGGGGTCATCACCTACTGTAATGATGCATTTGAGCGTCTATCCGGTTATTCGCGTGACGAGCTGATCGGTAAAAGCCACAATATCGTGCGTCATCCCGATATGCCCAAGCAGGCGTTCAAGTGGTTGTGGGACACACTGAAAGCAGAACGTCCATGGCGTGGGCTGGTCAAGAATCGCTGCAAGAATGGCGATCACTATTGGGTACGAGCAACGGTCGCGCCCATCTTGGAGGGCGGGAACATCGTGGGCTACGTCTCGGTGCGCCGGCCGCCTAGTCGCGCGCAGATATCCAAGGCAGAATCGATATATCGGGATCTTAATCAGAATGGCAGCGAGATCATCTCTCGCTATGAGAAGCTCAAGCTCAAGAACTGGTCTTTGAAAGCAAAGTTGCAGGCTGCGATCCAGATTCCGCTGCTGCTCATTTTGACCGTGGCGCAGATGTATCTGACCGGCAGCATGCAAGATGAGGCTAGCCTGCAGGCGCAATCCAAGGGTGCTCAGATCGCAACCCAGATCATCGACAATGCCAATATGTTGATGGTGACTGGGCAGATCGGCATAGAGGAAAACCGAAACTTACTGATCGAAAAAGTTACCGCTTCAGGAAATGTGAAATCTGCAGTCATCCTGAGGTCGGATCATCTGGTGTCACAATATGGTCCGGGCTCGTCTGGGCAGAAAGCCAAAGATGATGTGCAGCGTGAGGTGCTGAAATCCGGTCAGCAAAAAGTGATATTTGGTTCCGACAGTTCCGGTTCGCCCGTCTTGCGCATCGTCACGCCCTATCTGGCCAGCAAAGACTTTCACGGTACGGATTGCACCCTGTGTCATGCAGGGCCGGATAATTGGGTAACCGGCGCTTCCGACATTTCGATCGATCTCAAAGATGATTTTGAGCGTATCCATGTGATGGAAATGAAAGTGCTGGCCGGGCAGATCGCTCTGCAACTGTTCCTGTTCTTCTTCATCGGCTACTGTGTGGATAGATTCATCCATCGTCCGCTGTCGCAGGTGGAGAAAGAGTTCCGCAACATCATGGAAGGCAATCTGGATACCGAGCTGGACATCACCATCCAGGATGAGATGGGCAAGCTGTTGTGCGCGATCCAAACCATGCAGACATATTTGCGCACCATGGTGGATGAGATCGTCACGCCGGTGGTGAAGATGCGTGATCGCGTCAGGGCCGTGGATGAAAAGGTCACCGTGGTGGCAAACAATGCCGTGACCGAGCAGGAGCAGATACAGAGCATTGCTGCGACCATGGAGCAGTTCAGCCAGTCCATCGCTGAAGTGGCGAATATGGCGGCTGATTCGCTGACCGAAATGAAGCGTACCCAAGGTATCGTGGAGGAGAACGATGCCAATATGAGCCTCAGTATCGACGCAACCAGCAAGGTGGCTGAGACCGTGCAGCGCTCCAGCAAGACAATCTCTGATTTGGGGGCATCGATCGAAAGAATCGGTAAAATCGCGAACTCGATCAAGGAAATCGCCGATCAAACCAACTTGCTGGCATTGAACGCTGCTATCGAGGCGGCACGGGCGGGAGAGCAGGGGCGCGGTTTCGCAGTGGTGGCAGACGAAGTGCGTAAATTGGCAGAACGTACCGCTTCCAGCACCAAGGACATCACCAAGACGATCGCAGAAATCACGGCCATATCTGATGAAGCGGTCAAGTCCATGGGTGAGGCGGTGAATGAGGTCGAGAGCGGGATCACGTTGATCAGAAGCAATGGTGCGCGTTTGAAGGAAGTGATGGCGGCTACGGTAACTATGTCGCAGCGCATCGATCACATCACCGTGTCGTCCAAAGAGCAATCAGAGGCCGGAGAGAATGTGGCAAAGAGCCTTGAGCACATCACCGGTTTGGTGGACGAGAATGCACTTTCTTCCCAACAGACGCGAGCTGCAGCTGCAGAGCTGGCGAAATCGGCCGATGAATTAAGTAGAGCTGGCTATCCGCTTACCAAGTGTGGCATGCGGAACAATGGTTGAGCGAGGAGAGAGTAATGTCTGATCTGTTAAAGAATATCGATGCGCGTACCAAGTTGGCAGGTACCAACAAGCTGGAGATACTGATGTTCTCTCTGGGTAAAGACCTGCGTACCGGCCGTGAAGAGACCTTCGGCATCAACGTTTTCAAAGTGCGCGAGGTGATGCGTATCCCGGAGATCACTCGGGCACCGGAAATGCCGCCCTCGGTTGAGGGCATGGTGAGCTTGCGCGGTGTATTGGTGCCGGTGATCGATCTGGCCAAATATATCGGCATGGAATCGGACAGCAAACCCGACATCATGATCGTGACCGAATATAACGGACATACGCAAGGCTTTCTGGTGAGGTCTGTGGACAATATTCTGCGTTTGGACTGGTCGGCGATGCGCGTGCCGCCCGAGATGCTGGCTGCCGAGATGGGCGGTCTGGTGACCGCCATTACGGAGTTGAAGGACAAACGGCTGGTGATGATGATGGACGTGGAGAAGGTGTTGGCCGAAACCGGGCATTTTGGTTCGGACGAGATGATCTTCAAGGCAGTTCAGCCGATCAGCAAGGAGAATCGTACCGTGTTCTATGCGGATGACTCATCGGTCGCCCGCAATCAGATCGCCCGCACTCTGGAAGCGATGGGTGTCAATTCCATCTCGGCTATCAATGGTCGGAAAGCTTGGGAGGAACTGGCACGCATGGCGGATTATGCGGAGTCGTCCAATACCCCGCTGAAGGATATGGTGCAGGTGATCCTGACGGACGTTGAGATGCCAGAGATGGACGGCTATATGCTGACGCGCAAGATCAAGGCGGATAAACGCTTCAACGGCATTCCGGTGCTTATGCATTCTTCGTTGTCCAGTAATTCCAATCAGCAGCTGGGTAAGGCTGTAGGCGTGGATGAATATGTGCCCAAGTTCGAGCCGCAGAAACTATCGCAGACGCTAGCGCGTCTGTTGGGATAAGGGGGAGTTCAAGATGGCTTACAACGAAGATATGCTGGCAAACAGTGAGAACGATGGGCTGCTCGATCATATCGATGCCCGCACGAGCCTGGCCGGTACCAACAAGATGGAGATTCTGCTGTTCAATCTGGGAACAGAGGAAAAGTTCGGCATCAACGTGTTCAAAGTGAAGGAAGTGTCACAGGCAGGCAAGGTCACGCGCACGCCCAATATGCCTCAGGGAGTAGACGGTATTGTCAGTTTGCGCGGGCACGTGATGCCGGTATTGAATCTGGCGAAGTTCATGGGCATACAGGAAGAAGAGCCGCACCAGACCATGATGGTGGCTGAATATAACAACCACATCCTCGGATTCATGGTGAAGGATGTGGATCGCATCATCCGTGTTGACTGGGATAGGGTGCGCCCGACCGAGGGCATGTTGTCGGATAAGGATGCGTTGATCACGGCGCTTACCAATCTTGATGACGGCTCTTTGGTATCGATCCTTGATGTGGAACAGATTCTCTCGAATGCCTTCGGTGAAGCCATCGTCGGCAACGTAGAGCGCATTGAGTCCGGCCATGATCTGTGTGTGTTCTTCGCAGACGACTCCATGGTGGCGCGACGCAAGATCATCGAGGTTCTGGATCGTATGGGTGTAAAGCACATCCAGTCCAACAATGGGCAAGAGGCTTGGGATCGCTTGCGCACGATGGCAGATGCCGCCCAAAGCAGCGGACAGGACCTGCACGACCAGATACAGGTCATCTTGACCGATGCCGAAATGCCCGCGATGGACGGATATGTATTGACCCAGTACGTCAAGAACGACAGGCGCTTCGAGGGCATACCAGTGGTGATGCATTCATCTTTGTCGTCTGATGCCAATCGGGCCATGGGTAAGCGCGTGGGTGTGGATTATTACGTGCCCAAGTTCGATTCGATGGTGTTGTCGTCGACATTGAGACCGTTGCTGACATAACAAGCTGTAAAGAAGTTGTATTAAGGAGATTGAGATGGGTATAGAGAATACAAAATTTCTGGTGGTGGATGATTTTTCCACGATGCGTCGCATCGTGCGCAATCTCCTTAAAGAACTGGGTTTCGTCAATGTGCAAGAGGCTGAGGACGGTGTCGATGCACTGGAAAAACTGCGCGGCGACCAGTTCGAATTCGTCGTGTCGGACTGGAATATGCCGAACATGACGGGTATCGAACTGTTGCGTGCGATCCGTGCTGATGCGGCCCTCAAACATCTGCCCGTGTTGATGGTGACAGCGGAAGCAAAGAAGGAAAACATCATCGAGGCAGCGCAAGCAGGTGCATCCGGGTATGTCGTCAAGCCCTTCACGGCAGCGACGCTAGACGAAAAATTGAAAAAGATATTTGCGGCTAATCCGCATCTGAACAAGTGAGGTGAACCATGGCAAATCCAGCAAATAATGATTCAGACGATCTCGAAGCCCTGTTCGACAGCATCATTTCGGCCAATACGGATGAACCCAAAGCGCCGGCGAAAGTGATCCAGCTGAATGCGGATGCAGAGCCTGCCAAGGTCATCAATCAAGTGGGCCAGATGGCGCGCAAACTGCATGACACCTTGCGTGAGCTTGGCTTGGATAAGGGGATCGAGAAGGCGACTGCAACCATCCCCGATGCCCGTGATCGCCTCAACTATGTGGCGACGCTGACACAGCAGGCGGCGGAGCGCGTGTTGAACGCCACAGAATCGGCACAGCCTTTGGTAGACAAGCTATCCGATGAGTCGCAACGTTTGGCTGCGCAATGGGATCTGCTGTTTCAGAAGAAGTTGGATGTGCAGCAGTTCAAGGAACTGGTCACACAGACTCACGCACATCTGCATGAGACGCCCAAGCAGGGTAAGGAAGTGAATGCCTATCTGCTGGAGATCATGATGGCGCAGGATTTCCAGGATCTGACCGGGCAGGTCATCAAAAAGATCATTCAGTTGACGCAAGAGATGGAGAAGCAACTGGTGGAACTGTTGCTGGAGAACGCGCCACCCGCGGTACGTGCCGAGAACTCAGGCCTGTTGAATGGCCCGGTGATCAATGCAAAGGGAAGAGACGATGTGGTCACCAGCCAGGATCAGGTGGACGATCTATTGGAAAGCTTGGGATTTTAAGCGGTGCTGGATGCTGAGTACGCAGTGCTGAGTGTTCGATTGAGGAGAAGAGCATGAACGACTTTGCCGGAATGGAAGATCTACTGAGTGATTTCCTGATGGAAGCGGGAGATATGCTGTCCGATGTGGACAGTAAGTTGATGGAGCTTGAGAAAACGCCTGATGACAGTGGATTGCTGAACGAGATATTCCGTGGTTTCCACACCATCAAAGGTGGCGCTGGATTCTTGAATGCGGGTGAGTTGGTCACCTTGTGTCACCTGACAGAGAACCTGTTCGACAAGCTGCGCAACAAGGAACTGACGCTCAGCGCCGAGCTGATGGATGTGATCTTTGCCGCCACGGCGGAAGTGCGCCATATGTTCAGTGCATTGCAGCAGAATCAACAACCGCAGGCAGCGCCAGCAGAGATCATCAGCGCATTGAAGGATGCGCTGGAGGGCAAAGCTGTGGCGGCCATCAAGTCGGAAAATACACCCGCTGCAGAAAAACCAAGCCTGCCGACCATCGAAGCGGATAACGTAGATTGGGAGGCCTTGCATAAAGCGCTGGTTGGTAGTGACATCGTCGAGCAAGTCGGGGCCAAGCGCGATCCGGAAGCGGTCAAGAAGGCTATCAACGAAGAAGAATCCACGCGCAAGGCATTCGGTCGGCGTTCTACCGACGTTCCGGGTAGCACGGTCGGTCGGCGCGGTGGCGATGTGCCTGCCACCGAAGCGAAAGAAACCACTATTCGCGTGGATACCGAGCGCTTGGACCAGGTGCTCAATCTGTCCGGCGAGATCGGTCTGACCAAGAACCGTTTGACTCACTTGCGCTCAGATATCTTGCAAGGGAGAAGTGATAGCGAAACGCTGCGCGAGCTGGATCTGTCGGTGACGCAACTCGATATGCTGGTTGTGAATCTGCAGAATGCCGTCATGAAGACGCGTATGCAGCCCATTGGCCGCCTGTTCAAAAAATATCCCCGCTTGGCGCGCGATCTGGCGCGTTCACTGAGCAAGGATGTCGAGCTGGTGTTGATCGGTGAAGAGACCGAGATGGACAAGACCATGATCGAAGACTTGAACGATCCGCTGGTGCACTTGGTGCGCAACGCGGTCGATCACGGTGTAGAAACCATCGCGGAACGTCGGGCAGCAGGCAAGCCTGAAAAGAGCATGGTCGAGTTGGCAGCGCGCCAAGAAGGGGACCACATCCTGATCACCATCACCGATGACGGCAAAGGTATGCGTCCAGAAGTGATTCGCAACAAGGCGGTGGAAAAGGGCTTGATCACCAATGAAGTGGCCAATACGCTGGATGAGAACCAGTGCCTGGAGTTGGTTTTCCTGCCCGGTTTCTCCACTAAAGAAGAGATATCCAGTGTGTCAGGGCGCGGCGTCGGTATGGATGTGGTGAAGACCAACATCCAGAAACTGAACGGCAGCATCCAGATCCAGTCCGAGGTCGGCAAGGGTTCGGTCTTCTCCATCTCGCTGCCACTGACCTTGGCTATCCTGCCAGTGCTGGTGCTGCGTCTTGGCGACCAGTCGTTTGCCGTGCCGCTGTCCATGGTGCGCGAGATCCTGCCGGTCACGCCGGATGCGTTGCAACAAGTTTCCGGCAAGGCCACCATGATCGTTCGCGGTGAGGTGTTGCCAGTTCTGCCGCTTACCCAGCTCATCGGTTGGGGCAGTAATGCGCGTTCAGAGGTCGGGGTGTTGATGCAGTTCGGTAGCAATAGCTTCATTCTCACAGCAGATGGTTTCGTGGGCCATGAAGATGTGGTGATCAAGTCATTGGATACCTTCCGTCCTAAAGGTGTGGCAGGCGTCACCATGTCCAGCGAGGGCGATATCGTGCTGATCTTGGATATCAAGGAACTGCTGAGCGACGTGCGCGGCAGTTGATAAAAAAAACAATAGCAGAATCCAGGAGGATTAATGTTTGCCAACCTGTCTTTGAAAGGCAAATTCATAGCGCTCGAGTTAGTTTCGTTCATCATGTTTCTGGCGATGGCGATCTTTGGTTTGGTCCTGATGTAGGGCGCCGTTGATGATGAGAAGACAAACATCCGGCAGCTGGAGATCGCGGGCGAGATTGAAAGTGCCTCGGGCGAGGTTTCGCGACTCGGTGAGGATGCATCGCTTATCAGTGATGTGGTGAAAGTGATCAAGGAGATCGCCGATCAGACCAACTTGTTGGCATTGAATGCCGCGATCGAAGCTGCGCGAGCCGGCGAACAGGGCCGAGGTTTTGCTGTGGTGGCGGATGAAGTGCGGAAACTGGCCGAGCGTACAGCTGGTGCGACCAGCGAGATCAGCCAGATGTCGGGCAAGATCGGTGCAGTGGCAGCGAATGCATTGTCGGGTATGGACAAGGTGGTCAATACCACCCGGCAGGGGGTCGGCGATGCCGAGACCGCGCAGGCTTCGATCAAACATATCCAGAAGAGCTTCGGCGAAGTCGCCAGTGTGATCGACGATATCGCTGGGGCCCTTGAAGAGCAGAACTCTGCAGCTTCGGAACTTGCCAAGAGTACCGAACGCGTATCGCAGATGTCGGAAGAGAATGCCGGGGCAGCAAGAGGATTGCTTGAACTGGCGAATGCGTTGGAAGTGAAATCAAGAGAGGTCAGGCAGTCTGTGGAAGTATTCAAGGTTTGATCTTGTTATAGAACAATAATAAATTCTGGAGGAAGTCATGTTTGGCGGAAAAATGAAGCAGGACTATCAAGCAGCACAGAATCGTCTGGTAGAGACGGAGCGTGATATCAGCAGCCTGCGCGAAGAGCTGGCCAAGCTGGAGAGCCAGCGAGATGGCTATCGCAAAGAGGCGGAACAGGCGAAGCAGAAATGTGAAGTGGCTGACAAGATCTACGCCAACATGCAGGGCTTCGGAGAGTCGTTTATCGCGCTACAAACCTCCCAGGTCGAAGCCGCCACATCTTTGCGCGAAGAGAAGCAGCATGCTGTTGAGGCGGCAACTGTCTCGGTCAATAACCGCGAAGCGGTACTTAACATTGCATCCAGCTTGGAGTCTCTTTCCGGCGATACCCTGCGCACCTCCAAGAACGTGCAAGGTCTGACGGAACGTGCGGCTCAGATCGGCAGCATCGTGCAGCTGATCAAAGAGATCGCCGACCAAACCAATCTACTGGCACTGAATGCAGCGATCGAAGCCGCCCGTGCCGGCGAGCAAGGACGAGGCTTTGCGGTAGTGGCCGATGAAGTGCGCAAGTTGGCGGAGCGTACTGCCAAAGCGACCAGTGAGATATCGGTAATCGTCACCGCGATCCAGGACGAGACCCATCATGCCAAGACGCAGATGGAAGAATGGGCGGAGAAGTCGCAGGTGTTCAGCAAGGATGTCGGCACAGTGATGGAGAACATGAAGCACCTGCTGGATCTGTCCCATACCATGGAGGGCACCATATCGGCGGCGGCGCTGCGCAGTTTCGTCGAGGTCGCCAAGATCGATCACATCCTCTACAAGTTCGAGATCTACAAGGTATTCATGGGTATCTCCGATCGGCAGCCGGATAGCTTCGCATCCCATACCGCTTGCCGTTTGGGTAAGTGGTATTTTGAAGGTGAAGGCAAGGATTGTTTTTCAAAACTGGATGGTTATCAGGCTGTGGCTGCCCCGCATCAGGGCTTTCACAATAGCGGTAAAGAGGCTGTGGCCGCTTTCCATTCCGGCAATCCATTGCGCGGTATGGAATTGGTGAGCAAGATGGAGGCGGACAGTATGGCTGTCTTGTCTGCCCTGGAGCGCATCGCTATTGCAGGAGAAGGTGACAATAGTCTGTTGTGTGCTTCGCCTAACTGACAGTGCACTGAGTTCCGGTTGGCCCCTATCGAACCGGAACTCGCTACAACCTCTATATGCATCGTGAATTCTCCTTTACCGACCAGGATTTCCAAAAGATACGCACGCTGATCCATCGTCATGCCGGTATCGCGTTGGCGGATACCAAACAGGAACTGGTTTACAGCCGTCTGGCCAGAAGACTTCGTGCAACGGGGATCAAGACCTTTGCCGAGTATCTGGCTTTCCTGCAGAAAGGGCATGAGGATGAGTGGGAAGCTTTCGTCAATTCTTTGACGACCAATCTCACGTCTTTCTTTCGCGAGGCGCATCATTTCAAACTGTTGTCCGAGTTCCTGCTGCAGCTCGACAAGTCCCATACGATAAATTTGTGGTGTTCTGCCTGCTCGACTGGTGAAGAGGCTTATTCAATGGCTATCACTGCCGCCGAGACATTCGGCAGTTTTGAACATCCCGTGCGCATCATCGCCTCCGATTTGGATAGCCATGTGCTCGAGACTGCAAGAATAGGGCGCTACAAGGCCGATGCGGTACAAAAGCTCGGTGCAGATCGGGTGGAAAGATTCTTTATTCCGGATGGTGCCGGGTATTTCAAGGTGCGTCCGGAATTGCAGCGTCGCATGGAGTTCAAGCGAATCAATCTGCTCGAATCGAGATACCCGATCCAGCAGAAGTTGGATGGCATCTTTTGCCGAAATGTGATGATCTATTTCGACAAGGATACCCAGTTTGATATTCTGAAAAAGTTCGCCCCCTTGCTGCATTCGCATGGCCTGTTGTTCGCAGGGCATTCGGAGAGTTTCTATCATGCCGCGGCTTATTTTAAATTGCGCGGCCAGACAGTTTACGAGCTGGCCAAGCATGTTTGACAGGCGACTTATTGTCGTTGGTTCCTCCACCGGGGGGACAGAGGCATTACGCGTGTTCCTGTCCCGGATGCCGGTGGATGCCCCCCCCATCCTCATCACTCAGCACATGCCGGAGAGCTTCGTGCCTTCATTTGCCGCCCGACTGGATGGATTGTGCGCGCTGCGAGTCAAAGTGGCCGAGCAGGACGAAGAGATCAGCGGAGGAACGGCTTATATTTCGCCTGGTGGCGCGCATCTGCAGATCGCCAAGTATGGAACGGGCTATCGTGTAGCGTTGAACTACGATCCTCCGGTGAACTTTCACCGTCCTTCGGTGGAGGTGTTGTTTAAATCCGCTGCCAAGGTATTGGGGGCGCGAGCTGTCGGGGTGATGCTCACTGGCATGGGAAAAGATGGTGCAGCCGCCATGATGGAGATGAAGCAGGCAGGCGCCATCAATCTGGCGCAGGATGAAAAGAGCTGTGTGGTGTTCGGCATGCCGCGTGCCGCGATTGAACTGGGGGCCGTGGATGAAGTGCTGTCGCTGGAAAAGATCGCCGAGCGGGCGATCATCCACAGTAGGGAAAGTTAAGCGGGGCAAAAGACCGACCCGCCTAACAAGTCGTTAGCCTCAGTTGTGTTTGGCTAAATCCGGGTGTTTATCGGCAACCATCTGGTCGATCACCGCCATCACATCCAAACTGGCTTCTTCCGCCACCCTCAATTGATCCATGATCTGGTCCTGCAGGCTTTCATCGTGCGCCCAGTTCATCTCCATCAGCGTCAGCATGCGATGCACCGATCCGTGCACCTTGCTATGCGGTGCATCCAGCTTGCGGAACGATGGCATCTCGCCGAACACTTCTTTGCCCGCGCCGCTATACCACTTGCCGAGGCGGCAGTTCAGATGGTCAACGCCCACCGCAGTCTTGTATTCCTCGTTGTTCCAATCATTGACCAGTACATAGGCACGCTGTTTGTAGATGACGTGGTCGACCTTCACCAGTGAGGCGAAGCTCAGATCCTGAGCGTAGCGGGCGCTGGACAATGAGGTGACAGCGGATTCATAGAATTGGCCGAACTTGTGTTCCAGCTTGCTGATGACGCTCTGTGAAGAATTGGCGATCTCGTGCATCTCCTGCGAGTCGGTCAGCATCTTGGCCGATTCACTTTGCAGCATCAGCATGATGCGTCCGATGGATTCGGAAGCATTTTTGGTGTTCTCGGCCAGTTTGCGCACCTCGTCCGCCACCACGGCAAATCCGCGTCCGGCTTCGCCTGCGCGCGCCGCTTCGATGGCTGCATTCAGCGCGAGCAGGTTGGTCTGATCGGCGATGGATGTGATCAAGCCAACAGCTTTGGTGATCTCACTGCTGCGCGCGTTCAGATTGGTGATCGCTTCGTTGGCATGGTTCACACGTGCCACGATGCCCGACAGACGTTGCACCACATCCTTGACCGATTCACGACTCTCTTCCGCATCCGTGCGCGTACGGCGTGAGAGGCGGGCCAAGTCTTCCATGTTGTCGGTGATGGTCTTCAGGTCGTTCTGGTTGGAGACCAGATTCTTCAGTAGATTATCGGTGTTCAGATGGTGCGCGCGCGACAACATATGGGTGCGCATAGCGCTGCGTTTCTGTTCGGCCATGCCCTCCAGCAGGATGTTCTGGTTGGCCAGACCTTTTTTGAATCCACCATGCACGCCGCCGCTCATAGCCTGGCGTTCGAAGTTGCCCGCCAGATTCGCGCGGAAGCTGGTCTCCTGTTCGCGGAAGAAGGTGGCCAGTTGGTCCAGCATGTCGTTCACATCCCAGCACAGCAGGCTGATCTCGTCGCGGGCCTTGCCGATGCCCGTGACACGCGAATTGAACTTTCCTGCCGCGACGGCATGCACCACCTCTTCGACTTTCTTCAGCGGCGACAGCCACTGACGGGTCAGCCATTGGCCGATTGCCGAGACGGCGACACCCACCACAAGGAAAGTGATCATGAACGCATCGAAACCGTGACGCGCAAAACTGGTCAGGATGATGATCAGCGTACCGAAGGAGAATGCCCACAGCAGGGCGGAGAACCTAGATTGCAAGGACCAGTTCGTCATAGCTCATTCCTTTATCGTTCAGGAGATCCACCAGGATCTTGGTGGAGGCGGCGATGGCATTGGCCGGGCCGGCCTTGCGTTCTGCCTCCAGCATGGCGGCATACAGCGGCGTCACCGCGTCGATGCCGCTGCGCTTGGGTTTGCGTCGTACCGAGAAATATCCGCTGATGTTGCCGGAAGAATCGAAGGTCGGGGTCACATTGGTGAATACCCAGTAAAAACCGCCATCCTTGGACATGTTCTTCACATAAGCGAAGCATTCTTCTTTCTTCTGGATCTTGTCCCACAGCAACTGGAACACGGCACGCGGCATATCCGGATGGCGGATGATGTTGTGCTGGGTGCCCAGCAGTTCCTCTTCGCTGTATCCCGAGAATTCGATGAAGATACGGTTGCCGTAAGTGATGCGACCTTTTAGATCTGTCATGGAGACGATGAAATCGTCATCCCGCATCACTCGCTCGACCGAGGTCGGTGTGATATCTCTTTTCATGCTTCCCCCTGATGCGATATGTCTTGAATATCATTATCGGCCACTTCTATGACTGCTTGAGGTGCCTGCCGCAATGATGCCATCTTATGCCGGGCAGGTGCACGGTAATCTGGGCAATAGGACTGAAAAACGCCCTCAATTCGCACGCTTGCTTCGCGCGAACCCCGACCATAATCGCCGCACCGATACAGGACGGACGACATGGCCGATCAGGACAGCGATCTCGAAAAAACAGAATCGCCCTCGCAACGCAAATTAGACAAGGCGCGCGAGGACGGGCAGGTTGCGCGCTCGCGCGAGCTATCCACCTTTATGGGTTTGGTGGCCAGTGGTGCAGGATTGTGGATGATGGGCGAGATGCTGGGGCAGGGCATGTTGCGCTTGTTCCATAACGGTCTGACGCTGGATCGCGCGCTCGCCTTTAACATCGAACTGATGCTGCCGAGACTGCGTGATCTGTTCATGGATATCACGCTCGTCTTTGTACCGTTCCTCGGCTTGTTGGTGCTGGTCGCGCTATTCTCTCCCATGCTGATGAGCGGCTGGCTGTTCTCCACCAAGGCTTTGCAGCCGAAGTTCAGCAAGCTCAATCCGTTCAGCGGCATCAAACGTATGTTCTCGGCAAACAGCGCCATCGAACTACTCAAGGCACTGGGCAAGGCCTCCTTGGTGGGCGGAATCGGCGCATGGGTGGTATGGAGCAATCGTGATGAAGTGCTGCAGCTGGTGAGCGAGCCGGTGGTGAGTTCCATTCCGCATTTGAACAATATGATCTGGTGGAGCTACGCTGCCATCGTGGCGGGCATGCTGTTGATCGTGATCATCGACGTGCCGTTCCAATTGTACGAACACACCAAGAAATTGAAGATGACCAAGGAAGAAGTGCGCCGCGAGTCCAAAGAGACGGAAGGCGATCCGCAGGTCAAAGGACGTATCCGCAGCATGCAGCGCGAGATCGCCCGCCGCCGCATGATGTCCGAGATCCCGACCGCCGATGTGGTGGTGACCAACCCTACCCACTACTCTGTAGCGCTTAAATACAGTGAAGACAAGATGCGCGCGCCTATCGTGGTCGCCAAGGGTTCACATCTGCTGGCGGCCAAGATCAAAGAGATCGCCAAAGAGCATAACGTGCCCATCCTCGAAGCGCCGCCGCTGGCGCGCGCATTGCACAAACATAGCGAACTTGGCGCCCCCATACCGGAGGCCTTGTACACCGCTGTCGCTGAAGTGCTGGCCTATGTCTACCAACTGCGCCGCTACAAGAAGCAGGGCGGTGCCAAGCCGGTGGTGCCGGGCGAGTTGCCCGTTCCTAAAGCGCTCGATCCGCTGACCACCCAGCAAGCTGAAGCCGGGGCGGATTGATGCCAGGTTCGGGCACTGCGCACAATAGCCGCACAATTCCCCTTCTATTCCCACCTTTGATTTGACGCGTCCTCCAGATAATACGTATGAGCCGTGCCCCCCTTTGGCGGGGCGGCGAAACGGATAGCACAACGAGGCGTGACATGAACGACATCATCAATACACTCAAGGGTTCACTGCTCAGTACCGGCATGCGCGGACTGGCGGGGCCATTACTCATCGTGATGATCCTGTCGATGATGGTGCTGCCGCTGCCGCCGTTCCTGCTCGACATCCTGTTCACCTTCAACATCGCGCTGGCCATCATGGTGTTGCTGGTGGCGATGAATACCACCAAGCCGCTGGATTTTGCGGTGTTCCCGGCAGTGCTGTTGATCTCCACACTGTTGCGTCTGTCGCTCAACGTCGCTTCCACCCGCGTGGTGTTGCTGGAAGGCCACACCGGCCCAGCGGCTGCCGGCAAGGTCATCGAATCATTCGGCCACTTCCTGGTCGGAGGTAATTACACCGTCGGTCTGGTGGTGTTCATCATCCTGGTCATCATCAACTTCGTGGTCATCACCAAGGGTGCGGGGCGTATCGCCGAAGTCGGCGCGCGCTTCACTTTGGATGCCATGCCGGGCAAGCAGATGGCGATCGATGCCGACCTGAATGCCGGCCTGATCGGCGAGGATGTGGCGCGCAAACGCCGTAGCGAAGTGGCGCAGGAAGCCGAGTTCTACGGTGCCATGGACGGTGCATCCAAGTTCGTGCGCGGTGATGCAGTGGCCGGCATCATGATCATGCTGATCAACGTGATCGGCGGTCTTGTGGTCGGCATGCTGCAACATGATCTGGATCTGGCGACCGCCACCAAGAACTACACCCTGCTCACCATCGGTGACGGTCTGGTGGCGCAGATCCCCGCATTGGTCATCTCCACCGCCGCCGGTATGGTGGTGAGCCGTGTCGCGTCCGAACAGAACATCGGCCAGCAACTGAGCCATCAATTGGTTTCCAATCCGCATGTCATCGTGTTGACCGCCGCCATCATCGGCATGCTGGGCATGATCCCCGGCATGCCGCACTTCGCATTTTTGATGCTGGCCGGTGCGATGGGCTGGTTCGCCTACTATCTGATGCAAGTGGCGCAACGCGCCCAAGTCAAAGAGCAAGAAGTGGAGACACAAGAGGTCGCGATCCCGGAAGCGGCAGAAGCCAGTTGGGAAGACGTGTCGCAAGTGGACGTGCTGGGACTGGAAGTGGGCTATCGCCTGATCGCGCTGGTGGACAAGGCACAGGATGGTGACCTGCTGCGCCGTATCAAAGGTATCCGTAAAAAATTCACGCAGGATATGGGATTTTTGCCGCCGCCTGTGCATATCCGTGACAACCTCGACCTGTCACCCAACAGCTATCGCATCACACTCAAAGGCGCCGAGATCGGTAGTGGCGAGGCTTATGCGCAACAGCTGCTGGCGATCAATCCCGGCAACGTGAGCGGCACATTGCCGGGCACGCCGACCAAGGATCCCGCATTCGGCCTGCCCGCGATCTGGATCGAACAGAACCTGCGCGACCAGGCACAGGCTCTGGGCTACACCGTGGTGGATGCCGGCACCGTGGTGGCGACACACATGAGCCACCTGATCCAGACCTACGCCGCCGAACTGTTGGGACGTCAGGAATTACAACAGTTGCTCGACCATCTGGGCAAGATCGCGCCCAAGCTGACCGAAGACCTGATCCCCAACCTGCTGCCGTTCACCACGGTGCAGAAGGTGTTGCAGAACTTGCTCGACGAAGGCATGCATATCCGCGACATGCGCACCATCCTCGAAACCTTGGCCGAACATGCACCGAAGACACAGGATGCCACGGTGCTCACCTCGCTGGTGCGCATCGGGCTGGGCGCTTCCATCGTGCAGCAATACTACCCATCGTCGCAGGAACTGCAGGTCATCGGTATGGACAAGGAACTGGAATATGTACTCGGCCAGGCATTGCAGGCAGGCGGCTCCGCCATCGAGCCGGGGCTGGCCAATACCTTGTTGAACGAAGCACGTGCTGCCGCAGAAGCACAAGAGCGATTGGGTCTGCCCACCGTGTTGTTGGTGCCCGGCGGCTTGCGCGATCTGTTGTCGCGCTTCCTGAAACGCGCAATACCGCAACTCAAAGTGATTTCACAAGAAGAAGTGCCCGGCTTCAAAACGATCCGGGTGACAGCCATGGTAGGAGGTAGAGCATGAACGCAAGAAAATTCATCGCAGGCAGCTCACGCGAGGCCCTGAAACTGGTACGCATCGAATTGGGTGAGGACGCAGTCATCTTGTCCAATCGCAAAGTGGCCGAAGGGGTCGAGATCGTCGCCATCCTGGGCAGTGAACTGGCACATCTGAACGAGACGCGCGTGGTCGAATCCCGCGCTTCATCCAAGCCACGTGTCGACAAACGTATCGAAGCGCGCCCCGGTCTGTCCGACCGGGCACAGAATCAGGCTTCCACGCTGGGTGCAAAGATCCTCGCAGCTGAAACACAACGCGCGGTGATACCGGCACCTGTTGCCGTCCAAGCTGCAGAAGAACCTGCCGAGCAGCAGCGTCTGTTGAGCGAACTGAAATCCATGCACAAGCAGATGCAGGAGCAGATGGCCACGCTGGCGTGGGGCAACATCCAGCAGCAAGACCCGAAGCGCTCCGGTCTGATGCGCGATATGGTCAACGTCGGCTTCAGCCCCGCCTTGTCGCGCCGCCTGCTGGACAAGATGCCAGCCAATGCCGATCTGAACTGGGTCAAACGTATCCTCGCGCACAATCTGCGCGTGGCCGGCGTGCAGGACGATGTGGTGACGCGCGGTGGCGTGTATGCGCTGGTCGGCCCTACCGGTGTGGGTAAGACGACGACGACTGCGAAGCTGGCGGCACGCGCTGTGGTGCGCTATGGCGCTGACAAGGTGGCACTGGTCACCACCGACAGCTACCGTGTCGGCGCTTACGAGCAACTGCGCATCTACGCCAAGATCCTCGGCGTGACGGTGCATGCCGTGCGCGATGCCAATGATTTGAAACTCACCCTGTCCGGCCTCAAGCACAAGCATCTGGTACTCATCGACACCATGGGCGTCGGCCAGCGCGACAGCCGCGTGGCCGAGCAGACCCGCATGTTCGACGAAGCCGGTATCGACCGTTTGCTGTTACTGAACGCCACCAGCGCTGGCGGTACGCTGGATGATGTGGTGAAGATGTACGGCGGTCCCGGTGTGATCGGTTGCATTCCGACCAAACTGGACGAAGCAGTCACGCTGGGCACGGTGTTGGATGTGGTGGCGCGCCACAAGCTGGCCATGCATTACATCGCCAGTGGTCAGCGCGTGCCGGAAGACTTGCACGAAGTGAAGCTGGACTATCTGTTGCATCGCACTTTCAAAGACGTCGGCAAGGCATCTAACTTCGCTCTGCCGGAGATGGATTTCCCGGCCTTCATGGCCGGACTGACCAGCGGTGTAGCCGCGGGGAGGGAATATGCGCACTAAGACTCAAAATTTCGGCTTCGGCGATCAGGCCGCGGGTCTGCGCAAGCTGCTGGCGCGGGGCAATGCGCAGGTGATCACCGTGCTGGGGGCACGCGACGGACTGGGCGCGACCAGCATCGTCACCAATCTGGCCGCGGTGTTCGCCCATTCCGGCAAGGACGTGCTGGTGCTGGATGAGAATCTTTCCCACGACAATGTAGCCAACACGCTGGCACTGCGTCCGCGTTTCGATCTGTTGCATGCGGCACGCGGCGACAAGAGTTGGCAGGACGTGCTGCTGCAAGGCATGGCCGGTCCCGGTGTGTTGCCGGTGGCGCGCGCGATGCAGTCGCTGCCCAAGATGAGCGAGGCCGAGCGGGAACGTCTGCTGGAATCCCTGTTGGGTGCGGCGGTCGGTCGCGATGTGGTGCTGGTGGATGCAGCGCGCGACGGGAATTCCGTCTGCGCCAGTCTGTCCGGCGACGAACCCTTGCTGCTGGTGCTGAACGCCACTGCCAGCGGCATCACCGACAGTTATGCCTTGCTGAAGAAGATGGCGATGCACAACGGTCGCCAAGCCTTCGATATCGTGGTCAACCGCGTCGGCAGTGAACGCGAGGCGCTGGCGGTGTTCGACAATATGGAAAAGGTCGCGCGACATCATTTGCAGGTAAGTCTTTCGTATCTGGGCTATATTCCAGTTGATGAAAAGCTGAAACGTGCGACACAATTGTGCCGTCCGGTAGTGGAAGCTTTCCCCTCTGCCGCATCGTCGATGGCGATGCGCGAGATCGCGCAAGGACTGTTACGAGCACCAAGCGTCAGCGAGCATGTACAGGACCGTTTGAGCAGTGTCATGCAAAGGCTGATGCGCATGTCGCAGCCGCGTGCCAATAACGGTATGCGTGCGCATGCCGGCGGAATGGCAGCGCTGACATGAGCCCCGTTGCCGTCGCCGAGGCGCCGGTAACGCGCCAGGCAAAGTCCACTGCCGGCAAGATTGGAAGAATAAAGAAAATGTACACGCCCAATGGACTGACCGATAAGAACCAATGCCTGCAGGAACATGCGGCATTGGTGAAACGTATCGCTCACCATATGATGCTCAAGCTGCCGGGCAGTGTGGATGTGGATGATCTGATCCAGGCGGGCATGATCGGTCTGCTGGATGCCGCCAGCCGCTACGACGAATTGCGCGGTGCCCAATTCGAGACCTATGCGGCACAGCGTATCCGCGGTGCGATGCTGGACGAATTGCGCGGGGCAGACTGGTTGCCGCGCAGCATGCGCCGCGATACGCGCCGCATCGAGAACGCCATCAGCAAGTTGCAACAGAAACTGGGACGAGCACCCACCGAGACCGAGATCGCGCAGGAGTTGGGTGTCGGCTTGTCAGAGTACCAGCAGTTGCTGCAGGAAGCGCGTGGTGCACAACTGGTCTACTACGAAGATTTTCATAATGAAGACGACGAGAGCTTCTTTGATCGCCACGATTACAGCACCGAGGCCAATCCACTGGAGTTGTTGCAGGACGAGCGTTTCCGTTCGGCCTTGATGCAGGCCATCGAACGCCTACCGGAGCGAGAAAAACTATTGATGGGTATGCACTACGAGCAGGAAATGAATTTGCGAGAGATCGGCGAAGTGATGGGTGTCTCGGAATCCCGCGTGTGCCAATTGCATAGCCAAGCCGTGGCGCGCTTGCGTACTACTTTACGGGGACACTGATGGACATACTCAGCCTGTTCGGACTGGTTGTCGCCGTCGCCGGTATTTTGGG
The DNA here is from genome assembly GCA_018814405.1 of Gammaproteobacteria bacterium. Lineage (GTDB taxonomy): Bacteria > Pseudomonadota > Gammaproteobacteria > Burkholderiales > Gallionellaceae > Sideroxyarcus. The sequence goes on from JAHIZO010000004.1 coordinate 73,964, forward strand.
CGGCCAGTTCCTCGAGGGCGGTGAGATCGATGTGTTGCTGCAGTTGGCAGCCTTCCTCATCGTGTTCGGCGGTACGATGGGCGCGGTGATGGTGCAGCATCCGCTGAAGATATTCCTGAACGGCGTCAAGATGGCCAAGTGGGTGTTCGTCACACCCAGAACAGAAGCACAGCAATTGACCTATCGCCTCACTGCCTGGGGCAATGCAGCCCGCAAAGACGGCATCCTCTCCCTGGAAAGTCAGATCAAGACCGTGAACGATCCCTTCGTGCAGAAAGGACTGCAACTGTTGGTGGATGGTCACAGTGCGGAAAAAGTGCGCGAAGTGCTGGAGATCGATCTGAATACTTACGAGACCCTGCACTGGCAGAGTGCGCGTGTATGGGAGGCGGCAGCCGGTTATTCGCCCACCATCGGTATCCTGGGCGCGGTGCTGGGACTGGTGCACGTGATGCAAAGTTTGGGCGAGCCTTCCAAGCTGGGTGCCGGTATCGCGGTCGCGTTCATCGCCACCATCTATGGTGTGGGATTCGCCAATCTGGTGTTCCTGCCTATCTCGGGCAAACTCAAGATACTCATCCAGCGTGAAGTCAATAAACGCGAGATGGTGATCGACGGACTGTGCATGATCGCCAATGCGGAGAATCCGCATTACATCGAGAACAAACTCCGGGGTTATCTGGGTTGAAATGGCACGCCGTGCGAAAAGACAGGGGCCGGACAATCATGATCGATGGATGGTCTCCTACGCCGACTTCATCACCCTGCTGTTCGCGTTCTTTGTGGTGATGTACGGCATCTCTTCGGTCAACGAAGGCAAGTACAAGGTGTTCAGCGGTTCCATGACCAAAGCCTTCGGCACCAAGGCGGGTAGCGGCGATATGGGCACCGGCATGAGCGAAGAGGAAATGTATTTCAAAGCGCTGATCGAACGTCGCAATGCCCGTCTGGCAGAAAAATACATCAAGCAACAGGAACGCATGAAACGCCTGAGCGAAGCGCTCAACAGCAAGCTGGCGAGCTTCGTCAACAAGGGTGCGATGAGCGTGACCCAAACCGAGCGCGGTGTCACGCTGGACATCAACGCCAGCATGCTATTCCTGCCGGGTGATGCCGCATTGCAAGCGGAGGCGGTCGGGACTTTGACGGATGTCGCCAAGATATTGGCCGCGGAAGATATGCCGGTGGAGGTCGAAGGCTATACCGACAATCTGCCGATTGCGACCATGCAGTTCCCATCCAATTGGGAGTTGTCATCCGCCCGTGCCAGTAGCGTGGTGCGTCTGTTCGTCGAACAAGGTTTGTCTACTGAACGTCTCAAAGCCATCGGCCATGCGGACAATGATCCGGTGGCATCAAACGACACTTCCGAAGGCCGCGCCCGCAACCGTCGTGTGACGGTCACTGTGCTGGCACCGCCCCCGGAAGCGGTGATCTCAAGCAGCGAGAGCTGATCCTTTTTGAAGCAGGTGTTGCTGCAAACCATGTACCAGATTCTGCGTCAGTTCAGCCTGTAGCGCTTCAAACTCAGGGGCGATACCCTGTGCCACACATTGCGTCACACGCAGTCCTTGATAGCCGCAGGGATTGATGTTGTTGAACGGCGTCAGGTCCATATCCACATTGAACGACAGCCCGTGATAGCAGCAGCCTTTTTTGATCTTCAAACCCAGCGCGGCGATCTTGGCATCGTTCACATACACACCGGGCGCATCGACCCGCCCTTCTGCTTGCACACCATGTTCCGCCAGCAGGTCGATCACGGCCTGTTCGATCAGGCGCACCAGATCGTGCACGTTGATCTTCCAACGGCGCAGGTCGAGTAATAGATAGATCACGATCTGACCTGGGCCGTGGTAGGTGATCTGTCCGCCACGGTCGATCTTCACGACTGGTATGGATGTCGGGTTGAGCAAGTGTTCGGGTTTGCCGGCTTGCCCCTGCGTATAGGTCGGTGGATGTTGCACCAGCCATATCTCATCCACGGTTTCCGCGTTACGTTCACTGGTGAACTGCTGCATGGCACGCCATGTCGGTTCATAGTCGACCATGCCCATGGCGCGGATGTGGATGGGAGGTGTCATAGCACCATCTTCACCATCGGGTGGCCACTGAGTGCGCGATAGATGTTGTCGAGCTGCTCGCGCGAGGTGACGTGTACCGTGCAAGTCAGGCTCAGATATTTCGCGCCACTGCTGGCTCGCATCTCGATGTTCGCTGCGTTGAAATCCGGTGCGTGCAGCTGCACGGCTTCGGCTACCGCCTGTGCGAAGTCTTGTTGTGCGACACCGAATACCTTGATAGGGAAGTCGCAGGGGAAGTCTATAAGGGAGTCTTTGGGGTCGATCATTTGCACATGATTTCCTTTTTGAATGTTTGATACAGCGGATACAGTTGCGCGAACATCGCGCCGGGTTTTCCACTGCCGATGGCTTGTCCATCCAGCGAGGTGATGGGCATCACCTCGCGGGTGGAGGAGGTGAGTATCAGTTCGTCCGCGCTAAATAATTCTTCTTTCATGATCTTGCGTATCTCGGCCTTGATGCCGTGGGCAGCAGCGAGTTCGAGGATCACATCGTAGGTGATGCCAGGCAACATCAGATGGTCTTTCGGGGGCGCGAACAGCACGTCATCCTTCACCATGAAGATGTTGCTGGCTGAGCCTTCGGTCATGAAGCTGTCGTCACGGATCAGGATGGCTTCGCCACAACCGGCGTCGATCGAGGCTTGTCGCATCAATACATTGGGTAACAGCGAGATGGCTTTGATGTCGCAACGCAGCCAGCGGTTGTCTTGCACTGTGATGCAGGCGACGCCGCTTGCGATGGTTTCGGCAGAGGGATGCGACAGCGGGCTGCTCATCACAAACACAGTGGGCGGTACCGGTGGGTTCGGGAAAGGATGGTCGCGCTTGGCGACGCCGCGCGTGATATGCAGGTAGAGATAGTGGTCGTCCAGCGGCAGTTGCGCGATCAGCACATCCAGAATGGCTTCCCATTCTTCCTCGCTGTGCGGGTTGGGCAGGCGGATACCGTCCAGACTGTGTTGCAGACGCTGCAGGTGATCGCGCATGCGGAAGGCATTGCGCGCATAGACCGGGATGACTTCATACACGCCGTCACCGAACAGGAAGCCGCGGTCCAGCACCGGCACTTTGGCTTCTTCGATGGGCATGAAAGCCCCGTTCAGATACACGTTCATCGTCGTCTCCTATTGGAACAACAATTTTATCGCATCCACTCCGCGCGAGAACACGTTGGCCAGCGGTACGGTCTGCAAAGCCACCACTGGCAGATCGAGATAAGGCTGGCCGTTCAGCGACAGGTGTAGTGTGCCGACCTGTTGCCCGGCATTTACCGGTGCGAGTAGCGGCTGCTTGGTCTCCAATTGTGCGCTCAACTGTTCGCGTTGTCCGGCGGGGATGGTGACATAGCGATCTTCGCGGAAGCCGATGGCGAGTTGATCGACGGTGCCTTTCCATACGTGCATGCCGCTTACTGCTTGCTGTTTCCGGTACAACGGCAAAGACTCATATTGACGAAAACCGTGGTTCAGCAGGCGCTGCGTTTCGGTGGTGCGCAGATTCTCTTTGTTTGCACCGATCACCACGGCGATCAGACGGCGCGGCTCACGCAAGGCGGAAGCGGCCAGCGAAAAACCGGTCTCCTCGCTGTAGGCGGTCTGCATGCCGTCCACGTGCGGGTCCAGCCACAGCAGGCGATTGCGGTTGAACTGGTTGATGCCGTTGTAGCTGTATTCGCGCAAGGCATACAGGTTGTAGAACTCCGGGAAGTCGCGCACCAGGGCTGCCGCGATCAGCACCAGATCATGCGCGCTGCTGTAATGCTGTGCATCGGCCTCGCCGGTGGCATTGGTGAAATGTGTGTCGCGCAGCCCCAGCCGTTGTGCTTCGGTGTTCATGTGGTCGGCGAATGCGATCTCGTGGTTGGCGACACCTTCCGCCAGTACCCGTGCGGCATCATTGGCCGATTGCACGATCAGCCCGCGCAACAGCACTTCAACAGTCACCTCTTTGCCTGCTTCCAGAAACATGCGCGTCTCTTCGTTCTGCAATCGCAGTGCATAGGGCGTGGGGGTCAGGCGTTGGGTGAGCAACAGTTCGCCGCGTTTGATCGCGCCGAACACCACATAAGCGGTCATCAGTTTGGTCAGCGAGTCGGGTGCAATATGGTCATCTGCAGCTTCGGTCACCAGCATCTGTCCGCTACTGGCGTCGTACAGCGCGTAGTGCTTCGCCGCCAAAGTAGGGGAAGGGGGGAACGCCAGGGCAGAATTGAACCAGCCGGACAGCAGGCACAGCAGAAAGATGGGGATTCGCATATCGATCATGACCAAAAGAGGCGCGGATTATACAGTGCCATGCCAGCCAGAATATTGCTGGCTACGCCGACGAGCTTGAGTTGCAGTGCGTCTGCACGTATCCTCCTCACCACTATGACAGACGACAACTCCCCTACCCTGGATTTCACACAGGAAATGAGCAGATCAGTTGATCTGCGACAAGGCATACGCCATCTGGACTCGCTTCCGGCCATGCCTGTCATCGCGCAAAAACTCATGTCCCTGAATTTGGATAGCGATGAAGGGGAACAGCAAATGATGTTGCTGATCTCGCAAGATCCCTTGATCTCGGCCAAGATCATCGGCCTGTCGAATTCGCCGCTGCTGGGCGCTTCGCGCAAGGCAACATCGGTCAAGGATGCCGCCATGTTGCTCGGCCTCAATCGGGTCAAGTCGGTGGCAACGGGTATTGCCGTGATGTCGCTGGTGAGCAAATCCATCGGACGTTTCGATCCACAGGAACTCTGGCTGCACAACCTGAGCGTCGCGTTCGCCATGCTGCCGGTGGTGCGCGCCATGCCGTATAAATCGCGCCCGCAGGACGATCTCATCTTCCTTGCCGGCATGTTGCACGACATCGGCTATCTGGCGCTGGCGCATCTGGATGAAAAGCGCAGCGATGACCTGCATATGCGTATCGCCATCGAACCGGATCGCCCGTCTATCGAGATCGAAGGCGAGCTGCTGGAAGCGACGCATGACGAGCTGGGTGCCGAACTGGCCAAATACTGGAACCTGCCGGAAGAGCTGGTCGCCGTGATTCGCTATCACCACAAGCCCGATGCGCCCGAGGGCGCGGCTGGGCTGCCGCTGGCACGCATCATCAATATCACCGAAAAACTGATCCCGCCTATGGGGCTGCGCGAATTTGTCGGTAATCAAGTCACCGATGAAGAATGGGCGGCTTTGGGTATCGATCCTGATCAGGCTGATGAGATCGCTGCGCAAGCAGCCGAGCAGTCCGAGCAGGCGATACAGTTCGTCAGCTCGCTCTGAGCCACGGCGCGTCTTTTAATCCACCACGTGCCGTTTCGCCAGCTTGCGCTGTAAGGTGCGGCGGTGCATGTTGAGCAAGCGGGCAGTGGCGGAGATGTTGCCGTTCTGTTCCAGTAACACGCGGTTGATGTGTTCCCATTCCAGGCGATCGACGGTGGCGGGTTGGGCTTCCACCGCTTTGTCCGGATCGGCGCTATGGCAGAAAGCCGCCACGATCTCGTCGGCGTTGGCGGGTTTGGAAAGATATTGCGTCGCCCCCAGTTTGATCGCTTCCACCGCAGTGGCGATGCTGGCGTAACCGGTGAGCATGACGATGCGCGTGTTGGGGTCCAGTTCGTGCAAGCGCTGTACCAGCACCAGTCCTGAAGCACCGTGCATCTTGAGATCGATCACCGCGAATTCCGGCGGATTCTCTTCCGCCAGCGGCAGCGCACTTTCCACACTGTTCGCATCGCTCACCGCGTAACCGCGTTTCTCCAAAGCGCGCCTCAACACGCTTCTGAACGTGTCATCATCATCCACCAGCAACAGGGTTGGCAGGTCGCTCATGCGCTTTCCTTGCTGCGGGGTAGAACGACTTCGGTGGTGGCACCGCCGCCTTCACGGTTGGACAATTGCACGCTTCCGCCCAGCCGTTCCAGCGTGGCGTTGGCGAGGAACAGTCCGAGTCCGCGACCTTCTTCCTTAGTGGTGAAGAAGGCGGCACCGGCGCGCGCGGCAGCTTCCGGTGTGAGACCGGGGCCGTGGTCGCGAATCTCCAGTACGGTTTGTGCATCGTTCCAATGCAGCAATACTTCCATCTCGTCCGGCGAGGCATCGGCGGCGTTGTTGAGCAGGTTCAGCAAGGCGGCGCGCAATGCCGGATCGGCACTTAGTAGCGGAGCGGGCTGCACACCATCGACCTGATAACGGTATTGCACGGTGGGGCGCAGCAACTGCCATTCGTCCAGCACTTCTTGCAGGAACGTTGCCACATCCATCTCATCCGGTGTCTCCTGTGCATGACGGATCAATGTGTCGAGGATGCGCTTGCAATTCTTCACCTGATCGTCGAGCAGACTCAGGTTCTCTTTCTGCTCCGGATTCTCACATTCATCCCGCATCTCGCCGATCACCACCGCCATGGTGGACAGCGGTGTGCCCATCTCGTGCGCGGCACTGGCGGCCAGCGTGCCGAGCGCGACGATGCGCTCGTTGCGCAGCGTCTCTTCGCGCACGCGGTTGAGCTGGGCATCGCGCAATCGCACCGCTGCTGCCATCTCGACCGCGAAATAGGCGATCACCGCCGCGCTGATGAGGAAGCCCAGCCACATGCCGAGCACGTGGGTGTTGAAGGCATCGCCCAGCGGCGAGGCTTCGGGTGGGGCGGTGGGGGTGGATTCGGTGCGACAGAAGTCAGGGTCGTCATGTCCGGCGTGCTGATCAGGGGCGATCTGTGTCATGGCTGGCCCGTGTTGCGCATGGGCATCGCCCGTTGGCAACGGTACATACCACACCATCAGCATGCTGTAGCAGGCCAGCGTCAGTGCCGCCATGCCCCAGGTGTAGCGGCGCGGCAGGATGGCTGCGGCCAGCACCAGCGGCAGCAGATAAAGCGAGATGAAGGGATTGGTGGAGCCGCCCGCGTAATAGAGCAATACGCTGAGGATGGTCACGTCCAGCGCCAGTTGCACGAACAGTTCCAGATGGCTCACCGGATAGTCGCGTGATAGTCGCCACCAGGTGAAGCCGTTCGCCAGTGCCAGTGTCGCGATGGTGGTCAGCATCGGCAGCCAGGCGAAATCCGTGCTGAGGAAGCGGTGCACCAGCAGCAACGTGGTCAGTTGCGCGAGGATGGCCCAGTTGCGCAACATGAAAAGTCGGCGCAGGTGCGAGTGTCCGGTTTGGGAGGCGAGCAGGGAAGCATGCATGGCGCGGATTCTACCGGAAGCCCGTGGTTGCGGGCGTGCGACAAAATGACGCAGGGTTGCGCACTGCACTTTCCTTACAATCTTTTCCAGTTGGATTTTAAAAACCGGAGGAGATGAGATGAAGTTGAAGATGATCGCGGCAAGTGTCGTACTGGCTTTGAGCAACCCTGCATTGGCAGCAGACGAGGCACTGGATGAAGTGGTGGTGACCGCGCCGCAGAGCAGCGCACCGCTGACCGTGAAGACCGATCCGAAGAAGCCGCGCCAGCCGGTGCCGGCGCATGACGGCGCCGATTATCTCAAGACCATCCCCGGTTTCTCGGTGATCCGCAAAGGCGGTACGGACGGTGATCCGGTGCTGCGCGGCATGGCCGGTTCACGCCTCAACATCCTGCTCGACGGTGAGAACATCCTCGGCGGCTGCGGTATGCGTATGGACCCGCCCACCGCCTATGTGTTCCCCGCTGCTTACGACAGCATCACTGTGTTGAAGGGGCCGCAGACCGTTCTGTACGGGCCGGGCAACTCGGCCGGCACCGTTCTGTTCGAGCGCAATATCGACCGCGCGCAACAGTCCGGCATACACGCAGACGGTTCGCTGATGCTCGGCAGTTACGGGCGCAACGACCAGATGCTGGATGTGAAAGGGGGCAGCCAGGATCACTATGTGCAGGGCATCTATACCCGCAGCGACGCGAATGACTACCAGGACGGCAACGGCGCAGCCGTGCATTCTGCCTATACACGCTGGAGCGCCAATGCCGCGCTGGGCTGGACGCCGAGCGACGATATACGTCTTGAGCTGAGCGCCGCCAAGAGCGATGGCAAAGCCGCCTATGCCGACCGCGCCATGGATGGTGCCAAGTTCGCGCGCGACAACCTCGGATTGAAGTTCGACAAGCGGAACATGGGCGGCTTGCTGGACGGGGTCGAAGCGCAGCTCTATCACAACTATATCGATCACGTGATGGACAACTATTCGCTGCGTACCTTCGCCGCGTCGATGATGATGCCGAACCCGGCTGTGTCCAATCCGGATCGCACCACTGATGGTGCGCGTGCGGTGGTGACGCTGGTGCCTGGTGACGCGATGCAATTGAAGCTAGGCATGGATCATCAGGTAAACAAGCACACGCTGCGTTCGACCATGAACCAGAACATGACCCCATATGAATCTAAGACGCGTGTGCAGGATGCCGCCTTCAGGAATTCCGGCGTGTTCGGCGAACTGAGCGTTGGAGTCTCCGACACGTCACGTGTCGTCGGTGGATTGCGCGCCGACAACTGGCATGCCGAGGACAGTCGGTCGATGGTGATGCGCGGCATGACCACGGTGATGAACCCGTCCGCCAACCATACCCGCAGCACGACGCTGTCTTCCGGTTTCGTTCGTCACGAACAGGAGATCGGTGCCCACACGGTGTATGCCGGTCTGGGTATGACGCAGCGTTTCCCCGACTATTGGGAGTTGATCAACAAGGAAAGCGCGACCTCGGCCAGCGTGTTCGACACACTGAGTCCCGAGAAGACCACGCAGATCGATGTCGGCATGAGCTATGCGGCAGGTGACTGGAGCGGTTCCGTCTCCGGTTTCTACAGCAAAGTGAGCGACTTCATCCTGATCGAATCCAATGTGAACAAGGGCACCGCGATGATGCCGGTAATGGTGAGTATCGCGCGCAACATCTCGGCTACCACCTACGGCGGCGAGGCGGGTGTGGTATGGCACATGATTGATACGGTCAAGTTGGATGGCACCTTGTCGTATGTGCGTGGCAGCAACGATACGGATAGTCTGGCGCTGGCACAGCTACCGCCGCTGGAGGCTCGTCTCGGCGCGACTTTCGACAACCGGACCTGGAGTGTCGGTGGTCTGTTGCGTGTTGTGGCGGCACAGGATCGTGTGGCGGTGAATCAGGGTAACATCGCGGGTCAGGACATCGGGGCAACCGCCGGTTTTGCGGTCTTCTCGTTGAATGGCGCGTATCGCCTTGGCAAGACGGCGCAACTGAGTGCCGGTGTGGATAACCTGTTCGATCGCAGCTATGCGGAGCATCTGAGCCGTGCCGGCAGTATGGTCAGCGGTTTCACACAAACTTCGCGTGTGAACGAGATGGGCCGCAACATCTGGGTGAAGGCGAACGTTGCTTTCTGATACTTGAATCAGGCTAGAATCGAGTCGCCGCACCGGGTGCGCCGACATAACCAAGAAGGAGTTTCAAATGCGTAAGTATCTTTTTGCCGGACTGTTCGTTTTGTCTGCCGCCGCGCAGGCGGATGAGGTGATGGTCAACGAGGCTTGGACGCGCGCCACGGCGCCGGGTCAGGATAGCGCGATGGTGCAGGCGGTCATCACCAGCAAGCAGGCGGCGCAACTGGTCGGTGTCTCGTGCGAATGTGCCAAGATGGCCGAGCTGCACAGCATGGTGCATGAGGACGGCATGATGAAGATGCGTCAGGTCGAGGCTATCGATCTGCCGGCTGGTGAAGCGGTCGATCTGGGTGCCGCCGGGTATCATCTGATGTTGATGGGTTTGAAGCAGCAGATCAAGGAAGGCAACAAGATCCAGCTGACCCTCACTCTGCGCTACAAAGACGGCAAGACAAAGCAAGTGAAGTTCAGAGCACCCGCCAAGGCCTTGAATGCGAGCGTTGACAAGTCTATGCACAAGCAGCCCGCTGCTGGTGGTCATGACATGGGTAACATGCACAATCATATGCAGCATTGATAACGGAGGGCGGTATGCGCAGATCCCTGTTCCTGATCCTGACCTTGCTGCTGGCGCCGCAGGCATTCGCGGCCAGAGAGGTGATCGTGGACAAGGTATGGATGCGCGAAAGCGTGCCAGGGCAGACAGCCGCCACCGTACAGCTCAATCTGTATGTGACCAAGGATGCGCAGTTGCTGGGCGTCAGCAGCCCGTTGGCAGTGGGTGGTGAGATACGCCACATCATGAAGCGCGGCGGCAAGATGCAGCAACGCACTTTGCGAAATCTGAAGCTGGCCGGGCACAGCAATACCCTGTTCGGTGAGCGTGGTCTGTACCTGATGCTGACCGGACTTAAGCAAGCCCTCAACGTTGGCGACAAGGTGCCGGTAGTCCTGTCTCTCAAAATAGATGGGAAGGTGCGCACCATCGATGTGGAAGCCGAGGTCAGGAAGTTGGAGCTGAGCTACAAGCATTACAACGACCCTGCGGTAATGGATCATCAGTAACTCATTTGTTTTGTAAAGAAAAAAGGCGGCTGCGGGCCGCTTTTTTCATGCCCTTGAAATTCTTGCCGGCGACCATAGATTGCAGACAGGCGGGCTAGCCCGCTTGTCTGTAAATCAACTCAAGGAGAACGAAATGGCCAACATCAGCAGATATCACCCGACCCGCGATGCCCTGGACGACCTGTTTCGGGGGTTCTTCATGCAACCTGTTCGCTTGGAAGGGCAGCAGGAGGTGCAGATAAAGATGGACGTCAGCGAGGACGATAAGTCTTATCAGGTGCATGCCGAGATCCCCGGCGTGAAGAAGGATGACATCCATGTGCATATCGATGGCAATCAGGTGTCGATCAGTGCAGAGGTCAAGAATGAGAAGGAAGTGAAGGACGGCGAAAAAGTGCTGCGTAGCGAAAGGTATTACGGCAGCGTGTCACGCGCCTTCACCCTGGGACAGGAGGTGGATGAGAACGCTGCCCAGGCAAAGTATCAGGACGGCGTACTGGAACTGACGCTGCCGAAAAAAGTGACAGTCAGCGCGAAGAAGCTGGTCATCCAGTAGCAATATTTCTGTAAACAGCCTTGCGGGCGGCGCTTTGCCGCCCGTTTTCATTCTGTCTGGAGTAGAATTCGCGGCAATTTCTTCAGGAGTCGCCATGCCTTTATCTGCCGCCACCGCCGCGCAAAAAGCCCATACCCTGTCCGAAGCGCTGCCCTATATCCAGCGTTTCTTCGACAAGACCATCGTCATTAAATACGGCGGCAACGCCATGACCGATCCCAAGCTGCAGGAGGGATTCGCACGCGACGTGGTGCTGCTCAAGCTGGTCGGCATGAATCCGGTGGTGGTGCATGGCGGCGGCCCGCAGATCAACGATCTTTTGCAAAAAGTGGGCAAGAAGGGCGAGTTCATCCAGGGTATGCGCGTCACCGATGACGAGACCATGGACGTGGTGGAGATGGTGCTGGGCAAGGTAAACAAGGACATCGTCAATCTCATCAACCGCTTCGGCGGCAAGGCGGTCGGTCTGACAGGTCAGGACGGCGCTTTCATTCGTGCCGAAAAGATGATGCTGGAGAGCAATGACGAGCCCGGCAAGTGGCTGGATATCGGTCAGGTCGGCGAGATCAGCAAGATCGACCCTTCCATCATCACCTTCCTCGATTCCGGAGATTTCATTCCGGTGATCGCCCCCATCGGCGTGGCACCGGACGGTGAGACGCTGAACATCAACGCCGATCTGGTGGCAGGCAAACTGGCCGAAGTGTTGAACGCAGAAAAACTGGTATTGATGACCAACACACCGGGTGTATTGGACAAGGAGGGCAAGCTGCTCACCGGCCTGACCCCCAAACTGGTAGACGATCTGGTGTTGGACGGTACTTTGTCCGGCGGCATGTTGCCCAAGATCGGCTCTGCGCTGGATGCGGCGCGCGGCGGCGTCAAAGCGGTGCACATCATCGACGGGCGCGTGGCACATGCCTTGCTGCTGGAGATCCTGACCGACGAAGGCGTTGGCACACTGATCAAGAGCAAGTGAACGAGCGGATTTGGGTCTTCGATCTGGACAATACGTTGCATAACGCAACGCCGCACATCTTTCCGCATATCAATCACAGCATGACGACCTACTTGCAGGAACATCTCAAGTTGAATGTGAACGAGGCGAACGATCTGCGCGTGGATTACTGGCAACGTTACGGCGCTACCCTGACTGGCTTGATGAAGCACCACGGCACCGACCCGGATCATTTTCTGTGGCATACCCACCAGTTCCCCAAACTACCAGAGATGGTGTTACGCGAGCCGCGTTTGCGCTGGGCATTGAAGCGTTTGCCGGGGCGTAAACTGGTTTTCTCGAATGCGCCTGTGCACTATGCGCGTGCAGTGCTGAAACTGATGCAGGTGGATGATCTGTTCGATGACGTATTCGCCATCGAACAGGCGCACTACCGCCCCAAGCCGGAAACGGCAGGTTTCCGCCGCTTGTTGCGCAAACACGGGCTGCAAGCCGGACAGTGTGTGATGGTAGAAGACAGCGCGGAGAATCTGCGCACCGCCAAGCGATTGGGTATGCGCACCGTGTGGGTGAGTCGTGCACCGCGCAAGCCGCGCTTTGTGGATGTGAAGATAAACGGCGTGCTGGAATTGCCGCGCCTGATGAACCGGTTTTAAGAAAGGAAGAACGATGGCGACCAAACAAACGGGCGAAAGAAAACTACAGATCCTGCAAACCATCGCCGAGATGCTGGAGCAGCCCAAGGGTGAGAAGATCACCACTGCGGCATTGGCAGGACGCCTGCAGCTGTCTGAAGCGGCACTGTACCGGCATTTCGCCAGCAAAATGATGATGTACCAAGGTTTGATCGACTTCATCGAGCAAACCGTGTTCGGATTGATCAACAAGATCACTACCGAAGAGCAGGATGGTTTGCGGCAACTGGAAGGCACTCTCGCCCTCCTACTGGGCTTCGCGCAGAAGAACCGTGGCATGACACGCGTGCTGATCGGTGATGCGTTGGTGAACGAAGACGAGCGCCTGCAGACGCGTATCAACCAGTTTCTGGATCGTGTCGAGGCTACCCTCAAGCAATCCCTGCGTATCGCGTCCACACAGGGCCGATTGCCTGCAGAGGCTGAGGTCGGTGCGCATGCCAACTTGTTGCTGTGCTATGTGGTCGGTCGCTGGCAGCAGTTCGGCAAGAGCGGCTACAAGCGTCTGCCAATGGAGCAGTGGCCGCAACAGTGGGCGATATTGAAGCTGCAGTTCAATTAGGCTTGGTTGCGGCACCTAGTGAAAGCCGCTATATTCCTGAGCACGCACTTCTCACGCCAAATCTCGCAATCGTAAGCGCGCGCGCATTGAACCATCCCCTACAAAAAGCAGGTGGCCCGGTTGGTGTGGGCCGTGGATGAACGATTGCGACGGAGCAAAAAATGACTGACAAAATAATCATATTCGACACCACCTTGCGCGACGGCGAGCAAAGCCCCGGCGCATCCATGACCAAAGAAGAGAAGTTGCGCATCGCGCGCCAACTGGACAAACTGGGCGTGGATGTGATCGAAGCGGGTTTTGCCGCCGCCAGCCCCGGCGATGCCGACGCCATCCATAGCATCGCCAAGATCATCGAGCGTTCTACTGTGTGCTCTCTGGCGCGCGCCAGCGAGAAAGATGTGCGTGCCGCAGGCGAGGCGATCAAGCCGGCCAAGCACGGGCGCATTCACACGTTTATCGCGACATCCCCCATCCACATGCAGCACAAGCTGCGCATGAGCGAAGACCAGGTGGTCGAGCGTGCGGTGCAGGCGGTGAAGTGGGCGCTGGAATATACCGACGATGTCGAGTTCTCCGCCGAAGATGCGGTACGTTCTGAAATGGATTTTCTGGTGCGTATCTTCGATGCGGTCATCCAAGCGGGTGCGACGACATTGAACGTGCCGGACACCGTGGGCTATAGCATCCCTTTGTTGTGGGGCGAGCGTTTCAAGGAGCTTATCGCGCGCGTACCGAACAGCGACAAAGTGATCTGGTCCACCCACTGTCATAACGACTTGGGTATGGCTTCCGCCAACTCATTGGCGGCGGTGATGAATGGCGCACGCCAAGTGGAATGCACCATCAACGGTCTGGGCGAACGCGCGGGCAATGCTTCTCTTGAAGAAGTGGTGATGGCGATCAAGACCCGCCGCGATGTGTTCACTTGCGACACGGGTATCGATACCACGCAGATCGTGCCGACTTCCAAGCTGGTATCCAGCATCACCGGTTACCCGATCCAGCCTAACAAAGCCATCGTCGGCGCGAACGCCTTCGCGCATGAATCCGGCATCCATCAGGACGGTGTGCTCAAGCATCGCGAGACCTACGAGATCATGCGTGCCGAAGATGTGGGTTGGGGCGCGAATAAGATGGTGATGGGCAAGCACTCCGGCCGCGCCGCGTTCCGTGCACGCTTGCAGGAATTGGGCATCGTGCTGGATGGGGAAGAGGCAGTGAATGCTGCGTTTGCGCGTTTCAAGGATCTGGCCGACAAGAAGCACGAGATATTCGACGAAGACTTGCAGGCGCTGGTGAGCGATGAAGAAGCCGCGCAGGTGAGCGAGCATTACCGTTTAGTGGCGATGGGGGCGCATTCCGAGACAGGCGTGCTGCCGGTCGCGCGCGTGGTATTGAGCGTGGGCGGCAAGGAGACACATGCCGATGCTCAAGGCGGTGGCCCGGTGGATGCGATCTTCAAAGCCATCGAGCAGATCGCCAAGAGCGAGACCGAGTTGTTGTTGTATTCGGTGAACAACATCACCAGCGGTACCGATGCGCAAGGTGAGGTGACGGTGCGTCTGACCAAAGGCGGGCGAGTGGTGAACGGGCAGGGCGCGGACACCGACATCGTGACTGCATCGGCAAAAGCTTATCTGAATGCGCTGAACAAGTTGCACGCCGGAACCGAGCGTGCCCATCCGCAGGTCTGAGAGGCATGTCTAAGGCGGGCAAACATTGCTGTCGCCTGACCCTGTTGCTTGGGGGGGTGATGGCTGTTGCAGCAGTGGCGGTGCCGCTCGCCGAGAAAGTCCCTCGCCCAAAGCCTGAGATACTTTCCAAGAACAAGCCGGTGCTCTTTATTGAGAACCGTCCGGAAACGGGCTCCAAAGCGGAAAAGGACATAAAGGAAGCCGAGCTTCCTTTGCTCGGCCCGGTGAAACAACCTGCCAGTGAACCTCAGCCGCTGGAACTGAAAGGTGTGCGCGGCTAGTTGCTTGTGTTATCCGCAATTGCTGTGCGTGCTTCGGCAGCCGTCAGAACACTTTCCTTGAACATATGGCGTTCTGTTTTGCCGTCGACCTTTACATCGTAGCCGTCACAATCCAAGCCTAGCCATTGCGTGGCGGTCCCGGTTGTTTGGGCGTTCAATTCTGCAAGCAGCACCTCTTCCTCATCTTGCAAGGCATAGCGCGGCATCAGATATTTCTCCGTCTTGACCCAATGAATGTCGCCAAAGCCGCCGATGAAACGGATCGCCAGCGGTGTGATGCGGTAGAAATTGAAGTCCGCCATGTCAAAGTATGTCTGCGCTTCAGGGAAGTAGCGCAGGTAGCGCTTGCCGCAGTTCTCTCTATCCTGCTGGAACACGGCATGGCCGACTACGGTGACGCGTCCCTGCGTCTGGATGTGCGGATCATCCTGATTGTGCGTGATCAGGCTGACACGCGAATCGTTCAGTATGTTCTTGGTGTGCTCTGCCAGTCCGCTGATCAGGATCAGCAGGCTGCCATCGTGATCGACCATGTAGGGCGAGATGGAAGTGAAAGGATGGCCATCGAATTTTTTGGATAGTGTGCCCAGCGCGCCGTAGCGGTGGGCACGCAGCAACTGGCGTGCTGTGCGGCCGTGGTCTTGTATCGTGGTTTTGTCGGTTATCATGCACGTATTGTATTGAGTCGGGCATGAATATGGAACGTCTAAAACAGGATGTGCTGGATGCGCTGCGTTTTCTGCGCTTTGTCGCGTTGCGCTTGCGCGATGATCGCTGTCTGGAGATGGCGGCCAGTCTTACTTTCACGACGCTGCTGTCTCTGGTGCCATTGATCACCATCATGCTGACGGTGTTTGCCGCCTTTCCCGTATTTTCAGATATGTCGAACGAGATCAGGTCTTATGTGCAGGCCAATATGTTGCCCGAGACCGGCGGCAAGATGATCTCGCGTTATGTGGAGCAATTCGCACAGTCTGCCTCCAGACTGACGGCGATGGGTATCACTTTCCTCGCTATCGCCGCGATGATGATGATGATGACGATAGATAACGCCTTCCATCGTATCTATCGCGTATCCCGACAGCGCAAGCTGCTGCAGCGCATTCTGGTGTATTGGGCAGTCATCACGCTTGCCCCCCTGCTGGTCGGTGCCAGCCTGTCTATAACCTCATGGTTGGCCACTTTGTCATCCGGGTATACGCAGCATGTACCGTTCGGCGGGATGACAGTGCTCAAACTGTTTCCGGTGATACTGACTGCGGCAGCATTCACATTGCTATTCAGCGTCGTGCCCAATCGCTATGTGCCGATCCGGCATGCGTTGATCGGCGGTGTGATCGCAGCGGTCGCATTCGAATCCATGAATCTGGCGTTCGCTTATTACATCAAGAACTTCCCGACATATAAGCTGGTGTATGGCGCTTTCGCCAGTCTCCCGATCTTTCTGTTGTGGATCTACCTGTCTTGGCTGATGCTGTTATTCGGGGCCATCATCTCTGCCGCACTTCCTCACTGGCGCAGCGAGCATTCGCTAAAGAAAGATCAGGCGACGCAACTGTATTTTGCGTTGCATATGCTCAAATTCATGGATGAAGGGTTAAAGACGGGTGAGGTGCAAGTGCTGCATGATCTGTCGCGTAAGCTCCGTATCGGGTATGAGGAAGTGGAGCGGATCCTGCAAAGACTGAGCGATGCCAAGATGGTGAGCAAGTTGTCCGATCAGGGTTGGGGTATGGTGCGTGCACCGGAATATGTCACGGTATCAGAGTTGATCCGCTTGTTCCTGCTGGATACCTCGGTCTTGCCCAAGCAATCCGCCGATCCGCATATCGAGGCATGGTTCACGGCGCTGGAACAGCGTATGCACAAGCCGGAGCAGCAGACTTTGCGTGATATCTGGGCGACCCTTGTCTGAGTGGTTGCCGCATTGTTTTATTTCGGTTCTAATGCGCGCCGTTTGAAATTTGCAATTGAATAACTTTGGAGTGGGACAATGAATTTACTGGAAAAGATCTTTGAAGGCGTTCTGTGGAACAGTCGCTTTGTGGTGTTAACGGCGGTCGTCGGCAGCCTGCTGGCCGGTATCGCGATCTTTTACATGGCGACCGTTGATGTCATCTATCTGTTCCAGCATGCGCTGCACTACGCTGACTCCTCGCTTACTTCCGAGGCACGCAAGGTGTTGCATGACAGTACGATCACGCATGTCGTCGAAGTAGTGGATGGTTACTTGCTGGCGACGGTCATGCTGATCTTTTCGCTGGGGCTGTACGAATTGTTTATCAGCGACATCGATCAGGCGCAGGGTAGCCGCTCGGCCAGCAAGATACTGGTGATCAACACACTGGATGATCTGAAGTCCAAGCTGGCCAAAGTGATCCTGATGATCTTGATCGTGACGCTGTTCAAGGAGGCGATGACGATACATATCGCAACGCCGATGGATCTGCTTTACCTTGGTGGCAGTATCGCGCTGGTAGCATTGGCCTTGTACTGGACGCATGCCTCAGAAGGCAGCCATTCGGCTGAGGGTGACAAGGAAAAGGCGGGACATTGATGCGAGCCCGATTGCTCGCATCGGCGCTGTCGCTTTGTCTGGCGCTGCCAGCCATGGCGCAGCCCTTCGAATTTCCAGATTTAAAGGGCAAAGTGCAACGTTTGTCTGACTACAAAGGCAAATGGGTGTTAGTGAATTTCTGGGCGACCTGGTGCCCGCCTTGCTTGGAAGAGATCCCTGATCTGGTCGACCTGCATGAGTCACATAAGCGCAAGGATCTGGTGGTGATCGGCGTGGCGCTGGATTCCACCGAGAAATCGGTGCGTGAATTCGTAAAGCGTTTCGCCATCAGTTATCCGGTCGCGGTGAGTGACTACGATCAAGCCGCACAAGTAGGTGAAGTGAACGTGTTGCCCACTTCTTATCTATACAATCCGGATGGTGAGTTGGTCAGTTATCAGGAAGGCATGTTGACGCGCAGCAGCGTCGAGTCCTACATCAAGAGCCGATAGTGTCAGCCGTTATGGCGCGGGGTGCTGAATGGTGATTTCCAGTGCTTCTGCCAGGCCGACTTGACCAGATTCGGATATTTGGATTTTCCCAAACTGCCGTTGTAGCGCCCCAACGCACGATACAGATTGCCTTTCTCGATATCCAGATAGTGGCGCAGGATGGTGCAGCCGTAGCGCAGGTTGGTACGCAGGTGGAACAGGTTCTGGTCGCCGCTGCCGATGGCTTTGGTCCAGAACGGCATCACTTGCATGTAGCCGCGCGCACCGGATTTTGAAACCGCATATTTCTTGAAGCCGCTCTCCACCTCGATCAGTCCCAGCACCATATGCGGATCCAATCCGGCGCGCGTTGCTTCGTAATGTACGGTACTCAGGAAATCAAAACGGAAGTTCGCATCGGGCATGCGTTTCGCCAGTCGTTGTGACATCTCGTCCAACCAGGATTGCGCCTCTTGTTGCGATGCAAAAGCCAGTTTTGGGGCAGCCTGATCAGACACGGCACGTTGCAGAAGGGTGCGTACACTGGCGGAAAGTTTTTCTTCCCTCTGTGCACCGGCTTGCACCGTGAGCGACAGGCACAAACCCGCCGTCGCAAGCGACAGTATCAGGGCGGATCTGCTGAGGACTTTCAATCTCATAGTTTGGATTGTACGAGCTTGAGCACATCTTGCAAGGCGATGACCTGCGCGGCCTCGTCTTTTCGCCCCTGATACTCGACGTTGTTCTCTTTCAGGCTGCGGTCACCGAGCACGATGCGATGCGGGATACCGATCAGTTCCAGATCGGCGAACATCACGCCGGGGCGTTCGTCGCGATCGTCCAGCAACACTTCGATACCGACTGCCTGCAACGCTTCGTAGAGTTTGTCGGCGGCAGCTTTCACCGCTTCACTCTTCTTGTAGCCGATAGGGGCAATGGCGACCTGGAACGGTGCCATGCCAGCCGGCAGGGCGATGCCGCGCGCGTCGAAGTTCTGTTCGATGGCGGCGGCCACGATGCGTGACACACCGATGCCGTAGCAGCCCATCTCCATCACTTGTGCTTTGCCGTTCTCATCCAGATAGGTCGCTTCAAGCGCTTCGGAATATTTGGTGCGCAACTGGAAGATGTGGCCGACTTCGATACCGCGACACAGTTCAAGTGTGCCTTTGCCGTCCGGCGAGGGGTCGCCTGCGACTACGTTGCGGATGTCGGCGACCAGATCCGGTTCGGGCAGATCGCGTCCCCAGTTGATGCCGGCGGTGTGGAACTTGGGCTTGTTGCTGCCTGCCACAAAGTCGCTCATGGCCGCGACCGCGCTATCCGCGATCACGCGCACCTGGCTACGGTCGATGCCGACCGGGCCGAGGAAACCGGGCGGGCAATCGAAGAATGCGCGAATCTCGTCCTCGCGTGCGAAGCGGAATTCGGCCAGCCCGGGTAATTTGTTGACCTTGATCTCGTTCAGGCTGTGGTCGCCGCGGATCAGCAGGATGGCCAGCTTCTCTTCGGCAATGACGGCCAACAGTTTCACGGTACGCTGCAAGGGGATGTCGAGCAGGGCAGCGACATCCTCGCAAGTGGTCTGGCGCGGGGTGGAGACTTCGCGCATCGCTTCGCTGGCTGCCGCACGGGGGGCGGTCGGTGCAAGGGCTTCAGCCAGTTCCACGTTGGCGGCGTAATCAGAGCTAGGACAGAAAGCCAAGCCGTCCTCACCGGAATCGGCCAGTACATGGAACTCATGTGATCCAGAGCCGCCAATGGCACCGGTATCGGCAGCCACGGCACGGAACTGCAGGCCAAGACGGGTGAAGATGCGCGAGTAAGTCTCGTACATCACTTGATAGGTCTGTTCCAGACTCTCGAAATTCGCATGGAAGGAATATGCATCCTTCATCATGAACTCGCGCGCGCGCATCACGCCGAAACGGGGGCGAACCTCGTCGCGGAACTTGGTCTGGATCTGGTAGAAGTTCAATGGCAATTGGCGATAACTCTTCACTTCGCGACGCGCGATGTCGGTGATGACTTCCTCGTGCGTGGGGCCGAAGCAGAACTGGTGGTCGTGCCTATCCCGGATCTTCAGCATCTGCGGGCCGAACACATCCCAGCGGCCGGTCTCCTGCCACAGTTCGGCGGGTTGCACCGCAGGCATCAGCAGTTCGATGCCGCCGCTGTTGTCCATCTCATCACGCACTACTTTTTCGACTTTGCGCAGCACACGCAATCCCAAAGGCATCCAGGTGTACAGCCCGCTGGCGAGCTTGCGGATGTAGCCCGCGCGCAGCATCAGGCGGTGGCTGGGTAGCTCGGCTTCGGCAGGCGCTTCTTTGAGAGTGGAGATGAAGAAATTTGAAACACGCATGTTATTGACTCGTGAGGCGGAATTTGTGAAGGCGCGATTCTACTGCAAGCGGCCAGTCTCGTCTTTCCTGTAGGGCTGAAATGTGGAACAATCCGGCCATCGAAAAATGTATGGGGCGAATCATGATAGACCGTGAAGGTTATCGCCCGAACGTCGGCATCATTCTGACCAACGCAAAGAATCAGGTATTCTGGGGCAAACGCATCAGGCAAGATGCCTGGCAGTTCCCGCAAGGGGGCATTCAGCACGGTGAGACGCCGGAACAGGCGATGTACCGTGAATTGCATGAAGAAGTGGGCCTGCATGCCTGTCATGTGAAGATATTGGGCCGTACCCGGGATTGGATGCGTTACGATGTGCCGCAAAGTTGGGGCAAGTCACGCTCGCATTACAAGGGGCAAAAGCAGATATGGTTCCTGTTGCGTCTGACAGGACGGGATTGCGATGTCTCCTTGCGAGCATCCGGCCATCCCGAGTTTGACGCCTGGCGTTGGACCGAATACTGGATAGAGCTGGACACCGTGATCGATTTCAAACGTGATGTGTATCGTTTGGCGCTCAACGAACTGGTGCGTTACCTGCCTGCCTTGCGCGGCCAGGAGCACTTGGCAATTCAAAAATAGCAGTCGTTCATTTCAATCAGGAGGAATCATGATCACCCAGTACAAACCATTGGCATCCGCACCATTGAAGACCGGTTCTTCCTTCGTGCGTCCGACTCAGACGTTGCCGGAGATCGTCAAACTCAGCAATCCGGCCACCGATGTCATGACCGATTTGACCAAAGTGTCAGTGGTTAGCGTACGCGCCAGAACTTCGATGGACAAGGCCAACGCCAAGATGATCAAGTACGGCGTGCGTATGCTGCTGGTGCTGGACGACAACGAGCAGATCGCCGGCCTGATCACCGCCACCGACGTGCTGGGCGAGAAGCCGATGCGCTTTCTGCAGAACATGGGCGGCACGCATGCCGACATCATGGTGCGCGACATCATGACCACACAGCGTGAGATGGAAATATTGGACATCGAAGATGTCAAGAAAGCCAAGGTCGGTGATGTGGTGATGACGCTGAAGGCGGCCCATCGCCAACATTCTCTGGCGGCAGCGACGGCCCCCGACGGCACGCAGACTATATGCGGCTTGTTCTCTATCACCCAGATCGCACGCCAACTCGGCGCGCAAGTGCAGAACTTCGAGCTGGCAAGCACTTTCACCGAGATCGAAGCAGTCATCGCGCAACATTAATTTCGATAACCCGCTTATCGCCACCACCGTACAAGGAACAATCAATGTTGAAATCGCAGTGGCTGTTTTCAAGTGTCTTGCTGGTTGCCATGCTTTCAGGGTGTGCCGGAACTCATGAGCCCGGTAACGCAATCTACATGCGTATGGACGAGCAGCCTTCGCCAAGCGCCCGGCTGCAGAAATATCCGGTATTGGTGCGGCTGGTGGCATATGAAGATGCGCGTGATGTGTCTGATCCGCGACTGATCGGTCAGGCGACTACACGCGTGCTGGGCATGACTGGCAAAAACATCATGCTCGATAGCGAGGTGGCGAAAGTGGTCGCTGCCAGTATGAAGAAGCGTTTGAGCGACGATGGTTTGCAATTCGTCGAGGACGACAAGGCGCAGTTCCAGTTGGGTGGTGTGGTTAAGACGCTGTCAGTTGATATCAAGGAACGGGACTACCTGAACATTGTTATCGAATCGACCCTGACCGAGACAGCCAGCGGACGCGTCATCTGGTCAGGCGTGGTTGCCGAGAGGAAAGAGCGTTATGCCGGTGTCATGGGTGATAGCAAGGGTGATGTCGCAGCCTTTCTGAAGAGCGGACTGAAAACGATCAGTCACAAGACCAGTGAGTCGATCTTGTCGGTATTGATGGCGACGCGCCCGGAGTTGTTCGGTGTGGCGGGCGTAGCAGTAGCGGCCCCTGGGGTGACAGTTTATGCAGATACGCCGGTACCGGTTGTCGCACCCGGAGCTATTGTGAAGCGAGTTGCCGCGACCGGGAAATTGGCGCTGACTTCTGAACCTGACAACGTCAAAGTGTATGTCGATGATGTCTATTACGGTCTGACACCGCTGGAAGCCGAGATGCCATCAGGTATCTACCAGCTACGTTTTGAACTGGACGGATATGCAAAGAGCAGCGAAAAGGTTTCAGTGCGTCTCGGTGATCGCACGGAACTGAAGGTGAAGCTGCATCACTGAACCAATCGAGGCAGTAAATAAAAAAGCCCACATTGTGTGAGCTTTTTTATTGGCAGTGTCAATGTGTCAGTGTTTGCCGGTACTGCCGAATCCGCCTGCGCCGCGATGGCTGATCGGGAATTCTTCCACGATGTTGAACTGCACCTGCGCCACCGGCACGATGACCATCTGTGCGATACGTTCCATCGGCATCAGCTCGAAAGGGTGTGAGCCGCGGTTCCATACCGAGATGAAAATTTGTCCCTGATAGTCCGAGTCGATCAGGCCGACCAGATTGCCGAGCACGATGCCATGTTTGTGACCGAGGCCGGAGCGGGGCAGGATCATCGCTGCATAGTGCGGGTCGTTCAGGTGCAGCGCGATGCCGGCAGGCACCAGTTCGCATTGGCCGGGACGTATGGTGATCGCTCCGTCCACGCAGGCGCGCAGGTCGATGCCGGCAGAACCCGGTGTGGCATACAGCGGCGGATGATCGTGCAGGCGCGGGTCCAGAATCTTGACGTCCACTTTCTTCATGAATTGCTCCCTTTCTTGTAAAGCATGGTGGCATGACGCAGCAGGGCGCGCGCCAGCGTTGATTTGTCGGTACGCGGCAATACATGTTCACCCGCGTCATCGAATAGCACGAGTTCGCTGTCTTCGGCGCCGATTGCGTCCTGCGCCAGATTGGCGGCCAGCAAGGGGATGTTCTTCCTTTTGCGTTTGGCTGTCGCGTATTCGTGCAGCTTCTCGCTCTCAGCTGCAAAGCCAACACAGAAGGGCGCGCCGGGCTGACTGGCGACCCAGCTGAGGATATCCGGATTCGGCACCAGCTCCAGATTCAAACTCGTATCACGCTTCTTAAGCTTCTGTTCGCTAGGCTGTGCCACACGGTAATCTGCCACCGCCGCCACGCCGATAAACATGTCAGTCTGTGCCACTGTCTGTTGCACAGCTGCGAACATCTCTGCTGCGGAAGTGACATTCAACACCTGGGCCCCGGCTGGTGGTGGCAGTGAGACCGGACCGGAAATCAGTGTGACCTGTGCACCCATATCCAAGGCGGCCCGTGCGATGGCATAGCCCATCTTGCCGCTGCTGCGATTGGTGATGCCGCGCACCGCGTCGATGGCTTCGTAGGTCGGGCCGGCGGTTACAAGCAGGCGAATGCCTGCCAGTTCATTGGAGCGTTCAACGGACAAGGCGGTCAGGATGTCTTGTGCCAGCGCCTCCGCTTCCAGCATGCGCCCCATGCCTTCCTCGCCGCAGGCCTGCACGCCGCTGACCGGGCCGAGCAGCGTCACACCGTCCGCAGTCAGTCGCTGCACGTTGCGCTGTGTCGCGGCATTCGACCACATCTGTTTGTTCATGGCTGGTGCGACCAGCAACGGGCAATCACGTGCAAGGCAAAGCGTGGAAAGCAGATCGTCGGCCAGACCCAGCGCCAGCTTGGCAATGAAATCCGCCGTGGCCGGTGCGATCACGATGGCATCGGCTACGCGGCTGCTGTGGATGTGGGACATGCCTTTGTCGTCCTGCCATTGGTCGAGCAGCACCGGCGATCCGGTGAGTGCTTGCATAGTGGCGGGGGTGATGAAATGTGTCGCGGCTTCGGTCATCGCCACTTGTACCGCGATGCCCTGCTTGATCAGCAGGCGAGCAAGCTCGGCAGCTTTGTAAGCCGCGATGCCGCCGGTGATGCCGAGGATGATGCGCCGATTTGGCGTGGCTGATGTCATGCCGCGCATCTTAACAAGAAAGTGTCACGTTTGCCGCAAGGGGGGGCAGCGGATTACGCAAAGACAGAGATTCAACCAAATAACTTTTTCATCGTGGTATTCACCCAGCCGGATGTCTCTTGGTCTGCATTGTCGAGCAGAGTGCTGACCGATTCTACATAGTCGCGATCTTCGCCCTTGATATGGTTTACCAGCCAGCCTTGTAATAGCTTCAAAAGTTCCGGTGCCACATCCTCACCATTGCGCGCGCGTTCACGAATCGCAGCCACCTTCTTCATGAATAGTTCATGGATGCGCTGATGGCCCTTAAGGTACTGATAGCCAGCCTTTTCCTGCAGGCTCTCCTCGAATTCGAAGTGGGTCACGGTGTAATTCAGCAAGCCTTCCATCACATGTTCGGTTTCATCTGCATTGCCGGTGCGACAGGCATCGTCCAGTTGGTTGATAAAATCGATGATGCGCTTGTGCTGATCGTCGATGACAGTGATGCCCGTTTCCAGATCCTGCGTCCATGACATGAGTGCCATGATTTCCCCTTGTAGGTCAGCGGTTCGGTGATGGAGTGCAACGTCTTTTGTGTGGCGAAAGATACTAGATTTATCGGGGCGCGTGTTGCACCGACTGGGCTCACTTCCCTGATAAATCAATGCTGGCAATGTGGGCAGTAGAAAGTGGAGCGCTGTCCTTGCTTGATGATGCGGATGGGCGTTCCGCATTGGAGGCAAGCTTCATTGCCGCGTCCGTAGACGAAGTAATGCTGTTGGAAATAACCGCTGGAACCGTCGCTGTGGATGAAGTCGCGCAGCGTGCTGCCGCCTTTTTCGATAGCGGCGCGCAGGACATCCTGCACGGTCTGTACCAGTACCGCGCAACGTGCACGCGACAATCTTTTTGCAGCCAGTTGCGGGCGGATACCCGCGCGGAACAGCGCCTCGTTGGCGTAGATGTTGCCCACGCCGACCACCAGATGATTGTCCATCAGCGCCAGTTTGATCGCGATGCTACGCGAGCGGGTGGCACGATACAGATAATCCGCATCGAAGGCATCACTCAATGGTTCAGGTCCGAGTCGATTCAGCAAAGGATGTTCGGCGATATCGCCCTCATGCCACAACACGGCACCGAAGCGGCGCGGGTCGCGCAAACGCATCAGCTTGCCGTTGTTCAAAACGAGGTCGAAATGGTCGTGTTTTTCCGGCGGGGTCCCGTGCGGCAGGATGCGCAGACTGCCGCTCATGCCTAGATGCAGGATGAGCGTGCCGTGCTCGAAAGCGATCAGCAGGTATTTCGCGCGGCGCTGCAAGTTGAGGATCTCGCATCCGCACAGCAGCGCGGGTAATTCAGCGTGTATCGGCCAGCGTAGTTGCGTGTTGCGCACGATCACGCCTAGGACCTGCGCGCCTTGCAGATGCGGCGCGATGCCGCGCAGCGTGGTTTCGACTTCGGGTAATTCTGGCATCAGTTAGCGTGATGTCTGCGCCACCACAGCCAGCCCCCTATGCCGACCATCAGCAGCGGCAGTACCAGCAGCAGGCCGTAGGTGAAGGCGGTCAGTTGATGCTTGCTGAAGGAGAGGCTGCCGTCCTTGGCAGTGTGTGGCGTGAGGGTGATGAATTGTTCGTCGCCCGCCAGCCAGTTCACCATGTTCATGCCCAGATCCAGATTGCCGCCGTTGCCTGAGTAAGCGTTGGACAGGAAGGCGCCACTGCCGACCACCACGATGCGTTGCTCGCGTTCCGGCCCACTGCGTTGCAGGGCGATGGCCAAACTGAATGGACCTGGCACATCCTGTGCCGCATCAAAGTGCATATCGTGTCGCTGGCTTATCCAGCCGTTGGTCGCACCTTCCGCCAGCGTGTGGCGTGTCCAGTCATCACTATTTTCTGCACTCAATGCGGTGGCGTAAGGGAAGACAGTGATCAAGTCGAAGTTGCGGGTGACGGGGTGCGGCGGATAGCCACCGCCCAGCGTCCAGTCCTTGGGCGCGTTTAGCTGCTGCGCCGCTGGATCGATGATCATGCCCGGCAACGGATCGACATGCAGTTGCTCGGACAAGCTCTCTAGGCCGCGCATCGGTTCGGCATCCAGCAACCATAGCAGGTTGCCGCCGCGTTCCACGAAGCGCACCAATTTCGCACTTTCGCCCTTGAACAGTTTGCGTTGCGGCTGGGTGATGACCAGCAAGCTGATATTGTCCGGCACCTCTTGGGCGACAGTCAGATTGAGCGGCGAGATTCGGTAACCGTTCTGTGTCAGTCTGCGGCCGAATTCGCCCAGATCGTGATTGGCGCTGCCGTCCAGTTTGCGTTCGCCATGGCCGGTCATATACATCACCAACTGTTCGCGCTTGCGCGCAAGTCGCATCAAGGCGCTGGTCAGCGTTTGCTCGTTGAGCGTGGTCAGATGTTCGCGGCGGCCAGCGTAGCTCAACACCATCTCGCCATTACCGCGTATCCCCGAATTGCGCACCGCCTCCGGCTCTTTTAGCGGATCGACGAAAGAGAGTCGGATGTCGGACTTGTAGCGCTGGTACAGCGCGACGAAATCGCTCACCAGTTTGCGCACATCGCCTTGCTTCGCATCTTGCTCGGTGGCGTAGACGGTGATCTCCAGCGGTTGGTCGAGCTGGGCCAGAATGTGCACACTGCCTGCTTCCAGACTGTTTAGCTCGTTCTGCGTGAAGTCACGCTGCAAGGGGATACGTGCCGCAAATTGGTATAGCGCGACACAGGTCACGATCAAACCGATGTAGAACAGGCTGCGATAGAGCAAGGGGCGTTTCATCAATGGCCTCCCCGTTCGCGTTGCAGATGGTGGATGGTCAGCATCAGGAAGAAGGTGCAGAACAGCACGAAGTAGACGATATCTGCACTGCTGAACAAACCCGAGTTCAGATTCATGAAATGCATATTGGGAGACAGCGCGCGCAACAGTCCGCCCGCCATGTCGAGCATCCATAGCGCGACCGAAACGGCCAGCGCAGTGAAAGCGGCGACCACTGGCTGGCGACTGATGGCAGAGAAATACAGACCGAGTGCGGCATAAGCCGCGGCCAGCAGCCACAGGCCGAGCAGATTGCACAGGATCAGACCGGTATCGGCCTGCGTGCCCAGCGCCAGCAGTGCCATCATCGCCACGGCGGCCAGAATGACGAGCGAGAGCAGTGCCAGCAGACCGGCGAACTTGCCGAGCACGATCTGGGTGGAAGAGAGCGGGGACGTGGCAAGCAGCAACCATGTCTGGTTGCGTCGCTCTTCCGCGATCAGCCGCATGCTGAACAGCGGCGTCAGCATCAGCAGCAATAGTGCGAGCAGATTGGCCAGCGGTGCGGCGATGGAGATGGTCGCGCCCGGCGCGTCGTCCATCTGTGCCAGTTGTGTTTGTATCTGCAGATAGTCATCCAGGCGTGCAAGGAAGAACCAGCCGAGGATGAATTGCAACAGTGCCAGCATCATCCAGGTCGAGGGTGCCGAGAACAGCGTGTGCAGGTCTTTGCGGGCGAGGGTGCGGATCATGCGTGCTCGCTTTCCGCATTGGCATTCAGGCGCAGGAAGCTGGATTCGATATCGCTTTGCTGGCGCAAATCATCCAGCGTGCCATTGAAGATCGCGCGCCCCTCGCGCAGGATCACAGCACGATCACAGACCTGTTCGACTTCGTGCAGCAAATGCGTGGACAGGATCACACTGCTGCTGTCGCCCAGTTCACTGATCAGTGCGCGGATGTCGCGTATCTGTGACGGGTCGAGGCCGACCGTGGGTTCATCCAGAATGACGACGGCGGGTTGGTGGATGATGGCCTGCGCGATGCCCACACGTTGCTGGAAACCTTTGGAAAGTTCGCCTATCAAGCGCTGCCCCCAATCCAACAGGCCGCAACGTCGTTTTGCCAGTTCCAGATATTCAGGCAGTTGTACTTTGCTTATCTTGTGCAAGCGGGCGGCGAACAACAGTTGGTCGTCCACACGCATATCGCGATACAGAGGCGGATGCTCCGGCAGAAAGCCCAGACAGGCTTTGCCCAGATCGGCGCGCCGCGCCAGATCGAAGTCACATACTTCTACACTGCCGCTGTTGGGTTGCAGCGCACCGGATAGCATCATCAGCGTGGTGCTTTTGCCTGCCCCGTTGTGGCCCAGCAGTCCCAGCACCTCGCCGCGGCGCAGTTCAAACGTGACATCGTCCACTACCCGGCGCTTGCCGTGAGAGCGCACCAGATTGCGGGCGGAAAGCGTGGTTGGAGCAAGCATGTGTATGAGGGCTGCGCGGTTTTGAGTTGCGACGAATATAACCTAATATGTCGGCTCGTATCAAAACACCCAGGCCCTAGATGATCTTTCCGACACGAATCCTTGCTCTGCCACTGATCTTGCTGCTGGCAGCCTGCGCGAACACGCCGCAGAAATCCCCTGACCAAGCACCTGAAGCTGATGTGACGCATCATGGTCGTCTGGAGCAGATCGCCCCTGAGCCCAAGCTGGATCTGCCCGATGTCGCGCTGACGGATCGCATGTTGTATGAGTTCTTGCTGGGTGACATCGCGGCGCAGCGTGGCCGTCCGGAATTGGCCGCTCAAGCCTATCTCGATCTGGCGCAAACCTCCCGCGATCCCCGTGTGGCACGCCGTGCCGCGCAATTGACGTTCGAGGCGCATCAATATGATCTGTCGCTGGAGGCGTTCAAACTGTGGCAGGAGCTGGAACCTTCCTCGCCGTTGGCGAAGCAGATGTTGGTCTCGTTGCTGCTCTCCGGCGGCCAGTTGGAAGAAGCGCGTCCCCATGTAGTTGAAATGCTGGCAGCCGAGCCGCAGAAGGGGCGCTCGTTCATGAGCTTGTATGGTTTGCTGGCACGTGTGCCGGATAAAGCTGCTGCACTCGACTGGTTGACCGAAGTGGCGAAACCCTATCCGGAGGTTGCCGAGGCGCATTGGGCGCTGGCCCAGACCGCCATCACCGCCGGCAAGCCGGAGCTGGCTCTGGACGAAGCGAACAAGTCGCTGGAACTGAAACCGGACTGGGATCTGGCAGTGATGCTGGCCGCGCAGCAGACTAAGCTGGATGCGCCGCAACGTGCTGTCACGATGCTGTCGCGCTTTTTGAAAGCACACCCGGAACGCCATGAGGTACGTCTGTTCTATGCGCGCATGTTGCTGGAACAGAAACATTATGAGTCGGCTCGCGAGCAATTCGCTGAACTGTTGGAACAGCGCCCGGACAGTGCCGAACTGGCCTTCGCCATCGCCATGATCTCGCTGCAGATGGGCGAACTGGATCGTGCCGAACAGGAACTGCGTCAGGCTTTGTCCGGCAAGGGGGGCGATAACGACACGCTGCGCTTCTATCTTGGGCAACTATATGAAGCCAAACAGGAATGGACCGCCGCCCTGCAACACTATCGCCAGATCCAGGGGGGTGACAGGCTGTATATCTCGCGTTTGCGAATCGCCTATCTGCAGAACAAGCTGGGCGAATTGGCCGCAGCACGCAAGACACTGGCGGAGACGACTGCCAAGGATGATGCGCAGCACGTGCAACTGGTGATGGTGGATGCGCAATTCCTGCGTGAAGCCGGACAGCATGCGGAAGGCCTCAAGGTGCTGATGGCTGGATTGAAAAGATTCCCCGATCAACCGGAACTGCTTTACCAAGCCGCTTTGCAGGCCGACAGGCTGAGCAAGCATAAAGACTTTGAAGAACTGATCCGCAAACTGATCAAGATAGAGCCCAATAATGCACATGCCTACAACGCACTGGGTTATGGCTGGTTGGTGCGCAATATCCGTATCCCGGAAGCAATGGAGCTGGTCGAGAAAGCCTACAGGCTGGCACCGGACGATGCAGCCATCATCGACAGCATGGGCTGGGCTTATTACCGCTTGGGGCAGTTGGACAAGAGTCTGGAATTCCTGCGCCGTTCCTATGCGGTCAATCCCGATCCAGAGATCGCCGCCCATCTGGGTGAAGTGCTGTGGGTGAAGGGTGAGCGCGAAGCCGCGCAGAAAGTTTGGCGCGCCAGCGAGCAAGAACATCCGGACAACACGATGTTGCGCGATGTGATCCATAAGTTCCTGCCATAAGTCGATGCGTAGTTTAGTTCTAGCCTCATTGTTGCTGTCTGCCTGTGCGACGACGCCCTCTGTCGTGCAGCGTCCCGCCGCAGTCGATGCCCCATTCGTCATTAACGGCCGTATAGCGATCATCCAGCCTGCCCGGCGCGACAGTGCCGGTTTGCGTTGGACGCATGATGCAGCTGCGGACGAAATGCTCTTGCTGTCCCCGCTGGGTCAGGCCGTGGCGCGCATCACCTCCAATGCGCAGGGTGTAGCGCTGGAAGCGGATGGTGAGACACATATGGCACCGGATGCAGAGACGCTCACGCAAGAGTTGCTGGGCTGGCAGTTGCCGCTCTCCGGCTTGCGCTATTGGATCGCCGCCTTACCCGCGCCAAGTGGCGAATTTCACAGCGAGCAGGATGCGCAAGGCAGGATGTCGGTGTTGTATCAGCAGGGCTGGACCATCCGTTACACGCGCTATGCGGGCGAAGCACGTGACGCATTGCCGCTGCGCCTGAGTTTGCAGCGCGAAGGCATGGAAGTGCGGGTGTTGATCGACGAATGGGAGGTGCAATGAACACTCTGGTGTGCGCTGCACCCGCCAAGCTGAACCTGTTCCTGCACGTGGTCGGCCGTCGCGACGATGGCTATCACCTGCTGCAGACATTATTCCGTTTCATCGACCTGAACGACACCTTGCATTTCACCCTGCGTGACGATGGCGATGTGTGCCGGCTTAACGCGCTGGAAGGTGTACCGCCGGAGCAGGATCTGTGCGTGCGTGCGGCACGTCTGCTGCAGTATGAGACCGGCTGCACATTGGGGGTGGATATCGAGGTCGAAAAACGCATCCCCATGGGGGGGGGCTTGGGCGGCGGCAGTTCGGATGCGGCTACCACGCTATTGGCGCTGAACAAGCTGTGGCAGCTGGGTTTGGGTCGTGAACGCTTGATGGCGCTGGGCTTGACGTTGGGGGCGGATGTGCCGGTATTCGTGTTCGGCGACAACGCTTTTGCCGAAGGCGTGGGAGAGCGTCTGCAGGCGTATGAATTGCCGGAAGCTTGGTATGTCGTGCTGTGTCCGCCGGTGCATGTGCCGACAGCAAAGATTTTTACGCATTCTGAATTGACACGAAATACGATTTCGATGACAATGCGCGCCCTTCCGAAGGGGGAAACGTTTCGGACTGGCCGACAAGCTGGTTTGAACAACGATCTGCAGGCTGTGGCCTGTAAGTTGTACCCAGAAGTTGCGGAATATCTTGCCTGGTTGACGCGGTTTGCTCCGGCAATGATGACAGGCTCGGGCGCATGTGTATTTGCCGAGTTCGCAACGGAAGCGGAAGCAAAAGCGGTATTGCAGCAGTTGCCACCGAATATGCGCGGATATGTCGCGCACGGCCTGCAACAGCACCCTCTCAGGGAATTCGCTGCATAAAGTTTTTGGGGAGTCGCCAAGTGGTAAGGCACCGGATTTTGATTCCGGCATTCGTAGGTTCGATCCCTACCTCCCCAGCCAGTTAATAGAAGTATCGATGGGCGCTCGCGCCCTTTTCATTTTTCTCAAAGAGGTGCTCCCGATGTCCGGCGACATGATGGTTTTCACCGGCAATGCCAATCCCAAGCTGGCTGAAAGCGTAGCTAGGCATCTAGGAATCCATCTCGGTCGTGCAACCGTCAGCCGTTTCTCCGACGGCGAAGTGATGGTGGAGATCCTTGAGCATGTACGCGGTAAGGATGTCTTCATCCTGCAATCCACCTGCGCGCCAACCAACGATAATCTGATGGAAGTCATGGTGATGGTCGATTCCCTGCGCCGTGCGTCGGCTGCCCGCATCACCGCCGCCATCCCGTATTTCGGTTATGCACGCCAGGATCGACGTCCACGCTCTGCACGTGTGGCGATCACCGCCAAAGTAGTGGCGAACATGCTGAGCAGCGCCGGTGTTGACCGCGTGCTGACCATGGACCTGCACTCTGACCAGATCCAAGGCTTCTTCGACATCCCGGTGGACAACATCTACGCCAGTCCCATCCTGCTGTCCGATGTGTGGCGTTGTGACTACCCCAACCTGATCGTGGTGTCGCCCGACGTGGGCGGCGTGGTGCGTGCACGTGCACTGGCCAAGCAACTGGATGCCGATCTGGCCATCATCGACAAACGCCGTCCCAAGCCGAACGTGGCCAAGGTGATGAACATCATCGGTGACGTGGCAGGCCGTACCTGCCTGATCATGGACGACATGGTCGATACTGCGAACACCCTGTGCGAAGCCGCCAATGCGCTGAAAGAGAAGGGCGCAACCCGCGTGCTGGCCTACTGTACCCACGGCGTGTTGTCCGGCCCCGCTATCGAACGCATCGAAAAGTCAGCCATCGATGAGTTGGTCGTGACCGACACCATCCCCTTGCAGGAGAATGCGCGCAATTGCAGCCGCATCCGCCAGCTCAGCGTCGCCGAACTGATGGCCGAGACCCTGCGCCGTATCAATGCGGAAGAGTCTGTCAGCTCCCTGTTCGTTGATTAAGTTTTAGTGGTGACCATGTTGGTCATCACACAACCCGGAATACTCTGGTCGCGGAGTGTTCCAATTGAAGTGGAGAAGTAATAATGTCTATCGAAATCAGCGCAACAAAACGCCAAGTGCAAGGAACGGGTGCGAGCCGCCGTCTGCGCAAAGCGAATCGCGTCCCCGCCGTCGTGTACGGTTCCGGCGACGCAATCATGATCGAACTGGATCACAACGCAATCTATTTCGCACTGAAGAACGAAGCGTTCCACGCTTCCGTGCTTTCGCTGGATCTGGATGGCAAGAAAGAATCCGTGCTGCTGCGCGACTTCCAGATGCATCCTTTCCGCCAGCAAGTGCAACACGTTGACTTTCAGCGCGTCGACCCCAAGAAGAAAGTGCACAAGAAGGTGCCTTTGCACTTCATCAACGACGAAATCGCTCCTGGCGTAAAACTGGGCGGCGGAAAGATCACGCACGTGCTGAACGAACTGGATGTCGTATGTCTGGCTAAAGACCTGCCGACTTCGATCGAGATCGATCTGGCTGCGCTGGAGCTGGGACATTCTGTTCACATCGCCGACATCAAGCTGCCTAAGGGCGTTGAAGTGGCTAACCATCACCACGCTGCCGATGCAGTGGCTACCGTGCAAGTGCCTCGCGGTGCAGTTGAAGCTGTCGCAACTGCCGAAGCAGAAGCTGCACCTGCTGCTGAAGAAAAGAAGTAATCACTTCTTGAACAACCCGCCATGTCATCTAACGGTGCATGGCGGGTTTTTTCATTATGAGCGAGCAAATCAAACTCATCGTCGGGCTGGGTAACCCCGGCAAGGAATATGACACCACGCGCCACAATGCAGGTTTTTGGTGGGTGGACGAACTCGCGCGTATGCATAACGCCACCTTTAAGGCCGACAGCAAGTTTCACGGCCTTGTCGCAAAATCCAATCTGCATGGGCATGAAGTGCATCTGCTCAAGCCGCAGACATTTATGAACGTGAGCGGTCGCGCCGTGGGTGCGTTGGCCAACTTCTACAAGTTCGCACCGTCGCAGATACTGGTGGTACATGATGAACTCGATCTGCCGCCGGGCAGTGCAAAGCTTAAGTTGGGCGGCGGCCACGGCGGACATAACGGATTGAAGGACATCATCGCGCATCTGGGCACTAAAGATTTCTGGCGCCTGCGCATCGGCGTCGGTCATCCTGGTGATCGTGCGGAAGTGGTGAATTTCGTGCTCAATGCACCACGCAAAGAAGAGCAAGTTTTGATCGATGAAGCATCACAACGCGCACAAGATGTCGCGCCGATGATCATCGAAGGTAAACTCGAAGCAGCGATGTTGAAGCTACATAGCAATTAACCAAGGAAACAACCATGAGTCTCAAGTGCGGTATCGTCGGCCTCCCCAATGTGGGCAAATCCACCATGTTCAATGCCCTGACCAAGGCGGGTATCGCGGCGGAGAACTATCCCTTCTGCACCATCGAACCCAACGTCGGTATCGTTGAAGTACCCGATCCGCGTATGGATGGACTGGCCAAGATCGTCAATCCGCAGCGCATGCAGTACGCCATCGTCGAATTCGTCGATATCGCGGGTCTGGTGGCGGGGGCGTCCAAAGGTGAAGGCCTGGGTAACCAGTTCCTCGCCAATATCCGCGAGACCGATGCCATCGTCAACGTCGTGCGCTGTTTCGACGACGAGAACGTGGTGCACGTGGCGGGCAAGGTCGATCCGATCTCCGACATCGAAGTCATCCTCACCGAATTGGCGCTGGCCGACATGGCCGTGGTGGAGCGCACCATTCACCGTGACGGCAAGAAAGCCAAGTCTGGCGACAAAGATGCGCAGAAGCTGGTGGCGATGCTGGAGAAACTGCTGCCGCACCTGAACGAAGGTAAGCCGGCGCGTACTTTCGGTCTGAGTGAAGAAGAGGTGGAACTGCTCAAGCCGCTGTGCCTGCTCACCATCAAGCCGGCGATGTATGTCGGAAATGTGCTGGAAGACGGTTTCGAGAACAACCCGTATCTGGATCGTCTGCGTGAACACGCAGCGAAAGAAGGTGCGCCTGTAGTGGCGCTGTGCGCCAAGATCGAACAGGAACTGGCCGATCTGGAAGATGCCGACAAGAAAGAATTCCTGGCCGACCTCGGTCTGGAAGAGCCCGGCTTGAATCGCCTGATCCGTGCCGGTTATGAGTTGCTGGGTCTGCAAACCTACTTCACAGCAGGCGTGAAGGAAGTGCGCGCCTGGACCATCCATAAAGGCGACACCGCCCCGCAAGCGGCCGGTGTCATCCACACCGACTTCGAGAAGGGTTTTATCCGTGCGCAGACCATCTCCTACGAAGACTTCATCGCCTGTGGCGGCGAAGCCGGTGCCAAGGAAAAGGGCAAGATGCGTGTGGAAGGAAAAGAATACGTGGTGCAGGATGGCGACGTGATGAATTTCCTGTTCAACGTCTAAGGTGTAATTCTCGTTTGATGTAAAAAGGCCAAGCCGGAAGGCTTGGCCTTTTTACATTCGAGGGTTTGGTTACACTTAATCGTCGTTCAGAAAAGCCAGCATGTCCGATTTCAATTCTGAGAACTCTTGGTCGGTCATTTCAAAGTGCGCGAGTACATCTGTGCCGTGCAGATCCCACTCCTTGTCGCGCACATGCAGGTGCTCGTCGGTGACGCACACCGCCATGTGTATCAAGCCAATCAAGTCACGCACATCGTCACCGGCATGGGCGCTGGGTGAGGTGAATATCGTCGCGTCATGGTGATAGCGAATGGCGGTGCAGACCCGCACAGGCAACGCCCATGAACGCGTGAGCATGTTGCCGACCACGGCATGGTTGGTGGAGAAATGCGTATCTTCAATGTGGCAGTGCGGAATGCCCTTTGCCCCCTGCGTCATGAGCGTTTCCCGATAATCCGGAAACTTCTGCATCAGCACCGGGATGCCGCAGTCATGGAACAGCGCCGCGAGATAGCTTTCTTCCCGCGATAGTGTGGGGAATCTGGCAGCCATTCTTTCGGCGACGCTGGCCGCGATGCTGGAACGTTCCCAGAATTTTTCGAATTGCTGACCATCCTCACCGAGGCTTTGGCGCAACGCGATGTTGTGCACCAGATTCGCGACGTTCTTGATGCCCAGAACGCTGGCGGCATGGAAAACCGAAGTGACTTTGGTTCTCAAGCCGATGAAGGGTGAATTCGCCAGCTTCAACAATGGCGCGAGCATGCCAGCATCCTTGCTGATCAAATGCGCGATCTTTTCCATGCTGGCATCAGAATTCTTGATCTCGCGCATGAGCTCGTTCAGCATCGTCGGGCAAGGCGGGATAAAGATGCCGTTCAGTGTTTGTTCGGTAGCGGAGAGCGACAATTCTGAGTTCATCTGCGTTTCCTGTGTTTGAGTGAGCAACGTGCGCGGCAGGCATGATGCATAAGTTTTCGCTGTTTTTCCATATGTCGAAATATATAGGCCACGGTATAGATAACGGTGCCCGTGAAATGTAGCAGCGCAAGAATACTGTTCTGTTACACTGCGCGCCGCAATCTCGTTTCAGTCTGATGTAACTACTAGCCAATCCACTAAGCCAGCAAGTTGGCAAGTGGCTGGTTATAGTGATTGCCGCCGATTCCGGTACGCAACAACCACCTCATTCAGCCTCAGACTGGCGTTCTTATTGAACGACAGGCCGTTTGTACCAAGAAGAAAGAAAATAAATGACATTCGCATCCCTCGGCTTGTCCGAAGAACTCGTTCGCGCCGTTACCGAGCGCGGTTACACCGAACCCACCCCCATTCAGGCCCAAGCCATTCCCGTCATCCTCAAAGGCGGCGACCTCATGGGCGGCGCGCAGACCGGCACCGGCAAGACTGCCGGATTCACGTTGCCGCTGTTGCAACGTCTGATGGAAAAACCCGTCACCGGCAAAGCGCCCATCCGCGCGCTGGTGCTGACCCCCACGCGCGAACTCGCCGCCCAAGTGGAAGAGAGCGTGCGCCTGTACGGCAAACACCTGCCGCTCAAATCCATGATGATGTTCGGCGGGGTCAACATCAATCCGCAGATCAAACAACTGCACGGCCGCGTGGATATTCTGGTGGCGACACCGGGTCGTCTGCTCGACCACCTGCAACAGAAGACAGTGAACCTGTCGCAAGTCGAGATACTGGTGCTGGACGAAGCTGACCGCATGCTGGACATGGGCTTCATCCGCGATATCAAGAAAGTGCTGGCCGTGCTGCCCAAGCAACGCCAGAACCTGCTGTTCTCCGCCACTTTCTCCGACGAGATCAAGCTGCTGGCCGACGGCCTGCTGAACAATCCCGCACTGATCGAAGTGGCCCGCCGCAATCAGGCCAACGAGCTGATCGAACAGCGCGTCTATCCGGTCGACCGCGAGCGCAAACGCGAACTGCTCACGCACCTGATCAAGGAACATAACTGGTTCCAAGTGCTGGTGTTCACACGCACCAAGCACGGCGCGAACCGTCTGGCCGAACAACTCGACAAAGACGGCATCCCCGCGATGGCGATCCACGGCAACAAGAGCCAGGCTGCCCGTACCCGTGCGCTGGCCGAATTCAAGACCGCCAAGCTGCAAGTGCTGGTCGCCACCGACATCGCCGCGCGCGGTATCGACATCATCGAACTGCCGCACGTGGTCAACTTCGAACTGCCCAACGTGGCGGAAGACTATGTGCACCGCATCGGCCGTACCGGCCGTGCCGGTAGCGAAGGCGAAGCCAGTTCATTGGTATGTGTAGATGAACACAAACTGCTGCGCGACATCGAGCGCCTTATCAAGCGTGAGATCCCCGTGGTGAACGTACCGGGCTTCGATGTCGATCCGCGCATCAAAGCCGAACCGATCCTGAACGGTTCGAATCGCGGTGGCGGACAACGCCAGGGACAAGGTCGCGGTCAATCCGCACCTCGCGCAGGTGGCGGACAAGGCCGTGGCGCACCGCGTCCCGGCGGCAAGCCTGCCGGTGGTGGCGCAGGTCGTAGTGGCGTGCCGGGTGCTGCCCAGCATCGTTCCGGCGGTCGCGGTCGCTAAGTAACTGTCCACTAAAATCACGAAAAAACACGAACACGAAAATTGCGCATCAGCAAGACGATGCCCGATTGAAAGAATCCTTTTCAGTTCGATTTCATTTCGTGCTTTTCGTGTCTTTCGTGGATAAATGGTTTTGTTAAGGAAAACAAGATGACTGCAACCGTAAGCAACGAACAAGCCATCGCCGACACCACGCTGTGGCTGGAGAAAGCCGTCATCGGCCTCAACCTGTGCCCGTTCGCCAAGGGCGTGCACGTCAAAGGTCAAGTACGCTATTTCGTGAGCGCCGCACAGACGCCGGATGAATTGCTGGTCGATGTGTTGCGTGAACTGGAGCTGCTGGCCGAGACGCCGCGCGACAAGATCGACACCACGCTGTTGATCCATCCGCATGTGCTGACCGACTTCCTCGACTACAACGACTTCCTCGCCGTGGTGGATGCAGCACTGGAGGAAGTCGATCTGGCGGGGGAACTGCAAGTCGCCAGCATGCATCCCGACTACCAGTTCGCCGACACCGAAGCGGACGACATCACCAACTACACCAACCGCTCGCCGTACCCCACGCTGCACCTGATACGCGAAGACAGCATCGACGAAGCCGTGGCTGCTTTCCCGGAGGCCGAGATGATCTTCGAGAAGAACATGGAGACCATGCGCAAGCTGGGCCACGAAGGCTGGGATGCGTTAGGTTTGGCGGCAGTGCAAAGAAGCAAAAAGTGATTCAGGCATAATTTCGCCCGGCCTTAGGCCATAACTCATCTTGAATTTGGAGAGACGCATGGACATCGCTCGCATCGTACTGAACCGCCACACCTGCAAAGCCTACGACGCGGCCCGCAAAATACCGGCAGCGCAGGTCGAACAACTCAAGACACTGTTGCGCTACTCCCCCTCATCGATCAACTCGCAGCCCTGGCACTTCATCATCGCCTCCAGCGAAGCAGGCAAGGCGCGCATCGCCAAGGCTGCGCAGCAAGGTGCTTACGCATCCAACGGCCCGAAGATACGCGACGCCTCCCACGTCGTCGTGTTCTGCGCCCGCACCGCGATGGATGATGCACACCTTGCCGGTCTGCTCGCGCAGGAAGATGCCGACGGACGCTACCCCACGCCGGAGAGCAAGGCAGCGCAAAGCAAGGGACGCAGCTTCTACACCGGCCTGCACCGCTACGAAGCCAAAGACACGCAACAATGGATGGAGAAGCAGGTGTACCTCGCCCTCGGCACGCTGCTGCTGGGCGCTGCCGCACTAGAGATCGATGCCACGCCGATCGAAGGCTTCGACATGCGCATCCTCAACGAAGAACTCGGCCTGCGCGAGCAAGGCCTGACCAGTGTAGTGTTGGCTACGCTGGGCTATCGCAGCGTGGAAGACTTCAATGCCAAGCTGCCGAAATCACGCTTCCCGATGGAGCAGGTGATTTCGGAGTTGTGATGGGTGAATGACGGTATCCTTGATCCATGATCACACCCGACTATTCGCAACTCACCCCCGACTGCGTACTCAACGCGCTGGAAAGTATCGGCCTGCGTTGTGACGGGCGGCTGCTTGCGCTCAACAGCTACGAGAACCGCGTATATCAGGTCGGCATGGACGAGGGCGCACCACTGGTCGCCAAGTTCTATCGCCCTGCGCGCTGGACCGATGCTGCCATCCTCGAAGAGCATACCTTCGTGCGAGAGCTGGTCGAACGCGAGATACCCGTGGTACCTGCCTCGGCCATCAACGGCAGCACCTTGCATCACTTCGACGGTTTCCGTTTCTCGGTCTTCGCCAAACACGGCGGACGCGCCCCTGAACTGGAAGACCGCAACACACTGGAATGGCTGGGGCGTTTTCTGGGGCGCATCCATGCCGTTGGTGCGATCAAGGAATTCCAACATCGCCCGACCCTGAATATCGACACCTTCGGCATTGAGGCCCGCGACTACCTGCTGACCAACGACTTCATCCCGCCCGATATCCTTGAAGCATGGCGCACCGTGTCGCAACAGGCGCTGGACGGCGTGCGC
Organism: Gammaproteobacteria bacterium; assembly: GCA_018814405.1. GTDB lineage: Bacteria > Pseudomonadota > Gammaproteobacteria > Burkholderiales > Gallionellaceae > Sideroxyarcus. The sequence continues at coordinate 114,127 of JAHIZO010000004.1, forward strand.
CACTGTTTCGACAGGGCAGGGGACGTGAAGCGATTGCGCCTGCATGGCGACTGCCACGCGGGTAACGTGCTGTGGACGGACGAAGGCCCGCACTTCGTCGACTTCGACGACAGCCGCATGGGGCCAGCCGTGCAAGACCTGTGGATGCTGCTCTCCGGCGAACGCGAAGACCGCGTGCGGCAGATGGGCGACGTGCTGGCCGGTTACGAAGACTTCTGCGAATTCGATGCACGCGAACTGCACCTCATCGAAGCATTGCGCACTTTGCGCTTGATCCACTATTCCGCATGGCTCGCCCGCCGCTGGGACGACATCGCCTTCAAGCAAGCCTTCCCCTGGTTCAACACGCAGATCTACTGGCAGAACCGCATCCTGGAATTGCGCGAGCAGATCGCACTGATGGAAGAGCCGCCGCTGTGGCAAAACTGATAGCTTGCCCCTGCGGCAGCAACAAACCTTACGCGGAATGTTGTGCCCGTTACATCGAGGGCGGAACACCCGCCCCGACTGCCGAAGCCCTCATGCGCTCGCGCTACACCGCCTATACCTTGCTCAACGAAAGCTATCTGTTGGCAAGCTGGCATCCCTCTACACGTCCCGACTCATTGGGCTTGGCCGACGAAGCACCGACCAAGTGGATAGGTCTGGATGTGAAGCGTCATGAACAGCAGGATGAAGCACACGCCATCGTCGAGTTCGCTGCACGTTACAAAGTGAACGGCAAAGCGCATCGTCTACAGGAAGTCAGCCGTTTCGTGCGCGAGGCGGGGCAGTGGTTCTATGTTGATGGGGAGGTCGGCTAGCTTTTCGCAAGCACTGCCTGCCCGCAAATGGGAAGGCAGGCAGCGCACCTAACTGACGTAACATATCGGCCTTTCATCACACCTGACCCGCATGTCCGCTATCGTCCTCACCACCCTCAACGCGCGCTACATCCATGCCTCGCTGGGCTTGCGCTATCTCGCCGCCAACATGGGAGAGCTGGAAGAAGACACGGAGATCATCGAGTTCGTCCTGCAGAACCGTGCAGAGGAGATCGTCGAAACTTTGCTTGCGGCCCAGCCGCGCATCATCGGTTTCGGCGTATACATCTGGAACGTGACCGAGATCACCCGCGTGGTCGCTTTGCTCAAACGCGTCGCCCCGCACATCACCGTGGTGCTGGGCGGGCCTGAAGTCAGTTACGAATGCAATGAACAGGAAGTCGTGCGCCTGGCCGACTACGTGATCACCGGCTGGGGCGATATCAGCTTTGCCAAACTGTGCCGCGAACTTATGCAGCAGCACCCGCAGGCACAGAAAATCATTGCCGGCATCCAGCCGAAGCTGAGCGAGATCAAGCTGCCCTATGCGCTTTACTCGGACGACGACATCGCACACCGCACGCTGTATGTTGAAGCCTCGCGCGGTTGCCCGTTCAAATGCGAATTCTGCATCTCGTCATTGGACAAGACCGCTTGGGCCTGCGATCTGGACCGCATTCTTGATGCGTTGGACAAGCTCTATCAACGCGGCGCGCGCGAGTTCAAATTCGTCGACCGCACCTTCAACCTCGACATCAAGGCCGGCGTGCGCATCCTGGAATTCTTCCTCGAACGTCTGGACGAAAAACTTTTCGTGCACTTCGAAGTCATCCCCGACCATCTGCCTGAGCAATTGAAGGCGCTGATCGTTAGATTTCCTGCCGGATCGCTGCAATTCGAAGTGGGCATCCAGACCCTGAATCCCGAAGTGCAGGCACTGATCTCGCGCAAACAAGACACGGCCAAAGCGGAACAGAACCTGCGCTGGCTGCGCGAGGAAAGCCACGCACACGTCCACGTCGACCTCATCATCGGCCTGCCCGGTGAAGATGTGGCGAGCATCGCATATGGCTTCGACCGACTCATTGCGCTGAAGCAGCAAGAGATACAGGTCGGCGTGCTTAAGCGTCTGCGCGGCACGCCCATCATCCGCCATACCGAGGCGTACGCCATGCGCTACACCCCGTATCCGCCGTACACCATACTCGCCACCGACCGCATCGATTTTCAAACTATGCAAAGGCTGGTGCGCTTCGCCCGCTACTGGGATCTGGTAGGTAACTCACAACGTTTTCCGCAGACACTGGAACTGTTGCTGGATGAAAGTCCGTTCGTACGCTTCCTGACCTTCTCCGACTGGGTCTACGCCACCACGCACAAGACGCACCAGATCCCGCTGCCCAAGCTGTTCGATCTGCTTTTCACAGGGCTGACCACGGCACTGGCAGTACCGATAGAAAAAACCCGCACAGCACTGGAACAAGATTTTATTAAATCTGGCTGCAAGGAAATCCCCCTGTTCATGAAGATCGAGAAGAATCCGCCCCGCAAGACCAAGGCAGAAGCGCAAGCAAAACGGTAGGAAGGACTTCAGGAGGAATAGCTACCAAAGCAGCCAATGAGCTAACTATCTGCCAATGGCTGCTATGAAATATTTACGAGCCATAGGTATGGCAGATCTGGCGTGAATGCGCGCAATCGAAATCTATTAAGTATCGTTACCTCATCCTCCAATGCGTTGCACCATTTCGAAGCCTGATGGCCCTCAAATGGAGCATGAATAGCATGGCAGCGCTTATAAACGTTCATCTGTTAGGAATCTATTGGGGTGGCTCGCTTATTGCTCCAATCCGGTTCAATGAGAGCCGGGAGCCAAATTGAAACGAATTCTAATCATTGATGATATTAAAGACAGGGCGGCGTGGTTGAGGGCCAGTCTGGAACTAGCTGATTTCCATGTGACCGGTGTGCTGGCATGGGAACAGGTGGACGAGCACGCGATTCAGGCGGCGGCAGCTGACGTCATCATCGTGGATGCGAATGCGCCGGGACGGGATACGCTGGAGCAGATCAGCCTGATGTCCACCACGCTGGAAAAACCTGTAGTCGTGCTGGGCGGCAAGAAAGATCAGCAGAGCATCCAAGAGGCGATGCGTGCTGGGGTCAGCGCGTACGTGGCTCATACGATCCAGAGCGAGGATCTGAGCGAGATCATCCATGTGGCGGCGGCACGCTTCTTGGAACACAAGCGGCTGCGCGATGAATTGAAGGAAGCGCGGAACGAACTGGTCGAGCGCAAGACGGTGGACCGTGCCAAAGGCATCCTCATGGCCGATCACGGCTACAGCGAGGCGGATGCCTACAAGCGCATGCGCAGCATGGCGATGAGCAAAGGCAAGCGCATGGCGGAGATCGCCGACGCGATCATCCTGGCCAAGGAACTGAGTGCCTGACGGGCGGCATGCAGTGAGCAGGCGCACCGTTATGGCATAGGTGGCGCACCAGAATGGGACGGTAGAGGCATCCGCTACCCAGACTCACAAGGGCAGAGAAAAAAATATTTCCATAGATAACAATGAGTAATGGCTAGAAGCATTTGCTGGCACGGCTGTTGCTTATAACAAAACATCAACGGATCAACGGCGATTCGAAGGATTTGCAACACAGGACAAAGGCGTCCCACTGCGTACAGCGCAGTCGGACGCCTTTTTTATTTTCGAGCCACAAAGTTTTCTAAAGGAGATTTGAAGATGGATAAGTCAAAACTGGAAGCGGTCGTTGCGAGCGCGCAAGCGCCTGAACAGAATAGTCGGAGGGAATTCATGAAACAGACAGGTGCAGTACTGGGTGCGGCGGGGATCATGTCCATGGTCCCCATGGGAACACGTTCTGCAGCTTGGGCGGCGGGCTCGGATGCGCCAGAGTTGAAGGAGGTGAAGGTCGGCTTCATCCCGTTGACCGATTGCGCCTCGGTGGTGATCGCCTCGCTGATGAAGTTCGACGAGAAATACGGCATCAAGATCGTCCCCTCCAAGGAGGCATCTTGGGCGGCGGTGCGCGACAAGGTGGTCAACGGCGAATTGCATGCCGCGCACATCCTGTACGGCATGGTGTACGGCGTGCATCTTGGCATCGGCGGCAACCAGAAGGACATGGCCGTGCTAATGACCATAGACAACAACGGTCAGGGCATCTCGCTGGCCAACCAGCTCAAGGACAAGGGCGTCACCGACGGTCCCTCGCTGGCGAAGCTGATCAAGGCGCAACCGCGCGAATACACTTTCGCCCACACCTTCCCGACCGGCACGCACGCCATGTGGCTGTACTACTGGCTGGCGAACTACGGCATCAACCCGATCTCCGAAGTGAAGACCATCACCGTGCCGCCGCCGCAGATGGTGGCCAACGCGCGCGTCGGCAGCATGGACGGTTTCTGCGTGGGCGAGCCGTGGAACGCGCGCGGCATCTACGACAACGTCAGCTTCTCGGTGGCGTCGTCGCAGGATGTCTGGCCGGACCATCCGGAAAAAGTGCTGGGTGCCACGGACGAGTTCGTGCAGAAATATCCCAACACCGCACGCGCGCTCGTCATGGCGATGCTGGATGCGGCGAAGTTCATCGATGCCGAATCGAACCGCGCCAAGGTGGCCAAGATCATTTCCGCCAAGTCCTACGTCAATGCGCCGGTCGATGTCATCGAGGGGCGCTTCCTAGGCAACTATGAAGACGGTCTGGGTAAGAAGTGGCACGACCCTAACCACATGAAATTCTTCAACGATGGCAAGGTGCCGTTCCCCTATCTGTCCGACGGCATGTGGTTCCTCACCCAGCACAAGCGCTGGGGGCTGCTCAAGGATGATCCGGACTATCTGGGCGTCGCCAAACAGATCAACAAGATCGAGCTGTACAAGCAGGCCGCGTCGCAGGTCAAAGTGGCCGTACCCAAGGACGTGATGCGTTCCTCCAAACTGATCGACGGCAAGGTATGGGACGGCAAGGATCCGAAGCAGTACGCGGCCAGCTTCAAGGTGCGTGCATGATGAAGATCAGGAACTTCTTTGCGGAGCAGCTGCTTCCGCCCGCCATCGGCATCGGCGTGTTCATTCTGGTGTGGAGCCTGATCGCGCAGACCGGCGAAAACCTGCCGGGACCGCTCAAGACCTGGGATTCCGCGGTGGAACTGTTCAGCGATCCGTTCTACCAGAACGGGCCGAACGACCAAGGCATAGGCTGGAACGTGCTCGCTTCGCTGGGTCGTGTCGGCATCGGCTTCGGCCTGGCCGCGCTGGTCGGCATCCCGCTGGGCTTCCTGATCGGACGCGTCGACTTCCTCAACCGGATGAGCGCACCGGTGGTGAGCATGCTGCGGCCGGTGTCGCCACTGGCCTGGCTGCCCATCGGCCTGCTGGTGTTCAACGCATCGAACCCGGCCGCCATCTGGGTGATCTTCATCTCCAGCATCTGGCCGATGATCATCAACACCGCGATGGGCGTGCGCCAGCTGCCACAGGATTACCTCAATGTGGCGCGCGTGCTGAACCTGTCCGAATGGAAGGTGTTCGCCAAGATCCTGTTGCCCGCGACGCTGCCCTACATGCTCACCGGCATCCGTCTGGCTATCGGCACGGCATGGCTGGTGATCGTCGCGGCAGAGATGCTGACCGGCGGCGTGGGCATCGGCTTCTGGGTGTGGGATGAATGGAACAACCTGAACGTCGAACACATCATCATCGCCATCTTCGTGGTAGGCATCGTCGGCCTGCTGCTGGAGATGATGCTGATCCAGATCGCCAAGCGATTCAGTTACTGAGCGGGGGGGCCATGAGTAAATACGTGCAAATCGAGAATGTACAGATGAAGTTCAACACCAAGCAGGGACCGTTCATCGCGCTCAGGGACATCGACCTGAAGATAGATCCGGGCGAGTTCATCACGCTGATCGGCCACTCCGGCTGCGGCAAGTCCACCTTGCTCAACCTGATCGCCGGGCTGCTGCTGCCCAGCGAGGGCGTCATGCTGTGCGCGAACCGCGAGATCACCGGGCCGGGCCCGGATCGCGGCGTGGTGTTCCAGAACCATTCGCTGCTGCCCTGGCTGACCTGTTTCGAGAACGTGCACCTTGCGGTCGAGCGCGTGTTCGGACAGACGGAGAGCAAGGCGCAACTCACGCAGCGCACCAACGACGCGCTGGAACTGGTGCACCTGTCGCATGCGGCGCAGAAATTGCCGCATGAGATCTCCGGCGGCATGAAGCAGCGCGTCGGTATCGCGCGCGCGCTGTCCATGCAACCCAAGGTGCTGCTGATGGACGAGCCCTTCGGTGCGCTGGATGCCCTGACCCGCGCACACTTGCAGGATGAGTTGATGAAGATCGTGGCCGATACCAAGAGCACCGTGGTGATGGTGACGCACGATGTGGACGAGGCGGTGCTGCTGTCCGACCGCATCGTGATGATGACCAACGGGCCGGCCGCGACCATCGGCGAAATACTGACGGTCGATCTGCCCAAACCGCGCGACCGTCTGGCGCTGGCCAACGATGCGAGATACCACAGCCTGCGTGGCGCGGTGCTGGAGTTCCTGTACCAGAAGCAGGCCAGGAAAGCGGCCTGATGCGATGGGAAAGAACATGACCTGCGTCGACATCCTGTACATCGGGCGTCCCAGCGAGTTCCTGCTGACGACCTCGGAACGGATGGAAGTGCCGGCTGCGGCTCCCACGCTGCAGCAGCTGCTGGGCAGCTTGCGTGCGCGCGGTGAGCGCTGGGCCTACGAGCTCGATGCGCGGTATGTGATGTGCACGGTCAACCGGGTTCCGGCTGTCGCATCGGCACGCCTCGCGGCGGGAGACGAGATCGGCATCTATTCGCGCAAGTCCATCTTCGAGGCGTAGTGCGTCGCATCGGAACGGTTGAATTGAACGGCAGTACGGCAGGCGAAGGATCGCACCCAACGGCGGGCGCAATCCGGCAGATGATAACGACAAAGGCGTCGTTTCGGCCCACCCGGACGGGTAGGGATCGGACGACGTTTTTTTATTGAGAGGAGTGCAAGATGGAACAAGACAAGAAGCGGCTGGTGGTGGTCGGAAACGGCATGGCGGGTATACGCACCATCGAGGAATTGCTCAAGATGTCGGCGGATGAATTCGACATCACCGTGTTCGGCGCCGAGCCACAGCCCAACTACAACCGCATCCTGCTGTCGCCCGTGCTGTCCGGCGAGATGCCGTTCCAGGACACGGTGCTGAACGACTGGAACTGGTACGAGGAAAACCACATCACCCTGCACACGGGCAAGACGGTGACAAAGATCGACCGCATGCGCTGCACGGTGGAAACGGAGGACGGCATCGTCGTTCCCTACGACCGTCTGCTGATCGCCACCGGTTCCAATCCCATCATGCTGCCGGTCCCCGGCATAGACCTGCCCGGCGTGATCGGCTATCGCAGCATCGCCGACGTGGAGCAGATGCTGGCCGCGGCGCAGCCGGGCAAGCGTGCGGTGGTGATCGGCGGCGGCCTGCTCGGGCTGGAAGCGGCGAACGGTCTGTCGCTGCGTGGCATGGAGGTGTCCGTGGTGCATCTGTGCGAATGGCCGATGGAGCGCCAGCTGGACAAGGTCGGCGGCGGACTGCTGAAAGAGGCGCTGGAGAAGCGCGGTCTGAAGTTCTATCTGTCGCGCCAGACCGACGCCATCCTCGGCGAGACGGCGGTCACCGGACTGAGATTTAAAGATGGCGAAGAGATCGCTGCCGATCTGGTGGTGATGTCGGCGGGCATCCGCCCCAACATCGCGTTGGCCAAGTCGGCCGGCATCCATTGCGAGCGCGGCATCATGGTGAGCGACACCATGCAAACCTACGACCCGAAGATATATGCGGTGGGGGAGTGCGTGCAGCATCGCGGGCAGACTTACGGTCTGGTCGCGCCGCTGTTCGAGCAGGCCAAGGTGGCGGCGAACCATCTCGCGCAATACGGCCGGATGCGCTACGAAGGCTCGTCCGTCTCGACCAAACTCAAGGTGACCGGCATCGACCTGTTCTCCGCCGGCGATTTCAATCCGGTGGCGGGGGATGACGAGCTGTTGCTGCAGGATGCGGCGCGCGGCGTGTACAAGAAGCTGGTGCTGCGCGACAACAAGCTGCGCGGGGCGGTGATGTACGGTGACACCGTGGACGGTCCCTGGTATTTCCAGATGATGCGCGACGGCACCGATGTGTCCGAGATGCGCGAGCACCTGCTGTTCGGCCAGATGCACCTCGGCGACTCCGGCCACGGTGCCGGCGCCAGCGTGGCCAACATGCCGGACACGGCCGAGATCTGCGGCTGCAACGGCGTGTGCAAGGGCAGCATCGTCGATGCCATCGTCGACAAGAAACTGTTCACGCTGGACGAGGTGCGCGCCCATACCAAGGCCTCCGCCTCCTGCGGCTCGTGCACCGGGCTGGTGGAAGCGATCCTGGCGAACACGCTGGGCGGCGACTATTCCGCCAAACCGAGCAAGAAGCCGATCTGCGCCTGCACCGAGCACGCGCATCAGGATATGTACAAGACGATACGCGCGCGCGGATTGAAGAGCATCCCTGAGCTGATGCAGGCGCTGGAGTGGAAGACGGCGGACGGCTGCCATGTGTGCCGACCCGCGCTCAACTACTATTTGCTGGCCGCCTGGCCGGGCGAGTATGTGGACGACAGCCGCTCGCGTTTCATCAACGAGCGCGTGCACGCCAACATCCAGAAGAACGGCACCTATTCGGTGATCCCGCGCATCTGGGGCGGCGTCACCTCGCCTGCGCAACTGCGTGCCATCGCCGAGATCGCCGAACGCCATGAAGTGCCCACCGTGCACATCACCGGCGGACAGCGCATCGGTCTGTACGGCATCACCAAGGAGAACCTGCCGAAGATGTGGGCCGAGCTGGTCGAGGCGGGTTTCGTCTCCGGCCATGCCTACGGCAAATCCTTGCGCACGGTGAAGACCTGCGTCGGCTCGGAGTGGTGCCGCTTCGGCACGCAGGACTCCACCGGCCTCGGCATCATGGTCGAGCAGATGACCTGGGGTTCGTGGACGCCGCACAAGTTCAAGATCGCGGTGTCCGGCTGCCCGCGCAATTGCGCCGAGGCCACCATCAAGGATTTCGGCATTGTCTGCGTGGACTCGGGTTACGAGATACATGTCGGCGGCAACGGCGGCGTCAAGGTGCGCGTCACCGATTTCCTGTGCAAGGTGTCAAGTGAAGCCGAGGTGCTGGAATATTGCGGCGCCTTCATGCAACTGTACCGCGAGGACGCCCATTACCTGGACCGCACCGCACCGTGGATAGAACGCGTCGGCCTGCCTTTCGTCAAGCGCCACATCGTCGATGACGCAGAGGGCCGTGCCGAGTTGTACGCGCGCTTCCTCAAGTCGCAGCAATATTCGCAGGACGACCCGTGGAAAGAGCGCGCCGAAGGCAAAGAAGCGCATGAGTTCACCGCACTCGCCACCATCGTATAAGGAGAACTGGAATGAACTGGATACAAGTCGGCAATCTGGAAGACATCCCGCGTCAGGGTTCGCGGGTGGTCAAGACCGCAACAGGCGAGATCGCGCTGTTCCGCAGCGTGGACGATCAGGTGTTCGCACTCAATAACCGCTGCCCGCACAAAGGCGGGCCGCTGTCGCAAGGCATCGTGCACGGCAAACGCGTCACCTGTCCGCTGCACAGCTGGGTAATCGATCTGGAGAGTGGCGAGGCCATCTCACCGGACAGCGGATGCGCACATCGGCTTGAAGTGCGCGTCGCCCACGGCGAATTGTTTCTCGAAGCCGAGGCGGGAGTATGCAAAGCATGATTGCACCGAAGGCCATACGTACCGCCTGCCCGTACTGCGGCGTGGGCTGCGGCGTACTGGCCACGGTGGCGGAAGATGGCGCAGTGCGTGTGTCCGGTGACGCGCAGCATCCGGCCAACCTCGGGCGCTTATGCTCCAAGGGTGCGGCGCTGGCCGAGACGCTGGGCGGCGACGGGCGGCTGCTGCATCCCGTCGTGGATGGGGCGCAAGCGTCCTGGGAGGTGGCGCTGGCGCGCGTGGCCGATGGCTTCAAGCAGGTCATCACCGAACACGGGCCGGAAGCGGTGGCGTTCTACGTCTCGGGTCAGCTGCTGACCGAGGATTACTACGTCGCCAACAAACTGATGAAAGGTTTCATCGGCAGCGCCAACATCGACACCAATTCGCGCCTGTGCATGTCCACGGCGGTGGCGGCGCACAAGCGCGCCTTCGGCGCCGATGCGGTGCCGGTCTGTTATGAGGATATCGAGGCGGCGGACCTGGTGGTCATCGTCGGTTCCAACTATGCGTGGGCGCATCCGGTGCTGTACCAGCGTCTGGCCGCGGCGAAGAAGGCTCGCCCGGAGATGCGGGTGGTGGTGGTCGACCCGCGCCGCACGGCGACCTGCGACATCGCCGACCTGCACTTGGCCATCGTGCCCGGAAGCGATGCGTACCTGTTCAACGGCCTGCTGCATCACCTGCGGCGCGAGGATGCACTTGATCTGGCTTACGTCGAGGCACATGTGGAGGGATTCGCTGCGGCGTTCGAAGCGGCGCGTTCGGTCAACTCCATCCCTGCGGTGGCGCAGGTTTGCGGCGTCGCCGAGACTGACATCGGCGAATTCTTCCGCCTGTTCGCGCGCACCGAACGTTGCGTGACCATCTTCTCGCAAGGGATCAATCAATCTTCCAGCGGCGTGGACAAGGCCAATGCGATCATCAACGTGCATCTGGCCACGGGCAGGATCGGGCGTCCCGGCATGGGGCCGTTCTCGGTGACTGGCCAGCCGAATGCGATGGGCGGACGCGAGGTGGGCGGGCTGGCCAATCAGCTGGCGGCGCACATGGATTTTTCCGATGCGGCCAGCATCAATCTGGTGGCGCGATTCTGGGATGCACCGAACATCGCGCAGCAACCCGGACTGAAAGCGGTAGACATGTTCCAGGCCATCGCGGATGGCAAGATCAAGGCGGTGTGGATCATGGGCACCAATCCGGTGGTGAGCATGCCGGATGCGGATCGTGTGCGCGCCGCTTTGCTGGATTGCGAACTGGTGGTGGTGTCCGATTGCGTGCTGCATACCGACACTACGGCCTGTGCCGATATCCTGCTGCCGGCTGCAGGCTGGGGCGAGAAGGACGGGGCGGTGACCAATTCAGAGCGGCGCATCTCGCGCCAGCGGGCTTTCCTGCCCGCGGCAGGCGAGGCGAGGCCGGACTGGTGGATCATCACTCAAGTCGCCCAGCGCATGGGCTTCGGCGCGGCATTCGCGTACAGCAGACCTGCGCAGATATTCAACGAGCATGCCCGGCTGTCCGGCTTTGAGAACGCGGGGCAGCGCGCCTTCGACATCAGTGCGTTGTCTGGATTGGATGAGTCCGCATATGATGCACTGCAACCGCTGCAGTGGCCGCTCGATGCGCGCTCGCCCGCCGGGACGCAACGCATGTTCGCCGACGGGAAGTTCTGCACGCCCAGCGGCAAGGCGCATATGGTGGCGGTCGCGCCGTGCCTGCCCGCCGTGTCGACCGATGACGATTTCCCGCTGCGGCTGAACACCGGCCGCATCCGTGACCAGTGGCACACCATGACCCGCACCGGCAAAGTGCCTAGACTGAATGCACATCAATGGGAACCCTTCGTGCAGATCCATGCACACGATGCGGAAGATCGACTGCTGCAGGATGGCACGCTGGCGCGCATCACCAGCCGGCACGGCACGATGTTGGCGCGGGTGCAGGTCAGCGCCGAGCAGCGCATCGGTTCGCTGTTCGCGCCCATGCACTGGAGCGATGCGTTTGCGAAAGCGGCCCGGGTGGACGCGCTGGTCGCTCCCATCACCGACCCGATCTCCGGCCAGCCGGAATCCAAACACACGCCGGTGCGGATCGAGCCCTATCGGCCCGCCTGGCAGGGCTTCGTGCTGAGCCGCAACAGGCTGGAACTGCCGGGCGCAGACTATTGCGCCAGTTCGCAGGGCGACGGCTATTGGCGGCATGAACTTGCGGGCGAGCTGGCGCCGGAGGACTGGCGGTCATGGGCCAAATCGGCTCATGGCGGTGGCGGTGAATGGATGGAGTTCCACGATGCCGCGATGGGGCGTTATCGCGCCGCCTGCGTGCTGGATGGAAAGCTGGAAAGTGTGTTCTTCATCGCTAGTGACCACAGGTTACCGGAGCGTGAGTGGTTGGGTAGTTTGTTTGCGAATAGAGCACTTTCTGTTGTTGAGATGGCGGGGTTGTTATCTGCGCGACCACCCAAGGGGGCAGTGACTGATGCCGGCAGGGTCGTATGTGCGTGCTTCAGTGTAGGGGAGAAAACGCTGGTGAATGCTATCCAAACGAATGGCTTGACCAGTATTGAAGAAGTCGGGGCGCTCCTCAAGGCTGGTACAGGTTGTGGTTCGTGCGTTCCAGAAATACGTCGATTGATTCCTAAGGTAAAGACCTAGGTTGGGCGCTGTGAGTCGGCCTTGATTAACTAGACACCAATGTCAGTTATGCAGCGGACATTGATATCAAAGTCGAAAACTTCCGCAATGGCCGAGCAGCAGCCCAAATCAATCAGCTCCCAACCACTCAAACCCCGCCTGTTCGAAATCCTCCCCCTCCGCCAGCAGGGCCGTGAGTTTGATGTCGCGACTCTTCTCGCCCATCATCATCTGGTGATGAGTGTCGACCACGAACTTTCCTGATTCCATCAGCAGGGTGGCGTGCACATATGAGTTGTGTTCGTCCGGCAGCAGGATGACGGGCAGGTAGTCGTAGGCGAACGAGCCGGAGCTGCTTTCCCAGTTGGAGACGCGTTCGGCACCTTTGCCGAGCACACGTATCCACACCGAGGCGGGCTTCTTGGTGAGCAGTTCGATTCCGACGTGCACTTTGCCTGCGTTGTCGGTGTGCAGACGGCGGATCATGCCGACCCACCATTGCTGCGCATTGGCGGGCTTGATGGCGCACAGGTCGCCGATCTTGATCCATTCGCCTTGTGTGCCGCCGAGTATCGCGCCCAGTCCGGTGGCGCTCATGTCGGTGACGTTCCATGTTTCGGTGGTGTAGGCGATCTCTTCTTGGGCGACGAGGTCTATCTTGGCGCGTTTGCGCGCTTCGTCGGCATCCTGCTCCGCGTCGTGCCCGGCGTCGATGTGGGTGACCAGTTGGCTGATGGTGCGGAAGCTGTGTGCGACTTCGATGCTGGCGTGTATCTCGCGCCGTTCCAGATGGCGGTGCGGTGGTTCCGCGGCCCAGTAGGTCATCAGGTGTTTGAGTACGGTGAGCTTGCCCGCCGGGGTGAATTCGCTGCCGAAACGGCGCTCGCGCCAGATGGGGTCGTTCTCGTTCTGGGTGACGATCTTCTGCAAAGCACCCACAGCCTTGGCGGCGCTGAAGAAGCGTCCAGTTTCTGCGACGGGCTTGTCGTGTTCGGCGCGGTGCGGCGGAGCGGAGGAGGCAAGGTCGAACTGGTAGGGGAAGTCGTTCTCTGCCGCGTTGGCGATCTCGAAGAAACTGTTCATGCGCCCGGCGATGCGGTAGCTGACTTCCAGTTGGTCGGCGGCCAGTGTGTCGGGCGAGGAGATGAACATCACCAGTGCATGCAGCAATTCGCGCTGCGGACTGGTGTGGATGACATGGCCGGGATAGGCCAGCACCATGGTCTCGGCGCATTGCGTCGCTTCGGCGAAGCGGTAGCCGGCATACAGCATGTTCCAAGTCGTGGCATCGATGTCGATATAGCGCATCAGCTCTAACTTCATTTGCGTCGCCACCGCCTGCAGCTGGCGTACGCAGACCAGTGGCATGCGTTCGGTGAGCTCTCTGGAGCGTTTGCTGTTCTGCTGATATTCATCAAGGCTGGTGGTGTAGGCATCAGCAAGTGCGTGTGCGAAGGCATGGATGCCTTTCCACAGGTGAAGTCCTTGGAAGTCGCGCAGATGGGGTGCTTCCAGATAGCGATGCAGCAGTTCAGCTTGCAGTACCTGTCCGAACTCATCGACATGCATGATGATTTCCGTGCGCAGCTCAGGCGTGAATCCTTTCGCATCCTTGATCGATTCCAGCCAGAAGCTGATCTCTTCCAGTGCCTTGCGCGGCTCATCCTTGGGTAGTTCACCGATGAGACGCTTTGTCTCGACAAGATCGAACAGGGGATGGTCTGGTTTTTCGCCGAACAGTTTGAACATGATGCGCTACACCTTCGCTAGGTAGATGCCAAGGATGATAAAACAGGGCAAAGGCAAACACACTCGAATTCGGGTATCGATTTAGAAGACCAGTGACCTGAAATAGCTATTGCTTTCGGGCGACCAGGTATAGCCCCAGCCTTGCAGTACCGAACCGATCTCTTTCGCATAACGCTGCTGATCGTTCGGTTTGATCCATGCCTTGCCTGCGGCTTCGCTGTAGCTGGCATTGTGGTGTTCGCAGAAATGTTGGAGAGCGCTATACGAGCGTCCCAGTTCCTGTGCGAAGCGGCCTTCCCAACTCAGATGTTTCTCGTCGCTGTGCTGCATCGGGCGTGCCGGTTGCGAGAGTGTGTTGCCTTTCAAGGCATTGCCCACGCTCAATGCGCCGACGTTCACCCAGCCCTTGCCCAGATAGAATTCCGGCGTGCCTTTTGCGGTGTCGTAGAAATAGGCGACGTTGATCTGCTGGTTGAATTCCACGATGTGGAACTTCTCGAATTGCAGGATGACGGCATGCAGGTTGTGTTTGCTGTCGTTCAGCTTGACCACCAAACCTTTGGCATCGGTCCTGAATTTCAGGAAAGCACGGTTCTTGATGTCGAAAGCAGCGCTGCCCAGCGCGAAGTACATGCCTTGCAGGTCTTCACTGTATAGGTTCCAGAATGCGGCGCGGCGCGTGTTGTCCGCGCCTTTCGAGGCGAATAGGTGGAAGAACTCATGTACCAGATATTTCTTGCCCCAGTTGGAGATCATTTCGCGTGCAGACGCACTGCATAGCCAGTTGGATTCATTCTGCGCTATCCACGGCGCGCCCCATTGCTCGATAGCGAAATCACGCAAGGTGTCGCTTGGAGTCTTGGTTTTGCACTGGCTGTAACGTTCGAGCAACTTGCCCAGCATGCGCGAGGTGTAGAGCGGATATTGGGTTAGCAGCAGTAGCGCGTCGTTCACTTCGTCCTGAAACTTCCCATCAGCCAGGCTCAGGATGCGCTCGACGTGAGACTGCACGAAGCTGCGGATGAACCATGAATCGACACCGATATTGAGCTCGAAGCGAAAGCCTTCGATGCGGTCGATATCCGCCGCACCGCCACGGTAGTCATCGCAGGGGATGGTGCTGAGCAGCCCTTTGTTCGCCGACAGCACGCGCACCCATTGCGGTGTGTGTCCGTCGCTGGCGAGCTGCTCTTGCGCGTTTTGCAGAAAGGTGTGCAACGATGCCCAGTTGTTGCGGCCACTGCCGATCACGGTTTGCGCATCGGGGTCGTAGGCGAAATAGGCGTTGAGCAGGCCGCGATAGCATTTGCGAAAGGCGCGCGTGCGTTTCTGATGTTGTGTGAGGTAGGCTAGCAGTGTGGTGAATGATTTTTGATTCTCGATCAGACGCTCGCCCTGTTCGGAATAGACTTGTGTGCAGCCGTAACACAGCAATCTGGCCTGGCGCAGATCGCGCACGAAACCAGACTCGGCGAAATGCTGCAATGCAGTCAGGATGCGGTCGCCACCTATTGCATCCATATCCACTTCGCTACCCAGCCATGAGATCAGCTGCTGGCGTTCGTGCTGTATTGGCAGCAAGTCGCTGGTACGCATGGTTGAGAGCGCGATGCGGCTCATACGCTCCATCGTGTCGGCAAGTTTGCCCAGCGTGTCCATCAGATACGGCACTGCCCGAAGTCGTTGCGCGGAATGTCGTCGGTCTTGGTATGCACTTCATCGATGCCGTAGAACTCCAGACGCAGTTCGATGCGTCGACTTTCTTCCAGCGATTTTTTGGCAGAGTTGAAGGAGTAGCCGCCTACCAGGAACAGATCGCGCACTTGTTCCATCTCGTCGGAGGAAAGTGTCTTCTGTTGATCGCGTGCGGGGGAGAGCAGGACGCACAGTACGCGTTCACTGCGTTGCAGGCTGAGGTTCAGGTTGAGCAGATAGTCACCGCGCTGGTCGGCAAAACCTTCGACCACCACGCGCTTCAGCCATTTCTGCGCCAGTTGTTCACGCGCCAATCCCAACATGTCAGCGACGAAGCCGCTCAGATATTCAACTTGTTCAGTGGTCAGTCTGGAGCTGCCGGTGTCGAAGCGGGCGCGGTCACCGAAGTCGATCACATTGCGGTTGCGGTCGACGGTGATGCCGGGATGTCCCTGCGCGGTCTGTTCGATACGTTCCCACAGGTCGTTGATCTCGTGCACGCGCTCGGCCTGCTTCTGCTCGGCTTCGCTCACGTTCTTGGTGATGGCGAGCAGGGCCACGCTCATCACCAACAGGAACATCACCATGAGTGCCGACATCAAGTCGGCGAATGAGATCCAGAACGGCTTTTCGCCTTCATCTCTGTTGCGCCGCCCGACGGGAATGAACTTGCCCAGCATGTCTTGATCCCTGCCTTAGTTGGAGACTGAACCAAGCGTGTCTTCCAGTTCTTGGATGCCTTCACGCAACAGTTTCACCGAATCGGCCAGCGCCTGATGGAACTCGCGGTTGGCTTCACCTACCGCTTTGGTCATGCCGGTGCTGAATGATTCGTGCGCCTGACCGATGACGTCCGAGACCTTTTCCAGATAACCGTCGGCTTGCTGCTGGGCGGCGACCAGTTTCTCGGTGGCCGCTTCGATGCGTGACACCACGTCGTGCGACATCGCCGCGTCGCGGCGTGCCTGTTCGACGATGAGTTGCATGGAGCCGACCAGTTCTGTCATCGCGTCGCGTGCCTTCTGGTAATCGGCGAACACACTGCTCAGGCTGTTGGTGGCCGCGCCGATGGCGCCGGCAGCCTGCGTCAGTTGTCCGGCCAGTCCCGCAGTCTTGTCCAGCGTGGAGGTGACGCCTGCGCCCGCCTTGGCGAAATCCTTGGCAGCCAGATACAGCGTGTCCGCGCCGTTGTTCATCTTGGTGAGTGCTTCGCCGGTGCTGCTGCGCATGGCTTGCACGGCAGCCTTCATCTCTACGATGGCGAGGTTGACGCCTTCCACCAGTGCACCGACCTGACCACCGAATTGGCCCACCATGGCCTGACTGCTGGCGGCGAGGGCTTCCTGTTGTTGCTTGCTGGCGGAACCGGCAGAACGTACTTGTGTGCCCAGTTCTTCGATGATGACGCCCATGCGGTCGGACAGATTGTCCAGCGCTTGTTGCAGGCCTTGTTGGGTGTCGCCTTGCGACTGCTCCATAAGTGAGCGTACTTGCTCGACGAACTCACCCAGTTTGTCGTTCATGGTGCGCTGGCGTGCCTCGGCACCGGCCATGGTCTCGGCCAGCAGGTTGGCCAGTGTCTCGTTGCCGTTCTTGCTCGCGCTCTGCATCTCAGCCGCCATCTGTTGCAGGGTATGGGTGGCGGTCTGCAGTGATTCGATGGTCTGCTGTTGCAGGCTGTTGATGCCGCCGACCTGTGAGCCGAACATGTCTTTGAGTTGGTCGCTGAACTGGCTCAGTACACCGGCCAGCATCTTGTGCACGGCATCTTGCTGGTCGTTGCGTGTTTCCTTGAGGGCGCTGGCGATCTCGCTCAGCGGTTGTTTCAGGCTGGCTTCCAGCGTGCTTGCCAGACTCTTGCTGAGTGCTTCGGATTGGGCTTGGGTCGCGGCGATCTGTTTCTCGAACAACTCGCCCATCATCTGCTGCATCTCGTTGCGAATCATCGAGGCAGTCTGGCCGGAAGAGGCTTCTGTCGCTTTGACCAGTCGCGCTAGATATTCCTCGCTGGCACCGCCTTCGAACAGGTTGTCGAGCAGCTGGGTGAGCTGTTCCACTTGGCCGTTCAAGCGTGTGACAGCGACTTTTTCGATGAAGGTGATGATCATCGCCAGCGTGATGGCGATGGCAGAAACGAGGAAGGCTTCCCACACACCGTGCAGCAGATGGTTGAGGCTCTCGCGCACGATGGCCGGATTCTCGGAGACTTGGAAGGCCTGCAAACCCATGATCAGACCATAGAAGGTGCCGATGATGCCGACGCCGGTGAACAGGCCGGGAAGGTGTTTGAAGAAGTCGGTGCGCAGCGGGGTGTCGATGATGGTCTCATGCGGGAACATCAGGTTGGCCGGCACGGTCGAGCGCCAGCGCGCATCCGACTGACGATGCAGCGAATCGGCATATTCCTGCCACAGATGTTCCAGCACGCCGGTGTTGGCGAATATGGCCGGCATGTCGTTCGACGGCTTGCCGTCCAGCGCGCGCAATGCACGAACCACGCGCGAGATGCGCCAGGAGACGATGAGCGACGGCAGGAAGAAGAACAACAGGAACGAGATCGCAAGCAGGCCGAGGATGGCTGCGAAGACATAGATGTGTGGTGGGAGCTGGGCTATCGTAAACATGTTCTATTTGTCGTGCAGAGGGCAAAAAAACGACTTGTATAATACACCGCATGATTGAGACGAACGGACCGAATATGGACGAGCAAGCGCAGCAGACGACGCATGACAAAGTGGTTCTATTCGCCGATGTCAGCGGTAGTACGCGCTTGTACGAGGTGCTGGGCGATGCGCGCGCTTTTGCTGCCATCAACCAGTGCCTATCCTTGCTGCGGCGCGTCACCGAGACCTTTCAGGGGCGCGTGGTGAAGACCATCGGCGACGAGATCATGACGGTGTTCCCCAATGTGATGAGCGGGGTGCAGGCGGCATGCGCGATGCAGGCTGAAGTGGAAGCGATGGTGCCGCTGGACAAGGCTGTGCGTCTGGCGATCCGTATCGGCTTGCACCACGGCCCTGTGTTGATGCAGGCCGGAGATTCGGATGTGTTCGGCGATACCGTTAATGTGGCGGCAAGATTGACCGAACTGGCGAATGCCGGACAGATACTTTCTTCGGATTCGACGGTGCAGGCGCTACCGCCTTTGTTGCGCACTTCAACGCGCAGCCTCGATCTGCTGCCGATCAAGGGCAAAGCCTCCAACATCAAGGTGGTCGAGGTGCTGTGGCAGGAAGGCGATGATGCCACGCTGATGGTGGGGCGCACCCATTCGCCCGCCGCAACTTCGGGCACATTGCATTTGCTGCATCATGGGCGTGAGGCGGTAGTGGATGCTTCCCACAGCAAACTGGTGCTGGGGCGTGATGTGCAGGCGGACTTCATGGTGGAGGACAAACGAGCCTCGCGTCTGCACGCCACCATTGAATTGCGGCGCGATAAGTTCGTCTATGTCGATCAAAGTTCGAACGGCAGTTACATCACCTTTACGGGGGAGGGCGAGTTGCAGTTGCGGCGGGAAGAGATTGTGCTGCGCGGGAGTGGCAGTATCTGTCTGGGGCATTCGTTCAGCAAGGATGCGTCAGGCGCGATAACCTTTTCATGCGAAGGTTGCTGATCTTTATTTGTCGTCGGAACTTGTGCTGCGACGGCGCAGTTTGCGGCGCGATACCTTGCCCAGTTCTTCTTTTGCCTGTGCTTCGGCAGTTCGTCTAGCCATCACATCAGCAAATCCCTTTGCGCGATTGGTTTCTAGGTCTGAGAGCTGTTTCTTTCGGAGCGCTTGGGCGGCGGCAAGCTTGGCCTGATTCTCGGCAACAGCCATGCGCTCGCTCTTGCCTGCATCCTTGATCTTGGAAAGATGCTGTGCGAGCTTGGCTTTGCGTGCCAGATCTTCCTTCTTTCTGGCTTCGGCCACGGCTTTGGCGCGTGCGGCGGCTTCCATTTTGGCCAGCTGTGCGGCTTCAGCAGCCAGTTGCGCTTCCTGCATCTGCTTTTTGCGTTCGGCTGCGGCCAGTAATGCCAGGCGCTTTTGTTCTTTCTCCTGCTCGGCTTCCTTTTCAAGCTTTTCGATATTGGCAAGACGGCGCTTGGCCAGATCGATGAACTCTCCCTTGGGGAACTCTTTCAGGTATTGCTCGAAGCTTGCGCGTTGCGTGCTGTCGCTGATCTCGCGCCACAGTTTGATGTCGCGCTGGCGTGAAGCGAAATCGTTCGTGCCGGTATCTTCGGCAGCCAGACTGTCTTTCGATGCCACCAGTGTCGTATCCGAGATGGCGGGTGACGGGGCGTTATGGGCGATGGCGCGCTTGAGCGCACGCATGAACTCGCCGGCATTCTGGAAACGCTCTTCAGGTGTCTTGGCCAGACTTTGCATCACCGCCAGATCCAGTTCCGGCGACACCTTGGGATTGAAATGCGAAGGCGGTGTCGGCAATTGATGCATCACTTTGTTCATGATGGTGATCGGGCTGCCGGTGAAAGGGCGCTCGCCGGTGAGCATCTGGTACAGCATGACCCCTGCAGAATAGAGGTCGCTGCGCCCATCCACATCCTTGCCCATGAACTGTTCGGGCGACATATAGGTCGGCGTGCCGAGCACCATGCCTGCCTGGGTGAGGTGGCTGGAATCCATCTTGGCGATACCGAAGTCGGCGATCTTGATGCTGCCGTTGGCGGTGATCATGATGTTGGCCGGCTTGATGTCGCGGTGGATGACGCCGCGCTGGTGTGAATATTCCAGCGCATCCAGCACTTGCAGCATGATGCGCAGACTGTCGGCGATGGGCAGGGTCTCGCCCGCTTCCAGATGGTCTTTGAGTTCACTTCCGTCCACATACTCCATCGCGATATAGGCCAGATCGCCTTCTTCGCCATAGTCGTAGATGGAAATGATCTTGGGGTGGGAAAGCCGGCCTGCGGCCTGTGCCTCGCGGCGAAAACGTGCGAAGGCTTCCTCCATCTCGGAAGGCTCGACCAGTGACTTCTGGATGGTTTTGACGGCAACCGTGCGCTGAATGAAGGGGTCGAAACCCTCGTAGACGATCCCCATCGCGCCCTTGCCGAGTTCGCGGCGTAATTCGTATTTACCTAGTTTGTTCGTGGTGGGCATGCGTTTGAATGTGTTTGGTGCCGGTGAGGCGTGCATTTTTCAGATGCGATTCTACTACGGTAGGCGGTTGAGATAGTTCAGACATGGCGATGATGATGCGCCGAAAAAGGTTCAGTCCGGTTAGACATTGCAGCCCTAAGCCTTTAGACTTGCGGCCTTTTTTACAGGCAAGCATCATGTCCGCAGAACTCGAACAGGCAGCAAAAGAATCTCCGGCAATGCCGCGCGACCAGATCGGGCGCGAAGTCGCACGACGCCGCACCTTCGGTATCATCTCCCACCCCGACGCGGGCAAGACCACGCTGACTGAAAAACTGCTGATGTTCTCCGGCGCGATCCAGATGGCGGGCGCGGTGAAGGCGCGCAAGAGTGGACGCCACGCGACCTCCGACTTCCTTGAGATTGAAAAGCAGCGCGGTATCTCGGTCGCTTCATCGGTGATGCAGTTCGAATATCGCGACCACGTGGTGAACCTGCTCGACACACCGGGTCACCAAGACTTCTCCGAAGATACCTATCGTGTGCTGACCGCTGTCGACTCCGCATTGATGGTGATCGACGCTGCCAAGGGCGTGGAAACGCAGACCATCAAGTTGCTGGATGTGTGTCGCATGCGCGATACGCCTATCGTCACCTTCATGAACAAGATGGACCGTGAAGTGCGCGATCCGCTGGAGCTGCTGGACGAAGTGGAATCGGTGCTGAAGATCCAATGCGCGCCGGTGACCTGGCCGTTGGGCATGGGCAAGACCTTCCGCGGTGTATATCACCTGATGAAGGACGAGATCCTGCTGTTCACACCGGGGGAGGAGCGTGCCGACGGTGAGGTGGAGATCATCAAGGGTATCGACAACCCGATACTGGCCGAACGCTTCCCGATGGAGATCGAACAGCTGAAGATGGAAGTGGAATTGGTGCACGGTGCTTCGCATCCCTTCGACCTGCAACGTTTCCTCGACGGCAAGCAGACGCCGGTGTTCTTCGGTTCCGCTATCAACAACTTTGGCGTGCGCGAGATTTTGAATGCTTTGCTGGAATGGGCTCCCGCGCCACGCGAGCGCGATGCCTCAATACGCAACGTCAATCCGATCGAGCCGAAATTCTCCGGCTTTGTGTTCAAGATCCAGGCCAACATGGATGCCAACCACCGCGACCGTATCGCCTTCCTGCGCGTGTGTTCGGGCCACTTCGAGCGCGGCATGAAGATCAAGCATCTGCGCCTGAACCGCGAGATCAAGGTATCCAGCGTGGTGACCTTCATGGCATCTAGTCGTGAGCAGGTGGAAGAAGCGTACGCGGGCGACATCATCGGCTTGCCCAACCACGGCAACATGCAGATCGGTGACAGTTTCTCCGAAGGCGAGATGTTGCAGTTCACCGGCATCCCATACTTCGCGCCAGACCATTTCCAGTCGGTACGTATCCGCAACCCGATCAAGATCAAGCAGCTGCACAAAGGTTTGCAGCAGCTTGGCGAAGAGGGGGCGGTGCAGGTGTTCAAACCTGTGGATGGCGGCGATCTGATCCTTGGTGCGGTCGGTGTGTTGCAGTTCGATGTGGTGTCCAGCCGCTTGAAGGGCGAGTATGGCGTAGACGCGATGGTGGAAGGTGCCAGCGTCAGCACAGCACGTTGGGTGACCTGTGATGATGCCAAGGTGTTCGGTGATTTCCAGAAAGCACTGTCGCATAACCTGGCCATCGATGCGGCGGGCAATCTGGCCTACCTTGCACCGAACAACGTGAACCTCAAACTCACGCAGGAACGTTGGCCCAAGGTGGTGTTCCATACGACGCGCGAACACGCGGTGAAACTCTGATGGACCTAATCGATTTCCAACTGCGCGGCGAGTTCATCGCACTGAACGACCTGCTTAAGCTGACCGGCGTGAGCGACAGTGGCGGCGCAGCCAAAGCGTTGGTAGCGGACGGGGCGGTTTCTGTCGACGGTCAGGTGGAGTTGCGCAAGACTGCCAAGATCCGTGCGGGGCAGGTGGTGGCACTGACCGGTGTGCGAATACGGGTGGTTGCCTGAGGCATGTTGTATATCTCGCACAACGTCGTCATCCCGGAGCGTGAGATCGAGCTGACCGCTGTTCGCGCGCAAGGCGCCGGCGGGCAGAATGTGAACAAGGTATCGAGCGCGATGCATCTGCGCTTCGATATCCAAGCGTCTTCCTTGCCACAGGTGATGAAGGAACGCTTGCTGCAGATCAACGATCAGCGCATCACCAAAGATGGCGTGGTCATCATCAAAGCGCAGGAATTCCGCAATCAGGAGCAGAACCGCAATGAAGCATTGCGTCGTCTCAAGGCATTGCTGCAATCTGCGGCAGAAAGGCCCAAGCCGCGTATTGCGACCAAGCCATCGCGGTCGGCGAAGAAGAAACGGGTGGAAGGGAAAGTGCTGCGCGGCAGGGTGAAGGCCCTGCGCGGCAAGGTCTCCGAGTGAATCAGTCTTTCAGTTCCAGCTCCACCAGCAACAGGTGGTGGTCGGAACTCGGAGTCGGAATGACTTTCTGGCTTATGCAGCGCAACTGCTCATTGAAAAAGACGTGATCCAGCACCAGCGGCATGCGCCGCCATGTGATCTCTGACCATTGGGCGGTGGAGAACCCTGCTTCCTCGAATTGCGATACCAGTGTTTCGTGCCCGCTTACGTTGAAGTCCCCTCCCAATAGCGCAGGCAATTTAGAAAGTTTTAATTGATCGACGACCATTTGGCGTTGTTCGGGATGCTCAGTGCTGGAAGACTTGAGCATGAAGAAAGCCAGCAGGTGGGTGTTGAACAGTTGCACGGTCTTGCCACCGATATCGGTTTTTGCACCGATCAGTAGACGGTCGGTCGGTGTCTTGGTCTCGCCGTTGAAATTGAATTCGATAGGCGGAGAGGGTAGATCCAGCTTGGTCGTATCGAACAATTTGCTGCGCGAGAAGATGGCAAGTCCGATGCCGAAGGGGAGTTCGCGTTCATCCTGCTTGGGGTAACTGAAGTAGCTGTCGTAATCTGAGAGCGCTGCTTTTAGTCGTGTGTAGTTGGGAGGCGGATTTATCTGCTTGCCGCCATCTTCCGCATGCTCAACTTCCTGCAACAGAATGATGTCCGCATCCTGGCGCTTGATCTCGGCAATGGTTTGCTCAAGATCGACCGGTGCGTGGTCTGGGTAGGCATCATCCCAGACCTGACCGAATTGCATATTGAATTGAAGGACGCTGAACCGTGACATGCTGGGCGTACGGACAATTGAAGATTAGTGAACTTTATAGAAACAGTGGTTTGGAATCAAGCAATAGAAAACGTTCTTTTTAGATATTGCTTGCGTAGCGGAGGATCGAATCTCTCGATCGCATAGCGCAACGCTGTACGTGGCAGCCTTGGGTAATGTTGTTGCAGGAAACGCTCTGCCAATTTTTGATCGCGCTTCCCCACTTCGCGCAACATCCAGCCCACAGCCTTGTGCATCAGATCGTGCTTGTCATCTAGTAGCATTTCCGCGATGCGTATCGTGTCTGCAAAATCGTTCTGGCGTATGAAATGGAAGGTGGCGATGATGGCGATGCGCCGTTCCCACAGCGAGTCTGACTGAGCCAATTGCCGCAGTATGGCGCGCGGTCTTTGTTCCAAGTGGTGGCCGACGATGTGCGGCGCGCTGACGTCCACTAGATCCCAGTTGTTGATGCGAGCTGTGTTGCTGAGATACAGATCGTATGCGGCCTGCCTGCCTGTTTCATCGGCCGCCTGATAGAACTGCATCAACAGCAGCAACGCGAACATGCGTTGCTCGTGGTATTTCGAGGCCAACAATGATTCGATAGTGGGCAGGTCTGCATCGCGATGCTGTTTGGCCAGCGCGCGCAGCGGCGGGATCTTGATGCCAAGGAATACATCGCCTTCGCCGTACTGCCCCGGCCCGGTCTTGAAGAAGCCTTGCAGGATGGAGGCAGTGTCGGGTGAGGCGAGGGCACGTAGTTGTGCGCTGATCTCTTTGGCTTGGCTCATTGCGGTTTGCGGGCAACGATGAGGAAGATGGGGAACTCGCGCTGGCCTTGTCCTTCGACCTCCTTGCTGACAGAAGTGGCTGTGCTGTCTTGAACCTCTGTGAAGCCCGCCTCCTGCAATAGCTGTTTCAGGTGTGCGCGATCGAAACCCAGATGGAACACGCCGGTGTTGTCACCGTGGAATGCGCCGTCTTCGCTATCAAGGTCGGCGAAGGCGACCTGTCCACCTTGGTTCAACAAGCGGAACCATTCCGCAAACAGCGCGGCGGTATCCGGCACATGATGGGTCACCATGCTGCTGATGATCAGGTCGTAACTGCCGGTCGCATGCGCACCGTTCTCGAAATCGACGAACTGGGTCGTGGCGTTGGGCAGGTTCTGTGAGGCGATCTTGTTCGCCATCACTTCCAGCATGGCTGGCGAGCTGTCTGCACCGCATAGCGAGCCGATTTGTGGAAGCAGTTGCAGGGATAGCAGGCCGGTACCGCTGCCGTAATCCAGTACATCCATCTGTGGTGACAGCGCTACTTCGCGGCGGATGGTGGCTGCCACTTCATTGGCGATCTTGACGCGGCCGGGATTGCTGTCCCAGCGTGCGGCGACTGATTCAAAGTCACGGCGTTCTTGTTTCATATCTTGGGCCTCGTTCATTGAATATGTCCGATTATCACGGCAGCAGGTGTGCACTGCAATTGTGTACGTCAAACAGTGGCCAATAGACATTGGCAGCATATGCATCCTCGGCTTGGATAGAATGCGCATTGGCAAGGATTTTGAAAGTGCGTGATGAGAATCGCTGTGTATCTGTCTGCTCTGATGTTGTTCACTATCTCGGCCAGTGCTGCGGACTGGATGATCAGTGGGGCCGTATTTGAAAAAGGCACCGACAGGCCTTTGCAAGGCGCTGAAGTGACAGTGCGCGGCATACCGGAGGTGATTGCTGCAACGGCTGCCAATGGCGAGTTTCAGCTTGTTCTCACAGTTGCAGGCGACCATGAACTGGTTGCAAGTTATTCAGGGGTCAGCATCGTGCATACCCTGCATGTTGAGGAGGGCGCTGCAGTTAAGCCGCAAAACTTCTTTCTGCGCCTTCCCGAAACCCTGCGTGAGATGGTGGTGACGGCCCCGCGCAGTCCTGATCGGGTGAGCAAGAGCGTCATCAGCGGCAAGACCCTGCGCAGCATCGCCGGTTCCGGCGGGGATCCGCTGGCCGGTTTGCAGACCCTGCCGGGCGTGGTGACTGTGAATGGTAGCAGCGCACCCGCAGTGCGCGGTTCCGGCCCCGGCGACAATGTGTATTACGTTGATGGTCTGGTGATAGGTAAGCTGTTCCACTATGGCAGTCTCAGCGTCTTTAATCCCGACCTGATCGAAGACTTCAATCTGCACAGCGCAGCCTTCAGTCCGCATTATGGTGATGTGACGGGCGCGGTGATCGATGTCGCCTTGCGTAAGCCACGGACTGACAGGATAGGCGGCAAGGTCAACGTCAGCCTGATGGGGGCGGACTTTCTGGTGGAAGGCCCGCGTACGGCAGATGAGTCGTTCTATTTTGCGGCAAGACGCAGTTATGTCGATCTGTTCGTCAAACAGGTCGAAGACCAAGGTGTGACCATTCAGATCCCGCATTACTGGGACTATCAGGGGAAGTATCTATGGCAACTGAATGACAGCAACAAGATTGCTTTCCACCTGCACGGCGCAAGCGATCAACTCGACCTGAGCTTTTCACCGACTTCCAATGCCGCCATACATGAGCCGATCCTGGTGGGTGATCTTTCGTTATCGGATGCGGGGCATTCGCAGGCGGTGGTGCTGGATAGTGTGGTGTCGGATACCGTGCTCAATACCCTGACCTTGCAGCACCGTTCACGCAGTGCGAGCAATCGCATCGCTCAAGCGGGCAATCTGGATTTCACACAGGAAAGTTTGATGCTGCGTGATCAGATCAGGCTGGAGATATCGGAAGGCCACGAGCTGTCATTGGGAACGGAGTTGAGTCAGACCAAGGTCAAGGTCGATGCCGATCTGAACAACACGCCTTGTACGCAATTCGATGCCAACTGTGACCTCACAACCGGCACACGGTTGCAGATGAGCAATCACTTCAGTGTTCTTGGTATGGCGATGTCGGTGCAGGATAGGAAGCGCGTGCTGGACGACCTGACATTGGTCGGCGGTGTGCGCTATTCGAAGGAGGATTATCTGGACCGTACTTACACTGAGCCGCGTGTAGGTGTTGAGTGGGAATGGAGTCGCGACACCTTGCTGACAGCCGGTTGGGGTAAACACAACCAGATGCCGACCGGACAACAGATCGTGCGCTTGTTCGGCAATCCCGGCTTGGACCATATTCGCGCCGACCATCGTGTGGTCGGCATCGCGCAAAAGTTGAATACGGACTGGAACTGGAAGAGCGAAGCCTATTACAAGAAATTCAGCAATCTGGTGGTCAGCGACCCGGCAATCAATTACATCAATGCAGCCAGCGGCAAGGCATATGGTCTGGAGTTCCTGCTCAAGAAGGAAGAGACAGAAAAGCTTTCGGGCTGGTGGGTGCTCAATCTGGCCAAGTCGCAGCGGCGCAACGATGTGACCGGAGAAGCATTCCGTTTTCAGTATGACGAACCGGTGAACACGACGCTGGTCGGCAAATACAAAATGGATGAAGACTGGAGCTTCGGCCTGAAATGGAACTACCACTCCGGCGCGCCCTACACGCCCGTCATCGGCACCAGCGGCAATTATGCAGATGGCCGCTTCATCCCTGCCTATGCCGGTATCAATTCAGGCACTTTGCCGGTGTATCACAAGCTGGATTTTCGGGTGGATCGTCTCTATGTGATGGATCACTGGAAGTTGAATGCCTATTTCGAGCTGAACAATGTGTACCGGCGCAAGAACATCGCGGGCTATACCTACAATGCGGATTATTCCGCACGCGAACCGGTCTACCCCTTTGAGCTACCTATCTCGTTCGGGGTGCAGGGAGAATTTTGAAAAAGTTGAAAAAAAGGCCTAAAGTATCCCCAAGTTGGGCCGATAAGTTATCCATGGATGAGCGGTAAAGTGTCCGTTGAATGCAAAATAGGAGGTCTATCATGGCAATTAATCCAGTAGATTCAAGCAGTAACTATGTTTCTCAAGTGCAGCCCCAGCCGCAGTCGCGCGAGGAGCGTGAGGTTGTCAAAGAACAGGACATTGCAGCCAAGGCTGTCGCCGCACAGGCAACGCAGGAACCGAAGCCGACCGTGAACACCCAAGGCCAGACCGTAGGTTCGGTCATCAACGTACAGGCCTGAGTCGGTAAAGTTAGACAGAAAGAGACGGGGGCGCAGCGATGCGCCCCCGTTTTTATATGGCGATACCTGCTTCTTCGGCTTGGATGTCGGCGAAATAGCTGCTTCTGACCATGGGTGCACAAGCGGCGTGTGAGAAACCCATTTTCTTCGCTTCTTCCTCGAACATCTTGAACGCCTCTGGCGTGACGTAGCGCAGCACCGGCAGGTGGCCGTTGGAAGGTTGCAGGTACTGACCCAGGGTCAGCATCTCTACATGGTGCTCGCGCAGGTCGCGCATCACTTGCAGCACTTCCTCGTCGGTCTCGCCCAGCCCCAGCATCAGCCCGGACTTGGTCATCACATGCGGGAATCGTGCTTTGAAATCTTTGAGCAGTTTGAGTGAATGGGCATAGTCGGCACCGGGGCGGGCCATGGGATACAGGCGCGGCACGGTTTCCAGATTGTGGTTGAGCACATCCGGCAGCTCGCTGGCCATGGCTTCCAGCGCCACATCGAGGCGACCGCGGAAATCCGGGACCAGTGTTTCCAGCTTGGTGGTCGGCGATGCGGCACGGATCTCGCGCAGGCAATCGGAAAAGTGTTGTGCACCGCCATCGCGCAGGTCGTCACGATCTACGCTGGTGATGACGGCATAGCGCAGTTTGAGCAGGCCGATGGAGTGGGCGAGGTTCTTTGGCTCGTTTACATCGGGCGGCAGCGGCTTGCCGTGTGCCACATCGCAGAACGGGCAGCGGCGCGTGCAGATGTCGCCAAGGATCATGAAGCTGGCCGTGCCTTTGCCGAAGCATTCGCCGATGTTGGGGCAGGATGCTTCTTCGCACACGGTGTGCAGGCTGTGTTCGCGCAGCATGCGCTTCACTTCGTTGTAACCCGCACCACTGCCTGATTTGACACGTATCCATTGCGGTTTGCGCAGGCGCTCCTGCAGTGGGATGATCTTGATCGGGTTGCGCGCGGTTTTGGCCGCGCCGGTCTGTTTGATAGGTTCGCTCATGGGGGCGGATTGTAAAGCATCCGGAATACCCAAGTATAAAAGTATGGTATATTCTTGCCCCGTGGCGAAGCCATCACCGCTCATCGAATTCATTACAAGGAGACTCTCATGGAACACCAACTGCCAGCTCTTCCCTATGCCAAAGACGCACTCGCGCCGCACATGTCCGCCGAGACTTTCGACTATCACTACAGCAAGCACCATCAGGCTTATGTGACCAATCTGAACAACCTGATCAAGGGTACCGAATACGAAAGCCTCGATCTGGAAGCCATCGTCAAGAAGGCACCGGCTGGCGGCATCTATAACAATGCTGCGCAGGTTTCCAACCACACTTTCTTCTGGAACTGCATGAAGCCGAACGGTGGCGGTGCACCTTCCGGCGCACTGGCTGCAGCGATCGATGCCAAGTGGGGTTCGCTGGACGAGTTCAAGAAGGCATTTCAGGCTTCCGCCGTGGGTAACTTCGGTTCCGGCTGGACATGGCTGGTGAAGAAGGCCGACGGTTCCGTGGACATCGTGAACATGGGCGCTGCCGGTACGCCGCTGACTACAGCTGACAAGCCGCTGCTGTGCGTGGACGTGTGGGAGCACGCTTACTACATCGACTACCGCAACGCGCGTCCCAAGTTCGTCGAGACATTCTTGGGCAATCTGGTGAACTGGGCATTCGCGGAAAAGAATTTCGCGTGATCCTGCGGTAAATCAACTCCACATCAAGGCCGGGGCATTGCTCCGGCCTTTTTGTTTTTTAGCTTTTGCAGATTGGCGAACGCTTCTGCATGTTGCGGATCAATGCGCAACGCGGATTCGAATTCCTGACGTGCATCCTCATCGCGTCCATCCAGTAGATAGGCATGACCGAGATTGTTATGAACGCGCGCTTTGCCGGGGGATTTTTGCACGGTGTCTTCCCATAATGCGATCTCGCTGCGGTAATCCTGATTGCGCTGGATGGTTAGCAGGCTGCAAGCAAATAAGAGTGTAATGAGCACAGAGAGGAAGGGGATGCGCTGAAAACGGATTGCTATCTCTATGCACAGCGCGAGGCAGAGCGGCCAGGCGGCCAAGTACAACTGGCGCTCATTGGCAACATCCATGCGCGGCAACAGCAGATAGAGCGGCATTAGTTGCAACAGAGCCCAGACTAGTGCGAACGACAGCCATGGCCGAGTACGGCGTGCGCGCCAACTGGTCGCAAGCAGGAGCAGCGAAATGCCTAAGGAGAGTGGCGCATCCAGCAGCTTGTGGTAGATGGGATGGTCGGGATCGATGTTGAGCCAGAAAGGGAAAAGCCATTGTTTGAGCAGCCAGAGAGCGCCAGCTAGTTGCGTCGCAAAATTGCCGTCTACAGTGTTGAAGTTGGCACTGCGTAGCATCTGTGACTGGTAGCTATCGCTGAACAGAAAGAATAGCGCAGCGAACAGTAGCAACAGCCAACTGCTCCATTGCCGAGCATACATTGCAGGTTCAGGCTTGATGGCGAACCGTTCCCAAAGCAAAAGCGCAAACGGAAAGGTCACGGCGGTTTCCTTGGTCAGCAGTGCGGCGGCGAAACAAAGCGGTGTCATCACGTGCAGCCAAAGACGATTTTTTTGTAGTCGGCCTTGTGTGTATGACAGCAAACCAGCCAGATAGAACAAGCTCATCAAGGAAGTGGAACGGCCACTGATGTAAGTCACAGCTTCAGTGTTTGCCGGGTGCAGCGCGAACAGCAGAGCAATCAATATCGCAAGTGAAGAGATCGGGCGAAGGCGCTCGTGTCGTGAGATGAAATGCTGTGAAAGAAGATAGACCAGCCAGCAGGTGACGAGATGGATCAGCAGATTACTGAGGTGGAATCCAGTCGCGCCCCAGCTCAGCGTCCAGTCCAGTGTGTAACTGGCTTTGAGCAGGGCGCGGATACCGTGGCCGAGTCCGGCCAGCCATGTCCGCCAACTGTGTACGCCTTCCTGATAAACGATGACCTTGTAGTCGTCGAACTGGAATACTGCGAACAAGGCGTTCGCATATGCCAGCAGCACGGCCAGCGTCAGCCAGCCGAAGGCTTCCCAGCCGCGCTCAATGCGATTGGCGGGCGTGTTCGAATGCGACATCGAGGATATCTACCGCGTCCCACCAGCGATCGTTGCCATGCAGCAGTACCAGCAAAACCCGGGTATCGCCGCGCTTGGCATAGGCGATAAGACACTTCCCTGCACGCGAGGTATAACCGGTTTTGAGTCCGAATGCGCCCCGGTAGCGACCAATCAGCGCGTTCTTGTTTTCGAAGCGAATGTCGCGCTTGCCGTCGTTGCTGCGAATGCCGGTTTCGATGCGCGAGGTGAACGTGAGCAACTGAGGGTGGCTGATAACTTCATGTGCCAGAAGAGCGAGATCGTGCGCGCTCGAATAGTGGTTCTTTGCGTCATGACCGCAGGCATTCTCGAAATGCGTGTCGTGCATGCCGAGTGCCGAGGCACGTTTGTTCATGCGTTTGACGAATTCGCGCTCACTGCCAGCGATCGCATCGGCCAGTGCATGACAGGCATCGTTGGCCGAGGCTATCAGGGTGGCGGCCAGCAGGTCTTGCAGCATGTAACGCTCGCCTGATTTGAGTTTGATGCGCGCACCGGTTTCGCGCGCGGCGGCAGGGGAGATAGTGGTGAGCTGTTCCAGATCGCCCTGCTCGATCACCAACAAGGCGGTCATCAGTTTGGTCAGGCTGGCTGGCGGCAGATGTGCGTTTGCCTTGTGCTCCCAAGTCGGTTTGCCGTCGATCTCGACCAGGTAAGCGCTCGCCACTTCGGGGAACAGATCGGGCAGGGCTGCGGCCAGCGTGACGTGGCACAACAGCCACAACCCGATCAGGTGGCGCATGGTCAGAAGCCGAACAATCCTTTTAGTTTCTTGGCGCCATCGATAGCGCCGCCGACTGGATTGTCGGTGATCATGTCAGAGGAGCGTGAAGAGCTGGTGAAGCTGCGCCCTTGCATGTCAGAGAACTTGGCGTGCTCCTTCGGGCAGGCTTCTTCCATGTCTTCATAGTTGCCTTGGTTCACCTTTTGGCAGATAGACTTGGTCAGCGCCTTCATGTCTATTTTGCATGCTTTTGCGACGGAAGTATCTGAAGTGTCATCATGTTTGACCAGTGCCAGATAAACATCGGTCTTCTTGGCGGCATCCTTGCTGATGACCTTGCACGCGTATTTCTGATTCTTGGCGCACATCGCGTGCGGGCCGAAGAACTGGTTGCTCATCAGTTGCGCGGCGTCATAGCGCCCCACTTCGCATTGTTCCGCCATGCCGGCCGCCATCTGCGCCTTGGCCATGCCCATCATCTCGTTCATGTCTTCCATGCCCTTGCCGCCCACAACCACCGGGTCGGAGGTGTCGCAGGATTTGCCGATGCGTTTGCCGCGATAGCTGGCAGTCATGTCGAACTTTTCGCCGTCTGCTGTGCCGCTCATACGGCTCGTGCCCTGATAACTACTCTTGCCGTGGGTGATCTCACCGCTGCCGCTCATCTTCTGGCCGTCGCCATCACAGCGCATCTTCCAGGTGGTTTTGCTGCCGGAGTGTTTGACGTCGCTCACCTTGCAGTTGCCGTCCCGTTCCATCATCTGCTTCGGGTCCGGCTCGCCGCTCTTGGGCTGGCACACGGTCAGGGTGGTCTCGGGCATCGCATAGGGCATGCCGACCATCTCTGACTTGGTGGTGACCTCCCATGTTTCGCCAGCCGCGGCTTGTGCAAGGGGCGCGTACATCGTCACCAGTAGTGCGATCAAAACACATGAAAGTCTTTGCATGGCAACCTCCGAAGGAAGGGTTTGGGTGCGGGATAGCGTAGCGGATTCTTTACCTTCCCGGGCAGGGCGTCAAGATGATGATCGGGTAGGAAGCAGGCGCCGCCTCGGTTATCATGCACGCCCTCCCCAGATTCG
The DNA here is from genome assembly GCA_018814405.1 of Gammaproteobacteria bacterium. Classification (GTDB taxonomy): domain Bacteria; phylum Pseudomonadota; class Gammaproteobacteria; order Burkholderiales; family Gallionellaceae; genus Sideroxyarcus. The sequence continues at coordinate 147,169 of JAHIZO010000004.1, forward strand.
ATTTTTTGCCATGAATCCTACACTTGTCTTTGACATCGAAACCATCCCGGACATCGCCGGCCTGCGTACCCTTTACGAGCTAGACGCTGAAGTCAGCGACACCGAGGTCGCAGAGATGGCGTTCCAGATGCGCCGCCAGAAGATCGGCAGCGATTTCCTGCCGCATCATCTGCAGCGTGTGGCGGCGATCTCCTGTGTGCTGCGCGAGGGCGACAACTTCAAAGTGTGGTCGCTCGGCGAAGAGGGCGAGGACGAAGGCAGCATCATCCAGCGCTTTTTCGACGGCATCGAAAAATACACGCCGCAGATCGTGTCGTGGAATGGCAGTGGTTTCGACCTGCCGGTGCTGCACTACCGCGGTCTGATCCACGGTATCCAGTGCCCGCGCTACTGGGACATGGGCGAGGATGATCGTGACTTCAAATGGAATAACTACATCAGCCGCTACCACACGCGCCACTTAGATCTGATGGATCTGCTGGCGATGTACTCCGGCCGAGCCAATGCGCCGCTGGACGATCTGGCCAAATTGATCGGTTTTCCCGGCAAGCTGGGCATGGACGGCAGCAAAGTGTGGGAGGCGTATCAGCAAGGCAAGCTGGCGGAGATACGTAATTATTGCGAGACCGATGTGGTGAACACGTATCTGGTGTTCGCGCGTTTCCTGCTGATGCGCGGCCAGTTCAGCAAGGCGCGCTATGAACAGGAGATTGAACTGGTGCGCAGCAACCTAGCAAAGTCCAGCGAAGCGCACTGGGCGGAGTATCTGGCGGCCTGGAACAAGAGCAAACCTTAAGGTTAGGACGGGCACATGAAGCTGATCCTGTTCGGGCTGATTGCCATCATACTGTTCGTGATCTACCGGCGGTGGGTATGGAACCGTCGCCTTGGATTTATGAAGGACTACCAGTTGCCGGATGCCGTGCTGGAACGTTTCCGTCAGAAGCGGAGCGGCTTGAGCGCTGAACAGGAGAGGCGGGTGCGCGATGCCTTGTACCAGTACTTCCATATCTGCCAGCGTGCACGCGGAAAGTTCGTGTCCATGCCATCGCAGGTGGTGGACGACCTGTGGCATGACTTCATCCTGTTCACGCGCAACTACGAGCGATTTTGCGACAAGGCATTCGGCCGCTTTCTGCATCACACACCGGTTGAGGCGATGTCCACGCCGACGCTGGCTACAGACGGCATACGGCGCACCTGGTTCCATGCCTGCCGGATGGAGGGGATAGACCCGAAACAGCCGGCGCGCTTGCCCTTGCTGTTCGCGCTGGATGCCGAACTCGGCATCGCGGAAGGTTTTCATTACACGCTGAATTGCGAGCAGACGGCGACATCGTCGAACAATACTTTCTGTGCGTCCAGCATAGGATGCGGCGGCAGCAGTAGTGGATGTGGTGGTGATAGTGGTCATGGCGATGGAGGCGGTGGCGGTTGTGGTGGTGGCGGAGATTAGGAAAGTATGGAAAACAATGTTGTATCGATCGAATCCATCGATCAGGAAGGGCGCGGCATCGCGCATCATGAAGGCAAGGTGATCTTCATCGAAGGCGCATTGCCGGGTGAGCGCGTGACATATGCCTCGTATCGCAGGAAACCCAGTTTCGAGATGGCGCAGGCGACCAGCATCGCCAACCATTCCTTTATGCGCGTACAGCCCAAGTGCATCCACTTTGGCGTGTGCGGCGGATGCGCCATGCAGCATCTGGATTCCGGCGCGCAGGTCGCGGTGAAACAGCGCATTCTGGAAGAGAATCTGGCGCGCATCGGCAAGGTCAAACCTGAGACCATCCTTTCCCCCATACACGGCAGTTACTGGGGCTATCGCCAGCGCGCCCGTATCGGTGTGCGCCATGTGTTGAAGAAGGGCAGGACGCTGGTAGGTTTCCATGAGAAGCGCAGCAGCTTCGTGGCCGACTTGTCACGCTGCGAGATCCTCTCTCCCAAGATATCCGCGTTGATCCCCTTGCTGTCCGAGATGATCCACGGCCTGTCCATCCGCGACCATCTGCCGCAGATCGAGATCGCCTGCGGCGATGATGTGGATGTATTGGTGCTGCGCATCATGCAGCCGCTGACAGCAGATGATGAAGCGACGCTGCGTGCATTTGCCGATGCGCATGACATTCAGTTCTGGTTGCAGACCAAAGGGCCTGAGACGGTGGTGCCGTTCCATCCGCTGGTCGCGCCGCCGCTCAGTTACAGCTTGCCCGAGTTTGCTGTCGAGATGCCGTTCGCGCCGACCGAGTTCACCCAGGTCAACCACCAGCTCAACCGTGTGATGGTGCACCGCGCTTTGCGCCTGCTCGATGCGCAATCCCATGAAAATATCGCGGACTTCTTCTGTGGATTGGGTAACTTCACCTTGCCCATCGCGCGCAGCGGTGCACAGGTGCTGGGTGTCGAGGGCAGTGCCGCACTGGTTAAGCGCGCCATGCAGGGGGCTGAACATAATGGCCTGACCGGCAATACGAAGTTCATGGATATGAACCTGTTCGAGATGGATGAAGAGAAGTTGAAGAAGCTCGGGTCATTCGACAAATGGCTGGTCGATCCGCCGCGCGATGGTGCTTTCGAGCTGCTCAAGTCCATCACGCCCGAGACTGCGCCGCAACGCATTGTCTACGTAAGTTGCAATCCGGCCACGCTGGCACGTGATGCGGAAGTGCTGGTGCGTGATAAGGGATACGTGCTGAAAGCCGCTGGCGTGATGAACATGTTCCCTCAGACGGCTCATGTGGAGTCCATTGCGTTGTTTGTGAGAGAGGAAGGTGCGGCAGCATGAAACGTTATGACGACCTGGTTAACGAAGCGCTTGTACGAGTGAAGGAAGTCACGCCGTGGGACTTCGGGCGTCGTTATCAAGCGGGTGACGTGCCCTTGCTACTGGATATCCGCGAGCCGGCAGAGTTCGAGACGATGCGTATCCCCGGTTCTATCAATGTGCCGCGCGGTATTCTGGAGCAATCCTGCGAATGGGATTACGACGAGACTGTGCCCGAGTTGGCCAGTGATCGTGAGCGCGAGATCGTGGTGATCTGCCGCTCGGGTAAACGCTCTGTGCTGGCGGCTGATGTGATGCAGCAGATGGGCTTCAGCAATGTTGTTTCGCTCAAGCTCGGCATACGCGGCTGGAACGATGCTGAGTTGCCGATGGAAGATGCCAACTGCAATGTCATTGATGCAGATGCGGGCGATGAATTGTTGGCTTCGCGCATAAAGCCAGAACAACTTAAACCGAAGTGATCAGGCACCTTTTGGCGTTAATGCATCACTCTCGAACGCAACACCTTCCCAGCCACTCTGCATGAAGTTGCGGATGTTCGCATGGTCAGCACCATCCGGATTGCCGAGTACATCCTTGCGGTAGTAATCACCGAAGCATGTCAGCGTCTGTTGTGGTGACAATTTATTCAACTTCGCGAAAGAGAAAAGTTTGCACGAGCCGTTGTTCTGGCCGGCTTCATTGCTTGTCGCACCATTTTTAAAGGCGGTAGGCGTGAAGTCGTAAAGCTCCTCGATCAATGCCATCGTTTCGGTGAAACAGATACTGTCAGGTGCGTCATTCAGCCGTTGCAGAAAAGTATTGAGTGACATATTGATATTCCATACTTAAAAAATAGAAAAGGCGGCCAACAGGCCGCCTTTGTGTTGGATCGCGTGTTTAGTCGCGTTCGCCTGTGAATGCCATCAGCAATTGAAGCAAGTTGATGAACAGGTTGTAGATGCTCAGATACAGACCCAGAGTCGCCATCACGTAGTTGGTCTCGCCACCGTTCACGATGCGGCTCACGTCGAACAGGATGTAGGCAGAGAAGATCAGCACTGCGATCGCAGAGATGGTCAGCGACAGTGCCGGGATCTGGAAGAACAGGTTGGCCAGCGAAGCGACGATCAGCAGGATCAGGCCGATGAACAGGAACTTGCCCATGAAGCTGAAATCCTTCTTGGTCACGGTAGCGATGGTGGCCAGCGAGAAGAAGATGATGCCGGTACCGCCTGCGGCCATGCCGATCAGTTGTGCGCCGTTCTTCAGGTGCAGGGCGACTTGCAAGATCGGGCCGAGGAACACGCCGGCGACGAAAGTGAAGCCGAGCAGGGCGGCGATGCCCCATATGCTGTTACGCAGGGCAGAGACGGCGAACATCATGCCTATCATCAGGCCGAACATGATCAGCGAAGACATAATGGGACTGGCAGCCATGAAGGAGAGGTCCATCGAAGTGCCGATGAACGCGCCGATCACGGTCGGAATCATGGTCAGCGACAACATCATGTAGGTGTTGCGCAAAACCTTGTTCTTTTCTGTGGCAAGTGTGCCGATGGTGGCTGTCTGAGTCTGATAGTTCATTTTGGCTCCGTTTGAATAAAGTGCGGCTTTTGCGCACGGCGAGCGTGAGACTACGCAAGCAGCGAAAAAGTTGCAACTTCATCGCACATTAATGCGCGGTTTTTGGATGGCAAGATGATTTCGGGTATCATGCGCGGCGTTGCTTACACACGGCCACGGGCCGCTTGTTGTAAGTGATTGATGAATAAGGAAGCGTGGCCGAGCGGTTGAAGGCACCGGTCTTGAAAACCGGCAACGATGCGAGTCGTTCGTGAGTTCGAATCTCACCGCTTCCGCCAATCACCCAATAAAGGAGTTCTATATGTTGCGTCGTATTGTTGCTGCAGCACTGATCATGGTCGGTTCTTCGGCTTTTGCGGACACGTTGGATATCAACCTGAGCAACAGCACCGCTCAGTTTAAATATACGGTTCCAAGCGGTATCGCAGGTAAGTCCGATCTGTTTGCCTCGCTGGCATACAACGATGTGAACGACATCATGGTCGATGCCGGTCTGCTGGTATTGAACGAAGAAGGCAGTGTGTCCGGCCTGTCGCTGGGCATCGGCGCCAAGGTCGTGGCGGCTTCCCTGAGCAAGGTAGCGACGTCGCGCAAGCTGGTGTCCGGTGTGGCACTGGGCGCACAAGTGCGTTTCGAGCTGCCAAATGATCGTCGCTTTGCTTTCGTGGGCGAGTACAACTACGCACCGCGTATCATCAGCTTTGGCGATGTGGATCACTTCACGCAGGGCATGGCGCGTTTCGAGTTCGCAATGTCGCCACTGACACAGGCTTACATCGGCTACCGTTCCAGCAAGTTCATTATGAGGAATGGTTTCCCCGAAGGTGTGGTGGATAACGGCGGTCACATCGGCGTGCGCCTGTCGTTCTAAGTATTACTGAATCACATACAAAAACGCCCCGGTCTAACCGGGGCGTTTTGTTTTGTACGAGATGAATCACTTCAATATCCGAGTGCCCGTGCCGATTGGAAGAACACAAAACTGATGCCCCAAGCTAGCGCCAGTGACCAGCCCAGCGTGAATAGCGTATATCGCATGTCCTTGGCCTCGGTGCGCAAGGTGGCGATGGTGGACAGGCAGGGCGTGTAGACCAGCGTGAACAGCATGAAGCTATAGGCCTGTACCCAGTCCAGCTGTAGTCCCAGTGCGCCGCTCAATGCATCCCCGCTCATCCCGTAGATCACCGCCAGCGAGCCGATCACGATCTCTTTGGCAACGAAGCCGAAGATCAGCGCGATGGTCAGCTGCTCATTGATGCCGATGGGCGCAAAGATCGGATGCAACGCACTGCCGATCATGCCGGCCAAGGTATCCGGCCCGCCCGCTGCGGCGGATGACGGCAGGTTGGTGAGCAGCCATACCAGCACCACACCGGCGATGATGAATTGCGTGGCACGGCTGAGGAAATGGCGCACTTCGATCCAGCCGCGCAGCAGCATCTGGCGCAGGGTGGGGAAGCGATAGGGCGGCAGTTCCAGTACGAATGGCTCGCTGCTCTGGAACTTGTTGCGGAACAGCAGTGCGGTGAGGATGGCAGCGGCGAAGCTGAACAGGTACAAGCTGAACAACACTAGCGGCGCATGCTGCGGCGAGAATAATGCGGCCGTGATGAACACGAACACCTGCAGACGTGCCGAGCACAGCGAGAACGGGATCACCAGCATGGTCAGCAGGCGCAAGCTGCGCGAACGCATCACACGCGTGCCCATCAGTGCCGGTACGTTGCAGCCGAAGCCCATCAACAGCATCACGAAGCCGCGCCCATCCAGCCCCATTTTCGCCATCAGTGCATCCATCAGGAAAGCCGCACGCGACAGATAGCCGCTGTCTTCCACCATGGCCATGAACAAGAAGAACAGCACGATGATGGGCACGAAGGCCGCAACCGTCGCCACGCCGTTGAAGATGCCGTCCAGTAGCAGGCCGGACAGCCAGGGCGGCGCTCCGGCGACTGCGGCTTCCAGTACCGCGCTGCGCAGCCAACTCAGTGCTTCGGCAACGCCGCCTTGCAACGGCTGTCCAAGCAGGAAGATGCCTTGGAACAACAGATACATGATGCCGAAGAAGATGGGTAGACCGAGCCAGGGATGCAACATCACACGGTCGAGTTTATCGGTGAGGTGCTCAGGCATCTGTACCGGCACTTGTACCGCATGATGCAGCACGCGCGCCATCTCGGATTCGATGTGCTCGTCCTGTTCCAGTTGCGAACGCAACTGCTCGGCCATGCCGGGCGTGGGGTAGCGCAAAGCCTTGGTGACGGCCTGTAGCGCATCCTGATAGCCGGCGCCGTATTTGCCGCTGAGCAGGTAGATAGGCAAGCCGAGCATCTCGGCCATCTTTTCGTTGTCGATGGTGATGCCGTATTTGCGTGCTTCGTCCGACATATTGAGCAGTACTACCATGTTCATGTTGAGCTGTTTCAGCTGCAGCAGCAGACTCATCTGGCGTTCGATCTGCGTGGCGTTCAGTACCACCAGTGCCAGATCGGGCACGTTGTCATGCAGAAAGTGGCGTACCACCTGCTCGTCGTCGGAGAAACCGTGCAGGTCATAGATGCCGGGCAGGTCGATGATCTCCACCATATCTCCACCCAGCAATATCTTGCCAGACAGCAGCTCGACCGTGATGCCAGGCCAGTTTCCGACGCGAGCGGCACCGCCGGTCATGCGGTTGAACAGGGTGGACTTGCCGGTGTTGGGCATACCCAACAATGCGATGCGTTTCATGCGCAGCCGGCTCCTTTGCATACTTCTATCTTATTGGCTTCGTTACGGCGCAAGACGACATCGGTGGTGCCCAGACGTACTTGCAGTGGGCCGGAAAAGGCGGCTTGGCGCACCAGTTCGATCTGCTTACCCTTGCGGAAGCCCAGTGCGAGTAGGCGCTGATGCAGTGCCTGCTCGGCATGGATGGCAACGATGGTGGCGAGATCGCCCGGTTGCAGGGAGGTTAAAGTGGATGCTGACATGGTCTGTGCATTATTCCACAGCCATTGCGCTCCTGTCGCGTAAGCCGGCGTGATTAAGGTAGAATGCGCGCTTCCGAAATGTACTAAAAAGATCATGATTACTGGCAGTCTCGTAGCAATCGTCACGCCGATGCATGAGGATGGGAGTCTCGACCTTGAGGCATTCCGTGCGTTGATCGATTTCCATATCGCTGAAGGCACCGACGCCATCGTGGTGGTTGGCACCACCGGTGAGTCTCCAACTGTCGACCTGGCTGAGCACGAATTGCTCATCGCCGAGGCGGTGAAGCATGCCAACAAGCGCGTGCCCATCATCGCCGGTACCGGCGCGAACTCCACCAAGGAAGCCATCGAGCTGGCCACCTTCTCCAAGAAGGTCGGTGCGGATGCTTCGCTGACGGTCGTGCCTTACTACAACAAGCCGACACAGGAAGGCCTGTACCTGCATTTCAAGGCCATCGCCGAAGCGGTGGACATGCCGCACATCCTGTACAACGTGCCGGGCCGCACCGGTGCGGATATGAGCAATGACACCGTGCTGCGTCTGGCGCAGATCCCCAATATCATCGGTATCAAGGATGCGACGGGGAATATCGAGCGCGGCAGTGAACTGTTGCAGCGTGCACCGAAGGACTTCGCCATCTACAGCGGTGACGATGCCAGCACATTGTCGCTGATGCTGCTCGGAGGCCATGGCACCATCTCGGTGACAGCCAACGTCGCCCCCAAGTTGATGCACGAGATGTGCGCGGCCGCGCTGAAGGGGGATGTCGCCACCGCGCGCGAGATCAACTTCCGCCTGCTCGGTCTGCACCGCAAGCTGTTCATCGAAGCGAATCCGATCCCGGTGAAATGGGCGGTCGCGCGCATGGGCAAGATGAAAAACGTACTGCGTTTGCCGCTCACACCGCTCACACCTGCCGCCCAACCCGCGGTGGAAGAAGCGATGCGTCAGGCAGGCGTCATTTGAACTCACTGGAATCACTATGAAAACAAGTAATGCGATCACTGCCGTCCTCGCCCTCTCCCTGTTGGCCGGGTGCGGTCTCCTACCCGACCGCAAGCCGGTGGACTACAAGAACGGTGGCACGCCAGCACCTGCGCTGGAAGTGCCTCCCGATCTGACACTGCCCGGCACCAGCCAGCGTTATGCGATACCGGCGGCTGACGGCACTCAAGTGGCCAGCTATTCCGATTATTCGCGCGATGTGAAGGAAGCAGAGCAGCCTAGCGTTGCACCAGTGCCCGCTCCAGTTGTGGCGACTGAAGATGAGCCTGCCCGCTTGATGTCGGTGGAAGGGCAGCGCTTCGTGTTGTTGTCCGAGCCGTTCGATCGTGCTTGGCGCAAGGTCGGTCTGGCGCTGGAGCGCGCGAAGATCGCTACCGGTGATGTGAATCGCAGCAAAGGCGTGTTCTACCTGAAGACGACCGAAAAGCAGCCGTCTGAACTGCGCGTGCTAGTGCAAGAGACCAAGGGTGTCAGCGTAGTGACGGTCTCTGCAGATGCTGTTGCAAAAGCCGAAGCGACTCGTATTCTCGATATTCTGTTCACACAGCTGGAGAAGTAAAGCGCAGTGATGCGTTTCGCGTTTCTCGGTAGCGGCAGCGAGGGCAACTCGCTGCTGGTACAAGCCGGTAGCACCACCCTGATGCTCGATTGCGGCTTCTCAACCAATGAGGCCGTATCTCGTCTGGCGCGCCTCGGCATGCAGGCCGAACAACTCAATGGCATCCTCGTCACTCACGAACATAGCGACCATATCGGCGGTGTGGCACGGCTGGCGCGCAAGTTCAAACTCCCGGTGTGGATGACACACGGCACCTTGCTGACACAACGGGCAGCGTTCGCGGATATCAGTGTCACTGAACTCAACCCTCACCATTCCATCACCATCGGAGACATCGAAGTGCAGCCGTTCTTAGTGCCGCATGACGCACGAGAGCCGGTGCAATACGTGTTCAGCGATGGGCAGCATCGTTTGGGGGTGTTGACCGATACCGGCCATATCACGCCACATATCGAAGAATCGTTGACGGGGTGTCATGCCATGGTGCTGGAATGCAATCATGACGAAGAGATGTTGCGTACCGGTCGCTATCCCGCTTCGCTCAAACAACGTGTAGGTGGACGCTTGGGGCACTTGAGTAACCGTCAGGCAGCAGGCTTGCTGGAAAGCCTCGATACCAGTTGTTTGAAACACATCGTCGCGGCGCATCTGAGCAAACAGAACAACCAACCGGAGTTGGCAGCGCTAGCTTTGAGTACAGTGCTGTCATGCAAGGAGGAGGAGATCGTTATCGCCTCGCAGTCTGACGGTTTGCAATGGGTCACCATTGCATGAGGGAGTTGCAAAAGAAAAAAGCCGGCGTAAGCCGGCTTTTTTTGTCGTGCGGGTATTACTTGGCAGCAGATTGCGGAGCTTCGCTGGCCGGTGCGGCTGCTTCGGTTGCGGAAGCAGCGACAGGTGCTACAGCCTCAGTGACTACAGCTTCAGTTGCTGGAGCGGCGGCAACAGGAGCAGCAGTTTCGGCAGACTTCTCACCACAAGCAGACAAAGACAGGGCCAACAGAGCTGCGATCAATGCAGAGCGTTTCATTTTCAATTTTCCAATCGATAGATAGGTACTACTAGACTTAAGTGAAGGTTTGTATTGAGCTGCCTTTTCTGCAACCTTCCCAAAGAAAAGGCGTCGTATTCTAGCCAGTCCAATGGGAAATACAAGCGGGATGTGTGGCGAAAAATCCCTTTTATTTCAGTCGGAAAGCACTTCTTTAGGGCGCTGTCAAAAGCATGTAACTGCTGCGATTGTCTGGCAATTCCAGAGCTGACGGGAGGAGGGCGGTGAATCGGGCTTAACCGACTCACCGGTAGGGCGAAAAGCTTACTTGTTGACTGCGTCGGCAGCCTCGTTGACGGCTTTCTTGGCAGCATCCTTGGCGGCGGCGGTAGCATCATCGGCGACTTCCTTGGCTTTGTCGGCAGCAGCCTGGGCTGCGTCCTCGGCAGCACTCTTGGCCGCGTCACCTACATCTTTGGCGGCTTCTTTCGCGGCATCCGTGGCCTTGTCGGCAGCTTCAGCTGCGGCTTTCTTGGCGGCGTTCAGCGACTCGGTGGCCTGTTCTCCGCAGGCGGACAAAGAAAGTGCCAGTACGGCGGCGATCAGTGATGCAAATTTCATTTTCGTTCCTATCGTTCAATATGAAAAAGTGAAGGGTCATGCAGTGCGACTTTAACAATACATGTGAAATATCAAAGTCCCAATCGGGTCGGAGTCGCACCTGAATGAGAAGACGCCCACATCTCATGGAAACGTGAATTCAACTCACGTGCCCCCTCGGGGTCGTTCTTCGCCAGCAGGCCGCGCGTATCGTCGAAGTGAAAGCGGCGTACGTAATGATGGTTGTCCGCCACGGCGAACGGTTCGGTGACGCCGTGCATGTGGGCCGGGGTCTGATAGATCGCCATACTGTGACTGAACTCGCGCAACAACATCATCATGCGCGGACAGAAGCGGACCAGATGTTGCGGGTCGTGCGCCAAGATCTGCAGGCGGTTGTTGGTGCTTAGCAACAGGTAATGACGCAGTGCATCGTAGCGCGCTTCTGAATTGAAACCGATGTCCGAGAAATCCTTCTCGAAGATGTTCAGCGAGTGTTGGGCCGAACTGCATACTGTATCCAGTGCCGCGATGTAATCGGCAACGCCATCAAAAGTGGTGTGTTGCAGTGTCTCGTCGTTCATGGTCAGCGTCTCCGGGTTGCGGGGGCAAGGTATCCGTCCAGATACCATTCGTACAACAATTCCATCGCGTCCTGTGTCAATGTGGTTTCAGCGGGCAGGCTGCGTGCGTCGGCCAATCCGCGCAGCACGCGATAATCTTTCTTGCGCACCTTGTATCCCTCGCCGTTGACGAACACTGTACGGTCCTGACACAGCATCAATGTCTTCAGGTCCAGTGTCACACCACGCTTCTGCACCGCGTCAGAAAATCTGGCTGCAGACAGTGGTCGGGCAGGGCCATCGAAGAAGATATGCGGCTTGGGCTCGGAGAGATAGCTGCCGAGGAAATTGGCGATATCTTCATCGTCCCAGCGCACCTTGCGGATCGCAGCACCGACCTGTTTCAACATCGCCGGGCCGATCTCGGAAGGATGTTTCTGCAATTTCAGATCGGGATCGGCATAAGTGCCTTTGATGTCGATGCGGTCTTGCAGATAAACGAGGAATTGTTCTGCCAACTCTTGATGCCAAGGTGTACGGAAGCCGATGGAATATGTCATGCAGTCGTCTTCCGCGATGCCGTTGTGCGCACAGTGCGGCGGCAGGTACAGCATGTCGCCAGGTTCCAGCACCCACTCCTGTTCAACTTTGAAATCCTTGAGGATACGCAGCGGTGCGCCTTCGATCAGCGTCTGGTCTGCTTGCGTGGAAATCTGCCAGCGGCGGTGGCCATGGCCTTGTAACAGGAACACATCGTAGGCATCGAAGTGAGGCCCCACGCCGCCGCCTTTGGGTGCATAGCTCACCATCAGGTCGTCCAAGCGCGCATGCGGGATGAAATCGAAACTTTTGAGCAGCTCGCTGGCTTCCGGCAGGAAGTGATTCACACCTTGCACCAGCACCGACCATTGGCCTTTCTTGGACAGGCCGGTGAAATCTTTTGCTGTGAATGGCGCGTGACGCAGATCGAATTCGCCGCGCTGATAGGTGACCAACCGTGCTTGCGCATCTTCGTCGCAAGCCAGTGTCATCAATTGTTTGGGATCGAGCAGCCCCTTGAAGCCGGGCACGGCTTGACGGATAAGCAGCGGCTTCTTCTGCCAGTAATCGCGCAGGAACTTTTGCGGAGACAATCCGCCGAGCAGGGTGTTTTTCATACGTGGATTATAGCCCTGCTATATGTATTGAAAAGTGCATGCAAAAGAAAATTCGGAAGTTCTTGTAACGAGAATTTCGATAGAATGCAGGCAGGAGGACGTTATGCCAACACAAGCTGTACCACTACAAGCTGGAATGGAGGCGCCGCACTTCGAGTTGCCGGATGCCGACATGGAGACGTTCAAGCTGGTCGCGCAACAAGGCAAGCACAACGTCGTACTGTATTTCTACCCACGGGATGACACGCCGGGTTGCACGATGGAAGCGAATGAATTCAGTGATCTTGAGGATTCGTTTGCAAAGCACGACACCATCGTTGTCGGTATCAGCCGTGATGATTGCATCAGTCATGCTTGCTTCCGCGACAAATACGGACTCTCGGTATTGTTGTTGTCCGATCCCGATGCGCGGATCTGCAAGAAATACGGTGTCATGTACGAGAAGGAGGTGGATGGACACAAGAAACTCTCCATCCAACGCTCCACCTTCATCATCGACAAGACCGGCACGCTGCGCCACGCCCTCTATGCCGTTCACGCCCACGGGCATGCACAAGAGATACTTACACTGATAAAGGAAATGAAATGAAGATCGAAAAGAACGCCGTCGTCTCGCTAACTTACGCATTGAATGACGCCAGCGGCGCATTGATCGAACAAGCCAACGACCCCATCAGCTACTTGCACGGTGGTTTCGACGGTATCTTCCCCGCAGTGGAAGAAGCGCTGCATGGCAAGGATGTGGGCGACAAGTTCTCCGTGAGCATGACGCCGGATGAAGCTTTCGGTGAATACGAGCACGAATTGGTGAGGGTCGAACCGCGCGACATGTTCCCTGCTGAAGTGGCTGTTGGTATGCAATTTGAAGGCGGTGCTGAAGGCGACGATGACGAAGACTTCATGCTCTACACCGTTACCGAAGTCACCGACAAAGAAGTCACCGTTGACGGCAACCATCCTTTGGCCGGCAAGACACTGACCTTCTCCGGAACTGTCACAGAAGTACGTGAGGCGTCAGCAGAAGAGTTGGAACATGGTCATGTGCATGGTGCCGGCGGTCATCACCACTAAGCCTAGTCGCTCAGTAAAAAAGCCCGCATGAGCGGGCTTTTTTACTGTTTGCTAATGCGTGATCAGTTGCTGTGTTCAGCTTTGCGTTCCGCCAGAATATGGCAAAGGTGTTCGTCGGCTGGCTCCAGCGTGTAACGGGCAACATCATTGAGTAGCGCCTGAATCTCTTCCAGAGAGAAGTGCGCCATGAGACGGTTCGCAATATCCGGCTCAATGGGTAGTAGCCGCGCCTCGCCGCTGGGTAGTTTGAATCCGAAGCCGGCCAATCTGTGCAGATCACCGTCTGCTGCGCTCATATCTTCCTGTTCGTCCTCAAGGGATTCGTAGAAAGTCTCAATTTCATCGGAAAGGGCTTCAGGGATATCTTCTGGGATGGCAACCACTAAGCCAAGCGGATCGTCGCTGCTCTCGCAGTTCAGACCATGTTCCTGCACAAAGGCGACGAAGCGGTCACGCAGGTCGGGGGAGAAGAATATGTATTCGATCATGCTGTTCAATCGGGACGGGAAAGGCCGACATGGTGACGGCTGCGAGGCTTGCCTGCAATCACCCGATGGGGAGATGGCAGCTTTGACAGGCGATTTTGTTGTTAGAATCGCGCACATACAACTGTTCCGGCGCTTTACGGCCGACAAACTGAGATAACGGAAACGACATCATGGATAAGACCGTCAAGATTCGCGCATATACCGATCCTGCTTCGGGACAGCCTGCCTCTAAACAAAAGGAACAGGACCTGGAACTTGCCGCGCGTGATGCTCAGTTGGCGGATGAGCGCAACAAATCACTGGAGCAACTCAAGACTATCGTGCAACTGCGCGAAGCGCTTAAGCAGGAACAGGTCAAGACAGCGGAAGTCAGCAAGCGTGTGAACGAACTGGAATCTGGACTGCAACAGGTCACTTCTTCCAGTGCCAGCGATCTGGCACGCAAGGACGCACGGATAGAAGCCGAGATGAAACGTGCGGTCGATGCCGAGAACAAGTGCAAGCAATTGCAAGAACAGCTCAAACAGGAGCAGGACAAGCAGGCAAATACACCGGATCAGAGCCGCATGCTGGAAGCCAAAGAGAGAGAACTGACCGATCTGAAAGCCCGAGTGAAAGAGATGACAGGGGCGCTGAACAAGATCGTCAACATCGCCGAGATAGCCAAGCTAACAGACGAGTCCTGATCCTCTCTGCCCGCGTCAGATCGGGCAGCTCTCCGTACCTCGTAAAAACTGTAGATATTCTTCCAGTCGTTCCCGCAAATTCTGCGGTGCTGTCACGATATCGTGCGACAGAGTGAACAGCGGGTACGCCCGCCAATCGAACACATCGAACTGCTCCACCATTCTTAGCGTGTGCACCCCTTCTCCAGAGATATCGTCCCACTCACCGCGCACCAGCTTGCGTCCCAGTGAATGGTGATGTGAATCTTCGCTGGTTGCGGTCGTGATCAAGTCACCCAGTCCGGCATAACTGTAGGGCGTATGCGCCTGACCGCCAAAGGCCTGCACGATGCCGCTCAATTCCGCGATGGAAGCCGCCACCAAATGGCCGCGCATGTTATCGCCCAGTTTGAGTTCATCCGCCATGCCGAACAGAATGGCGTACACATTCTTTAGGATCACCGACCAGCTGCGTCCGTGCAGGTCGCTTGCTTGCTGGCATACCAGTGCGCTGCCACGGAACATGCTGCGTATCACTTCAAAGTCTGTGGCGTCAGACAGTACCGCATCGGCGAAACCCAGATGCCCGGCGCGCAGCTCTTCCGAGATCATCGGCCCGTAGATCACTCCGTAGCGATGTTGATCGCCCAGGATGCTTTCGAATGCTTGCGCGGCCGTGCGGCCGGATTCATCCAACCCTTTGGCGATGGTCAGGCACACGCTGTTCGCTGTGAGGTGCGGTTTGATGCGCTGGGCGATCTCGACGTGCGGCGTTACCGGCAGGCAGAACATCACCACCTGAGCCTCGGCCACTTCCGCTTCCAGAGTCTCGTGGCTGCCTTTGACCACCTCGCCCATGTTCCAGATGCGCACATCATGCTGCCCAGCCAGCAGGAACTGCATGGCATGACCCATCTCGCCGTACCCCAGAATCAGTATGCGCAGCTTCATTTCATTTCCTCATTCATCTCGCTCGGGTCGCCATCATAAATCGGACTGGGGCCGGCGCGGCTCACGTTCCTGCCCCTGATGGATTATTGCTTGATATTATCTGCCCGCGCAGTAGCGATTCGAAGGGAGAAACATGCAGTACGACATGGAAAGATTCGATCAGCCACTGGTGGACGAGACACAGCCGAAAGCGCATGTGTGGACCGACATCGGCAAAGCAGAGGTAGAGCATTCGATATTCGGCAAGGCCAAGGTTCGTGTTTATCGCAAGCAGGACGAGATACGAGGCGCGGTGCGTTGGACCTTGCTAACCATCGGCATGGTGGTCGGCGCTGTGTGGCTGATAAACGATGTTTCTCGCCAGCCCGAGATAGTCTACGTCGCGCCGCCAGAGCAAGCCGTCAAGGCTGCCGCACCCGAACCGCAAAAGCCTGTTCCTGTCGCACCCCAGATCAAGCCGCGTGTCACACCGCCCATCGTTATGAGCAAGCCGGTTGCCCTGCCGCAAGCCCCTTTTGCACCCGTTGCCGTTTCTGCACCTGCAGTAGCCAAATCGACACCGGTCATGACTACACCGGTAGCTGTTGCTGCCCCCATGGCTGTTGCAGTCAAGCCGGTTGCGCCTGCTACACAGGCCGCTTCTGCAGTGCCGGTCATAAGCAAGCCTATTGCGCCCAAGGCTCCTGCGGTCGCTTCATCGGCCGTGACAGCAACCAACTAACTGAAAACTTATTGCAGCACTTCAGCCAGAAAGTACTGCAATTGCCTCCATGAATCCGCATCGGCCGCAGCGTTGTAAGCCAGCGGCAGATTGAACTTCTTGCCGTATTCATCCGCATCCGGATTGGTGAAGCTGTGCATCGCACCGGGATAGACAACTGCCTTGTAGTCCACGCCCGCAGCTTCCATCTCCTGCTTGAACGCTTGCACCTGCGCTGCCGGGATCATCTTGTCATCCGCACCGGTGAAGGAGCGTATCTTTGCTTTGATCTTGCCTTTTTCAGCCGGTGTGTCGGTCGCCAGTCCGCCGTGGAAACTCGCCACACCGAGCAAAGGCTCGCCCTCGCGCGCCATGTTCAACACCACTGAGCCGCCGAAGCAATAACCGATGGCGGCCAGCTTGTTGCTATCCACGCGCGGATCGTCGCGCAGCACTTTCATCGCCGCTTCGAAACGTGCCTTGGTCATGGGGCGATTCTTGGAGACTTCGCCGGAGAATTTTCCGGCATCTGAAGGATGCATCGCCTGCTTGCCGTCGCCATACATATCTACGGCCAGTGCCACATAGCCCAATTCGGCCAGCATGTTCGCGCGTTTACGTGCATAGGCATTGTGCCCCCACCATTCATGCACCACCAGTACCGCCGGGCGTTTGCCCATCGCATGCCCTTCGTATGCCAGCCAGCCTTTCAGCGTGGTGCCGTTGGCGGAGTAGGTGACCTCTTCACCTTCCACTGCCGCGAAGGCAGGGACGGTCAGGCAGAGCAGGGCGAGGGAAAGAAAGAACCGTTTCATATTGGCCTCCAACTGGTACGTGGATCGAAAATAGGAAGCCCGCGTGGGCGGGCTTCAGGATTCTATTTGTAGTTTCGTGATGGAGCGAACTTACATTCCCACTATAGAGGCTTTGGGGTCGAGGTCGTGCACCATATGCAACAACTCGATACCTTCCACTTCTTCAGGGTCGTATCTGACCAGCAGGGAATGCGGATGCGGCTTGTGCTCGAACTCTGCGCAATCCACTCCGATGCGTCCCATCATCTTTCGTTCCAGATCAGTCCTCATCTGCGATCCTAGGTCGGGATGCACGTAGATCAACATGTCGGCTGTGTGCATGATCATCTCCTTCAATGTATGAAAGAACAAGAACCGCAGGTTTTCACCTGCGAGAGCGAATCATGCTACGCCGATGGAAAGCCGATAAAAATGGCTACTCGCAATAGGGTTGTTCGGGTCAGAAGCGCAGTTCCAAGGCTTGGCACAGGAAGCGCATCAGCGGGGCCGCCTGCCGGTAACGTTCTACCACCAGCGGACGCAGTTTGCTCGAAGCCACAGTCGCCTCTGTCAGGTTCGCGAGCGCGATGAAATCCTTGCGCTTCAAGTCTTCCAAAAGTGGATGATCTTTGGCGAAGCCGCGCGGTGCGTTCACCAGCGCATCGCCGACCAAATCGTATTGCTTGCTGAAAGCCGCATCGTCGCGTGCCGCCAGCCACGCTTCAGGCTTCTGCACGATAGCTTCGCGTATCTTGAACAGCGCATCCGCATCCGGATGCCACAGCCCCACGCCCACGAAACATTCGCCCGGGGAGATGTGCAGGTAATAGCCGGGCGCATGGATGTCCTTGCCCAGTTCATGCCGGAACTGGATGCCGATGTTGGTCTTGTACGGTGTCTTGTCCTTGCTGAAACGCGTGTCGCGATACACCCGCATCAATGAACCACCGACCTTCTTGGGCTGTGCCAGAAAGTGGCGCGAGATGGCGGGCATCTCGTCCGACATATCGCTGATGAAATCCAGCGCGGGTGTGCGCACCCGGTCTTCGTACTCCTGCTGATGCTGCTCGAACCACTCGCGGTTGTTGTTCTGCTCCAGCGCGGAGAGGAAAGCGAAAGTCTGTTTGCTGAAGTAGCGGACTGCCATGGCATCTACCTCCTGAAGTATGGTGGAACGATTTTAAAGCAAATCGATTGGGCGTCGCGCTCAGGCTTGTTCCCGCAGCGCCGCCTGCTGTCCGCGTATCACATCCACGCCGCGCAAGATCAGCAGCCCCGCCACAAAGAACGCACCGGTGCAGAGGATCGCCGTGCGATGGTCTCCCTGGGTCAACCAGCTCACCATGCCATAGGTCACCGGGCCGATGATGGCGGCCATCTTCATCGCCAGTCCCCACAGGCCGAAGAACTCGGCGCGCCGTGCCACGGGAGAGAGTAGGCCGACCAGCGCGCGCCCTGCGGACTGGCTGGCCCCCATGCAGACACCGGCCAGATTGGCCGCCGCCCAGAACAGCCCCGGCCCTTCGGATGCCCAGGCCATCAACACCATCACGATCCAGCCGAGCAGCGTCAAGGCGATGGCTGGCACATGGCCGATGCGATCCTGCAGATAACCGAAAGCGAACGCGCCGATGGCTGCCGTGATGTTGACCACGAAGATCAGCCCCAATGTCTGCTGCATGGTGAAGTGCATCGCCTGCTGCGCGTAGATCGCAGCCAGCGTGATCACCGTCTGGATGCCCGCCTGATAGAACACCACGCAGATCAGGAAACGGCGCAAGTCGCGGTAGTGCCGCGCATGGCGCACGGTCTGCAGCAGGCGCGCGAAGGATTCCTGCACCATGTTTTTGCCGAGCAGATGCGGCTGCGGTTGCGCGCGTTCCTTCAGAATGAGAAAGGTGGGCAGACTCGCCAAGGCGAACAGTGCCGCCGTGATGAGCATGGTCACCGGTACGAAATCCGCCGCCGTATCGCCGCGTGCCTGCGCCCAGCTCACATAGGCGAGACAGACACCCAGACTGAGCAAGCCACCCACATAACCCAGACTCCATCCCCAGCCCGACACCTTGCCCAGCGAACCTTCACGCGCCAGCTCCGGCAGAAAGGCCGCGATCAAGTTCTCGCCGCTGCCATAGAAAAAATTGGACAGCACGATCAGGGGGATCGCCAGCCACAGCATGCCCGGTCCGGCGAAGAAGAGTGCGGCGGTGAACAGCACACAGCCTGCCGTCGTGACGAATAACAGTCGCTTCTTCGCCGCATAGGCATCCGCATATGCACCTAGTAGCGGCGCGGTCAGCATGATCAGCGCATACGAAAGCGCCAGCGACAGCGTCCACACCAGTGTCGCCCACGACGCACCGCCCGCGATGACAGAAACGAAGTAGGCATTGAAGATCGCCGTGATGACGATGGTGGTGTAACCCGAGTTGGCGAAGTCGTACATCGCCCAGGCCCAGGCTTCGCGGCGGTTCACATCAGGGGCGAGGTTTCGGCGCATGGGAAATAAAAAGGTGTCCTAGAGTGAGGTGGATGTTAACTGCTAGTGCATGCAGACAGTATAAGATTCGCGTTGAACAGATTCCAAGGGCAAGCAAGATGAAATATCGGCACTACAAAGGCGGCATCTACGAGATCGTATGCGAGGCGAAGCTGGAGGCCGATCCGAATGTCACGCTGATGATCTATAAATCGGATAGCGGTCTGATCTGGGCGCGTCCCAAAGATATCTTCTTCGAGTCAGTGCAGCACGAAGGCAACACCGTGCCGCGCTTTGCGCCCATAGGCTGAACGGAACCGATATGGACTTCGCAAGCTTATTGGTGCTGGCGGTTTTGGGTTTGGTGGTGTGGTTCTGGCTGCACAGCATCCGCATCCTCGAGATCGCACGCGAGGCAGGACGTTTGATCTGCAAGCAGACCGGCGTGCAATTTTTGGACGATACCGTCGCCAGTATCAAGCTACAGCTGGCGCGTGATAGCAACGGGCGTCGTATCCTGCGCCGCACCTACCGTTTTGAATTCACCGAGACGGGGAACACCAGACGGGAAGGTGAAGTGATCATGCTGGGTGCGCGGATCGAATCGGTCACCATGGAGCCGTATCAGATCATGGATGAAGTGGATGGGGTTTAGCTACCGCTGACACGAAACCAGCCGGCGATGCTGCGGCGCGTCGTGTGAGAAAGCAGCACTTCATGCGGATAAGATTCGCTGAGGAAGATGATCATTGTGCCGAAGGTCGGTTGCACCCTTAGCAGTTCGTTCTCGCCGGACGGTTCATATACAACCAGTTCGCCGCCGTTCTCGGGCTGCCAATCTTTGTTCAGATAAAGCACCGTGGTCAGGATGCGGTTCTTCTTACCCTGCAATACATCCGAATGCTTTGCGTAACCATAGCCCTTGCTGTAGATGGCGTAATGGCTCTCGTAATCGAACATGCCAAGGAATAGCCGCGAATTCAACGCCAGTCGCAGCGCTTCCATCTGTTCCAGAAAATCACGGTCGATAGAATCTTCTGGATCCATCCAGCTGATGACATCGCCGCGTATCGATTCGATGTGTTGTTTCGCTGGGCCGCGCCCGACGTGAGCAGTCTGGAAACGTCTCGAGCCATCATCCTCACAGCGCTGCATCAGACCTTCTAATAGCTCATCCGCCAGCGGTTTTGCCAGCACGATATAGCCGGTTTGTTCCAGCTGATCGGCGATGAGATCGAGATCCATGAGGGCGCGGAGTCTAGCACCGAAAAACAGAGGGGAATGACAATATTTTCACTGCAAGGAAATTTCCATTTCGGTCGTACTTTTACATTATTAACAGTGGCTTGAATGCATTTCTCTGGCGCAATAAGCAGGGCGGTATCGACCTGTATCTTCAGTACCATGGAAAGTCGCAAACAAAGAAGCCAGCGCGGCGAACCGGGTGACGCATCGGGTCTGGTACTCTGAATGCAAGAGCGAAGAAGAACTGGAAGAAGGGCGCCAGAAAGAACTGGCCGCACAAGAAGAGAAGAAGCGTCCGTTCGAAGCCGACAAGCTCATCAAGCAACAACAGGAAAAGCAGGCACAAGCTGCTGCCGAGGCTGCGAAGCCGAAGCCGGCGGTCTCGCTGGATAAGTTGGAGCTGAAGCTCGACGACTAGCGCGAGCAGTTCATTCAGAAGAGACCACCTTCGCCGTAGCACCTGCCTCTTCGATTGGAGTTAGCTTAACGACAATGTTCTGCGGGTAATCGAATCCAGCACCGGTCTTTCTGTCGATCAAGTAACCTATTCCAAATAGAAAAAGAAAGTTGCTCGAATAGGGCGCGTTGGCTATTGAAGCCACACTTACATTCCCAGTGATGCGATGGTTCTTACAATCCACCACGAGGTCTTCCGCACTTTTATGCACGGTCACACTTGCGGGGCTGGTAAGAGACCAAGTGCCTTCATCATTCTTCAATGCACATTCGATCCCCGTCACTTCCTTATCTTCGTGATTCGTTTGAATCGTGATGGCTTGCTGCCTATCCATCGTCAATGAAGCACAACCGGTAAGCGCCAGCAAAGCAAAGGGCAGGGCGATCTTTCTCAGAGTCATATAAATAATCATCACAGCGTGTCCTCCCGATAGCTTCGTTGCAAAAAGAAGTCCCTATCTTTGATCACCAAGTAGAGGGCCAGTATCGACAGCAGGATCGTCTGGATCACTTTGCTATCTGGATGAGTCGCGAACAGTTCGTTGAAACAACCGGCGGTGATGTGAAAGACAACGACCACCAGAATATTGCGGTTGGTTTTGTAGTACAGCCAGTTCATCAGGATCACGAATGGGATCAGACTGAACGCAAAGTTGAGGCTGTATAGCAGCCCAGTCTCAGCCACATTGCTATGGTAGTAATCCTTGATGAACGACAAAGGCATATGCCAAAACGCCCAGAACACAGCGAACACCAAGGAAGCTTTGATAAGGTTCATGCGTACGCGCAGACAGTCAGTGCCGTAAGAGTGCCAAGCCAGCTCTTCAACCAGTGGTGCAAGAAACAGCAAGAACCATCCGGGAAATATCCCCGCGGAAAACGAGGATTGCCCCGCAAACGAGAACTGATCCGCGCTGTGCCCGAATAGCAAAGAGATCGCCTGTGCCAATAGAATGCTGCCCAGCATCAGAAAGCAGGCTAGGAACAGATAGATGGGCTGCACACCCTTGAGGTTAACCAAGCGGCGCTTGATATCGCTCCTTAAGTCCCTATCCGGCCAGATCATCCAGAACGCGATGAACGCAGGCGCCAGCAGGCCTACTACTCCCAGCACCCCAACCGCCGTAGCCAGAGATTCATTGCTGGGTGAGAGGTGGCTCAAGTAGGCGGCCGCGAACCACAGTGCCCACGGGATCGCTGTAGCTAGACCGTAGAACAGAAACGGGTGACGGTATCTTTCGATGATCATGGCAATCTCCTCTGCAATGAGGTGTGCAACGCGGGGGCAATGGTTTGGTTCAGTGACACGGAGATCTGCTTATCGATGCCATGCTCGCGCACTTCGAACATCGACGAGTAGGAAGCGCCTCTGGCATTCGCCTCCAGAATATCCCGCACAGGAATGCCGCGTTCTGCCAGGGCGCTCAGCGCTGTCATGGGTAAAAGCGTCTTTGCCATCACCAATACAAATGCTGGAACAGTGAAAGAAGTTTCGTACACGCCGCCAACGAACTTCTCGATCTTCACGTTTGCCATCTCGCTCTCCTTGCTCGATAAATAACTTTAGTCGACTAAAAGATAATCCCAATAAAGTTGCTTGTCAATAAATTTATAGTGAACTAAACTAATTTCCGTGAATAATGGAAATTCAATCAGTTAGGCGGGATGAGAGGCAACAATGGCTGAATATGGCAAGCGCGCCCTCAACAAGGCGCAAACCCGGCTGGACATCCTCAATGCGAGCTATCGCATGACGGACGCGGTGAACTTCAGGGACTTGAAAGTGAAAGACATCGCACAAGCGGTCGGCATCACCGAGATGACCTTCTTCAATTATTTCGCCAAAAAAGAAGACATCCTGCGCTACATGATGGGCATCTGGACACTGGAC
Source organism: Gammaproteobacteria bacterium (assembly GCA_018814405.1). Taxonomy (GTDB): domain Bacteria; phylum Pseudomonadota; class Gammaproteobacteria; order Burkholderiales; family Gallionellaceae; genus Sideroxyarcus. Next base: position 170,111 of record JAHIZO010000004.1, read on the forward strand.
ATCTTCGCGCAGCAGCTAAGCGCACCACTGGCGGGCGAAGCCGCTATCCGCCGCGTCTTCTCCCACGCTGCTCAACAAGTAAAACAATACCCGCGCATGATGGTGAGCTTCATCGCCTACATCGTCACCAACGAGATCAGCCCCGAGGCCGACGTGATCGAAGCGCCAGATAGATACCTACGCTATCCGGAGATGCCGGAACTCTACGAAGCCATTATCCCCAGCGGCAACGAGATACTCATGCAGCATCTCGCCGAGATCGACCCCTCGCAGGATCACATGGATACATTGCTGCAGCTCGCTTCCTGTTTCTACGGGGACGTGCTGGTGGCACATACGGCCGGGATGGATATCGAGATGCTATATACGAAAAGTCTGGATCTGATTTTGGGGCGGATTAAGGGGTGAGCTTAGTGCGCCCCTATTGTTCGCCCTTTAGTTGAAGCCCCGAGAATCAGACCACCCAAGCCCCGTCGCGATACACCTCCGTGTCACCGAGCATGACTGATTCAGTGATGGCGAAGACATCGACATGGAATCGCGCATCCGCGCGTTTGATGTTGGGCTTGGTGTAGCTGCCATGTTTCGCACCCAGCGACAGATGGATGCCGCACATGCGTTCATAAGTGCCGATGTCGCTGACCATGACATCACGCGTAAAGGTGCGGTTCAGTCCGAAGCCCACTTCGCGCACCCAGATATCCCGCTCGACTGCACGTATCTGCGCCAGCACCTCGTCGAACTCCGGTGTGGAATCTATGGTGTCGGTGACACGGCCTTTGTCGACCACCAGCGTGATCGGCTGCGCGGGTTTGTTTACGGTGAACTGCGTGTCGCCGAACACGAAGATACGCACCCGGCCATTCACCGCCTCCAGATCCAGCGATTCGGTGAACACCTCGCCGATAGGGAATTGGCCGCCGACGTTCTTCATCTCGCTGTAATCACCGATGTTCAACTTCGCAGGTTCAAAGCCGGCGGCGAACAGCAATCGCTCGCCGCCACTATCAATATAGCCAGTCGGTGCGCTGTCGATAATGGCCTTCAAACCGCGCCCCACGCGGCGCACATAGGTCGGGTCATAAGCCAGCGCGTCGATGTAGAGCAGCGCCTCATCGCCGGGCATACGGCCCAGATGCGGATGTTCGATCACCTTGAGTGAAAGTTTGAACAGCTCCACCCGCAAGCGGAACGCATCCAGTCTGAAGCTGCTGGTTTGGATCAGCGCCACCAGATCGCCGGGCGCGAGTCGTTTGAATGCGTCGAGCACAGCCTCCGGTTCGGCCGTATCAAAGTCGATGAAAGTCGCATCCGGCAGACAGCGCTGATAGGCCTCGGCCAGCGCCAGCGAAAGTGCGCATTGCCCATCCCAAACCACCAGCGCCGCATGTGAAGCGTCATGCTCGAAAGCGATCGTCAGAATATCGTGCACATGCTTCTGCGCGGTATCGATCGCCGAATCGGGCAAGTGTGTGAAAGGCGGTGCTGTAGGGGAGTGCGTCATTATTGGGGCGGGTAGTGGATCGACTGCCCTGCAAAGTGCATAGGGGATGGTGGGCATGTTACTACAGGGCTTGCCGAAGACTGAGGAAGTGCAGCAGCGCCGACTGAATCTGATGCAAAAGGGCGGCACTGCTGGCCGCAGTACCGCCCTCTGGTGAGGCTAGGCTTGGGTGAGACTCAGCAGATCAGTTACCCCCGCGCATCCCGCCGCCAGGCCCCATTCCACCACCCATGCCACCACCGGGACGCATACCGCCGGGGCCCATCATGCCGCCTGCAGGTGGCATATCCGGCAGCGTCACGCCGCGTTCTTTCGCACGCAGCTGCATCAGTTTGTGATGTTCGTTGCGGATCTGCTCGCGCTCTTTAACTGTCTTGGCGGCCCGCATCTTGGCGCGATACGCGTTCCGCTCCTTCTGCGTCATCATTTGGCTGCCATAGATGCGCTCTTGATCCTGTGCTTGTGTCTGATCCTGCTTCTTGTCGCGGACCTGATCCGCTGCAAACAGCGGCCCTGCCAACACTGCCAAAGCACCGGCTAATACAGATATTGAGATGGGTCGTTTAAACATGATGCGCTCCTTTCCGAATGGACAAGCGGGGTGAGCACTATGCGCCGTGGTAGGTAAAGGTGCAAGGAGGGTGCAGGAAGGCTGTGGCGGGTTGATGAAGTGGCTGCTGCAATGGTGTGGGAGGGCGCTGGATTTGGATTGCAAATCGAAGCTGACCCCTTTGATTGCATTTTTTTGGGTGCGCTATGAACAGCTAAGGGGAAACCGTGGTCTGTCCCCTATTGTTCCTATTGTTCTGTTGGAAATAAATATGAACTCGTCCCCGATGCTTGCGAACTGAAAGCTGTATAGAGATGTGAGGCTTAGCAGAGCTAGTTAATATTATTATCTGCTATATATTTCGCAAAAAAATGAATGTGCGGAGGGAGAGAAGAATTACAGTTTATTGCGTTAAGAATCTCACTTAAATGTTCGTTGTGGAAGGTCATGCGCCCACATGCAATTGAGAGCAAAATTTCTGAAAATGCCTCACCTCCACCGGAATTAAGATTTTCTATATCAGAAAGAATATAGGATTTCATTCGAGAACTTATTCGTTCATCGCAATTTGCATAGGCGAATTCATACCCGCGTGATGCTCTAAGTAGCGAAGCTTGAATTACACCATCATTAAAACGATAGAAGTTTTCTGGCGAAAGAACAGCCCGCTCGTATTGCTTATAAGCCAATTTCGCTTTTCCAGAGATTCCGCCTCTAAGGCTATGAATAACAGCAGAAACTACAGCAAAAATATCAGCTTGCGATAAATGTCGAGTACCGCCGAGAGTATTTAATAAAGTGAAGTCTGATCGCACACGAAGCGGTATATTTTTGATGTCAGGCCAGAAAAGATTTTCAGAAATCCCTGTGGTGGGTGCTTCCTTTTCTAAGAAGTCTATTCTTTTTGTTATGAGTGATGGAATTTCTAATTCCGCTAGGTCGGCCCAATATTCCATGCTACGCAGAGTCTTTAGTTCAGTTGCCCAGCTGTGACTTTTGTCATCGTCAGGTAGGTCGATATCAATTAGGCTGTAAAGACTGAATGTGCTTGGGCCATTCTCTCCAAAAGTAAGGTTCGACTTTATTCTGGCTCGTTCAGCACTAGATTTTGCGCGGAATATAGGGGAAATATAAGTTGTATTTCCTTGTGGATGATGAGCGCGCAAATCACGATTAATTGCCATTAGTTCATGAGAATCATCAATGCATGATGTAACTACTAATGCAGCGGCACCGTGAGTGGATGATGAAGTGGACCTAAATTCTTTAGAGCTTACGAGAACATTATTGGATGTTGACTGGTGTGTCTTGATATTTGCCCATGCGGAATTAGCTAGATCACTTGATAAGGGGGTATCTGCGTAGATAATTCGTTTCAGGTTGACTGGAGAGCCTCGTAATACGATGTTTTTCCACCGTTGCCCGACATTTTCAAGTAAATCAAGTGTCGGACGGTGAGCGGTGGCTTGTGTAGAGAATAGTGAATTTGCATCTAGAAAGAATTCAAGGCTTCGATCATTGATGTTTCTATAAACTTTAAAAAAGTCTATTCCTGCTAATTGATCAAAGAGTTTTTGTTTCGATTCAGTCAGGTCGGATAGTGCAATCGTAATCTCTTCAACCTTCGGCGGTTCGAATGCGAACTGGTCTCCTTCTAAGCTCACGGGATATGACTTTTTCTGACAGTAAGGACAATTTGTTGCGCTAAAATTTTCGATGGGTTCAATACCCAACGTATTTTCATTAGGGCGTTTAGTTAAATCACAAAGGATGTTCCCTACTTCTTGAGGTGTTTCGCCTAGATAGAACAGGGTAAATATTAATTCTTTACTAGCGCCACGTTCTATAAGTTTATTTTTTAGCCCCCCTGATGTTGTTGCAGAAGTGAGGATTAGCGTTTCATTGGGGCGATTAATGATTAACTGAGTAAGGCCATCATATGATCGATGCGATGAAATTATGGGGAGCTTTGCTACTCCTTGCCTAAAAAATGCCTCATATGCGAGGGTCAGTGCGATATCAGAAATACCAGAGGTGTCTACGTAAATTTGGCTAATGTTCTTGCCCCAAATTTCGGACATGGTCCAGAAAGCTATTATGTAAGCAGCTTCACTTTGTTCTAGAACGTTCGCTGTTCTGAGGAATTTCCCAACGTGCTTTTGAGATGGCTTTACATAATGGAAACCTCGATGTGTTTCCATATGTCCGTTGTTTAATATAAATAGATTGGTAAGTGAATGCCGTTTATGGGAGTTTATTTCACTCTCTGGCTCTTGTATTGAGTGTCCATCTAGACACTCAATTGTATGTTTTCCGGTATTTTCATTAAATGAAATTACCCTAGTGCTATGGCTTAAGTTGACTGTTGATAGACTTAATCTACCAAAAATGCTCGAGTTGGCTTTTTGCCAAGTTTTAACTTGATTTAAACAATCATTGAAGCCAACAAAATGTACCGCATCAAATTGATTTCCAGTGGTCAACACTTGAGAAAGTGCACCGTCAAAAGAGTCTTCTGAAATATCAGGCCTGAGTAGATATATTGCTAATATTTTAGATGGGCGAATTGAGCTGCTTGGGAGTTCGAATGGGCGAATAGAGAAAGTATTCATAGTGCACCCAGCGGAATGACAATCGAAATTGCTGTGCCCTTAATATTGGGATAGTCACTAAGATGGGAAGTGAACTGTTTCTTCCAGTCAGTAAAACGCTCTTGAGGTGTTTCGTGCCCATCTGGATGGTGAATCATGTGCAATTTTTCCAACGACGCATATTGGCGAAAAACGTGAACTTTATTTGTTCTAATTCTTATAAATCCTTTAACTTGAATAAGCTCTTGAAGTACGCGCCATAAGCCAAATCCTCTAGTGCCAGATGTTGTTGATGAGTTGCCTTTTTTTAGGCAGTTGATAACAGCATCATATTGCTCTTGCTGTGTATGATTCTCGATTTCAGTTCCAATCCACTTGGCTGCCATGCCAGGGCCGGTATCGAAAATAGTTAGCTCAAGAAACCCTGATACATCACGTTTAGAAGGTGTCCATTTTGATTTTTTGGGCGCTGGTTTGAGAATCGAACGCAGATAATTATCTAGAGGATTGGAGTCAACGGTTTGATTCCCTAAATATTCTGAAATCTGGCTGGATGGGTAAAATCTTGAATATATTCCACGAATTGACTCGCTAATAACTGAGCCATCGACATTCAATCGCGCATGGTCGTGTGTATTTTTAAATAGCTCAAAAAGTATGGTTGATAAGCTGTTTGCGCGGCCTTGAATTTCCCCTCGAATCTCTGACTCGTCTGCAATAGAGTTCAATAACTTGTCCAGGAATAGTCTAAATCCATCCCAGTTAGTGACATTGCTTGAAAGCTGATCTGGATAAAGTTGGAGAGGTAAGCCATAAGATGAATATGAATCTAAACAGAGAATAAAAGCAGATTCAGAAACGGCTAGGTCAGGCCATTTATTTTGATTTTCAAAGTATTGTTTCTTAAATAGAGCAGCTGCACGACGATCAATATCTTTAAGTTTTCCTGGGGGGTGCAAGGCTATTACTGTACTTGCGGGACTTGAAGCGAGCTGCGCCCAATGTCCAGCTTGTATTGGTTGGTTTAGCGTGAAAGAACTTTTTGAAAAGCCCCACAGTGTTGATATCCACTGTATTAGGCTTGATTCAAGTAAAGGAGTTTTGCTGGCGTTGCTTAGCTCAGAGGAGCTTAGTTCTAATGAAAGTGGTTCATCTGAACTGAGTTTTATTAGAGTCTCATCAATCTCATCAAGAGAGTTTGGGAAGGAGAGAGCTTTATTACTAGTGTTGCCCGAAAAGTTTTTCAAGAATTTCTCACAATTCAGTAATGGCAGGATTAATGATTGGAAGGCTACACTAACTTCTTCAACTGATAAATCCTCTCCAGCGCTTCCCTAGGACTCATCTCATCCGGCTGCAAGTCTTGCAACGCCGACACCAGCGGATGTTCTTCCGGTTCCGGCGCTTCCGGCACAGCGGCGAACAGATCACCTTGCGGGTTCTGGGCGGCGCTGTTCTGTTCCAGCTTCACTAATTGTTTCTTCGCGCTGCGGATGACGCTGCCGGGTACACCGGCGAGGGCGGCGACTTGTAGGCCGTAGCTTTGGCTGGCGGCACCTTCGTTCACAGAGTGCAGGAACACGATGCTGTGCTGGTGTTCGACGGCGGCGAGGTGGACGTTGGCGAGTTGTTTGAATTCTTCGGCCAGTCGTGTGAGTTCGAAATAGTGCGTGGCGAATAGCGTGTAGCTGCGGTTGAGTTCCAGCAGGTGGCGCGCGATGGCGTAGGCCAATGCGAGGCCGTCAAAGGTGCTGGTGCCGCGGCCGATCTCATCCACTAGCACCAAACTCTTGTCGGTGGCGTTGTGCAGGATGTTGGCGGCCTCGGTCATCTCGACCATGAAGGTGGAACGTCCGCTGGCCAGATCGTCCGATGCGCCGATGCGCGTGAAGATCTGGTCGATCTCGCCCAGCACGGCTTGCTGTGCGGGCACGAAGCAACCGACATGCGCGAGCAGCGCGATGATGGCGACCTGGCGCATGTAGGTGGATTTACCGCCCATGTTGGGGCCGGTGATGAGCAGCATGCTGCGCGCGTCGCCGAGCTGCGTGTCGTTCGGGGTGAAGGTGTCCACTTGCGCTTCCACCACCGGATGGCGACCTTGCTTGATGTGAATCTGCGCATCATCGCTGAACTGCGGTGCGCAGAAGTTCAGCGTGGCGGCGCGTTCGGCGAAGGTGGCGAGCACGTCCAGTTCGGCGATGGCGGCGGCGATGGTCTGCAGTTGCGGGATGCTCGGCGCGAGCGTGTCCAGCAACTGGTCGTACAGATGTTTCTCGCGCGCCAGTGCGCGGTCGTTGGCGGACAGCGCTTTGTCTTCGAATGCTTTCAGTTCCGGTGTGATGTAGCGTTCGACGTTCTTCAATGTCTGGCGGCGGCGGTAGTCGTCCGGCACCTTGTCGGCATTTGCGGTGCTGACCTCGATGTAGAAACCGTGCACGCGGTTGTATTCCACTTTCAGTTTGTCGATGCCGGTGCGTTCGCGTTCGCGCTTCTCCAAAGCCAACAGGAAGTCGCCGCAGTTGGACTGGATGCCGCGCAACTCGTCCAGCTCGGCATCGTAACCGTCGGCGATCACGCCGCCTTCGCGCAGCACGGAAGAGGGTTCTTCCTTGATGGTGTTTTGCAGCAGTTCGACCAGTGCGCTGTCGGCTTGCAGTTCATTGCTCAGTTGTTGCAAACGCGGTGCGCTGATGCCTGCTAAGGTGTTATGCAGTTCGGGCAGTTGCTTGAGCGTGTCGCGCAGGCCGGAAAGGTCACGCGGTCTTGCGCTCTTCAATGCGATCCGCGCGGTGATGCGCTCCACGTCCACGCTGGGTTTGAGTTGTTGATGCACGGCGCTGTGTTTTTCATCCAACTCGTCCACTGCATCCAGCCTTGCGCGCAACACATCGCGGTTACGTAGCGGATGGTGCAGCCAGTGCGCCAGCAAGCGGCTGCCCATGTTGGTGGCGCAGGTGTCGAGTAGCGAGAGCAGGGTCGGTGCGGGTTCGCCGCGCAGGGTCTGTGTGATCTCCAGGTTGCGGCGGGTGGCGGCGTCCATGCGCACATAGCGGTCGGCGCTGTACACCTGCGCGCCGCGGATGTGGGCGATGCTCTGACCCTGCGTGAGTTTGGCGTAACCGAGCAGGGCACCAGCGGCGCTCAAGCCGAGCGTGAATTCCTCGCAGCCGAAACCGGCTAGGTCGCGCGTGCCGAATTGTTGGCACAGTGCGCGGTGCGCGGTGTCGCGCTCGAAGTGCCAGTCGGGCAGCGATTTGTTGGCGGCGCTTTTGAATTGCGGCGCGGCCGTACTCTCGGCGAACAATATCTCGGAAGGTTGCAGGCGTTCCAGCTCGGCGGGCAGTTGCTTGGCATCCACTTCGGCCAAGGTGAATTGACCCGAGGCGAGGTTGAGCCAGGCCAGGCCGATCTCGTTCCTGTTCTGGTGCAGCGCGAGTAACAGGTTGTCGCGCTTCTCTTCCAGCAGGGCGGAGTCGGTGACGGTGCCGGGGGTGACGATGCGCACCACCTTGCGTTCGACCGGACCTTTGCTGGTGGCGGGGTCGCCGATCTGTTCGCAGATGGCGACCGATTCGCCCATCTTCACCAAGCGCGCCAGATATTGCTCAGCCGCGTGATAGGGCACGCCAGCCATCTTGATCGGTATGCCTCCCGATGCGCCGCGCTGGGTGAGCGTGATGTCGAGCAGCTTGGCGACGCGCACCGCATCGTCCATGAACAGTTCATAGAAATCGCCCATGCGATAGAACAGCAGCTTGTCCTGATGGTCGGCCTTCAGGCCGAAGTACTGCTGCATCATGGGCGTGTGTTTTGGAGGTGCGGTGTCTTTCATGCGTCTAATCGAGTACGACGTACTGGCCGGTGAATTCCACAGCGGCCTTGTCTTGTTGATAGATGGTAACGGTCAGTGTGATGCGTGCACGGCTCTTTTTTTGCAATGTGTGCATAAGCTCGGTCAGCGCATCGGTGGTGATGGTGCATGCGGCGCGCAGTTCGCCTGTGACCGGCGCGAGATAACGCGTATTCGCCTCGTAGATGACGATGTTCTTCTGGTTCAGCCCCGCTTCGTTCAGCTTGAGACGCAGCAGACTCCAGCCACTCAGCACGGCGATGTTGTACAGGCTGCCGCCGAATGCGGTGCCTTTGTCGTTGACGTTGGCAGCGAGCGGCGCACTCAGTTCCAGTCGTTCGCCGTCATAGGCATGCGCTTGCAACTGCATCGCGCTGGTGAGCGGGATGTTGTCGTGCAGAAACTGGGTGAGGGTGTCTGTCGCGTTCGTCATGTCTTTAGCTGATCTTGACCACGATGTCGTGCAGCGTGTTGGCGCACTGTGCCATGTGTTCGGCAGCGTTGGTCAGGTGACGGTAGATCTCGCGACGTTTGAACATATTGATGTAGTCGTCGCCCTCGAACAGTTCGGGTAGTGCGAAGCGGTAGAGTTTTTCGGCATGGCGTTCTGCTTTGCGTGCGATGTCGGCGTCCAGCGCGGCGGTGGCGGGTGTGGTGGCCAGCTTGGCGAATCCGTTGGCCAGCGCATCCACGCCGCCCTTGATGCGCAGTGAGATGTCGCGCATGAACTTGTCCGGTGTCACAGCCAGCACGTCCATCTCGTGCACCGTGGTCTTGCAGTACATCACGATATCGTCCAACGCCATGATGGCGCGGTAGATGTCTTCGCGGTCGATGGGGGTGGAGAAGGCGTCGTTCAATTCATGCAGGTTGCGCACTTTGATCAGGTCGGCCTGATGGACATTCTCTTTCAGTGCTTCCGCGATGGCCGGATCGCCACGCTCCATGTAATCGACCAGCAGGTTGACGGTGAGCGCGACTTCGATGGTCTGCTCGGTGAGCATGTGGAAGAAGTCCGGCACCTTGGGGAATACACGGTCAAGGATGCGGGCTAGCAATGTTTTGGAGGCGTCTATGGGTGGAGTCATGGTCTTTTGATTCAGACGAAATACTGGACGACAAGATAACATCCAATCGCCATCAATGCTGCCCCGGGGATGGTGATGACCCAGGTGGCGACGATCTCGAATGCTTTGCCCCAGCGCACTGCTTTGGGCCGCTCGGATGCGCCGATGCCCATGATGGACGAGGCGACCACGTGTGTGGTGGAGACGGGTGCGCCGAACAGCGATGAACTGAAGATGACGCTGGCGGCGGTCATCTGAGAATCCAGCGCGTGCAGCGGACGGATCTTATAAATGGAGAAGCCGAGTGTGCGCACGATCTGCCAACCGCCGGACAGGATGCCCAGTGTGATGGCGAGCGAGCAAGCCAGCATCACCCAAAACGGCACCTCGAATGTCGGGATGAATCCGCCCAGCACCAGCACCAGCGTGAGGATGCCCATGCTCTTTTGCGCGTCGTTCGCACCGTGTGCAAAGGCCAGCCCAGCCGAGGTGACGTATTGCAGATGGCGCAGGTCGCGATTGATGGATGGGCGCGCGCCGCGCAGCAATGTGAGCATGACGCGGTGCAACACGAACCCGACCCAGAAACCGATGATGGGTGACAGGATGAGTGCGGCGACGACTTTCGCCACACCGTGGAACTCGCCGTGCAGCAGATCGGCGAAGCCCCATTCCACATGATTGGCACCGGCCGCGACCACCACCACACCCGCCAAGCCGCCCACCAAGGCATGCGAAGAAGAGGAGGGGATGCCGAACCACCAGGTGGCCAGGTTCCACGCGATGGCACCGATCAGACCGCACAGCACGACGATGAGACTGAGTGAGCTTTCCAGATCGTCCAGTGTGATGAAAGTGCCGATGGTGTTGGCGACGGCGGTGCCGCCCAACAACGGACCGAGGAATTCGAAGAAGGCGACGAGCAGTACTGCTTGCACCGGTGTCATCGCGCGAGAGGCGATGACGGTAGCGATGATGTTGGCAGCGTCGTGGAAACCGTTGGTGTACTCGAAGATCAGGACGATGACGATCGTCGTGATCGCGAGGACGAGTAGCGTGTTATCCATCGTCCGCTGCCCGGGTTGCTTAGCCCTTCAGGCCGTCGGTGAGATGCGGTGCGATCAGTTTCAGCAGTTGCTCTTGTATGTGCGGATTGCCTGCGCAGATGTGGCCGCTCTCCAGCTGGTTCTGATTGCCAGCCAGGTCGGTGACGATGCCGCCCGCTTCGGAGATCAGCAGTGCGCCCCCTGCGAGGTCCCAAGGCTTAAGGCCGGTCTCGAAGAAGCCGTCGTAACGACCGGCAGCCGTCCAGGCCAGATCGAGCGAAGCCGCACCGGGACGACGCAGGCCTGCTGTTTTTTGCATCACATCTTTGAAGATGTCGAGGTATGCGTCCATGTGTTCGAAGCGGGTGTAGGGGAAGCCGGTGCCGATCAGGCTGTCTTCCAGTTCTTTGCGTTTGCTGACGCGGATGCGTTTGTCATTGAGGAACGCACCGCGACCGCGCGTGGCGGTGAACAGGTCGTTCTTGGTCGGGTCGTACACGACGGACTGGGTCAACACGCCGTTATGTTGCAGCGCGATAGAGACAGCGTACTGCGGCACGCCATGCAGGAAGTTGGTGGTGCCATCGAGTGGATCGATGATCCAAACGTATTCCGACTCGCCTTGGGCGCCGCCTTCCTCTGCTAGAATCGCATGGGTCGGATAGGCCTGTAGCAAGATGTCCACGATGGCTTGTTCCGCGACGCGGTCCACTTCGCTGACGTAATCCGCATGGGATTTTTTGGTCACGGTGAGGTGGTCGAGGTTATCGGCGGCGCGATGGATAATATTGCCGGCGCGACGAGCGGCCTTCACCGCGATGTTGAGCATGGGGTGCATATCAGTACGACCTTTTTAATGAGCTGTGAAACTTGATTAACCTACTGCGCGTCTTGATCGCTGCGTTGCGCGGTGCTCGGAATCCTCATGTACCTTGTGTACACTCCGGTTTCTGCGCGCCGTGCGCCTTGCCCTCAAGCCGCTCGCTACGGTTAAATAAAGTTTCAAAATGAATAACCGGCGCGCATTTTAATCGGTATCGCCTTTTGAATAAACCTAATCCTTTGAATAATGTTCGTGTGGTGATGAGCCACACCTCCCATCCGGGCAATATCGGCGCGGCTGCGCGGGCGATGAAGGTCATGGGATTGCGCCATCTTTACCTCATCAATCCGCGCTTTTTCCCCGATCCGCAGGCGAGTGCCATGGCTTCCGGGGCGGACGACATCCTCGACAATGCCGTGGTTTGCAGCTCTATAGACGAGGCTTTGCAGGGCGTTGTGTACACCGTGGCGATGACGGCACGGCTGCGAGATATATCCATCGAAGTGCAAACACCTCGCGAAGCTGCACCCCAGGTGATGCAGGAAGCTTCAGCCGGGCCGGTGGCTTTGTTGTTCGGCACCGAGATGTCCGGATTGACCAATGAAGAGATGGGTAAGGCGCAGTTGGGCGTGAATATTCCGGCCAATCCGGAGTTCTCATCTCTTAATGTGGCGTCTGCCGTGCAATTGATGTCTTATGAGTTGAGCGTGGCTGCTTCTTCGTTTCAGCTTGCTTTGCCGGAAATATCACCTGCAGCACATGAGCGCGTGGAAGGCTTGTACGCGCATTTTGAGAAGACGCTGGGCGAGATCGGTTTCTTTACCACGCAGAACCCCGAGCGATTGATGCGTCGTCTGCGTCGTTTGTTCTCGCGCACTAGGCTGGAAGATGAAGAGGTCAACCTGCTGCGCGGTATCTTGAGCGTGACGACCGAGTACAATGCACGCCTCAGAAAGCGTTACCAGGAAGAGCACCCAGATGTTTAAGAATATCCGAGAAGATATCGCCAGCGTTTTCGCCCGCGATCCCGCAGCCCGCACCACTTTCGAGGTGCTGACCTGCTATCCCGGCCTGCACGCGCGCATCTTCCATCGTCTTTCAAATACTTTGTGGCACGCCGGTCTTAAGTGGATGGCGCGCTTTGTTTCGCACTTCGCGCGCTGGTTCACCGGCATCGAGATCCATCCCGGCGCGACCATCGGTCGCCGCTTCTTCATCGACCATGGCATGGGTGTGGTGATCGGCGAGACGGCGCATATCGGTGATGATGTGACGCTGTATCACGGTGTCACACTGGGCGGTACTTCATGGAAAGAAGGCAAGCGTCATCCCACACTTGAGAACGGCGTGGTGGTGGGCGCTGGCGCCAAGATACTCGGGCCGCTGACCATCGGCGCCAATGCCAAGATCGGTTCCAATGCGGTGGTGGTGAAAGATGTCCCGGCAGGTGCAACGGCGGCAGGTATTCCTGCGCGCGTGCTTGATGATGCGAAGAAGAGCGCGGGGTTTAACGCATACGGTATCAGTGGCGACCAGAACGACCCAGTGGCTAAAGCCTTGCATGGATTGATTGGCCATACTGTCGCCGTTGATCAGCGTATCGAATTGATTCTTCAGCAATTGGAGAAGATGGGCGTGCGCTTGGAGGACGAACAGGCAACTGCCGACAAGTTCGATCCGAACTACCTGAATAAAATAGTTGATTAAAACTATCGGGTATCCTATGATCCTTTTCCAGAGGGGGTCATTTCATCGATGTGGAGTGGCTTGAAGAGGTAGGTCTGACATTCTGAGGAGAGTAACAACATGCGCTTAACAACTAAAGGACGTTTCGCCGTCACGGCAATGGTCGATCTGACCCAACGCGGTGGCAAAGGCCCGGTTACGCTGGCAGCGATCAGCGAACGTCAGCAGATCTCGCTGTCGTATCTGGAGCAACTGTTCGCCAAGCTGCGCAAGAACAATGTAGTGGCCAGCGTACGCGGCCCGGGTGGTGGTTACTGCTTGGCACGTCCCGCAGTCAAGATCAGCATCGCCGATATCGTGGTGGCAGTGGATGAACCACTGGACGCTACTAACTGCGACCGTCAAGGCAACTGCAAAGACGGCAAGCCTTGTTCCACACATGACCTGTGGTTCGGCCTGAGCGAGCGTATCTATGAATATCTGCAACAGGTCAATCTGCAACAACTGGCTGATGGCGAACTGGGCAAGAAAGAATCTTCTCCGGTGCACATGACACGTGACGCACTCCAGTCTGGTGCAGCAGTCTGATTGAAATAAACAAGGAAGCGAACCCCATGCAACTGCCAATCTACATGGATTACTCAGCCACTACGCCGGTAGATCCGCGTGTGGCCGAGGCCATGATCCCTTATCTGACAGAGAAATTCGGCAACCCGGCTTCACGTTCACACTCGTTCGGCTGGACAGCGGACGAGGCAGTGGAACGTGCGCGTGCACAGGTGGCGGCTTTGGTGAATGCCGATCCGAAAGAGATCGTGTGGACATCCGGTGCGACCGAGTCGAACAACCTCGCCATCAAAGGCGCGGCACATTTCTACAAGGACAAGGGCAAGCATATCGTGACCATGATGACCGAGCACAAAGCTGTGCTCGACACCGTGCGCGAGCTTGAGCGTGAGGGTTTCTCTGCCACTTATCTCGATCCCGAGCCGAACGGCTTGGTCGATCTGAAAAAGTTGGAAGCGGCACTGCGTCCGGATACCGTTCTCGTCTCTGTGATGCTGGTGAACAACGAGATCGGTGTGGTGCAGGATATCGAAGCCATCGGCGAACTATGCCGTAGCAAAGGCATCCTGTTCCATGTGGATGCTGCACAGGCCACCGGCAAGGTCGGCATCGACCTGCAAAAACTCAAAGTCGATCTGATGAGTTTCTCCGCACACAAGACCTACGGCCCCAAAGGCATCGGTGCCTTGTATGTGCAACGCAAACCGCGCGTGCGTTTGGAAGCACAAATGCACGGTGGTGGCCATGAACGCGGTTTCCGTTCCGGCACATTGGCGACACACCAGATCGTCGGCATGGGCGAAGCGTTCCGCATCGCACAGGAAGAGATGGCTGCCGAGAACGAACGCATCCGCATGTTGCGTGACCGTCTGTGGGCAGGACTGTCCAGCATGGAAGAGGTGTACCTGAACGGCGACATGGATGCGCGCGTGCCGCACAACCTGAACGTCAGCTTCAACTTCGTCGAAGGCGAATCGCTGATCATGGCGGTTAAAGATGTCGCGGTATCCAGCGGCTCGGCGTGTACTTCGGCCAGCTTGGAACCTTCTTATGTATTGCGTGCCCTAGGTCGTAACGACGAACTGGCACACAGCTCCATCCGCTTTACCGTGGGACGTTTCACCACCGTGGAAGAAGTGGACTATGTAGTGAAGCTGTTGCAGGACAAGATCGCCAAATTGCGTGATCTATCCCCCTTATGGGATATGTACAAAGATGGTATCGACCTGAATACTATCGAATGGGCGGCACACTGAAATCTGGGAAGGGTTAAGGGAGAAGGGGAAAGGGTAGAGTCAAAAGCGGGAGCGGCTTTACCCTTCTCCCTTCCCTCTTCCCCCTTCTCTGCGACGAAGGAGCAAAAAAATGGCATACAGCGAAAAAGTACTGGATCACTACGAGAACCCGCGTAACGTTGGTTCAATGGACAAGGACGATTCTTTCGTCGGCACCGGCATGGTCGGCGCACCGGCTTGTGGTGATGTGATGAAGTTGCAGATCAAGGTCGGCAAGGACGGCGTGATCGAAGATGCGAAGTTCAAGACTTACGGTTGCGGTTCTGCTATCGCGTCCAGCTCATTGGTCACCGAATGGGTCAAAGGCAAGACTGTTGACCAGGCGCTGGCAATCAAGAACACGCACATCGCCGAAGAGTTGGCGCTGCCGCCGGTGAAGATCCACTGTTCTATCCTCGCGGAAGACGCGATCAAAGCAGCCGTGGCAGATTACAAGGCCAAGCACGGCGAGAACGTCGAGGCAGCAGCCTGCAACGCGAACAAGTAGGAGTTGAAGATGAGCATCTCGTTGACTGAGAACGCGGCAAAACACGTACAGAATTTTCTGGTCAAGCGCGGTAAAGGTGTCGGTCTGCGCATCGGTGTGCGCACCAGCGGTTGTTCCGGCATGGCTTACAAGCTTGAGTTTGCAGATGCAGCAGAAGGCGAAGACTTGCAGTTTGTCAGCAACGGCGTGACTGTGCTGGTCGATCCGCAAAGCCTGCCGTACATCGACGGTATGGAATTGGATTACACACGCGAAGGTTTGAACGAGGGCTTCAAGTTCAACAACCCTAACGTGAAGGATGCCTGCGGCTGTGGAGAAAGCTTTACAGTGTGATGAGCGCTCCAGCAGTCGATCTCCAACAAGACTTCTTCACCGTTTTTAAACTTCCCCGCAGCTTTCAGCTGGATAGCGCAGCGCTAGACCAGTGTTACCGCGAGCTGCAATCCCAAGTCCATCCGGACAAGTTCTCTCATCTATCCGATGTCGAAAAGCGTCTGTCCATGCAATGGGCGACGCGCGTCAACGAGGGTTATCAGACCCTGCGCGACCCGCTCAAGCGCGGTCGCTATCTGTTGTTGCTGCACGGTGTGGATACGCAGGAAGAGAACAATACCGCGATGCCGATGGATTTCCTGATGCAGCAGATGGAATGGCGCGAAGGTTTGCAGGACGCAATCGCCGCCAAAGATATAGATGCTTTGGATTCGCTGGCAGATGTTGCACGCAACGAGACACGCAATTTGCAAAAACAGTTGGCCGAACAGCTCGACACAACACAAGAGTTCGTCGCGGCTGCGGGCACTGTGCGAAAATTACGCTTCCTTGAAAAACTGGCTGAAGAGATCGCTGACGCCTACGACGAGTTGGATTCCTGAACATGGCATTGCTGCAAATCTCCGAGCCGGGTCTTTCCGCTGCACCGCACCAGCATCGACTGGCGGTCGGCATAGACCTCGGCACCACAAACTCTCTGGTCGCGACCGTACGTAATGGCATCAGCGTCGTACTCAACGATGATGAAGGCTGTGCGTTGCTGCCTTCAGTCGTGCGCTATCTGCCCGATGGCACGCTGCAGGTCGGCATGGATGCACAGGCTGTGCAGAGCGAAGACCCGCAGAACACCATCGTGTCGGTGAAGCGCTTCATGGGGCGCGGCTTGAAGGACGTCGGCGATGTGGTCGATCTGCCTTATCGATTCGTCGATACACCGGGCATGTTGCAGTTGCGCACCGCGGGCGGTGTGAAGAGTCCTGTCGAAGTCTCAGCCGAGATACTTACAGTGTTGCGTGACCGTGCGGAACGTTCACTGGGTGGAGAGCTGGTCGGCGCAGTGATCACCGTACCGGCTTATTTCGACGATGCACAACGTCAGGCCACCAAAGATTCAGCCAAGCTGGCTGGTATCAATGTGTTGCGTCTGCTCAACGAACCGACCGCTGCGGCCATCGCCTATGGACTGGATAACGCATCTGAAGGTGTGTACGCCGTGTACGACTTGGGCGGTGGCACGTTCGACATCTCCATCCTGCGTCTGTCAAAAGGCGTGTTCGAAGTGTTGGCGACCAACGGCGATTCCGCATTGGGTGGCGACGATTTCGATCAACGTATCTATTGCTGGGTGCTGGAACAAGCAGGGCTGTCGCAACTGGGCATCAACGATATCCGCTTGTTGCTGACCCATGCGCGCACCGCCAAAGAACAATTGACTGAACATATGCAGGCGCAGATCACCGCCGTGCTAAGCGGTGGTGAACTGGTGGATGTGACGCTGACGCGCGAAGCGTTTTACGACATGACCAAGAATCTGCTGGCGCGCACCCTGCAGCCGACGCGCAAAGCTTTGCGCGATGCGGGGCTGGCTGTGGATGAGGTGAAGGGCGTGGTGATGGTGGGCGGTTCCACACGCATGCCGCAGGTGCAACGCGCCGTGGCCGAATATTTCAAACAGACACCGCTGACCAATCTCGACCCGGACAAAGTGGTGGCGCTGGGGGCGGCTATTCAGGCTAATGTGCTGGCAGGTAATCGCAGTGCAGACGATTGGCTGTTGCTGGATGTGATCCCATTGTCGCTGGGTATCGAGACCATGGGCGGACTGACCGAGAAGATCATTCCGCGCAACAGCACGATACCGACCGCGCGCGCACAGGAATTCACCACCTACAAAGACGGCCAGACTGCGATGAGCATCCACGTGATGCAGGGCGAACGTCAGTTGGTGAGCGATTGCCGTTCACTGGCGCAGTTCGAGCTGCGCGGCATCCCGCCCATGGTGGCCGGTGCGGCGCGTATTCGAGTTACCTTCCAAGTGGATGCGGATGGCTTGCTGAGCGTGTCTGCACGCGAGATGACCACCGGACATGAATCCAGCATCGCTGTTAAACCATCCTATGGTTTGAGCGATGACGAGATCACCCGCATGTTGCAGGACTCCAATCAGCATGCGCGCGACGATATGAAGGCTCGTGCATTGCGTGAGCAACAGGTTGAGGCGCGCCAACTGCTGGATGCGGTGGCGAACGCCTTGCAGGAGGATGGCGACTTGATCGACGCCAATGGCATAGCCGCCATCCGGGCCAGCATGGAGGGTGTGCGTTTCTTGCTGGAAGGTGAAGACCAGACCGCGATCAAACGCGCAGTGGAAGCCCTGAATCAGGCGACGCTGCCATTCGCGCAAGCACGTATGGATAAGAGCGTGTCGAGCGCGTTAAAAGGACACAAGATGTCCGACTTGGAAAACTGATATGACACAGATCATCGTTTTACCCCATGAAGAACTGTGCCCCAAGGGCTCATTGTTCGACGTCGCACCCGGCACATCAATCTGTGATGCCTTGCTGGAGAACGGCATCGAGATCGAACATGCCTGCGAGAAATCCTGCGCCTGTACCACCTGCCACGTCATCGTGCGTGAAGGTTTCAACAGTCTGGAAGAAGCGACGGAACTGGAAGAGGATATGTTGGACAAAGCCTGGGGCTTGGAAGGCAACTCGCGCCTGAGCTGTCAGGCTATCGTTGCCGGCGAGCCGCTGGTGGTCGAGATTCCAAAATATTCGATCAATATGGCCAAGGAAGGTAATTCGAAATGAAATGGATAGACGTGCGCGACATCGCGATCGCGCTGACCGAGAAGCATCCAGATGTCGACCCGCTCACAGTGAACTTCGTCGACTTGCATAACTACGTGGTCGAGCTGGACGGTTTTGACGATGACCATAGCCGCGGTGGCGAGAAAGTGCTGGAGGCCATTCAAGGGACGTGGATCGAAGAGGCAGAATGATGTTGAAACGTATTAACGCACTGCCCAACTTCTGGCTGTTCCTGATCGGCGCATTGGCAGTGGCTGGATTGTTCAGTGCCGCCATGATCCTGCAATACGTGCTGCGCCAAGAACCGTGCCCCTTGTGCATGTTGCAACGCGTGATCTTTGTAGTGATCGGTGCGCTGTTCTTCATGGCTGCCTTGCATCACCCGCTGCGCCTTGGCGCACGCATCTATTCTGTGTTGATCGCCTTGTTCGCACTGGGTGGCGTGGCGACCGCCTCGCGCCACATCTGGTTACAGCATCTTCCCAAAGACCAAGTACCCGCCTGTGGCCCCGGACTGGACTACATGCTGCAGAACTTCCCAATGGCCGAGGTATGGCAAGAGCTGATGCACGGCTCCGGCGAATGCGCGGAGAAGGGCTGGACTTTCCTCACACTGGGCATCCCCGAGTGGTCGCTCATCTGGTATGTGTTGCTCGGCGCGTGGGCAGTGCTGATCGCCGTCAGGAGATAGTTGCGACTCAGTGCGCTTGCGCCTTCAGGCTGGCGACCAATTTGGACAGGTTCACCGGTTTGTGCAGGATCGGCCAGTCGCACTCGACCGCATTCCTGATGAAGCTGCTTGAGGTGTCGCCGGTCATCAGCACGGCCCTGATTGGTTTTGCCAGCTGCAGCCGCAACTGGTTCAAGAACTGGATGCCGTTGAGCTTTCCCGCCAGCATGAAATCCACGATGAAATAATCTGCGCGTTGGGCATCGGTATCGAGGAGTGCGTCTTCCGCCCTGGCGAAACAGTGCACTTCCCCGCCCAGACTTTCCAGTATCCCCTTAAGCGCTTCCGCAACAAGCCCCTCATCCTCTATCACGAAGAAATGCTTGCCACTGGCAAACGATTCATCGCTGCTGATATTTTCGGAAGGAGGTATCTCGACATGGGAGCTTACGACAACCGAGGCACCTGTCAGCGGCAGGCTGAATTCAAAGACAGATCCTCGCTCTGGGATAGAACGGCAGGTGATCGCGCCATCGAACAAGGCCAAGGCTCGCTTGGCGATGGACAATCCCAGACCAACTCCGCTATTTCTGTCGCGTTGCGGGTTGTTGACTTGATAGAACTCGTCAAAGATATGCTCCAACTGGTCGTGTGGTATGCCAACACCGGTGTCCCATATCTGGAACACTATATTGCCGCCGCGCTTTCGAGCACCGATCAGGACATTCCCTGCCGGCGTGAATTTGATCGCATTGGAAACAAGATTCATCAGTACGGATTTGAGTAGATCAAAATCAGCGCGAACCAGGAACGGTTCTGCAGTCGGGAAGAACAACCTAAAACCTAATCCTTTGTCACGTGCCAGCGGCTCAAAGCTCTGCTCCAACCATGAGAATATTTCGGTGATTCTGATCGGAGAGAAGACAGGCTTGATCATTCCGGCATCCAGTTTGGATACATTGAGCAGGGCATCCAATAGCTCATTGAAGTTGGACATGGTTTGATCCAGACGCTGGATGAGCTGTTCCTGCGCTGTCGTGGGTTTGGAAAGTCTGAGTGCATCGATGAAGAGATTGGCTGCGGCCAGTGGCTGCCGCAGATCGTGACTTGCGGCTGCAAGGAAGCGGGACTTGGCCAGTTCCTTCTGCTCCAGTTTGCGCATCAAATCCGCGAGTGCGTCTTCCGATTTTTTTCGCTGGGTGATGTCTTCTCCCACCGCCTGAAATCCGGTCAACTTGCCATGGGTGTCGAAGAGCGCGCGGTTGGTCCATTGATGATAGATATGTTCACCGTCCGCTGTCTGGTAATGCTGCAGGTGTGTTTCGATCGGATCTTTCGGTGAGAGCGAGTCCAGCCGCGCACGTACCATTTTCCGGTCGTCTTCGGACAGGAATTCAAAGAAGTTCATGCCGACCAGTTTTCCCGCCGCGATATTTGCCGATTTGGCGATAGCGGCATTGGCATAGGTCAGGGTGCCGGCCGGCAGGAAGGTCACGACAAAAAGCGGCATGTCTTCAGCCAGACGACGGAAATGTTCTTTGCCTTCATACAGGGTCTGCTCGGTCAGTTTTCGCGCGGTGATGTCTTCGAAGATGGTGACGAAACAATCCTTGTCGGGCGAAAATACATTGATCAGAAAGTGTTTCCGCAACGGCGGAAAATACTGCTCGAACTTTGCCGGTTGCTGTGTTTGCGCCACTCTGGAATAGATGTCCAGAAATGGAGCTTCGCCCGAACCATAGGCTGCAGAGGCTAACTTTCCCTTGACTGTTTCCTTTGGCAAACCTGTCTGACGCTCAAATGCATCGTTCACATCGAGGATCAGGTAATCAATGGCCTTCCCGTCGGCATCATTAACCAATTGATGGATCGCCATGCCTTCCGACATGGCGGCAAATGACGCCCGCAACAACCCGTCCTTGAGCAAGGGGTCAGCATACGTCTTTGGAGTGTGGTGTTCATCTGAAGCCATAGAACGCTTGCACCATGACGGTTATTCAGTGGTTGAAGAACGGACTTGTCGCGGCATTCTGATGCAGAACGCCACGACTATCAATCTGTGGCTTATAAATCAGCGGAGGGCGGTCGCGCAGATCGGCCGTCTTGAAGATGTTCAGTCTTCGAACCGTCTCACCATGATGCGGCGCAGCAGGTTGTCTTTGACGATGAACTGGTGATACAGCGCAGCAGCGACGTGGAATGCGATCAGCAGCAGCATCACAGCGATGAACATCTCATGGAATTCCTTGGCGGCCACTTTTTCGAAATCGGGGATCAGTTCCGTGTTGCCGGTCTTCAGTGCTTCGATCACGCCCGAGGTGGCGGCGGTGGTGATGCCGGATATCACAACGGCGATCAGCGACAGGTTCAGCAGCTTGTGAGTAGCGGCAGCGACATTGTTCAGCAGCGGGTTGGCGTTGGCCGGGGCAGGCTCGCCGTCCTTTTTGCGGAAGTAGAGGCGGAACAAAGTGAGTATCAGTGCCAGATCGCCGATCAGGAAATGCACTGGATACATGGACAGTTTCTCGCCGGCATCCTTCGATTCATGCAGCTCATGGCCCAAATAGAATGCGATGCACACCAGTGCGAAGATGATCCAGTGGATCAGGGCGATGCGTTTGCTGTATTGCTTCATATTTTTATCCTTGCAGTTGAGGGAAAAGATGGCGCGCATTGTAGCGCAGGAACATCTTGGGAGCTGTTACAGCCCTGTAAGGATCATGGGTTATTCAGCCAGTGTGATACGCCGCTCCCTGCTACATGGCCGCTGGCGAAACATGCGCTCAGCAGGTAGCCGCCGGTGGGCGCTTCCCAGTCCAGCATCTCTCCGCACACGAATACGCCGGGCAGTTTGGGTAGCATCAGATGCGCATCCAACTCCTCAAAAATAATGCCGCCGGCGGTGCTGATGGCCTCAGCCAGCGGGCGCGTAGCTGTGAGGTGTAGCGGGAGTCGTTTGATGGTCTTTGCCAGCAGTGTCATATCGTTCATCTGATCTGCACTCAACACTTCGCGCAGCAGATTCGCTTTCGCGCCTTTCAAACCGAGTCGGCTTTGGAGATGGCTGGAAAGCGAACGCGAACCGCGCGGATGGTTCACTTCTTTGGTGATGCGTTCCAGCGTCCAGTCCGGCAACAGGTCGAGAAGCAGCGTGGCATGTCCATTGGCTTCGATCTCGTCGCGCAACGGGGCCGATAAGGCATAGATCAATCCGCCTTCGATGCCGTTTGCATCGATCATGCATTCGCCTTGTTTGCGTACATCACCAAACGTAGCCGCCACCGATTTCAATGGCTCACCTGCATAGCGTTGGCGGAAGTGTAGACTCCATTTGATCTCGAAACCGCAGTTGCTGGGGCGCAGCGGAGCGATGGTGATGCCGCGCTGTTCGAGTAGCGATGTCCAAGCACCATCCGAGCCGAGTTGCGGCCAGCTGGCACCGCCCAGTGCCAGCACGACGCTGCTTGCTTCAATGCTGATTTCGCCATCCGGTGTGGCGAAACGCAGCGCATCTATTGCATCCCAGCCCAGCCAGCGATGGCGCATGTGGAAGCGCACGCCTTGTTCGCGCAGGCGGTGTAGCCAGGCGCGCAGCAGCGGTGCAGCTTTCATCTCTTTGGGGAACACGCGGCCCGAGGTGCCGACGAAGGTCTCCACACCCAGACCGTGTATCCAGTCGCGCAGGGCTTGTGGCGGAAAGGCTTGCAGCAGTGGTTCTATCTGCGCGCGGCGTGCGCCGTAGCGTGTCAGGAAATCTGACAAGGGTTCCGAGTGGGTGATATTCATGCCACCTTTGCCCGCCATCAAAAATTTTCGGGCTACACTGGGCATCGCGTCGTAGACATCAACAGTGAGGCCTTGTGAGGATAAAACCTCAGCCGCCATCAATCCGGCTGGCCCGGCTCCTATCACTGCGATGCGTGCGTTCATAGTGTGACGCCGCGCCGTGCCGCCATGTTCTGCCCAAGTTGTTGCACTTGAGCTTCATTCAGCAAAGTGGCGGCGAGCGGCAGCATGGTTTCGTTCTCGAACTTGATGTGTCGCGCGTAGCCGGCGATGAAATGTGCGGCGATATCGGCGTCTATCGCATCAGCCATGCCTTGTTCAATATCGATCAACTGTGGCCGCAGATCACGCCAGGCGGCATCCAGTATCTTGTGTTCGGCCAACAGACGCGCCACGTACTCGGCTGCTTCGGCATTGCCGCTGGCGATCAGCATGGGGAACAGGTCTTGCTCTTCGTCCTGATGATGGTGCTGACCAGCAGTATCGAAATAACGCAGGATGGCGCGTGCGGCCTGTGCGGATTGTTCATCGTTGCCCTGTACCAGCAGATGGGCGACCAGCCGATCAAGCGTGTCGCTCTGTGCGCAGATGCGGTCATGACAGGCATACAGCATCTCCAGCGGATCGTCGAAGGCGGGGGCGGCGGTGCCGAGCAGGTCTTTGATCATCGTTGCAGACCTGGCAAAGGATCGTGGCTAAGGGCTGTTGCCACGATGTAGGCGAAGGTGAGCAGGGCGGTGAGCCAAGCTGTCAGTCGCAAACCGCGGGTGCGCGCGAAGCGGAAAGCCAGCAGACCGAGTCCGATGTACACCAGTAACGCGATGATCTTGGCTGCCAGCCACGGGGAGTTGAACGGTGAGAAGCCGAGTTGCCAGGCCAGCGCGATGGCGCTGACCAGTAACACTGTGTCCACACTATGTGGTGCGATCTTCACCCAACGCTGGCGCATGATGGGCGAAGCGCTGAGCAGCCAGATGCCGCGCAGGAAGAACAGCGTGAAGCTGGCGACGACGGCACTCAGATGGATGATCTTCAGCAAGGACATGTCGCTCAACGCGCACTCGATTCAAAACGTGTCTGCGCATGCTGCTGTGCGCGGGCATACAGATCGAGCAAGTCCTCGGTGCTGATATCCAGCAGGCTGTCTTCTTCGGCCAACGCCTGCTCGATGTCCTGCTGTTCAGGCAATACACGGATGGCCGGTTGCGGTGCGGCGGGTGCGGCAGGCGCTTGCGGGTAGTGGCGGCGGGGCAGGGCATTGTTGATGCTCAAGGCCAGCAGCAGCGAAATGAAGGCATTGGCGCCAACGATGGTCAAGGTCCAGACCGCTCCCATCTGCAAGAACTGGCTCGCCCCCAGCACCAGCGTCAGCGCAGTCGCTGCGCCGGGCGGATGCAGGCAGTCCAGCACATACATCAGGAAGATGGCCGCACCGACCGCGATGCCGGCGGCAGCCAATGGGTCGTGCACGTAGCTAATGGTGATCCAGCCGGCCAGTGCCGAGACCAAGTGGCCGCCGATCAGATTCCAGGGTTGCGCCAGCGGGCTGTGCGGCACCGCGTACAGCAATACTGCTGACGCAGCCATTGAACCCAGTAGCAACAATGGAAGTTCGGGCTGTGGCAACAGGTGTAAAGCCCAGGCCAGCAGAAAGATGCCCAGGCCGCCCGCGATGCCACTGCGCAGTCTTTCTGCAAAGGGAGCGGGTGAGCGGTGCGGGGCGAACGATCGGAGGAGTACAGGGAAATTCATGGTTTCACCCTGATCGGTTTGGTGGGCAACAGATCGCTCAAGGTGCTTTCATCGAGGGAGGCCAGAAAGGCCTTTTGTGCCTTGCTGAAAGCCTTCTTCAACTTGCAGCCCGGCAACAGCGGGCAATCCGTTTCGTTTGCATCCGGTCGCATGCAATACACCAGCGCCATGCTGGGCTCCATGGTCTGTACCACATCACCTATGCGTATCTTGGCGGCATCGCGTGCCAGCCGGATGCCGCCGTTCCTTCCGCGCTCGCTGATCACCAAGCCTTGCGCGACCAGTGTCATAACCACTTTCATCAAATGGGTTTTGGCGATGTCGAACGCGGCGGAGACTTCCGAGATGGTGGCGGGCGCATCCTTCTGTCCCAGATAGATAAGGGTACGCAGCGCGATGTCGGTGGACAAGTTGAGTTGCATGACGGATTCCTTAAGTAGGTGGTGCGAATTATAGGCGAGCGGCTGCTGTTGGGGCGTTTGTATATTAATACATTCATTAAGCTTGCATGATTTAAAAAACAGGAATACATTTACGCACAATGAATCAAATGATGCGCAGTGAAACAAGGGGGCAACATGATCGAACCAGCAAGTCTCGGTAATTTCTTCACCATCTTCTTCACTGCCGCCATGGTCATCCTGCTAGGTGCGCTCTACGCGCTGCTGTTCGCATATTCGCGTATCCGCCTGGTGCCGGCGCTGATGCCGCTGGCCTATCTGTCCTATGCAGGTCTGTTCGTTTCCACACTGGTTCTGGCGAATGCCGCCAATCTGCTGTCACACCCGCTGTGGGTGGCAGTCGTGGTTTGCATGCTGGTGGGCTATCTGCTCGCACCGCATGCCATCTGGCATCTGTGTGTCGGTACACATGCGCGGGGAGATGCTGTCACCGCCAAGGTTTCTTAACGCAAGATAAAGGAGAGGCAAATGGCGACGAATCAGTGGTGGGCGTCAGAGACGTTCTGGCGCAAGACGGCGATCTGGGTGACCGGCGGTTCCATGGTCGTACTCATGTTGCTGACGATGGATACGCTGTCGCAGATCAGTGTCGGCACGACGCGCGTACCGGCCTACTCGGTGATCAATCACCGTATCGAGTACAAGTTCGACGAGCAACGCAAAGTTCAGGTGCCGGTGATCGGTGCCAAGGAGCCGTTGTTCGGCAAAGAGCTGAACGAAGAGGAGGCGGAAGCGCTGGTCAAACTGGGCAAGCTGACCACACAGGCCAAGAACTGCATGAACTGCCACACCCTGTTGGGCAACGGTGCCTACTACGCGCCCGATCTCACGAAAGCATGGCTGGACCAGTATTGGGGCACCAAGGAGGTACGCGAGGTGCAGATGGTCGAATTCATCAAGGATCCTTCCGACAAGCTGCACAACAGCATGGGACGACGCATGCCCAAGCTCGGTATCACCGACGAAGAGGCGCGCGGTGTGGTGGCCTTCCTGAAGTGGATGTCCAGCATCGACACCAACGGTTTCCCCTATAACTTCAAATCCATCGAACAGGAGAATTGATCATGGCTACGCTAGGGATATGTGACAGCGCCAACCTGAACGGTGGGCAAAAATTGGCGGTGAAGTATTTCACCGTGGCGATCACGCTGTTCGGCGCGCAGGTGCTGTTCGGCTTGATGGCCGGATTGCAGTATCTGATGCCGGACTTTTTATACGGAGTGCTCGATTTCAGCGTCAACCGCATGGTGCATATCAATGCGCTGGTGGTGTGGATGTTGTACGGCTTCCTCGGCTCGGTGTACTGGTTACTGGAGGAAGAATCGCAGCATGAGGTGGTCGGACTCAAACTCGGCAACCTGATCTTCTGGGTACTGACGGCGGCGGTCACGGTGGTGGTACTGGTCTATCTGCTGGTACAGGTCGGGCCGGGCAAGGAGTCCTCACTTTGGCTGATCAACGAAGGACGAGAATACATCGAGGCGCCGCGCTGGGCCGATATCGGCATCGTGGTGAGCGTACTGGTGGTGTTCTACAACGTCGCTGCAACTTTCAGCAAAGGCCGTTACACCGGTATCGCGGGTGTACTGGTGCTGGATATGCTGGCACTGTTCGGCATCTATCTGGCCGGTATGTTCTACACCACCAACATCTCCATCGACCAGTACTGGTGGTGGTGGGTGATCCACCTGTGGGTGGAAGCGACCTGGGAAGTGATGGTTGCCTGCATCATGGCCTACGGACTGATGAAAGTGTTGGGCGTACGCCGCAAGATCGTCGAGACCTGGCTGTACATCGAAGTGGCGCTGATGTTCGGTTCCGGCATCCTTGGCCTCGGTCACCACTACTTCTGGATCGGCACGCCGGAATACTGGTTCAGCATCGGCGGTTTCTTCTCCGCGCTGGAACCTATCCCGCTGGTGGCGATGGTGGTGCATGCGGTGTTCGATGCGGGCGCACGCCATGCCAAGAACTCCAACCATCCGACCATGGCCTGGCTGATCGCACACGCCTTCGGTAACTTCTTCGGTGCCGGCGTGTGGGGCTTCATGCATACGCTGCCGCAGATCAACCTCTACACCCACGGTACGCAATGGTCGGCCTCGCACGGCCACCTCGCTTTCTTCGGCGCTTACGCCACCATCATCATCGCCATGTTCTATCTCGCCGTGCAGCACTGGCGTGGCGGCGTGTGGATGTCGGGCGATCTGCCGGGTAACGGTTGGAAGTGGAAATGGTCGCTGGGCTTGCTCAACCTCGGCATGGTCGGCATGACCGTCTCCATGCTGGTCTCCGGCTACGTGCAGTCGCAGATCGAGCGTGCCATCGAAGGTTCCAGCTGGATCGGTTATTTCGCCGCACAGGCACATCCCTGGTTTACGCAAGGCATGTGGTGGCGCGAGCTGTTCGGTGTGATGTTCGCTGTCGGCTTCGTGCTGCTGGTGTGGGACCTGCTGACCATAGGCAAGGGAGAGCAGCGCGCCTTGGTGCCTGCGGTATCAGAGGGATAGAGGATCGCATACGCCCCTTCCGTGCGATGCGCGGGGGGGATGAATAGCTGTTTCAACTTCGGGAGATGATGATGAACATGCACTATCAAAAGACACTCGCGGCACTGGCGATATTGGCCACTCTGCCGTTCGCGGCGCAGGCCGCATCCCGCGTATCCGCGGAAGACGCGGCACACCATGCCGGGACATCGCCGGTCGGATCGGCGCTTATGCACAAGAACGCCAATTCCGCTGCACCTGCGATGACTGCAGCTGAATTTGATCAGGCACGCCAGCTCTACTTCGAGCGTTGTGCAGGATGCCACGGCGTGCTGCGCAAGGGAGCGACCGGCAAGGCATTGACTCCGGAGACCACGCTGAATCAGGGCACGGAATATCTCAAAGCCTTTATTGGTTATGGTTCGCCGGGCGGCATGCCCAACTTCCTGACTTCGGGTGACTTCAACGAGCAGGAAGTCGATCTGATGGCGCGCTACCTGCAGCAGGAACCGCCTATCCCGCCGGAGTGGGGTATGAAGGAGATGACTGCAAGCTGGAAGCTGGTGGTCAAGCCGGCAGATCGCCCCAAGAAGAAGATGAACAAGATCAACCTGAAGAACGTATTTTCGGTGACCTTGCGCGATGCGGGTGAAGTAGCACTGATCGATGGTGACACCAAGCAGATATGGGGCATCGTCAAGACCGGCTATGCGGTGCACATCTCGCGCGTCTCGGCATCGGGGCGTTATGTGTATGTGATCGGCCGCGACGGCAAGCTCGACCTGATCGACATGTGGTACGCGCAACCGACGGTGGTGGCGACGATCAAGGTGGGCATCGAGGCGCGTTCAGTCGAGACCTCCAAGTTCAAAGGCTTTGAGGATAAATATGCGGTCGCCGGTTCCTACTGGCCACCGCAGTATGTGATCACCGAAGGCGATACCCTCAAGCCGCTGAAGATCGTGTCATCGCGCGGCATGACGGTGGACGGTGAATACCATCCGGAGCCGCGTGTCGCATCCATCGTGGCATCGCCGCACAAACCGGAATGGGTCATCAATCTGAAAGAGACCGGCATGATCCAGCTGGTGGATTATTCGGACATCAAGAACCTGAAGACCACCACCATCGAATCGGCAAAGTTCTTGCATGACGGCGGCTGGGATTCGACCAAGCGTTACTTCCTGGTAGCGGCGAACGCCTCCAACAAGGTGGCGGTGGTGGATACCAAGCTCGGCAAGTTGACTGCACTGGTCGAGACGCAGCCCAAGCCGCATCCGGGACGCGGGGCGAACTTCATGCATCCCAAGTACGGTCCGGTGTGGGCGACCTCACATCTGGGTTCTGATGTCATCACTCTCATCGGTACCGATCCGGTGAAGCACAAGAAGTACGCCTGGAAAGTGGTGCAGGAACTGAAGAACCACGGTGCCGGTTCGCTGTTCGTGAAGACCCATCCCAAGTCGCACAACCTGTGGGCAGATGCACCGCTGAATCCGGACAAGGAGTTGTCCGAATCGGTCTCCATCTATGACATCCGTGATCTGAACAAGGCTCCAGAGGTACTCAACCTAGTCAAGTTGTCCGGCTTGCCGGAAAGTAAACTGGTCAAGCGGGTGGTGCATGCCGAGTACAACATGGCAGGTGACGAGGTGTGGTTCTCGCTGTGGGCCGGCAAGAACGAGCAGTCGGCTATCGTGGTCATGGATGACAAGACACGCAAGGTGAAAGCGGTCATCAAGGATGAGCGTCTGGTCACGCCGACCGGCAAGTTCAATATCTGGAACACGCAGGAAGATATCTATTAAAACAGGCCAGGGAGGCTAAAAGGGGCGGGGATTCCCGCCCTTTTTTTTGAAAAGGGATACACCGGCATGCGCAGCAACATCATTCGAACAGTTTTTCCCGCGCTGTTGTCGCTGTTCTGTCCCATTCCCGCACAGGCACAGGGCGAGTCGATGCTGCCAGAGGTGGTGGTGACCGCGACCCGTACTGCAAGCGCTGCGGAACTGGTGCCGGCAGCCGTGACCGTGGTGAGTGCTGCCGACATTGCAGACAAGACAGCGGCCCGACTGGGCGATGCGCTGGAGCAAGTGCCGAGCTTGTATCTGCGCGGCGGCGCGTTGGGGCAATCGCAGGGAACACAGGGCACGAGCAGCATGTCGCTACGCGGCATCGACCAGTCGCGCACGCTGGTTCTGCTGGACGGACAACCTTTGCAGGATGCCGGTACGGGCAAGGTGAACTGGCGTGTGCCCTTCGTCGAAGACATCGAGCGCATCGAAGTCGTGCCCGGTGCGTTCTCTGCACTGTATGGCAGCAATGCCATCGGTGGTGTGGTCAACATCATCAGCAAGCGCCCCGACCGGCGCGAATTCAGCACAAGGGTGAGGCAGGGTTGGGGCGATGCCGAGGGTACGGATGCCAGCATCTATTTTCGTGACAAGACGGAGAGCGGCTGGGGGCTGGTCGCTGGACTGGGTGTTCAGAATCGTGCCAGCTATGTGAACGAGTTCGTGGTCAAGACACCTTCCTGCCCACCGCTACCGGCAGCTTGCACGCCGGGTCTGCCCGTCACGGGCGCACAAGCGACCACCACGCGTGACGGCACGTCTGCCTATCTGGTCGGTGACCTGGGAAAGACGCCGTGGCGCACGTTGAATGCGACAAGCAAATTATTCTACGCGCTGAACGCGCGCGATACGGTGTACGCCGGTATCAACTATGAGCAAACCGATCAGCGTCATTCATCGTTCAATTCCTATCTTCGCGACGTATCCGGCAATGTTGTCAGCAGCGGCACGCTGGACATCGATGGTCAGCGCGTTTCGCTGAGCAACTACGATTTCACCCTGTTTTCCTTCCAGCCCTTGCGAGAAGTCAGCACCCAATACCGTTTGGGTTACGACGGCACGCTGGGCGACGACAAGCTGTTGAAGATAGAGCTGGCCAAAATTGTGCGCGAATACCGCTATGCACTGGCCAGCCCCACTGCCGACTGGGACATCGGTGCGGGCACATTGTCGGACACGCCCAACCATGCGCTGGATGCCAGCGCGCAACTCAGCTTGCCACTGGGTGAGCGCCATTTCATGGTGAGTGGTGTGGCGTTGCATCGTGATGCGGTGGACCAGCAACTGCTGGCACTTTCCGCTTGGCGCGATCCGGCGTCGATCACGTTAGTGAACGGTGGTTATCATGGCCAGTCCGTGACGTACTCGGTGTTCGCGCAGGATGAGGTCGCCGCGACAGAACGGCTCAAAGTCTATCTCGGCGGCAGATGGGACGAGTGGCAGACCAGCGGCGACAATTTCAGCAACGGCACGACCCCTGCCACGAATAGCTATCCGTCGCGCACGGTGGGCGCCTTCAGTCCAAAGGTGTCGGCGGTATATCAATATGATGCGGCGCTGACGCTGCGCAGTTCATACGGCCAGTCGTTCCGTGCACCGACCAATCAGGATCTGTACACCACCTCCACCAGCCGCGGGCGTACTACATCCGGCGATCCGAATCTGCAACCGGAGAAGGGCGCAACCTGGGAAGTGGGTGGCGATTGGCGGCCGCGGGCAGAGAGCAAGCTGAGTGCGACGCTGTATTCCACCGAGCTGCGCGACCTGATCTATCTGCAGCAACTTTCCGCCACACAATCGTTACGCATCAACGCCGGTCGGGCGCGCGTGAACGGGGTCGAATTCGCGCTGGAGACACGCCTGAATCCGTGGCTGATGTTGGGTGCGAACTATGCGCGTGTGGATACGCTGATGCTGGAGAATACGGCGGACCCCTTGAGTGTGGGCAAGCGCCTCACCGATGCGCCGCAGCACATCGCCGGACTGGCACTGAAGGCTGGGCGGGGCGCATGGAGCGGGCGGTTGGAAGCGCGTCATGTCGGTCATGTCTACTGGACGGCGCAAAACACGGACGTGGTCGAAGGAGTGCCGGGCAGCTACGATGCGTACACCCTGTTCAATGCCAGAGCTGGCTATGATTTCTCGAAGCAGATCTATGGCAGTCTGGCGATCAACAACCTGTTCGACCGCAAGTTCTACTCCTACTTCCTGATGCCGCGACGCACCTTGATCGCCGAACTCCGTTTTACGTACTGATCTGAAAAAAAGGTAATCATGTTTAATCATTTCATCGCTGCACCACACCGTGTCATGTTCTTCGGCGGGGCTGTGCAAGCCCTGCTGGTCATGCTGTGGTGGCTGTTCGAACTTTCCACTCGCTATGTCTTTCCTGAGCACGTGATCGCGTGGCCGCTGTTCGCTACGGCGATCCATAGCTGGTTGCTGCTGTTCGGCATGTTGCCGTTCTTCTTCTTCGGATTTTTGATGACCACCTTTCCGCGCTGGATGGCGGGTAATGAGATTCCCGCGCAGCGCTTCGTACCTGCATTCGTGCTGATGTTCGCAGGTGTATTGCTGTTCTATGCAGGACTTTTCATTGGAAGAACATTACTGGTGGTGGCCAGTGCAAGTGTGCTGGCCGGTTGGGCGATCGGCTTGTACGCGTTGCTGCGTGTGTTGCTAGATACGCGCCCCGGTGACAAGCGACATACCATCGTATTGTTCATCGCGTTCACGACGGGCTGGCTGGCGTTGGCTGGTTTTGTGGTCTGGCAAATGACGGATGAGCATGCATGGTTGCAGTTCGCATTGCGTGCTGCCTTGTGGGGATTCGTGCTGCCGGTGTTCGCCACCGTGGCACATCGCATGATCCCGTTCTTCACCTCCAGCGCACTCGGCCAGAAAGACGTGCCGCGCCCGTTCTGGCCGTGGTGGACGATATTGGCCATGAGTGTTGTGCACGGCGTGCTGGAACTGCTTGGCATGCCTTCATGGCTGTGGCTGGCTGATCTGCCGCTGGCGTTCAGTGCGCTGACCTTGAGCTATCTGTGGGGATTCCATAGCAGCTTTCAGAATCCGTTGCTGGCCGTGTTGCATGTCGGTTTCGTCTGGCTGGGTGTTTCCATGCTGCTTTACGCAGTACAAAGCCTGTGGCTGCTGTCCCATCACGGTACCGGATTCATCTGGGGGCTGGCTCCCTTGCATGCGCTGACCATCGGTTGCTACGCCACGCTGGTGATCGGCATGGGGACGCGCGTCACACTCGGCCATTCCGGACTGCAGTTCGTCATCGACACGCCGGTGAAGCTGATGTTCGTTGGCATGCAAGCGGTGGCTTTGACGCGCATCGCTGCGGACATGTTGCCGCTAGACAGCGGCACTTTCTACCTGATCGCCGTGTTTGGCTGGTTGGCCTGTTTCGCACCGTGGGCATGGCGCTATCTGCCGGCCTACTGGCGACCGCGCGCGGACGGCCAGCCGGGATGAAGGAGCTGCCAGACAGATCGATCATGCTCGGTCTGGATCCAACAATTGAAAAGAGGAAAACATCCATGCAAGCAAACAATACTCAACGCGGACTCATCGTCTGGATCATCTCGCTGGTTGCGGTCGGTTCCGGAATCATGACGCTCAAGGGTGGCGGCACGGTGCTGTTCGGGGATGATGCGGCGCGCGTTGCCGCCGGCAACTATGTGCCGCTGCTGCTGTGGTTCAATTTCCTGTCAGGTTTTGTCTACATCGCTGCAGGCATCGGATTGTGGTTGCAGAGGCGTTGGGCCATCTGGCTGAGTATCGGGCTGCTTGCCGCAATCGCCATTGCCTTTGCCGCGTTTGGTATGCATATCAGCTCGGGCGGCGTTTTTGAGCAACGAACGGTCATCGCCATGAGCGCCAGATTGCTGATTTGGACGGTGATAGCAGCGCTGGCAGCGAGGACATTCAGACGTATATGAAGTGGTGGGTCTGGAAGTGAGCATCGGGGGCGTATAATGCCCCCACTTTTTTCCAAGACCAAAGAGACCCTTACATTGAATACAGTCAGTTTTGCCGACCTGAAGCTCGCGCCCGAGATACTTAAAGCACTCACCGAAGCTGGTTACACCACGCCCACGCCGATCCAGGCGCAGGCGATCCCGGTCGTGCTCAGTGGTGAGGACTTGATGGCGGGTGCGCAGACAGGCACGGGCAAGACCGCAGCGTTCGCACTGCCGCTGTTGCAGCAGTTGATGCAGCACGCGAGTGCCAGTACTTCGCCCGCCAAGCATCCGGTGCGCGCGCTGATCCTGGTGCCGACACGTGAATTGGCGGTGCAGGTCGAAGAGAGTGTGAAGATGTATGCCAAGTACACCAACCTGCGTTCGCTGGTGGTGTACGGTGGGGTGGACATCAAGACGCAGACGCCGCATCTGAAGACCGGCGTGGAGATCCTGGTGGCGACACCGGGCCGCTTGCTCGATCACATCGAACAGAAGACCGTGCTGCTGAACCAGGTGCAGATGCTGGTGCTGGACGAAGCAGACCGCATGTTGGACATGGGCTTCATGCCCGCGTTGAAACGCATCCTCGCGCTGTTGCCGCGTCGTCGTCAGAGTCTGATGTTCTCTGCCACCTTCTCCAACGACATCAAAAAACTGTCTGAAGATTTCCTCATCTATCCGAGCCTGATCGAAGTGGCGCGCAGCAACGCGACCTCCGAGAACATCAAGCAAAAAGTCTATCTGGTGGCGAGCGAAGACAAGCACGCGCTGCTGGCGAAGCTGCTGAAAGGCGATGATGCCAAACAGGTGATCGTGTTCACCAAGACCAAACTCACCGCCAGCCGTTTGACGCGCCAGTTGCAGCGCGAGGGCATCGAAGCAGATGCCATCCACGGTGACCGTAGCCAATCAGAACGCCAGCAGACGCTGGAAGCATTCAAGCAGGGTAAGGTGAGTGTGCTGATCGCCACCGACGTGGCTGCACGCGGTCTGGACATCGACCATCTGCCGATGGTGATCAACTACGAGATACCGCATGCGGCGGAAGACTATGTGCACCGTATCGGCCGCACCGGCCGCGCGGGTGCGAAGGGAACGGCACTGTCACTGGTGTCACCCGAGGAAGAACGCTATCTGGTCGACATCGAGAAGCTGATCAAGACCACCATCGAAAAAGAACAGGCCAGCGTGCAACATGTGCCGCGCAGTGAGCGCCGTCCGGCGAGTGAATCGCGGGAGCCACGAGAACAGCGCGAGCCGCGTCCCGCCTATCACAAGCCGGTACCTAACAAACCCGCGCACGATCCTTGGTTCGACAAACCCTACGTGCCCAAGGTGACCGAACCGGCACCTTCCACCAGCAAGCCGGATTTCGATGCCGTCAAACCCAAGGCGCAGATCCCGGCCTTGTTCAGGCGCTCCAGCTAAAGCAAATTCCCGCGCGGCACTTCTTTCCTCATGACCGTCGCGCAGACCATCGTTCCCATCTTTCTGCTGATCCTGCTCGGCGCATCCATGCGCCGCTGGTTCGGTCTGCGTGACGAATTTTGGCCTCAGCTGGATCGGCTCATCTACTACATCTTCTTTCCCGCACTGCTGTTCCACACGCTGTCGCACTTCACCATTGATGTGGGTGTGGCGACGCCGATGATGGCTGTAGCGATTTTGTATATGGGGGCGGGTATGTTTCTCGGCTTGCTGGCCAAGCAGCTATTTCATGCTCCACCCAAGGTGTATGCCGCCACCTTTCAAGCCACGTTCCGTTTCAACAGTTATGTCGGCCTATCCATCGCAGGGAGCTTGCACGGCCAGACAGGCTTGGCAGCAATCGGTTTGCTGATGGGTTTCATGGTGCCGATCGCCAACGTCGCCAGCGTGCTGATGTTGGCACGCCACAGTGAGACACACTGGCTGCGCGAGATCGTGCGCAATCCTTTGATCATTGCCACGGTGGGCGGCATCACCTTCAGTCTAAGCGGTTTGCATCTGCCTTCCATGCTCAACACCACGCTGGGATTGCTGTCGCAGGCATCGTTG
This sequence comes from Gammaproteobacteria bacterium, assembly GCA_018814405.1. Taxonomy (GTDB): domain Bacteria; phylum Pseudomonadota; class Gammaproteobacteria; order Burkholderiales; family Gallionellaceae; genus Sideroxyarcus. The sequence continues at coordinate 205,694 of JAHIZO010000004.1, forward strand.
CCGATGGGCTTGATCGCGGTCGGTTCCGCGCTGCGTTTGCAGGGGCTGCGTCAGCAACGCGGCACGCTGTGGTACGGCGTGCTGGTGAAGCTGTTAGTTATCCCGGCTATCGCCTGGGGATTGGCGATGTTGTTCGGGTTGGAGGGTATGTATTTCGACATCGCGGTGCTGATGGCGGCGCTGCCGGTATCCACCATGGCTTATGTGCTGGCGACGCGCATGGGCGGCGACGGCGACACCATCGCGGCACAAGTGATGTTGAGCACGCTGCTGGCCGCGCTGACCTTGCCGTTATGGCTGTTCCTGTTGGGATTCTGAGAGCGGCAATCTGAGGGTGGCTTTTGTGCCGCCGTCCTCGCGCGGAAGTAGTTCGACATGCCAACCGTTGGCTGTGCAGAGTTGTTGCACGATGGCCAGCCCCAATCCACTGCCTCCTGTGTCCGTATTGCGCGAAGATTCGATGCGGTAGAACGGGCGGAACACTTTCTCCATCTCATGCTTCGGGATGCCGGGCCCGCGATCCAGAATTTCGATCAACGCTGCATCATCATTGCGCACCGCTTCGATCTGCACCGGTTTGCCATCGCTGTAACGCAAGGCATTTCCCAGCAGGTTTTGCACGACACGATGTAATGCGAGCGGACCGGCGCGGACTGTCATACCGGGCTGCACATGGCAGGCGACCTGCGCACCTTGCGCGTTCTTCTCTTCGGTCATCTCGCGCAGCATCGCTGCCAGATCGATCTGTTCGGCGGATTCCTGCTGCAAGTCTCGGCTCAGCGTCAGGAACTCTCCGATCAGCATATTCATGTCTTCGATGTCGCGGCGCAGACGTTCGACTGTTTTTTGATCGCTATTTTCGGGCAGCATCTCGACGGCCAAACGCATGCGCGACAGCGGTGTGCGCAGATCGTGCGAGATACCGGCCAGCAGCGTGGTGCGATTGGCCAATAGTTCGCGTACCTGCAGCGCCATCTGATTGAACGTGGCAGCCAATTCGGAAAATTCCTGTACAGGGCTGGGTGGCATGTCTGCCGGGAGGCTGCCGGTGCCGATGCGCTTCGCGGCTTGCGAAAATTGCGCCAGTGGCCGTGTGATACGGCGCGCCAGAATATAGGCGGTGAACAGGCTGAGTAGCACCGTGGCAAACAGTGCGAGCAACAGCATCGTGGTTGGATCGGTAAGCAGGCGCGACCTGGGGAATCCGATGCGTATCAGTTTGCCGCCAGCCGGGATGTCTGCCCAGAACCAGGTGGTGTCGAGGTCGGTCACCTTGATCGAGACAGGTTCGCCAAGTCGGGCTGACAATGCATCGTCCAGCAGCGTGAGATAGGGCAGCGGGATGTTGCGTTCTGCAAGCGGGGCGATATCTTCGAACAGCATGAATTGATGTTCGCGTATCAGTTCCAGCTCGAAGTCCTTGCGCGTATCTGGCGGCAGTTCCACCCACGTTTTGGCGGACAAGATCAGCAGTGAGGCCAGATCGTCCGCGCTGCGCTTTGCCATGGGCAGCATGACGTAATGCACTGTGGCGGTGATGAGAATGATCTGGAATACCAACAGTGCGGCAGCCACCGTGCGTACCGTGCCGAAGAACAGAGAGTGCGGTTTGCTGGGGGAGGGCATCACTAGTTCGTGCCGCTGGGCGAGAACAGATAGCCTTCGCCCCACACGGTGCGGATGTACTGCGGGGAGTTAGGGTCATCTTCGATCTTGCGCCGCAAACGCGTCACCCGTACATCGATGCTGCGGTCGAACGGTGAACGTTCATAACCTTTGAGCATGTCCATCAGGTTGTCGCGTCCCAACACACGATTGGGATGTTCGGCAAAGATACGCAGCAGATTGAATTCGCCGCTGGTGAGCTGCACGGTCAGATCGTTCTTGTGCAACACGCGCGCCTCAACGTCCATGCTGAACGGACCGAAACGGCGCACGTTGTCCGCTTCGTGTTTGAGCTGTCCCTGCTCATTGCGGCGCAACAGGGCGCGGATGCGTGCCAGTAGTTCACGCGGGTTGAAGGGCTTGGCCAGATAGTCGTCCGCGCCCACTTCCAGCCCCACGATACGATCTACATCCTCACCGCGCGCCGACAGCATGATGATGGGCAGACTGCTGCGCGTGCGCAGACGGCGCGCCAGTGACAGACCATCTTCGCCGGGCAGCATCAGGTCGAGGATCAGCAGATCGACCGGATGCTGCGACAGATGCACATCCATCTGTGTGCCGTCCGCCACGGTCGCCACCTGTAAACCCTGCGCGGAGAGATATTCCTGCAGCAGCTCGCGCAGTCCGGCATCGTCGTCCACTACCAATATGTGTTTGCTTTCCATATATTCACTATAACCGAAGCGGAGGGTATAGGGCAGGGGCGGGTCGTGCGCGGTAACACTCTGTTACAAACTGTTGCAGAATAGAAATCGTCGGGTAACGGCTGGCGTGCATGATGCAGCCATCAGATGAACGATCTGATCTTCCAACCACCAAGGAGAACATCATGAAAACCACCACATTGTTACTGAATAGTTTACTGGCATTGGCACTGGCAGGTTTCGGCAACGCTTATGCCGCCGACGAGACTCCGCTGCAGACCCGCGAAGAGATTCGCGCCCAGCATCTTAAAGATACTGCTGGTATGACTGCCGAAGAGCGCGAGCAGTATCGCCTTGAGCAGCAGGCACAGATGACAGACGAGCAGCGTGCCGCACTGCGCGCCGAAAAGCAGGCGCAAAAGGCAGAGCAGAAAAAGAACAAAGCAGCCAAGCAGCAAGGCTCAGGCAATGGCAGCATGTTGCGTGACGGCTCCGGTGCCGGTTCACAGCGCGGCAGCCAAGGCGGTATGGGAATGGGCCGCTGATCACGAAAGTGCGCGAACTGTTGAATAGCAGTTCGCGCACTTTCGTCAGGAGATCGAAATGAACATCGCTTATGCATCTATCGTCGCTTCACTATTTTTTGCCCTGTCGGCGAGTGGTCCGGTGTGGGCAAGTGACGATGCACCTTTGCCATCTGCCGCCAGTGAGATGACGCAGGAAGAATATGCTGCCTATCGTGCGCGTATCCGTGAGCAGTTGGAAGCTGCGCCGCAGGCAGAGAGCAAGGACGAAGAACAAGCAACGACGCGCCGTAGAAGCAACAACGGCTACGGCCAAGGCTATCGTGCACGGCAGGATAGAGCCAGAGACACTGGTGGCATGGGCCGTGCAAGCGGACGCGGTCGCTGACAAGGAGAGACATGATGAAACGATTGATATTCCCGGTTGCTATCTTGTTGGCGATAAGCGGCAGTGCCTGGGCTGAAGACGATGGCTATCTTTCAATGAGCGTCGGGCTTGAACATAGCTCCGGCAAATACGGTGGCACCAGCACCACGGATACCACTTCCATTCCGGTATCTGTACTTTATGCGGCTGACGATTGGTCGCTGAAGTTAAGCGTGCCCTATCTGTTCGTCACCGGTGACGGCAGTGTCGTGGTCAGCGGCAGCCGCGGCGGCAGACGCGGTTCTGTGGTGACGACCACAACGACCACCACCACGCGCACCACCAGTAGCGGCGTGGGAGATGTGGTCGCATTCACCAGCTATAGTCTGTTGCGCAGCGAAGAAGGCGATGCAGGACTGGATGTGGCGGCGCGTATCAAATTCGGCACAGCCAGCACAAAGTTCGGCAGTGGTGAGAATGATTACGCCGTGCAAACCTCCGGCTATGTCTCGTTCGGTGACTTTACGCCCAGTCTGATGTTGGGCTATGAGAAATTGGGCAGTACCGCGACAGCGCCACTGGATAACGCCGCATATGGCTCGGTCGGCCTCGACTATCTGTTGAGCGACGAATCGAACATGGGCATGGACTACTGGTATGCGCAGCAGGCTTCGGCCACCGGCTATGCACAGCGTGAGTTGTCGCTGTATGCCGCGACGCAGATCGGCAAAGAGACTTACTTGCGTGGCTTCGTGATGAAAGGCTTGTCTGATGGCAGTCCGGACACCGGATATGGTGTGTCGCTGTCGACCGACTTTTGATTCACTGACTATTTTTTAAGCAACGACTTCAGGTCGGCAAAAGGGTTATGCGTGGCTGAGGAGGGGCCGCTCTCCTTGCGATCCCGCACCACCTCGTCCATCACGCGTGAATGCTCGTTGTCGTGGCAGTAAAGGCATAACAACTCCCAGTTGCTGCCGTCCGGTGGATTGTCATCGTGATTGTGGTTCTTGTGATGCACCGTCAACTCCCGCAGGCGCTCGCCTGCGAACTCCCGCCCACAACGTCCGCAGATGTGCGGATACAGCTTGAGCGCACGTTCGCGGTAGCCCGCTTCGCGCTGTTCACGCTGTTTGCGGGCATCGGCCACGACGCGGTCGAGGCGGGCATGGTCGGGTGTGGTGTGCTTGGGCATGGAGTTTCCCCTTAAATGTTGTGACAACTATAGCAGCCAACGCCGCAGACGAGGATAATCGCGCATGACTAAAACAAGCCCAACCTCCCTCCCGACCGCTACCGGTCCCGTATTCAACACACTAAAGTTGCCGCCCGCCATGCTGGATAACCTGCAACAGCTGGGTTACCTGAGCATGACGCCGATCCAGGCCGAAAGTCTGCCCATCACACTCGCCGGACAAGACCTGATCGCCCAAGCCAAGACCGGCAGCGGCAAGACCGCCGCCTTCGGACTGCCGCTGCTGACCAAGCTCAATCCCACCTATATGGGCGTGCAAGCCATGGTGCTGTGCCCCACGCGCGAACTGGCAGACCAGGTCACGCAGGAACTGCGCCGCCTTGCGCGCTACATGCACAGCATCAAGATCCTAACGCTGGTCGGCGGCAGCACCATGCGCCCGCAGCGCGAGAGTCTGGGTTTTGGAGCGCACATCGTAGTCGGTACACCGGGCCGCATTATGGATCACATCGAACGCGGTTCACTGGAATTGAACGCCATCAACACACTGGTGCTGGATGAAGCCGACCGCATGCTGGACATGGGCTTTTTCGACTACATCGCCTTCGTGGCGAAGCGTTGCCCGGACCGTCGCCAGACCATGATGTTCTCCGCTACCTATCCCGACGGCGTCACCAAGCTGGCGCGCCAATTCATGCACCAGCCGCAGGAAGTGAAACTGGCCGAACAGCACGATGACACCAAGATCAAACAACATTTCTACGAAGTGCGTCACGAGAGTCGACTGCCCGCCGTCGCCGCCTTGCTTAAGCATTACCGCCCGGTCAGCACGCTGGCCTTCTGCAATACCAAACAACAATGCCGTGACTTGCTCGACGTGCTGCAAGCCGAAGGCATCCACGCACTCACGCTGAACGGCGACATGGAACAGCGTGACCGCGACCAAGTGCTGATCCAGTTCGCCAACCGTAGTTGCTCGGTGCTGGTGGCGACGGATGTCGCCGCACGCGGTCTGGACATCGCGCAACTGGAAGCCGTCATCAACGTCGACGTCACGCCAGACCCCGAAGTGCACATTCACCGCATCGGCCGCACCGGCCGCGCGGAGGCAGAGGGCAGTGCGTTCAATCTGGTCAGCCCTGCCGAGATGAGCCGCATCGGTAACATCGCCAAGATGATGGGCATTGAGCCCGAGTGGGAAGAGATCGAGAAACTGCAAAACGAGCACAACGTCCCGCTGGTGCCGCCCATGGTCACCTTGCAGATCCTCGGCGGCCGTAAAGAAAAGATGCGCCCCGGCGATGTGCTGGGTGCACTCACCGGCGAAGCCGGCTACACCCGCGAACAAGTCGGCAAGATCACCGTCACCGACATGTCCACCTACGTCGCTGTCACCCGCAACATCGCACGCGAAGCGGTGAAGCGACTGAACGCGGGTAAGGTGAAGGGCAAGTCGGTGAAGGTGAGGGCGCTGGAGGATTGAGGTTTAGGTAGAGTAACGGCTATTGATCGGCCTTATGTGGAGCGCTACATAAGGCCGAGGATGCGACCGTCAGAAATCCGCTGTAAAGAGGTCCCAAGGATTTCATGAAAAGGGTATCGGCGTGGCCTGCCGTAAAGTTTGGTCATGAAAAAACCCACCGGAAAGGGTGGGCTTCTTGGTCAGATTACCGCGTGTCTCACTGAGCCACTGCTCGCATCCTGTCCATCTTCTCGATCACAGCTTGATAGAGCTCATGGTCGGAATCGGCGTTGTTGCGGTCTGGATGATGTGCGCTGCGTAGCTTTCTCAGTTGCGTCATATCGTCGGGCAGGTCATGTACCTTGGTCACCCGGTCACCGTTTTTCGCCATCACGCGCTGCAGTTCAGCCTCTGTGCCTTCGCGGGTGTCGAATAACTTCCTGCTGCCCAGACGCCATTCACCCTGGTTCTTGCGCGGTGACAGTTTTTCTTTGCCATCGAACCAGACCCATCTTCCGCTCACGGTATCCTGTTCGAATTCGACGGAGGTGATGGTGTAGGTGTATTCGGGCGGCTCGATCTCTTTGGCGAACAGCTTGATGACCTTGGGGACGATTGCCACTGTCGCCAAGTAATACGCGCCTGCTTCATGTGGGCAGAACGCGCTACTGAGCGTTTGTTTGGGTCGGCTGTCGTTACTGGATGCATTCATCGCCGCCATGCGGCTGAGTGCTTTGCGTTGTGCGTTGGTCACTGCTACTACTCCTTATATATTTTTGAAACCCGTGGTGATCATCCACCGGACTTCTGGACTGCCCAAACGCCTTCGAAGCGATCGATTCGAAAAACAAAAGGCCATCCCGAAGGATGGCCTGATCGTTTGCTATGTCTGGCGCCCCGAGTAGGCTTTGAACTTACGACCTGTGATTCAAAGGTCGACTGTCCAAGTCACTACTGAGGTGGCAATCAATTAATTCAATTAAATCAGTGGCATGATTATACGGCACATTGCCAATTCTGGTGCGGGAAATATCAGCACCGCATGTGCCCTTGCTTGATGTGGTTAGCGCGCTCACCCCAAAGTCTTGGACACCACCTCCTGCACATCCTTGGACAAGCCTTTGGCCACAGCTACTTTCTGCAATGCAGCCTGCATCTGTTTCTTCAGTGCGGGCTGGTATTTCTTCCAGTGATCCAGCGTGCGCACCAGACGTGCAGCAACTTGCGGATTGAGTTTGTTCAGCGCGATCACCTGTTCCGCCCAGAAGGCATAGCCACTGCCATCCGGCGCATGAAACTGTGAAGGATTGCCGTTGCAGAAACTGAAGATCAGGCTGCGAGCGCGATTGGGGTTCAGCAACGTGAACGCGGGATGAGTCATCAACTTTCGCACCGCTGCCACATCGGTATGCATCGCGGTCGCTTGCAAGCTGAACCATTTGTCGACCACCAGCGCCTCGTTCTTGAATTCACGATAGAAGCGAGCCAATGGTTGCCGTGCCGTCTTACTGCCACTGTTGACCAGGCACATCAGCGCGGCCATACGATCAGTCATGTTGCTGGCGGAAGCTATCTGCGCGTGAGCAAGTTGCAGCGTGGACTCGTCTTCCCAGCCCAGCAGGTAGGACAGGCACAGATTTTTCAAGCCGCGCTTGCCGGCCGATTGTGCATCGGGCCGGTATTTACCGGGTGTCAGATTGGCTGCATAGGCGGCGATGAAGTCGGCCTTGAGTCTTTCCGACAAGGTCTTGCGCATGAACTGGCGCGCGGTGTGGATCGCTTGCGGGTCGATCACTTTGCACTGTTCGGCCAGCATCGATTCCGAAGGTAGCGTCAGCACCACCTCAATGAATGCTGGATCGAGCTTCTGGTCGTTGAGCGTGGTGCGCATGGCGTCGATGAACATGTCATCCAGCGTCAGCGCTTCACCCGCCTGCACCTGCTTGATCAGTTTCAACAGGCGTTGCATCGCCAAGCGTTGCCCAGCCTCCCAGCGATTGAAGGCATCGCTGTCATGCGCCATCAAGCGCGCCAGTTCCTTATCGGTGTATTCATATTCCATCACCACCGGCGCAGAGAAATTGCGCAGCAAGGATGGCGTCGGTCTTGAGGTGACGTTGTTAAAGGTGAAGGTCTGTTTTGCTTTGCTCAGCTCCAGCACGCAAGTAGTCGGGGCCGGGGTCGCAGCGGCCGCGCCATCAAGATGCAGCGCCATGTCGCGGCCACGCGCATTGAGCAGGCCGACCGCAACGGGGATATGGAAAGGCAATGGTTTCTTTTGCCCGGCAGCGGTCTTGCAGCGTTGGCTGATCGTCAGTGTGTAGGTCTGTGCGGCGGCATCGTATTCGCTTTGCACTTTGAGATGCGGCGTGCCGGGCTGGCTATACCAGCGTTCGAACTGACGCAGGTCGCGCCCGTTGCTGTCTGCCATGGCCGCGCGGAAATCGTCGCAGGAAACTGCCTGCCCGTCATGCCTTGCAAAGTACAAGTCCATGCCCTTGCGGAAGCCCTCACGCCCCAGCAAGGTCTGGTACATGCGCACCACTTCGGCACCTTTCTCATAGATGGTGACCGTGTAGAAATTGCTGATCTCCACGAAGCTGTCCGGCCGCACTGCATGGGCCATCGGTCCAGCGTCTTCGGAAAACTGCACCTGGCGCAACATGCGCACGTTCTCGATGCGACTCACCGCGCGACCGCTGTCCGTGCCGATCATGTCGGCGGAGAACTCCTGATCACGGAACACGGTGAGACCTTCCTTCAAGGACAACTGGAACCAGTCGCGGCAAGTCACGCGGTTACCGGTCCAGTTATGGAAGTATTCATGGCCGACCACTGCCTCGATATTGGAGAAATCGGTATCGGTCGCGATGCGGGGATTGGCCAACACATACTTGGTGTTGAAGATGTTCAGGCCCTTGTTCTCCATCGCGCCCATGTTGAAATCGCCCACCGCGACGATCATGAAGCGGTCCAGATCCAACTCCAGACCGAAGCGTTGCTCATCCCAGCGGATGCTGTGCTTGAGCGAGGTCATCGCATGCTGCGTTTTGTCCAGATTGCCCGGCTCCACCCATACTTGCAGCAACACGCGACGCCCGCTGTTCAGCTTGAACTTCTCTTCCTGACAAACCAGCTTGCCCGCCACCAGTGCGAACAGATAGGAAGGCTTCTTGAACGGGTCTTCCCACTTGGCATAGTGGCGACCATTGGGCAGGTCGCCCTGTTCAATCAGGTTGCCGTTGGACAGCAGCACCGGATACTTCTTCTTGTCACCACGCAGCATCACCGTGTATTTCGCCATCACGTCCGGACGATCGGGGAACCAGGTGATCTTGCGGAAACCTTCTGCTTCGCATTGGGTGAAGAAATTACCGTTGGAGATATACAGCCCCATCATCGAGGTGTTCTTCTCGGGCTGAACCAGTGTCTCGATCTCTAGCGTGATCTCGTCCGGCGCGTTGGCGATGCGCAACTTCCCGTCTGCTATCGAGTACCCCTTCACTCCTTTGCGCAGCGTCTTACCGTTCATGCGCAAGGCCACCAACTTCACACCGTCGCCCAGCAGTTCCACATCCTTATTGGGCGATGCGCTATTGCGCTGCATGGTGATGCGCGTGGACACACGGGTGGCAGCAGGGTCGAGATCGAAACCCATCTCAACGGTGTCGACCCAATAGGCTGGGGCTGTGTAGTCTTTGCGATAGATGGTGACGGGAGGGTTATTGGTCATGAGTGGCTGGTTAGGAGGTTGTGAGAAGGATTGTGATTCTAACAGTGTGGATCGGTCCCGATTCACTAGGCACTTTATCGGCAGTCAGGTTGCGGCTTGCCACAGTGCATTGCCGCCCGTGTCGCGATACGTCAGATACACCCGCAGATCGAACTCCAGTTGCCCGTAGTCCGGCTCCATGTGCATGCACAGTTTGTAGAATGCTTTGTCGTGCTCGTGCTGTTTCATGTGCGCCAGTTCGTGCACCACGATCATGCGCAGGAACTCGGGCGGGGTTTCTTTGAACAGGGAGGCGATGCGTATCTCTTTTTTCGCTTTGAGATTCAAGCCCTGCACGCGCGAGTGGGTGGTGTGCGTGCCGAGTGCGTTGCGCAGCACTTGCAGTTTGCTGTCGAACAGCACACGGCTCAGTTGTCCGGCATTGCGCAGGTATTCGTTCTTGAGTTGCAGCACATAGTCGTACAGTGCCTTGTCGGTGCGTACATCATGCGTGACCGGATATTTCTTGCGTAGCAAGTCGGCCAGCTTGTCCTGGTCGATCAGTTGTTTTATCTGCTCGACCAGTGGGGCGGGGTAGCCTGCAAGGTAGTTGGGCGGCTGGGCGTGTCTCATCGCGCGGGTCGGTCAAGTTTGCGTCGCGGCTTGTACTTCACGTGCATGTTTCAACACACTGCTGCGGACATCATCCGCCCGTGCCGGATCGATGCCCAACGCCAGCCATGTGTGTTCATCGATCTCGGACATGACCGGCTCCACGATACCGAATGTGGGGAGCAGTTTTTCGGCCATGCAGGCCATGCTGACCAGCGGTTGTCCGGCGGCAGCATGCGGGTCGTCCGGCGTGTGGTGGTGGCGCAGCACCGTGGCGACAGATTCCGGCAGGTTCCAGTGACGCGCCAGTTCCGCGCCCAGCTCGCCGTGGCTGGTCTCCAGCATCTCGGCTTCGATCTCCTCAACGGTACAGCCGGGTGACTCGGCCAGACGTGCATGGAAACGGTCGCTCAGATTGGGGTCTAGGTAATCCAGCACCATGAAGCCGATGTCGTGCAGCAGACCGGCCAGATAGATCTCCTCGTCGGATGGGCGCAGCTCGCGCGGCATGAACCGGGCGAGGGTGTCCATGGTCAGCGCGACGGACAGGCTGTGTTGCCACAGTTTGCGCATATCCAGATGGCCGCCCGTCTTGCGTGTCATGGCCGCCATCATGGCGAAACTGAGCGCGACCATCTTTAGGCGCTTGCTGCCGAGGATCGCCGCCGCGTCATGCAGGCTGAGTATCTTGCGGTTGGTGCCGAACAATGGGGAATTGGCGAGTCCGATCACCTTGGCCAGGATGACCGGGTCTTGTTCGATCAGTTGCAGCAGGGCGCGCTCGCCCTCGTCGCTGTTGATCTTCAGCGACAGGATGCGTTGCGCGACCTGAGGAACGGGCGGAAGCGAGTTGATGCGCTCCAGTGCTTGGCGTAGCTGAGGCGATGCGTTCATGAACACTCCTTTCCGGCCACTGACAAGGGGGAAGGCTTGTCAATGCTGCAACTTGTGTAGGCTGTATCGATGCGGGATATGGGCATCATGCGAAATTCCAGTGTATCAGTGCATCAGCCGGCATCGGGTGCGCGATCAGGAAGCCTTGGCCATGGGTGCAACCCATGTCGAGCAGGGCGCGGTAGTGTGCCTCGGTTTCGATGCCTTCCGCCACGATCTGACGTTTGAACGCGTGCGCCAGACCGATGATGCCCTGCACGATGGCCATGTCGCCCTTGTCGGTGAGCATGTCGCGCACAAAGGACTGGTCGATCTTGAGCACGTCCACCGGCAGCCCGCTCAGGTAGGACAGTGAGGAGTAGCCGGTGCCGAAGTCATCCAGCGCGAAGCGCACGCCGAACTTGCGGCAGGCCTCGATCACATCACGCACGATGGCGATGTCGTTCAGGGCTGCGGTTTCCAGCACCTCTATCTGGAGCCTGCCGGGCGGCAGGTCGGGGTGGCGTGCCAGCTGGTGCTGCAGATGTTTTGCGAAGCCGCGCGACTCAAGATGGTGGGCAGAGATATTGATACTGATCTCGATATCCAGCCCCGCATGGTGCCAGCGGTCAAGCTGGGCCAGCGTGCTGGCGATCACCCAGTCGCCGAGCTCGATGTCCAACTCGGTGTTCTCGATGGGGCGCAGGAACTCGGATGGCAACAGCAGACCGCGCTGCGGGTGACGCCAGCGGATCAGTGCTTCGGCACCGGCCAGTTGGCGTGTACGCAGGTCTACCTTGGGCTGGTAGTGCAGTTCGAACTGCTGTTGTTGCAGGCCGTCACGGATGCTGTTGAGGAAGGCGTGCTGGGTGCGGGTGCGCATGTCCAGCGCGGGGTCGTAGATGTGGAAACGGTTCTTGCCGGATTGCTTCGCCACATACATGGCCTGGTCGGCATGTCGCAGCAGCGTGTCCGGATCTTCTTCGTCCAGCGGGTAGATGCTCACGCCGATGCTGGTGCTCAGCGCCAATGAGTGTTCCTTGATCAGGATCGGCTCGGCGATGGTGGCCAGCAGACGTTCCAGTGTTACCACACATTCTTCTCCTCTTTCCAGGCCAAGCAGTACCACCACGAACTCATCACCGCCCAGACGGGCAACGGTATCGCCGCCGCGCAGGGTGTGCCCGATGCGCTTGGAGATTTCGATCAGCACCATATCGCCTGCATCGTGTCCCAGTGTGTCGTTGATGTGCTTGAAGCCGTCCAGATCGAGATAGCAGATCGCCACCATGTTCTGTTCGCGCGCGGTCTGTGCGATGGCCTGTTTCATGCGGTCGGCCAACAGCACCCGGTTGGGGATGCCGGTCAGCGCGTCGTAATGGGCGATGCGGCTGAGTTCAGCCTCATGTTCTTTCAGATGGCTGATATCGGAGAACACGCCGACATAGCGTTGTACCTTGCCTGCTTCGTCGCAGATGGCGGAGATGGACAGCAGCTCGGCATAGATCTCGCCCGTCTTGCGCCGGTTCCATATCTCGCCGCGCCATGCTTTGTCACGTTTGATGGTGCGCCACATATCGGCGTAGAAATCGCGATCATGGCGTCCCGAACTGAGTATGCGGGGATTGTTGCCCAATACCTCTTCGCGGCTGTAGCCGGTGATGTCGAGGAAGGCCGGGTTGACGTCTACAATGTCATTCTTGGTGTCGGTGATCAGGATGGCTTCCTGGCTGTTATCGAACACGCTGGCGGTGATACGCAGGGCATCTTCCGCATGCTTGCGCTCGGTGATGTCGCGAATCATGCCCAGTGCGTGCCAGCTGTCGCGCAGGCGGAAGGCGGAGATCGATAGCTCGACCGGAAACTCCTCGCCGCTCTTGCGCAGTGCGCGGATCTCGAACGTGCGGCCGATGATGTCGCCCTCGCCGCTGTGGCGGAAGCGGCTGAAGCCGCTGTGTGCCTGATCGCGGTAGCTTTCCGGCGTCAGCAACACATGCAGGTTCTGCCCGATCACTTCGTCGGCGGTATGGCCGAAGATCGCCTCGGCAGCCGGGTTCCAGTAGATGATGTGCTCGTCCGGACCGACGATCACGATGGCGTCTTTGGCGAAGGTGCTGATCAGGCGGAACTTCTCCTCGCTCTCGGCCAATTCTTCGCCCCGGTGCTCCAGCTCGTTCGTGCGTTTCCGAACCAGTGCCTCCAGATGCTCCTGATGCAGGCGCAACTCGTCGGTCACCTTCTGCAGCTTGGTGATGATGATCCTGACATGGTGGGTGAAGGGATGGAAGATCAGTGCCGCTTCCAGCAGCAGCAATAGCAGGGTGAACATCCAGAACAGGGTCTCTGCCTGCTTCAGGCGCGCGACCGATGTTTCTCCCTCCATCTGGTATTGCTGCACCATGTTATCGAGTGCGACGACCAGCGGGCCCGGCGCGGTGCGGGTGATGTATTTCAGCAAGGGGTGGTCGTGGTGCAACTCGCCGTCGTCCAGCCGCAGCAGATCGCGTACCGACTTGATATAGGTCTCCACCTGCGTGTCCAGCGCGTCCGGAGCGTCGAAATACATGGCGTATACAGTCGGGGACATGTGGTCGGGCAATCCCATCTCGAGATCACCGTGGATCAGGGCCTGATGCGAGACATCCATCAGGTCGATGGCATCCTGCAATTTGGCGCGGAAGGCAGGGCGCTCGTTCTTGCGCGCATCCGCCAGCAGGTTGGAGAACAGCGCGGTGCGCTGGCTCAGCATGCGCTGGCGTCCGCTGACGTTGACCACCGCCGCCGTACTCTTCTGCTCGGTGATCACTAGATCGAGGCTGATCCAGGCCGCAGTCGACAGCGTCGCCACCAGCGTGAGCGCGATTGCGTAGCGCCAGGTCAGCGCACGTGCGACTCCGGCATGTTCTGCGCCTTCAAAGGGGGCGGACGGGATCATGACATCCCTCCTTTAGCGGCCGCGACAATGGCTGTCGACAGCAATGGGTAGCATGACATGAAGTTTACTCTCTCTCCGTATCGGTGCGATCCGGTCATTGACCGCCCGCGCCTGTAATATTTTTTGCAGGCGCGATTCTACACCATCAGCCCCACTCGGAATGGGGTCTGCCGGCTGTGTGTCAGCCTTATCGTTGCGAGCGTGGAAGGAATAGTTGCGGGTCTACCATCGCACCGTTGAGGATGACGCTCCAGTGCAAATGTGGGCCGGTAGCGCGGCCGCTTTTTCCGGACAGGGCGATCTGCTGTCCTTTGCGTACCGACTCTTGTTCACTGACGTCGATGCGATCCAGATGGCAGTACATGGTGATCAGGCCGTTGCCGTGATCGAGGAAGATGGTCTTGCCGTTGAAGAAATAGTCACCGACTGCGAGCACCTTGGCATGGGCGCTGGCGACGACTTTGCTGCCTTTACGAACGGCGACATCGATGCCGGCATGCGGTGCGCGGGGCTGTCCGTTGAAGACTCGACGTGAGCCGAATTTTCCGGACAGTCTGCCTTTTGCAGGGAGTATGAAGCTGGGGTCGGTGTCAGGACTTGGCTGCCAGTGCAGCTTGAGTTGTTTGATGAGCGCAATCTCAGCCACGGCCCGTTTTGCATCTTCGTCGGAGAGTTCCACCTTGCCTTTGTCTTTCAGGGTGATGTGCTGTTCGGGATATTTCTTGGGCTTTACCTTGAATGCGATCGTTGTCGATTCTGCATTGCTCTCGGCACGCAAGGTATACAAGCCGGTCTTCATATCCAGCGGCAAGCCGACCACTGCGAACCATTTTCCTTTATCCGCCGTCACGAGGATGGGCTGCTCTTCCAGCCATGCTTGAGGTGGCTGTGCATTTTCTATGACAGCACCCAATGGGATGAGCGCGACGCCACCGGGTACGTTGGATGCCATCGGCAGGGCGGCATAAGCAGGCAGGGCGAGAAGCAGCAGGCAAAGTTTGAGGCAGAGGCGGATCATTTTTGAGGCGGGAAATGGGTTGGTGTTCACAGGGCTAGACCGTACCGCACTCAGGCGGTACGTTCAACCTTGGATTTGTTACATATCAACCGCAGGCCCCGATGGCGCCGCAACTGGTGCAGAACTCGCAGCCGTCTTTTTTGATCAGCGTGGCGTTGCCGCACTCCTTGCAGTGTTTGCCCGCCAGCGGTTTGACGGTGGTGGGTTTGATCTGGCCTTCGGGTATCTCCAGCACGCCCATCTGCTGCACCGGATAGCCGTGTTCATCGAGGATGCCGAGCATGGCGAAACGGTGGATGATGAGTTGCGCCACATAGGACACGGTGGAGGGGTAACTCTCCATCTTCGCGCCGCCCGGCACGCGTGCCATGAAGTCACCCAGCGGTTCGCCGAAGTTGAGCAGCTTGCGCAGCTTCATGCCGATCCAGGCCGGGTCGATCACGCGCATGTCCAAGCTCAATACTTTGCACAGACCATCGAGTGCGCGCGGATACACGCCGGACAACCACATGGAGTACGGACGGCGCTGACCGTCTGGCAGTACCAATTCTTTCAAACCCAGCACGAAGTCGTCGCCGCTGCCTGCGTTGGAGATGTCCACCGTCCAGCTCATGGTGCCGTCCACGCCGGTCTTGGGTTCCTTCTTGGCAAACAACGCATCCATCATCGGCGTGGTGATGTCGTCGCAGATCTCCAGCGCGCCCAATTGTTCGATGCGGTATTTCAGCAGATATGCGAATGCGGCCACCAGACTGGGCATGTACTTCAGCTCGCCATCGGGCGGCATCGGCATATCGAAGCCATCGTCACCTGCCGACTTCATCAGCATCTCCAGCTTCATGCGTATCCACACCGGATCGCGCGTGCGCATGTCCATCGACAAGGACTTCGCCAGCGCACCCAGACCGCGCGGTTGCTCGGAACCGTTCACCCACACTTCGAACGGGTGGTTGCAGCCGTTGGTGGTGTGCGACACGAAAGCGACGAAACTGCCCAACGGATGTTTCACCACCTGCGACACCCAACCTTCGCTACCGGCTGGAAGGTCAGGGCGACCCGGCCAGCGCAGCGAGGCCAGCGCAGGCTTGGGCGTAGTCTCCAGCACGATGCGTCTATCCTGATCAAACACGAAGTCCTGCGGTTGTTCTTCTTCCTTCTTCTCGGGCGTGACCGACAGCACCGAACCTAACACGCTGTTCGGGCGGTAGGTCGCCAGACCTTTCAGGCCTGCCTTCCATGCTTCGGTATAGAGGTCTTTGAAGTCCTCGTAGGGATAGTCGGCGGGCACGTTGACCGTCTTGCTGATCGAGGTGTCAATAAATGGCGCGACGGCGGCCACCATCTTCATGTGGTCGATGGCACTGATCTCCAACGCGGTGACGAACGATTCCGGCAAGTTGTTGGTGTCGCCGCCTTGTTTTTTGTACAAGCGCCAAGCGTGGTCTTCCACCTGATAGTCCTTGGTGCTGCCGTCCGGCATGCGCTTCTTGCGCGTGTAGAACCAGGAGAAGGGCGGCTCGATTCCGTTCGATGCGTTGTCAGCGAAGGCCAGCGAGATGGTGCCGGTGGGGGCGATGGAGAGCAGGTGGCTGTTGCGCAGGCCGTGCGTGCGGATCTTGTCTTTGAGTTCGTCCGGTAAGCGTGAAGCGAAGCGCGGAGCGGAAAGATATTTATCCGCTTCCAGCAA
Organism: Gammaproteobacteria bacterium; assembly: GCA_018814405.1. Classification (GTDB taxonomy): domain Bacteria; phylum Pseudomonadota; class Gammaproteobacteria; order Burkholderiales; family Gallionellaceae; genus Sideroxyarcus. Next base: position 222,391 of record JAHIZO010000004.1, read on the forward strand.
GGGGAACGCCCCGCGTTCTTTGGCCAGTTCGATGGAAGCTTCATAAGCTTCGTCGCGCATGATGCGCGTGATGTCAGCTGCGAAATCACGTGCCTCGTCGGTGTCGTAACGCAGGCCCAGCATCGCCAGCGCATCGCCCAATCCGGTGTAGCCAAGCCCGACGCGGCGTTTGCTGCGCGCTTCTTCCTGCTGTTCCGGCAAGGGCCAGGCGGTCACGTCCAATACGTTGTCCAGCATGCGGATCGAGGTGCGCACCAGTTGCTTGAACGGTTCGTGGTCGAAGCCTGCGTGATTGCTGAAAGGATTCTTCACCATGCGCGTCAGGTCGATGGAGCCGAGGCAGCAGCAGCCGTATGGGGGCAGGGGTTGCTCAGCGCAGTTGTGCACATACAAACCGTTGGCATCAAAGGCGTGTACTTCGGCCACGGTCACGTCGTACACATCTTCCACGCCATCTTCTTCCAGAGAAGCAACCGTGGCGACGAAGCGTTCAGTATTCTGTTTGCGCTGATAACTCGCCAGAGATGCTTTGAGCTTGTCCATCTTCTCGCTATCGGCAAAGCCGATTCGTTCCGCATAGTGTGCGAGGTTGTCGCCGCTGATGATGAGTTCGTGCAATGCCTGGCAGGCATATTCTTTGCTGCTGCCTGTGCCGTCAGGCAATACCTTCATGCCAGCTGGGCGACGATTCCGATAGATCGCCGACACGATGCCGAGACGTTGCAGCATGCGCTGTACAGTTTGCAGGTTGCCAAGGTCGGTCTGTGTCAGGCGTACGCTGACACCTTTCTCCTGCGTTCCCTGCACCGAGCCATCTGCATCGAACATGCCGCGCAATACGCCGCGATAAAAATCGGAGGAGGCGGCTTCTATTGTCGACGTGAAACGTTTATTGCCGGGTGTCAGCCCCAGTTCCAGTGCGAGTAAACGCAAAGCGCCGGTCGCCAGACGGAATTCGCCGCGCCCGTCTACCGGTCGCTGCCAACCTTTGAAATCGGCACGGTGCGGCAGCGTGCGCGCAGCCTGTTCCGCCGCCAGCATCACGCTGGCGATCGCGTTCGAAGGTTGGATATCCTCACCGTTGGCGGTCTTGAGCGCACCGGCATCCCACACACTCAGCACGGCCTTGTCAGTTTTTAGTGTGCCATCACCGATCAGCAGGCCGATCAGGTAGCCTTCGTCTTCTGTGTGCGCGCCTTCCCATGCGTTCAGTGCGCGATGATCGTGCAGCACGATCTGGTCGTCCGGTTTCAGTTCACCCGCTTTGACCCATTCCGTTTCGCGCACGTAACGCGTCATTCTGGAAACACGCAATATCCGATGGTCGGCAGTCAGGCGCAAGCTATGGCCTTCGCTCGTGTTGAGGCGCAGCACCGGTTTATTGCCGGTGAAGAAGAAGCCTTGCGATTCGGTCGGATAGCACTTGCTGTCTACGACTGCTTTGAAAGACTGACCGATCAGTTCGTGCACCTGCCGCGCACCATCATCCGTCATCACCCAGGTATCGGCAGTGACGCAAGGATTGGTGGCCTCGATCACCTCGCAATACGACAGGTTGTTGTCGCGGTTCATCAGGTCGATGAACAGCACACCCGGTTCGGCGTGGTCGTAGGTGCTTTCGATGATCTGTTTCCATAGATCGGTAGCGCGTACTTTTCGGTATATCCACTTGCCGTCGGCACGTTGCGTTGCACCGGCTTCTTTGATCGCATCGGAGGGCTGGGCGATATGCACCAGTTCGAACTCTTCGTCGTTCTCTACCGCCTGCATCAAGGCATCGGTCACGCCGACCGAGATGTTGAAGTTGCGCAGGTCGCCTTTGTCTTTGGCACTGATGAATTTTTCGATGTCGGGATGGTCGCAACGCAGCACGCCCATCTGTGCGCCGCGCCGTGCACCAGCCGATTCCACGGTCTCGCAAGAACGGTCGAAAACGCGCATGTAGGAGATGGGGCCGCTGGCGCGCGAGTTGGTGCCTTTGACATGCGCGCCTTCGGGGCGGATGGTGGAGAAGTCATAACCCACGCCACCGCCGCGGCGCATGGTCTCTGCGGCTTGTTGCAGCGCATCGTAAATGCCGGGCCGGCCGTTGCTGAAACCGGAGATGGCATCACCCACCGGTTGCACGAAGCAGTTGATCAGCGTGGCTTGTATCTTCAATCCGGCGGCGGAGTTGATGCGTCCGGCAGGTACGAAACCGTTCTCCTGCGCCTGAAAGAAAGTCTCTTCCCAGTGTGCGCGTTGTTCAGGATTTTCGGATTGGGCCAATCCGCGCGCTACGCGGCGGCGCACGTCTTGCACCGTGCTCTCGTCTGCTTCCGCGTATTTTTCCAGGAGGACTTCGGTGCTGATCTCTTGCGTCATGGGGGGATGCCTTTTGTTGCGTGATTCCGGCTTGTAAAGATAGCCCAATCCGGCCCGGTCAGGGATGGAAATTTCCACAATATATTTCCGAGGAAAAATAGGGGTGTTTGTTTGTATTCAATGTGCGTAGAGTTTGAAATCAGTGCCTAGTGGCGACACATGAAAACGGAGGTCAGTTTGAATCAGCATATCCCGATGCGTCACTTCTTTATTTTGCTGGGTTTGGTCGCTTTGGCGGAGATGTTGCTGATGATGACCGTCGATCCGATGATGGAGGCTTCCGGGTATCCAGTCTGGATACGCGCCATGGCGGATGCCGGATTGCTTGCGATCATCTGCGTCCCTTTCATGCTGAATTTCCAGTTGCGCCCGATGCAAATGGCCTATCACGATCCGCTGACCGGTTTGCCCAACCGTCAGTTGTTTAACGACAGGCTGGCACACGTGCTGGTGATGGCAAAGCGGGAGCAGTGCAGCTTTGCTGTGATCTTCCTCGACCTGGATAACTTCAAGCCAATCAACGACCGGTTCGGCCACCGTGTCGGGGATGTGGTGCTGAAGCTGGCGGCGGTACGCATCGAGAGCGGTGTGCGCGAGAGTGATACGGTGGCCCGTCTCGGTGGTGACGAATTTGCCATCCTGCTCGCTGATGCAGAGAGTACAGCGGATGCGGAGCGGGTGATCCGCAAGATATCTGAAGCCTTGTCCCGCCCGTTCGAGGTGCGCGGTCATATTTTGGAACTGGGCATCAGTGCCGGAGTGGCTTTCTATCCCGCGGATGGCGTGAGCGGGATGGAATTGATCGATGCCGCGGACGATGCGATGTATCGCAACAAGGCGCTGAGAAAAACTTTGGAGGCGATGCCGGAAATCGCACTCCGTGCCCGATAACTATAGTTGCGGTTGCAGCGTATCGCGAACGTCAGTCTGCCCGGCCAATACGCTGCATCAGGTATGAACTCATGCCTGCTCTAAAAGTGCGGACAGTCCGTTCAGTCCGACGAAGTTCAGCGCGTAGCTCGCCTGCGCTCGCACCACAGGTTTGGCGTGATATGCCACGCTGACACCCGCCTGCGACATCATCTTCAGATCGTTCGCGCCATCGCCCATGGCGATCACCTGTTCGCGGTTGAGGTCCAGTTCTTCGCGCACGCGGTTCAGACAGTCGGCCTTGGCCTGAGCATCCACGATGTCGCCCAGTACCTTGCCGGTGAGCTTGCCGTCCACGATCTCCAGCGTGTTGGCATGAGCGTAGTCGAGGCCGAGACGTTGTTTCAAACGCTCGGTGAAGTTCACGAAACCGCCGGATACCAGCATCGTTTTGATGCCGTGCTGCTTCATGGCGGCGAGCATGGTTTCCGCACCGGGATTGAGTTGTAAACGCTCGTCGTACACGCGCAGTAAAGCGGATTCATCCAGTCCCGCCAGCAAGGCCACGCGGCGGCGCAGGCTCTCGGCGAATTCGATCTCGCCGCGCATCGCGGCCTCGGTGATCTCCGCCACCTGCGGCTTGAGGCCCTGCATGTCGGCGATCTCGTCGATGCACTCGATGCTGATCAGCGTCGAATCCATATCCATCACCAGCAAGCCGAAATCACTCAGGTGTTTGCCCTGTGGGACATAGCCGAAGTCGATCTGGTGTTCAAAGCAATACGCCCCGATGATCTCGTGCGGTTCGGCACCGCGCAGACGGTAGGCGTGCGGGGTGATCTGCTCGATACGCTCCGCTGCGGCAAGGCTGGCGATGTGTTCGACTTGAACGGAAGGGATAGGATGCAGGGCTTGGAGGATGAGGTTCATGTGCAAGTCAAGTCCGATGGGGACGGGTGGTTGTTCGTGATTCAAAGGGGGCTTATTTTAGTGCATCGGCAGCCGGGGTGATAAGGGAAGTTAACTTCTGCCATGAATATAGACAGAGGTTGCCGCCCAGTTGTATAGAATGGCACGCCGTCACATTTGTGTTCATTCGCTATTCCTGTCATGACCCAAGCCGCAACCAAAACCAATCTGCACCCGCGCAATCAGCATCGGGAACGTTACGACTTCGCGCAACTTATCGCGTGCAGCCCCGAGCTGGCCGCCTTCGTGTCAGTGAACAAATATGGCAATGAATCCATCGACTTCGTCGATCCTGCAGCCGTGAAAGCGCTCAACCGCGCACTGCTGAAACAGCATTACCACATCAAGGAATGGGACGTCCCCGAGCAGTATCTGTGTCCGCCCATTCCCGGCCGTGCCGATTACATCCACTATCTCGCCGATCTGCTGGCCGAGAGCAATGGCGGTGAGATCCCGCGCGGTGATGCGGTACACGTGCTCGATATCGGCGTGGGCGCGAACTGTATCTATCCGATCATCGGCCATGCCGAATACGGCTGGAAATTTGTAGGCACCGATGTGGACGAAGTCGCGCTGGCGAACGCCCAGCACATCGTTGATGCCAACAAGTTGAGCAACGCCATCGAACTGCGCCTGCAATCCTCGACCGCGGACGTCTTCTCCGGCGTCACCTACGCCGATGAATACTTCGCACTCACCCTGAGCAACCCGCCGTTCCATGCCTCGCTCGCCGAAGCCCGCAAAGGCTCACAACGCAAATGGCAGAACCTCGGCAAGGAGAACAACAAGCACAAGAAGCCGGTACTGAACTTCGGCGGACAAAGTATGGAGTTGTGTTGCGAAGGCGGGGAAGAAGCTTTCGTTACTCGCATGATCGAAGAAAGCGCCGACGGCGGTGACCACTGCCTGTGGTTCACCACCCTGATCTCAAAATCCGCCAGCCTGCCGCGGGCCTACGATGCGCTTCAGCATTTTTGTGCGGTGGATAGCCGCACCATAGAGATGTCGCAAGGCCATAAAAAGAGCCGCTTGTTAGCCTGGACGTTCATGGATAAGAAACAGCGACAGGAATGGTGGGCATTGCACGGTGCAAAGGGTGCGCAGGGTTGATCTCTTAGCCGAAGCGTATCTTCATCACCAATACAGCGCCGGCCAGCACCAGTGTGATGCTGTTGGCGATGATGATGGGCCATGCCTCCAGCAGGATGCCGTATGCCAGCCATGATGCGACGCCAAGCGTGAACATGGCATACATACCCAACGAGATGTCAGCGGTGTGTCGCGTGTGCCATACCTTCAGCGCTTGCGGTATGAACGCGGTGGTGGTCAGTGTCGCAGCGACGCTGCCTATCCAGTCGACAGCGTTCATGAGCGATATTCAGCGTTGTGAGCGCGGGTTGAAGAAATGAGCTTCAAGACAATTCCTTAAAGAAATTCACAATCGCCAGCACCCGCTGTTTCAACTCCCCATATTTCAACTCGATGCGCAGCTTGTCCTGACCGGCCATCTTGATGTGCCGTTTGCTCTGGATCATGGTGATGATCTTCATCGGATCGATGGGCGGTTCGGGGACGAACTGGATCTGGATCGCTTCGCTGGATGCATCCACCTTGCTGATGCCCAGCGGCTTGGCGAGGATGCGCAGGCGGTGACAGTCGAACAGGGTCTGCGCGGGTTCGGGGAGCAGGCCGAAACGGTCGATGAGTTCTTGCTGCATGTCGTCCAGGTCTTGTTGCGATTCGCAGTTGGCGAGGCGTTTGTAGATGACCAGGCGTTGATGGATGTCACCGCAGTATTCGTCCGGCAACAGGGCGGGGGTGTGCAGGTTGATCTCGGTGGTCACGCCGAGCGGGTGCGCCATGTCCGGCTCCTTGCCGGACTTCAGCGATTTGATGGCGGCGTTGAGCATGTCGTTGTACAGCGAAAAGCCGATCTCCTGCATCTCGCCGCTTTGCGATTCACCCAGCACTTCGCCCGCGCCGCGAATCTCCAGGTCGTGCATGGCGAGATAGAAACCGCTGCCCAGTTGCTCCATGGCCTGAATGGCTTCGAGGCGTTTCTTGGCTTGTGCGGTGAGGCCGTCCTTGCTGTCCACCAGCAGGTAGGCATAGGCCTGATGGTGCGAGCGTCCGACGCGGCCGCGCAACTGGTGTAGCTGCGCGAGGCCGAAGCGGTCGGCGCGGTTCATGATGATGGTGTTGGCGGTGGGCACATCGATGCCGGTCTCGATGATGGTGGAGCACAGCAGCACATTGAAGCGCTGGTGGGTGAAGTCGCGCATCACCGCTTCCAGCTCGCGCTCGCCCATCTGGCCGTGCGCCATGCGGATGCGCGCCTCGGGCAGTAGCTCGGTCAACTTCTCCAGCATGTTGGGCATGGTGTCCACTTCGTTGTGCAGGAAGTACACCTGTCCGCCGCGCTTCAGTTCGCGCAGCACGGCCTCGCGGATCACGCCCGCGCTGTAGTTGCTGACAAAGGTCTTGATGGACAGACGGCGCTGCGGCGCTGTGGCGATCACCGAGAAGTCGCGCAGACCTTCCAGCGACATGGCCAAGGTTCTTGGGATGGGCGTGGCGGTGAGCGTGAGCACATCGACTTCTGCACGCAATGCCTTCAGACGTTCTTTCTGTTGCACGCCGAAACGGTGCTCCTCGTCGAGGATGACCAAGCCTAGATTGTGGAACTTCACATCCTTCTGGATCAGCTTGTGCGTGCCGATGACGATGTCCACCTTGCCATCCGCCAAGTCCTTCAGCGCCTGCGTGGTCTCCTTGGTGGAACGGAAGCGCGACAGCTCGGCGAGCTTGATGGGGAAGTCGGCGAAGCGGTCGGAGAAGTTCTGGAAGTGCTGCTCGACCAGCAGCGTGGTCGGTGCCAGCACGGCGACCTGCTTGCCTTCCATGGCGGCGATGAAGGCGGCGCGCAGCGCGACCTCGGTCTTGCCGAAGCCGACGTCGCCGCAGATCAGGCGGTCCATCGGCTTGCCGGATTGCAGGTCGAGGATGACGGCTTCGATGGCGGCGGCCTGGTCGGCGGTCTCCTCGAAACCGAAGCCGGCGGCAAAGGCCTCGTAGTCGTGATAGTTGAACTTGAATGCATGGCCTTTGCGCAGGGCGCGCTGGGCGTAGATGTTCAGCAGTTCGGCGGCGGTGTCGCGCACCTGTTGCATGGCGCGGCGCTTGGCCTTGTCCCACGCGCCGCTGCCCAGCTTGTGCAATGGTGCGGTCTCGGGTGCGCCGCCGCTGTAGCGGCTGATGACATGCAGTTGCGACACCGGCACATACAGCTTGGCCTCGTCCGCATATTCCAGCAGCAGGAACTCGTTCTCGCCTTCGCCCATGTCCAGATTGACCAGACCGTGATAGCGCGCGATGCCGTGCTGCTCATGCACCACCGGATCGCCCGGCTTGAGCTCGGACAGGTCGCGCAGCATGCCTTCAACATTGCTCTTCTTGGCGGTGCGGGTGATGCGTGCGCGGGCAGGCGTGGCGTACAGCTCGCTCTCGGTGACGATGGCGAATTTGTCTTTTTCGAGGATGAAGCCGCCACCGACCGTGGCGACACCGAGCATGAACTTTTCATTGCTGGTGAGGAAGCTTGCATAGTCTTCGCAGACCACTGGTTGCAGTCCATATTCTTCAAGGTAGCCGGACATGATCTCGCGGCGGCCCAGACTGTCGGCCAGCAACAGCACGCGCCCCTCGTAGTCGCGCAGGAAGTCGGCGAACTTCTGGGTGGGGATTTCGGCGCGGCGGTCCACCGCGATGGCCGGGATGGCGGCAGTGGGGCAGGGCGTGGCATTCGCACCGCTGTCATTGGTGGCGATGTCCATTCGCGCAAAATCTTTTGCTTTCACGAAGAACTGCTCTGCATTCAGGAACAGTTCTTTGGTTTCCAGCAAGGGATGCTGCGGGTCGCCGCGCAGCAAGTTGTAGCGCGAGGCGGCATCCTGCGCGAACTGCTGGATAGCGGCATCGACATCGTGGTGCATGCACAGTGTGGCGTTGGTCGGCAGGTAGTCGAACAGGGTCGCGGTCTGCTCGAAGAATAGCGGCAGGTAATACTCGATACCAGCCGGGGCGATGCCTTTGCTCACGTCCTTGTAGATGCGCGACTTGGACGGGTCGCCTTCGAAGTGCTCGCGGAAGTTCTGGCGGAAGGTGGCCTGACCTTTGTCATCCATCGGGAATTCGCGAGCCGGCAGCAGACGGATCTCCGGCACCGGGTACAAAGTACGCTGGGTATCCACGTCGAAGGTGGCGATGGTCTCGATCTCATCGTCGAATAGGTCGATACGGAACGGCAGCGCACTGCCCATGGGGAACAGGTCGATCAATCCGCCGCGCACGCAGTATTCACCCGGCGTCAGCACCTGCTGCACATGGGTGTAACCGGCTAGTGTCATTTGCTGACGGAATCCGTCCAGATCGAGCGCTTCGCCCTTTTTTAGGAAGAAAGTGTAAGCCGCCATGTAACTCACCGGCGGCAGCGGGTACAGCGCGGTGGTGATGGGCACGATGACCACATCGCAGGCGTTGGTGCGGATGTGGTGCAAGGTCGCCAGACGTTCAGAGATCAGATCTTGGTGCGGCGAGAAGTGGTCGTAGGGCAGGGTCTCCCAGTCCGGCAGTAGGTGCACTTTCAGGCTCGGATCGAAGAACGGCATCTCCTCCACCAGTCGTTGTGCTTCCAGCGCGTTGGCGGCGATCACCACTAACGGTGACTTCTGCGGCGCGAGCTGGGCCAGCGCCAGTGCATCGGACGAGCCGGTTAGGTGGGTGTAACGGGGAGATGGGTGCTTCGAATCGAACAACATTGGAACAGCCTGCGACAAAGGGTGCGCATTATAAGCCACGTGGCGGTCACGCCTGTTTTACAATTCGTCCATGTCTGAATTTCACGCTCTAGTTCCCGCCGCCGGCTTCGGTGCCCGTATGGGCCACGAACTGCCAAAGCAATATCTCGACCTGGCTGGTCGCCCCATGATCTGGCACGCGCTCACGACTTTGTGTTCCAGTCCGCAGATCAAAACGGTGTTCGTGGTGCTGGCCCCCGATGATGAATATTTCGCCCGTTACGACTGGTCGCATTGCGCAGGAAAACTGGAGCCGCTGTATTGCGGTGGTGCGACGCGTGCCGAGAGCGTCTCCAATGGCTTCCTCGCATCCGAGTTGGAGCCGGATGATTGGGTGCTGGTGCATGATGCGGCGCGCCCCTGTTTGAGCACGCATCTGCTGACACGCATGATCGCGGAACTGCGTGACGATGCGGTGGGGGGCATCCTCGCTGTGCCGGTGGCGGATACACTCAAGCGTAGTGATGCGCAGCAGCGTATCGCCCATACTGAACCGCGCGAAGGCCTGTGGCAGGCACAGACACCACAGATGTTCCGCGCCGGACTGCTGGCCGAAGCCTTGGCACGTTGCGCGACTGTGACTGACGAGGCCTCGGCTATCGAGGCGATGGGGTTTCAGCCGAAACTGGTGGCGAGTGACAGCAGCAACTTCAAGGTGACCTATCCGCAGGACATCGAACTGGCGGAACTGCTGCTACAAAAAAGGAAATAATTATGCGTATTGGACAAGGATTCGACGTCCATCAACTGGTCGCGGACCGCAAGCTCATCATCGGCGGGGTGGACATTCCTTATGAGAAGGGGCTGCTCGGACATTCGGATGCAGATGTGTTGCTGCATGCCATCTGTGATGCGCTGCTGGGCGCGGCGGCGCTGGGTGACATCGGCAGGCACTTTTCTGATGCCGACGCCAAGTTCAAGAACATCGACAGTCGCATCCTGCTGCGCGAGACGCTGCATCTGGTACGTGAAGCAGGTTACCGCGTGGCTAATGTGGATGCCACCATCATCGCGCAAGCGCCCAAGATGGCGCCGCATATTCATACTATGGTCGAAAACATCGCTGCCGATCTGCGCTTGGAAAAGAGCGCCGTCAATGTGAAGGCCACCACCACCGAAAAGCTGGGTTACACCGGACGTGGCGAAGGTATCGCGGCACAAGCCGTCGTATTGTTGCTCGCCGAATGAAGCTGCTCGCAATAGAAACTTCCACCGAATATTGCTCCGTTGCCCTGTGGCAGGACGGTGTGGTCAGTGCGCGCAGTGAGAGGGTGGGGCAGAAACATTCCGAAGTGCTGATGGCGATGGTGGATGCTGTGCTGAAAGACGCGGGATGCAAGATCAAGGAAGTGGATGGCATCGCTTTCGGTAAAGGGCCAGGTTCGTTCACCGGTGTGCGCATCGCCTGCGGCGTGGCTCAAGGTTTGGCGTTCGGTGTCGATGTGAATGTGGTGGGCGTGTGCACCTTGCAGGCGCTGGCCGAGGCAGCTGGCAAGGATAAAGTCATCGCCGCGCTGGATGCGCGCATGGGCGAGCTGTATCTGGCGGCGTATCAGAAGCAGGGCGATGTCTGGCAGACAGTCGTGGCGCCGTGCCTGTGCAAGGCCGAAGAGGCACCGATCATCGATGGGGAAGGCTGGTTCGGTTGCGGGAGCGGTTTTGCGGTGAGCGAAATGTTGCAGCAGCGCTATGCCGCGCACATGGATGGTGTGGATGCGCAAGCCGTACCGCTGGCAGAGGCGGTAGTAAAACTGGCAGCCGTTGAATTTAAAAAGGGGAACGCGGTGGATGCCGCGCTGGCTTTGCCGCTCTATTTGCGTGACAAGGTCGCATTGACCACACGCGAACGGGAGGACGAGCGTTCCACTTCGACAAGCTCAGTGCGAACGGTTGTTTGAAAATGATCCTGCGCGATATGACAGAGGCTGATCTGGATGCTGTGTTGGCCATCGAGCGTGCAGTGCATGAGCATCCTTGGACGCCGGGTAATTTCAGCGACGCATTGCGCAGCAAATATCAGTGCAAGGTATATGAATCAGAAACACAGGAAGTGATCGGTTACGCGGTGATGATGCTGGCGGTAGATGAAGCAGAGTTGCTGGATATCGCCATCGCTTCTTTGCAACAACGCAAAGGGCAGGGCAAGAGGTTGTTGAATGAGATGCTGGCACTGGCCAGAAAAAAAGAGATGCGACGCATGGTGTTGGAAGTGCGCGCGTCGAACCGGTCCGCTATCGCCCTGTACCGCAGTGCGGGCTTTAGTGACATCGGACTACGCCGCGATTACTATCAAAAGAATGGTGGTCGTGAAGATGCGATATTGATGGGGAGAGGGTTGTGAACGTTCGGGATGAGCAGGTACTGCGTGAGCTGAACCTGTATCCGCTTTGGGTACGGCGCGGTGTGCCCGCGCAGGAAGAGCTCGTCCCCGCTCCCGTCGCGTCCCAAGCACCTGCAGTGCGCCCGGAAGTGCAAGCCGCAGCGCCTGTCGCAAAAGCCCCCTTGCTTGCAGATGTCCCCGAGGTCGCATCGATCCCGGGAGTCGCATCGCTGGACTGGCCGGCCCTGAAAGAAAAAGTGCGCGCTTGTGAGGCCTGCAAGCTGCGCGCCGGTTGTACACAAACGGTTTTCGGCGTCGGCGACGAGCAGGCCGACTGGCTGTTTGTCGGCGAAGGGCCGGGCACAGAAGAAGACGCACAGGGCGAGCCGTTCGTGGGGCAGGCGGGCAAGCTGCTCGACAATATGCTGTTCTCCATCGGACTTAAGCGCGGTGACAACGTGTACATCGCCAACGTCGTCAAATGCCAGCCGCCGAACGACCGCAATCCCGCAGCGGACGAGATCGCCACCTGCATGCCTTACCTGCAACAGCAGATCGCATTGATCAAGCCCAAGCTCATCATCGCGCTGGGCAAGACGGCGGCCACTGCACTGCTGGGGCGCGATGCCCCGCTGGGTTCACTGCGTGGCACGCCCCATGATTATCACGGCACACCATTGCTGATCACCTATCACCCTGCCTACCTGTTACGCAGTCCCGGAGAAAAGTCCAAGGCCTGGCAGGATCTGAAATCCGCAGTTTCACTGATGCATTAAGCGCCATATGAAGCTCGCCGACATCAGCCTCTCGACCCGTATCACTGTGCTGGGCTTGCTGTTGGTGGTGGCGGGTGGGGCTTTGTGGGCATCGAGTGAGAACCAGCGAATCAAGAACGAGTTTCTGGCGGAACGCGAGTCCACACTGGACGGCGCATTGCATGTCGAGCGAGAGCGCCTGCTGTTGCAGATGGATACCTTGCGACGCGATGCACTGTTCTTGTCTAACACCCCGCCCATCAGCGGTATTCAGCGTGCGATCCGCAACGGTGGTATCGATCCGCGCGAAAGGAACTCACGTCAAGTATGGGAACGCCGCTTGCAGGAGATTTTCCAGGCCTATCTGACGGCGCATCCTGAATATATCCAGGCAAGTTACATCGGTCTGGCCGATGGCGGGCGCGAACTGGTGCGCGTCAATCGGATTCAAGACAGACTGGCCGTCGTGCCGAGCAGTGCCTTGCAGCGCAAGGGGGATATGGACTATTTAAAGGCAGGCAAGACGCTGTCTGCGGGGGATGTTCTGCTGTCCGACTTCACCTTCAACCAAGAGAATGGTCGTCTCGAGGTGTCGCATCGAGTGACTTTGCGTGCGCTCGTACCGGTGTTCGACGAACGCGGACAGCGCTTTGGCATGCTGGTGCTGAATATGGACGCGAACCATCTTCTGGCACCTATGGTAGGGGGGGCTCCGAAAGGCGCCAGTATTTACGTCTCAGACAGTCATGGACGCAAACTGCTTTCTCCCGATGGGCTGGGCGACTTTTCAACCGAGCCGGGTATTCTGCAGAACGATATTCGCAAGGACTTTCCCGTTCTGAAGGCGAAATTCGAACCGCATGCGGGTAGTTGCGCGCCGCTGAGACAGACCCCGGATGGTGCCGGAGGTTACCTAGCGGCGGAGCGTGTACATTTCGACCGGGCGCATCCTGAACGTTTCCTGCTATTGGTCTATCACGTGCCGCAGCAGGTGCTTGATTTGGATATTGCGGGCATCCCCAGGTCCAGTTTGGTTGTTGCCTTGCTGCTGACGATGTTCGCCGCGATGGCGTTCATGCTGGCGCTGCGTTTCATCCTGCGTCCGCTCAGCCGCATCACACAAGCGGCAAGCGAGATCGCGGAACGCAAGCACATCCCGCATCTGCGCGAAGAGTACGGTGGTGATGTCGGCCATCTGGTGCGCGCCCTGAACAGCATGATGGATACCTTGTCCGGGCATGACGTGATCGAGCGTGAGAACGCCTTCCGCAAGGAGATGGTCGAATCTCTGCCCGGTGCGTTCTACATGATCGGGGCGAATGGGCGGTTCCTGATGGTGAATCGTAATTTTGAGACGGTGTTGGGTTTGCCAGAAGGGGTGCTGACCGGCACTGATCCGCTCGATCTGTTCGAGGGCGAGGATAAGGTGCGTATCGCCAGTCGTATCGGGGCGGTGTTCGAGCAGGGTGAAGCGACGGCGGAAGCCGGTTTGTGCGCCACGGATGGCAGGCGCATCCCCTATCAATTCACAGGGCGGCGAATAATACTTAACGGGGAGCCGGTGTTGGTCGGACTTGGTCTCGATGTCAGTAGCCATCACGAACAGCTGCGTTTGATCGAGACCCAGCTGCACCGCAATCAGGCATTGATGCGTAACTCGATGGAAGGCATCCATGTGATGGACATCGATGGCAATGTGCTGGAGGTGAACGATGCATTCTGTCGCATGTTGGGATACACGCCCGAGGAGGCAATGAAACTCAATGTGCGCGACTGGGATGATCAATTCACGTCTGATGAGTTGGCGCAACGCTTTCAGGACTTGGTCGGGAAAAGTGCCACCTTTGAAACTATGCATCGGTGCAAGGATGGCAAGCTGATCCAGGTCGAAGTGTGCTCAACGGGTGTCGAGATCAACGGCAAGGTGTATTTGTATGCCGCCAGTCGCGACATCACCGAGCGTAAACGGGCCGAGTCTGTTCTGCAGCGCCATCATGTGGTGATCGAGACAGCGATGGACGGCTTCTGGTTGACCGATCTGCAGGGGAATCTGGAGGAGGTCAACGAGGCGTACGCGAGGCTATCCGGTTACACGGAACAGGAGCTGGTCGGCATGCACATCAGCCAGTTGGAGGCGGTCGAGAACCCGGATGACACGCGGCAACACATCGAAAAGATCATGCGTGAGGGCTACGATCGTTTTGAGACAAAGCACCGACGCAAGGATGGTGTGGTGCTGGATATCGAAATTGCGGTCACGCTGATGCCACAGGAACAAAAATTGTTCGTGTTCTGCCGCGACATCAGCGAAAGCAAGCAGCATGCTTTGCGACTGCAGCAACAACAGCAGATGCTGAACGAGGCACAGCGGCTGGGCAAGCTTGGTAGCTGGGAATTCGAGGTGCAGAGCGGGGTATTGATCTGGTCGGACGAGGCGTACCGTATCCTTGAGTTGGACAAGGCGGCAGTAACGCCCAGCTACGAGCTGTTCCTGAGCATCATTCATCCGCAGGATAGAGAAAAGTTGGATGAGGCCTATCAACGCTCTCTGCGGGAAGGCATTCCATACGATATCGAGCACCGGATACTATTCCCTGACGGTCGCCTCAAGTGGGTGCGGGAGCATTGCACCACTACCTATGACGAGACAGGCGAGCCGATGCGCTCGGTCGGTATGATGCATGACATCACCGCGCGCAAGTTAGATGAGGAACAGTTGCGCGTGGCCGCGGCCACCTTCGAGACGCATGATGCGATCGTGATCACCGATGCGCAGTCCAACATCTTGCGTGTGAACAATGCATTTACACAGATAACCGGTTATCGCTCCTGGGAAGTGGTCGGGATGAATCCTCGCGTCATGAGTTCCGGCCGTCACGACCAAGCCTTCTATCAGGAGATGTGGCAACAGTTGCTGGAGCATGGTACTTGGGCGGGCGAGATATGGGACAGGCGCAAGAACGGCGAGATCTATCCCAAGTGGATGACCATCACTGCCGTGAAGGACGAGGCCGGCAGCACGGTCAACTATGTCGCCATCTTCAGCGATATCACCGAGCGCAAGCGCAGCGAGGACGAGATACGCGGGCTGGCGTTCTACGATGCGCTGACGCAGTTGCCCAACCGTCGTTTGTTCATGGACCGCCTGCACAATGCGCTGGCTGTCTCGGCGCGCAATGCTGACTTCGGCGCATTGCTGTTCATCGATCTGGATCGTTTCAAGGTGCTGAACGATACGCTCGGTCATGATTATGGCGACCTGTTGCTGATCGAGGTGGCGGAACGTATCAAGCACTGCGTGCGCGAGATCGATACCGTGGCGAGACTGGGTGGAGACGAGTTCGTGGTGGTGCTGGAGGGGATAGGCGATCACCGTGAAGAGGCGTCGCACAAGGCCGGACTGGTGGCGGAAAAGATCAGGGAGTCGCTGGCACTTCCGTATCAGCTCAAGACGCATGAACATTACAGTTCACCCAGTATCGGCGTGGAGTTATTCCACAACGGGGCGGAGACGTCGGATGATCTGATCAAACATGCGGATGTGGCGATGTACCAGGCCAAGCATGCAGGCCGCAACACCGTGCGTTTCTATGACCCCAGCCTGCAGCATGATCTGGATACACGCGCCATGCTGGAGAACGATCTGCGTCGTGCCATCGAGAACGATGAGTTGTCATTGCATTACCAAGTGCAGGTGGACAACGAGCGCCGCTTGGTCGGCGTCGAGGCGCTGTTGCGCTGGCAGCATCCGACACGCGGCATGATCCCGCCGGTCAAATTCATCCCGGTGGCCGAAGAGAGCATGCTGATCATCGAGCTGGGCGATTGGGTGTTGCACCATGCTTGCGGTCAGTTGGCGCTGTGGTCGGCTGATCCGCTCAAGTCCGGCCTGACGATGGCGGTCAATGTCAGTGCCCATCAGTTCGCCATGCATGATTTCGTGGAGCATCTGTCATCCGTCCTGCAGCGGCATGGCATCGAACCGAGCAAGCTGAAGCTGGAGCTGACCGAAGGCGTGGTGTTGAACGACATCACCGATGTGGTCGAGAAGATGCGCAAGTTGAAGGTGCTTGGCGTGCAGCTGTCGCTGGACGATTTCGGCACCGGCTATTCCTCGCTTGCCTATCTGAAGAAACTGCCGCTGGACCAGCTCAAGATCGACCAGAGTTTCGTGCGGGACATCACGGTCGATCCCGGTGATGCGGGTATGGTGCAGAGCATCATCGATATGGCGAAGAACTTCAGGCACGATGTTATAGCCGAGGGCGTGGAGACCGAAGCCCAGTTGAGCTTCCTCAAGCACCATGCCTGCATGGCCTATCAGGGGTATTTCTTTAGCAAGCCTGTCCCGCTGGATGAATTGGAGCGTCTGATCGCCGATTGGAAATCGGATTGAAGTGATTGTCCGTATAATCACCGTGTTCTGGATGATGTGATGTATTCGGCTTTATTGGCACAAGGCCGTCAGAGTCTTGGCCTATTTCTTGGAGGAGTACCTTTGAAGTCACTTCAAAAGCGGCTGTCGTGTTCGTGTATTTTTCTGCGTGCCTTGGTCTTGTTGCCACTGCTGACCGCGTGCGATAACCCGCATGAGCAGCCATTGGGTATTGCCAGCAGTCCGTGGCCGGGCTATGAGCCGCTCTATCTGGCGAAAGAGATCGGCTACCTGCCGCAAGAAAAAGCCAAACTGTTCGAGTTGCCATCGTCCGATATCACGCTGGAAGCGTTTCGCAATCATTCTGCCGATATGGCAACGTTGACGCTGGATGAGGCGCTGGATCTGATGGATAGCGGTGTCAAGCTGCGCATCCTGATGGCACTAGATATTTCCAACGGCGCCGATGCCGTGATGGTCAAACCCCATATCAAGAAACTGTCCGACCTCAAGGGCAAGCGTATCGCCATCCTCAACATCCCGCTGGGCGTCTATATGTTGAGTCGTACGCTGGATGCAGCGGGACTGAGCAGAGAGGATGTCACCGTCATTCCCAGCGCTGAGAGCAAGCATGAAGAGATGTACCGGCTGGGCAAGGCGGATGCTTTCATCACCTTCGACCCGTTCAAGACCGCGCTGGCGAAACAAGGGGCGCAGGTGCTGTTCGACAGCAGCATGATCCCGAACGAGATATTCGATCTGATGCTGGTGCGTGAGGAGGTGTTTCAAGCACGTCGGGAGGATGTATGTCATGTCGCCCGTCAATGGGGGCGCACCTTGGAATACATGCGCCAAGAACCGGATGCAGCAGCAGAGTCCATCGCCAAGCGATTGGGTGTGACGCCGCAGGAATATCTTGCCATGGTGCAGGGCATCAAGACGCCGACCTTACAAGAGAATCTTGCACTGCTCGGCGGGAATGCGCCGGGGATACTGAATGCAGCCAAACGCCTCAATACTTTGATGAGGAACGAAGGCCAACTCGATCACGAAATCGATATAAATACTGCACTGGTCCCTGATCTGCACACCTGTGTGACTGACTAGACCGCAAGCCGATGAAAAGCCGCCTCTCCTTCATTATTCCATTGATACTGATGACGATCTCCGTCATCAGTTCCTTGCTCATCTATCTGCAGGAAGACAGGGATAACCGGAGATCGATCGAAGCGCACATGATGCGCGAGATCGGTCTGCAGATGGGGCAGCTGCAGAATATCTTGTACAACCGTCTGACGGAAGGTGACGAGGCAGAGGCCTTGTTGAGTATCTCGCTGGTGGCCATGCGGCCGGGCATCAATACGCTGGTGCTGGCAGATGACCAGCACCGTGTGATGCTCGCGAACTCATTCAGGTGGAAGGGCGAGCCGGCGGCACTGCATACACTCTACTCCGAAACGAATGCCAAGCTGGTCAGTCAGGGCGACAAGAGCAGGCTGTCATTCAATGCGCGCCAACCTTCATTGTTGCAAGGGTACTACCCCTTGGTCGTGGCCTACCGGCATGGCGGGCTGGATAAACAGATGGGGATTCTGTATGTCGAGGCGGACATCAGTGAGCAATTGCAGGCTGCGCGCCACTCAGCGCTGGAGCAGTCGCTTGTGTTCGGTCTGATCACGTTCCTGGCCGCGATATTCATCGCCTATATCCTGCATCGACTGGTCAGTAGGCGGGTGGGTGTCCTGTCTGCAACCGCAAGCCGTTTTGCGGCGGGTGATTTCGCTGCCCGAACGGGGCTGAAAGGGCGTGATGAGCTTTCCGAGCTTGGCAAGAGTTTCGACAATATGGCGCAGCGCGTGGGTGAGACCATCGCGCTGCGCGACCGGGCCATGCAGGAACAGAAACGTATTCTGGAAACGACGGCTGATGGCTATTGGCAGACTGACCTCAGGGGATGTCTGCTGGATGTGAACGGTGCGTATTGCCAGATGTCCGGTTACAGTCGCGAAGATCTGCTGGATATGTGCATCCCGCAACTTGAAGTGAATGAGGCGACACCCGACGCGGTGCGTATGCACATCGCTGACATCATCGCCAAGGGGGCCGACCGTTTTGAATCGGTACACCGTCGTAAGGACGGCACGCTGTTCGATGTGGAAGTATCGACCACCTATTGGCCAGATGCCGGGAGGTTCATCGTTTTCATCCGCGAGATTTCGGATCGTGTGCGAGCCAGAAAAGAACTGCAGTCCCGCAAGGAGGAGTATGACCGGTTGACGACGAACATCCCGATCGGTGTGTATCTGTTGCATACCTCGCCGGACGGTGTGTTCGACTTCAAGTATGTGAGTCAGCGCTTCTGCAGAATGCTGGGGCAGAGCGCTGAAGAGATCTATGCGGATTCCAGTGCCGCATTTAAAAGCATCCATCCTGATGATCTGGACCGTTTCGTAAAAGAGAATCAAGCGGCTGTCAAATCACTAAAACCCTTCAATAGCGAGGTGCGTGTGCAGCTCGACGGAGAGGAGCGTTGGCTCCGCAGCGAATCAAGACCCGAGGCGGGTGAGAACGGGGAATGTACTTGGGATGGTGTCATGATCGACATCACCGAGCGTGTGACGAGCCAATCTGAACTGCAGCGGGAACAGGAGCGCTTGGACGAAGCGCAGAAGGTCGGCCATTTTGGCAGTTGGGAGCTGGATCTGATCAGCGGGAGACTGACCTGGTCGGATCAGATATTCACATTATTCGAGATAGACCAGTCACGATTCGGTGCATCGTATGAAGCTTTCCTTGACGGGATACATCCTGACGACAGGGAGAAGGTGAACAATGCCTATTCGGCTTCTCTGATAGACAAGAAGCCGTATCAGATCACGCACCGTCTGCTGATGGCTGACGGTCGAATCAAGTGGGTGGAAGAGCGTTGTTCATCGACGTTCGACGATGCCGGTAAGCCGACCAGATCCATCGGTACGGTGCAGGACGTGACCGAACGCGAGATATTGGCCGAGGAGGGGCGTATCGCATCGGTGGCGTTCGAGACGCAGGAGGCTCTCATCGTCACCGACCGGCACGCGAACATCATCAAGGTGAACAGGGCCTTCGAGGAGACCACCGGCTATTCGCAGGAAGAAGCGCTTGGCAAGAATCCGCGCATCCTGGCTTCGGGCAGGCACGACAAGGCGTTCTATCAGGAGATGTGGGCGTCCGTCCTCAACGATGGACGCTGGTCGGGTGAGGTGTGGGACAGGCGCAAGGGCGGCGAAATCTATCCCAAGTGGCTGACCATCACCGCCGTAAAACATCTGGATGAGATCACGCACTTCGTCGCGGTGTTCGTCGATATCACAGAGCGCAAGAAAGCCGAAGAGGAGATCAGGAACCTGGCTTTCTACGACCCGCTTACTTCCTTGCCTAACCGGCGTTTGTTGCAAGACCACCTGCACCGTGCATTGAGTCAGAGTGCGCGCAACGACCAATATGGTGCGCTGATGTTCCTGGATCTGGATCACTTCAAGATTCTGAACGATACCAAAGGGCATGAGTACGGCGACAAACTGCTGGTGGAAGTCGCACGCCGCCTCTCTGGCTGTGTGCGGGATACCGACACGCTTTCGCGTTTTGGGGGTGACGAGTTCGTGGTGTTGCTGGAAGGCATGAACGTGTTCAAGGAAGAAGCCGTCGCGCAAGCGGGACGTATCGCCGAGAAGATACGTGAGGCCTTGTCGCAGCCCTACCAGTTGGAGGGCGTGTTGCATCGCAGTACGCCCAGTATCGGCGTGGTGTTGTTCCGGGGCGGCGAGGTGAACAGTGAGGAATTGCTGAAGCGGGCCGATCTGGCCATGTATCAGTCGAAGGAAGCTGGGCGCAACAAGGTCACTTTCTTCGAGGCTTCCATGCAAGCGGTGCTGGAATCGCGGACTTTGCTGGAGGGAGCGTTGAGGCAGGCGTTGCCCAAGGGCGAACTGGAGATGTATTACCAGTTGCAGACGGACGAGTCGAAAGCATTGCTCGGTGCCGAGGTGCTGTTGCGCTGGCGCAGCGCGGAACTGGGCATGGTGTCACCGGCCCAGTTCATCCCCATGGCCGAGCAGACCAAGCTGATCCTGCCCATCGGACACTGGGTGCTGGAGAACGCTTGCCGCCAGCTCAAACTGTGGGAATCTCACCCTGTATTGGGGCACATGCATCTGGCGGTGAACATCAGCCCGGTGCAGTTCCACCAGCCGGATTTCGTGCGCCAAGTGAAGGAGATATTGCAGGAGAGCGGCGCCGACCCGCGCAGGCTGGAACTGGAGTTGACCGAGAATCTGGTGCTGGAAGATATCGACGAGGCGACACGCAAGATGGCGGCACTGAAAGAGATTGGCGTGCGTTTTTCCATGGACGATTTCGGTACCGGTTATTCTTCACTGCAATACATCAAGCGCCTGCCTATCGACCTGCTCAAGATCGACCAATCGTTCGTGCGCGATATCCTCACCGATCCGGGCGATGCCATGATGGTGCAGACCATCTCGGGCATGGCGCAGAACTTCGGCTTTGGCGTGATCGCGGAAGGGGTGGAGGAACATGCACAGATCGCGCCATTGGTTGCGCGCGGTTGCGGAAAATTCCAGGGCTATCTGTTTAGCCGTCCGGTTCCGCTGCAAGATTTTGAAAAGCTGGTCGAGCAATGGAAAACGGACTGACTAACCGTACTGCATATGATCCGCACAACAACAAGAATGGCCGCACATGAATAAAAAAGTGGAAGCGCTAAAGATCCTGGTTGTGGAAGACAGCAAAGTCACGGTCAAGGTACTGAGCAACTATCTGGCTGCCATGCACATCAGCGAACCGTTGATCGCGGAAGATGGCACGACAGCGCTGGAGGTCTATGCGCGTGAGCGGCCTGATGTGGTGCTGCTGGATATCAAACTACCCGACATAGACGGCTTCGAGGTGGCGCGCCAGATACGCAAGATGGAAGGCGAGCATGAATGGGCCGCCATCATCTTCCTGACCGCGATGAATACCGATGAAGATCTTGCGCGCGGTATCGCCGCCGGTGGCGATGACTATCTGGTCAAACCCGTCAGTGAAGTCGTGTTCCACGCCAAGGTGCGCGCCATGCAGCGTTTGATCGAGATGCAGCGCAGGCTGGTCGATGTCACGCAGCAACTGGACGGTGCCAATGCCGAGTTGTTGCGCCTTTCCACCACCGATGCGCTGACCGGCATCGCCAATCGCCGATCGCTGGATCAATTTCTGGAACGCGAATGGCGGCGTTGTCTGCGTATGAAGAAACCGCTGGCGCTGGTGATGATGGATATCGATTACTTCAAACTGTTCAACGACAAGTACGGTCATCAGGCCGGTGATGACTGTTTGAAGAAAGTGGCGGATCAGATTGCACGTGCCGCCCCGCGCGCGACCGACCTGGCAGCCCGCTACGGCGGAGAAGAATTCACGCTGGTGCTGGGGGAGACCGATCAGGACGGTGCGATGTGGATCGCCGAGCGCGTGCGGCAGATGGTGGCCGATCTTCAAGTGACGCACTACGCAACCGGCAGCAAGTTCGTGACCATCAGTTGCGGGGTGGTGTCTGTACTACCGGATGAGGACGTGTCGTTGGAGATACTGTTGCAATCCGCTGACGCTGCGCTGTACCAAGCCAAGCGCGGCGGGCGCGACAGAGTGGTTGCAGGAAGCTACGGCAAGTACTAGTCTGTCCGGATCGTATTTCAGCCGACGCTTGCGTCGCCTCCTTCAATGCGGCAGTTCCCTGCCGCGATTCTCCCCAGTGCTTCACTCTCCCATCAACGCAATGCCATATCCCGTCTTTTTATTGGACCAAAGACCAATATCCACGGGCATGCGATTTCGCTAGCATCCATCGGTTAAAAAATCACCTTCATCTTCGCTGTAGATGGGTGGGCTTTACCTTCGAACTGGAAGCTGTCCCGGTAATAATGGCCTCGTATAACGTCAATCTGCACGAAGTGGTGTATTCGCTCTCCAATGCCCTGGATCTTGTGGGGGTCAGTCATATCCATCACGGGAAGCGGGTGGCATATATGGCGACCGAGGTGGGCAAGCAGCTCGGTTGGAACGGCCCCATGATGGACGATCTGTTTCAGAGTGCCATCCTGCATGACATCGGCGTGTCCAAGACACAGGTGCACAAACATCTGGCTGAACTGGAATGGGAGTTGGAGAAGGATCACTGCATCGTCGGTCATGATCTGCTACAGGGATGCTCGCTGCTCTCTCATCTGTCGGGGAACATCCTGTATCACCATTCGCACTGGGAGGTGCTGGAAAGACTAGAGCTGGATGATTCGACCAAATTGATCGCGAACTGTATCTATCTGGTCGACCGTGTCGATGTGCAAACGCTCAGGGAGATGGCCGGTGGGCAAGATATCCTGCTGGGGAAAGACAGGATATGGGAGATGGTGCGGAAGAATTCAGGCGACTGGTTCTATCCGGGCTTGGTCGAGGCCTTCATGGAAGTCTCCAAGTCGGATGCTTTCTGGTTCCGTCTTGAACGGGAGCATGTGAACGGCTATCTGTCGACCTGGCTTTCACATTCGGGAGAGAAGGCGGTCTCATTTACGGAATTGAAGAAAGTCGTCGAGATATTCTCCTATGTTGTCGATGCCAAAAGCAGTTTCACCAAGGAGCATTCCGAGGGTGTGGCGATGCTTGCCCATCATCTGGGTAGGGAGTTCGCTTTGTCGGAAGAGAGTTGCGAGCTGCTGGAATTGGCCGGGTTGTTGCACGACATCGGCAAACTGAGAGTGCCGGACGAGTTGCTGGAAAAAACGGGGAGTTTGAGTGAGACCGAGTACTGCGTCATGCATCGTCATAGTTTTGACACCTATGACATCCTGAAGAACATCAGGGGCATGGAGCAGGTGGCGACTTGGGCGGCGCAGCATCATGAGCGCGTCGATGGCTCGGGTTATCCGTATATGTCCGGTGAGCACGAGATATCGATAGAAGCCCGGATACTGGCTGTTGCAGATGTCTTTCAGGCTTTGGCACAGCGGCGCCCGTATCGGGAGGCGCTGCCGCCAGAGAAGATATTGAAGATACTGCAATTGGAAGCAGACAGCGGGAAGCTAGACAGGGTGGTGGTGGCGAAAGTGGAGAAGAACCTTCAGCATTGTTGGGAGACATCGCTGTTGATGAAATGAGTTTGGCTGGATTCGATGCGGGGGAAAGAAATGATCTATGAATTGGACGGGGATGTTTTGCGCACGGGTGCGCAGGTCATCGCGCACGGTGTCTCGCCTAATGATGACTTCCATCAGGGGCTGGCGTTGCAATTACGCGAAGGCATGCCGGAGATGTACAAGGATTTTCGTCATCATTGCAAGACCATGCATCCCAAGCCGGGTAGTCTGATGACTTGGAAGTTCGGCGAGGGCCGCCAGTTGGTCCATTTGTTCACCCAATCTTCGGCATATGACCACGGAAGCAAACCGGGGCGCGCAACACTCAGCCACGTCAATCACGCTTTGCATGCACTGCGCAATCTGATCCTGAAAGATGGGGGCACAAGCATCGCTATGCCTAAGCTGGCTTGTGGTGTTGGTGGGCTGGATTGGCAGGATGTGCAGCCGCTGGTCGCGAAGCAACTGGGGGATCTGGGCATCCCGGTGTACGTCTATGTGAACTATCAAAAGAACATAAAGGCCATAGAGCCTGCTTAAGAGTAATCTAAGTTCCCTGGAGGGGAGTTAAAGTGGTTAATGTCGGATCAGAGAAGACAGTCGTCGTGATAGACGATGATGTCGCAACTTTCAAAGGTATCTCTCGCATCGCCAGGCAGGCGGGCTTCAATACGGAAGCCTTTCCTGATTGTCTGGATTTCTCGCGGTGGCTGGACGCGCATGCTGCTGATGCTTCCGTTGCGTCCCGTTCGTATTGCCTGGTGATCGATGTCAAATCCCTGCTGCCGGATGCTGAATGGCATTCGAATCCTCACATCCGTTCGATCCCCAAGTTGTGTGTTGGCACGCCTGTCGCGATCTCCACCATGGGGCAGGTGATGAATGGATTTGAATGCGAATTCATCAGAAAGCCGTTCACGCTGGATGCCATACAGATGCATATCGAAGATGCTTTGGCGCGTTATGCCAGCAATGCCAGTGAGACGTTTGATAACAAGCGCATTATTGAGATGTTCGCACTGTTGACCAAACGCGAGCATGAAGTGGCGGCACTGGTTGGCAGTGGCAGCTCCAACCTCGATATCGCCGCCGTGCTCGGCATCACGCTGAAGACCGTCAAAGCGCATCGTGCGAAAGTGATGGAGAAGACTGCGGCCAGTACCATCGCCGATTTCGTTCGGAAATACGAGCGCTACAGGCAGGCAGTGCTCAAGACTGAGGGCGCCTCGCTTATGCGGTCAGGAAAACACAAGGTGGTGTCATGAAACAAGCTGCCTTCCCGAGTGTGGGTTCGATCGCACAGAAAACCATCCTGCGCTGCGATCCGGCTATCAGTGCGAGAGAAGCTGCCTTGTTGATGGAAAAGAACAATGTCAGCAGTGTCGTGCTTGAGATGGGTGGGAAGCTTCACATCTTCACCGTGGAAGACCTGCTGAACTTTATTCATGGCGAGGGAGCTTACAGCACACCGCTATCCGATCTGTCGATCAGGCGGCTGGATTGCATCTCCGATAATGAGAAACTACTGGTGGTGCTGGAGCATTTGGAGAGCACCGGTTCTTCCCACCTTGGGGTGTTGGATGCCGATGACAGATTGATCGGCATCGTGACGCGCACCGACATCCTGACATCTATCGATCCTGCCATATTGCTGGAAAGAAAGAAGATAGGGGATATGATCATCAGGAGCGAGCCGGTCATGTTCACGGCAGACTGGATACTCGAAGATGTCATGCATCACTTCCGCAGGGCGGAGGATGCGATCATCGTGGTCGATGAGGGCAAGCCCATCGGCATCGTGACCACCAAAGATGTATTCGGTGTCCTCTCTTCTGGGGACGATGCTGGCAAGCCCCTTTCTGAATACATGGCGACGCCTGTCATCACCTCGCCGCGCGCAGCTTCGATCAACGAGGCCATGTTGCAACTGAAGCAATATCGCATCAAGCGGGCTATCGTGGTCGATGAGGGCGGGCAACTGGCCGGCGTCATATCGCAGAGCGAACTCATCAGCTATGCATACGGCGCATGGATAAACATCCTGAAGAACCATTCCTCTGAATTGCATGAGCTGGTGGATATGCTGGAAGAGAAAGCGCGTAGCCTTGAGCATCTATCTGTGACCGACGTACTGACTGGGCTGGGCAACCGGCGGCTGTTGCAGATCAGGATGGACGAGGAAAAGGAGCGCGTCCGGCGTTATGGTGCAGTGCCATTCTCGTTGGTGATACTGGATATCGATTTCTTCAAGCAGATCAACGACACACATGGACACTTGGTCGGTGATGCGGTGTTGAAGCTGCTAAGCACAGAGATCAACCGTGCCATACGCAAGATCGATACCGCGGTACGTTGGGGCGGCGAAGAATTCGCCATCATGCTCGGCAATACACCGTTGTCGGCAGCAGCGGGTTTCTGTGAAAGACTGCGTGCAGCTGTCGAACGCATGGAACTGGTGAATGGAATCCAGCTGACGATCAGTTTGGGGATATCCGAGTATGTACCAAACGAGGAGGATTTCACTCTGGTGGAGCGTGCCGACCGGGCTTTGTATAGCGCGAAACGCAAAGGGCGGAACAGGGTGGAGGTGGAGCAGGCGCTCAAACTCTCGTCGTAACGCAACTCTGTTCGTCCTCGTTCTGCTGGGGGCGAGTGTCACGGCGCATGTTCTAGGCTTCGTCCTTGTAACGCATCTGGATATCAGAGATCGCCTGCGGGTTGTCGAGCAGTATCTCCACACACCTTCTGTCCAGTTTCCATTTCGATAGCGCATTGAGTTCATCGTACGCCGCGGCATTGCTCCAGGCAGGTTTGTAGCAGCGCTTCGATGTCAGTGCATCGAAAACATCAGCCGCCGCGATGATGCGCGCTTCAAGCGGGATGTCCTCACCTTTCAGTCCGCAAGGGTAGCCAGTCCCGTCGCAGTTCTCATGATGGGACTCGGCGATGTTGGCCATCACCGGGGCTAGGCTGGAATTGCCCAGATTGAAGTTCTTCAGCATGGTGTCGATGATCTGGCGGCCTTTGGTGGTGTGTGTCTGCATCAACTTGAACTCGTCTTGCGTGAGCTTTCCCGCTTTGAGCAGAATGTGGTCTGGTATCGCTATCTTGCCGATGTCGTGCATCGGGGCAGCCCACAGGATTGACTCGGTGAATTCGTCGTTCAACCCTTGATCACTGGCGATCTCATTGGCTATCAATCTGGAAAAATGCGACATGCGTTCGAGATGGGCACCGGTTTCCGGATCCCTGTAACTGGAGAAGCTGGTCGCCGTTCTGAGTGCACCGTGCATCGTCTGCACCGTATTGAGTTCAAGATCGACCAACAGTGAGATCATTCTTGCGATCATGTCCAGATTGGCAAGGGTGCTTTCCTGAAGCACATTCGGCTGTCGCGAGTTGAAGAAGATGAAACCGGTCAGTTGTTCGTTCGCATACATGGGGATGGTGTAGCTGGCGCGAAAGCCGTGATCCACGATCCGTTTGCTGTGTGTTTGCTCGCTGTCCGAGAATACGGAAAGGTCATTGATGATTCTGGGTCTGCCGCTCAGAAATATTTGATGCAGCGAGGGCGTGTCGGCCAGTTTTACCTGATAGCCAGGAAGTGGATTGCCATCGTCCGTACTATGGGCAAGGGTCTTGAGCAGATCGAGGGCCGGATCGTAGATGGCGACCGAGATGCGGTGGATGAACTCACAGCAATTGCGGGTCGCATCATGGATGGCAAGGATCTTTTCCGAAAGGGAACAGTTGTGGTTCAGCTGAGCCAGCATGTCTGTTCGATTGAACTCTATCCCTTCACCCATCCTATCCTCCACTTTATATGTATCAAGACTTCAAATTCCGGAGCCTTTTTGTCAGGAATTGAAGTGCGTGTCTATTGGACCAAAGGCCAATGTGCAATATTGGGCTGTTCCGTTAGCATTCGTGCCACAAAAGCTAGCTTTGGCAGACACATAGGCGAAGGTCTGGTCGCATGGTGCGGATAGGGTGGGGATGGTTGATCACGACATCTCGTGTCCGGGATCGTTGCTCTGTGAAGGGAGCAATTATGCGACCCGGATATCCAAACCGGACAGACTGGTTTGTTCGATTTATCTGGAATCCATGTCGGCCGAGGATCTGACATGAAGAAATGGAGTATCAAGTGAGACAAAGAACAACGAAAGAATCAGCTAAGTCAGCACCTTCTTCAACGCCCCGTGGCACACATGCCTCAACCGGGCGCAAGGCAACTCCCCGAACCGTTTCGACTGGGGATATCCCGCCTAAGCTGACGCGCGCGGGGATAGAGACCTTCACGGTTGAGCAAGCGGTGAGCGCCGCCTACGGAGCAAAGTCGGCCGCTCTGCAAGGCATACTAGCTTCGATCGACCCTGGTGATACCGATGCGTTGAGCAAAGCACTGGCCGTGATCCTCGACCAAGCATCGCCCGACGAAGCGGCGATACTGCGAGCCGAACTGATGCGGCATCCGGTGCTGACCAATAAGAGCGCGAAACATCCCGACGATGAACTGTCGGATGATTGGCGCAGCGGCGGGTATCCCTATCGCAATCTGCTGTCGCGCAAGAGTTACGAGAAACAGAAGTTCCAGCTGCAGGTGGAACTTCTCAAGCTGCAGGCCTGGGCAAAAGAGACAGGGCAAAAGATAGTGATCCTGTTCGAGGGGCGTGATGCGGCAGGCAAGGGAGGCACCATCAAGCGTTTCATGGAACACCTCAATCCGCGTGGAGCACGCGTGGTTGCGCTGGAAAAACCGTCTGCTGTCGAGCAGGGGCAGTGGTACTTCCAGCGCTATGTCCAAGAACTGCCGACCGCCGGTGAGATCGTGATGTTCGACCGATCCTGGTACAACCGAGCAGGCGTCGAGCAGGTCATGGGCTTTTGTACCCCAGACGAATACAACGAGTTCATGCGTCAGGCGCCCGAGTTCGAACGTAATCTGGTGCGCAGCGGTATACATCTGATCAAGTTCTGGTTCTCTGTCAGTCGCGAAGAGCAGAAGCGACGCTTCAAGGAACGCAAGGTGCATCCGCTGAAGCACTGGAAACTGTCACCGATCGATTTGGCTTCACTGGATAAGTGGGACAGTTATACCAAGGCGAAAGAGGCGATGTTCTTCCATACCGACACCGCGGACACACCATGGACGGTGATTAAGTCGAACTGCAAGAAACGCGCGCGCCTGAATGCGATGCGTTATGTGCTGCACAAACTGCCGTATTCGAACAAGGATATGGCGCGTATCGGACCGGTCGATCCCTTACTGGTCGGACGTGCTCATGTCGTATATGAACGTGGAGAAAAAGATGCGGCTATTCTCTGAGCGTAAAGATGATTCAGGTATAGAAGTAGCAGCAGTTACTCATGATCACGGAGTGGGCGGGGCTGACAGGAATTTGTGTGCAGCGCTTGTGATTTCGAGCTGCATGGCGCTTCCCGAAGATGCAGAACTGACCGCGCTCCTCATGGATGCAGAGGACTCGATCGCAGGACATTGATGTCAGCTAGCGCGTGTGGTCTGCCCAGTTGTTGGGTGTCTCGAACAGACGTACGCGTTCCAGTTGCAGATGGTTGCCGTAGGTATCCTGATACGCGCCGTCGAGCAGAGCGAACGCCACGCGCGCCAGATTCTCCGCCGTTGGCATAACATCCAGCACCACGGTCTTGTGGTTCGGGATGGTTTCCAGAAATTCCAGCACGGTCTTGTCGTTGCGATAGACGATGAAGGCATGATCCCACGCATCCACCACCTGTTCTTTGGCGATGCGTTTCACATCCGAAAAATCCATCACCATACCCTGTTCCGATACCCCCTCGGTTTCCACTACCTCGCCGGATAACGTGATCTCGATGGCATAGCGATGGCCGTGCAGATGTCTGCACTGGCTGTTGTGGTTGGGGATGCGGTGACCGGCGTCGAATTCCAGTCTGCGGGTGATCTGCATGGGGCGTGCCTCGTTGAAAGTGGCGCGGATTATAGCTTGAATGCCGCGACCGCATGCTTGAAGGCTTGCAGCGCACCTTCGTCATGCTGTGACTGATAGCGCAAGCCGATATATCGCGCGGCGAGATCATCCATATGCTCCGATAGCGCCGGGTGGGCAGTGCCGATGCGTGAAGCATAGTCCTGCGGTCCTTCGTGCGCCAAGCGTGGCAGCCCGGACTTTTCCAGTTTGCGGCATAGCTTGAGCCACACGGCTTGCACCGGGTCGGTCTGGCGCACCACCAGTCGGCGCAACATCAGCAGCGTGAAGATACCGACCAGCGTGAAGATGCCCGCCAGCATATTCAGCGCCATATTCTTCCAACTGATGTCTTCCATGCCGAGACGGGTGAGGAAGGCGAACTGTGTCTCTGTATCGTAACCCAGCACCCACTGGTTCCACTGGTTGGCCAGTGCATCCCAGTTGAAGCGCAACGCACGTATCCAGGGGGGTGGATTGCGCGCCATGAAGGGCAACGCGGCAGGATTGCTGACCGCAGCGGACAGGCCGCTTTCGATACGCGCCGGGGCGATGGCGGCGGTGGGGTCGTAGCGTATCCAGCCTCGCTCGCCCAGCCATACTTCGGCCCAGGCATGCGCATCCGACTGGCGCAGGATGTAGTAGTCGCCCAGATCGTTGTAGTCGCCGCCCTGATAGCCGGTGACTACGCGTGCGGGTACACCTGCCGCGCGTAGCAGGTAGACGAAGCTGCCGGCATAGTGTTCGCAGAATCCCTGTTTGCTCTGGAACAGGAATTCGTCGATGCCGTTCATGCCGAGCAGGGGCGGTTCCAGCGTGTATTCGAATCCACCCTGATTGAAGTGACGCAACACCTCGCGCACGATGGCGGCGTCATCGTGCGGGTGCTGTTTGCGCCAGTTGTCAGCCAATTGTTGCGCTTGAGGATTCAGTCCGCGTGGCAGGGTGAGTGCGCGTTGCAACTGCTGTGATGGTTCATCCGGATTGGCGCGATAGTTGAGGAAAGAATCGGCGCGATAGCGCGTTCGCGCATTCAGCGGTTTTTCACTGAGCAGCTGGAAATCTGGCGTGAGCCGATATTTGATGGAGAGTTTGTCAGGCATGTCGAGCGCGAACAACCAGCGTTTGTTGTGCGGTTCCAGTGTGACGGTGTAACTGAGCGGCATGCCGGTGTCTTCCAGTATGCCTGTGCGCGTGGTGGCGTTGCGTCCGCGCTTCCAGGTCGTGCCATCAAAATCCCACAACACCGGGCCGCGCCAATACATGCGGTCACGGGAGGGGGCTGCAGTATCGAAGGTGACGCGGAATGCCACTGCATCGCTCAACGACAGCTTGCTCATGGTTCCCGGCGACATGCTATCTGACAGGCCGCTGCTGGCGTAGGCGTCCTGCGGCAGCCCCCACAGAGGTCCCTGTACGCGCGGGAACAGTACGAACAGGATGAGCGACAGCGGGATCGCTTGCAGCAACAACACACCGCCGATACGCAGTCTGGATTTGAAGGCGAGTCCACCTGTTTGCAGGTGAACCCAGGATGCGAGGATGACCAGCAAGGTCACCAGCATGAACAGCGCAGTGGGGATGCTCTGCGAGTAGAAGAAGTTGGTGATGATGATGAAGCAGGACAGATAGACCACGATGGTCGCGTCCCGCACCGCTTTCAGTTCCAGCAGCTTCAATGTGGACAGCAGGATGAGCAGCGTGACGCCGACCTCGCGCCCGAACAGTGAGCGAAAGGAGAAGGCGATGGCCAGCACGCTGAGTACCGTGATGCCCAGCAACAACCAGCGCGGCGGTAGCGCCTTGCCGCTGCGCGCCAGATAGGCGCGCCACAGCAACAATGCGCCACATTCCGCACTGACCCAGATGGGCAGATGCTCGGCATGCGGCGCGCTCACCAGCAGGATGCAGGCGATCAGGCCGTAGGTGAGTTGGGCGGTGAGTTTCATGATTCATGAACTCCGAACAGCGCCAGCCTGCGCAGACACTCCGCACGATGTGACGGGCCGTGCTGCGGGATCACCTCGCCATCGGGTAAGCGCAATCCGTATTGCAAGCCTTGTGCGTCCGCATCCAGCACCCAACGTGTGAGCAGTTCCAGCTTGCGCTCCTGTGCGATGTCCGGCAGTTGTGACCAATCCAACCATAGCTGTTGCCCTTGTTGTGCCGAGAACTCCTTCACTTGCAAGCCCTGTTCACGCGCCAGCGCTTTCCATGCGATGCGCGGCATGGCATCGCCGGGTACATAGTTGCGCAGCCCTGCAAAGTCCTCGTCGCCGCGTATCGTGGTCTTGCCGCTGCCATCCGGTGCGGCGGCGATGGGCAGCGGTTGCGGGGCGGAAGGTTTGGGATAGACCAGTGCGCGCACGTCGAAATGGATGTAGGTCCAGGCGTTGAATAGCCCGAGCGGGAAGCGGGTGTAAAGCGTCAGGCGACCACTGTCCAGCCAGCCGCGTTGCGTGGCAGGCAGCGCCAGCTCAACGGGGGTGGAAGTCTGTGCGGGCAGATCGAATACAGTCTCGTGTCCTTCGTCGTCGTGCAGATGGATCTGATGGCGATCCAGCGAACCGGGATTGTTGAAATGGAATACGAAGCGCGCTTGCTCACCCGCGAATACCGGCTCCACATGACCGGCATGGATCTCCAGTTGCGCCATGTTGCGGAAGGCGTACAGCATGGACAGACCACCGGTGGTAGCGAGCAGGAAGGTGAGCACGTAGCCCAGGCTGAGGTTGTAATTGATGTCGCCGAGCAACATCAGCACCAGCACGAAGCCGAAACCGAAGAACTGACGCGTGGGCAGGATGTAGATGCGGCGCTGGTTGAGTTGCACTGTGCCGGTCTCGACGGTGCGGCGGAAGGCCCAGTTACGGAACTTCAGCTTTAACGAGCCGCGGATGTCGGGAAACTTCATCGCGTTCCCTTAAGGGATGGCGACCGCCTCGATCAATTCGCGCGCCAGTTTCTCGCCGTCCGAGGCTTGCGTGTCGTGCACGCTTTGCAGGCGGTGGCTGGCGACACCGGGCAGCACGGCTTGCACGTCTTCCGGAATGACTGCGTCGCGGCCGGCTAGCAGGGCCCAGGCACGCGCAGCGGCGAGCAGTGATAGTCCGGCGCGTGGCGAGAGGCCGTGCACGAAGCGTGCTGACTCGCGGGTGTGGCGCAGGATGGCTTGTACGTAGTCGAGCAGGGCGGGTGAGACGAACACCTTGCGGACCTGCTGCTGCAGTTCGAACAGTTCGCTGGTCTGCATCTGCGGCTTGAGGTCGGCGATCAGGTCGCGCCGGTCCACGCCCGACAGCAGGCCGCGTTCAGCAACAGCATCCGGATAACCAAGTTGGATGCGCATCATGAAGCGGTCGAGCTGCGATTCCGGCAGTGGGAAGGTGCCGATCTGATTGGTCGGGTTCTGCGTGGCGATGACGAAGAAGGGCGAGGGCAACGGGCGTGTCTCGCCTTCGCTGGTTACTTGGTGCTCTTCCATCGCTTCCAGCAATGCGCTCTGTGTCTTGGGCGTGGCGCGGTTCACCTCGTCGGCGAGGATCATCTGCGAGAAGATCGGCCCGGCATGGAACTTGAAGTCGCCACTCTCACGCTGGTAGATGGAAACACCGAGGATATCGGCGGGCAGCATGTCACTGGTGAACTGGATGCGCTGGAACTGCAGGCCCAGCGTGCTCGACAGCACGTGTGCCAAAGTGGTCTTGCCCACGCCCGGCATATCCTCGATCAGCAAGTGGCCGCGCGCCAGCAGGCAGGTCAGCGCGAGGCGGATCTGCTGCGGTTTGCCGAGGATGACTTGTTCGGTCTGGGTAATGACGTTTTGCAAAGGATTGCTCATGTCGCTCCGTAGAATCTAGCCCGTTCGTCCTGAGTAGGCGCAATGCGCCGTATCGAAGGATGGGCGGGCGGGTTTAGTTTCAGCCATTTTGCTTGCGGAAGTCCTTCTTCGCCAAAAGCGAAACTGCCGACCAGTCGCCACGCATCATGGCTTCTTTTTTCTTGCGGCTCCAGCCTTTGATCTGCATTTCAGCTGTAAGTGCCTCATCTCTGGTGGAACATTCTTGCGACCAAACCAGAGTCACTGGGCGTCGGTGGGAAGTATATCCGCTGATGGTGCCGGAGTGATGTTCGCCAATGCGCATCTCCAGATTGTCGGTATGGCCGGTGTAGTAACTGCCATCAGAACAACTCAGGAGATAGACCCAGAAAGTCATCCTATCGGCAGCTCCCTCGATACGGCTTCGCCTACTCGGGACGAACGGGTGTGGTGGTGGGTCATGGCAGCACGGCCGCCACCACCTTGCGATCCTCAGCAACGAGGATATTGTAGGTGCGGCAGGCGGCGGGAGTGTCCATGAATTCGATGCCGATACCGGCCTGGATCAGCTTTTGCAGCAGTTGCGGATGGGCGAACTGCTGCTGCTTGCCGGTTCCCAACAGCAGTACTTCAGGCTGCATCGCCAGAAAATAGTCGAAATGCTCGGCGGTCAGGCTGGCGAAGTCAGTGGCCGGCCAGTCGGTATGGACACTACGGGCAGTGACGACCACCGCCTGCTCGTAGCGCTTGTCGTTGACGGTGACATAGCCATCGCCGTGTCCGGTGAAGGTCTTCAGGTGCGAGACATTCTCAAGGTGCAAAGCCAAATCTTCTCTCCAATCGTTTGCCGCATCAGGGCTGGCACAGGTAAAATCCCGTCCCTTGCGGAAATTGCGGGGTTGCGCCGGATTCTACCATCGGCTGCGACTCGCGTTTCCGGGCCAATTCGAGTGAGTGACTGTGAAACCCTTATTGAAATCGTCCAAGCTTGCCAACGTCTGCTATGACATTCGCGGGCCGGTGATGGAGCGCGCCAAGCTGATGGAAGAGGAAGGCCAGCGAATCATCAAGCTGAATATCGGCAACCTCGCGCCGTTCGGCTTCGAAGCGCCGGAAGAGATCCAGCAGGACGTGATCCTCAATCTGCCGAATTCGTCCGGCTATTCCGATTCCAAAGGTTTGTTCGCCGCGCGCAAGGCGATCATGCATTACTGCCAGTCCAAGAAGATCAAGGGCGTGGGGCTGGACGATATCTACATCGGCAATGGTGCGTCCGAGTTGATCGTGATGGCGATGCAGGGCTTGCTCAACACCGGCGACGAAGTATTGGTGCCGGCACCGGACTATCCGCTGTGGACGGCTGCGGTGACGCTGGCCGGTGGTACACCGCGTCACTATATGTGTGATGAAGCCAATGAGTGGAACCCCGATCTGAACGACCTGCGCAGCAAGATCACCGAGAACACGCGCGCTATCGTTCTCATCAATCCGAACAATCCGACCGGTGCGCTGTATTCGGACGACATTCTGAAAGAGATCATCCAGATCGCGCGCGAACACCAACTGGTGATTTTCGCCGATGAGATCTACGACAAGATGCTGTACGACGGTGCCACGCATACCTCCATTGCTTCATTGGCGGAAGACGTGCTGTTTGTCACACTGAACGGTTTGTCCAAGAACTATCGCGCCTGCGGTTACCGCTCCGGCTGGATGGTGATCTCGGGCGAGAAGAAACATGCGCAGGATTACATCAACGGCCTGACCATCCTCGCTTCGATGCGTCTGTGTTCGAACGTGCCGGGGCAGTTCGCCATCCAGACTGCATTGGGCGGTTATCAGAGTATTCAGGATCTGGTGGCACCTGAAGGGCGTTTGGCCAAACAGCGCGACATGGCCTACCAGATGCTGACGGCCATCCCGGGCGTGAGCTGTGTCAAACCCAAGGCTGGTCTATACCTGTTTCCGCGTTTCGATCCCAAGATATATCCCATCGAGAACGATCAGCAATTCATCCTCGAACTGCTGGAAGAGGAGCGTGTGCTGGTGGTGCAGGGCACCGGCTTCAACTGGCCGAGCCCGGATCACATGCGCATCGTCTTCCTGCCCAATGCAGATGACCTGCGCGAAGCTTTCAATCGTCTGGCGCGCTTCCTCGAGAACTATCGCAAGCGCCACGGCACCAACTAAGAGAAAGAGAATCATGAGCATCAAGCCAATCAATGTAGGTCTTCTGGGTATCGGTACGGTCGGCGGTGGCACCTTCACCGTGCTGCAGCGCAACGCGGAAGAGATCACCCGCCGCGCCGGCCGTCCTATCCGCATCACCATGGTGGCGGATCGCAATCTGGATGTGGCACGCAAGATCACCGAGGGTAGCTGCCGCGTGACGGACGATGCCTTTGCGGTGGTGAGCGACCCCGAAGTGGATATCGTGATCGAGCTGATCGGCGGCTATGGTGTGGCGAAAGAGTTGGTGATGAAGGCCATCGCCAATGGCAAACATGTGGTCACCGCCAACAAGGCATTGTTGGCGACGCATGGCAACGAGATCTTCGAAGCAGCACAGGACAAAGGTGTGATGGTCGCGTTTGAAGCAGCCATCGCAGGCGGCATCCCCATCGTCAAAGCGGTGCGTGAAGGACTGACCGCGAACCGTATCGAATGGGTCGCAGGCATCATCAATGGCACCACCAACTTCATCCTGTCCGAGATGCGCGACAAGGGACTGGCTTTCGATGTGGTGCTGAAAGAAGCACAACGTCTGGGTTATGCAGAAGCCGACCCGACCTTCGACATCGAAGGTGTGGACGCGGCGCACAAGATCACTTTGCTGGCATCGCTGGCATTCGGCATTCCGGTGCAGTTCGACAAAGCGCACATCGAAGGTATCTCCAATCTGGACGCCATCGACATCCAGTATGCAGAACAACTCGGCTATCGCATCAAACTGCTGGGCATCAGCAAGCGCACGGAGGAAGGTGTCGAGCTGCGCGTGCATCCGACACTGATCCCTACCAAGCGTCTGATCGCCAATGTGGAAGGCGCAATGAATGCGGTGCTGGTGCAAGGCGACGCAGTCGGACCGACGCTTTACTACGGCAAGGGCGCCGGTGCCGAACCGACCGCCAGCGCAGTGATCGCAGATCTGGTGGACGTGACGCGTATGCACACCGCCGATCCAGAGAATCGTGTACCGCATCTGGCTTTCCAGCCGAACGCGATGTCCGATCTGAAGATATTGTCCATGGACGAAGTGCAGACCAGCTATTACCTGCGTCTGCGCGTGCAGGACAGGACTGGCGCGTTGGCAGACATCACACGCATACTCGCCGACGAGCAGATATCCATCGGCGCCGTGATCCAGAAAGAGCCGGGCGAAGGCGAAGCACAGGCCGACCTCATTTTGCTGACACACCAGACACGTGAGAAACGCATCAACGCAGCGATCGCCAAGATCGAAGGGCTGGGTGTGGTGGCTGGCAAGATGACCAAGCTGCGTATGGAAGAGTTAGGGAAATAAAGCCATGAAATACATCTCTACCCGCGGCAATGCGCCCGCCAAGACATTCACCGAGATCCTGCTGGGCGGTCTCGCGCCGGATGGCGGCTTGTATCTGCCCGAACAATATCCGCAGGTGACGCGTGAAGAGTTGGATGCATGGCGCACTCTGTCCTATGCCGATCTGGCGTTCGAGGTGTTGTCCAAGTTCGCGACAGACATCCCTGCTGCCGATCTGAAAGCTATCGTCAGCAAGACCTATACCGCCGAGGTGTACAGCAACGGTCGTCCTGATAGCAATGCTGCCGACATCACACCGTTGCGCAAGTTGAGCGAGGGCGTGTTCATTCAGGAGCTGTCCAACGGCCCGACGCTGGCATTCAAGGATATGGCCATGCAGCTGCTGGGTAATCTGTTCGAGTATGCGCTGGCGAAGCAGAACGAAGAGCTGAACATCCTCGGTGCGACTTCCGGCGATACCGGTTCTGCGGCCGAGTACGCGATGCGCGGCAAGCGCGGCATCCGTGTGTTCATGTTGTCACCGAACGGCAAGATGAGTGCTTTCCAGCGCGCGCAGATGTATTCGCTGCAAGACCCGAATATCCACAACATCGCCATCAGCGGTATGTTCGACGATGCGCAGGATATGGTGAAAGCGGTGTCCAACGACCACGCCTACAAGGCCGCGCACAAGATCGGCACGGTCAATTCCATCAACTGGGGGCGCGTCTCGGCGCAGATCGTGTATTACTTCAAAGGTTACTTCGCTGCGACCAAGAACAACGATGAGCAGGTCGCCTTCTCAGTGCCGTCCGGCAACTTCGGCAACATCTGCGCAGGACATATCGCACGCATGATGGGGCTGCCTATCGGTCAACTGATCCTCGCTACCAACGAGAACGACGTGCTGGACGAGTTCTTCCGCACCGGCGTCTATCGTCCGCGCGGTACAGCCCATACCTACGAGACCAGCAGCCCGTCGATGGACATCTCCAAGGCCTCCAACTTCGAGCGATTCGTGTTCGATCTGGTCGGTCGCGACGGCGCCAAGGTGCGCGAGTTCTGGAGCAAGGTGGATGCGGGTGCAACACCCGATACCCCCGCGTTCGACATCAAGCACACGCCTTATTGGGATGCGCTACCTAAGTTCCATTTCTCTTCCGGTAAGAGTTCGCATCAGGATCGTTTGAAGACGATCCGTGAGGTGTGGGAGGAATACGGCGTGATGATCGATACACACACTGCTGACGGCCTCAAGGTCGGTCTAGAACAGCGCCGTCCCAGCCTGCCGTTGATCTGTCTGGAAACAGCCTTGCCGGCGAAATTTGCCGAGACTATTCAGGAAGCTCTGGGTCGTGAACCCGAGCGTCCGGAATCCATGGTCGGCATCGAAGAATTGCCACAACGCGTCGAAGTGATGGATGCGGATGTGGTGAAGCTGAAGGCCTTCATCTCAGACAACATCAAGCACTGATCCACTTTATTCAAGCAGAGGCATGAACAATCTCATTCTGCTCATCCTCTGCTTCGTCGCGGGCATGCTGCTGCGGCACTGGCGACGCATGCCGGACAACGCACCGGCCACCCTCAACAGCTTCATCATCCATGTTTCGCTGCCCGCGCTGACGCTGCTCTATATCCACGAGATCCATCTGTCCGGCGACATCGTGTTGACGGCATTGATGGCATGGATAGTGTTCGGACTTTCTGCAGCATTTTTCTGGTCGATAGGACGCTGGTTGCATCTGCCGCGCAAGACGACTGGAGCGTTGATCGTGGTCGGCGGATTGGGGAATACTTCTTTCTTCGGCCTGCCTATGGTCGATGCTTTCTACGGCAGTGAAGGACTGGCGACGGCAATCGTGGCCGATCAGCTTGGTTCTTTCTTCGTGCTGTCGGTATTGGGCATCACCGTAGCCGGTATCTATTCTTCCGGCAGACCGACGGCTAGGGAGATCGTGAAGCGCATCGCGACTTTCCCGCCGTTCATCTCCATGGTCATCGCCTTCCTGCTGATCCCGGTGGAGTACGCGGACTGGTTCACGGTGTTGTTGAAACGCTTGGGCGACACGCTGGCGCCGCTGGCATTGCTGTCCGTCGGTTTGCAATTGCGTCTAGGGCATATCGCAGAGCACAAGCGAAATCTGGCGATGGGCTTGGGGTTCAAGCTCATACTCGCGCCGCTGGCGGTCTATCTGCTCTATGTGCAGTTGCTCGGTGCCCACGGACAGGCGATACAGGTCACGCTGTTCGAAGCGGCCATGCCTTCCATGATCACTGCAGCCATCATCGCGAGTGAACACGATCTTGATCCGCCGTTGGCGAATCTGATGGTGGCGGTGGGTTTGATCCTTTCCTTCTTTACGCTCAGCGCGTGGTGGTATCTGTGGAGCGGCGTATGAGCATCTGGAACGAACGCTACGCAGGCGAGGAGTATTTTTACGGTACAGAACCCAACGCATTCCTGGTTGCGAAAAAGTCTCTATTGAAGTCTGGGATGAGTTGTCTGGCTGTCGCGGATGGTGAAGGGCGAAATGGCGTGTGGCTGGCAGAACAGGGGCTGAACGTGCTGTCTCTGGATGCCTCTCCTGTGGCACAAGCCAAGGCGCAGCAGCTGGCACAGTCGCGCGGCGTTGCGATGCGCTTCGAACAGGCTGATCTGTTGGGCTGGCGCAGCGAGGAACGCTTCGATGTGATCGCGGCCATCTTCATCCAGTTCGTGGGGCCTGACTTGCGACCGATTCAGTTTGAGAATCTGAAACGTCACCTCAAACCGGGCGGGCTGTTGTTACTGCAAGGCTATACCCCGCGTCAACTGGAGTTCAAAACCGGCGGGCCGTCACAGCTGGAGAATCTCTACACCGAGGCCATGCTGCGCGAGTTATACGTCGATATGGAGATCGTACATCTGCGTGAGCACGATAGCGTCATCCAGGAAGGCACAGGGCATAGCGGTCAGTCTGCATTGATCGATCTGGTGGCGAGAGCAAGATAAGGCGCAAGCTCAGTCGAGGATGGTGATGCGGTTGCGGCCTTCCTTCTTTGAAGTGTAGAGCGCCTTGTCAGCGCGCGCGATCAGATCATTCAGCTTCTCGTTCATTCTCTTGGACGAGATACCAATGGAGATGGTGATGCCTTCGATGTTCTCATTCGAATCCAGGCGGCGGATCTTGCCGCGTTCGATGGCTTGGCGGATGTGTTCTGCCACGGCAAAAGCACCGTCCAGATTAGTGTTCGGCAACAGGATGGAAAACTCTTCGCCACCTAGACGTCCGACGATATCTTGCCCTTGAACCTTGATCTTTAGGGTGTTGGCAATGGCCGCCAACACCTTGTCGCCGAGCAGGTGTCCATAGGTGTCGTTGATGTGTTTAAAGTGGTCGACATCCAGCATCAGCAGGCAGTGGCCTTTGTCATTCGACAGATCAGGATTTGCGAAGAGTTCATCGGCGCGGCCCTCGAAGCCGCGCCGGTTCAGCACGCCGGTCAAAGGGTCGGTTATAGCCGCCCCTTTGAGTATCTCCATCTCTTTGTTCAATCGTTCGACTTCGTGATGGCTGGCCTCCAGTTCTGCGTGCATCTGCTGCATCGAGGTATGCATCTTGTCCGTGTCATTGGAGATATCTTTCACCAGCAGATCGAGTTCGGTCACACTCACTTCATTCTTCAATTTCTTGCCGAAATCGTGCAAAGTGTTGCCGTAATTTGAGGTTTGTTTGTCAGCTTCGGTGGTGAGCTGACTGAGTTTGCCCAACAACAGTTTCAGGTCTTCACGCAGTGTGAGCTGGATCTTCGATCCGCATTCGGAAACATGTTCCATGTAAAGCTGTTCGATATGCTCGTCATCCAATTTTGAATGTTCGCGCAGCAGATTCTCGACTTTTCCAGAAAGTTCTGGATTGATGCCTGAGACATGTTCGTACCAGACTGCGAAACTCATGGGGTTGAGGGCAGCAGGCTGTACAGCCATCTTTTGCAGTGCAAGACGCGATATCTCTGCACTTGCATTGCGTTCCTGCGTGTACTTCATTTGAGCCTCCTGAGCCTATAATTGTTTTCTATGCGTGTGTTGCAGGCTCTATTGCGGCCGAGTATATGCTACGGAAGCAGAGAGATAAACTCTTCAAATTTACCGTTGCCGGAGCCGGGAAGCTCATGTTCAAAATAGCTGAATCGTAGTTTGAAGGGATGTCCCAATGCTTGATGTGCAAGCGTTGCTATCGATTCTTCCTGTACTTGCGTGAGTGGCGAGACAAGCAGCCTGATCTCGATATCATCCAGCCCATGCTGGATGGCTTGATACTGGCGGATGTCTGCGACCTCGCGGTAACGGTGCGCGCCCACCAGCGGCCAGTGCTTGCTGCCGTCCGGCAGGGTCACCATGTTGCGGCGACGTCCCATGATGCGTTTTAACGTACCCAGTCCGCGTCCACACGAGCAAGAGGGCCCCGCCTCTGCATAGTCGCGTATCTCATAGCGGATCAGCGGCGTGGCGTAGTTATGCAGATCGGTGATGACTATCCTGCCAACCTCGCCCTGAACGCATGGCTGGCCTTGCTCATCCAGAACCTCGACGATGAGATTCTCATCCTGGGTGTGGTACAGGCCGCTATCTGGACATTGCAAGGCGATGAGCCCGAGTTCCTGTGAACTGTACATGTCCACGATATCGATGCTGCCGAGTGCCACGCATCGCTCTCGCAAGCCGGGATGAAGTGTCTCGCCTACGGTACGCACATGCTGTAGCGCAATGGGGACTTTTGCTTTCCCGCTTTCATATAAATCGAGCAATGCAGACAGATTGGTGGGATAGGTCAGCAAGTATTCTGGGTTGATGCGATTCAGCCATTCAGCCTGTTGCGCGATTGGCATGGAAAGCGGTTGGGAAAACGATGGCCCTGTCTTGAGCAACAAAGAGGCAGGAGGGCCCCAGCCGATCTTGGCAGCCTGGATGGGGTCATCCATGGTCGGGGTCGTCGCTTTGATGATGGCGAGAGTGGCTGAGAAATCGCGTTCGTGCCACTGATGTTCACGCATCGCTATGGCTAGCCAATAGCGTTGAGTGGCATCTGTTCGTTGCAAACTCACTACCTGTCCGGTCGAGCCGGAGGTCTGCATGCGATAGGTCTGTCCATGATCCGATGGAATCGCATGGCAACGGATGTGTTCTTCTTGCAGCATCAGCTCTGAGCGTGTCAGTAAAGGGATACGAGAGAAATCCTCGGGTGTCCATACCTGATTAAGGTCGAAGCCGGCTTGCTCGAAGCGCAGGCGGAAGAAGGGAGAGTGTCGCCAGGCATGAGCGGCAAGTTGTGCGAAACGCTCAAATTGCATCGCTTGCAATGTTTGGGGCGATTGCCACTGACTATTTTCAAGTTGCGCCAGCAAGGATTGCAGTAACTTCACGCGCGGCGTTCCAGAATGAGCAGTGGGCAGCGCTCTGCCAATTCGTAGTGTCCATACATCAGGCCGATCTCGACAAGCGCCTTGGGGAGGGTCTTACGCAAGCTCGCCAAAGGAGGGTAGCTGTAAAGCGCAATCGAATCCTGATAGAGATCAAGTGTGTCGATGTCCTGCATATCCCAACCCGTTACTTCGGCTAACTGCTGACGATCAGGGAACTGGCGGTCGAAGATGCGCAGCGTCTCCGAAACGAGAAAGGTGTAGTTCGGCGTTTGGGAGGCGATCGCCATCGACAGGCGCCACTTGAAAGCATGGAAGCCTTTTATATTCCCTTGCCGTGCCTCATGGCATACCAGTTCCGGGCTTTCAGCCTGTGCTGCACAAACGAATGCGCGCAACAAAAGTTTTCCACCGGGCTTTAGGACGCGTACAACTTCTGCAAAGAATCGTTCTTGTTGTTGTGGGAATTCAAGCAGCACAGGGCAGCCGTCGCCGATGATGTTGTCGAAGGATGCATCTTCGAATGGCATATCCAGCCAGTCACCTAAAACCGGCCTTTTTTCATGGAGCCACAACGCCCGGATCATGTCGGGGCTGTTATCGATGGCGGTAAGCCGGGGGGAGATATTGGCAAGCTCAGGGGTGACGCCCAGTAGCAGGCAACTGCCCTTTGAATCGCCCAGGGCAGTCTGGAAATTTCTGAGGTCCTCTGGGCAAGGCCGCATCGGTGAACCCAAGCGGTTCCAGCGACTGGCGAAGTTTTGCCAATGGTCGGGCATCAATACAGCCCTTTTGCTTCGAGTGAACGAAATAATTGCTCAACATTTTGTTCGGAGAACGGGGCGTCGTGCCGTTCGATCAATTCGATACGCACGCCGGTTCTCTCATCTCGATGAAGAAAGGTCTGGCGTATCCCTGTGTCCGATACCACCGGTGTGTCAGTCGAGATCCCCGCTTCATAGGAACGTCGCAATGCTTCATCCAGATTGCTTACGGCAAAAGCGACATGGTGCATGCCGGCGCCGAACTTATCTATGAACTGTGAGACCTGTGACGCGGGTGATGTTCCCTGCACTAATACCAGCGTCGCATCGCGGCTCTTGAGGGTGGCATATAGCATGCCGCTGTGTTCGCCATGTACTTCGCTACGGTCGAGTAATTTGAAACCTAGTGCTGCATAGATTGGCAAAGCAGAATCGATATCGCATACGGCAAGTGCGACATGGTCTATGCCGAGGATGAGATCGGAGAGGTGTTCGGTCGGCATCAGCGGTTCGGTACCAAGTCGCCCAGTTCATCCAGTAGCGGGCCCAGGAACTGTTCATATTTACGCCAGCGCTCCACCGAACTGGCGTAGATCGGTTGGCGTACCTGCACCACGCTGGCCGTGCGTACTTGACGCTGGGTCTTGTGGAAATCGAGACAGGCGTCGTTCCACTCCAGTCCGCAATACGCTAGAAGCTTGCGCGCTTCACCTTCCTGATCCGCCACGATATCTTCGTACTGCACATCGTAGAACGAATCGGCCGGCAATACCGCACGCCAGTGATCCATCAGGCGGGCGTAATCGGCATAGTAGTGACCGAGTTCGGCGAGATCGTAGGTATGCTCCTGCTTGCGGTGGAATAGACGCGTGAAGCAGGAGAGGCAGGTGTCCACCGGATTGCGGTTGACGTGAATGATCTTGGCATTCGGCAACATCAGATGGATCAGTGGCACGGCAAAGAAGTTGGCGGGCATCTTGTCGGTGATGCGTTTTGCGTTCGGAGCG
This sequence comes from Gammaproteobacteria bacterium, assembly GCA_018814405.1. Lineage (GTDB taxonomy): Bacteria > Pseudomonadota > Gammaproteobacteria > Burkholderiales > Gallionellaceae > Sideroxyarcus. Next base: position 266,531 of record JAHIZO010000004.1, read on the forward strand.
CGCTGCTGCACGGCGGCGACATATTCTGCTCCCCAGGCGTTCAAGGTGGCGCTATCAAGATGGCGCAGGTTGTCGGGGAATGAAATGGCGGACGGATGCGTTTTTCGATGTGCGATACGCAGCAATTCTGGCAGTTCGCCCGCACCGAATACATCCGGCTGGCTGGCGATGATCTGTTCGGTCAGCGTGGTGCCGGAACGCGGCATGCCGAGCACGAAGATGGGCATGGCAGATGGATCGCCGCTTCCCCGCAGCCGATCGATGAAGTCCTTGGTGAAGATATCCTTAAGCTCTGAGAATTGTTGCACTGCTGCAGCCGGGTCATAGCTGATGCGCGCACGTTTGATTTGGCAGCCGGCGAGGTAATGAGGAAATGCCTTGTCATGGGCTTTGATGTCGTCGTAGCACTTCCCCAATGCAAAATGCAAAGACATGCGACGATTCTCGGAATATTCCGCCATCTTCTGTTCTTCCAACTGCAAGGCTGCAAAATGCGGATCGTCGATACTTACCTTGTTGGTTTGCACCAGCTGGATGTGTGCAGAAAAATTATCTGGCTTTACCTCGATGGCGCGTTCGAACAGTTCACGCGCACGTTCAAGCTGGCCGTTCTCGGTGCAAAGATGACCCAGGCCGAGTAGCGCCTCACTGCTGTCCGGCTTGAGTTGTAAAGCGCGCTCATATTCTGCTTCCGCCTGCTCAGGTTTCGAGAGTTCGGTCTGTATCCCTGCCAGCAGGGCGTGAGCCTTGGGATTATTCTCATCGAACTGGATGGCACGCACAGCGGCCATCTCGGCATCGTTGAGGTTCTCCATGGCTTGCAGCGTCTTGGCCACCCCCATCTGTGCTTCAACATAGGTCGGTCGCAAGGACAGGGCACGGCGGTAGTGCTCCAGCGCGGATTCATTCTCCTCGCGAGAGAGATGAACACCGCCCATATTGCAGATGGCATCGGGGAAGCCGGGATGGAGCTGCAGTGCCTTGGCCAGAACTTCTTCTGCTTCGGGCGTGCGGTCTTCTTCCAGCAGCAGTGCGCCAAGATTGTTGAGGGGTTCCAGATAGTTTGGATTGGTAGCGGCAGACTTCCTGTAGTAATCCAAAGCCTTCTCATTGTCGCCGCGTTCGCGCCAGATGCTGCCCAGATTGTTGAGTGAAGCAGAAAAATCAGGTGTGATAGTCAATGCGCGCTGCTGGCAGGCTTCAGCTTTGTCGTATTGTTTAAGATCGAACAGGGCGATACCAAGATTGCTATGTGCCATCGCCATGTCCGGATCGAGTGCGATTGCGCGCTCGCCGTGTGCGATTGCTTTGTCCAATTGCTTCAATTGTCGCGATATCTCGCACATATTGGCGTGGAACAGTGCGACGGCACTGTTAAGTGCGATGGCTTTCTGAACCAGCTCAGCGGCAATAGGCAACTTTCCAACTTGGAATGCGATTACGCCCAGCAGGTGAAGGGCGAATGCATGGGCGGGCTGCTGCTGCAGGATCTTTTGTAACAGTTGCTCGGCATCTTGCAGCTTTCCCTGCGACTGGAACTGGTTCGCCAGCGCCATAGCCTGATCTATCGTCAAGGTTTGGGGGGGAATGGAAGGGGAGGGCTGATTCATGGCTATAAGGTCTTTTTATTCATCCTGCCATGAATATGGGAATATTTCCATGACAACGGGATGCAAAAGATAAGTAATAAAGCTAGTTGACCACTGCAATCCTTGGGGCGCTTCGATATCAAGCCTGATAGATGCTAGGGCTATATATTTTGGCATATGGTCATATGCGGCATATCGGTGTAGGATTTCCCCGCATATAAGAAAACGTTAAAGACGCAGGCTGGTTTGTATTTCGCAGATTGGCAGAGGGAATCGAAATGCATGCGCTGAATAAAATATATCGAACTATCTGGTCAGAGGCATTGGGCGCTTGGGTAGCTGTATCGGAGCTAGTCAAATCCAAAGGCAAAGGATCGGGCTCCAGCCTGATGCGTGTGCTGAACATTGGCGGCGTGGATGCAGCCACAGATGACATTCATCGTCATAGATTCAAACTGTCTGCCCTGACCGTTCTCTGTCTTCTCAGCTTCGGTGCCCAAGCCAACCCTATGGGCGGCAATGTCGTCAACGGCAGTGCGACTTTCAACACCAACGGCAACACCCTCACCGTCACCAACACGCCCGGCGCTATCATTCACTGGCAGGATTTCAGCATCCAGCAGAATGAGATCACTCGCTTCAATCAGCAGAGCGCCAGTTCCGCCGTACTTAACCGTGTTGTAGGCGGTAACACCAGTCAAATCCTTGGCAGCCTGCAATCCAACGGCCGCGTGTTCCTCGTCAACCCTAACGGCATCGTGTTCGGTTCAGGTTCGACAGTCGATGTCGCCGGTCTGGTCGCCACCTCGCTGAATCTTTCCGATGCGGATTTTCTGTCCGGTCGCCATCGTTTCGCCAGCGATCCAAACGCACAAGCTGTCAGCAACGCCGGCAACCTCAACGCCCAGCAAGGTGGTGAGATATGGCTCATTGCACCTGATGTCGAGAACAGCGGTGTCATCACTGCCCCCGATGGCGAGATTTTGCTCGCAGCAGGCAGCAGCGTAGAACTCGTCAATAGCCTCGATCCGAATCTGCGTGTGAACATCACGGCACCAGCGGGCGATGCCACCAACGTCGGACAGCTAGTCGCCAGTGCAGGTCGTCTTGGCCTGTTCGGCACCATCGTCAGGAGCAGCGGCCAAGTCAGCGCCGACAGTGCCACGATGCAAGGCGGCAAAATCGTGTTCAAGTCGAGTCAGCGAACGGAAGTGAGCGGTGCGGTCAGTGCGACAGGCAGCAGAGGAGGGGATATCTCGGTACTGGGGAGTAACGAGGCGCAGCTCAATGCGGGAGCCAGTCTGGATGCATCAGGAAGCAATGGTGGTGGCAATGTCTTGGTGGGCGGCGATAAGCAAGGTTTGAATCCCGCAGTCGTGAATGCCAAGACCACGTACATGGACGCATCTTCAACTATCAAGGCGGATGCCTTAGATGCCGGCAGTGGGGGTAAGGTCATCGTTTGGGGCAATGACGTTACCAGTGCACATGGCATCGTCTCCGCACGAGGCGGAGCAAATAGTGGTGATGGCGGTTTTGTCGAAACATCCGCCCACTATTTGAATGTAGCAGGGATACAGGTCGATGCCTCGGCCTCGCAGGGTAAAGCAGGTGAATGGCTGCTCGATCCATATAACGTGACCATGGGGGCTTCTGGCAGCACTACTTGGGGGGCTTTCAGTGGTGGTGTATGGACTCCATCTGGAATCGGCTCCTTCATCAATACAGGTGTGATCTCTGGGATGTTATCTGGGGGGACATCGGTCACCATCACTACAACTGGCGCCGGTGCCGAGTTGGGTAACATCACTGTAAATACGTCGATTGCCTCATCCAATAGCGTAGCTACTACGCTGACGTTGCAGGCCGACAACGACATCATCTTCGCTCCCGGAGTAGGGGTCAGTTCATCTGTTGGGGTGCTAGATGTCATATTGCGCGCAGATGCGGATGGCAACAGTACCGGTACGGTAACTTTTGGCGGAACGAATGCTTTCAGTTTGCTAGGGGGCCGTGTCGACCTGTATTACAACCCTGTAAGTTATGTTGATGCTGCAACCAAATCGGATTCACTGACCAATCCCTATTCAGGCGTTTTCGGCGCGACACCATTCACCGCATGGATGTTGGTGAACGATGTGGGGCTTGAAGTGGGTGGCACGCTCGGCTTGCAGGCGATAAATACCAATCTGACTGGCAACTATGCGCTGGGAAATAACATCAATGCGACGGCGACATCCGCGTGGAATTTAGGTGCGGGTTTTGTGCCGATCGGAAATGTGACTACAGCATTCACAGGTAAGTTCGATGGCATGGGTCACACCATAGACGGTCTCTTCATCAACCTTCCTGCTTCAGACAATGTAGGCTTGTTTGGCTATGCCATGACAGGCGCAAACATCAGCAACACCAACCTGACCAACGTCAACATCACGGGAGGGACTTGGAGTGTCGGCGGTTTGGCGGGATATAACAGGGGAGTCATTCAGACGAGTTCTGTGAGTGGTTCGGTCAGTGGAACCTATTATGTCGGTGGTTTGGTTGGTAATAACTGGACTGGAAGCAGTATCTCGGGCAGTAGCTCTTCGGCCACTGTGGCGGGAAATGGTTATGTGGGTGGATTGGTTGGATACAACTATTCCGGAGTGATCAACAGTAGTAATGCGTCTGGTGTCGTCTCGGGAATAAGTAATGTCGGCGGCTTGGTTGGATACAGCTACTGGACAAGCGCTTCCGTCACAAACAGCTTTGCGACCGGAAATGTCACGGGTAATAATTCGGTGGGCGGTTTGATCGGTAGTAACAACTATTTGTCTAATGTGACAAATAGTTACGCAACTGGAAACGTCACAGGGAATGGTGTGGCCAGTAACCAGATCGGCGGGCTGATCGGTTACGACTATTTAAATACCTTGACTGACAATTACGCGACAGGAACTGTTTCTGGGGTCAGCAATGTTGGTGGCCTGGTGGGATACAACTACTACGGCACCATCACCGCAACTGCTCCAGGGGGTACCTACGCCATCGGTAGTGTAACTGGTACGAAGAGCGTTGGTGGCTTGGTCGGATACAACCAAATCGGATCGGCAATCACTAATGCTTCTATCACCAATCCTGCTGGCACCTTGGCGGCCTCGGTGTCGGGTGCGACTTCTGTTGGTGGATTGGTGGGGTTTAATGCAGGGAGTGTAACCAGTAGTTTTGTCAGCAGTGGAAGTGTCACGGGCACAAATCAAATCGGAGGGATGATAGGGGTTGACGGCGGCACGCTCTCAAACTCGTATTACAACATTGATGCTGTACTGATCAATGGTGGGCCATTAGTTACTTTGGGTGGCATATATGTGACTCAGTTCAACGCATGGGCCACAGATAGTGTCAATGCTGGAACGACTCCATTTACACCACTCGTGATTGGCAATTATCTGACTCAGGATGTTGCCCTTAACTACCAAATTGGTACCTTGACGAACTTGCAGGACATGCTGGCGTTTGCGGAGAATCCGGCATATAGCTACATCCTGACCGCCAATCTCGATCTGACCACAGCTCCTGGTCTATATGTCCCGAAATTTTCTGGAACTAGTTTTGATGGGGCTGGCTTCTCGATCTCAAACCTTAATGTCAGTGTGCCAACCAATACGGGGATCGGTCTGTTTGGAACTGTGGCGGCCGGATCGACTATCTCGAATATCTCGCTGAATACTGCGACAGTGTCTGGTAACAGCGATGTCGGAGCCTTGGTGGGAATCAATAAAGGATCGATCATTAACAGCCTCGTTGCTTCCGGTGCTGTGACTGTTTCCGGCTCCCGAGTCGGCGGACTCTATGGATTGAATGCGGGGACTGTAACCAACTCCCATTTCAATGTGGATGCTGTTACCACGAATGGTGGTAACAATGTCACAGGTGGAGGTTTGTACGCAACGCAATACAACGCATGGACTGCGGGTTCATTGGTGATGCCAGTGATAACGACTTATTTCACACCAGACATCAATGGTAACTATCAGATTGGCAATCTGACTGACTTGAAGAATCTGCTTGGCTATGCAGATGACGCGAATGCTTATAGTTTTGTACTGACAGGCAGTATCGATATGACTACGCTGCCTGGCTACAGTGTCCCGGTGCTGAATGGGAATTTTGACGGCAAGAACTTTTCGATTTCGAACCATTCCCTGAATGTTCCCAGCGAAGACGTTGGTCTGTTTGGCAAGATCACATTGGGTAGCAAGGTATCAAATATTGCACTTGTGAATTCCAACGTGACTGGCGCGCTTCGGGTCGGTTCTCTGGCGGGTTCGAACATGGGGTTCGTTGATAATGTCTCGTTGACCGGCACCAGTGCTGTGACCTCCATCGATGGTGTTGTGGGTGGTTTGATCGGACAGAATGGTCTTGTATCAGCTACTTTATGGAACGCCTCCGGGGTATTTCTAGGTGGTGTGGTCAGCAATAGTTATGTTTCTGGTGGAACTGTCTCGGGAGGTGCTGCGAGCTTCGGTGTAGGCGGTTTGGTGGGCAATAACTACCGAGGTCAAATTGATCTAAGTTATGTGAGCAATACAAATGTCACAGGAACGAGAAGCGTCGGCGGGCTGGTCGGAGACAATATAGGTGGTTTGATAGGGCTTTACCAAGGTGGTTCGCAGCCCTCCTTGGAAGTGCAGGCCGGAATGGTCAGTAATAGTTATGTAAGTGGCGGCATTGTGTCTGGAAATAATGGATCGATGGCGTGGGATATCGGCGGATTGGTCGGTACAAATACGAATGGATTTGTGAGCAACGGCCAAGTTTTGGGTGTGACGGTGACCGGTTTGAATGCCATGAATGTCGGTGGCATGGTGGGATACAACAGTGGTGGAACAATTTTTATTTCGAATGGCATCACTGGGGTGAAGAAATATCAGGGCATTGTTTCAAATAGTTTCGTGTCAGGTGGAACCGTCAACGCCAGTGGAAATCATGCGGGCGGATTGGTTGGATACAATTTCAGTGGCCTCATTGATCTGAGCTATGTTGATGCGGGTAACGTGACAGGCACCGGTAATGTGGGCGGCTTGGTTGGATTAGATGGTGGTGAAGGCTGGGGGCCTGGCCTAGGCATGATCAGAGACAGCTATGCATTGAACACCCAGGTGTCGGGTGAGTTTAGAGTGGGTGGACTAGTTGGCGAGATTCAAGCGCCGCTAACAACCGGCAGTGGTGACAATTTCGATGCAGTGATCAATAGTTATGTCGATGGCGGAACGGTCAATGCCATTGCCGTAACTGGAGTGATCTCTGGACAGGGTACCCCCCCTCGGAATGCTTTCGGTGGCTTGGTTGGTTACAGTGATCGAGGCAACGTAGTGGGTAGTCATGTTACGAATACGACCGTGGTGGCAGGAGGCGTGTCAGATAATGTAGGCGGTTTGGTCGGATATCTGTTGGGAGGCACTGGCCGCACCACGAGCAATGCAATTGTTCCAGTCGGAGTGGTCGCTGGAAGTTATGTTTCTGGCGGTACTGTTTCTGTGACAGGAAACAACAGTGTTGGGGGATTGGTTGGAACCAATGATGTCGGAGTCATCTCAGGCAGTTTTGTCTCAGGGGTGAGCGTGTCTGGTACCTGGTCTGTCGGCGGACTGGTCGGTTGGAACTTAGGGTCGATCGCTACCAGTTATGTCGCAGGTGGAACAGTGAGCGGTTCCGGTTCCAGTTCCAGCGGACTTGTTGGTAGTGCCGGCGGACTGGTTGGTTACAACGAGGGGAGTATCGACCAAAGCTATGTGTCCAGTGGTGTTGTGACGGCTGCGGGTGTTGCTGGCGGACTGGTGGGCTACAACACAGGAACTGCGAGCGTAAGCAACAGTTACTGGGATACGAGCACGACAGCCCAAGCTCTTGCGATTGGCACGGATGCAGGCGCGGGCGCTAATGTGACGAGCGTTTCCGGATTGACTACGACGCAGATGCATACGATGTCCAGCTATTCTGGATGGAGTATTGCCAATACTGGCGGTGCTGGGATGACTTGGCGCATCTATGAAGGAAATACCGGACCGTTATTAACCAGTTTCCTGACGCAAACCACGGTCACCGCGAATAATGCGACAAAAACCTATGACGGTATCGCCTACAGCGGAGATAACGGGTATGCCACCTCTGTTGCAGGTGCGCTGCTGTTGGGGAGTATAGGTGGTAGTTCGCAGGGAGCAGTCAATGCGGGCACATACGTTTTCGATGCGACCTCTCTGTATTCAGATCAATTCGGCTACGACATCACCAGCTACACTAACGGTACGCTCACTATTACTCCTGCTGCGGCCACAATGCTGAGCGTAACCGCCAGCAATGCCAACAAGGTCTATGGCACGACCTATACCTTTAACGGCACCACATTTACCTCGAGCGGCCTCGTGGGCAGCGACACTATTGGCAGTGTGACACTGAGCAGCAGCGGGGCGGCGAGCACGGCGAACGTCGGCACTTATGCTATCTCTGCCAGCAATGCAGTGTTCACTGTCGGCAGTGCCGCCAACTACAACATCACCTATGTGGACGGCACGCTGACCGTGACGCCCAAGCAGTTGTCGATCGCCGGAAGCAGCGCAGCGAACAAGGTGTACAACGGTACGGTAGCCGCCACTGTCACGGCCGGTACGCTGGTCGGCTTGGTCGGCAGTGATACGCTGTCGGTAGGTGCGAACGGGACGTTCGTCAACAAGCATGCGGGAACGGCCAAACCGGTCGCAGTGACTTATACCTTGAGCAATGGAACTGGCCTAGCCAGCAACTACACCCTGCCAGGCGGCGTGCTGAGTGCAAACATCACCCCGCGGAACGTCACGCTCACCGCGCCGACAATTAGCAAGACGTATGACGGTACGACCGCCTACACCCTGTCTGCGGCAGACCAGTTGTCGTTCACCAACAGTCTGGTCTCGGGAGACTTGGTCACGGTGGTCGACATGACCTATGCCGATAAAAACGCAGGCACCGGCAAGACGGTGAACCTGAATAGCCTGACTATCGTAGATGGCAATGGCGGTGCCAATTACAACGTGACGCTGGTAGGCAACAGCAGTAGCACCATTAATCCGGCTGATCTGGTGGTGACTGCCTTGCCAGGCAGCAAGATATTGAGTATGGCCGACCCGTTACTGGAATATGGCGTGTCCGGCCTGTTCGATCCGGTCTCCAGTGTGCTGAGCGGAACATTGGTGCGCGATACGGGCGAGCTGATTGGCAATTATGCGATCAATCAGGGCTCAGTCACGCTGATCAGCAGCAACTACAACCTGATCTTTATTCCTGGTGTCTTCTCTATCAAGGCCCCGACTGTGGTGCAGGAGATCACCCAGATGTCGGTCTCCACCGGAACGCCAGAAGGCGATACGACCAAAGATGAGAAGAAGAAAAAAGAAGAACTGGTGCTGGCAGAAGCTGATATCGGCGACGATCAGGGCGGCCTGCCGGATAACCTGCCGGTCTGTCGTTAACGGAGTGATGATGAAACTGGCTACTATGTTTTCAAGGTTTGCTTGTGTCTTGCTGGTCGGGATGCTGCCGCAAGTCGCCATGGCCGAGGATGACGACGCGCCGCCCGTGCTGAAATTCCCCATCAAGCAGTTTGTGGTGGAAGGTGCAAAATTGTTGACGCAAGCAGATTTTGATTTTGTCGTTGCACCCTACGTCGGTCAGGAAAAAGATTTCTCGGATGTGCAGTACGCACTTGAAGCTGTAGAAGAGCTGTATGCACAGCGCGGCTATTCTGCTGTGCATGTATTGTTGCCAGAGCAGGAGCTCGAGGCAGGCACAGTGCGCTTCTATGTCATAGAGAGCCACTTCGGGAAGATCGAAGTAAAGAACAACAAGTTCTTCAGCAAGGCAAATGCGCTATATGCCTTGCCAGCCGTGCGTGAAGGCGGCGTACCGCGCGCCAAGGACATCGCCCGTCAGTTGCGTCTCGCCAACGAAAATCCCGCGCGCCAGCTCAATGTCGTGTTGAAAGCAGGCGAGAATGATGATCTGGTTGATGCCAGCGTGCTGGTCAGCGACACCAACCCCAAGCAATGGGTCGTGACATTGGACAATACCGGCTCAAAGGAAACAGGCGTGTCGCGTTTGGGTGTCTCGTTCAGAGATGCTGGCATGTTCAACCGGGATCACGTGGGACAAATGCAGATGCAGATTTCGCCGCAATATGTGAGTCGTGTGAAGGTGATAGGCGGCAGTTACAAGATACCGTTGTACAACATGGGTCACAGCTTCGAAGTCTTTGGCGGCTATTCCAATATCAATTCATTGGTGGGCGGGCTGTCGAACTTTCAGGGCGGCGGACTTATGTTCAGCTCGCGTTACAACATCCCTCTCAATCGCATCGGAACTTTTGATCCGCGACTTTCCTTCGGGGTGGACTGGCGCAAGTTCAGCAAGATCCAGCTCACAAGCCCGACCCCAACGGTGCTGTATGACGATATCGTAGTCACACCTTTGAGTGTGGCTTATACCTTGCAGGGCAAACTCGCGAAGAGTGATGTCAACGCGAACATTTCTATTGCTGCCAATGTGCCTATGGCAAGCAAGGGCAAGTCGGCTAATTTTGCAGCTTATGACCAGGTGAATTTATCGGATCCGACACCCGCCTACAAAGTGCTGCGTTTGGGGGGTGGATACTTCACGCAATTCGGTGGTGACTGGCAGTTCCGTGCCGCGCTCAATAGCCAATGGAGCGGAGACAAGCTGATCCAGGGAGAGCAGATGCGTCTGGGTGGAGCAGATGGTGTACGGGGATTTGCAGAAGGTAGCGAAACAGGTGAAACGGGCGCCAGAGTCAATTTTGAAACCTATTCGCCGGCGTGGCAGCGCGGACAGATGAACATGCGCGGTCTTGTGTTTTTGGACGGAGGCAACGTGCGTTCGACCAGTGCCAATAATTCGACCAGTATCGCGGGTGCGGGATTCGGTTTGCGTGCCGGTTATGGTGATCATTACAGTCTGCGCATGGATGCCGGACGTATCATGAAAGAAGGCAATGACCCGGCGCAACTCAAAGGCGATTGGCGAATCCATGCCACGCTTGCTGGGACGTTCTGAAGGTGAGGTGTGAATTGAAAAAGATACTACAGAGCCTGATATTGAGTTGCTTCCTGTTGGGAGGTGTCAATGCATACGCAGCGGATAGCGCCGGCACGATCCGCTACATGAGCGGCACTTTGGTCGCGCAACGTACCGATGGCACTGTTCGCGTATTGACTTCAAAGTCCTCAGTACAACCCGGTGACCTGCTTGTAACGGGCAGGAGAAGCTACGCGCAGGTGCTGATGCGAGACGGCACCAAGATGACCATGCGTCCAGACTCCAACCTGAAGATCGAAGCATACGAGTTCCAGCAAAGCGCCCCCAAGAATGACAACGCCATCTTTCGTCTGTTAAAAGGTGGCTTCCGCACAGTGACGGGTTTGATCGGCAAGCGTGGCAACAAAGATGCCTATAAGTTGCGCGCATCAGGAGCCACCATCGGTATCCGCGGAACAGACTTTACATCGCGATTGTGTGCAACCAAGGGTTGTGAGGACGATGCCGATGCAGTCAAACCTGTAGCAAAGCCCAAACCTGCCGGCCGTGTGATGCGCATCGCAGGCCAGATGGTGGCCAAGCAGGCGGATGGGAATATCAGAAAGCTCACCCTCGGTTCTCCCGTATTCGAGGGCGATACATTGCAGAGTGATATGGCGTCACATGCCGTCGTCGCATTCCGTGACGGCGGACGTATCACGCTGCAGCAAAGCAGCATTTTTAAAGTGGAGGCCTTCAAGTATGAGAAGAAGGGGGGCGTGCAGGAGAATATCGCCCTGCGCCTGATCAAGGGCGGCGTGCGCGTGGTCACAGGTTTGATCGGCCGCGCCAATCGTAACAATTACAAATTCCGTATGTCGGGTGCCACCATTGGTATTCGCGGTACAGGTTTCGATGCATGGTGTAACGGGCCCTGTGCAAGTGACACCAGCAGCCCGGTGGCGTCAACCGGAGAGCCGTTGAATAACACGCTCTGGTCACAATATGCCGAAGTGCAAGTGGATGGACGCTTGAGCGATGCAGGGATGCAGACATCGGTGAGCGGTCAATACACACAACTGGCTGAAGGACCCGCCGACCCGATGAATGGCGCGGGGGTTTATGTATGGTCGGGTGAAGTGGTGTTTGTAGGCCCCGGCGGCTCCTTTACCGTTGCGGTCAATCAAGCAGCCATGATCGCCCAGCAGACAGGCAAGCCGGTGAGGATATTGAACATTCCGGCTGCCGTGCTGCAAAACGACGTGCCGCGCCCGGACGGCGTGCCAGTCGATCTGGACAAGCTGTTTGATGAAGCGCAGGCCGAAGGTGATGCTGGCCTGTATGTCACTGTGCATGACGGACAAGTCATCCTCCAGAAAGGCGACCAGCAAGTCGATCTGGGCAAAGGGGAAAGTGGTTTCACCAACGACGATATTCTGACCCGACTGGCATCAACGCCCGATTTCATGGGCGGCGATGCCAATATGGACAACATCGAACAGAATGACGGCGGTGGCGATCAGGGGTGCGTCGTACGCTGATCAGTTAGTGTGCAATACAAAAACGGGAAGCCAAGCGGCTTCCCGTTTTTACTTTGCGTCGGCGTTCTCCAGCGATTTGCGATAACTGTCGTAATCCGGCGCGGGCTGTGTCGCGCGTTCCATCGGTGTGCGCTTCGCATCGTTGCTTTGCTTGATGCCTTCATACAGATTGTGCGCCGGGTCGGCACACCCAGCGAGCAGCAGCAAGCCGAATAAAGCGATCAGCTTCATGCCTTCGAACGGGCCCACGCCACGATATTGTTCGTATCCATCGCTCCGGCCTGACGCGCTACTTCTCGACCACCTTTGAACAGAGCAAGCGTGGGGATGCTGCGGATGTTGAACTGCGCGGCGAGGTTCTGCGCCTGCTCAGTATCCAGCTTCACCACGCGCATCTTCGGTTCCAGTTGCTGTGCGGCCTGTGCGTAAGCGGGGGCCATCATCTTGCAAGGGCCGCACCAGGGTGCCCAGAAGTCCACCAACACCGGCACATCGCTGTTCGAGATATGGCGCATGAAGTTGGCTTCGGTGAGTTCAACTGGGTGTGCTGTGAACAATTCTTGTTTGCATTTGCCACAGATGGGCAGTGCCGCCAGTTTGTCGTTGGGGACGCGGTTCACCACATCGCAATGCGGGCAGACGATATGTTTGGAGTCGCTCATGATGGCCTCATTTGATCAGGGAACTCTAATATAGAGTCCGTTCTGCAAATTTCAAGAGAGTGCCAGACGCATCGACAGATCGATGGCAATGACATCCTTGGTCAATGCACCGATAGAGATGCGATCCACGCCGGTCGCCGCGATCAGCGGGATGTTCTCCAGCGTGATGCCGCCCGAAGCTTCCAGCTCGGCACGACCGGCGGCGTGTCCCACCGCCAGTTTCATGTCGGCTACCGTGAAGTTGTCCAGCAGGATGAGTTTGGCACCGGCCAGCAAGGCCTCGTCCAGTTCATCCATGTTCTCCACCTCGATCTGGATGGGGATGTGAGGAGGCGTAAGGCGGAAGGCCAGCTCCATCACCTTGCCGATACCCCCAGCCGCCGCGATGTGGTTCTCCTTGATCAGCACACCGTCGAACAGTCCTGCGCGCTGGTTGTGACCGCCGCCGGTGGTCACTGCATATTTCTGTGCCTGGCGCAGGCCCGGCAGTGTCTTGCGCGTGTCCATGATCTTTGCCTTGTGGCCTTGTGCCGCATCCACATAACGCCGCGTCAGCGTGGCCACAGCGGACAGTGTCTGTAAGAAGTTCAGTGCCGGTCGCTCGGCAGAAAGCATCGCGCGTGCATCACCGTGTATCTCACACAGCGTTTGACCGGCTTCAGCTCGTTCGCCTTCCTTCAGTTGCCATTCGATGCGGCAGGCCGGGTCCAGAGCGAGGAAACATTCCTCGAACCACAACGTGCCGCATAGCACCGTATCCTCGCGAGTAATAACGGCTGCCTGTGCTTTACTCCCTTCTGGAATCAGTTGTGCGGTCAGGTCGCCGCTACCGATGTCTTCTTCCAGCGCAGCTTTGACGTTGGCGCGGATATGCGGGGTAAGACTCATGTTCACTCCTTATGTGTCGGACGCGACCGCCACCAGGCGGCCAGTATGCTACCGATGATCGAATGGAAACTGGCCGAGATGGCGGAAGGAACCGGTGCCAATGCCATCTGCGGGAAACTGCTGCGCGCCAATACTGCACCCAGTCCAGAATTTTGCATGCCCACCTCGATGGAGATGGTGCGCGCCGACAGTTCGTTCAGGCGCAGCAGGCGCGCCAGCGCATAGCCCAAAGCAAAACCGCCCGCATGCAGCAAAGCCACCGCCGAGAACAGCACGCCTGCCGAATGCTTCACCGTGTCCGCATTGCTGCCGATGATGCTGGCGCAGATCAGCGCGATGAAGATCACCGACACCAGTGGTGCCACCGGAAGGATGAATTGCACGCTGCGGTGCGCATAGCGGTTGAGTAGCATGCCGATCACCACCGGCAACAGCACCACTTTCACCGTGCTATAGAACAAGCTCCAAGCGTCCACCGGCACATAGGCACCGGCCAGCCATTTGGTCAGCAGTGGCGTCATCGCTACCGCCGCGAAGGTTGAGCACATCGTCATCAACACTGACAGTGCCACATCCGCCTTGGCGATGAAGCTCACCACGTTGGATGCCGTGCCGCCGGGGCAGCAGGCGACGAGGATCAGCCCCACGGCCAGCTGGGGTTCCAGATCCAAGGAAAGCGCGATGAACCAGCCCAGAAAAGGCATGATGGCGAACTGCGCGAACACGCCGACCATCACCTGCTTGGGCATCTGTACCACGCGGCGGAAGTCTTCGATGCTCAAAGTGATGCCCATGCCGATCATGATCATGGCCAACCCGAACACGATCATCTGGCCGTTGAACCAGGTGAACCAATGCGGGAAGAACAGTGCGAGGCCGCTGCATGACAGCACCCACAGCGGAAACAGATTGGCGAGTAGATTGAACAGACGTGCCACGGCGACTACAGGTATTGAACGGATAAGGGCGCGAAGGCTATCACAGCAGGAAATTTATGACTCATGAAGACGCACGTTCCTCTGCCAGCTGTTTCAGATAGGCCCCAAAATCGGGATCCTCGCCGCCCATCTGTGTGGTGAGCGCAGTGCGGAAGTCTTCGCGCTGGCACCACTCGCGCATATAGTCCTCCCACGAGCGCCAGCGGCGCCATTGCTTGGGCGTCATGTCATCTTCATACAACAACAGATAGGCACGCTCGAACAGCGAGATCAGCATGCTGAATACGATATACATGCGCTCGATCTGTATCTCATCCAGATCGCTGGTCTTCTCGGTCGAAAACAGGCGCAGGTCGGAATGCTCAAGTGCCACCTTGAGAAAATCCTGATAGTTGTCCGATAGCAGCTGGTAGACCTCCTCATCTTCGTTGTCGCGCTCCTTGCGCTGCTCGAAGATGAAAACCGAGATGGCCAGCGGCAGACCGATCACGGTGACGACATAACTCAGCAATTCCCAGGTTTCGAGGTTCATAATGGGAACGTAACCTGCCGACTGTGCTTGGTCAATAGCCACTTGAAATCCCGGACGACTGCCCCATCTATCCGGCAGACAATATTTTCCGTCAAGGAGAGCACTATGCGTTTCGACAAATTCACCACCAAGCTGCAACAAGCCCTGTCCGATGCCCAAAGTCTGGCTGTCGGCGCCGATAATCAATTCATCGAGCCACAGCATCTGCTGCTGGCTCTGCTCAACGATGCCGATAGCGGGGCAGCTTCTTTGCTGGCTCGCGCGGGCGGCAACGTCAATGCACTCAAGACCGCGCTCAACGACGCCGTGACCCGTTTACCCAAGATCGAAGGCCACGGCGGCGAAGTGCAGGTAGGGCGTGATCTGGGCAACCTGTTCAACCTCACCGACAAAGAAGCGCAGAAGCGCGGCGACCAATTCATCGCCAGCGAGATGTTTCTACTCGCACTCACCGGTGACAAGGGCGAGACCGGACGTCTGCTCAAACAGCATGGCGTCACGCGTGCACCATTGGAAACCGCTATCGCCGCCGTGCGCGGCGGAGAATCCGTCGGCTCGCAGGATTCCGAAGGCCAGCGCGAATCGTTGAAGAAGTTCTGTCTTGATCTGACCGAGCGTGCGCGACAGGGAAAGCTCGATCCCGTCATCGGCCGCGATGATGAGATCCGCCGCGCCATTCAGGTGCTGCAACGCCGCACCAAGAACAACCCCGTGCTGATCGGCGAACCCGGTGTGGGAAAGACCGCAATCGTGGAAGGCTTGGCGCAGCGCATCATCAACGGTGAAGTGCCGGATTCGCTCAAGGGTAAAAAAGTCTTGAGCCTAGATATGGCCGCACTGGTGGCCGGTGCCAAGTATCGCGGTGAGTTCGAAGAGCGCCTGAAAGCGGTACTCAAAGAATTGGCACAAGATGAAGGCAACAACATCGTGTTCATCGACGAATTGCACACCATGGTCGGCGCAGGCAAGGCAGACGGTGCGATGGATGCAGGCAACATGCTCAAACCCGCTTTGGCGCGCGGCGAGCTGCATTGTGTCGGCGCGACCACGCTGGACGAATACCGCAAATACATCGAGAAGGATGCCGCACTGGAACGCCGCTTCCAAAAGGTGTTGGTGGACGAACCCAGCGTGGAATCCACCATCGCCATCCTGCGCGGCTTGAAAGAAAAATACGAAGTACACCACGGCGTGGAGATCACCGATCCGGCCATCGTCGCTGCCGCCGAGTTGTCGCATCGCTATATCACCGACCGCTTCCTGCCGGACAAGGCCATCGACCTGATCGACGAGGCCGCCTCGCGTATGAAGATGGAGATCGATTCCAAGCCGGAAGTCATGGACAAACTCGAGCGCCGTTTGATCCAGCTCAAGATCGAGCGTGAAGCGGTGAAGAAAGAGAAGGACGAAGCCTCGCGCAAACGCATGGGGCTTATCGAGGACGAGATCAAAAAGCTGGAGCGTGAATACGCCGATCTGGAAGAGATCTGGAAATCGGAAAAGGGCGCAGCACAAGATTCGGCCACCTCGAAAGAAGAGATCGATCATGTGCGTGCCGAGATCGTGCGTCTGCAACGTGAAGGCAAGCTGGAGAAAGTAGCCGAGCTGCAATACGGCAAGCTGCCGCAACTGGAAGCCAAGCTGAAAGAAGCCGCGCAACGCGAAGCCGAAGGTGCGGGTACCAAGAACAAACTATTGCGCACCCAGGTCGGCGCTGAAGAGATCGCCGAAGTGGTGAGCCGCGCCACCGGCATCCCGGTGAACAAGATGATGACCGGCGAGCGCGACAAGCTGCTCAAGATGGAAGAGAAACTGCACGAGCGCGTGGTGGGACAGGACGAAGCCGTGCGCCTCGTGTCCGACGCCATCCGCCGTTCACGTTCCGGTTTGTCTGATCCGAACCGTCCCTATGGTTCCTTCCTGTTCCTCGGCCCCACCGGCGTGGGCAAGACCGAGCTGTGCAAGGCGCTGGCCGGTTTCATGTTCGACTCGGAAGAGCACCTCATCCGCATCGACATGAGCGAATACATGGAGAAGCATTCCGTCGCGCGTTTGATCGGTGCACCGCCGGGCTATGTCGGCTATGAAGAAGGTGGCGGCCTCACCGAGGCCGTGCGCCGCAAACCGTACAGCGTGATCCTGCTCGACGAAGTGGAGAAAGCACACCCGGACGTGTTCAACGTGTTGCTGCAGGCGCTGGATGACGGTCGCATGACCGACGGCCAAGGCCGCACTGTAGACTTCAAGAACACTGTTATCGTGATGACCTCCAATCTGGGCAGTCAGATGATCCAGCAGATGCAAGGCGACGATTATCAGGTGGTGAAGCTGGCCGTGATGGCAGAGGTGAAGACCTATTTCCGTCCCGAGTTTATCAACCGCATCGACGAAGTGGTGGTGTTCCACTCGCTGGACGAGAAGAACATCAAATCCATCGCGCGCTTCCAATTGCAGTATCTGGAAAATAGACTGGCCGCGATGGAGATGAAGCTGGAAGTTAGCGAGGCCGCACTGGCTGAGATCGCCAACGCGGGTTTCGATCCGGTGTATGGTGCACGTCCATTGAAGCGAGCTATTCAGGCGCAGTTGGAGAACCCGCTGGCCAAGCACATCCTTGAAGGGCAGTTCGCTGCCAAGGACACCATCAAGGTGGATTGCCAAAACGGCATCATGCAATTTAGCAAGTAAGCGATTGTTTTTCCAAACCCCTCTCCCTGTTATGGAGAGGGGCAGGGGAGATGCCAAGATGCAAACGAGCGACGATCACAACCGCCGCGTTTATTCATCCAATTCAGGAACGCCATGCAAGTGAGATTCGAAATACCGCCGCCCAACACGCCCCGCAGCCCCTTGAGCAGGGTCGTGGGCGTGTTCGTCACCATCGTAGTCGCCATCATTGCACTGATGTTCTCAGTCGTGTTCTTCGCCGTCGTTGCGGTCTTCGGCTTGATCGCATGGGGCTATCTATGGTGGAAGACGCGCGAGGTACGCAAACAGATGCGTGAGTTCGCCGAGCAGAGCCAGCCGGTGATGCGCGAGCAAAGCGCCAGCAACGACGAAGTGTTCGAAGGTGAAGTGATACGAGTCGTCGATCCTAAAGACCAGAAGTGAAGCTGTTGCAGACGGTTTGAAGTGGCCGTCAGTAATTATCCCTGTCTAGCCTTATCTGTTTCTTTCATCGCCGCGTCTATCGTGGGCCAGTTGCTGCGCAGCAGTTCGAAATCCTTGCGGCTCAATTGATACAAGGTGCAAGGTGTGACTGCGCGGCAGGTGGCATTGCGCGGCTCATCGTGCAGCAGTGCCTGTTCGCCGAAGAAGTCGCCCGCGATCAACGTACTGAGCGCATGTTCTTCACCATCCTCTTCTTTGCGCAGCACACGCACCACCCCGCGTGCGATCAGGTAGAGGGAATCACCCGGCTCACCCTGGGTCACGATGTCGTCGTTCGCCGCGACACTGCGCTGCTTGAGTGAGGGCGTGATCTCGGCAAAATCAGCGTGTGTCAGTTCGCGGAAGAACGGCACCTTGCGCAGCAGTTCGTCAGGGCTGACATTCAGATGTACATGTTTCGGGGCGCGCAAAGCATCCAGCTGGCGCGACAACTCCTCGATCTGTGTTTCTCCTATGCCGGTGGGAAGCAGGCCGTTCTCTATCTGCGTGGCGGTGGCATCGCGCTCGGCCAGCAGCGCGATGCGTTGGCTCAGCCGCTGCTGCATCACGGTAACGAATTCCGGGAACTGCGCGCTGATCGAATCGAGCTGTTCGCGTGCCAGCCGATGCCAGTTGCTGTAGCGGTCGCGCACCTCTTCAATGACATCGGCCGGGATGCTTTCCGCAGCCGCCAAGCGATCCAAGCTGGCGAGTATCCAGCCGCTCGCCTGATAGTGGGCCAGCACCTCTTCATAGTTGCGCACGATGCGGCGCGTGCGCATGTTCTCCCCGAACTTTGCCAGCCAGTCCCAGCTTATCCTGTCCAACAGTTTGTAAAAGCGGTTCTCCAGCAGCCGGTGCAAGTGATGGGTGCGTACATGTTCCAGCACGCCCTGATAACGGATGGAATCGATCTGCAGTGCCAGCACCGCGACCAATTCGCGGTATGCGCCTTCACTGATATGACCATTGTGGTACAGGCGCTGGTAATCGGCCTGTTCTTCAGAGAATGCGCGCAGGTAGAGCAGCATCAGCTCTTCCTGATGGCCCATCTCTTTGTGACGCAAACCCGCGATCCTCTCTCGGATGCGTTCGGCATTACGTTTGCATCGGTGTTCCAGATGCGCGGCGATGGGGTGCGCGAACAGACCGCCACGCAGCAGATCGGGGATACGCTCCAGCGTCTTCGTCTGCGCGGCCAGATCGCGTTCCAACAGTGCCAGCCGGTCAGACAGCGGTGGTCGATCTAGCCGCAGATAGCGCATTAGCTTCTCGATGGTCAGGCCCTGCACCAGCAACGTGAACAGCACCGCACCCGTGGTCAGTGGCATGAACAGTTCGGAATGCTCGAACTCTGGCAGGCTCAACACGATGGCCAATGCGATGGCACCGCGCAGTCCGCCCCAGAACATCACCGTCTGGTAAGAGCGCACGATCGGTTGTGAACCGGGCAGCCGTCCCACCCACGGTGTCATGCCATACACCAGCACCGCGCGCGAAACCAGCATCGCCAACACCACCCACGGCAGCCAAGGCAATGAATGCCACAGTGCGGGCAGATCGACCGAAAGACCTACCAGCAAGAAGATCAGCACATTGGCGACAAAGGCCATGTACTCCCAAAATTCATTCATGTAATTCGCCACCGTCGGCGAGATCTTGGTGCGTCCCCAGCCGCCCATCACGATACCCGCGCTGACCACCGCCATTACCCCACTGACATGCAGCATGTGTTCCGCGATGAAGAAGGAGAGGTAAGCCAGAATCGTGGTCAGTGATATTTCGACGTGCGGTTCTGTATAGATGCGGCCCAGCATCCAGCCGGTGGCGAGCGCCAGTAACCAGCCGACGAAGATGCCGCCGAAGAATACCTTGAAGAATTCACCCACCCCGGACATCGCCGCATCCCAGCTGAAGAAACCGGCCAACACCACACCGACCAATATCTTGGCGGCCACCAGCGCTGTGGCGTCGTTGAACAGGCTCTCGCCTTCCACCAATATCGTCAGCCGCTTGGGGGCACCCATCTGCTTGAACAGTGCGATCACCGCCACCGGATCGGTCGCGCTGAGGATAGCGCCGAGCAACAAAGCAGCTGCCAGATCGAACGGTGTGGCCGCCCACACGATCAGCCCGATGATGCCGGTGGAAACGATCAAGCCCGGCCCGGCCAGTGTCAGCACTGGCGCAAGGTTGCGCCGCAACAGGCGCGAGTCCATGTTGTAAGCCGACTCGAATATCAAAGTCGGCAACAGCACGAACAGGATCACCTCGGGCTCGACACTGACATTGGCGAACAAACGAAAAATGGCGGGGCCGACCTCGCCCAGTTCCTTCAGCGCAATACCCACCAGCACCAGCATCACGGTAAAGGGCAGACGGAACCGGTCGGCGATACTTTTGGTGGTGGCGGCGAACAGCAACAATCCAACAACGACTGCGACCAGTTCGGGGATGGGGATTGCTTCGTGATCCATGCTGCGGCGCTCCTTAAAGAGACACGGCTTTCTGGGAATGTAACTGATGCCAAGCCAATGTGATGAGTGTCCCGATTTTTATGTGGATATTCTACGCGTGCATATTGGTTTGTTATATCAGTAGTTAGTTGGCAATGACATGGCTAAAGAAAAATAAATCAAATATAATCATAACTATAGTTGTCTAGTTTCATACAAGAACAGCGCATTTGCTTTTTCTGTTAGAGACCACAAATCATCACAAAGGGGCGTCACCGATGAAAAATGTCTCATTCATTATCAATCTGCTTATCGTGTTCGGCATCGGCGTTGAGCTGGTGCTGATTCTGCTCGGGAAACTCAGTGCCGATCAACTGTTGATCTCGAGCGCGCTATCGGGTCTGGTGATACTTATCTCGGTCAAGTTGCTGAAAGATGCGCTGATAAAACTCTTCGGTCTGACTGAAGACCAGAAAGAGGTGATTAAGAACGAGATCAACGTCATGGACGAGATCGAGTCACACGTCGCATGGAAAGTCGCCCTGCAGAATTATCTGGATGGAAAATCGACTGCCGAATTTAACCTTTCCAAAATCATGCGTGATGACTTATGCGGATTAGGTAAATGGCTCAACGGCCCGGCGCAAGCCTATTTCGGTGCAAACAACAAAGGTATCGAAACGTTGAGCGAACAGCATTCCCACCTGCATACGGCGGCAGGTTTCGTTGTGAAGAAGATTCAGGATAACGATCTTGATGCCGCGAAGAAGGTCATGGACGGGGAATTCAGGATAGCCTTCCACGAGGTCATCAGGACGTTGAACGTATTGAACACCGTGCTCACCACAAAATGATCCGAGCCGGATCGGGTCCCCGATCACGGAACTTGCAATCGCAACTATCTCCGCTTTTCCAACCGCACGACGCTTGGCTTCGCATCGGCATTCCGCGCCCGCAACTGTCCACAAGCGCCTTCCACTTCCTGACCTGCCGAATCACGCAACTGGGTGATGATGCCGCGTTGTTTCAACATACCCACGATGCGCGCCATACGCTCGGTGGAAGGGCGGCGATAGGGCAGGCCATCCACCGCGTTGAAGGGAATGAAGTTCATGATCGCGTACTTGCCGGTGAGCAGTTCGGCGATGCGTTCCACTTCGGTATCGCTGTCGTTCACATCCTCTATCAAGGTCCACTGGTATTGCGTCGGATAAGCAGTGGCGCGTGCATAGATCTCGCAGCGCTCCACCAGTTCGGTCACGGGTATCTGCGGCGCTTGTGGCAGCAGTTCGGCACGCAGTGTGTCGTCCGTGGAATGTAATGAGAGTGCCAATGCGGGCTTCACGCTTTCAAGCGGCAGGCGTTCAAACACGCGCAAGTCACCCACCGTAGAAAGCACCAGATTCTTGTGTGCGATGTTGCCTTGCATACCCAGCACATCGATCGCCTCCAACACGTTGTCCAGATTGTGCGCCGGCTCGCCCATGCCCATGAACACCACCTTGCTCACCGCACGGCGTCTGCGCGCCAACACCACCTGCGCCACGATCTCCGCACTCTCCAACTGACGTATCAGCCCGGCGCGTCCGCTCATGCAGAACACACAGCCCACCGCACAGCCCACCTGTGTTGAGATGCACAAACCGCCTCGCGGCAGCAGCACACTCTCTACCATCTGCCCGTCAGCCAGTGTCACCAGCAAGCGTGCCACTCCCTCATCAGCGGGATATTCGCCATGCAGACGCACCAGTCCGTTCAACTCCGCTTCGATGGCAGGCAAGTTGTCGCGCAGGGCTTGTGGGAAGAAGGTTGCGGCAGGGCTGCCTTTGCGGTCATACGAGCTCACCTGACTCCAGCCGCGTAACAGGCGGTCTTCGTGACAGGGCTTGCAGCCCAGATCGCGCAGGCGTTGGCGGAGAGTGGAAATACGCATCGGGATGGGGCAGTCTGTGGGTTGATGGCGGAGCGGGGCGGATTCTACCGCAAGCCGATAGCGTGAACAGGGTCAGGCGCGGGATGCAAATCCACGCATCGAAACGCTAAAACCAACTGTCCGCTTTGTTGTCCAGTTCTGCCTTGCAGTGCTTCAGTTGTGCGTTGTATGCAGCCGATTTATGATTCACTTTGTTGGCTACCTGTTTCAACCATCCCTTGCTTTTCCACGTGCCGCGCTTATATCCACCATGCCCATCATGGTAGGCGAGGTACTGGTTGTAGGCATCCCATTTGGAAATGCCCAAGGTGCGCTGAGTGGTGTGGGTATACCAGCCGACAAAATTGATGGCATCGGAGAAATCGTCGCGATCATGGCCACTGTTACCAGTCGATTTCATATATTGCTCCCACGCGGGATCTTGCGCCTGGGCATAACCATAAGCCGAAGATCGGCGCGGTAGCGGGATGAACAGGAACCAGTCTCTATCCGGCTGCGCATCACCCACAAAACGCGACTCTTGATCGATGATCGCCATCATCACCCATATCGGCGTACCCCAACGCTTATTCGCATCGCGGGCAGATGAATACCAGTCGATCTCACCACGGAAGATGTCGCAGATATTGTTCGTCTTCGCAGGTGTGTAAGTCGAGCAGCCTGCGTTCATCAACAGCAAGGCCATGGCTGCCAGCAAGGTAAGAGGCTTTAAATTCATATCTCTTTACAGTGGCAACCCAACGTTGACCGTCGAGCCGATTGTAATTGATTGAAGGAACGAAGATATTTCATGGTTAAGTCTGGTCTCGATTTGAACTTGGCAAGTAGCATTCGGGGTATTTCCAACCCGATTGCGAGGACTGCCAA
>JAHIZO010000005.1 GCA_018814405.1 Gammaproteobacteria bacterium
ACTCCTTCCCATCTCGAACAGGACAGTGAAACGACCCCGCGCCAATGATAGTGTGGATTACCCATGTGAAAGTAGGTCATCGTCAGACTCCTTATAATGAAAAAGCCCAACCAAAAGTTGGGCTTTTTTATTGCGAAAAATAAATAGGGGATACTGCTCAGTAGCAGCACTTCTTCTTTTGAGAGCATACCCAATTTGCGATACAATCGCGGCCCATGACCAAATACATATTTATTACCGGCGGCGTTGTCTCTTCCCTAGGAAAAGGCATTGCCGCCGCTTCACTTGCAGCGATCCTCGAGTCGCGTGGCCTCAAGGTCACGATGCTCAAGCTGGATCCGTATATCAACGTCGATCCGGGTACGATGAGTCCCTTTCAGCATGGCGAAGTCTTCGTCACTGAAGACGGTGCCGAGACTGATTTGGACCTCGGTCACTACGAGCGTTTCATTTCGGCCAAGATGCGCAAGGCCAATAACTTCACTACCGGACAAATCTACGAGAGTGTGATCCGCAAAGAGCGTCGCGGTGAGTATCTTGGCAAGACGGTGCAGGTGATTCCACACATCACTAATGAGATACAAGCT
This sequence comes from Gammaproteobacteria bacterium, assembly GCA_018814405.1. Classification (GTDB taxonomy): domain Bacteria; phylum Pseudomonadota; class Gammaproteobacteria; order Burkholderiales; family Gallionellaceae; genus Sideroxyarcus. The sequence continues at coordinate 588 of JAHIZO010000005.1, forward strand.
TTTGTTGAGCGTGGTGCAGCCGCTTCGCTGGATGGCAATGCACAAATTGCGATAGTCGAGATCGGCGGTACGGTGGGTGACATCGAATCACTGCCATTCCTAGAAGCAGCTCGTCAAATGGGATTGCGCTTGGGCCGCAATCAGGTTGCCTATGTTCATTTGACACTGGTGCCCTTTATTGCGACTGCAGGCGAATTGAAGACCAAGCCGACACAGCACAGCGTGCAGAAGCTGCGTGAGATCGGCATCTTCCCAACTGCATTGCTGTGCCGTGCTGATCGCCGTATTCCGGATGATGAGCGCGCAAAGATTTCACTTTTTGCAAATGTGCGCGAAGACAGCGTGATCTCGATGTGGGATGCAGACAGTATCTATGAGGTTCCGCAGATGCTGCATGAGCAAGGTTTGGATCGCATCATCTGCGAGGAACTCGCACTGAATGCGCCGCCAGCAAATCTAACTGTTTGGCAGAATCTGATCAAAGCACAGAATAATCCACAACACGAGATTACCATCGGCATGGTTGGCAAATATGTCGACCTCACCGAGTCGTATAAATCATTGATCGAGGCGTTGCGCCACGCGGGCATCCATACGGCTACCCGCGTCAACATCGAATATCTGGATTCAGAAGTCATCGAGAACGAAGGCACGGACTGCCTGAAACCTCTCGATGCCATTCTGGTTCCAGGAGGTTTCGGCGCACGCGGTACGGAAGGAAAGATTTCCGCTATCCGTTATGCACGCGAGAACAAAGTTCCATATATGGGCATCTGCCTTGGTATGCAGCTGGCTGTCATCGAGTATGCACGGCATGTGGCGGATATGAAGGATGCGAATAGTACTGAATTCGATCTGGAAACCGAACACCCAGTAGTCGCGCTGATCACCGAATGGCTTGATCGCGACGGCAAGGTTGCCAAACGCAGTGCTGATTCTGATGTTGGCGGCACTATGCGTTTGGGTTCGCAGCGCTGCCCGATCAAGAGCGGCACGATGGCACAAAGTATATATGGCGATGAAGTGAATGAACGTCACCGTCATCGTTATGAAGTAAATAACCATTATGTTCCCGTTCTGGAGAAATCAGGGTTGATCATTTCTGCGCGTACACCTTCCGAGGATCTGCCGGAGATAATGGAATTGCCTCAGAGCATGCATCCTTGGTTCGTTGGTGTGCAGTTCCACCCCGAGTTCACTTCTACGCCGCGTGATGGACATCCTTTATTCAAGGCCTATGTGGAAGCGGCAGTGAAACATAAGGAAGCAGCATGAAACTGTGCAACTTTGAAGCCGGTCTGGATAAGCCGCTATTTCTGATCGCCGGCCCGTGTGTGATCGAGTCTGAGCAGATGGCGATTGATACTGCTGGCCAGTTGAAAGAGATCTGCCAGCAACTTGGCATCCCTTTCATCTACAAGTCTTCTTACGACAAAGCCAACCGCAGCTCTGGCAAGACATTCCGTGGCTTCGGTATGGAAGCCGGCTTGAAGATTCTGGAAAAGGTGAAGGCGCAGATCGGCGTGCCGGTGTTGACCGATGTGCATGACGAAGATGAGATCGAGCCAGTAGCCAGCGTGGTTGATGTGTTGCAGACGCCAGCCTTCTTGTGCCGTCAAACTGACTTCATCCATGCCGTGGCAAAGTCGGGTAAGCCAGTGAACATCAAGAAGGGCCAGTTCCTGTCACCTTGGGATATGAAGAACGTGGTGGACAAGGCACGCGAAGTCAGCGGCGGAGATACCATCATGGTGTGTGAACGCGGCGCTTCATTCGGATACAACAATCTTGTATCAGATATGCGTTCCTTGGCCGTAATGCGCAATACAGGATGCCCGGTCGTATTTGATGCCACGCATTCCGTGCAACTGCCAGGTGGGCAGGGTACTTCCAGTGGTGGTCAGCGTGAGTTCGTGCCGGTATTGGCGCGTGCAGCGGTGGCGGCAGGTGTGGCAGGTGTGTTCATGGAAACACATCCTGAGCCCGCCAAAGCAATGTCCGATGGCCCAAATGCTTTCCCGTTGGGGCATTTGAAAGAGATGCTGCAGACACTGAAGGCGATTGATGCCTTGGTGAAGCAGCAGGGGTTCATTGAAGAGAACGTTAACTTGAAGAGTGTGTGAGAGAAGGAAGAGAGAAGAGAATGAGTGCAATTGTTGATGTTATAGCGCGTGAAATTTTGGATTCCCGTGGGAATCCGACTGTAGAAGCAGATGTGTTGTTGGAGTCGGGCGTCATGGGGCGTGCCGCAGTACCTTCCGGTGCTTCTACCGGTGAGAAAGAGGCTATCGAACTTCGTGATGGCGACAAGCAGCGCTATCTGGGCAAGGGCGTACTGAAAGCCGTTGAGAATGTGAATACCGAGATCGCTGAAGCAATCATCGGTCTGGATGCCGAGAATCAGGCTTTCATCGATCAGACCATGATCGATTTGGATGGCACCGACAGTAAATCTCGCTTGGGTGCCAATGCGATCCTGGCCGTTTCCATGGCTGTGGCGCGTGCCGCAGCTGAAGAGAGCGGACTGCCGCTGTATCGCTATCTGGGTGGTGCAGCGCGCATGGAGATGCCGGTGCCGATGATGAACATCATCAACGGCGGTGCGCATGCTACCGGTGGTGCGGACATCCAGGAATTCATGATCGTTCCAGTCGGCGCACAGAGCTTCCGCGAAGCGTTGCGTTGCGGCGCTGAAGTGTTCCACGCCCTGAAGGCGATCCTGCATCATCGCGGTCTGACCACGACTGTCGGTGATGAAGGTGGCTTCGCGCCAGCTTTGGGTTCTAACGAAGCTGCGCTGAAAGTCATCGTCGAAGCGATCGAGGCGGCTGGTTACGTGCCTGGCGCAGATGTGGCGATCGGTATCGATGCTGCTGCTTCAGAGTTCTACAAAGACGGCATGTACCATCTGAAGGCTGATGGTCTGACACTGAATGCTGCGCAGATCATCGACATGTACGCTTCCTGGGTAGACAAGTACCCGATCATCACACTGGAAGACGGTATGAGCGAGCACGACTGGGACGGCTGGAAGGCATTGACCGACCGCCTCGGCAAACAGATCCAATTGGTGGGTGACGACGTGTTCGTGACCAACACCAAGATTCTGCGTGAAGGTATCAAGCGTGGTATCGCTAACTCCATCCTGATCAAGGTCAACCAGATCGGTACGCTGACTGAGACTTTCGCGGCTATCGAGATGGCGAAGCGCGCTGGTTACACGGCAGTGATCTCGCATCGTTCCGGTGAGACAGAAGATTCGACTATCGCCGACCTGGCGGTTGCCACCAACGCCATGCAGATCAAGACCGGCTCGTTGTCGCGTTCCGACCGTATGGCGAAGTACAACCAACTGTTGCGTATCGAAGAAGACCTCGGTGACAGCGCTTCCTACCCCGGTCGTGAGGCTTACTATCAGTTAGGCTGATGCGTGCCGTTACCTACATCCTGCTTGCCCTTCTCCTGCTGCTGCAATATCCGCTTTGGTTCGGGAAGGGAAGCTGGCTGAGGGTGTGGGACAACAATCACCAGCTTGAAGCACAAAAATCGGCGAATGAACTTCTGCGACAGCGCAATGCTGTGGTGGATGCCGATGTGCGTGATTTGAAGGCCGGCAGCGATGCGCTCGAAGAAAGAGCGCGTAGCGAACTCGGTATGGTCAAGCAGGGGGAGGTGTTTTTTCAGGTCATAAACGAAAACGCGGCAGCTTCCGCTACCGCGCCTGCAACACCGCTAACTATTAAGTGATCACAGTGGGACGCTCGCGTCCTGTGCGTTTCACCAGTTCTGAAATACTCAAAGCGATATCGATCAAATCCCTCAATGCGACTTGTGCATCGAGATGATGCTTTGATGCTTCCGCTTCATATGCTTCCAGATACACACGCAAGGTCGCCCCTTCCGTACCGGTTCCCGACAGTCGATAGATGATGCGTGAACCGTCGGTGAATAAGATGCGCACTCCCTGATTCTTGCTCACACTGCCATCCACTGGATCGGTATAACTGAAGTCATCACAAGTCTGGACGGTATATTTGCCAAAGGTTTTGCCTGTCAGTCCAGCAAAGCTTTCTCGCAGCAGTTGCACCACGCCGTTTGCGGCCTCGGTCGGCAAACCTTCATAGTCGTAACGAGAGTAGAAGTTGCGTCCAAACTTCGCCCAGTGCTCAACCACGATGGCTTCTACTGACTGTTTGCGCACTGCGAGGATATTGAGCCAAAACAATACCGCCCATAGCCCGTCTTTCTCGCGCACATGGTCTGAACCGGTACCGAAGCTTTCCTCGCCGCACAGGGAGACTTTCCCTGCGTCCATCAGATTGCCAAAGAACTTCCAACCGGTCGGTGTCTCGTAGCAAGGGATGTTCAAAGCTTTCGCGACTCGATCCGCTGCGGCACTGGTCGGCATGGAACGCGCAATACCCGCCAAGCCCTGTTTATAGCCCGGTGCGAGAGTGGCATTGGCTGCCAGCAAGGCCAGACTGTCGGAGGGCGTCACAAAGAAATGATTGCCCAGAATCATGTTGCGGTCACCATCACCGTCGGAGGCAGCGCCAAGATCTGGTGCATCGTCGCCGTACATGATCTCTACCAGATCGTGCGCATAAGTCAGATTCGGATCGGGGTGGCCGCCACCGAAATCTTCCAGTGGCACACCGTTCATCACGCTACCGCTTGCAGCACCCAGACGGTTCTCGATGATCTCCTTCGCATACGGTCCATTGACGGCATGCATCGCGTCGAACTTGATGCGGAATCCACCTTTAAGCAGGGCGCGGATCGCATCAAAATCAAACAGTGTAGCCATCAACTCGGCATAGTCGTTGACCGGATCGATCACTTTGACTTTCATAGCACCCAGCGTCGTCTCTCCCAACTCGTCCAGCGCAACATCAGCCGCATCAAGGATGCGATAGCTACTGATGCTCTTACTCTTGGAAAAGATCGCATCGGTCACGGTCTCGGTAGCCGGGCCACCGTTGCTGCTATTGAATTTGATGCCGAAATCCTCTTTCGGGCCGCCGGGGTTGTGGCTGGCAGAAAGGATGATGCCGCCGAAGGTGTTGTATTTGCGGATCACGCACGATGCAGCCGGCGTGGACAGGATGCCACCGCGACCGACCAGCACCTCGCCGAAGCCGTTGGCCGCAGCCATCTTCAGGATGATCTGTATCGCTTCGCGGTTGTAATAACGCCCATCGCCACCCACAACCAGCGTTGCGCCTTGCGGTGCAGCGATGCTGTCAAAGATGCTTTGTACGAAATTCTCCAGATAATGCTGCTGTTGAAATACCGGAACCTTCTTGCGCAAGCCGGAAGTGCCGGGTTTCTGATCAGGGAAAGGCTGGGTGACAACGGTACGGACGCTCATATCGCTCCTTGAATACATTCTTGGTCTGCGGACATCATACCATCGGCGAATACTAGAAATTCAAACGCCCATGTCACGAACAGGGGATGTGCGAGATAATCGGCAGCTCGCAATTCACGTTATTTTCATGAAACCCGATAACGCCCATCAGATACTTTACGACACCTTCGGCTACAGCGCTTTCCGCGGCGCACAGCAGGCCATCGTCGAACATGTCAGCAAGGGCGGTGATGCGCTGGTACTGATGCCGACCGGCGGCGGCAAATCGCTGTGCTACCAGATCCCTGCGCTGTTGCGTGACGGGGTCGGCATCGTGGTGTCGCCGCTGATCGCCTTGATGCAAGACCAGGTGGATGCGCTGAAGCAATTTGGCGTGTCCGCGGCCTTTCTGAATTCCAGCTTGGATGCGGACACGGCGCGTGAAGTGTCGCGCCAGTTGATGCGCGGCGAGTTGAAGTTGTTGTATGTCGCACCTGAGCGATTGATGACAGATGGTTTTCTGAATCTGTTGGAACGCATCCAGCAGGAAGCAGGCATCGGTCTGTTCGCCATCGACGAGGCGCATTGCGTATCGCAATGGGGTCACGACTTCCGTCCCGAATACCGCGCACTGACGGTATTGCATGAGCGCTTTCCCGAAGTTCCGCGCATCGCGCTCACAGCCACGGCAGATGCGCCGACGCGGCGCGAGATCGTCGAACGTCTGGCGCTGGAGCAAGCGCAGCAGTTCGTCTCCAGCTTCGACCGCCCCAACATCCAATACCGCGTCGCGCTGAAGAACAATGCGCGCCAGCAGTTGCTAAGTTTTCTCGAAACCGAACATCCCGACGATGCGGGCATCGTGTATTGCCTGTCGCGCAAGAAGGTGGATGAGACTGCCTTCTGGCTGAAGGAGCAGGGTTGGGATGCTTTGCCGTATCACGCCGGTTTGGATGCAGCGGTGCGCAACAAGAACCAGCGGCGCTTCCTGCGCGAGGAAGGTGTGATCATGGTTGCCACGGTCGCGTTCGGCATGGGTATCGACAAGCCCAATGTACGCTTCGTCGCCCACCTCGATCTGCCCAAGAGCATGGAAGGCTACTATCAGGAAACCGGTCGCGCAGGGCGTGATGGTCTGCCGGCCAATGCTTGGATGGCTTATGGGCTGGGAGATGTGGTGTCGATGCGGCAGATGTTGCTATCCGGCGATGCGCCGGAAGAGCGCAAGCGCGTGGAACTGCAAAAGCTCGATGCGTTGCTTGGCTTCTGTGAATCCACCGAGTGTCGCCACCAGACCATCCTGCGCTACTTCGGTGAAGAACACCCCGGCGATTGCAGCCAGTGCGATAACTGTCTGACCCCCGTCGATACTTGGAACGCGACGCAAGCAGCGCAGATGGCATTGTCCTGTATCTATCGCACGGGTCAGCGTTTCGGTGTCGCGCATCTGATAGATGTATTGCTTGGCAAGATCACACCCAAGGTCGAGCAATTCAATCACCAGCAACTCAGCACCTTCGGTATCGGCAAGGAGCTGGCGCAGCAACAGTGGAGCAGTGTCTACCGACAACTGACTGCGGGCGGGTTCATCGAAGTGGACATCGAAGGTTATGGCGGTTTGCGCCTGTCTGAAGTTTCACGTCCCGTGTTGCGTGGCGAGCAGGAAGTGTGGCTGCGCCGCGATGCGGCACCGGCCAAGCGCACATCCAGCAAAGCAGAACGCGGCTCGCGTCTGCGCGAAGCGTTCGCGGGAGCCAATGAAGATCCCATGTGGCAAGCGCTCAAGGACAAACGCATGGCGCTCGCGCGCGAACAGGGCGTGCCGCCCTACGTCATCTTTCACGACAGTACCTTGCTGGAGATACTCAATCAAAGACCGCAGACGCTGGACGAGATGGGGCGCATCAGCGGCATCGGTCAGGCCAAGCTGGTCAAATACGGCGATGCATTCTTGCTGGTGGTGGAGGATGCTGCCAACGGCAGATGAGGGCGCAGCATTGAAGCGCAGCAATAGATAGGGCAAGATGCGTCCCCTGACGAATTTGAATCAACCAACACAAAGAGAACAGACATGGGTGCACAGTGGAAAGCCAGACATAAAGAAGTCGCTGCGAACGCTAAGGGAAAGATCTTCGGCAAACTCGCCAAAGAGATCATGGTCGCTGCCAAAGGCGGTGCAGACCCCGATACCAATTCGCGTCTGCGTCTGGTCGTCGAGCAAGCGAAAAAGGCTTCCATGCCCAAGGACACGCTGGATCGCGCCATCAAGAAAGGTGCGGGTCTGCTGGATGGTGGCGCGAGTCTGGATCGTTTGGTGTACGAAGGTTTTGCACCGCACCGCGTGCCAGTCATCGTCGAATGTCTGTCTGACAACATCAATCGCACCAAGTCCAGCATGAACGTGTTGTTCCGCAAAGGCCAGCTCGGCGTGGAAGGTTCCGTATCGTGGGATTTTGACTATGTCGGTATGATCGAAGCGACACCGAATGCAGCGGATGCAGATCCGGAAGTCGCTGCTATCGAAGCCGGTGCGCAAGACCTCGAACCCTCCGAAGAAGGCGCGACCTTGTTCATCACCGACACCACCGATCTCGACACCGTGTGCAAAGCCTTGCCGGCACAGGGTTTCACCGTCGTTTCTGCCCAGCTCGGCTATCGTCCCAAGAATCCCGTCACCATCAGCAATGAAACTGAGCTCGAAGAGGTGCAAGCTTTTCTGGAAGCTATCGATGAAGACGACGATGTGCAGAACGTGTACGTCGGCTTGGCGGGCTAGTTGACCGGCTCTGAGACGGCAACGTATATTCCGCCCATGCAATTTATCTTCATCAAATCTATTAGCGCCAAGCGACTGTGGCTAGCCATGCTAGTCCACAGTCGCCGCGCGTTCCTGTTTTAACGCTTCACTTTTTAAACGGGCAACGGCGGGTCTTCCGCTTTGTTCCGCAACAAGACCCGCTTAGCCTAATCCTCAGGGTCTTTCATCATGACAAGTCAAACTCTCACCACCTTCGCGCAACGGGATGTATTGCTCGGTGTCGTCTTCGCCTTGCTGGCTGCGGTCGGTTTTTCGGCCAAGGCGATCCTGGTGAAGCTGGCCTATCTGGGCAACGTGGATGCGGTGACGTTGCTGGCATTGCGCATGGTGTTCGCTGCGCCGTTCTTTATCGGTGTGGCAGTCTGGGCGCGCAAGCGTCATGCGGCGCCGATGAACCGGCATGATCGTTGGCTGGTGGTGGGGCTGGGCTTGGTCGGGTATTACCTGTCCAGCTATCTTGATTTCCTTGGCTTGCAGTACATCACGGCGGGTCTGGAGCGTTTGATCCTGTTCCTCTATCCGACCATGACGGTGATCCTCGCGGCGGTGATCTTCAAGCAGCGCATCACTCGCAAAGTGCTGGCGGCGATGGCCTTGAGCTATGCCGGGATCGCGCTGGTGTTCTTGCATGATGTGGGAGTGAGTCAGAGCGATGCGGTGCTGATCGGTGCGGCATTGGTATTCGCCAGTACGCTGTCTTACGCCATCTATCTGGTCGGGGCGGGGCATGCCATCGCTCGCATCGGTGCGTTGCGTTTCACGGCTTATGCTTCCTTGGTCGCCAGTGCCGCCTGTGTGATGCAGTTTCTGGTGATGCGTCCGTGGAGTGCATTGGCGTTACCCTTGCAGGTGTATGAATACGCCATCGCGATGGCGGTGTTCTCCACCGTGCTGCCGGTGTTCCTGTTGTCGTTCGCTATCCATCGTATCGGCTCCGGCAGTACATCGTTGATCGGCACGGTGGGGCCGGTCAGCACCATCTACATGGCGTACTTGTTTCTGGGAGAGACGGTCTCGTTGTTGCAGATCGTGGGTTCTGTGCTGGTGCTGACGGGCGTGTTGATCATCAGCCTGAACAGCAAGAAGGTGCGGGCATAATGCGCTATCTGTTTGATGCGAGCGTGAGGGGGAAGAATATGAAGAGGCTGCTGTTATTGCTGTCGCTTGTGATGCCGGTCTATGCATCGGCTGCTGACAAGAGTCGTTGCGGTACCGATTCGTTCGGCAATATCGTGTGTATAGATAAGGATGGCGTTTTGTTCAATGTATCCCCAGACTTTTTGAAAGGCGAGGCGAGTGCTTCCGGCGTATCGGATGCGGAAAATAAATGGCGCGAGGAGATCCGCGAAAAGATCCGCTGCGGCATCGACCCGTTCGGCAACAAGGTGTGCCATTGAAAACGTTCAAACAGAAGTTAGATTCGTCGTTGAGTGACTGATCTGGCTACTCAATCATTGAATATTAAAGGTAGGGGTTTAGGCGCAGCGCTCAGCTGATTGCACGGTGTTCGCCACGAGCATGGTGATGGTCATCGGGCCCACACCACCCGGTACCGGTGTGATGCAACCGGCCACTTCTTTGGCAGAATCGAAATCCACATCGCCGCACAACTTGCCGTTCTCCATGCGATTGATACCTACATCGATCACGGCAGCACCGGGCTTGATCATGTCGCCGGTGATCATCTTCGGACGTCCGGTGGCAACCACCAGAATGTCTGCATCACGTGTGAACTTGGCGAGATCTTGAGTTTTGGAAGTGCAGATGGTGACGGTGGCATTGTGTTGTAGCAGCAGCAGTGCCATCGGCTTGCCCACGATGTTGCTGCGGCCAACCACCACAGCATGCTTGCCTTCGATGGAGACACCGCTTTTCTGTAGCAGCACCAACGAACCGTAAGGCGTGCAGGGTGCGAAACGCATGTTGCCGGTGGCCAGCGCACCCACGTTCACCGGATGGAAACCATCCACGTCCTTTTCGGGATCGATGGCGTTCAGCACCTTGTCGCTGTCGATGTGCTTGGGCACCGGCAATTGCACCAGCACGCCGTGGATCTTTGGATCGTTGTTCAGCGCATCGATCTGTGCCAGCAGCGCAGCTTCGCTGGTGTCGGCGGGCAGGGCGATGTGTTCGGAATGCAAACCTAGTTCGGCACAGGCTTTCACCTTGTTGGCGACATAGACCTTGGAAGCGGGGTCTTCGCCGACGATGATGACCGCCAAGCCGGGCGTGATGCCGCGCGCCTTTAATGCGTCGGCGCGAACCTTCCACTCGGCGCGCACTTCCTGTGCAATTGCCTTGCCGTCAATGATGCGTGCGGTCATCTCTGTGCTCCTGATCAGAACTCGGGTTTGACTTTGGCGTTGTTGTAGTTATCAACGCCCTCCATGATCTCTTTACGGGCTTCTTCGATACCTTCCCAGCCGCCGATCTTGACCCACTTATTGGGCTCCAGATCCTTGTAGTGCGCGAAGAAATGTTCGATCTGCTTGAGGACGATCTCCGGCAGTTCACCATAGTGTTTAAGACCGCGATACAGGGTGGAAAGCTTGTCGACCGGTACTGCCAGAACCTTGGCATCAAAGCCGGACTCATCTTCCATCTTCAGCACTGCAAGCGGACGGCAGCGCACGACCACGCCGCTGTTCAACGGGACCGGGGTAATCACCAGTACATCGACCGGATCGCCATCATCGGACAAGGTGTGCGGGATGTAACCGTAGTTGCAGGGGTAGTGCATGGCGGTGTTCATGAAGCGGTCGACGAAGATCGCGCCGGAGTCCTTGTCGACTTCATACTTGACCGGCTCGCCGTGTTGCGGGATCTCGATGATGACGTTGAAGTCGTCGGGAAGATTGTTGCCGGAAGGTACTTTGTTCAAACCCATGATGCGCCGCCTTTGCCTTGAAAAATGAAGGCGCGGATTGTACCACCGGGCAGGATTAAGCCCAATACCACCTACTCGTCGGCCGCGATGACCGGAGCGGCTTCGAGCGCCAATGCTTCCAGTTGTGATTCGTCCAGATCCAGCAGCTTCAAACAAGTGGCGCCCAGCTTGCCCCATTCCTGGGTGAGGCTGAGGCCGAGTTGTTGCTGTACGAGATGCTCCGCTAGCTGGGTGACGGCGATGAGTTTTCGACTGAGCAAAGGCGGTGGAGAGGCGGTGCTCGCCAGCACGCTGCGGTTGTGGTGATGGCGGATGGCTAGGCAAATCTCTTCCGGTAGCCACCAACTCTGTGCCAGCACGCAGCCCACCATGGCATGGTTGGTGGGGAGTACGGCATCTTCTATTTGGGTAAAGTCGAGCTCGACTTCGTTGTTGGCAGAATTCAGAACGGAATTGTAGCTGGGCAAACGTTTGAGCAATACCGGAATGCCACAGTCTCGGAAAAGCCCGAAAGTGTAAGCATCTTCAGCAGCCAGTTCGAGTTGGTCAAGCTGCAGGGTAAGCCAACCCGACAGACGGGCGAAGCGCGATGAGGCATCCCAGAAACGCTCCATATTCGGCACGGTGGGGAAGGTCTTGCGCAGGATGATGCCTGCCACGGCACGGCTGGCAATGTTCAGTCCGAGTATCACCAAAGCGTCGTTAACGGAACGCACCCGTTGCCGAACACCGAAATAAGGTGAATTGGCGGTTTTGATCAGACTCGCTGATAGGCTGACGTCCGAGCAGATGATGCTGGCCAGTCGGTGGTAGTCAGGCTCTTCCTTGCGGGTCTCCACCATGAATCGATTCAGGATGGCGGGACAGGGAGGGATGCCGAGGTCGATCACAGCCTTCTCGACCATCTGGTCGACTGGTGTTGGTGCGGATGCGTGCAGGTTCAAATCTTGTGACTCCTTGCTTTTAGCCATGGCAATAATTCTGAATCCGGCATCGGTTTGGCATAAAAGAAGCCCTGAATGGCATCCACGCCCGCTTCGAGCAGAACATCGATCTGTTGTTGATTCTCACAACCCTCGGCCACGATGGTCATACCCAATTCATGGCCCAGTTGAGTGACTGCTTTGACGACAGAAAGCGCGCGACGGTCGTCGGGCAGTACTGTTACAAAAGCGCGATCCAGCTTGAGCTTGCCTGCCGGAATATCCTTGAGGCTCGCCAGACAGGAATAGCCGGTGCCGAAATCATCGATGGACAGACTCACGCCGGTGGCAATGATCTCTTTCAGGTTCTGCTGGACTGTGTCCGAGATGTCCATGAACAGCGACTCGGTCAATTCCAGTTCAATCAGGTTAGGGCTGACGTTCGAACATAACAGGGCGGCATGCAAAGCCTGAGTGAATGCGGGCGAGACCAATTGCGCGCGCGAGACATTGATGGCCACCTTGGTTTCGTGTCCCGCATCGTGCAATGTGCGGGCATGCATCGCTCCCTGCAGCAGGCTGAATTCTCCCAGACGGATGATGACCCCGGTTTTTTCCGCTACTGGGATGAATTTCATGGGGGAGATGTTCTCGCCGTTGAGCTTGCAGCGCATAAGCGCTTCTACTGCCTCGACCGTTCCATCGGCGTGAATGATCGGCTGGTAGTGAAGACAGAATCCGCCCGTTTCTAGGGCCTCATGCAAGGTGCTTTCAATCGACAGTTCTTCGCGGGCAAGCGTGACCCCCAAACGTCCGGGTATGGGCTCATCTCCTGAGCAGATGATGTTGTTCCCCCCTTTGGATTTTGCCGCGAACATGGCATGGTCGGCGCGCTCAAGCAGGGTGAGCGGGTCTTCATTGGGCTCGTGGATCGCGATGCCGATACTGGCGGTCGGTCGCAGCGTCAGGCTGCCGATATGGAGGGGCTCCTGCACGATGTCTGCCAATTCAGCGGCAAACTGTAATGCCTGAGTACGGTCGAAACCCGGTGCCAGTAACACGAACTCATCACCGCCGACCCGGGAGATCTCGGCGCGACCGGATACGCACGGACGGAAACGTGTGGCGAGGTTTTCAATCACTTCGTCACCAATCAGATGGCCGAATGACTCATTGATTTGTTTGAATCGGTCGAGATCAAGCCAGATCACGGCAAATGTTTGGCGATTGCCGGTCGCTTCGGCAGCCAATCGCATGGCTGTATGGAAGCAGCCGAAGCGATTCAGGAATCCAGTAAGAGAATCAACGCTATTCATTTTCCGTTAATTATCACCAAGGGCTTATTGGAGTAATTTGAGGCTGGTAAGGATAAACCAAATAGTCCTATCTGCAGAGTGGAATTGAGGTCTGTTTGCAAAGCGCCATGATGGTCACAGCGCGGGTGAGATGGCAATAAAAAACGTCCCCCAGTTGTTGGATTCATGTCCAACAACTGGGGGCAGTTCAATAAAATCGGTCTTTTACATTCGCTCCAACAAAGATTACAGCAGCGGCACGATCATCAGCGCCACGATGTTGATGATCTTGATCAGCGGATTCACCGCCGGACCTGCGGTGTCTTTGTAGGGGTCGCCCACGGTGTCGCCGGTCACAGCCGCTTTGTGCGCTTCCGAGCCTTTGCCGCCGTTGTGTCCTTCCTCGATGTATTTTTTTGCGTTGTCCCAAGCACCGCCGCCGGTGGTCATGGAGATGGCCACGAAGATACCGGTTATGATGGTGCCGACCAGCACACCGCCCAAGGCTTGCGGGCCGAGTAACAGGCCGACGATCAGTGGTACAGCGACCGGCAGCAGCGACGGCACGATCATTTCCTTGATGGCGGCCTTGGTCAGCATGTCAACGCAGGTACCGTATTCAGGTTTGGCTGTGCCTGCCATGATGCCCGGGATCTCTTTGAATTGACGACGCACTTCGATCACCACCGAACCGGCGGCCCGGCCGACGGCTTCCATACCCATCGCGGCGAACAGATAAGGCACCATGCCGCCGATGAACAGGCCGATGATGACCATGTGATTGGATAGGTCGAAGGTGAGGGCGGGCCCGCCGTGGGTCGCCAGTGCGTGGGTGTAATCGGCGAACAGCACCAGCGCCGCCAACCCGGCGGAGCCGATGGCGTAGCCCTTGGTCACCGCTTTGGTGGTGTTGCCGACTGCGTCGAGCGGGTCGGTGATGTTGCGGATCTTCTCGTCCAGACCGGCCATCTCGGCGATACCGCCGGCGTTGTCGGTGATCGGGCCGTAGGCGTCCAGCGCCACGATGATGCCCGCCATCGACAGCATGGAAGTGGCCGCGATGGCGATACCGTACAGCCCGCCCAATTCGAATGCGCCCCAGATCGACAGGCAGACAGCGATCACCGGCAGCGCGGTGGATTTCATCGACACCCCCAGTCCGGCGATGATGTTGGTGCCGTGGCCGGTGGTCGAGGCTTGCGCAATATGTTGCACCGGGCTGAATTCGGTCGCGGTGTAGTACTCGGTGATCCACACCATCGCTGCAGTCAGCGCGAGACCGATCAGCGAGGCCAGATACAGATCCATGGACGATACGAGTTGTCCGTCGATCATCACGCCGTCACCCAGTATCCAGGTGGTGACCGGATAGAAAGCGGCCACGGCCAAGATGCCGGAGACCAGTAGGCCGCGATAGAGCGCGTTCATGATCTTGCCGCCTTCATGCGCCTTGACGAAGAAGGTGCCGATGATAGAAGCGATGATGGACACGCCGCCCAGCACCAGCGGATAGACCACTGCCTCAGGCGAACCGGTGATGAGCAGACCGCCCAGCACCATGGTAGCGATGATGGTCACCGCATAGGTCTCGAACAGGTCGGCCGCCATGCCTGCGCAGTCGCCCACGTTGTCGCCCACGTTGTCCGCGATCACCGCCGGATTGCGCGGGTCGTCTTCGGGAATGCCCGCTTCGACCTTGCCCACCAGATCGGCCCCGACGTCTGCACCTTTGGTGAAGATGCCGCCTCCGAGTCGGGCGAAGATGGAGATCAGCGAGCCACCGAAAGCGAGACCGACCAGTGCGTGGGTCGCTTCGTTGGTGCTGGCACCCATCGCAATGGTGAGGAATGCGTAATAACCGGCCACGCCCAGCAGGCCAAGGCCGACGACCAGCATGCCGGTGATCGCCCCGCCCTTGAATGCCACGTTCAGTGCAGCATTCAGCCCGTCATTGGCAGCTTGTGCGGTACGGATGTTGGCGCGTACTGAAACATTCATACCGATGAAACCGGTCAGGCCGGACAACACCGCGCCAAGCAGGAAGCCGACGGCAGTCTGCCAACCTAGGGCGAAGAAGATGGCGACCAGCAGGATGGCACCGACCATGGCGATGGTGGTGTACTGCCGGTTCAGATAGGCCTGTGCGCCTTCCTGCACCGCCGCCGCGATCTCGCGCATGCGGTCGTTGCCGGTCGGCAGGCCCAGTATCCATTTGATCGAAATGCCGCCGTAGAGCAACGCGGCGATGGCACACAACAACGCAAAACCAAGAGCAGATGACATCGTTCCCTCCCCAAGTTAAAACCGCCCCTTGCGGAGCGGTGTTGAGCTTCAGATCTTAAATTTTGGCAGTTTGGCGGTTACGGCCACATTCTTCAGTTGCACATACTGCGGCAAGCCATCCTTGTAGGTCGGATAGTCTTCGCCCTTGATCAGCGGCGTCAGATAGGCGCGGCACTTGTCGGTGATGCCGAAGCCGTCTTTGGTGATGAAGTTGCGCGGCATGAATTTCTCTACGTTGGCCACCTTGGACAGCGGCGCGACGCCGATCTTCCATTTATAGGGTTTGTCGGAGGTGCGCATGATGGCGGGCATCACTGCGTTCTCGCCCTTGAGCGCCAGTTCGACAGCTGCTTTGCCCAATGCGTAGGCCTGGTCCACGTCGGTCTTTGAGGCGATGTGGCGGGCAGCGCGTTGCAAGTAGTCTGCAACAGCCCAGTGGAATTTGTAGCCGAAAGCTTCTTTCACCATGTTGGCGACGACCGGTGCGGCACCACCCAACTGGGCATGACCGAAGGCATCGCGTGTGCCTTGTTCGGCCAGGAACTTGCCGTCCGGATAATGGCACCCCTCCGAGACGACAACGGTGCAGTAACCATGTTTTTTCACCATGGCATTCACCTTGGCGAGGAATTTCTTCTGGTCGAAAGGGATCTCCGGGAACAGGATGACCACCGGAATACCTTGTTCTTCGGCCAGCCCACCCGCAGCGGCGATCCAGCCCGCGTGGCGCCCCATCACTTCCAGCACGAACACCTTGGTCGAAGTCTTGGCCATAGAGCGCACATCGAAACTGGCTTCCAGCGTGGAGATGGCGATGTATTTCGCGACCGAACCGAAGCCGGGACAGCAGTCGGTGATGGGCAGGTCGTTGTCCACGGTCTTGGGTACGTGGATGGCCTGTACAGGGTAGCCCATCTTCTCTGATATCTGTGAGACCTTGTAGCAGGTGTCGGCGGAATCGCCGCCGCCGTTGTAAAAGAAGTAACCGATGTTGTGTGCCTTGAAGATCTCGATCAGTCGCGCGTATTCGCGCTCGTTCTCTTCCAATCCCTTGAGCTTGAAGCGGCAGGAGCCGAACGCACCGGAAGGGGTGCTGCGCAGGGCGGCGATGGCTTTGGCGGATTCCTTGGAGGTATCGATCAGGTCTTCGGTGAGCGCGCCGATGATGCCATTGCGTCCCGCATACACCTTGCCGATTTTGTCTTTATGCTTGCGCGCGGTCTCGATGACGCCGCAGGCTGATGCATTGATGACGGCAGTGACGCCGCCGGACTGAGCATAGAACGCGTTCTTTTTTGCCATGTTATGCTTTCCTCGCAAGTTGATAACGACCCTGCTCATCTTACGCCGATTTTATTTCAGTGGTCGAGGTCGGGCAGAATTGATTATCATCAAATTCTCACAAGTCGCGTTTAGATAGAATGCGCGGTTTGTGTAAAACAATAACTATCTCTGGAGAGTGAAATGGCGATCGAACTGTTCAACAACGGCAAACATCTTTGCCTGATCTTTGATGATCTGGTGGATGACTCTATGGGCGAGGCGGTTCAAGCTAACCAGTTCCTGATCGTCGACAATGAGCATGGCGCATTGATCGATCCGGGTGGGAACATGACCTATAACGGTCTGCTGATGGAGATGCACAATTACTTTGCGCCGAAGAATCTGGATTACATCCTGGCTTCGCATGCAGACCCCGACATCATCGCCTCGGTCAACAAGTGGATGATCCACTCCGAGTGCAAGGTGATGATCTCCAAACTCTGGGCACGTTTCGTACCGCACTTCTGCAGCGTGGGCAATTCCGCCGGGCGTGTGGAAGGTATCCCCGATGAAGGGATGATATTGCCGCTGGGTAATTCGGTCATCAAAGCGATCCCCGCGCACTTCATGCATTCGGAAGGGAATTTCCAGTTCTATGATCCGATCAGCAAGATATTGTTCAGCGGCGATATGGGGGCATCCATCGTGCCACATACCGAGGTCGATACGCCGGTAGAAGATTTCAAGTCACACCTGCAGTACATGGAAGGCTTCCATAAACGCTATATGGTTTCGAACAAGATTTGTCGTTACTGGGTGAACATGGTGCGTGGCATGGATGTGGAAATGATCGTGCCGCAGCATGGCCGCATGTTCAAAGGCAAGAAGATGGTGAATGAATTCCTAAATTGGATCGAGGCGCTGCCCTGTGGTATCGACCTGATGACACAGGATCACTATCGCGAACCGAAATAAACAACTGCTGCGCCGGAAGTGCCGGCGCAGTTTGCTTTCCTAGAGTGCGGCCGCCCCGGCTGCTGCGATCTGGCCGTCCTGAGCCGAACGCACACCACTGATACCGATCGCCCCGATCACGACACCGTCGCGCAACAGCGGGACGCCGCCTTCTGCCGGGATCACGCCGGGCAGGGCGAGGTGGATCAGACGACCACCCATCACGGCATCCTCGGAAGCCTTGGAAGGCATATGCAAGGCAGACGCCATATGTGCTTTGGCGGTGGCGGTCTCGATACTGCCGAAGCGTGTATCGTGACTGCGTTGCATGTACAGCATGTGACCGCCATCGTCGACGATCACGATCGACACCTTCCAGTCATTAGCGTGTGCCTCAGTTTCAGCAGCGGCCGCCACGCGCTTGGCATCTTCCAGCGTCAGTACCGGTTTGCTCGCCATGTTCAGGCTTCCAATACCTTGAACACCTGCGCGCGGATGTCGTCGACACTGCCCACGCCGGGTACATGCACGACCTTGGGGGCAAGCGCCGCGCCGGACTTCTGCCAGGCGCTGTAGTATTCGACCAGCGGTTGGGTCTGGTCGTGGTAGACGCCAAGGCGTTTGATCACGGTGTCTTCATTGTCGTCGGGTCGTTGCACCAGTTCTTCGCCAGTGATGTCATCTTTGCCTGCCTGCTTGGGCGGATTGAACACCAGATGGTAAGTGCGGCCCGAGGCCGGATGTACGCGACGACCGCTCATGCGTTGCACGATCTCGGAATCGGCCACATCGATCTCCACCACATAGTCGATCTTGATGCCAGCATCTTTCATTGCCTGTGCCTGCGGGATGGTGCGCGGGAAGCCGTCGAACAGGAATCCGTTGGCGCAGTCCGCCTGCTTGATACGCTCTTTCACCAGATCGATGATGATGTCGTCGGAGATCAGATTGCCGGCATCCATCACTTGCTTGGCAGCGAGGCCGAGCGGCGTGCCGGCCTTGATCGCGGCACGCAGCATGTCGCCGGTGGATATCTGCGGAATACCGTACTTCTCTTTAATGAAGTTAGCCTGAGTACCTTTGCCTGCGCCGGGTGCGCCCAACAGGATCATTTTCATGATGTAGTCCTCCAGTGATTAACGTGATTGAAAATTGAGTCTGGCGTTCTGCAGATCTTGCTCGGTATCCACCCCGCTGGGCGGTGCATCTTGCGTGACGGTCACGCCGATCTGATGGCCATGATACAGCGCGCGCAGTTGCTCAAGAGATTCTGCCTGTTCGATGGGGGCAGGGGCGAGCTGTCCATAGGCTTTGAGAAAGCCGCTGCGATAGGCGTAGATGCCGATGTGGCGCAGAACGCCGATCTCGGTTGGCAACGGTTTCTTCAGTGCATATGCATCGCGCGGCCAGGGGATAGGTGCACGGCTGAAATACAGTGCATTGCCATGCTTGTTGAGTACCGCTTTGACGATGTTCGGATTGCGCATGTCGTCTTCAGCGTGGATGGGGTGGCAGGCGGTAGCGATGGCGCACTCGGGATGATCGTGCAGATGCTGTGCCACGGCCGAGATGAGCGACGGTGGGATCAACGGTTCATCACCTTGCACATTCACCACGATAGTCTCATCCGACCAGCCTTGTTGCAGGGCGACTTCCGAGATGCGGTCGGTACCGCTGACATGGTCGACCCGTGTCATGCAGGCGTCAAAGCCGTTCGTCTTGGCAGCGTCGATGATGGGCGCATGGTCGGTGGCGATGATGATCTGCTCTGCGCCACTCTTGGCCGCCTGTTCCGCGACGCGGATCACCATCGGCTTGCCGCCTATGTCCAGCAGGGGTTTGCCCGGCAGACGCGTGGAAGCGAAGCGGGCGGGGATGACGACTTTGAACGAAAGCATCAGAGCTTTTCGACTTCCTCGGCGGTCAGTATGCGCGCCTCGTCGGCCAGCATCACCGGAATATCGTCCTGGATCGGATAGGCCAGTCGGTCTGCCTTGCAGATCAATTCCTGTTCGGCTTTGCGGTACAGCAAAGGAGATTTGCACAGCGGACAGACCAGAATATCGAGCAGTTTAGCGTCCATGAGATAGTTTTTCCGTGATGAGGTTGAACAGCGGCGGGGCGACTTGCGCTTCCACTTGCAGCACCCAGTGTTTGTTGGTGGCGAAGGCAGCGCATTTTACCGCATCTTTTTCCGTCATGAGTATCGCGTCAGCATGTTGGGGCGTGATCTCTTCCCCGGTGTAGCGGTGATGGTCGGGGAAAGCATGCGTGTCAGGCTGTAGGCCGAGTTGTTGCAGATGGCGGAAGAAGCGGTCCGGATGTCCGATGCCCGCGATGGCATGCACATGCAGGCCGTCAAAATCCGCAGCGGATCTGGTCTGGGTCGGATCAAGCAGATTGCGGAACTGCGTGCCGTGCAGCGACATCAGGACGCCATCCTCGGTATCGGGCGAGCCGCCGTTGATCACCACAGCATCGACTTCAAGCAGACGTGACACTGGCTCGCGCAACGGCCCGGCAGGTAGCAGCATACCGTTGCCGAAACGGCGTATGCCGTCTATCACCGCGATCTCGACGTCGCGTTGCAGGCGATAGTGCTGCAAACCGTCATCGCTGATGATGACGTCGCATTCCGGATGAGCGTGCAGCAAAGCAAGTGCCGCTGCGGGACGGTCGCGTCCGATCCAAACCGGGCACAGCGCACGGCGCGCCATCAGCAAAGGCTCATCGCCGACTTGGTTCGCGCTATCGTCTTTGCGCACTGCACGTGCACTTGTGTCACCTTCACTGCGGTAGCCGCGGCTGATGATGGCGGGTTGCCAACCGGCTGCGATCAACTGCTGTGCCAGCCACAAAGTGAGTGGTGTCTTGCCTGTGCCGCCGACCGTGATGTTGCCGATCACGATGACTGGCACCGGCAGCTTCACCGAAGCGAGCAGGCCGAAGCGGAACATCCCGCGTCGTAGTGCAGCGAGCAGGCGAAATATCAGACTAAGGGGATACAGCAGGAGATGCAGCGGGGAGACGCGATACCAATGCTGCTGCAGGCGTTCCATGTCCCTGGATTACTTGGACGCGTTGCGCGTGGTGAAGGTGATGCGTCCGTAGCCGGCTTCGCGAGCCGCTTCCATGATGGTGATGACGGATTGGTGCGCCGCCTTGGCATCGGCATTGATCACGATCACCGGGTCGTCCTGCTTGCCGGCTGCCTTGCGCAAGGCTTGGGCGAATTCGGACAGGTTCTTGAAGCTGGTGCGTGTGCCATTGATCGCATAGTGTTCAGAAGCATCCACCGCCACCGCGATGGGCTTGCTGAGCGGCACCGTGCTATCGGCACCGCTGGCTTGCGGCAGGTTGATCTGTAGTTCGGAGTACTTGCCGTAGCTGGTGGTGACCATCAGAAAGATCAGGATCACCAGCAACACGTCGATCATCGCGATCAGGTTGATCTCCGGTGTCTCGCGATCGCGGCCACGCTGGAAATTCATTTACGTTCCCCGTGCACGACCTCGACCAGCTTGATCGCCTGCTGTTCCATTTCAATGGTGAGGCTGTCCACCTGGGCGCGGAAATGTCGATAAGCGATCATGCTGGGCACCGCAACGATCAAGCCGAAGGCGGTGTTGTACAAAGCCACCGAGATGCCATGCGCCAGCTCGGCCGGCGCGGCACCGCCCGCGTTCTGCGAACCGAAGATCTCGATCATGCCGACCAACGTACCGAACAGGCCGAGCAGGGGGCTGATAGTGGCGATGGTGCCGAGGGTGGTCAGGAAGCGTTCCATCTCGTGGCTGGCCGCGCGACCAGATTCTTCAATCGCTTCCTTCATCACTTGCGGTGAGCTCTTAATGTTCTTCAGTCCGGCAGCAAAAACTTTACCCAGCGGTGAGCCGGTGCTCAGCCGTTCCAGCATAGCCGGGCTGACACCGCGCTGTTTTAATTCATTTACGACTTCGTTCAGCAGATTGGGAGGGATCACATTCTTGCTGCGCAGATAGATCACACGCTCGACGATAAGTGTGACTGCAACCAGTGAACAGATGATCAGTAACCAGATCGGCCAGCCGGCCGCTTCGATGAGATTGAACACGCAACGACTCCCAATGGCGAAAATTTCAAGGCGCGAACTGTAGCCTGTAAGGCATGTGCAGGGCAAGGTGAGTTGGTCGGTTTACGCTAACTGGCGGAGCGGAAAGCAATTTATTTTTTATTCACAAAAGCTGGGGATAACTTTGTGGATGAATGCTTTTCAAGCATCGCTAAAGACCGTCATTTCGGGCTTTGCAGAATTGTTGCGTAAAAAATATACGCAAATTAAATACAATTAAATCAATAGCTTGAAATAAGTCGTTGTTTTTTAGATGGGGAAATCTGTCAAGCGGTAAATGTTTTGGCAGTTGGTGTGGATTATCTGCGTTTGTCAATATGCCATTTGGCCTATATTTTCATTTTTTTCACACAAATTTTCACTCAGGCAAGTTGCGCGATCAGGACGTCGCGCAGGGTGTTGCGGGCATTCGCGTCGTTCAAAGCATCACCATCTATCCAGAAAGTATCTTCGGCACGCGCACCCAGCGTATTGATCTTTGCGCTGCGGATCAGCACCTTATGTCGGGTGAGGATGTAAGCGATGCGCGCCAACAGACCGGGCCGGTCACCGGCGACCAGTGACAAATTATAGCGCCCCTTCTCATCACGGCGCAGATCGACCTGGGGCGCAATGGGGAAATGCTTCAACTGGCGACTGCGGCGACCGAACGCCGGCTCCGGAATGGAGGCCACATCAGGACCGATCTCTTCAGCCAGTGCGTACTCGACATAGTTCATCACATCGCGATAGGCGAACTTATCCTGACTCGGATCCATCACTAGGAAGCTGTCCAGTGCGTAACCATTCTCGGTGGTGTGCACCTTGGCTTCCATGATGTTGTAGTTCATGCGTGCGAAGAAGTTGCAGATGCGCGCGAACAAATAAGGCTGGTCGTGCTGATACACCAGTACTTGCATGCCTTCGCCGGTTCGGCTCAAGCGTGTCTTGATGATGGGTGTTTTGATATCGGGCCGCTGGGTCAGCGCGCGCGTATGCCAGGCGATCTCATGCGCCTCGTGGCGGACGAAGTACTCATCGTCCAGTTTCGCCCACAGTGGCAGATAGCTGTCCGGGGCGATGGCATACAGATTGAGTGTGGCCGCCGCCTCGCGTTGCGTCTCGCCGATCTGGTCGGCGATCTTGCCGTAGCTCAGATAGTGCAGGGTGGCGTGATACAGATCCTCCAGCAGCTTGCCTTTCCAAGCATTCCATACCTTGGGGCTGGTGCCGCGCACGTCCGCCACAGTCAATAGATACAGCGCGGTGATGTGTCGCTCATCTGGTATATCGGCCGCGAAGGCTGCGATCACATCCTGGTCGGCTAGATCCTGTTTCTGCGCGGTGGACGACATGCGCAGATGATTCTTCACCAGCCATACGATGAGCTCGGTATCTTCGGGCGAGATGCCGTGTGTCTTGCAGAAGCGCCGTGCATCCGCACGTCCCAGCAAGGAATGGTCGCCGCCGCGCCCCTTGGCGATGTCATGGAACAAGGCTGCGATATACAGCACTTCGATGCGTTCGAACTCGCGGATCAGGCGGCTGCTCAACGGGAATTCATGCGCGTACTGCTCCAGCGTGGCGCGGCGCAGATTGCGCAACACCATCAGGATATGTTCATCCACAGTATAGACATGGAACAGGTCATGCTGCATCTGACCGACCACGCGACCAAAGGCGGGAAGATAGCGCCCCAGGATGTCCTGCTGGTTCATGCGGCGCAGCGCGTGGGTCAGTCCCTGTGGCTGGCGGAAGAGCTGCATGAACAGTTCACGGTGGCGCGGCTCGCGGCGGAACGCCGGGCCGACCAGATGGCGGGCGCGCCACAAGGCGCGCAGCGTCGATGCAGAGAATCCTTTCAGCTCGGGATGTTGTTGCAGCAACAGAAAGCATTCAAGGATGGCGGATGGTTCACGTTCGAACAATTGGTCGTCGCATGCTTCTAGTGTGTCGTCGCGCGCGATGAAGCGTGGATTGAGCGGACGCGTTTCGCTGGATGGAAACAGACGGGCGCGCATAGTCTGCAACAGCACGCTGTTCAATTGCTGCACCGCGCGCTTGGTGCGGTAATACTGGCGCATCATGCGTTCGCTGGCGCGCAGTTGACGGGTGGCTACGATACCGAGTTGTTCAGCCAGCGGCTGCTGGAAATCGAACACCAGCCTGTCGTCATGGCGACCGCACAGTTCGTGCAAGCGGATGCGCATGTCCTGCAGTAGATGCTGGTGGCGTACCACTTGCCGCGCTTCGGCCATGGTCAGCAATCCGTTACGCGCTAGCGCCTGCCAGGTGTCACCGAAACCGGCAGCACGCGCGATCCACAGCACATTGTGCAGGTCGCGTAGTCCGCCCGGGCTTTCCTTCAGATTCGGTTCCAGATTGAAGTCGGTATCGACGTAACGCGTGTGGCGCTGCTGTTGCTCCAGGTTCTTTGCCTGATAGAAAGCGCGCGGGTCCATAGTTTCATGCAGGCGCTGTTGAAGCGCATCAAACAACTGGGCATTGCCATCCAGTAGGCGCGCTTCCAGCAGATTGGTCTGCACCGTGATGTCGTGGCTGGCGGCTATGCATTCATCCACCGTGCGCACGCTGTGACCGATCTCCAGCCCCATGTCCCACCACTGACCGACTATCGCTTGCAAGTGACCTTGCAAGGTTTCGTCTGCCGCATGCGGCAACAGGATCAACAGGTCGATATCCGACTTGGGATAGAGTTCGCCGCGCCCGTAGCCGCCCACCGCGACCAGTGCCACATCATGCGGGATATCGGAAACGCGCCAGACTTGTTGCAGATGCTCGTCCACCGCCTGCGTGTGGTCGCGCAGGAAGCGGGCAGGTTGCGGGGATTCTATATAGGTCTGCTTGAGCGCAAGACGTGCGGCACGCAGACTGTTGCGGACGGCGTGCACAGGCATCAGGCAGGAATGGCAGGAGATCCGGCAGAAACGGTCAGGACTTCAAAGCCGGTCTCGGTGACCAGAATGGTGTGTTCCCACTGTGCGGACAGGCTGTGATCCTTGGTGACGATGCTCCAGCCGTCGCCCAGTTGTTTAATGTCTTTCTTGCCGGCGTTGATCATCGGCTCGATGGTGAAGATCATGCCTGCTTCCAGTTTTACGCCGGTGCCGGCCTTGCCGTAGTGCAACACTTGTGGCTCTTCATGGAATTTAAGACCGATGCCGTGGCCGCAGAATTCGCGCACCACGCTGTAGCCCAATCCTTCAGCGAAGGTCTGGATGGCATGGCCGATGTCACCCAGATGCGCACCAGCGCGCACTTGACGAATGCCGTGCCACATCGCTTCATAGGTTTTCTCGCACAGACGTCTTGCTTGAATTGAAGGTTCACCCACGTAGTACATGCGGCTGGTATCGCCGTGGAAACCATTCTTGATGGTGGTGATGTCCAGATTGACGATGTCGCCGTTCTTCAGCTTCTTCTCGCTAGGTACGCCGTGGCACACCTGATGGTTGATCGAAGTGCAGATGGATTTCGGATACGGCGTGTGACCGCCCGGGGCGTAGTTCAATGGCGCGGGGATGCAGCCTTGCACGTCTACCATGTAGTCATGGCACAACTTGTCCAGTGCTTCGGTAGTGACACCGGGCTGAACGAAGGGAGCGATGTAATCCAGCACTTCGCCTGCCAGCCGTCCGGCGATGCGCATTTTTTCGATTTCTTCCGGGGTCTTGATGCTGATGGACATATTGATTCTTTATATATGTTTGATAGGCAATGGCCTGCGAGGATATTAGATAGCCCTGTGCAGCACAACAAAAAAGGCACGCCGACGGCGTGCCTCTTGAGTTAAGACCACAAAATTTTAGCCCTTATTGCCGCCATTGTTGCCACGACCCAGCGAGAAGCTGGAGCCTTGCGGACGACGGTTGCTATTGAATGGTGCTGGACCTGATGTGCGGCTTGGTGCGCGGTTGCCGTTCACATTACCGTTTGCGTTGCTGCGTGGTTGCGCATCATTGCTGAAACGGTTGTGTGAATGACCTTCGCGACGCGGGTGAGCACCATGTTCGTCACGCGTGAAGCTGTGACGGCTGTCCGGTGCATGATGACGCGGTGCGCCGTTTGCGCTGCGCGGTGCGCCGGTGCGCGGGCCATTGTTGAAACGCTGACCGCCGTTGCCGCCACGAGGGCCGCCATTGCCACGACCGCCAGGTGCAGCTGGACGCGGCTTGAACTTAGGCTCCATACCTTCGATGGTATGTGTCTGGATGGTTTGGCCGGTGTAACGCTCGATGTTGCGCAATGTGCCGGAATCACGGTTGGATGCGAACGACACAGCGATACCGGATGCGCCAGCGCGGCCGGTACGACCGATACGGTGCACATAGTCTTCAGCGAACTTGGGCAGGTCGAAGTTGATCACGTGAGTGATGCCGGGCACGTCGATACCGCGTGCGGCTACGTCGGTGGCGACCAACACGCGCACACTACCTTTGCGCAGGTTGACCAAAGTGCGGTTACGTTCACGCTGGTTCATATCGCCGTGCAGTGCGGCAGCAGCATGACCTTGTGCGGACAGGTTGTCTGCCAGCATGTCGGCATCGCGCTTGGTAGCGGTGAACACCACGGCTTGGTTCAGATCGACATCGCGCAGGATGTGGTCGAGCAAGCGGCCCTTGTGTGCCATGTCGTCCGTGTACATCAGCTTCTGTTCGATGTTCTCGTGACGGGCTTTGGTCGCGGCAACGCTGATGCGCTTGGGCGACTTCAGCAGGCGTTGCGCTAGATTGCCGATCGCACCATCCAATGTGGCGGAGAACAGCAGGGTCTGACGCGTCTTGGGCGTGGCAGCAGCAATGCGCTCCACGTCGTCGATGAAACCCATGTCCAACATGCGGTCAGCTTCGTCCAGCACCAACATCTCCAAACGCGAGAAATCGATACGGCCGCGTTCGATGTGGTCGATCAAGCGGCCAGGTGTGGCAACCAAGATATCGACAGGGCTGGAAAGCAATTTGTTTTGTAGTGGGTAAGGCATGCCGCCCAAGATGCTCACCACCTTGACGCGCATGTTCTTGCCGTATTTGGTTGCAGCATCAGAAACTTGTTGTGCCAGTTCGCGGGTCGGGGTCAACACCAGAATGCGCGGGCCTTTGCTGCGTACAGCTGATTCAACAGACAACTTTTGCAAAGCAGGCAGGATGAACGCGGCAGTCTTGCCGGTGCCGGTCTGGGCAGACGCCATCAGGTCGTGGCCAGCCAGTGCTTCAGGGATAGCTTGTTCTTGGATCGGAGAAGGTACGGTGTAACCCGCTTCTTGAACAGCCTTCAGGATAGTCGGTGCCAGACCCAGCGAATCAAATGTGATTGTAGGTGCCGCAGTCTCGGGCGTAGCAGTAGCGATGATATTTTCAGACATGTGTTGTTCCTTGATTTTTATAAGACACAGCGCATGCGTGGCCACGGGCCACACAATGGAAATTCAGTAGGGGGTACTAAAGACCTCTACCGGCGCAAACAAACATCGTCGCTAACCGGTGAAGCTTGGTGCATCCAATAACTACGGGATGCAGAGGGGTCAGAAAACGATGGACTCAATACCGCCTGTGAAGCGGCAAGGCGCGCATTATACGGATGAGCGGAAGAATAGCCAGCTAAATTTGAGTAAGCTCAGGACAGTGGCTGTTTGAGGGGGTAATATTCAGCAAGGCACAGAGATTAAAAGAACTCTTGATTTTAGGGGGATTGATGATGAAGTGGGTCGTGATGCTGTTGGCAGCGTTGCTAATGGTGGCCTGCGGAAAGCAGGAAGCCACCTACGAACCCGAATTCAGTTCGCAGGCGGATAGCGGCGTGCATAAAGAATATGTGGTCGGTATCCACCCCTTGCACAATCCCAAGCGACTGGTCGAGGTATATGGCCCCATCGTCGATCATCTCAATGCCAGTATCCCGCAGGCACACTTCCGTCTCGAAGCATCGCGCAATTTCGAAGAGTTCGACAAAAAGCTGTTCAGCGGCTATTTCGATTTCGCCATGCCCAATCCTTACCAGACAGTACATTCTTTGACACACGGATACAGGGTGTTCGGCAAGATGGGAGATGATGAGTTGTTTCGCGGCATCATCCTAGTGCGGCGCGACAGTGGCATACATAAGGTGAGTGATCTGAAGGGCAAGAAAGTCGCATATCCAGCGCTTAGCGCATTGGCGGCAACCATGATGCCGCAGTATTACCTGCACACACACGGTCTGGATGTGAACCGCGATATAGAAAATCTATATGTTGGCTCCCAAGAATCTTCCATCATGAACGTGTTGCGCGGCCATGCGGCAGCTGGCGCGACATGGCTGGTGCCGTGGCTCACTTTCCAACAAGATCATCCTGAGATGGCGGCACAGTTGGAAGTGAAATGGCAGACCGAGACCTTGCCCAACAACGGCTGGGTGGTGCGTAAAGATGTGCCATCAGAGCTTGCCAATGCAGTGGGTAGAGCACTGGTTGGTCTGAGTGCGACGGCTGAAGGGCGTGCCATGGTGGCAAGGCTGGGTATCACACACTTCGAACCTGCGACCGATGAGATGTATGCTCAAGTGCGGCGCTATCTTGAGAAGTTCTCCGCAACCGTGCGACATATCGAATACTGAAATCAGATGAAAAGACACAAATTTCTCAGCGCGCTCTGGCGCGGTTCTATCCGTAGACAATTGGTGTTGGGGTTCGCACTGGCTTCGCTGATCCTGATGACGGTATTCGGGATGGCCGTGCTGAAGCAACAGCGTATTGCACAGCACAACTTCTCTACGGCAAATGCGGTCTCTCTGGCGCATGCCTTGTCCATCAGCACCAACTCTTGGGCGCTGGCCAATGATCTGGTCGGCCTGCAAGAGGTGGTGCAGGGCTTTACGCGTACCACCGATCTGCGGCGTGCATTCTTCACCAGCCCGAATGGCGAGGTGCTGGCCTCGACCAATCCCGGTGAGATCGGTTTCTTTCTTTCGGATCAGTTGAGCCGGAACATGCTGGCCTCAGATGCGCGCGACCAGCAGATTCTGCTAGATCAACGCAATCTGGTAGTGGTCGCCCATCCGGTATTGCTAGGAGGGCGACATCTGGGCTGGGTGCGCATTGAGATGACGCGTAAAGCGATGAACGAGAATCTAGCCGAATTGACTCAAACTTGGATTGGCTTCGGCATCATCGCGGTAGTGTTGGTGTCGCTGGTTGCCATGCTGCTGGCGCGACGCCTGACCAAAGGCTTGCAACACCTGATGTCGGTCGCTTCTGATGTGGAGCAGGGGCGGAGCAAACGACGGGCGGAAGTAGGGCGCGGCGACGAGATCGGAAAGCTAGCCCATTATCTGAATCGTATGTTGGACACTCTCGAGCAACAGAAGGATCAGTTGAGTGAGAGCGAAGCGAAGTACCGATTTCTGGCAGACAACGTCTCGGATGTGATTTGGGTGCTGAATCTCACTGCCGGAAATTGGGAGTATGTGAGTCCCTCGATATTCCAATTACTCGACTTCACAGCTGAAGAATTTATGACACGATCCCCGCAGCAAGTGATGACGCTGGATTCCGCTGGAAAATTCAATAACTGGATGGCAGAGCGCTCCGCCGCGTTTGTGGCAGGAGAGGGCGACGTTCCGGTTTACACGGACGAAGTGGATGTGGTGCGACGAAATGGCAGCACTGTGTGTGTCGAAGTGACCTCGCACTTTTCCCGTAACAAACAGGGAGAAATAATCCTTATCGGTTTATCGCGAGATATCAGCGAGCGTAAAAAATCAGATGAACAGATACGCAATCTGGCGTTCTACGATCCGCTTACGCAATTGCCGAATCGACGCCTGTTGCTGGATCGTTTCGGGCTGACGCTCGCGGCCTGCAGGCGCAGTCAACGGTACTCTGCGCTGATGTTCATCGATCTTGATAATTTCAAACCACTCAACGACGAGCATGGGCACGATGTGGGCGACCTGTTGCTGATCGAAGTGGCGCACCGCATCACAGCTTGTGTGCGCGAGATGGATACCGTATCGCGTTTCGGCGGCGACGAGTTCGTGGTGATGCTGCATGAACTCAGTACCGAACGTGATGTATCCACCCAGCGCGCCTCGGAGATCGCTGAGAAGATCAGAAGATCATTGGCAAAGCCCTACAAGCTGAGTCTCAAAAGAAGTGGGGATGCTCCACCGCTGAGCGTCGAACATCGCTGTACGGCCAGCATAGGTGTGGTCTTGTTCGATCAACACTGTTCCTCCAGTGAGGACCTGTTACGGATGGCCGACGATGCCATGTATCAGGCGAAAGAAGGCGGACGCAACCAAGTGCGCATCTTGGAATCACTCCCGCCCAAACAACAAAGCTCTTGAAATCCCCTCGGTGCGCCCCCACGTGCCGTGAAGTCCTATTTTTGTACAACCATTCAACGGAGAAGTTATGACTGACAGTGCTACCGTCAACCGCGAAACCATGGGCTTTCAGACCGAGGTCAAACAGCTGTTGCAGCTGATGATCCATTCGCTCTATTCCAACCGTGAGATCTTTCTGCGTGAGCTGGTCTCCAACGCATCCGATGCCTGCGACAAGCTGCGCTTCGAGGGTCTGCACAACGCCGCCTTGTTCGAGGACGATTCCGAACTGGCGATCCGCATCAGCTTCGACAAGGAAGCGCGCACGCTGACCATTGCCGACAACGGCATCGGCATGAGCCGCGACGACGTCATCAACAACCTCGGCACCATCGCCAAATCCGGCACGCGCGAATTCTTCAGCAAGCTGTCCGGCGACCAGCAAAAGGACGCCAACCTCATCGGTCAATTCGGCGTGGGTTTCTATTCCGCATTCATCGTGGCCGACAAAGTGAGCGTGCTGACGCGCCGTGGCGGTGAGCAGGCCGATCAAGGCGTACGTTGGGAATCAGACGGCGGCGGCGAGTTCGACATCGAGATGGTGAATAAACCGACACGCGGCACCGAGATCACCCTGCATCTGCGCGACGATCAGGACGACCTGTTGGCCGGCTACAAACTGCGCGAGATCATCCGCAAATACTCCAACCACATCGTGCAGCCCATCCTGATGAAGAAAGAGGAATGGAAAGACGGCGTGCCGGAACTGAGTGAGGAAGACGAGACCGTTAACCAAGCCACCGCGCTGTGGACGCAGTCCAAGAACGACATCACCGAAGAGCAATACAAAGAGTTCTACAAACACGTCGGCCATGACTACGACGATCCGCTGGGCTGGAGCCATGCCCGCGTTGAAGGCCGTCAGGAATACACGCAACTGCTATACATCCCCAAGCACGCCCCGTTCGACCTGTGGGACCGCAACGCGCGCCACGGCATCAAGCTCTACGTGCGCCGCGTGTTCATCATGGACGACGCCGAACAACTGATGCCGCTCTATCTGCGCTTCGTGCGCGGGGTGGTCGATTCCGCCGACCTGCCGCTCAACGTCTCGCGCGAGATTCTGCAAGAATCGAAAGACATCGAAGCCATTCGCAAGGGCTGCACCGGCAAGGTGCTGGGCCTGCTGGCCGACATGGCAGAGAAAGAGCCGGAGAAATACGCCACCTTCTGGGCCGAGTTCGGCAAGGTGCTGAAAGAAGGCGTGGGCGAAGACATGGGCAACAAGGACAAGATCGCCGCGCTGCTGCGTTTCGCCTCCACCCAAGCCGACACCAATGAAGAGATCGTCTCGCTGGCTGATTACATCGCCCGCATGAAGGAAGGCCAAGACAAGATCTACTACGTCACCGCCGAAACCTTCAACGCCGCAAAGAACAGCCCGCATCTGGAAGTTTTCCGCAAGAAAGGCATCGAAGTGCTACTGATGTCCGACCGCGTGGATGAATGGGCATTGAGCTACCTGAACGAGTTCGAAGGCAAGCAACTGGTCTCCGTCGCCAAGGGCGGTCTGGACTTGGGCAAGCTGGAAGACGAAGCCGAGAAGCAAGAGCAAGAGAAGCAAGCCGACGAACTCAAGCCGCTGCTGGAAAAGATCAAGGCCAGTTTGGGCGACAAGGTGAAAGAAGTGCGCGTTACGCACCGCCTCACCGACAGCCCGGCTTGCTTGGTCGCGGACGACAACGACATGAGCGCCAACCTGGCCCGCATGTTGAAAGCCGCCGGTCAGAATGCGCCGATGTCACAGCCGATCTTGGAGATCAACCCGCAGCATCCGGTGGTGACGCGTTTGAACGCTGAAGAGAAACACTTCGACGATTGGGCAGCAGTGTTGTTCGAACAAGCCTTGCTGGCCGAAGGCGGTCAACTTGACGACCCAGCCACCTTCGTCAAACGTATCAACCAGTTGATGCTGGAGATGGGGAAGTAATTATCACGTTGTAAGGTATTAAACGAAAACGGGCCTCCTTGGAGGTCCGTTTTGTTTTCACCGACGGCCTTTATCGATCGAGCAGTGAAAAGTAACGCTCCAGTACCACTCTCACCGAGAGGGGATTACCGCATTGTCAATTTTGCCCGGCAATTTTCCAATAACGTACGAATCACCTGTATTCTATTGTCATTCCTCAAACATCAAGAAGGTGCTTTAAATGAGCTTCCTGACCAGCATTCATGATCTAAGCGTCTTTGTCGTTGAGCCTTCTGCCGTTCAATCACAATTCATCGAGCTGTATTTGAAAAAGATCGGCGTCATGAGCACCACTATCTTTCGTGACGGCAATAGCGTGCTAACAGCCATGCAAAGCAATTTGCCTCAAGTCGTCATCAGCGCTATGCACTTGCCTGATATGACCGGAGGTGATCTGGTGGGGCATATGCGTGCCAATGAGCTAACGAGTGGCGTGGCTTTCATTCTCGTATCCAGTGAAACCAACCCGCACTATCTAGAGCCGGTCAGGCAGAACGGCTCCAGTGCGATTCTGGGCAAACCCTTCACAATCGAACAACTAAAAACAGCGCTTGCCACCACACTGGATTACTTGAACCCTGATGCGGACAAGATACATGTGAGTAGTGAGATCGATCTGGAGGCTATCAATGTGCTTTTGGTCGATGACAGTCACTTGGCCCGTGGATTCATCCGCCGAGTATTGGAGAATCTCGGCATCCAAAAATTCACTGAAGCTGAGAATGGCAAGCAAGCGACTGAGTTGATTGAGGAGCATTACTTCGACTTGGTAGTGACTGATTACAACATGCCGGAGATGGATGGGCGTGAGCTGACGAATTACATCCGCACTCAAAGCTGGCAAAGCAGCGTTCCCATCCTGATGGTGACCAGCGAACAAAATGAAAGCCGTTTGGCGGCTGTAGAACAGGCAGGCGTATCAGGCGTATGCGACAAGCCGTTCGAAACCGCTGTAGTCAGAAAATTACTTGAGCAGATGTTGCGAACGGACTAGTAGGGGGTGGCCTGCTTTGTGGACTCTGCTACCATTTGATCCACTGACGCTCAGTAAATGGGAGTGACCTGAATGAACGCATCGCGCCGCCGTCTGTTGAAACAACTGACCGCTCTAGGCTTGCTGACCGGCGCGGGCATCCCCGGCCTGATCCGGGATGCACTCGCCGCCAGCAACTATCCTTCCGTGCAGGGCCTGCACAAGATCAAAGGCGATGTGCGCATCAACGGCAAACCGGCACGCGAAGGGCAACCCGTGTTGCCGGGCGACAAGGTCACCACCGGCGCGAACGGCGAGGCCATCTATGTCATCGACCGCAATGCCTTCCTGCAACGCAGCAACAGCGTGGTGCAGTTCGGCAAGGATGCAACCAAGGAATTCTTTCGCGTGGTCAGCGGCCGGATACTGTCGGTGTTCGAACATGGCGAGAAACGGCTGGTAGTTCCCACAGCCGTCCTAGGTATCCGCGGCACTGCCTGCTACATCGAGGCCGAGCCCAAGAAAGTCTACTTCTGCCTTTGCTACGGTACGGCCTTGGTCGAACCGACTGCGGAACCCGGACGGGTAGAGCGCATCGTCACCGAACACCACGACCACCCCATCTACATCCATCACGACAAGGGTATGCCCTCCATGGCGAATGCCAAGGTCGCCAACCATACCGACGACGAACTGATCATGCTCGAATGGCTGAACCGGCGCAGACCGCCTTTCTATGGTCTGGGGTTATCGGCGTATTGATTCTTTATTCAGGAAACTTATCTGGCACAGGAATAGGTTTTGACGGCCGCGTATCGGCCTTATGTAGCGCTCCACATAAGGCCGACATACAGTCGTTAGACCTCGCATCCAGATAAGGCTTTTAGCTCGTCAATCGTGATGCAACGCTGCTTACTTAAGCGAGTGAAATCCGATCCAGATACCTAGCCCGATAAAGCAACCTCGGATGTTGCGAATCATCAGTGAAGGCACTTCTGTCATGCAGCACGTTGTTGCAGAGCAGGCCCATGCCGGGTTGCATGGTGGTGTTGAATACTTGCGGGACGTCGGAGGCGAGTAGGGCTTCTAGGGCGGCGACGGCAGCTTGGGTGGCGTCGTCTTGCTTCCATTCGATGCTGCGGGTGCGGGCGGTGTAGCGCATGTGCAGGTTGCCGTCTGCATCTGTTGAAAAGACCGGGCCGCTTTGGGCGGGGCGTACGCCGTCGTTCTCGTCCACACGTTCGGGGATGGTCATCACATCCGGTTGCATCAGTGCTTTGATGTGCGCCGGGTCTTGTTCGCGCAGCAGCAGGTAGCACAGCTCGTGATCCATCAGTCGGTTCTCGCCGCCGCTTATCGCATCGCGCACGCAGTGCAGCACCATGGCGCGTATTTGTCTTTCGGGCGGGTTGTAGTAGCCGTCGGTGTGCCACTTGATGGGTTTGTCGGTGTAGGGGATGTAGTGCTTGCGCGTGCCGCCGTCGAACACGCGGATGGACGATACGCCGTCTTCGCCGGCCAGCCAGTTGGCATCTAAATTGTTCAGGCCGAATTGCTCACCGAGTTTGCGCAGGATGTTGCTGTCTTCTTCCAACATGGGGCTGGCGTAGATGGCCATGTTGCAGCGGCGAATGCGATCTGCGAGTGCCGCGTGTTCGCTTGCGTTGAGTGCGCGCGGGTCTTTGACTTCTACGATGAGGTCTTCTGCGGTGCACGGGGCACTGGCCAGTTTGGCATCACGCCAGCGCTGGAATGACGAATCGTCGGCGAGGTCGAAGGGATTGTTCATCAGTCGCCGCTGGTGCCGCTGCGTTTGCGTGCCGGGCGGGGCTCTTCTTCCCACAGGCCACGCAACGTCTTCTCCACCAGTTTCACGGTATCGGGCGCTTCAAAGCTGATCATCGGGTCGATGATCCACTTGGCGTCTTCTTCGCTGAGGATCTGGCTGATGCAGTAGGCAAGGAAACGGTAGAAGCCGTAGTCTGGGCCGTTCTCGTCGTAGCCGAAATCGGCGTATTCACCGGCACGCTGATTGAGCAGGTCGATGAATTGCTGTTTGCAGGCGGACTGTTCGGTTTCCAGCAATCGGCTGCGGTTCTCGGCGTAGGTCTCGCCCGTGCGATTGGCCAGATTGCCGGTGAAAATCAGCCGGTCTTCTTCGGATAGTTTCCGATAGGCAAGTCGATCCGCAACGAGGATGAGGAACACCAGATATTCGGCGAGGAAATCCAGATACTGCGGCCCGGCCTCGATATTGAAATCGTCCTTGCGCGTGCGGCGCAGGGATGCATCGGCGATACGCCAGAGCGTGAAGGCGAGGGCGTCCGATATTTCTTGCGGCGAACGCGCCCGGCCATCCTTGAACCAGTTGCTCTTGATGCGGATCGCGACGTGGGCTTTATCCCTTGCGGATGAAGAACTCATGCACACCTGCCGAAGTTTCAAGGGTTTCCAGCACAGTCATGCCGGTGCTGGCTGCCCAGCCTTCGATGTCCGATGCCACACCGGGACAATCGCTGATGAGCTTGAGCACTTCGTTCGTCTGCATGCCGTTCAGCAACTTCTTGGCTTCGACGATAGGGCCGGGGCAGACTGCGCCGCGGATATCCAGCGAGACGTGCGCATGCGGATGCTTCGCGCTCTTGCCACCTTTCTGGATGTGATAGCCGGTGCTGCCACCTTCTATCTTCTCGGTCTTGATGATCGAATTGCCGGTCAGTTCAGCCCAGGAAAATAGATCGTCCGGTGTGCCGGGGCAGTTGGAGATCAGCAGCAGTACTTGGCCGGGATTCAATTCGTCCACCATGCGCTTGGCACCGATCAGCGGCTTGGGGCAAGACAGCC
Source organism: Gammaproteobacteria bacterium (assembly GCA_018814405.1). Lineage (GTDB taxonomy): Bacteria > Pseudomonadota > Gammaproteobacteria > Burkholderiales > Gallionellaceae > Sideroxyarcus. The sequence goes on from JAHIZO010000005.1 coordinate 36,619, forward strand.
CCTTCATATCCAGTACTACATGTACGTTGTCATCCATTTCCTTGCTCTCCTTAGTATCCGCCCTTGCCATATGGCTGGGGCAGTCCTGCGATCTTGGCGGCTTGTTTGGCCGGGCCTGTCGGGAACAGATCATACAGCGCCTTGCTGTCTGCATCTGCCCAGAACTCGTTCACGCCTTTTAGCATGTTGCGGAAGTTCGGGGTGTGACCTTCTTCGCGATATTGATCGCGCATGTAGTTGATGATCTCCCAGTGTTTGGGGGTCAACTCGATCTGTTCGGCAGCAGCGATCACACCGACTACTTCTTCGCTGTAATCCGGCTCCAACAGAAAGCCATCGTCATCGGTCGCAAGTTCATTTCCAGCTACTACGTATCCCATCATTACCTCCTGTTGAGTCAAAGTTATTGAATGTCATTCCAGACCGGATATGACCTTGTGCGGCACAAAGATGCCGCAACCCAGATTGCGCCCGCTACCCATGCCGGCGTATTGGATGCGTAAGGAATCTTCAGGTGTCAGATCGTGCATCACCAGACTGAAGCCGCTGAGGGCTTGCTGATCAGTATTCAAGCTGTGATGCCTGCCGCAAATCAGTTTGCTGCGCACTTCCAGTGCTGCCAGTGCGGCATCCACCATCGCCATGAATTCGATCTCGTCGCTAGGCCCGGCCACCAGATGTGCATGCAGGGTGGAGTAGGGTTGTATCTCGCGTATCTTGCCTTTTCCTAGTTGCAGGGTATCGCTACCTATTTGCAACGCCTGTTCGGAGAGCGACATCGCCACATCTTGTAATGCCAGCGGCAAGCGCAGTACCAGCTTGCTGCGTTTGGGGAGTAACAGCTCTCCGTTGTTGTTGGGGCCGCGCAGAGGGATCACGCCCACATCTTCACTGGCGGCCAATGCAGGGGCGATGCGCAGCAAGGCATCCCACAGTTTGTGCGGGTAGTCGGCGGGGATGCTTTCGCCGTGCAGGTCGAAGCTGATCTCTATCGCGCTCATGCCTGTTTCTGGGAATCTGCCCAGTCCTGCATGGCGGTCGCCCATTTGCTGGCGGTGGCAGGATCGATATCAAAGATGGTAAAACGCTTGCCTTCACGGATGCGCACGCGCAGCATGTTCAAGCCGCCTTCTTCATGGTCTACATGCTGCAGTTCGATCTGCTGCTTGCCGATCGGGGCGGTGAACTGGTCGAGTGCATTGATATGTGCCATGGCTATCCTATGTGGGTTTCCCGGTTGCCTTAGTCAATGGGTCGGGTAATGCGGCAAGTCTATCCGCAATGCCCCCTGCATTGGAATACTACCGGGGAAGGTAAAAGCACCCCCCATTAGAGTTACCTAACATACCCGCTCAGGGTGATGGTCGGCATGGTGACACCCTCGTAATATGCTCAACCATTAGAAACCGGGACGAAGAGCCCGGACGAAATCAAACCAACCCTGCCGAGCACTGCATAAGCCAGAGGCACAGCAAATCGAAAGGAAAGACATTATGGCCAAGAAGATGCATGACACGCCCAACCTTGATCAATTGGAGTCCGGCCCTTGGCCTAGCTTCGTCACTGGCCTGAAGGATCTGGCCAAGGACAAGGACTATGTAGTTGACCTGCTGGGTCAGCTGGAAGAGTCCTACCAGACCAAGAAGGGCTACTGGAAGGGCGGTACAGTCGGTGTGTTCGGTTATGGTGGCGGTGTGATCCCGCGCTTCACCGAGCTGAAGAACGCAGACGGTACCCCCAAGTTCCCGGACGCAGCTGAATTCCACACCCTGCGCATCATGCCGCCTCCCGGCATGCACTACGATACGGATACCCTGCGTAAGTTCTGTGACATCTGGGAAGAGCATGGTTCCGGCCTGATCGCTTTCCACGGGCAGTCTGGTGACATCATGTTCCAGGGCGCGACTACAGAGAACGTGCAAAAGTCCTTCGACGAGATCAACGAGATGGGCTTCGACCTCGGTGGTGCCGGTCCTGCAGTGCGTACTTCCATGTCTTGTGTGGGTGCGGCACGTTGCGAACAGTCCTGCTACAACGAAGCACAAGCGCACCGCGCCGTGCTGAATACCTTCCTCGACGATATCCACCGTCCTTCTCTGCCTTACAAGCTCAAGTTCAAGTTCTCCGGTTGCCCTAACGATTGTATGAACGCGATCCAGCGCTCAGACATCGCCGTGATCGGCACTTGGCGCGACAACATCCGTACCGACGAAGAGCTGGCCAAGAAGTGGTTCGCCAAGCACGGCATGGACGAGTTGGTGAACGACGTCGTGGCACGTTGCCCGACCAAGGCTTTCCAAGTCAAAGAGCTTTCCAAGATCAAGGCTGGCGAGCACACCTCTACTGTGGCAGTGAACGACACCCACGGCATCGAGATCAGCAACCAGGACTGTGTGCGCTGCATGCACTGCGTGAACGTCATGACCGGCGCTTTGGCTCCGGGTAAGGACAAGGGCGCGACCGTGCTGGTCGGCGGTAAGAGCCACCTGAAGATCGGCGGCCTGATGGGCACCGTGGTGTTCCCGTTCATCAAGCTGGATACAGAAGAAGAAGTGGCCAGCCTGGTCGACTATGCAGAACGTCACATCGACTTTTTCGCAGAGAACGCGCTGGAGCATGAACGTTCCGGCGAGATGATCGAGCGTATCGGTTTGGCCAATTATCTCGATGCAATGGAGATCGAAGTCGATCCGGCCATGGTCAATTCGCCACGTATGAACCCCTACGTCCGTACCGACGGCTGGGAAGACGAAGTCGCCAAGATCAACGCCAAGAAACAAGCAGCCTGAGGAGATAGAAGATGAATCAAGCCGTCCAAGCCGCACCCGCAGCAAAGCGCAAGCCGAAGGAAACAGGTGTACCGGAAAATACCAAGTACCTGCACCCGACGCTGCTGAAGAACTATGGCAACTGGCGTTATCACGACCGTCCGCGTCCGGGCGTGCTGCATCATGTGGCACACAGCGGCGACGAAGTATGGTCTGTGCGTGCCGGCACCCAGCGTCAGATGGACGTTCATACCATCCGTAAGCTGTGCGACATCGGCGACAACTTCGCCGAAGGTCGCGTGCGCTTCACCATCCGTTCCAACATCGAGTACATCGTCACTGATGAAAAGAAGGTTGCGCCGCTGATTGCCGAGCTGGAAAAGAACGGCTTCCCAGTCGGTGGTACGGGTAACTCGATCACTATGATCGCCCACACCCAAGGCTGGTTGCACTGCGACATCCCCGGCACCGACGCTTCCGGCGTGGTGAAAGCGCTGATGGACGAACTGTATGACGAGTTCCGTCGCGAAGAGATGCCTAACCGTGTGCACCTGTCCACTTCTTGCTGCGAGATCAACTGCGGTGGACAGGCCGACTTGGCTGTCATCGTGCAACACACCAAGCCGCCCGTGATCAACCATGATCTGGTCGCCAACGTGTGCGAGCGTCCGACAGTGGTTGCGCGTTGCCCGGTTGCGGCGATCCGTCCAGCCATGGTCAACGGCAAGCCTTCGCTGGAGATCGACGAATCCAAGTGTATGTGCTGCGGTGCTTGCTACCCCCCATGCCCGCCGATGCAGATCAACGATCCGGAATTCTCCAAGCTGGCCATCTGGGTCGGTGGTAAGAACTCCAACGCACGCGGCAAGCCGACCTTCATGAAGATGGTTGCTGCGGGTTTGCCGAACAATCCGCCACGCTGGCCTGAAGTCGGCGCTGTGGTGAAGAACATCCTCACCGTGTACAAGGATGATGCGCGTCCTTGGGAGCGTCTTGCTGACTGGATCGATCGTATCGGCTGGCCTCGTTTCTTCGAGAAGACCGGTCTGCCGTTCACCAAGTACCTGATCGACGACTGGCGCGGTTCGCGTTACAACTTGAACGCTTCGGCACATATCCGTTTCTAAGCGAGGTGACTGAATGAAGTTTGGCATCGTAGTCAACGAGGGGCCGTACCAGCATCAGGCGAGCGATTCTGCTTACCTGTTCGCCAAAGCGGCCATCGAGTCCGGGCATGAAGTGTGGCGCGTGTTCTTCTATCACGACGGCGTGAACAACGCCTCGCGCCTGACCGAGCCGCCACAGGATGACCGTAACATCGTCAACCGCTGGACCAAACTGGCGGAAGATCACAAGGTCGACCTCGTGGTGTGTGTGGCGGCAGCATTGCGTCGCGGCATCAAGGAAGAGAATCTGGCGCAGGGTTTCCGTATTTCGGGTCTGGGTCAACTGGTCGAGTCCGGCATCAAGTGCGACCGTCTGGTCACCTTCGGCGATTGAGGAGAGCGATATGAGTGATAACAAGAAATTCATGTTCGTGAACCGCAAGGCGCCTTACGGCACGATCTACGCGCTGGAATCGTTGGAAGTGGTGCTCATCACTGCGGCCTTCGATCAGGATGTCTCGCTGGCTTTCCTCGACGACGGTGTCTACCAGTTGAAGAAGGGTATGCAGACCAAAGGTATCGAGACCAAGAACTTCTCGCCTACCTACCGTGCGCTGGAAGATTACGACGTCGAGAAGTTGTATGTCGAAAAGGAAGCGATGGAAGCACGCGGCCTGAGCGAAGACGACTTCATCGTCGGTGTCACCGTACTTGGCCGTGCCGAGATGGGCAAACTGATGGACGAGCAAGACGTCGTCCTGAGTTTCTAAGGGGAAGAACATGCTACATATCGTGAACAAATCCCCGTTGACCAGCGGCACGCTGGAGAGCTGCCTGAACACCATGGTCGACGGCGGCGATGTCCTGTTGATCGAAGACGCGGTGTACGCCGCGACTGCCGGTAACGCTTTCGAATCCAAACTGACCGCAGCCATGGGTCGTTGCAAAGTGCATGTGCTGATGCCTGATCTTGAGGCACGCGGACTGGGCGACCGTCTCATGGCAGGTGTGGCATCGGTCGACTATGCAGGATTCGTCGGGCTGACGGTCAACAACAAGAATTGCCAATCCTGGCTGTAACAAGAATCGCGTTGCGATACGGTTCGTAGCTTCTCCCACATGGGGAAGCGCGAAATGAGGGAAGAGTAGTCAGCAGCAAACATTATTCATTGAAGGAGATACACATGGCTAACATCGAAGTCGGCGGCAAGAGCTACGAAACAGACGAAGAAGGATATTTGGTCAATCTGGGTGAGTGGAATGCAGAAGTTGCTGACTACATCGCCAAGACCGAAAGCATCGAGATGACAGACCAGCACTGGGAAGTGATCAACTTCCTGCGCGAATATTTCGACGAATATCAGATCGCACCCGCAGTGCGCGTACTGACCAAAGCGATCGGCAAGAAGCTGGGCGCAGAGAAGGGCAACAGCGAATACCTGTATGGTCTGTTCCCATATGGTCCGGGTAAGCAGGCGTGCAAGATCGCCGGTCTGCCCAAGCCAACCGGCTGCGTTTGATCTGAATACGGCAGGGTGACCACACGATGAGCGTAATCTTCGCAATCCTGTTCTATCTCGCGACTTTGGTGTTCGTCGTGGGGTTGCTCTCCCGCATCAGTCTTTATGCGCGCACACCTGCGCCGCTGAAGATACCGACGACGCCTGCACCGACCACCAAAACTGGTGTGGTCTTCCGCTTGACGCGTGAAGTGGTGTTCTTCGAAAGTTTGTTCAAAGCCAATCTGTGGACATGGGCCATGGGCTGGTTGTTCCATGCCAGCCTATTGCTGGTCACCCTGCGCCATCTGCGCTATTTCACCGATCCCGTCTGGGGTTGGATCGCATTCATCCAGCCGTTCGGCGTCTATGCTGGTATCACCATGCTGCTGGGCCTGTGCGGGCTGTGGGTACGCCGCCTGTTCGTCGAGCGCATCCGTTATATCTCCACACCTTCCGATCATCTGTGGCTGGTGCTGCTGATCATCATCGCCATCTCTGGTTTGATGATGCAATTCGTTTCACACACCGATGTGGTCGCGGTGAAGTCCTATTTCCTCGGTCTGCTGCATTTCAGCATCGGCACCTTGCCGGCTGACGCGCCGCTGATGCTGCATCTGTTCCTGGTTTTCGCACTCCTGGCACTCTTCCCTCTAAGCAAGTTGTTGCATGCGCCAGGAGTCTTTTTTTCACCCACCCGCAATCAGACCGACGACTGCCGCGAGCATCGTCATCTGAGTGCCTGGGGCAGCAAGATGGAATCGGAGAACTAAGATGGCTGACATCACAGCACCAGCCTATCGCACCATCCCCATCATTCCCGCGCTGAAGCCGGGCGCGATGGAAGGCAAGGGCCCCTTTATCGCCAACGAGAAGCATCAGGAAGCGCTGGGTTTCCCCGGTCAGGTTCCGGATGACTGGCATGACAAGGCCATCGCCAAGATGGGCGAATTGTTAAGCAAGTTCCGTTCGTTGCGCGTGTACATGGACGCCTGTGTGCATTGCGGTGCCTGCTCCGACAAGTGCCATTACTTCATCGGTACACAGGATCCGAAGAACATGCCGGTGGCGCGTCAGGACCTGATGCGCAGCGTCTATCGCCGCTACTTCACTTTCGCAGGGAAGTATTTTCCCAAGCTGGTCGGTGCACGCGATCTGACCCGCGAAGTGCTGGACGAGTGGTACAACTACTATCACCAGTGTTCGGAGTGCCGCCGTTGTTCGGTGTTTTGTCCCTACGGTATCGACACTGCCGAGATCACCATGGCCGCACGCGAGGTCCTTGCTTCGGTCGGTCTGGGCCAGAAGTATTCCAACGAGATCATCGCCAAGGTGCACAAGATCGGTAACAACCTCGGTCTGCCCGAGCCTGCACTGGTCGACACGCTGGAAGGTCTGGAAGAAGACGTCAAAGAAGATACCGGTCTGGATATCAAATTCCCGGTGGATGTGAAGGGCGCGGAAGTGCTGCTGATCACACCGTCCGCCGACTTCTTCGCCGAGCCGCACATCGACGGTCTGATCGGCTACGCCAAGGTTTTCCATGCCACCGGCACCAGTTGGACGCTGTCCTCGATGGCTTCCGAAGGCGCGAACTTCGGTATGTTCATCGGTAACTATGAGCAGCTACGCAAGGTCGCACTGCGCATCCGTGAAGCCGCGCTGGAGTTGGGCGTGAAACGCATCATCGTCGGCGAGTGTGGTCATGCATGGCGTGTCGCGTACAGCTTCTGGAACACGTTGAGCGGCGTGGGCGACGGTGCGGACGAGACCGATCGTTTTGCGCAGATGCTGCAAAAGCAACTGGACCATCGTTACAAGCAGCCGACACATATCTGCGAATTCACCTGGGACCTGATCCAGCGCGACGCGCTGAAGTTCGACAAGTCCAAGAACGACCAGCACATCATCACCATGCACGACTCGTGCAACGTGGCACGCGGTTCGCGCATGGGGGACCTGCCGGGCGGACAGTTCGAGATCCCGCGCAACATCATCAAAGCGGTAGCGAACAACTTCGTGGAGATGGATGCGAATACCACGCGTGAACGCACTTTCTGTTGCGGTGGCGGTGGCGGACTGCTGACCGACGACCTGATGGAACTGCGCGTGAAGGGTGCCTTGCCGCGCATGGAAGTGTTGAATCAGGCAGTGGAAGAACACGGTGTGAATTACATGGCGGCCATCTGTGCCATCTGCAAGACACAATTTTCAAAGATCATGCCCGTCTACGGTTTCGACCGCAGGATGGTGGGCGGTGTACACCAGTTGGTCAGTAACGCGATCATCTTGGGCGATAAGTAACTTCAATCTGGAGGCATAGCGATGTCGGCAACAATTGATACCCCAAAAATTCTGAACTTCCGTCGTTACAAAGACGGCGACAGCAAAGTGAAGCGCTGGAACGAACAGATCTTTCAGGCCAGCCACTCCTATAAGTGCCCGACCTATATCCAATCTACGCCCCCGTGCCAGGGCAGCTGCCCGGCTGGTGAGGATATCCGTGGCTATCTCGGCATCGTGCGTGGCACCGAGAAAGTGCCGAACGGTGCTGATGGCAAGCCCGTCATGCCTTGGCAGGAATATGCATGGCGACGTCTGACCGAGGCTAACCCGTTCCCGTCTGTGATGGGGCGAGTCTGTCCGGCACCCTGTGAATCCGGTTGTAATCGCAACGAAGTGGAAGACCACGTTGGCATCAACTCGGTCGAGCACTTCCTCGGTGAATACGCGATCGCAAACAATCTGAAATTCAACAAGCCGGACGTCGCATCCAGCGGCAAGAAAGTCGCTGTATTGGGCGGCGGCCCGGCTGGTCTGTCGGTTGCCTATCAACTCACGCTGAAGGGCCACGAAGTCACCATCTTCGACGACCACGAATTCCTCGGCGGCATGATGCGTTACGGCATCCCAGGTTTCCGTACCCCGCGCGATGTGTTGGACGCAGAGATCCAGCGCATCATCGATCTGGGTGTGAAGACACGGCTGAAGTGCCACGTGGGCAAAGACATCACGCTGGAGCAGATCAACAAGGAATTCGATGCAGTGTTCCTAGGCATGGGCGCACAAGCCGGCCGTGCACTGCCGATCGCTGATTCTGAAGCACCGAACGTGGTGACTGCGACCGCTTTCCTGAAGGCGTTCAACGACGGCCGTCTGCAGCACGTCGGCAAGCGTGTGGTTGTGGTCGGTGGTGGTGATACCTCCATCGACGTGGCGACTGTCGCACGTCGTTTGGGACATATCAGCCAAGCCAACCAGACTGATACCGAGCTGGCTATCACCGGCCAACTGGCGCATGACGTCGCTGAGATCTCCGCCAAAGAAGGCGCAATGGTCACCCTGACTTCCGTGTTTCCCATCGACAAGATGCAGGCCAACAAGCACGAGATCGAGCAGGCGCTGGCTGAAGGCATCCACATCAAGGGCGGTTTGGTGCCGATCGGTATCGTGCGCGATGCGAATGGTCGTGCTACCGCATTGCGCGTAATGCAGTGCGAAGCCAAGTTCGTCGGTGGCAAACTGGAGATCAACAACGTCGAAGGCAGCGAACAGGACATCGAAGCTGATCTGATCGTGTCCGCGATCGGCCAAGCCGTGGACTTCACCGGTCTGGAAGAATTCAACAACGGCAAGGGCGCTGTCTCGACCGACCGCAATTATGTGGTCAACGGCAAGCCAGGCGTGTTCGCAGGCGGCGACGTGATCCGTCCACACCTGTTGACCACGGCCATCGGCCACGGCTCCATCGCCGCCGACGGCATCCACAACTTCCTGCTGGGTATCGATCTGGAGAAGCGTCCCAAGATCGACGCGCACCAGTTCGACCTGATGCGCAAGATGGCGGAGAAGGGCCTCGAGATCAAAGAGGTGCACGAACCATTGCGTGGTACAAGCGATTCCAACGTCGCCGTGCACAACTTCGACAATCGTTCGGATCGCTACATCATCCCGCACGACAAGTTGTTCTTGGGACATTTCGGTTTCACACCGCGCAAGCAGCGTCACATCATCACACTGGACGAGCAGACTGCACTGGGTAACTTCGAAGAGCGTCTGAATCCGCTGGCTGAAACAGATGCCGTGGCCGAAGCCAAGCGTTGTATGAGCTGCGGTATGTGTTTCGAGTGTGACAACTGTGTGGTGTATTGCCCGCAGACTGCCGTGTCCCGCGTCAAGAAGACCGAATCGACACTGGGCCGCTATGTCACGACCGACTACGACAAGTGCATCGGCTGCCACATCTGTGCCGACGTGTGTCCGACCGGTTACATCCAGATGGGTCTGGGTGAGTGATGAGACTGCTCGTATCCCTGTTGCTGACACTGTGTGTCTCGCTGGCTTGGGCCAGTGAGGCGACAACGCCCAAGCTGGACATCGGCAAGGGTGGACAGTGCGTGGAAGATACGCAGTGGATGCGCAAGAACCACATGCACCTGCTCAAGCATGCGCGTGACGATGCCTTGCGCCGTGGTATCCGTGATGAGAAGCGCAGTCTGAAGGTGTGTATCGAATGTCATGCCAGTACCCAAGACAACAGCGTGATCGCACGTGAAGACAGCTTTTGTGTAGGCTGCCACAAGTTTGAAGCGGTGAAACTGGATTGCTTCGAATGTCATTCCGGTACGCGCAAGAGCGCATGGTTGCAACAGAGGAAAGCCAAATGAGCGACATGGATATGAATCGTCGTAACTTTCTCAAGACCTCTGTCGGCGCGGCAGCTGTCGCCATCGCGCCGGGCATGATGCTGTATTCGGTGGCGCAGGGTAAGAGTGAAGGCGCCAGCAGCAAGGTACGCTGGGGCATGCTGATCGATACCAACCAGTGCAAGCCGGGTTGTAATGATTGTGTGACTGCTTGCAATAATGAAAACGGTCTTTCCGGTGAGAACAACGCGACGAACTCGCAGTGGATTCGCAAGATCGAGATCAAGGACATCAGCAGCGGACGCGAACTGTCTCTGCCGATGATGTGTCAGCACTGCGAGCACCCACCCTGTGTGGATGTGTGCCCGACCAATGCTTCCATGAAGCGCGCCGACGGCATCGTGTTGGTGGACAAGCATCTCTGCATCGGTTGCCGTTATTGCATGATGGCCTGCCCGTACAAGGCGCGGTCTTTCGTGCACGAGCCGCTGCATGACCAGAATCCAGACGTGCCGCGCGGCAGAGGCACTGTTGAGAGCTGCACATTGTGCGTGCATCGTATCGATGTGGGCGGCAAGCCGGCCTGCTCCGAAGCCTGCCCGAACAAGGCGATCATCTTCGGTGATCTGAACGATGCGAACAGCGAGATCGCCCAGAAAGTGCATAGCGTCGCCTCGGTACAGATCCGTGCCGACCTGCGTTTGAACCCCGGCGTTCGTTATCAGGGACTATGACCATGTATTCTTCTACCCCCACACTCGCCGCACTGCACTTCAAGAACCGCCTGTACTGGCTGCTGCTCGCCGTTGGCGGCATGGTCGCTGCTGCAGGTATGTATGCCGTGCACATGATGGAATCGCACGGCCACATCATCACCGGCATGAACAACCAGATCGTATGGGGCATGCCGCATGTGTTTGCCATCTTCCTGATCGTGGCTGCTTCCGGTGTGCTGAATGTGGCGTCCATCGGGTCGGTATTTGGCAAGGCGATCTATAAGGCACGCGCGCCGCTGGCTAGTCTGCTGTCCATCGCCATGCTGGCCGGTGGTCTGACCGTGCTGATGCTGGACCTCGGCCGTCCCGACCGCATCATCATCGCGGCCACCAACTACAACCTGACTTCTGTGTTCGCCTGGAACGTGCTGCTGTATTCCGGCATGGTCGGTCTGGTGGTGGTCTATCTGTGGACCATGATGGAACGCCGCATGAACCCATATAACAAGGTCGCCGGCATCGGCGTGTTCGTGTGGCGCTTCGTGCTTACCACAGGTACCGGCCTGATCTTCGCCTTCCTCACTGCACGTCAGGCGTACGGCTCGGCATTGTTGCCGCCGATGTTCATCGTGTTGTCCTTCGCCTGGGGTATGGCGGTGTTCCATCTGGTGCAGACCAGCATCTATATGTGGAACGTGAAAGAGATCGATCCGTCCATCCTGTCGCGCAAGAAACACCTGCTCGGTGTGTTCGTGCTCGGCTCGCTGTACATGGTCGCCACCTATCACTTCACCAACGCCTATTTCTCGCACCAACAGGGATTCGAGCGTTTCATCCTGCTGGATGGCGGCATCTATCCGAGCTTGTTCTGGTGGGGCTATTTCGTGCTGGGCAACCTCGTGCCGCTGGTATTGCTGTACGCGCCGGGTATCAAGCGTGACCGCTGGACCGCGCTGGCAGCCTTGTTGATCATCCTCGGTGGGTTCGCGCTACTGTATGTGTTCATCATCGGCGGACAAGCTTGGCCACTCAACCTGTTCCCCGGTTACGAAGTGACTAGCACTTTCGCCGATGGTCAGATCAGCGCCTACAGTCCCTCTATCTACGAGTTCCTATTGGGGCTGGGTGGCTTGTCTATCGCCTTCCTCATCACCACCGTCAGCGTGCGCGTGCTGAACTTCATGCCGCAGGACAAGCCGTATATCGCGGATTGATCCTGCAGGAAAGGCTGCCATGAACCGTATGCTGATTTCGGCAGCACACAAATCCTCCGGCAAAACCATGGTTAGCATCGGCCTGTGCGCGGCGCTCGCCGCGCGCGGCCATGCCGTGCAGCCTTTCAAAAAAGGGCCGGACTACATCGACCCGATGTGGCTGGGTCAGGCCGCCGGACACGACTGCCGCAACCTTGATCTGTACCTGATGGAGAACGACGATGTCGTTTCCACTTTCTCCCGTCATGCGTCCGAAGTGAATCTGGTCGAGGGAAACAAAGGGCTGTATGACGGGCTGGCGCTGGACGGCAGCAACAGCAACGCCGCACTGGCCAAACTGCTCGACCTGCCGGTGATGCTGGTCATCGACGCACGCGGTATGACGCGCGGCATCGCACCGTTGATCCTCGGCTATCAGGCATTCGACAAGGACATCAACATCGCCGGTGTCATCCTCAATAATCTGGGTGGCAAGCGTCACGAATCCAAGCTGCGCGAAGTCATCGAGCATTACACCGATGTGCCGGTGATCGGCGCCATCCAGCATGACGAACGATTGTCCATCGTCGAGCGTCATCTGGGCCTGATGCCCAGCAATGAATCGCATGTCGCCACTGCCAAGATCAGGCAGATCGGCGATGCTATCGCCGAACAGGTCGATCTGGATAGATTGCTCGAACTCTCGCGTAAAGAACCGCTGCCTACCCCGCACAAGGCACTGGTGAGTGCCTTGCCCTGTGGCGACAAGGTGCGCATAGCCATCGCCCGCGACCGGGCTTTTGGTTTCTATTACGCCGACGACCTCGATGCACTGGAAGCGGCCGGTGCCGAACTGGTGCCGTTCGATGCCTTGCGTGATGCGCATCTGCCCGATGTCGATGGTCTGTATATCGGCGGAGGTTTTCCCGAAACCTGCGCGGCCGAACTGGAAGCGAACACCGCCATGCGTGGTGAGATCAAGCAGGCCATCGCCAACGGCATGCCGGCCTATGCCGAGTGCGGCGGGTTGATGTATCTGTCGCGCAGTCTGAATTACGAAGGCCGCACTTTCGACATGGTTGGTGCTATCCCCGGTGACGTTAAGATGCATGCCAAGCCCATCGGCCGCGGTTACGTGCATCTGAAAGAAGACGCAGAACATCCCTGGCCGCGCCCCGATGCACCGGCCAAGCAGATCAAGGCACACGAGTTCCATTATTCGAGTCTGGAGAACCTTCCGCCCGACAGTCGCTTCGCTTACCATGTGGCGCGCGGTTACGGCATCAACGGGGATCGCGACGGCATCATCGTCAACAAGCTGTTGGCCTCCTACACGCACCTGCGCACCATCGGCAGTTGCTATTGGGCTACCCGCTTCGTCGGTTTCATCCGTCGATGCAAGGGGCAAGCACTGGACTCAACTTCAATCAAAGAGAAAACGATATGACACAAGCACTGTACCAAGCAGCCATCGCGGCATTCGACAAAGCCAATTCCGAAGATCCGAATCTGGAAGTGTTCGAGGGCAAGACTTATCCGAAGGAACTGCTGTACGCAGAGCGCATGACAGAGATGCAGGAGCGTTTCGCGCCCGACGCATCGGAAGCAGTCAAGCTGGCCTGTCGTGCACAACACATCCAGCGCTGGAAAAGCCCGCGCAGTGATTACCCGATGGACAAGAAGGGTTACATGCTGTGGCGCACCAATCTGTACAAGTTCCACGCTGAGACCGCCGGTGCCCTGATGAAAGAAGTGGGCTACGACGACGAGATGATCGCGCGCGTGAAGACTATCGTCGGCAAGAAAGACATGAAGACCAATCCCGAGACACAGTTGATGGAAGACGTGGTCGACCTGTGCTTCATCGAGCACTACATGCTGCACTTCGCCGAGATGAAGCCGGACTACGACGAAGCCAAGTGGATCCTCATCATCAAGAAGACTTGGGACAAGATGTCCGACAGCGCGCATGCGTTCGCGCTTGCCGGCAAGATCAAGTTGCCGGAAGCATTGGTTCCGCTGATCCTGAAGGCGATCCAGTAATGGATTACTTGCCTGTATTCCAGAAGATCGACGGCCGCCTGTGTCTGGTGGTCGGAGGCGGCGTGGTCGGCGCACGCAAGGCGGGCGTGCTGCTCGAAGCCGGTGCCAAAGTGCGTGTGGTCGCGCCCGAGATCGACGAGGAGCTGAAGTCACAAGCCAACGTCGAGGCCGTGCTCGCCCGTTTCGAGCCGCAGCATCTGGATGGTGTAGCGCTGATCATCGCCGCCACCAATGATCGCGCAGTGAACAAGCAGGTGTCCGAGCTGGCACAGGCACGCAATATTCCAGTCAACGTGGTGGACGATCCCGAGCTGTGCAGTTTCATCATGCCAGCCATCATGGATAGGTCGCCACTTATGGTGGCGTTCTCCAGCGGTGGTGCCTCACCAGTGTTGACACGCATGATGCGCGGCAAGCTGGAGACCGTCATCCCGCAGAACTACAGCAATCTCGCTGGCTTTGCCGAGCGTTTCCGGGAAGAGGTGAAGAAGCGCGTGACTAATCCAGCCAAGCGTCGCATCTTCTGGGAGAACGTGTTCGACGGCGTGGTGGCAGAGAAGGTGCTGACCGGGGACGAGGCGGCTGCCGAAGCCATGCTGCAACAGATGTTGGCCGACGAAGACAACATCGTGCGCGGCGAGGTGTATCTGGTTGGCGCCGGTCCCGGCGATCCGGACCTGCTTACTTTCCGCGCGCTGCGTCTGATGCAGAAGGCCGATGTGGTGGTGTATGACGCGCTGGTGTCCAAGCCCATCGTGGAGATGACGCGCCGCGATGCGGATCGCATCTTCGTCGGCAAGCGTCGTGCCGACCATGCTTTGCCGCAGGAAGAGATCAATCTGCTGCTGGTGCGTCTAGCCAAGGAAGGCAAGCGCGTGCTGCGTCTGAAGGGCGGCGACCCGTTCATCTTCGGTCGCGGCGGCGAGGAGATCGAGACACTGGCGGCGGAAGGTATCCCGTTCCAGGTGGTGCCCGGCATCACCGCCGCTTCCGGTGTCGCGTCCTACGCGGGAATCCCGCTGACCCATAGAGACCATGCGCAATCCTGCCTGTTCGTCACCGGCCACCTCAAGGACGGCACGATGAATCTGGACTGGGAGCAACTGGCCCGTCCGCGTCAGACCGTGGTGGTGTACATGGGCCTGCATGGTCTGGATATTCTGTGCGCGAAACTGATCGAACACGGTATGCCCGACACTACGCCTATCGCTATCGTGCAGCACGGCACGCAGCCCACGCAACGCGTGTTCACCGGCACACTTGCAACACTGCCTGGCATCGCCGAGCGCGAGAAGCCTGTCGCGCCAACACTGATCATCGTCGGCGGGGTTGTCACCTTGCGCGAGAAACTTGCGTGGTTCCATCCGCAGCAGAACTAGATTCGCTTTGCAGTCCAATAACGAGCCAGGGAGAGAAAAGATGATGCAACTGATCAAGAGGGTGTTGTTGTCCGCGATGTTGCTGTGTGTCGCAATCGGCGCACAGGCTAAAGATGCGATCTATAAACCGTTCGTGCTGGCTTCCACCGGTGCAGGGACAGTCGCCGAGAAAACCGTTCAAGTGAAGAGTGCGCTGACGGCCGCAGGTTTTTCGGTGGTAGGCGAATATGCCCCGTTCGACGGAGCAAATATCATCATCATCACCAATGATGCGCTGAAGAAGAACGCTGCTGAATCGGAGCAGGGCGGCTACGGTGCAGTGCAACGTGTGTCGGTCACTGCCGCCGGCAAGGATGTGCAGGTCAGCTATACCAATCCCGTGTACATGTCGTATGTGTATCGCATGAAGGGTGATCTCTCTGATGTTTCCGCCACATTGGAAAAGGCATTGGGCAGAGTAGAGGAGTTCGGTGCCAAGGGCCTGACCGAGAAGCAGGCGCGCAAGTATCACTACATGTTCGGTATGGAGTATTTTGACGAGCCGAGCATATTGGCCAGATATGACAGCTACGAGGAAGCCGTGAAAGCGGTGGATGCGAAGCTGTCCGCTAACCAGAACGGCGTGAGCAAGGTGTATCGTGTCGATGTGCCGGGCAAAGAAGAGAGCGTGTTCGGCGTGGCGCTGAAGAGCGACGACAAATACAAGGATGACACATTCATCATGTCCGAGATCGATTTTCACGATGTGAAGTCGACCGCACATCTGCCGTATGAAGTGCTGGTATCCGGTAACAAGGTGTATGCCTTGTATGCACGCTTCCGCATCGCGATCAGTTTCCCCGACTTGTCCATGATGGGCAAGAACAGTTTCATGAACATCATGCAGACACCGGAAGCGATCCGTAAGGCGCTTGAGGGTGCGGTACAGAAATAAGCAGGAGGCAACAATGACGGAACTGATGATCGCCGCCTACGCGGGTGACTTGGAAAAAGTGAAGCAACTGCTTGCTGCAGGTGCGGACGTGAACGCGACCGACGAAACCGGCTGGACCGCACTGATGAAGGCTTGCTATAACGCTGAAGAGAAGCATGGCTTCGCTGATGTGGTGCAGGCTTTGATCGATGCCGGTGCGAACATCGAAGCACCCATCGGCTATGGTGTGCGTCCGTTGATGCTGGCTGCAGGTTATGGCGAGACTGCTGTCGTGGATGCATTGCTCAAGGCCGGCGCAGACGTGCTGGCCAAGAACGAGGGCGGCTTCACCGCATTGATGATGGTGAAGCAGAAGTTCTACGTGGATGTCATCAATCTGTTGCACGAGGCCGAGCAGCTGGCCGGTCTGGGTGAGAACAGCTGTGCCAGCAAGAACGCCCCCGGCAGCAATGTCGTCACCTTCATGAAAAAACCGGAATAAGCGAGGACGCCATGCCCTATTACATCTACCGCATCACCGAACGTCCTATTCGCATATTGGAAAAGTTGGAACAACATGAGGTCTACAAAGAAGCTTCTGCGCGCGCCAAGGCGTTGCGCAAGGAAGAAGTGGACGGCGAGAACGGCACTATCAAGATGATCCATGCCGAGAACGAACTGCAAGCCGAAGACCTGTTGAACGAAGTGCGCGAACCGGAGCCGCAACTCGGCGACGACTAAGGCGAATGGTAGGAGGCTGAAGCGATGGACGAAGCGGCCTACAGAAAGACACTTGATGCGACGCATCCCTTGCTGTGTCCGTTCAGCAAGGCATTGTTCTCGGCGTGTGTCGCTTGCGCCAAAGCTGGACGCATGAACCTGGCAGAACGCGAACTGATCGTTTGTGATGAAGCCGGTCTGCAAAGACGCTGTACTCAAATGCACGATGCTTTGCGACACAATTTTGGTTTCGCCATCCACATCCTGCACGACGAAGCGCCTATCCCGCACGCGCAGGAGATGCGCATCCAGTGTGGCGGACTACGCGGTCTGCAAGACGTGTTGCGCGGCGATGCCGAGGTGACAGACGTGGATGAACTGATGTGGGCGGTGTTGCAACGCTGGCCGGAGGAAGGTGATATCCCATTCTCGGAAGTAGTGCATGCCGCGCGCCAGCATTATCAAGGAAGACATAGCAGATGAACGGGCTGCTACCGCTACAATGCAGGTCATAGAGGGCTGCATCAAATAACAGGTATCAAATCGGGAATGACTACCGCTGCCACATTACAAGATCGCTTCAGCCGCCGCATCGACTATCTTCGATTGTCGGTGACGGATCGTTGCGACCTGCGTTGCAGCTACTGCATGCCGCAGGGTTTCAGTGACTACGAGCAACCAGCTGACTGGCTGAACTTCGACGAGATCGAACGGGTGGTCGCCGCCTTTGCGCGCATGGGCACCTCGCGTTTCCGCATCACCGGGGGCGAACCTTTGTTGCGCCGCGATCTGAGCGGCTTGGCTGCACGCCTGTCCAGCCTGTCCGGTGTGGAAGACCTGTCGCTCAGCACCAATGCTACTCATCTGGCGCAACATGCCGCAGCCCTCAAAGCAGCAGGTGTCACTCGGCTCAACATCAGCCTAGACTCCCTTTGTTCTGAGCGCCTGCAACAGATCACCCGTCGCGATGCGCTGGACGAGATACTGGAAGGTTTGCTGGTCGCCAAGGCCAGCGGCTTTTCGCCGATCAAGATCAATATGGTGGTGATGGCCGATGTGAACGAGGACGAGGTGGAAGACATGGCCGCGTTCTGCTTCCGCCACGGCTTCGTGTTGCGCCTGATCGAGACCATGCCCATGGGCGAGACCGGACGCAACGCGGCTTATGTCGATCTGCAACCCATCCGCCTGCGTCTGCAAGAACGCTTCGGGTTGGTGGATGGCATCGTGGGTGGCGGCGGCCCGGCACGTTATCTGGTCACACCGGACGGCAAGTCCAGCATCGGTTTCATCACCCCCATGTCGCAACACTTCTGCGAGACCTGCAACCGTGTGCGTTTGTCTGTAGATGGCACGCTCTATCTGTGTCTGGGCCAAGAGAATGCCTTGCCACTGCGTCCTATGTTGCGCGCCGGATGCACCGATGAAGAACTGGATGCCGCTATTCGCGGCGCCATAGACCTCAAACCCGAACGGCACGAGTTCAGCGAACAGCCCGGCAAGATCATTCGCATCATGTCGATGACAGGAGGATGAGATGAGTCTGACCCATTTCAGCGAATCCGGACGTGCCCGCATGGTGGACGTCGCGGGCAAGGAAACGACCCTCCGCGTGGCCATTGCCAGCGGCACCATCCGCATGCATCCGCAGACTTTGCAGCGCATCCGCGACGGCAAGATAGGCAAAGGCAACGTGTTGGCCGTGGCGGATGTGGGCGCGGTGATGGCCGCCAAACGTACACCGGACATCATCCCCATGTGCCACGCCATTGCGCTTTCCGGCGTGCAGGTAGAGTTCAACGAAGTGACCGAAGCGGATGCACAAGGCAGTGTCGGCCTGCAAGCCGTGGTCACCGCCAGCTGCGTCGGCCAGACCGGTGTCGAGATGGAAGCGCTGACCGCGGTCAATGTCGCGCTGCTCACCATCTACGACATGTGTAAAGCCATCGACCGCGGCATGCGCATCGAGAACGTACAGTTGGATGAGAAACGGGGCGGCAAGAGCGGTGTGTGGAAGCGAGGGGAGAGCAAATGATCAAAGTCCTGTTCTTCGGCCCAGTCGCCGACCGCGTGGAGACACGCGTGATGGATATCGACTACACAGACGGCATGACCCTGCACGACGTCACGCACAAGGTCGGCATGCTCTATCCCGGTGCACTCAGCATCGTCAGCTTCATCGCCGTCAATCAGGAACAAGTGCACGACAAACAGATAGGGCTGAACGATAACGACGAGATTGCCTTCATGGCGAAGTTCAGTGGAGGTTGAAATGAGCGAGCCGGTACGCATCCAAGAGCAGGACTTCTCGCAAGACGCAGAGATCGCCGCACTCAAGGCATCCTCCAAGCGCATGGGCGGCATCGCCACTTTCTTAGGCTGCGCGCGCGACTTCTCCGAAGGCCGCGACGTGAGCCAGATCAGCTTCGAAGCCTACGGCAGCATGGCGCTGGCCGAGATGCGCAAACTGCGCGAAGAAGCCATCAGCAAGTTCGACCTGCTCGATGCTCGCATCGTGCACCGCGTCACCACAGTGCAAGCCGGTGACAACATCGTCTTCATCGCCGCCGGTGCCGCCCATCGTGCCGCCGCCTTCGACGCCTGCCGCTGGATCATCGACGAACTCAAACAACGCGTGCCGATCTGGAAGAAAGAAGTCACGCCGGAGGGCGAGGCGTGGGTGACGCAGCATCCTTAAAGACTGTTCGAGCCAATGACTTGCATTTCCATGAGGTCGCATTCGGTTCGGATGAGTACAAGCAGACATGCGAGTTACGGAACGAAGTCTTGCGCCTTCCGTTTGGACTGAATCTGTATAGCGAAGACCTTCAGCAAGAAAAGGATCAATCGCACTTCGGTTTGTTCGATCATGGCAATTCACTGATCGCCTGCGTCATCGCAGTGCCCCAAGGATCAGGTCAGGCAAAGCTTCGTCAGATGTCCGTCAAGGCTGGCTATGAAGGGCTGGGTGTCGGGCGCAGGATGTTGCTTTCCCTCGAAGCACTGTTAGCCAGGCAGGGGGTGACGCAACTTTCATTGCATGCTCGCATCAGTGCTGCCGGTTTTTATGAGAAGCTTGGCTATGTGCGCTCGGGAGAGCCATTCATTGAGATCGGGATACCGCACATCCGTATGGAAAAACAGCAACAGTCATTGAAGAAGCCATGAACCTCATCTCCATCGTCGGTCACTCCGGTTCCGGAAAGACCACTCTGATTGAAAAGCTGGTGCGCGAACTAACGCAGCGCGGCTTGCGTGTGGCGACCATCAAACATGCGCATCACAAGGTGGAGATGGATACGCCGGGTAAGGATAGTTGGCGCTACACACAGGCGGGGGCGACGATGAGTCTGCTGGTGACGCAAGGTGGGGTGCAGCTGGTGGATACGCAGACCGAGCAACGCGAACCGCAGCAATTGGCAGAACGTTTTCTGGGTGAGGCTGACTTGGTTTTGGCAGAAGGATTCTCGCATGCGCCGGGTGCGAAGATCGAGGTGTTGCGTCGTGCGTGTTTCGCTACGCCGCGCTGCACAGTGGAAGAGGGTGTGGTGGCGCTGGTGACAGATGTGGGGGAAGCGCATCCGCAGTTGCCGCATTTCACGCTGGACGATGTGGACGGCATCATCGCCTTCATCCTGCAGCAGTCGCAGCAATGATCACCGATTGCACCGCATTGATCCTCGCCGGCGGTGATTCCAGTCGCATGGGACAGGACAAGGCAGGGCTGTTGCTGGAAGGCACGACCTTGCTGCAACGTGTGACGGCCACCATGCAGGGTGTATTCCCAAAGGTCATCGTCAGCGTGCGCCAGCCGCGCGCGGAGGTGGCGTTGCATCAGGTGTGTGATGCCGAAGCGGACGGCGGGCCGCTGGCCGGGCTGGTGGCGGGGCTGGCACAGGTGGAAACGCCTTGGATGTTCGCGGTGGCATGCGACATGCCGTTCATCCAGTCTGCCGTCATCACGCGCATGGCTGAGTTGCGCGGCGAACAGCATGCTGTGGTGCCGATGATAGATGGCCATCCGCAACCGCTGTTCGCGTTCTATGCGAAACAGGCACTGCCTATGATGCGCGAGACATTGGCGAGCGGAGAGAAGCGCGTGCGTGCGGTGCTGAAGCAGTTGGATGTGCGCTATGTGAGTGAGGCGGAGTTGCGGGAATACGATCCGCAGTTCCGCAGTTTTATTGATCTGGATACGCCGCAGGACCATACTGCGGCACAGGAGTTGAAGTGAGTGATCTGACCGTAGCAGCGGCGCAGCGATGCGTCATCGAAGCAATGAAGAGACTGGGTACGGAGTCCGTGCCTTTGCAGCAGGCGCTGGGGCGCGTGCTGGCAGCGGATGTGATCGCCAATCGCGACCAGCCGCCGTATGACGTTTCAGCGATGGATGGTTTCGCCATCCGCAGTGCGGATGTGGCGAACGCACCAGCGGTATTGGAGATCATCGAGGACATCAAGGCAGGCGACATGCCGCGCAAGACCGTACAAGCCGGACAGTGCGCGCGCATCATGACCGGTGCACCGGTGCCGCAGGGTGCGGATGCTGTGATCCGTGTGGAAGACACCGAAGCGGTGGGTGAGGCGCAGGTGCGCATCAAGGTTGCCGTGAAGGCGCGCAACGACATTCGCGACCGAGGCGAGAGCATGCGCAATGGCGAGGTGATCCTGAGTGCTGACACCGAGATCACACCGGGGGCAGTGGGCTTGATGGCGATGGTGAAAGCGGCCAGTGTCGAAGTCTGGCGTTTGCCGCGCGTGGCCATTCTTTCTACAGGTGACGAACTGGAAGGTCTGGACGAACCGTTCGATGCGAACAAGATCCCTGACGCGAACAGCTATGCCTTGATGGCGCAGGTGCAGGCGCTTGGTATCCAGCCTGTACTACTCGGCATCGCACGCGACGAACCGGAGCATCTGAAAGAGATGCTGCAACGCGGTTTACAGTTCGATGTGTTGCTGGTCTCCGGTGGCACCTCGGTCGGCGTGCACGACTATGTGCGTCCGACACTGGAAGTATTGGGTGTGCAGATGAAGTTCTGGCGCGTGTCGATGAAGCCGGGGCATCCGATGGCGTTCGGTGTCGCACCGCTGACCTGGGTGTTCGGTCTGCCGGGTAATCCGGTGTCCAGCATGGTCTGCTTCGAGCAGTTCGTGGTGCCCGCGCTGCGTTTCATCACCGGCCATACGCGTATCTATCGCCGTTCTGTTACGGCACGCTTGGCACATGCCGTGAAGCACAGGCCGGGCCGCAGCGAGTTCGTGCGTGTCACCTTGAGTAATGAGGTGGACGGGTATGTTGTCAGTTCCACCGGTGCACAGGGCAGCGGCATCCTGCTGTCGATGGCGGTGGCGGAAGGCTTGCTGGTTGTACCCGCTGATAGCGCAGGGTTGGCTGCGAGAGAACAAGTGCTGGTGCAATTGCTGGACGGTACGGCGTATCAACAAGCGGCAGGATTGGATGGAATATGAAAGCTCGAATAGGATTTGTAACTGTCTCTGACCGCGCCAGTCGCGGTGAATACGAGGACAAGGGTGGCCCGGCGATGCAGGCTTGGTTCGCACGTGTGTTGAGCAGCGAATGGGAAGCCGTGGCACGCGTGATTCCGGACGAACAAACACAGATCGAACAGACCTTGATCGAGCTGGCTGACAAGGAAGGCTGCAGCCTCATCGTCACCACCGGCGGCACCGGCCCCGCACTGCGCGACGTGACACCAGAGGCGACTGAAGCTGTGTGCGAGAAGATAATGCCGGGCTTTGGCGAGTTGATGCGTACCGAGTCGCTCAAGTTCGTACCGACCGCGATCCTGTCACGCCAGACCGCTGGCATCCGTGGCAAGAGCCTCATCATCAATCTACCGGGTAAGCCCTCGGCTATCGACGATTGCCTGAACGCAGTTTTTCCCGCGGTACCTTATTGCATAGACCTCATTGAAGGTGCGTATCTCGAATCCGATCCGGAACAGTGCCAGGTGTTCCGCCCGGCACATGCGAAGAAATAAATATACTTCGCTGAAATGACAAAGGCCTCCGACTTTGCAGTCGGAGGCCTTTTAGTTTGAGCTAACCGAATTACTTCAGCTTCTCGATGCCCAGCATCTTCATGATGCTGCCTTCATAGAATGGCTCGGTGGTGCCTTTCTTCATCTTGCGGATGAAGTATTTCTCGAACGCGACTTTTGCGAGGTGCACCCACTTGCCTTCGGAGAACCAGTTCACATTGCGTGGCGGGATCTGCGGGATAGCGACGAATGCGACGCCGCTCTCGCCGAAGTCTGCCAGACACACTGCATTCCAGGTTGCTTCTTCATCAGCGGGTTGGCCGGTGAGGTCAGCTCTGATGTTGTGCACGGCAGCGGTGACCATGGATTCGATCATGTAGCCGGTCTTTGGTGTGCCGACTGGAATCGGTGTCGGTTCTACTGGCGGAATGGCGACAC
Organism: Gammaproteobacteria bacterium; assembly: GCA_018814405.1. GTDB lineage: Bacteria > Pseudomonadota > Gammaproteobacteria > Burkholderiales > Gallionellaceae > Sideroxyarcus. Next base: position 60,045 of record JAHIZO010000005.1, read on the forward strand.
ATACGCCAACGGCAAAGATATTTTTGTACTTTGCATTGCGCTGGTGCTTGTCCACCGTGATGAAACCGCGCGGGTTAGTGAGGCCTTCAAGACCGAACACCGCATCAATGCCTTTGAAGGCGGGCAGCATCATGCTGTATTTGAAGGGCAGTTCGTGTTGTTTCTTTTCCTGTCCCATGTCGTCATGCTCGGTGACGAACATCTTGCCGTCTTCGACCTTGGTGACTTTGGCATTGCAGATCCACTTGATGTGCTTGTCGCGCATGCCGGATTCCAAAATGCCTTTGGAGTCACCGACACCGCCCAGACCGAGATGGCCGATGTATGGCTCGGACGTGACGAAGGTCATAGGGACCTTGGTGCGGATCTTGCGCTTGCGCAGGTCCGTTTCCATGATGAATGCGTATTCGTATGCGGGGCCGAAGCAGGAGGCGCCCTGTACGGCACCGACTACGATGGGGCCGGGATCATTGCAGAAGTCGTCCCAGATGTCGTGCGACTTCATGGCGTGATCGACGTGGCAGACGGATTGCGTGAAACCACCGTGAGGGCCGAGACCTTCGACCTCGTCGAAGGCCAGCTTGGGGCCGGTGGCGATGACGAGGTAGTCATAGTCCATCATGCTGCCGTCATTGAGCTCTAGCTGGTTCTGGTCTGGGTGGACGCGCTTGACACCTGAGGAATTGAATTCGATACCCTTGCGCTGCAGATAGGTGCGCACCGGGAATTCGATGTGTTTGCGTTCGCGCCATTTGACGCCTACCCACGGGTTGGAGGGGGTGAAGTGGAAGTTCTCGCCGTTGTTGACGACTGTGATCTTGTGCTTGCTGTCCAGTTCTGCGCGCATCTCGTAAGCTGCCGGCATACCGCCGATACCTGCACCCATGATGACTACATGTGCCATGTATTTTCCCCCGTTAGGTTGATGTTGATGGAATTGCCCCAGTTTTTTCCGGATGCTGCTCTCTTTCCCAGCGTGTAATTAGGCGCAATAAGGCATGCCAGTGTCTATAACCCCATTGGGTAGTGTGGGCAACCCACATGGGGGTGTGGCCTTAAAGATCGTTATCTGCATTGTTCTGTTCCTTGGCGAATAGGACGGCAGCTTTGACGCGAGAAGACAGATTGAGTTTGTTCAGGATGTGGCGCACGTGTTGTTTGACGGTGTCGTAGCTAATGGACAGCGTCTGCGCGATGGCTTTGTTGCTTTCGCCGCGTGCGAGCAGTTGCAGAATCTCTTTCTCGCGTTCGGTCAGCAGGCTGAGAGAATGTCGTGGCTCGCTACCGGGCTGTTTGCCCTTGAGCATGTCGATCATCTTCACGGTCATCGAGGGGGCGACCACCATCTCGCCAGCCGCGACACGGCGGATAGCATCGACAACATCTTCCGGTGCCATATCTTTCAGCAGGAAGCCGCGTGCACCGGCCTTGATGGCGTTGGAGAGGTCGGTCTCGGAATCGCTCATGGTGAGGATCACAGTGGGGATGGTGCAGCCATCGTCACGGATCTGCTGCAACATGGCGATACCGTCCATCGGTTTCATGCGCAGATCCATCACGATGACATCGGGTTCCAGTTCGATCAGTTTCTGTAGTGCTTCCAGCGTGCCGACTGCGCCGAGCACGTTGAATCCGTAGCCGTTGCTCAACAGTTCACACAGTCCCATGCGACAAAGGTTCTGGTCATCCACCAGGGCGATCTTCAGCATCTCACTCATTCATCGTTCTCCAGTTGGCTTCCGGTTCGGGGAAGTAAAATTGTACGCAAGTTCCCAGACCTTTTGTGCTCTCGACTCTGATCTCGCCGCCGACACGTTGTGCACGCTCGCGCATGATGACCAAACCGTAATGACCTTCGGCGGGGGCAAATGTGCCGACGCCATTATCTTCTACCATGAATACATAGTAACCGCAGACATAATCGACTATCACTCTGGCATGCGAAGCGTTGGAATGCTTCTCTATATTGGAGAGCGCTTCGCGCACGATGTTATAGGTCTGTATCTCGTGTTCCAGGGGCAGATCGAGGTCGGCGATGCGCACTTTGCAGTCAAGCACGATATGGTTGCGCCGGTTGAATTCGCCGCACAGGTCTTGCAAGGCATACAACAAGCCGGCCGGATTCATCTCGCTGCGAAAATCGGTGATCAGTGCCCGCACCGCTTTCTGGCCGATCTCAAGCGCGTCTTCGATATCTCCGACGTATTTCGCGGCCGTGTTCTTGTTATTGCGCACCGCGTCGCGTAGCAGTGTGGTGTTCATGCGTGCGTAATTCAGCGTCTGGGCCAGCGAGTCATGTATCTCGTTGGCAATGGACTGGCGCTCCATCAATAATTCTGCGCGACGCGCTTCGCGACCGGCTTGGGTGTGTTCGATCAGGGCAGCCAGCATATCGGCGAAGTTGACCGCCATCTGAGCGGTCGGGCTGAACGTGGTCTGCGGGGTGTCAAAGAACAGGGTGAATACACCGAGCAGCGTGTCGGCAGATTCACGGCCTTCCAAGGGGATGGAGATCACCGATTGCATGCGTTGACTGGCTGAGCCGCATTGTCGGGTCTCGCAATTTTCGATGGTGGTGGCGCACATGCCGTGGCGGAAAGCGTCACGATTGCATTCTTCGCAGGCCAGTTCACTCACGCGTTCGGAATCCAGCTCCTCGTTCGAGAGGCCGACAGTACTGATGACGGGCAGGGTCTGCTCATCCGGCAGCAGGATGCGGATCACCCCGGCGCGTGCATGCAACATGCCGAGGGCGGATTCCAGGCAATGGTTGAGCAGGGTCTCAAGATCGCTGGCGCGCTGGGAAATGAAGCTCTGTTCCACGCATGCGTCCACACCGCCGTCCAGATCGGGCGGAATGAATTCCGGCTCGCTTGTCCAGAAGAATTCGGTTTCATCCGAAAGCTCTGCGGGGATGGATAGTCTGTTCATCGTGACTCTGCAAGAAAGGGTTGCTTGATCCAGCTCAAGACGTTTTGCGGTACTGAAGTACGCTTATCGTTTCAAGGTTATGTCGCTTTTCAATAAATATCAACCGTTAGGCAATTGTGTTCGAATATCCCCCGCCAATCGGGGTGGGACGACGCTCACCCGATATGGCTATAGACCCCGCGCGCTTTATTCTGCCTAATGCGGGCTAATTCCAGACAGACAGCAAGGGTATGAAGATCTGCATCGTTTCAGACAGTCATGATCGTTCCGACGCATTGGTGCATGCCATCAACGCAGCCAAGGACGAAGGCGCGCAAGCAGTGATCCATTGCGGCGATCTGATCGGTGCCAATACCATGCGCGCCTCTCTCAAGCTCGGGCTGCCCATCCATGCCGTGCACGGTAACAATCTGGGTGATGTCCACGCACTGTACCGCATGATGAAGAACAACCCCGGCGTATTCACCTATTACGGCGAAGAAGCTGTGCTGGAACTCGGCGGTCGCAAGCTATTCATCACCCACATGCCAAACCACGGACATGCTTTTGCCTGCACCGGCGATTACGATCTGGTCTGCCATGGCCACAGTCATACCGCGCATGTTGGGCTGCAAAAACACGTCCAGGACGGTGCATGCTGGCTGGTCAATCCCGGCTCGGTCGCCGGTATCGATGCGCCCGGCATAGTTGCTATGCCGACTTGGGTGCTGGGCGACTTGTCCAGCATGCATTTCGAGATACGCAAACTACCTGAGGTTTGCTGAGCGATCCGGTTGCTGGTAAGCCACGTCATCCAGCCGAAGAAATTGCAGGATATGGCCGGAAAATAATAGGGCTATAATCTGTCAGACCAGAACTAATCAGGAGCAACGACCATGCAACATCTCACCCCAAAAGAAGCTTACGATTTTCTGCAGTCCAATCCCGAAGCAGTGTTTGTCGATGTGCGCAGTGAGATGGAATATATGTTCGTCGGCCATCCGCGCGGTTCCATCCATATCCCCTGGGTAGACGGACCGGATTGGGAGATCGATCCCATGTTCGTTGCGCATGTGCGCAAAGCAGCCAGTGTGAATCGTCCGGTGGTGCTGATCTGCCGTTCCGGCCGTCGTTCCACCGATGCAGGTTTGGCACTGGAGAATGCAGGACTGAAGGATATCTACAACGTCACGCACGGATTCGAAGGTGATTTGGACGACACCCATCATCGCAATTCGCACAACGGCTGGCGCTTCGAGGGCCTGCCTTGGGCTCAGACCTAATAAACCTTGAATAAGCTACTGCGCGTCTGTATTGCGGCGTTGCGCGGTGTTCGAAATCCTCATGTACCGAATGTACATTCCGGTTTTTCCGCGCCGTGCGCCTTGCACTCCAGCCGCTCGCTACGCTTCTTCAAGGTTTATAGCGTGAAAAATGTAGCGACCACTCTGACCTTCTAGTTATCTCCCTCCTGCGGTATCCATGGCCGCATCTTTGCGGCAATATTGCGGCCATGGATAAACGCTTCGATTCCGCGCCCGTTCGCCCCAACACTGCCAGCCTGAAATACGATCTGCGCCGCGAGGTGTTCGGTCGCGCGGATGTCATTCCGCTGTGGGTGGCTGATATGGATTTCGCCGTACCGGAAGCGGTGCAACGCGCACTGACGCAACGCGCAGAGCATCCTGTGTTCGGTTACACCATCCATCCCGATTCGATGTACGACGCGCAGATACATTGGCTGTCCACACGTCATGGCTGGAATGTGACGCGCGGATCCATCCTGTTCTGTCCCGGTGTCGTGCCATCGCTGCACGCCTGCATCATGGCGCTCACTCAGCCCGGCGACGGTGTGATCGTGCAGCCGCCGGTGTATGCACCGTTCCTGACTGCCGCTCAGACCTGTGGACGCAAGTCATTGCTCAATCCGCTCAAGTTGGATGCAGGCAGATATACATTCGATCTGGAAGACCTCGAACGCTGTGCGCAGGCAGGCGGGCGCATGTTGATCTTGTGTTCGCCGCACAACCCGGTCGGGCGTGTATGGCAGCAAGAGGAATTACAGGCGCTGTTAGCTGTATGCGAGCAATACGACATCACTGTGGTCTCGGACGAGATCCATGCCGACCTGATCTATCCCGGTTTTCAGCATGTGGCACTCGCCACGCTGAACAGCAAAGTGAAGATCGTCACCGCTGTTGCGCCAAGCAAGACTTTCAATATCCCCGGTCTCGGTCTGTCCGCACTCATCGTGCCGGAAGCATCCGATCGCAAAGCCATCACTCAAGCATTCGATACCCTGCATGTCAGCGCCTGTAACCCGTTCAGCATCGCCGCATTCGAAGCGGCGTATCGCGAGGGTGCGCCATGGCTGGATGACCTGATGGGGTATCTGGCCGGTACGCGCGACATGGTGCGTGACTATCTGCGCCAACAACTGCCGCAGATCAAAATGGTCGAACCGCAAGGGACGTATCTGCTGTGGCTGGATTGCCGCGAGATGGGAATGAGCGACAAACAACTTAAAGACTTCTTCGTGCAGAAAGCAGGGGTGGGCATGAGTCCGGGCGCGATGTTCGGCACCGATGGCAGCGGCTACATGCGCATGAACATCGGCGCACCGCGCAGTCTGATCAATCAGGCGCTGGAGAATATCTCAGTCGCGATGCGCGATTGAATCAACGCTTGCCAAAGCGCAGCACCAGCAATATTCCACCCAGTATCAGCACGGACGACACCAGCAAGTCGCGCGTGACGGCTTCGTCCAGCAGCAGGATGCCGGCAATGGCTGCGATCACCGGAGCAGAGAGTTGTACGGTCGAAGCGGTCATGGCGCGCATGTGCTGCAACACGCGATACCACAGCACATAACCCAAAGCCGACGTCACCGCACCCGATAGCACGGCATACAACACACCTTGCATATCCAGTCGCAGCCAAGGCAATGCGATCAGCGAGAGTGCAACAGTCATCGGCGCGGCACGCAGGAAGTTACCTGCCGTTGCCGCAGCCGGATGCGGTTGGCCACGCCCGAACATGGAATACACACCCCAAGCGACACCGCTGCCCAACATCAGGATCGAATCCAGCACCGACGGCGCTTCCACACTGGGTGATACCAGTATCACTAGGCCGATCATCGCTGAAACGAAGCCCACAGCCTGGATGCGCGTCATGCGTTCACCCGCGATGAATCCGGCAATAAGCATGGTTGCCTGTACTGCACCGAACAACATCAAAGCACCGGCGCCGGTGTCTATGCTGCGATAGGCGAAAGAGAGTGAGACGGCATATATGAACAGTGCTGTCGCGCTGCGCCAGCTACCATGCGCCAGCGGGGCTTTTCGCTGCAAACTCATCAACAGCCACAACATCACCGCAGCGGACAACAGGCGCACGCTGGTGAAGGTGGCTGCGTCGATGGCGGTCTCTTTAAGCGCCATGCGACAGAACAATGAATTGCCGGCGAAGGCGATCATGGTCATCGTGGTGAGGGTGACAAGGCGGAGCTTGGTCATGGTGCGGGCAGCGGAACAGAAGGCAGCGATGCTACCTGAAACAGGTTCGAACGGCCTATCGCTCAGCGCGCCAGTTTCAGCGATTCGGAAGCAGACTGGCTAAAGTAGTGCACGTTGAACCATTCATTCTCGTCGTGCCAGGTCGATTGCAGGTGCCAGCCTGCGGTACGCGCCAACTGTTTGAATTCCTGCGGGGCGTATTTGTAGGAATTTTCGGTGTGGATGGTTTCGCCCGCTTTGAACGCGAATGATTCTCCATCCATCTGTATGGATTGCTTGCACTGACTGACCAGATGCATCTCGATGCGCCCATGTTCCTCGTTGTAATACGCATGGTGGGCGAACTGCTCTGCATCGAGCTGCGCGCCAAGTTCGTTTTGCATGCGCTTGAGCAGATTGATGTTGAAAGCGGCGGTGTGACCGGCGGCATCGTTATAAGCGGCATTCAAAGTCTCGATAGATTTCTTCGCATCCACGCCGATCAGCAAACCACCGCCTGGACCGACCAGCGCGGCGATGCGCTTGAGTAACTTCACGGCGTCGCCCGGGGTGCAGTTGCCGATGGTCGAGCCGGGAAAAAATACGACATAGCGCTTGCCTGCATGGTGCTTGATCGCATGATCCGTCAGTTGATGGTAGTCGGCACACAGTGGTTGCATCTGCAACGCGGGGAACATGGCTTGCAAACGTTGCGTGCTGTTGAGCAGGTGCGGCTCACAGATATCGATGGGCACATACACCGCGTCATTAGCCAGATGCCGCAAGATCAACGGCGTCTTGGTGGCGCTGCCGCTGCCAAGCTCGATCAGTGTGCAGCTTGTGCCGATCATTTCGGCCATCTCTGCACCGTGACGTTCGAGGATGCCGGTCTCGGTGCGTGTCGGGTAATACTCCGGCGTGGTGCAGATCAGATCGAACAGATGCGAACCATGCGCGTCGTAAAAGAATTTTGGCGGAATGGATTTTGGCTGATGACGCAGACCTTCGCGCACGCTGATGAGGAAATCGTCCTCTCCCTGATCAGACTTGGGCGTGGGTGATACGCGCCTCATGAGATGTCCTCCGCCAGACGCAGGCCGGAGAACATCCAGCGGTCAGCGGCCCGGAAAAAGTTGCGGTATGTGGCGCGCATATGATCCTGTGCGGTGACGCAACAACCGCCACGCAACACCATCTGATCGCTCATGAACTTGCCGTTGTATTCACCCAATGTGCCGGGCAGCGGCTTGAAGCCGGGGTAGGGCAGATAGGCGCTCTGCGTCCACTCCCACAGATCGCCGAACATCTGGTTATGACCTGCCTGCGCGGGGCGAGGCACATACAAACCGTTGTCGAGGAAGTTGCCCGAGATGCTTTGCGCACTCGCCGCATGTTCCCACTCCGCTTCGGTCGGCAACCGCTTGCCCGTCCAGCGCGCATAGGCATCCGCTTCGTAATAACTCAGGTGCGACACCGGTTCGTCCAGACGCAGTGCATGTGCCCCGGTTAGGTCGAAATGCATCCAGTCGCGATCCTGTTTGAACCAGTACAAGGGCGCTTGCCAGCGCTGTTCTTGCAGCGAGCGCCATGCATCGGACAACCAAAGGTCGACGCGCGTATAGCCACCGTCCTCGATGAAAGCCAGATATTCCGCGTTGCTCACCAGCCGTGTGGCGAGTCGGAAATCTTGCACATAAGTCTTGTGTCGCGGGCGTTCGTTGTCATAGGCAAACGCATCTCCGCTGTGCCCGATCTCGGTGATGCACGCGGAGAATTCCTGCCAGTCCATTGCGACAGCGGGGGCAGCAGGTGGCAGTTCGATCTGGTGATAGACCGGATGCAGCGGATTGATGGAGAAATTGTAGCGCGTGTCCATCAGCAACAACTCCTGATGCTGTATCTCGTGTTCCAGCCCCAGTCGCAGGCGCTGTCGGATATCGGCGGCATGTTGTTCGGGCACATCGTTCAGCAGTTCGAGCAGTGCGCCATCGACATGATGACGGTAGTCGTACACCTCTTGCACAGTCGGACGCGACAGCATGCCGCGCTGCGGGCGCGGAAAGAAAGTGCCCGCCGTCTCGTAATAGGAATTGAATAGGTGCGCATATTCCTCGCGGAGCATGCAGTAGCGCTTGGCATACGGCACAAGGATGAACATCTCGAAGAACCAAGTGGTATGCGCCAAGTGCCACTTGGGCGGACTCACACTCTCCATCGCCTGGATGCAGTAGTCCTCCACCTCAAGTGGTGCACACAATGCCGCTGAACGCGCACGCACCATGCGGAATCGCTCGATCAATCCATCCATATATGATCAACCTCTACTTTGACGCCGCGCCAGAACGCGACGTGATCCTTGAGGCGAGCCGCCATCGCGGACGGTTCGGGGTAGTGCCATGCTGCATCCTCGTTCACCTTGTCGTCAACCTCGACATTGCAATAACTGCCTTTGCCTTTCCATGCCCTGCGGAGAACGGGAAGTGCCGCGCTATGGATCACGTTGCTTGGTGCTTCCACACCGATCACTTGTTCCATATTGTTTTTGCGTGGTGCGCGCCTGCATGAATAGCCTTCAGAAGGCGCTGCAGAAAAGGATGCAATTGGCATTGACTGGGCGCGCATGGAAAAGGATACTTCGTGCCGTGCGGTTGGATGTTACCGCCGCTTATTTTTCAACTAATTTCGTACTCTGTGGCTTCTGAGACTGATTCTTCCGTGATTCGATTGAGCGACCTGCGTCTGGATGACGCACGCGCCTTGCTTGAGCATGATCCGTCGAGCGAGCTGCCCGCTCCGGAAGCTTCCCCCGTCGTTTATATGCAGAGCCTTCTGGACGGTTTGTGCGAGCTTTCCTTGCGCGATCCGCTCACCGGATTGTCCAACCGGCGTCACTTCAATCATCTGCTCAACCGCGAGATCGAATCGGTCGCGCGTTCCGGCGAATCTGTCTTGTTGCTGATCATGGATATCGATCATTTCAAGAAGGTCAACGATACCTACGGTCACCATGCGGGCGATCTGGTGTTGCAGGCCGTCTCCAAGTGTCTGGAAACCTGCGTGCGACCGATGGACACCGTGTCGCGATTCGGTGGCGAGGAGTTCGCCGCCATCCTGCCCAATTGCCCGAGTTCATTTGGCCCTGTCGTGGCAGAGCGTATCCGCGAGGCGGTGGCCGGGCTCGCCATCAACGTGTCACCGTCGGAAACGATAAAGATCACCATCAGCATCGGTGGTGCCTATGCGCCGGAGTGGGTGCGTTCCACCATCGATCTGTGGACCGAGCGGGCAGACGAGCAGCTCTATCGCGCCAAATCGGCAGGCCGAAATTGCGTTTTCATTGAAGAACAGCGCGGCGTTGCCGTTAGTGCAGATGAGAAGGGCATGTTGTTCGGGAATCTGTTGTTTGGCGATCCCGCATCCGCAAGCCTCGCTGATGATGTTTCAAACAGTGCAGTAGCAGACAGTGAAATGAACAGGGCAAACTGAAGATGAGTGAAGTTTCCAATCCACCACAAGACGCAGTGATGACGGCGGACCTGACGTCCAAGGTCCGTAGCAAGGTGATCGCGGTGACCAGCGGCAAGGGCGGGGTCGGCAAGACTTTCGTCTCGGCCAATCTGGCTTCGGCGCTGGCCAAGCGCGGACTGCGCGTGCTGGTGTTGGATGCCGACCTGGGCTTGGCCAATCTGGATGTGGTGCTCAATCTCTATCCCAAGATCACGCTGCACGACGTCTTCACCGGCAAATCCAAACTGGAAGACGCGATCTACAAAGCCCCGGGCGGTTTCTCGGTGCTGCTGGCAGGTTCCGGCATGGTGGAATATTCGCGTCTAGCGCCCGAAGTGCGCGACGATTTCCTGCGCATCATGGAATTGCTGGTACCGAACTACGACATCGTACTGCTGGATACCGGCGCAGGTATCTCTGACGTGGTGCTGTTCGCGGTCTCCATGGCATCCGAAGTATTGCTGGTAGCGACACCCGAGCCGACTGCGCTGACCGACGCCTATGCCACCATCAAAGTGCTGTCAGCTCAACAGAAGCGACAAAGCATTCGCGTCGTCATCAATCAGGTGACACGTACCGGCGATGGCACTGCCATCACCACACAGTTGCAGCAGGTGCTGGATCGCTTCGTGAACAAGGATTCCGAACACCCGCTGAAGCTGATCCATATGGGTGACATCCCAGCAGATCAAGCAGTGCGTCAAGCCATCATGAAACGTCAGTTGTTGGCACAGTCTGATCCGGGTTGTTCGGCGGCACTGGCGATCACACAACTCGCAAGCAAGGTCGAAGCCGCCGTCATCAAGCACGGCGCGTGATCCTCGTCTGTCCTGAGGAAGGTAGACGGAAAAGATCGATACGTATCTAGTGAGAAGTTCATCGAACTAGGCAGTTTTTCGGCCATTGCGGACGATGATGGTTTGCAGAAATAGGAGTTTGTTTCGACCGCACGATGACCGTTTCAGATTCGGTAACGGTCAACGCCAAACTCACTCCCAACCTGATTAATGTCGCTTCTGCTTTATAAGCGCTTCAAATTCTGCAATCGGCACCGGCCTGCTAAACAAGTAGCCTTGGAAGTCGGTGCAGCCGTATTCCAGGAGCAGTTCGACCTGCTCCCTCGTCTCGACCCCCTCAGCGATGACGTCCAGACTTAGTCCATGCGCCATGGCGATGATGGTGCGGACGATAGCCTTGTCGTTGCTGTCGGTGGCGATGTCGCTGACGAAGGAGCGGTCGATCTTGAGCTGGTTGAGCGGCAGTCGTTTCAGGTATTGCAAAGATGAATATCCGGTACCGAAATCGTCCAGCGAGAACAGTACGCCGAGCGGCTTCAAGGCATGCATCGTGTCGATCAAGTCGTCGACGTTCTCTAACAACATGCTTTCGGTGAGTTCGAGCTTGAGCAGGTTCGGTTTAACCGCATGGTGTTGCAGCAGGGACTGCAGCACAGCGACGAAATCCGTCTGGCGGAATTGTCTGGCGCTCACGTTGACCGAAATGACAAGGTCGCGCGTCAGAACATTTTGTTGCCACAAGCTGAGTTGCGCACAGGCCGTGTCCAGCACCCATTCGCCTATGGGGATTATCAGGCCGGATTCCTCGGCCAGCGGAATGAAATCGACGGGATTGACCAATCCGCGCTTGGGATGCCGCCAGCGGATCAGCGCCTCGGCACCCAGCGGCGTGCTCGAGCCATCCGTCTGAATCTGGTAGTACAACTGGAACTGATGGCGATCGAGGGCCCGGCGCAGGTCCGCTTCGAGTGCCGCCCGCACAGTGACCGCTTCTTGCATGGATTTGTCAAAGAAACACAGCCTGTTGCGACCGTCTTTCTTGGCCTGATACATGGCGATGTCGGCGTGTTTCAAAAGTTCTTCCGATCCCTGTCGGTGCCCCATGAACAGGATGGCACCGATACTGGGGGTGCTATGACACTCGTGGTGCGCAAGCAGATAAGGCTGGTTGAGCAGTGACAATATCTTGTTCGCGATCGCCTCGGATTGCACGGCGGCTTCAATACTGTTTTCACTCAGTTCTTCCAGCATCACCACGAACTCATCCCCTCCTAGGCGGGCCACGGTATCGCCTTCCCGCACACAGGACTCCAGCCGTTGCCCGACCTGCTCCAGCAGCATATCGCCGATGTCATGCCCCAGGGTATCGTTCAGCGTCTTGAAATCATCCAGATCGATGAACAGCAGCGCACCGTGCCGGCCACTGCGCGTGCTGGCGGTCAGCGCATGCTTGAGCCTGTCGTGCAGCAAACGACGATTGGGCAGCCGGGTCAGCAGATCGTAATAGGCCAGATGCTTGATCTCGTCCGCTGCCTCCCGGTTCAGGGTGATATCGGTCAGGGTGCCGACGTAATGGGTGGTCTTGCCTGCCTCATTTTTCACCGCCGTGATGATGAGATGCTCCGGATAGACTTCACCGTTCTTGCGACTGTTCCAGATCTCCCCTTCCCAGAAGCCGGTATGCAGGATGGTGCTCCACATCTGTTTGTAAAAATCGGCATTCTGGCGGCCGGATTGCATCATGCGCGGATTCTTGCCGACGACTTCCGCTTCGGTATAGCCGGTGATGGCGCAGTAGGCCTTGTTGACCTGCAGGATCGTACCGGCGACATCGGTGATCACCATGCCTTCCTGCGACTCGAAGGCGGTGGCGGCGATACGGATCTTTTCGTCAGTCACTTTGTATTCGGTGACATCCTGTATCGTGCCCAACATCTTTTCAGCCGTGCCATGCGCATCCAACATGACCTTGCCATACCCATGCACCCAGCGTATGGCGCCATCGGTCTGGCGGATGATGCGGTATTCCCTGTCGAAGATGCTGCCCTTGCCCAGCACGTCGTTGACAAAGTAGTTCTGCATCATCGTCCGGTCATTCTGGTGGATGAGGGCTATCCATCCTTCGACGGTGCGATCATAGGTCTCATCGATACCGAACAGGGCATCCAGAAACGGGGTGCTTTCCCATCTTCCATTCGGGATATCCAGCACATAGCTGCCCAATCCGGCGATAAGTTGCGACCCGCGCAGTAGCTCCTCGCTTTCTTGCAGCGCCTGATAGGCTTGATGGCGCTTGGTGATGTCCGTCAGCGCGATGCGCACCCAAGGGCCGCTTTCCGGTTTAGGCAATCGCACGCACTCCAATCGCGCATGAATGCATGCGCCGTCGTGCCTGTTGAGCGCCAGCTCGATGGTCTGCGCTTCCTCGCAAGTGGACACATGCAGGAGATGGCGATGCCAGCTGTCTCTATCTTGCGGGGACACGAAGCTGTCGAAGCGGCGATGGCTCAGCCTGATGCGATCCACACCAAGCAGGCTGGCACAGGCAAGGTTCGCTTGGGCTATCAAGCCCTTGTCATCCAGCGTCAGATAGCCGACAGGCGCAAAGTCATACAGGTCGATATAACGGTCCCGGCTCTCTTCCAGTTGTTGCTGGGTGTTGCGTAATTCCTCGTTCTGCATCTCCAGCTCGATCTGGTGTACCTGCAGCTCGTGCAGGAGTTTGTCCAGGTCTGCACGCTCATGCGGTGCGGGGTTCGCTGCGCGCTGCGCCTTCAGTTGCGCCTCGGCTGCGGCCCGCAAAACAGAGGGTTTATCGCGGCTGGCCATGATCGTTCAGTGAGCGTCGCCGCGCAGGCGCAGCTCACCCTCCAGTTGTTTGGCCTTGCTGATCTCGCTGAAGGTGATGACCACGCCGTCGATGACGTTCTCCAGCGTGCGGTAAGGCATGATCTTCACCTGGAACCAGCGTCCGTCATGGGTCGCGATCTCGCGGTCGGAAAAGACCAGTGTGCGCAGCACCTCGTTGATTTCCTCCAGCAGGTCCGGATAGACGAGTTCGTTGACGATGTCGGACAGCGGGCGTCCCACATCACCGGGGATCAGCTTGAACAACCGCGTCGCCTGCCTGGTGAAGCGGCGCACATGCAAGGCATTGTCGAGGAATACCGTGGCGAGGTCGGTACTGTTGAGCAGATTCTTCATGTCGTTGTTGGTCGTCGACAACTCCTCCACCTTGGATTGCAACTCGATGTTCACCGTCTGCAGTTCCTCGTTCATGGACTGCATCTCCTCTTTGGAGGTGGTCAACTCCTCGTTGGTCGACTGCAGTTCCTCGTTGGTCGACTGCAACTCTTCGTTGGTCGATTTGAGTTCTTCCTGCGAGGTCTGCATCTCCTCCTGCAAGGTCTTCATGTCCTGCTGCGCGCGGGCAAGCGCCAGCTCCAGCTCATCGACACGCGGATGTTTTCGTGTAGTCCTTTTGCCGGGGGCGGATGCCGCTGTCGCGGCAGACGCGGCAACATCGGTGAATACGATCAGCACCATGCCTTTGAGGGCGTCCGGTTCCTGCACCGGGTATACGGTCATATCCACCTTCTGCACAGCCTCACCGCTGCCGATGCCAATATCGCGGCAAACGATGGGCTTGTTGCTGCGCAAGGCTTTGGGCAGCGCGATGATAATCTCCTGGCGCAGGCCGTCGCGCGCCATGGCGTGGATGTTCCAATTGGCCTTGCCCATGGCCGGCTCCAGATATTTTCCGGTGCGTCCGTTGATGAAGACAAGATCGCCTGCGGCATTGACCAGCACCGAGGCGGGCGAGAATTTTTGCAGGACCAACTGTTCGGTGAGACTTTGCAGATTGACGGGTGTAGGTTCGGTGGTGCGCATAGTGGGTAAGTTGGTGAATGGAGGATGACGGGTGGGGAATTCGACCTCGAGCGCGCTGAGCGGACTGGGGTTGCGCCGGAACAGACGGGATTTACTTTCCAGTGTTGTGAACTGGTCTGTGTTGCTGCCTATCGTTTCGGCATTGCCCAGCATGAGTATGCCGCCGGATTTGAGGCTGTAGTGGAACAGCGGTAGCAGTTTTCTTTGCAGTTCCGCATCCAGATAGATCAACAGATTGCGGCAGGTGAGGATGTCCAGCTTGGAGAACGGCGGGTCCATGATGACGTTCTGCGGCGCGAACACCACTTGTTCGCGTATCTCCTTGCCGATCCTGTAACCGTCGTTCTCCACGATGAAGAAACGCCGCAAGCGCGCTTCGCTGACATCGGCGGCGATGTTGGCGGGATAGATGCCGAGGCGCGCTTTTTCAATGGCATCCGGATCGAGGTCGGTGGCGAAAATCTGTAGAGAATATCTGCCTTGCAGTTGCATGCGTTCCAGCACCTCGCGGAAAGCGATTGCCAGAGAATACGCCTCCTCGCCCGTGGAGCAGCCGGCGACCCATGCGCGCAGCGCGGTCCCTTCCGGGGTGGCGGCAAGCAACTCGGGCAGCGCCTTGTCCTGAAGATATTCCCAGACGGCAGGATCGCGAAAGAAGCTGGTGACGCCGATCAGCAACTCCTTGAACAGCAGGTCGACCTCCTGCTTGTTCTCGCGCAGATAGCGCACATAGTCGGCAATGCGGGCCAACTGGTGGATCGCCATGCGGCGCTCGATGCGACGATACACGGTGCTTTTTTTGTAATGGGAAAAATCGTGTCCCGTCCTCTCGCGCAGCAGGATGCATATCTTGTCGAAGCCGCTACGCTGCGCCTCGGTTTCAAGCCCTTCCTTCACAGAGGTGCCTGCACGGGGTTTGTTGCCATGGCCGAGGCACTCGATGATGCGCAGCGGCAACTGATCCGCCGTGTCGACGATATCCGCCATGGCGGTTTCAATGGCATGGCGCGGCATGCTGTCGAACTTGGACGAAGAGGGTTCCTGCACCAGCACCAGTCCGCCGTTCTCCTTGATGGCGCGCACGCCCAGCGAACCGTCCGAGCCCATACCGGAAAGGATGACCCCGACAGCGTTGTTGCGCATATCGTCGGCAAGCGTGCGGAAAAAGAAATCGATCGGCAGGCGCATTCCACGGGGCGCGACCGGATCGAGCAGGTAGAGGAGGCCGTGCAGGATGGAAAGATCCTTGTTGGGCGGGATCACATAGACGTGGTTCGGCTCGACACGGGTGCGGTTCCCGGCCTGCGCGACAGTCATGCCTGTCGCGCGTTGCAGCAACTCGGGCATGATGCCTTTGTGTGTGGGATCCAGATGCTGGATGACGACATAGGCCATGCCGCTATCGGCAGGCACGTTGCCAAGGAACTGTTCCAGCGCTTCCAGGCCACCGGCGGAGGCACCGATGGCGACGATAGGGAATGGGTTGGCGCTCGGTTTGGATTTGACGGCTATTGCAGGCTTGGCGGAAATATCAGCTGCCGGTGCTTTCCCTTTTTGGGACGCAGCAGTGCGAGATTGTGCTGTTGGCAGCTTCTTGGTCACACCTATCCCCCTTGTGATGGCACACCCGAACAAACGCCACTTGAGACCACCATAGTCTAATCTAACACAGAGCCACAGTCGATTATGCGGCTTGATTTGCGCTTAAAGTAGCACATGCGCACGATTCTTAATACTGTCCACACCTTCTTGCGGAGCGCATTATGGCCATACCTGACAAGCAGCGACTGCAATCTAGTGAGAGACCGAATTCCGTATAGGAAGACTATCCGGCTGATTTCGTAGAAGCCGTTGGTACAACTTGATTAGGCCGACCGCTATTGAATGTGAAGCGGACATCGCTTCTGCTTGATCAGAAATGCATTCAGCAAACAGCCGATGTCTCTTATGGCCGATGAACAGCCTCTTCAACAATGCCCTGCGGTCAGGAGGGAAGGGGAGATATGCTTCAGATGGTCACCAGCATCCACGCCCCCATGGCGGCGATACTCATACCCAATATCTGAACCATACGCGTGAAACGTTCACGCAGCATGCTGCCCATGGCGATGCCGCTCACATGCAGCGATGCGGTGGCGAGCAGGAAGCCTGCGGCATAGGCGAGCGGGGCGGCTGCACTGGGCATCTCGCTGCCGTGTGCGTAGCCGTGGAAGATGCCGAATGCGGCGGTGAGCGCGAAGCTGACCGGCAGTGCCAACTTGCTCGGGCTGACGATGAGCAGGCCGAGAATCAACACCGAAGCGGCGATGCCTGGCTCGATCAGTGTCAGCGAGGGGATCATCATGCCGATGAACGCGCCGCCTGCCAGCATGGCCATGAAGGTGGCTGGTAATTGCCAGACACGTTGACCGCCAAGTTGCCCGGCCCACAGGCCAACGGCCAGCATGGCAAGCAGGTGATCCATGCCGCTAAAGGGGTGCATCAATCCAGTGCTGAATCCTGATGAACCGTGTCCGGTGTGCGCGCTGGCGGCAGTGCTGATGAAGAGCAGGGCGAGAGTGATGAGGGTGCGTTTCATGTTTGGGCTTCCTTTTTATTTGATCTTAACTTTAACAAGTTCTTCGCCGTCCGGGTCGGTCACATGTACCGCGCAGGCGATGCAGGGATCGAAACTGTGGATGGTGCGCAGGATCTCGATGGGTTGTTTCGGGTCATGCAGTTTGTGGCCTTTCAGTGCGGCTTCGTAAGGGCCTTCCTGTCCGTTCGCGTCGCGCGGGCCGGCGTTCCAGGTGCTGGGCACCACGGCCTGATAGTTGTCGATCTTGCCGTCCTTGATGACGATCCAGTGTGCCAGCGCGCCGCGCGGGGCTTCCATGAAACCGGCACCTTTGGCGATGGCAGGCCAGGTGGACGGGTCCCATTTCTTTTCGTTGAAGGTGCGCACGTCGCCCGCCTTGATGTTGGCGATGAGCTGGTCGTACCAGCCTTGCATGGCGTCGGCGAGGATCTTGGTCTCCAGCGTTCGTGCGGCAGTGCGGCCCAAGGTGGAGTAGAGCGCGGTCACCGGTACGTCCAGCTTCTTCAAGGTCATGCCGACCAGCTCGCGGGTCTGCTCATGACCGCTGGCATACAACATCAGCACGCGCGCCAGCGGGCCGACTTCCATCGCCTTGCCTTTCCAACGCGGCGACTTGAGCCATGAATATTCTTTCTCGGTTTCGAGATTCTCGTAGGGTGGCTTGGGGCCGGTGTAGTGCAAGGCGGTTTCGCCCTTGTACGGGTGCAGGCCTTTTTCCTTGCCCACGCTGTAGTCGTACCAGGAATGCGAGACGTATTCCTCGATCTCGTTCTCGGCATGCAGGTCTACCGGAATGATGTTGGACAGGTCGCGGTTGAGGATGACACCGGCGGGGATGAGGTTGCTGGCCGGATTGTTGATACCTTTGGCAGGGAAGTCGCCGTAGGTGAGGAAATTACCCACCCCTTCGCCCTGTGTCGCCCAGTCCTTGTAGAAACCTGCGATGGCCAGCGTGTCCGGCACATACACCTGATCCACGAAATCGCGCATCTGGTTGATGATGTTCTGCACATTGGATAGCCCCACCATGTTCAGCGAGGTGGCGCCTTCGTGTTCCGAATTCACGCTGATCGCGCAGGGCACGCCACCTACCACGAAGTTGGGGTGGGGGTTCTTGCCGCCGAAGATGGTGTGCAACTTGGCCACATCGCGCTGCCAAGTCAGTGCGTCGAGATAATGCGCGACGGCCATCAGGTTGGCTTCCGGCGGCAGCTTGTAGGCGGGGTGGCCCCAGTAGCCGTTGGCGAAGATGCCGAGCTGGCCGCCTTCGACGAACTGCTTCACCTTCTTCTGTACATCGGCGAAATAGCCGGGCGAGGATTTCGGATAGGACGGGCTGACCATCTGCGCCAGTTGCGAGGTGGCTTTCGGGTCGGCCTTCAGTGCGGACACCACATCCACCCAGTCCAGCGCATGCAGATGGTAGAAGTGCATCACATGGTCATGGATGTATTGCGCGCCGATCATCAGGTTGCGGATCAGTTGTGCGTTGGCCGGCACTTCATATTTGAGCGCATCTTCCACCGCACGCACCGATGCGATGCCATGCACCAGTGTGCACACGCCGCAGATGCGCTGTGCAAAGGCCCAAGCATCGCGCGGGTCGCGACCGCGCAGAATGATCTCGATGCCGCGCACCATGGTGCCGGCGCTGGAGGCTTGTGTGATGCGGCCTTCGGCATCGGTCTCTGCCTCGATACGCAAATGACCTTCGATGCGGGTGATCGGGTCGACGACGACTCTTCTGCTCATGATGCTTTCCCTTCTGCGTTATCCGTCAGGTGGTCTGCGATGAGCTCGGTCAGTCCGATGACTTCGACATCCATGCGGTTGAGTTCCAGTCCGTCCAGCAGCATGGTGCGACAGTTGGAACAGGAGGTGACCAGCAACTTCGCATCGACCGCTTCGAGCTGCGACTTTTTGCGACTGAACACCTTGATGCGCAGCCGTTCTGCTCTATGGTTTGCGCTGACGCCCCCACCCCCGCCGCAGCACCAGTTTTGCACCCCGGCATCCGGCATCTCGACGAAATTCGGCGCGACCTGCTTCAGAAGGTTGCGCGGCTGTTCGATCACGCCGCCGCGGCGCACCATCTGGCACGGGTCATGGAAAGTCATGCGCGTCTCGTCCACGCTGTCGGTCTTCAAGCGTTCTGAACTGCGCAGTTCATCCAGCAGTTCGATGATGTGGATGACCTGAAACGGGTAGGGGCGACCGATCAGGTTGGGGCCTTCCCAGCGCAGGGCGGTGTAGGCATGGCCGCACTCGGGACTGATGACGTATTTCACCT
Organism: Gammaproteobacteria bacterium; assembly: GCA_018814405.1. GTDB lineage: Bacteria > Pseudomonadota > Gammaproteobacteria > Burkholderiales > Gallionellaceae > Sideroxyarcus. The sequence continues at coordinate 79,515 of JAHIZO010000005.1, forward strand.
TGAGCCGTTCCGCAGCATGCACGATGCGGCCGAGGATATCTGCGGCCAGATCGGAAGAGCCGATCTGGATGCCGCTGTTGGTGCCCTCGAAGCCGTCCGAGGCCAATGTCCAGGAAACATCCGCCTGTTTGAAGATGCGTGTCACCGCACTGATGATCTCGGGGTAGTCGGCTACTTCGGCTGAGGACAGCACCATCATGTAGTCTGCGCCTTCCACATCCAGCGGTACGGTCAGGCCGGTCTCTTTCTCGGCATGTTTGATCTGCGCCTTCAGCGTCTTGAGGTTCACCCCCATCGGGCTGCCCTGTTCGATGGCGCGCTGGGTCGCGCCTTTCAATCCTTCCGGTGCATGACCGGATGCGACCATGCCTTCGCGCATCTTGCGCACCATGTAGGTGATGTCGTTGCCGACGGGGCATGCCAGCGAGCAGCGGCCACATAGCGTGCAGCTGTCGTACACCAATGGTTCCCACTCGGCTAGTTCTTCGTCGGTGACGGGTTTGGACAGACCGACCTTTTTCAGTAGTTTTCCCCAAAAGGTGTATTCCTGCTGCCACAGGCGGCGCATCGGTTCCAGTTTGTGGATGGGGGTGTATTTTGGATCCTGCGTCTCGGTGTAGAACAGGCAGGACTCGGCACACAGTCCGCAATGTACACAGGTCGAGAAGAACGTGGCGACCGGGGCGTCTATCTGCGCGAGCAGTGTGGTGATGCCGCGCTGGAGTGATGTACTCATGTCGTTGTTTCCTCTCCTATGCGTTGATGCCCTTGAACCCGTTCACCGCGCCGTTGTACCAACGTGCCATGAAGGTGGTGAACATGTGGGCCAGTTTGGTGAACGGTGCGACGACCATCAGCAGTTCGACGCTGGCGATATGCAGCGTCAGCAGCGTGAGGTATTCGAAACCGATATTGCGCAACAGCATGAACCCTGTCAGTAGCGGCAGGAAGGAAAGCGTCCAGGTAAGGAAATCTTCGAAGCCGGATAGCAGCCGTTTCACCGGGTCGATGAACCTGTGCACCAGCAGGGCGACCATGGCTCCGATGGCGAGCACGGCCGCGATGTCGATCACGCCGCGTGGCAGAGCGGGCCAGCCGAAGCCGAATACCGCCCGGAACAGGTCTATGTGCTGGCTGAGAAAGAACAGTGTGATCAGGAAGCCTACATGGAACACATAGCCTGCGATGACAGTGAAGAGACCGCGCCCGCTCAGGCTGGGTAGCATGAAACTGCGCTGCCACATGGTGCGCAGGCCGCCGGCCCATTCCGAGCCGCGCGCTACGGCCAGCGAGGGTTTGCGGCCCAGCAATAGCAGGTGTAGCACGCGATAGCTCATGCCCAATACGAACACTGCTGTGGCGATCTGCAATCCCGTGCCGCGCACCCAGAGCAACAATTCCTGATCCATGATCATTCTCCTTTCAGGTCGGAGACCGTCAACTTTTGGCGCGTGCGCTGTGCTCGTCGCTGTTTGGCGCGATCCGCAGTGCTCAGCACCACTGCAGCCGCGGCACCGGCCAGTGCCGCGGCTTGCGCGAAAGCGGTGACATCGGCGGCGGGTGCGGGCAAAGGCGTATAGAAACTACCGACATCCCAGAACTTCGGCTCCGAGCAACCGAGGCAGCCGTGTCCGGCCTCGATGGGGAAACCCGCTCCGCCGTTCCACTTGGTAGTGGCGCAAGCATTGTGGGTGGTCGGGCCTTTGCAGCCGAGCTCGTACAGACACCAGCCATTGCGTGCGCCTTCGTCATCGAAGGTCTTGGCGAACTTGCCCTGGTCGTAGAACGGGCGGCGGTAGCAACGGTCATGGATGGTCTCGCCATAGAACGCCTTGGGCCGGCCCTGATCATCCAGTGCGGGCAGCGCGCCGAAAGTGAGGTAATGCGCGAGCACGCCGGTGATCACGGCTGGGATGGGTGGACAGCCGGAGATGTTGATGATGGGTTTGTCCTTGATGATGTCGGACACGGCGACCGCGCCGGTGGGGTTGGGCTGTGCGTTGGGCAGGCCGCCGAACGCGGCACAACTGCCGACAGCGACGATGGCTGCCGCGCCTTCGGCTGCTTCCTGAAGCATGTCGAGGTTGGTGCGACCGGCGATGGTGGAATACACGCCGCCGTCCTTGAGCGGGATGGAGCCGTCCACCAGCAACAGATACTGGCCGTGGAATTCCTTCATCGCATCTTCGCGCGCCTGTTCGGCAGCGTGGCCGGAGGCGGCCTGCAGGGTGTGGTGGTAGTCGAGCGACACCATGTCGAAGATCAGACTCTCCAGCGTGGGCGAATGCGAACGCGTCAGTGATTCGGTACAACCCGTGCATTCCTGAAACGACAGCCAGATCACCGAAGGTCGTTTCACTTTCGCCAGCACGGCGGCGATGGCTGTTGCGCTGCCGGGCGGCAGGGCCATCATGGTCGCCATCGCGGCACAGAACTTGAGGAAACTGCGGCGGCTCACACCTTGTTCATGCAGGCGTTGCTCCAGCGTCTCGTGTTCTTTCATCGTGTCACCTCACTTGTTCTGCGACAGTGTGTGCTGCAGCCGTTCCAGTCCGTCGCGCACGTCTTCCGGCTGGCTGTGCAGGATGGCGGGCACGGCGGCGATCTCGATCAGGTCGGCGATGACATCGCCTTCGACGTTGTAGTGCGTCACCCACCACACGCCGGGGTAATGCGTCTCGTAGAGTTCGGAATCACCGATGGTCTCCAGTCGCGCCGAAGCTTCGCCGCGGCCCAGCGCGGTGCGCAGCCCTTCGTATTCATCCGGTGAGAAAGGCAGGCTCTTCAAGTCGATCATGGAAGTCTCATCGGTGTCGATGAAACGAGCCAGACGGGTGGCGATCTCGTTGAGTAATGCATCGACGCTGCCGATCGAATTCAGGTCAGTGGCGACTTTGATGGAGATATCGTCGAGACTCATTGCCAGCCCTCCAGTATCTGTTTGGTTTGTGTGCATACCTGCGGCATGGCAGCGGCAACAGCAGCCGAGGGATGTTCTCCCCAATCGATCACATCCGGTTGGATACCGATCAATGCGCGCCGGGTGGGTAGATGGTCGGCCAGATGCGCGATGGCCATCAGGTCTAGCAGGCTCACTTCATGCACGCTGCGCTTGCGGTTGCTGCCGAGGAATTCATCCATCGCCTCGCCTTCGAACACTTGTGTATGGCCGGGGGAGGCATTGAGATTCGCGGCGTCGATGACGATGAGACGGGAAGTGTCTTCGATGGCGGTTGCCAGTGTGAAACTGAGGGTGCCGCCGTCAAGGAAGGTGATGTCGTCGCGATCTGCCAGCGCCTCGCGCAGGAAATTCATCGCATGGATACCCGCGCCTTCATCCTGCAAAAGGCTATTGCCGATACCGAGGATCAGGGTCTTGCTGGAATCACACATGACATTCGAAATGGTGAGCAGGCGACAGGTGCAATCTAGCATTAGAATGGGGACACTACAACCAACCATTGGTGTTATTCCATGTGCCTCGGCATCCCCATGCAGATCGTCAGTATCGATGGTTTCAACGCTCGCTGCGAAGCCAAGGGCGTCTCGCGTGAAGTGAGCCTGTTCTTGTTGCAGGGAGAAGACATTAAGATCGGCGACCACGTGATGGTGCATGTGGGCTACGCCATCCAGACCATGACCGCACAGGAAGCACGTTCGACCTGGGAGTTGCTGGATGAGATGCTGGCGGCAGAGGATAGCGATGCTTGAAGCCAAGGACTGGCTAGCACGCATCCATGCACTGAACATCGAGCAGCCTATGCGCATCATGAACGTGTGTGGCGGGCATGAGCGTTCCATCTCCATGGCTGGCTTGCGTACGGCCTTACCCAAACAAGTACAACTGATCGCCGGACCCGGTTGCCCGGTGTGCGTGTGTCCGGAAGAGGATGTGTATCAGGCGATCCAACTCGCTGTGCATGCGGGTGTGATCCTAGTCGCGTTTGGCGACATGTTGCGTGTGCCGGTGAATGTGGCGAAGGGCGCGTTGCGTTCGCTGGAGCAGGCCAAGGCGGCGGGAGCCGATGTGCGGCCCATCGCCAGCCCGCGCGAGGCGGTGCAGATCGCGCAGCAGAATCCCGAGCGACAGGTGGTGTTCTTCGCCGCCGGGTTCGAGACCACCATGGCGCCGGTGGCAGCGATGTTGCTGGAAGGCGTGCCGGACAATCTTTCGCTGTTGCTCTCGGGGCGACTCACCTGGCCTGCAGTCGCCATGTTGCTGGATTCGGGCGAAGCAGGTTTCAACGCCTTGGTCGCGCCGGGCCATGTGGCGACGGTGATGGGGCCGGAGGAGTGGAGCTTCGTGGTCGAACAGCATCACATGCCTGCCGCGGTGGCGGGTTTCACGCCGGTGTCCTTGCTGGCGGCGATGTATTCTGTGTTGCGCCAATCGCTTGAAGATAAGTGCTTCCTCGATAACTGTTATCCCGAACTGGTGAAGCCGGGCGGCAATCCTGCTGCACGACGATTGTTGGCAAAGGCGTTCGATGTCACCGACGCCAACTGGCGCGGCATAGGCATCATCCCTGCATCGGGTTACGCGCTCGCACCGGCTTATGCAGCGCACGATGCCAGGCTGCGTTTCCCGGCTTACAACGACACCGAACGTAAACGCGCCGGGCAGATGCCACCGGGCTGCGATTGTGCGCGCGTGGTGCTGGGTCGCATCGATCCGGATGCATGCAAACTTTACGGCACAGCTTGCACGCCTAAGTATCCGGTCGGGCCGTGCATGGTGTCGGACGAGGGTGCTTGTCGCATCTGGTGGTCGACTGGCGTACGGGCTGCGGTGCATGATTGAAGCGCGCAGATGGTTGTTGACTGGCCGCGTGCAAGGCGTCGGTTTCCGGCCTTTTGTGTTTTTGATGGCGCAACGATTCGACCTCAAGGGAGTAGTACAGAATCAGCTCGGGCAGGTGATGGTGGAGGCGGAAGGCGAACCAGCGACGCTGGATGCGTTCTCCGCAGCGCTCATGTCCGATGCGCCTCCGCTTTCCCATCCGCACATCGCCAATCTAGCAACCATCCCGCTGTTCGGTTTCACTGCATTCGAGATACTCGACAGTGCCAGTGCAGGCGAAACACACATCCATGTGCCGCCCGATCTGTATCTGTGCGCAGACTGCCAGCGCGAGATGGAGACGCCGCAGGACAGACGCTATCGCTATCCCTTCATCAACTGCACGCAATGCGGCCCGCGCTACACACTGATCGCGCGCATGCCCTACGACCGTGTTAACACCACGATGGCGGGGTTCGACTTGTGTGAAGCCTGCCGCGACGAATACGAAGACCCGACCAGCCGACGCTTCCATGCCGAGCCTATCGCCTGTCCACAATGCGGGCCGCAACTGGCATTCGTGGCGGGTGATGTGCGCTTGCAACGCGAGGCCGCTCTGGATGCCTGCATCGCAGCACTGCGTCGCGGCGAGATCGTCGCGGTGAAAGGCATAGGCGGTTATCACCTGATGTGCGATGCACGCAATGCCGATTCCATCGCGCGCTTACGCGCACGCAAACATAGACCGCATAAAGCACTGGCGGTGATGTTCAAAGATATGGCGGCGGTGCGCGCTGAGCTGGATGTGTCAGCGCAGGCTGCAACTGCATTGTGCGATGCCGCGCGTCCCATCGTGCTTTTGCCTCGCAGTCCTGCATGTAGTTTGCCCGAAGGCATCGCGCCCGGCCTGAATGAGGTCGGCGCGATGTTGCCTTACACACCTTTGCATCATCTGCTGCTGGCTGCACTGGATACGCCGCTGCTCGCAACCTCGGCCAACCTCAGTGGTGAACCGGTGCTGACCGAAGGCGCTGAGGTGGAAGCAAGGCTGTGCAACGTGGCGGATGCTTTCCTGCATCATGACCGTCCCATCGCGCGTCCGGCGGACGACTCGGTGCTGCGCATCATCGCCGGACAGTCGCGGTTGATCCGCCCCGGACGCGGCATCGCCCCCATCGAAATTGAATTGCCATTTGAAATGCCGCAGCCGACGCTTGCAGTGGGTGGGCACATGAAGAACACCATCGCGCTGGGCTGGTGTACACGTGCCGTGCTGACGCCGCATATCGGCGATATGGATGCACCGCGCAGCATCGCCGTATTCGAACAGGTCATCGCCGACATGCAGCAACTGTATGGCGTGAACGCGGAGACCATCGTGTGCGATGCGCATCCCCACTATGCCAGCAGTCGCTGGGCGGCGAAGCAGGGATTGCCCGTGCAAACGGTCTGGCATCACCATGCGCATGCCGCCGCGCTGGCGCTGGAACATGGCGCGGACAAGACCTGGCTCACTTTCGCATGGGACGGTGTCGGACTGGGTGAGGACGGCACCTTGTGGGGCGGCGAGACCTTGCACGGGCGCATCGGCGACTGGCGTCGTGCCGCCTATCTGCGACCTTTCAGATTGCCCGGCGGCAACAAGGCTGCGCGTGAACCTTGGCGTTCGGCAGCGGGCTTGTGTTGGGAGGCGGGCATGGACAGATCATTCCCAGTCGATGACATCACCTTGCTGCACACCGTCTGGCAGCGCGGCATCAACACGCCCTACACCAGCGCGGCAGGTCGTTTGTTCGACGGCGCGGCACATCTGCTCGGACTCCTCGATCATGCGAGTTACGAAGGGCAGGGCGGTATGTTGCTTGAGCAGTGTGCGACAGGCGAGGCGGCAGACATCGTGTTGCCACTCCACGAAGATGCAAAAGGTATGTTGGTCATCGATTGGCAACCCTTGATCGCAGCCATGTCGCGCAAGGAGATTCCGCTGGAGACGCGCGCGATGCAGTTCCATCGCAGTCTGGCACACAGCATCGTGATGCAGGCACAACGCCTTCATACACAGCAAGCGTTCGATGCGGTGGGGCTGACGGGCGGCGTGTTCCAGAACAAGTTGCTGGCCGAGTTGGCACTGGAAGGATTGCATGAAGCAGGATTCGCGGCCTATCTGCCGCAACAGATACCGTGCAACGATGGCGGCATCGCCTTGGGACAATTGATGGAAGCAGGTGTGAAGAATGGATGAGACGCATATCAGTCTGGCGCACGGAAACGGCGGGCGCTACATGCGCGAGCTGATCGACGAACTGTTTGCGCGCCACCTGCACGACCCGCTGCTGAATGTGCAGGTGGACGCTGCATCGCTGCCGCACATGGACGGCGTGCTGATGATGACCACCGACGGCTTCACCGTGCAGCCACTGGAATTCCCCGGCGGCAGCATCGGTTCGCTGGCGGTGCACGGCACGGTGAACGACCTCGCCGTGTCCGGCGCGACACCGCGCTACCTCACCCTGAACGCCTTCATCGAGGAAGGTATGGAGATCGCTCAACTGGATCGCATCATCGCCGATCTGGCGCGCGCCGCACGCGAGGCGAACGTGTCCGTGGTGGCGGGGGACACCAAGGTCGTGCGACGCGGCGAGGGCGGCGGTCTGTATCTCGCCACCACCGGCATCGGCGAACGGCCTGCCGAAGTGAAGCTGGGGCTGGATCGTATCCGAGAGGGAGATGTCATTCTGGTCAGCGGGCCGGTCGGCGATCACGGCATCGCGGTGCTGTTGGCGCGCGAACAGTTCGGTTTGAGCGGTGACCTTAAGTCGGATGCCGCCAGTGTGTATCCGCTGGCGCAGGCATTGATGTCATTGACCGGATTACGTTTCATGCGTGACCCGACCCGCGGCGGACTCGCTACCGTGATGCACGAGATCTGCCGCGCCACCGATTTGCAAATACAGCTACAGCAAGAGGCTATCCCGGTACGCGAACAAGTGATGACAGTGTGCGAGATGCTTGGTTACGATGCGATGTATCTGGCGTGTGAAGGACGGCTGGTGGCTGTAGTCGATGCGACGCAAGCAACCACCGCACTGGCTGCGATGCAGGCTCTGCAGCAAGGGCAGGGCGCTGCCATCATCGGCACTGTGCAAAGCGGTCGCGCGCAAGTTGTGATGCAGACCGAGTTCGGCGGGCAGCGCCTGCTTGAAGAATTGGAAGACGATCCGCTGCCACGTATCTGCTGACCTATTACATCATGCTGCCGAAGGAGCGATCCTCAGTGTGCGGCGGCAAGGGCAGTCCGGCGAGTCGGCTGGCCTGACCGACCGGCCCGCTAGGGAATAATTCGTACAGATGGCTGCGACCATGTACTTCACCGAACCGCATCTCCAAATCGTGCAACACCTCGCGTGCAGCATCGGTATTCCCATGCGTGCGGAAGCGTTCGCGCAGATAGTAGATGACCTTCCAGTGTTCATCGGTCAACTCGATCCCTTCGAGTCTGGCCTCCCGATTCGCAAAGTGTGGCGACCATGGTGCCAATTCGGACATGTTGCCTTCCGGGTCGTGCTCGAAACGAGCGGGATCATGTATGGATTTGTTGATGTCGAGCATGATGATTCCTCCTGCTGACTAGGGTGGACAGGACGTCCACCGTTGAAGTCATCATCAAACTCTTGAGTATTTTTGTCAACTATGGGCGTTGCAGGGATATTGCGGGGGTAATGATCCTGCGGAGATGTTGGGAGAATCGAGGTAGGTTTCTGCTTTTCGGCCTTATGTGAAGATTTACATAAGGCCGAATAGCCGCCTTCAAGAACTTCCTTCTCTCATTGCTGCTCGTGTGATCCGGTCAAAGCCAAGGGTGGAATGCTTGTCGAAATCGAGATACTGGTCGGTGACGTCGAGGTGGGTGACAATGCCGTTGCTGTTGCACCAAGTGTCCCATGCGGTTTTTCCTGCTGGGTAGTTTCCGGGTAGGCCGACGAGTTTATAGAGCCTGCCGCTGCGGGTGCTGACGGTCATGTTGTGCGCGTCGAATTCGCCGATGGCGCTGGAGGTGCGGGCGAAGTTGTTGGTGACATCGTGGCCGTGCACATGATGACTGCGAGTACCTTGTTGGGTGCTGATCTCCATCACGCTCCAGCGTCGCAGGGTGACTTCTCTTGATTCTTCAGGAGCTTTTCTGACAGCCATCGTAGTCTTCTGTTCTCTTCAAAGGCTGTTATCTTAGCTGAGTCTAGGCCAGAGGTTTTCTTTTTGAGAATTAATTGATAGTAGCCGCGCGAGCCTGGTCTGGCTGCGCGGCTGCTTTCTTTGCTGAATACTTTATGGACGCTTGGGAGTGGAGTACGGCACTTCTTTCTGATGCGGTTCCCAAGTGGTTTCATAACCAACAAAGAACTGCCCCGGCACGATTTCTTTCTGACGGGTCGTTACGTGGAATGCGTGGCCATCAGGAACTTTGGGGCGGCAAAACTGCTTCTTTTCTTCACTCATGATCCTATCTCCTTGGGTTGAAAAAACGGTTGTTGAAAACTCTATTCATCGTGTGTAGTGCGCCTTCTTCGGAATCACATGCCTCACGCCCCCTTGGGGGTTCTCTACGTCGCCTTTGTAGCGGGGGATGATGTGAATATGGACATGTAAGATGCTTTGTCCGGCTGCGGGCCCGACATTGACACCGATGTTGTAGCCGTCCGGATGGAACGCTTCATCAAGGAGTTCCTTTTCTTTCTGGATGAGGTCCATGCATGCTGCGACTTCTTCAGGTGTCAGTTCGAAGAAACTGGCGACATGCCGGCGCGGGATGACCAACGTGTGGCCTGGGCTGGTCGGGTAGGTGTCGCGCGCGCTGAAAGCAAGTTCATGCTGTATCGATACCCCGCGTGGATCAGTGCAAAACAGGCACGGATTATTGGGGTCTCGTTTCTTTTCTTGTGCGGCTTCAGACGACAACAGAACACCTCTTTCTGTACGTTATACTCAGGCCAAGGATCATATTAACGAGGAGATCATCTTGGCATCGAATGAAGCACGGGCTTATTTTGCATTGCTTGGTTATCATTTCAACCCCGACGACATTACGCGCTTGCTTGGGATAGAGCCCACTTCCGTCAATGCTGCGGGCGCACACAGCAGTCTGGATAAACCCGTGATAAGTTCCTGGGAGATATCAACAGAGACTACTGCCGGCGCGGTGGACGTATTTGCCTTAGCGGACATCATCGTCAAGCAGCTGGAACCCATTAAAGAAAAAATCGTTGAAGTCTGTAAAAGTCACAATCTATCTCCAAGGTTGGGCGTGGCGCTGACTTTATCCATCGATAAAGGTGAATCTAGCCCGGATGTCGGTTTCGGAGCCAGAACGATCCGCTTCCTTGCCGACACCGGTTCATTCATCGAAGTGCAAAACAAACTTTCCAGTCGGGTCTGATCCATCACTCGCTTGCCTCTAGCTGTTGAGCACCGCCATCTGCGACTGCGCTATTTGTAGCTGTTCTTTGCAGTGCTTCAGGCAGAGTGGTTGTAGCGCATGAGAAAAACATTCGATGATCACCTCGAATTCATCCGCCATCTCTTCTGCAAGCGCAGCATCGTTGGTCATTTGAGCCAGCACATTTTGCGCAGTCGCCTTATTCACACGGCAGAGAACTGCCACATGGATAGGCAGCTGCTGTTCCATACTTACCGTCAAAGCTTTTTCGTATGAATTGATCGCTTCTTTCAAACGATCAGGATTCTCTTCCGACTCGCCGAGATGATGCAAAACGACCGCCCGATTGTTATGGGTCGCGGTCAGCTCTAATGCGTATTCATCTGCGTCGAGTACGGCCAGCGCATTCTTATAGGCAACAACGGACTTTTGAAGCTGTCGGTTGCCCTTAAGCAGCATTCCGTAGGTATGGAACGTGTCTCCAAGCTGTAGCATGGTGTACATCCAGTCTTCCGGATGTGTATCTCGTGTCCAAACCAGCAAAGCATTGGTATAAGCATCGACAGCGCTATTGAGCGGCTTCGTGGTTTCGGACAGCCGGCCGAGCGCTTGATTAGCCGTGCCCAGACAATATTGTGTGGCTGCCCATTCCAAGGGGGAGCTTTCCTGTGTGAACTCCCCCAATGCCTCGCTAAAGCACTGAATGGCCCGTTCAAACAATTCTGCATCTCTACGTTGCTGCCCCATTGCGGCCAAAACGTTGCCAAGATAATTCTGCGTCTGAGCCCAAGCCAACGGTTCTTGAGCGCGATATTGCGCTGTCAGCGATCCTTCAAGGGTTTCACGCAAAGGTTCAAGAATGTTGGCGCTGAAACGGTGTTGTTCAAAGTTTCCACGCGTATATAGAAAATTATCGGAGACGGCCACCTTGGTATCCGGTGTGGCTGCATCTATCCAATCATCGCCCAGCGCGGCTAAAGAGTTGGCTAAGGCCAGTTCTAAGGCCTTATTACGTGGATGAAGTGAGTATGTATGAGAGAAATCCATTTAAGCGCGTTCGAGAATCTCGTTAAGTTCAGGGTCGGCGCCGACCGCTCCGCCAAGCTCGATCTCTTCTTCAGTGGCTTCGCGTATAGACAAGACTTCCAGCATGAAAGTGACTTCTCTGCCGCAAAGCGGGTTATTGCCGTCCACAGTCAATGTCTTGTCATCGAATCGGGTGACGATGAAGTTTCTGGGTTCGCCTTTCTCATTTTCCATGGTGATGGTCATGCCGATCTCCCGATACTCTTCCGGGACGTTCTCTATGCGATCGGTGAATACCAGAGACTCATCTCTCTCGCCATATAGCTGCGTAGTGTCGATCGGCACATCGATGACGTCGCCGACTTTTTTTCCATACAGGAATTTGGTCACTTCTTCTGACATCACATCATTCACGCCATGCACATAACCCAGCGGGTAATCCACAGTGACCAGTACATCGCCGGTTTTGTCATCGACGACTTTGTAATTCAGTTCAACGAATGTTCCGTCTTCAATCGTATCTGACATGTTTAATCGACCTTATTAAAACAGTGTGGCACCAAAGATCTTCACCTTCTCTTTTTCATAGCCCAGCACCAGTCTGCCCAGCCATTCGCCTCTATTCTTCTTGTTTATCACTTTGTATAAAACAGTGACATATTCCCCGCGGCGGATCATGCCTAGATAGGAGTATTCGTCTGACAGGTTCTTTGCAAGATCGCTTCTCGCAAACTGCTTGCCCATTTCAACTTCATTGGCGCCGGCAATGAATGTGCTGGAAAAGTTGCGCGTGAAAGCACCGTAGTTTGCTTCATTGGAGTACTTGATAAGGTCGGCCCACATGGGGTGTGCCAACTCCAAGATCTCTTCATCTGTCTTTTCAATAATGTTCATAAAGTATCTCACCTACACAGGGTTTCATCATTTTATCTATAACCAGGCCACGCTTCGCTCAGGATAGATAAAAAAGGACCAACACCATACATGTCAGTCCTTTTTTTACAAATATATTTACCGGCTTGTAAAAACCAAACCTATATTTGCTTAGTGCCCTTCAGGCGCTGCTTTTTCAACATCTCCCACCAGGTGGTAAAGCGGTGCTTTTTCCATCGTGTATTCACCTGTTTTTGGATCGCGGCGAGAAACTGTCAGTACATGCCAGTTCTCATCATCCAGCTTCATTGCATCACCACGATAGTAGTATCCGGGCCAGCGTGTCTCCTTACGGAACAGCGTATGGTGGAACACACTTTCAGAGGTGAGGAAACGATGTTTCAGTTCCCATGCACGCAACAACTCGTGAATGTCTGAAGCAGCGACTTTTTCCAGATCCTCACCCAAGATGGACATCTTCTTGAGGCCGATGTTCAGCAGCTTGTCGTTGGTCATGTAGTTCACGCCGAAGCCACCGCAGTACTCATCCATCAGCTTCTGCAAACGATCCAGACCTTGTCTAGGATTGATGAAGTTCGGGTTGACTGATCCGGCAACGACTTCGTTCTTAAAGACCGCGTATGTCTCCAATGGCTTGTAGATCTTGGTCTTCAGCTCTTCGATCTGCTTGCTGGAGACACGGATGCCTTCTGCTTTGCCATCATCGATATATTTACAAGCAGCCTTGGCAGCCAGACGACCTTCAGTGAACGAACCTGATGAGAAGGCGTGTGGTGTACCACCTACGGCATCACCTGCGCCAAACAGACCTTCAACGGTGGTCATGCGGTTATAGCCCCAGAAATATTCGTCAGGAGAGACATCTTCCGGACCCGAGCACCATGCACCGCAACCGGTAGCGTGCGAACCCATGACATAAGGCTCGGACGTGGTCAGTTCAGGGTTCTCATACTTCGGATCAACGTCAGTCGCTGCCCAAAGTACGGCTTGACCCACAGTCATGCCGAGGAAGTTGTGCCAGCCGATCTCTTCAAGGTGCGGATCCTGGAATGCTTCCATGGTCACCATGTGGATCGGGCCGCGACCGGCATTCACCTCGTTGATGATCGCGTGGTTACGCAGACAGGTTGGAATAGGGCGGTGCGTACGGTGTGAGACTTCCGGATCCAAATATTCCTTGCCCACCATTTGCTGCAGTGCGGGGAACCACTTGGACTCGTACTCTTCACCATAGGCATTCTGGGTATAAGTCTTGAGATGCAGGAAGTAGGCACCGACAGGACCGTAACCATCTTTGAAGCGAGCCAGCACGATACGGTTTTCCATCTGTGTCATCTTGGCGCCAGCGTCGATCATCAGACCGTAGGCAGAACCGGAAGACCATGGTGCGTACCAGACACGACCCGCACCTTCGCCCACGGAGCGTGGTTTGAAGATGTTGGAAGCACCACCGGCACCGCAGATAACGGTCTTTGATTTGAATACGTGGTAGTTGCCTGTACGTACATTGAAACCGACAGCACCCGCGACGCGGTTCTCTTTGGAATCATCCATCAGCAGATGGGTCAAGCAGACACGATTGAATACTTTGTCTGCTGATTTCTTGGCTGCTTCAGCAACGATAGGCTTGTACGATTCACCGTGGATCATGATCTGCCAACGGCCTTCACGCAGGAACGAACCCTTCTTCTCGTCGCGCATGATGGGCAGGCCCCATTCTTCAAAGTTATGCACGGTGGAGTCGACGTGGCGTGCCATGTCAAAAGCGAGGTCTTCACGCACCATACCCATCAGGTCGATACGCGCATAGCGCACATGATCTTCTGGATTGTTCTCGCCGAAGCGTGTGCCCATGTAGCAGTTGATCGCATACAGGCCCTGGGCAACCGCACCGGAACGCATGATGTTCGCTTTTTCTGCGATAACGATCTTCTTGTTCTTGCCCCAATATCTGGCTTCAAACGCAGCACCTGTGCCACCAAGGCCGGCACCAGCAACGAGGATGTCGATATCGTCTTCAATGATAGTTTGGTATGCCATTTTAGTAGTAAACCCCTTTTTTAAGTGTCAAGCCATTCGATTCCAGTGTATGTAAACCGCCTTCATCCATGCGGATGTACTTAGGCTCGTTGAACAACAATTCACTGTCACGCATTTCTTTGCTTGGAGCGGGAGCATCTGCGAGTTTTGGTGTCGCAGAGCCCCAGGGCTTGGTGGTGATAGGCGCCAACAGATCCATTTCTTTTTTGCCGTTGCGGAACTTGATGCGCCACGCGATGGTGCCTTTTTCTTCATCACGGATCACGCGAACACTGTGTCCAAGTGGTGCGAAGTCGGCATAACCGCGTACATCAATTGCCTGGTGCGGGCAGGCTTTTACGCAGGAGTAACACTCCCAGCACATATTCGGTTCAATGTTGTAAGCACGTCGCAATGATTTATCGATGTGCATGATGTCGGAAGGGCAGATGTCGACGCATTCTCCACAACCATCACAACGAGTCATATATACAAAGGTTGGCATAATTGAGTCCTCTAGTTTCTATAGATAAATGTCTAGTGAGTGGTTAGTAGTGGTTGGGTCTTTCGGCCTTGATGCAGAGCCCCATGTTGGGCGGGTTCTTGCCCATATACATCGGTACATCCGGAAACTTGCGATGCACTTCCGGATCGGTCAGGTCATAGTCAGGCGGCAGGTTCTCGCGAGAACCATCTGCACGGGTGATCTTCTTCTGATGAGCCGCAGCAGGCTTGAAGAACATGTGCGCGAACTTGGACCAATACACGCCGCCGAACAGAACGGTGGTGGACAGGATGAACAAGGCAAATGGAATGCCCAATCCGCCGCCGGTGAATGACCAGATCAATGCGAAAGTCGAGGTGGCAAGCAGCGAGACAATGAACAAGTCTGCACGCTCGAAGCGGAAGCATGGAAGACCTTCGGCAGACACGTCAACGCGGATAAAGAACCAGAACCAGTATCCGCCCAAAGCCAACATAAGTGCACCGACATGCCAAAGCTTGGGCAGGATCGCTGGGGTGACAGCGTCTGGCGCTGTATAACCAAAGATCATCATCACGGTAGTCACAGCGAAGATGATGAATCCGTACATGGTCAACAGATGGGAAAGTCTGCGTCGTGGATTGCTGAATTCACCTGAGGTCAACACTTCATTGACCAGCACTGAAACAGCGATCGATGCTTTTTCGCCACCGCTCACCGAGCGTTTTGCACTCTTCTGGGCTTTTTTTGCATTCTCGAAAAAGTACTTCGCGCTTTTCTTGTGGATCATATCCAGTATCGTTCCGCCCATGACCAACAGGACCATAAGAACGATATATCCCTGCATCATTTCGGGTGATATGACTTCTGTAAGTGAAGCAAAGGGGTTGCTCGTGAACATCAGGTTCTCCTCAATAAATTTGTCACAAGTTGGCTGTCAATCTTTAGTCGTCGAGTGCTAAGTTTTACTTCTGTTAACCGCTATTTAATCCTGCGTAATATTTGCGCAATATCTCCAGCACTTCAGGACGGCTGAACTCGGCGGGGACTTCTTCACCATCCGAGAGCATTTTGCGTAATTGGGTGCCGGATACTTGCAAACGGTCTGCATCGGTATGCGGGCAGGTGCGGCCCGAGGCCATGCCGCCGCATTTGTAGCACCAGAAGGAGATGTCGATCTTCAGTGCTTGTGTCTCCAGCGCATTTTGCGGAATAGTGTCGAAGATGTGATGCGCATCGAATGGGCCGTAATATTTGCCGACGCCTGCATGGTCGCGACCGACGATGAGGTGCGAGCAACCATAGTTCTGGCGGAACAGAGCGTGCAGCAGCGCTTCGCGCGGTCCGGCATAGCGCATATCCAACGGGTAGCCAGCTTGCACGACGGTCTTGCCGACGAAGTAGTTTTTGGTCAGTGCGATGATGGCATGGGTGCGTACTTCGGCCGGGATGTCGCCCGGCTTGAGGTTGCCGAGCAGGGAATGGATCATCACGCCGTCGCACACTTCGATGGCGATCTTGGCCAGATATTCATGCGAGCGGTGCATGGGGTTGCGTGTTTGGAAGGCGGCGACCTTGCTCCAGCCCATCTCGGTGAACAGTGCACGTGTCTCTTTCGGCGTCATGAACAGCGCACCGTATTTTTGCGGGAAGCCGCCTTGCGACAAGACTTTCACTGAACCGGCCAGATTCACCTCGCCTTGATTCATCACCATTTTCACACCTGGATGTTCGATGTCTGTGGTGCCGAACACGGTGGCGCATTCGTGGGCTTTGTCGATGGTGTATTTCTCAGTCACCTTCATGGTGGCGAGGATGCTGCCGTCATCGGGATCGATCAGCGCGATGTCGCTGCCGGTGGGGATGGCATCTGCTGCTGATTTGTCTGTGGAGAGGGTGATGGGGATGGGCCAGAACAGGCCGTTGGTGAGCGTCATGCCATCGCATACGCCTTGCCAGTCGGCGTGGCTCATGAAACCGTCGAGCGGCGTGAAACCGCCGATGCCGAGCATGATGAGGTCGCCTTTTTCGCGAGAACTCACTGTTACCTGAGGGTAACTGCGTGCCCGATTCAACTCTGCAATCAGATCTTCGCCAACTAGTAACAGCGGTTTCAGATCTTTCCCGCCATGCGGGTTTACCAATGCCATAAAGCCTCCCTTTGGGGTCTAGCTACGGATGGAGAATCATCGAAATTTCAGGTGCGCACAGTAGAGGAACATTACAAGTGAGGCGATACCCCTCATGGGTTGAGGGTTGCACCCCCCATAGGGGTTATGTCTTTCCCCCTCATCACGGCTATGGCAGCACTGGCGCTGGTTACGCATACTTCGGCACCTGAAAGATTGAGTAAATTCGTAGGGCAGCTGCACACGAAAAATAAAGTGTTGCGCCCCGATAACGATCAACCCACACAAGATTTTGCCCATGTCATCGACACCATTGCACGACCCATTGGCGCCGCCGGTTGCTGGCGCCACAACCGAGATCAAGAAGACCACCTGTTATATGTGCGCTTGCCGGTGCGGCATCCGCGTACATCTTCGCAACGGCGAGGTACGTTATATCGACGGTAATCCCGACCACCCTCTGAACGCGGGCGTGATCTGCGCCAAGGGGTCTTCGGGCATCATGAAACAGTATTCGCCGGCACGCCTGACCAAGCCGCTGCGCCGCAAGCCGGGCACCGAGCGCGGGGCAGGTGAGTTCGAAGAGATCAGCTGGGAAGAGACTTTCACCTTGCTCGCCGATCGTCTTGGCGAGTTGCGCGCGACCGACCCGAAGAAGTTCGCGCTGTTCACCGGACGTGACCAGATGCAGGCGCTGACCGGTATGTTCGCGCGCCAGTTCGGCACGCCGAACTATGCGGCGCACGGTGGCTTCTGCTCGGTCAATATGGCGGCCGGCATGATCTACACCATCGGCGGTTCGTTCTGGGAGTTCGGCGGTCCCGATCTGGAACGCTCCAAGCTATTCATCATGATCGGTACGGCGGAAGACCATCACTCCAATCCGATGAAAGTGTCGCTGGCCAAGTTCAAGCGCGAGGGCGGTCGTTTCATCTCCATCAATCCGGTGCGCACCGGCTATTCGGCCATCGCCGACGAATGGGTGCCTATCCGTCCCGGTACTGACGGCGCGCTGTTCCTTGCCATCATCCGCGAGCTGATCGAGCTGGGCCTGTATGACCGCGAGTTCCTGGTGCGCTACACCAACTCGGGTCAACTGGTGAATCTGGATGCGGCGCATGACGAGTTCGGCATGTTCGTGCGTACCGAGGTGCCGGAAGAAGAGGGCTGCTACGATCCGCAGAACAAACTGTGGTGGGATCGCAATACCAACAAGCCGGTGGTGACGCATAGCGAAGGTGCGGATCCGTTCCTGCGCGGCGAGTTCAAGTTGAGCGACGGTACGCCGGTGAAGCCCGCGTTCCAGTTGCTGAAGGATCGCGTTGCGGAATACACACCGGAGTGGGCGGAAGGCGTGACCGGTATCGCTGCCGACACTATCCGTCGTCTGGCGCATGAGATGGGCATCACTGCGCGTGACCAGAAGATCGAGCTGCCGATCGCGTGGACCGATAGCTGGGGCAAAGAGCATGAGACTGTCACCGGCAATCCGGTGGCGTTCCACGCCATGCGCGGACTGGCTGCACACTCCAACGGTTTCCATACCATCCGAGCACTGTCCATTTTGATGACGCTGTTGGGCACCATCGACCGTCCGGGCGGTTTCCGTCACAAGACACCGTTCCCGCGTCCGATCCCGCCTTGCGCGCGTCCGCCTAACGACCCGCGTGCAGTGCAGCCGAACACACCGCTGGATGGCATGCCGCTGGGTTGGCCGGCCGATCCGGACGATCTGTTCGTGGACAAGGAAGGCGAAGCGGTACGTATCGACAAGGGCTTCTCCTGGGAATACCCGCTGTCGGCGCACGGCCTGATGCATAACGTGATCACCAACGCATGGCGCGGTGATCCGTACCCTATCGACACGCTGCTGCTGTTCATGGCCAACATGGCATGGAACTCCAGCATGAACACCAGCGAAGTGCGCAAGATGCTCACCGACAAGAATGAGAACGGCGAGTACAAGATCCCGAACATCGTGGTGTGTGATGCCTTCCATTCCGAGACCACCGCATTCGCCGACCTGATCTTGCCGGATACGACCTATCTGGAACGTCACGACGTGATGTCCATGCTGGACCGTCCGATCTCCGAGTTCGACGGCCCGGTGGATTCGGTGCGTATCCCGGTGATGCCACGTACCGGAGATTGCCTGCCGTTCCAAGAAGTGTTGATCGAACTGGGCACGCGTCTGAAGTTGCCGGCTTTCGTCACTCAGGACGGTGCGCGCAAATACAAGGATTACCCGGATTTCATCGTAAATTGGGAGACTGCACCGGGTTCCGGTATCGGCTTCCTGTCCGGCTGGCGTGGCAAGGGCGGCGAGAAGAGCATGAAGGGCGAGCCGAATCCCAACCAGTGGGAGATGTATGCCAAGAACGACTGTGTGCACCACGAGGTGTTGCCGCGTTCCTACCAGTTCATGCGTAACTGGAACAAGGGTTATCTGGAATGGTCGCAGCGTAACGGCATCACGCGGTACTCCGAACCGATCCTGATCCACCTGTATTCCGAGGTGATGCAGAAGTTTCGTTTGGCTGCGCAGGGCAAGAGCATCACACGCCAGCCGCCAAAGCATCTGGCCAAACGCGTCGAGACTTATTTTGATCCCTTGCCGTTCTACTACGAACCGCTGGAGACACAGGCCAGCGACAAGTTGAAGTATCCGCTGTCTGCCGTGACGCAACGCCCGATGGCGATGTATCACTCATGGGATTCGCAGAATGCTTGGCTGCGTCAGATCCACGCGCACAATTATCTGTACGTGAACGCACTGACTGCGAAGAACGCGGGCATCGGCGACGGCGACTGGATTTGGTGCGAATCGCAATGGGGCAAAGTGCGTTGCATGGCACGTTATAGTGAGTCGGTGGAGCCGGGTACGGTGTGGACTTGGAACGCTATCGGCAAAGCAGCCGGTGCATGGAATCTGACACCAGACGCGAACGAGTCGCAGCAGGGCTTCCTGCTCAATCACCTGATCTCGGAAGAATTACCGAAGCAGGCGGACGGTTCGCGTTTCTCCAACTCCGATCCGATCACCGGACAGGCTGCTTGGTATGACGTGCGTGTACGAATCTACAAAGCGGAAGAGGGAGAGCCGCAGCAGACCTCGCCGCAATTCCCACCCATGAAGAAGTATCCCGGCATGAAAGATGCGCCGACCTGGTTGGCCTACTTGGCGGGTGCAAAGAAGAAAGGCGGTGCGAAATGACACAACTCGCATTGGTGATCGACCTGAACGTGTGCGTGGGCTGTAGCGCCTGCGTGACCAGCTGCAAGGAATGGAACACTTCCGGTTCTGCCGGGCCCTTGGTGGATGAACGTCCCTACGGTGAGAACCCGACCGGTACCTTCTTCAATCGTGTGCAGACCTACGAGATGGGCACGTTCCCGAACAGCGAGACGATGCACTTCCCCAAGTCTTGTTTGCATTGCGAAGACCCGGCTTGCGTACCGGTATGCCCGACCGGTGCTTCGTACAAGCGCAAGGAAGACGGCATCGTGCTAGTGGACTACGACAAGTGCATCGGCTGTAAATACTGCTCCTGGGCGTGTCCGTACGGTGTGCGCGAGTTCGACGAGCAGGAGAAGGTGATGAAGAAGTGCACCTTGTGTGTGGATCGCATCTACGACATGTCGATGCCGGAAGCGGATCGCAAACCTTCCTGCGTGAAGGCATGCCCGACCAGCGCACGTCTGTTCGGTGACATCCACGATCCGGAATCTGAAGTGTCAGTGGCGATCCGCGAAGATGGTGGCTATGCGCTGATGCCTGAGTGGGGCACGCATCCTTCGAATCACTATCTGCCGCGTCGCAAGACCAAGATGAAGATCCATGCCGACGAGCTGGAGCGCGCCGACAATCCGCTCAAACTCGATCAGCAATTGCCCAAACCGGACAAGGATCAGTCGACGATGGACGACGTGTCGGCCTGGTAAACAGAACTTAGCGAGACATTATGAAACCAGCATTCTCAGTGATTTTTTTAACGACTTTGATCGGTGCAGCACAGGGCCTGTTCCTGGCCTTGTTCACGCATCAGTCGTATGCGCTGTTCGGTCTGTTGCCGATGCAGTCCGATGACTTCTATGGCTACGGCACGATCATCGTGTTGGTGTTATTGGCTGCCGGACTGGTTGCCTCGTTCTTCCACTTGGGGCGTCCCGAACGCGCATGGCGTGCGGCGACGATGTGGCGCACCTCATGGCTGTCGCGCGAAGTGATCGTGCTGCCCGCGTTCATGGGCGTGGCCTTCCTGTTCGGTGTGTCGCATCTGTTCGGCATCCGTCCGGAGATCGTGACGCTGCCCGGCGGCATGGTGGTCGATCTGTCATTGGTGCTGGGTGTGATCGGGACTTTATTGGCTTTTGCACTGTTCGTATGTACTGCGATGATCTACGCTTGTCTGCGTTTTCTCAAGGAATGGAACTCGCCGCTGACAGTCATCAATTACATCCTGATGGGTGGTTCGTCCGGTTTCATATTGGCAGCGTTCTATGCGGCTTCTGCCGCGCCGGATCAGGCAGACTTCTTCGCCGGTTGGGCCATCATCATCACCGTGCTGGCACTGATCGGACGCGCGGCTTCCTTGATACGTAACGCACGCCTGAAGCCGACCTCGACCATCCAGACTGCGATCGGCGTTAAGCATCCCAAGATCACCCAGCGTTCCATGGGCGCGATGGGCGGTTCGTTCAATACGCGTGAGTTCTTTCACGGCAAGAGCGATGCATTCCTGCGTACGATCAAGCCGACATTCTTGTTGCTGGGTTTCGTGCTGCCACTGGTGCTGTTGGCGCTGGGACTATCCAATCCCGCGTTGCTGGGCTTGGCGTTTATACTGCAATACCTCGGACTGCTGGCCGAGCGCTGGTTCTTCTTTGCGCAGGCCAACCATCCGCAGAACCTTTATTACCAGACCGTAGGCTGATGCAATACTGATGGCAACTCAAACTCGTACTCGTATCTGTAAAGACTGGCTGTGCAAGACGCTTCCATTCATGCAATGGAAGCATCTGGTAGACAAACAATCCTCCCGTGCCGATCTGATCGCCGGCCTGACCGGTGCGATGATCGTGTTGCCGCAAGGCGTCGCGTTCGCCACCATCGCCGGTATGCCGCCGGAGTACGGTCTGTATGCGGCCATGGTGCCGGCCATCATCGCCGCCCTGTTCGGGTCGAGCTGGCATCTGGTGTCCGGCCCGACCACGGCCATTTCCATTGCGGTGTTCGCGGCCATGAGTCCGCTGGCCGATCCGGGTTCGCCAGAATTCATCAGTATGGTGCTGACGCTCACCTTCCTGGTGGGCTTGTTCCAGTTGATACTCGGGCTGGCGCGCATGGGGGTGTTGGTCAATTTCATCTCGCATACGGTGGTGATAGGCTTCACGGCCGGGGCGGCGGTGCTGATTGCGGCCAGCCAGGTGAAACATTTCTTCGGTATCACCATCGAACGCGGCGCACATTTCCATGTGGTGATCGAACAGCTGATCCTGCAACTCGGCGACATCAATCTGTATGTCACGCTGGTCGGTGCGGTGACGCTCGCTGCAGGGATTCTAGCGAAACGACTCATCCCCAAGATGCCTTACATGATCGTGGCCATGGTGGTCGGCAGCGTAGTGGCTTGGCTGGTCAATCTGGAAATCGGCGTGGCGACCACCCACATCACGACGGTCGGAGCCCTGCCTGCGCACCTGCCGCCACTCTCGTTGCCGGACTTTTCCTATGCAACCATCCACAAGGTACTGTTTCCGGCGCTGGTGGTGACCATGCTGGCACTGACCGAGGCGGTCTCCATTTCGCGCGCCATCGCGGTGAAATCCGAACAGCGTATCGACGGTAATCAAGAGTTCATCGGCCAGGGCTTGTCCAACTTGTTCGGTAGTTTCTTCTCAAGCTATGCCTCGTGCGGCTCGTTCAACCGCAGCGGTGTGAACTACGCGGCCGGTGCGCAGACGCCGCTGGCGACGGTGTATGCCTCGATCTTCCTGTTGTTGATCCTGCTGCTGGTCGCGCCGTTGGCGGCCTATCTGCCGACTGCGGCGATGGCGGGCATCCTGTTCTTGGTGGCCTGGGGGTTGATCGATTTCCACCATATCTCCAGCATCATGAAGACCAGCCGAAGCGAGACTGTCATCTTGTGGGTGACACTGGTCGGTACCTTGGTTGACCTAGAGAAAGGCATCTTCTTCGGCATCCTGCTCTCGCTGGCGATCTATCTGTATCGCGTCTCCAAACCCGGCATGCGTCCTGTCGTGCCGTCGCCGGAAGAGGGCGCCTACCATTTCGTGGGTGCAGAGGACCATCAGCAATGTCCGCAACTATCGATCATGCGTATCAACGGTGCATTGTTCTTCGGTGCGGTCGATAACGTGCGTGACCGCCTGCACCAGATCGACGAAGATGATCCGCAAAAGAAATCGCTGCTGCTCACCGTGCGCGGCCTGACCTTCGTAGATGTGGCCGGTGCCGAGATGCTGGCCCAAGAGGCACGCCGCCGAAAAAAACTCGGTGGCAAGGTGTATTTCTACTCGTGCAAGGAAGCGACGAAGGATTTCCTGAAAAAATCCGGGGCGATGAAAGATATCGGCGAAGAGAACTTCTTCCCGGTGATGTCGAACTGGGTCGGGAAAATCTATCCCGATCTGGATCCGGAGATATGCCGCAATTGCAAGGCGCGGATATTCTCCGAGTGCCATGGCAGCTTGCCGAACGGTGAGCCTAGGACGAGCTAGGGTGTAGTTATTGAAGGAGGCCAGATGAGCAGCGAAGCCAGTCATACCAAAACCATTGTTGCGGCCTTCATCTTTCTTGCGGTCGGTGTGGCATCCTTCATGTTCGGGCCGAGCCGCGAGATCGCCGTCGTACTCAATCTGCTGCTGCTCACTGTGTTCCTGTTCGCCTTCGAGGTGGTTGGTGTGGATGTTGCGGCGGTCACTATCATGGTGCTGTTGGGTCTGATCAGTCACTTCAGTAGTGTGATCGGCCTGCCGCAGCCACTGGTCGAAGGGCGGGAGTTGTTCCGCGGGTTCTCCGGCAATGCGGTGATCTCCATCATCGCCGTGATGATCGTCGGTGCCGGGTTGGACAAGACCGGCCTGATGAACAAGGTCGCCGGCTTCATCCTGCGCGTGGCGGGCAAGACCGAGACGCGCATCATCCCTGCGGTCTCCAGTACCGTGGGTATCATCTCCAGCTTCATGCAGAACGTCGGCGCAGCGGCGCTGTTCCTGCCGGTGGTCGGTCGCGTTTCGGCGCGCACCGGACTGCCGATGTCGCGGTTGCTGATGCCGATGGGTTTTTGCGCCATTCTCGGCGGCACCATCACCATGGTCGGTTCCAGTCCTTTGATCCTGCTCAACGACTTGATGCTTGCCTCCAACAAAGGCTTGGCACCCGAGCAGCAGATGCAGACTTGGTCGCTGTTCTCGGTCACACCGATCGGCTTGGCGTTGCTGGCCTCGGGTATCGCTTATTTCGTGCTGGCGGGCCGCTATGTACTGCCCGGTGGCGACAAAGCGAGCGTGACCAGCGGCGCCAACGCGATGGATTATTTCCGCAACCTGTACGGTCTGGACTACGCGGCATTCGAAGTGGTGGTGCCGGACGTCAGCCCGCTGGTCGGTAGGCTCATCAACGATATCGAGCAGCCTAACCGCTTGCGCGTGATCGCCATCATGCGTACTACGGATGACCTGCGCATCGGTCCTGCGCGCGACATCGAGATCGTGGCGGGTAGCGTGCTGGGCATCCTCGGCGCGCCGGAGCGTCTGCGTGAGTTCGCTTTGACCAATGGTCTGCAATTACGCGAGGAACTAGAAACCTTCGCCGAGCAATTATCAGCGGCAAAATCGGGTATCGCCGAGATCGTTATCCCGCCCCGTTCGGGGTTGATCGGCAAGAGCGCACGCGATCTGTGGCTGCGCAAGAAATATGGGGTGTCGCTGATGGCGCTACATCGCGGTAGCAAGACGCTGCGCGAGGGTGACGGGGTGCGCGACATCCCGTTCCAGTCAGGTGATGCGCTAGTGGTACATACCGGCTGGGAGACACTGGCGCACCTGCAGAAGGACCGGGATTTCGTGGTCATCACTACCGAGTTCCCGCGCGAGGAGTCGCGCCCGCACAAGGTGACGGCCGCGTTGGGCAGTTTCATGCTGGCACTGGTGCTGATCCTGTTCACCAATATCACCCTCTCCATCGCGCTGATGACGGGTGCGATCGGCATGGTGCTGCTGCGCGTGCTCAGCATCGACGAAGCGTACCGCGCGGTGAGTTGGAAGTCGGTGTTCCTGCTGGCCAGCCTGATCCCGCTCGGCCTTGCGGTGGAGACCAGCGGCACGGCTAGATGGATCGCCGAGCAGACTCTGTCCGTGCTTGGCGGCACGCCGATCTGGGTGATCCAGCTGGCGATCGTCGTACTGGCTACGTTCTTCACGCTGGTGATGTCCAACGTTGGCGCGACGGTGCTGCTGGTGCCGCTGGCGGTGAACATCGCCATCGGTGCCGGTGCTGACCCGGCAGTGTTCGCACTGACCGTGGCGCTGGCGACCTCCAATTCATTCTTCCTGCCTACCCATCAGGTCAATGCGCTGCTGATGGGGCCGGGCGGTTATCGCGTGGTCGATTACATGCGTGCCGGCGGGGTGATGACGATAGTGTTCATCGTTGTGCTGATGCTCATGCTGAACCTGATCTTCTGATTGTCGATGCATCGACAAAACATAACCCTAAAGAGTTAGGGGTGACACCCCTTGCTGGTTATGGACGCAACATAGGGGCTAGTATCAAATGCCCCCTCGGCGAGTAGTCCTTTTTATAGCAGGGGGCTGGATGCATAGTTGTGATGGTGTGGATAACGGGCGTCGTCAAGCAATCAAAACCGGAAGTGGTCTTGGCCTGCTGGGATTGTTCGCTATGCTCGGATTGTTGCCCGCTGCGGCGCTCGCAGGCATCGAGCGCAAGGCTTTCGAAACCAATTCGCTGAATGAGGCGCTCGATGCATTGGGCGGCCTGATCGCCGAAGAAAGCACCCATATCACGCTGACAGCACCCGATGTCGCCGAGAACGGCGCGCTGGTGCCGGTGACTGTGGAAAGCACACTGACCGATGTCGAGCAAATCTCTATCTTGGCCGACCGCAATCCCACTATGCTGGTCGCGCACTACACCCTGCCCGAGGGCACTGACGCTTACCTCTCCACCCGCATCCGCATGGCCGAGACGTCGAATGTGATCGTTCTGGTCAAAGCGGGCGGGCGTTTCTACCGCGCTTCCAAACAAGTCAAAGTCACAGCGGGAGGTTGCTGATGGCCGCGCCTTCCAAGATACGCGCATCGCTCAAGGACGGCGCTTACGTCGAGGTGAGGATGCTGATGTACCACGATATGGAGAACGGCCGTCGCAAGGACGAAGCCGGCAATCTCGTGCCTGCTTGGCATATCACTGAATTCAGAGTGCAGCATCAGGGGCGGACTGTGCTGGAAGGGCAGTTCGGTCCCTCCGTGTCCAAGAATCCGTATCTGGTGTTCCGCTTCCGGGGCGCGAACAAGGGGGACATGCTGTCCCTTTCATGGCAAGACAATCGGGGGGATAGTCGCGTGGATGACGCAATCATCGATTGACCAGGGCAGGGGCCGCCGCCGGGCGGGAAAAGCAGCAGACGTCGTTCAATTCAACTCAGGGGAGGTTTGACTATGATTTCGTTTCGAATACTATTGATTTTCATCGGACTGGGCTTGTGCTCTGTCGCACAGGCGGCAGGGGTCGATAAACACGCACGCAACATGGCAGCATCCTGTTCTGCCTGCCATGGCACGGACGGCTACAGCGAAGGCGGCATGCCGGTGATCGCCGGTATGGACAAGGCGCTGTTCGTGGCCACAATGAAGCAGTTCAAGTCCGGCGCGCGTCCGGCCACCGTCATGCACCAGCATGCCAAGGGTTACTCCGACGAGCAGATCGAGATGCTTGCGAAGTTCTTCGCTGCGCAGAAGCGCAAGTGATGCCCGTGCCAACCTGAACAACAGAACAGAGGGAGAATAATATGTCATTCAGTCGTCGTGATTTACTGAAGGCCGGTATCGCCGGTATCGCAATCGGTTCATTTCCGAGCTTGGCATTCGCATCCAGTGAACTGGTCAAGAAAAAAGGCCAGCGCGTAGTGGTGGTGGGTGGTGGATTCGGCGGCGCGACCGCTGCCAAGTACCTCCGCAAATGGAGTAACAACAAGATCGAAGTGGTGCTGGTCGAGCGCAATACCAGTTTCATCTCCTGTCCGATGAGCAACACCGTGCTCGGCGGTAGCCGGAAAATCGAAGATCTGACCATGAGCTATGACACACTGCAGAAGAAGTATGGCGTCAAACTGGTAAAGGGCGAGGTCACTGCCATTGATCCTGACAAGAAGACCGTCATGTTGGCAGACGGTCATCTTAGTTATGACCGTCTGATCGTGTCGCCTGGTGTGGACTTCATGTTCGACAAGGTCGAGGGGCTGGACGCTCAGGTGGCGAGTGAGAGCATCCCGCATGCCTGGAAGGCCGGCGCGCAAACAGTACTCCTGCGCAAGCAGTTGGAGCAGATGGCGGACGGCGGCGTGTTCGCGCTCGCCATCCCGAAAGGGCCGTATCGCTGCCCCCCTGGCCCTTACGAGCGTGCCTGCCAAGTAGCGAGTTACCTGAAGGAGCATAAGCCCAAGTCCAAGGTGCTGGTGCTGGATGCCAATCCGGACATCGTCTCCAAAAAGGGACTATTCATGGCGGCGTGGAACGAGTTGTACCCGGGTATGGTGGAATACCGCCCGAACTCGATGGTGATGGGTGTCGATGTGGCCAGCAAGACGGCCAAGACCGAGTTCGAGGACGTGAAGGCGGACGTGCTGAACGTCATCCCGCCGATGCGTTCCGGTGTGGTGGCAGACATGGCCGGTCTGGCCAACGTCGATGCACGTTGGTGTGGTGTGGATTTCCTCAGCTACGAATCCAAGGTGCACCAGAACATCCACGTCATTGGCGATGCAGTGTCGGCTGCGCTACCCAAATCAGGCCACATGGCGACCTCACAGGCCAAGATCTGTGCCGCAGCCATCATCGAGATGATGAGCGGCAAACAGCCCGATCAGGCACCGATTATCGCTAACACTTGCTACAGCATGGTCAGCAGCGACGAAGCGATGCACGTGGCTAACGTGTATCACTTCAATGCCGAGAAGATGGCCATGGTGTCGGCGGAGGGCGGCGGGGTATCGGCCAAGCGTTCCGAAATGGAAGGCGCGTTCGCCGGTTACTGGCTGAAGAACATCCTCAACGACGTATTGCTCTGATGTTCCGCTGCGCACCCGCCACGACGGCTTGCCGCTCGTGGTGGGTGCGTTTTTATTTGGTCAGACTCGAGGGGGTTGCTCAATCATAACTCCTATGGGTTACCTTTTTCACCCGTCGTGGCTATGGACGTCTATGCAAGGTATATCCCTATAATGCTAGTCAGGTTTTGTGCGGTGACGCACTTTTTGTAAACAACGAGTAGGAGAGAAACAATGAATTTCGATAAAGAGTTGAACGCACGTGGCCTGTCCTGTCCTTTGCCTATCGTCAAGACCAAAAAGTCATTGGCAGATATGACTACTGGTCAGATTCTCAAAGTCATTTCGACCGATACAGGTTCTGTTAAAGATATGGCAGCTTTCGCTGAACAGACCGGCAATGCGCTGGTGGCGCAGGAAGAAGTCGGCGGCGAATTCGTCTTCTACATGAAAAAGGGCTAAGGCCTTTTTTACAACTTACATACAGGGAGTACGAAAATGGCAAAGAAAATGGCGATCATCGCCACCAAAGGCACACTGGATATGGCATATCCACCGTTCATCCTGGCTTCAACCGCTGCAGCATTGGGTTACGACGTGCAGGTGTTCTTCACTTTCTACGGTCTGCAACTGCTTCGCAAGGATCTGTCCGACGTGAAGATCAGCCCGCTGGCAAATCCGGCTATGCCTATGCCAGTCCCGATGCCAGTGATGGTGCAGATGCTTCCGGGTATGGAAAGCATGGCAACCATGATGATGAAACAAAAGCTGGCCAAGCACGGCGTCGCTTCTCTGGAAGAGCTGCGCGACCTGTGTCTGGAAGCGGATGTGAAATTCATCGCATGTCAGATGACCGTTGACCTGTTCGAGTTCGACAAGAGCGAATTCATCGACAACGTCGAGTACGGTGGCGCGGCCACATTCATGAGCTTCGCCGGCGAGACAGACATCTGTCTGTTCGTATAAAGATTTGCAGTTATAAATATAAGCTGTTGCTGTTCGTTGCATTTGTCGCACTAATGTCCACACCATCTCAGGGAGAGAACAAATGAAATTCAGTAGATCGGCAGTCGCAATACTCGTACTTGCAGCACTTTCCACTCAACAAGCCTACGCCACCAACGGTATGAACCTGTCCGGATATGGTCCGGAAGCGCATGCAATGGGCGGTGCTTCCATGGCTTATGACAACGGCACGGCTGCCTTGATGAATAATCCTGCAACGCTAGGCTTGATGGAGGAAGGACATCGCTTCGATGCCGCTATTGGTGGGCTTTTCCCGAGCATCACTGCAAAGGCTCCGACCATGCCCAATGCTGATTCCAGCGCAACTGCGTTCTACATGCCAGCCATGGGTTGGATCAACAAGTCTGGCAAGCTAGTCTATGGTGCCGGTGTCTTTTCGCAGGGCGGCATGGGAACGGAATATTCAGCCACATCTTTTATGGCAGCCGGTTCCGGTGAAAAAGTGCGCTCCGAAGTGGGTGTGGGCCGTGTCATTGTGCCGCTGGCTTACCAGCTAGATGAACAGTTCACAGTTGGCGGCACCGTGGACTATGTTTGGGCAGGCATGGACCTGAAGATGGCGTTGACTGGTGCTCAGTTTGGCGACATGGTGACCGCTCTCGGTGGTACGCAGACTTACGGTTCAGCCAGTGGTTCAATGGTGAGCACTCTGGCTGGAGCATTTGGGGGTGGAGCTTTGACCGCTATGAACTGGGCGCGGGTCGACTTCTCCAATAGCAGCGCGTTCACAGGTCAGGCCCAAGGCGGCGGGTTTGCTTTCAAGCTCGGTGCAACCTTCAAGGCCAGTAGCGATCTGACTTTGGGAGCGACCTTTCACAGCAAGACCTCAATGGGAGATATGAACACTAGCAGCGCCTCAATGTCCATGAATGTGGATGGTCCAGGTGTAGGGGGTGTTCCTACCACCATTCCGGTTTCCGGTAGTATTTCCGTGCACAATTTCCAGTGGCCCCAAACCATCGGTTTTGGCGCTGCCTATCAAGCCAGCGATGCATTGATGTTGGTTGCCGACTACAAACGCATTGGCTGGAAAGACGTCATGAAGGATTTTAAGGTGACTTTCACGGCCGATGCCACACAAGCGAATCCAGTGGCGACGGGCTTTGGCTTGGGCGGACAGGTGGTGGATATGGGCATGATTCAGAACTGGGATGATCAAAACGTATTACAATTCGGAGCGGCCTATAAAGTCAGTAGTGCTTTGACTGTGCGTGGTGGCGTTAATGTGGCAAATAACCCTGTTCCAGATAAGTATATGAATCCGCTGTTCCCGGCAATCGCCAAGACCAATTTGTCTGGTGGTGTGGGTTATGCCTTCGATAAGCAGTCCAGTATTGATGCGTCTTTTGCCTATGTGCCGACCACTTCGGCTACCAATGGCGGTGGCGCGACTGTTGACTTTGGTGGTAGCAGCGCGCAGCTGTTGTACTCTCACCGTTATTGAGTTTTCAGTAGTTGCACCAGACGGCGCCCTTCGCAAGAAGGGCGCCGTTTTTATTGTATGAGATTGCAAGAAAGTGGTAGGGCGTATGTGCTAGAATGCGCCCCCTTTGAATTCCATTCAGGTAGCAATATCATGTCCCGCGCGCTCCGCAATATCGCCATCATCGCCCACGTTGACCACGGCAAGACCACCCTCGTTGACCAACTCCTGAAGCAGTCAGGCACTTTCCGCGACAACCAGAAGGTTGATGAGCGCGTGATGGATAGCAATGACTTGGAAAAGGAACGTGGCATTACCATCTTGGCCAAGAACACCGCCATCAAATACGGTGAATACCACATCAATATCGTCGACACACCGGGACACGCCGACTTTGGCGGCGAGGTGGAGCGAGTGCTGGGCATGGTGGACGGCGTGGTGCTGTTGGTGGACGCCGTTGAAGGCCCGATGCCGCAGACACGTTTCGTGACCAAGAAAGCGCTTGCGCTGGGTCTGAAGCCTATCGTCGTGATCAACAAGGTCGACCGTCCGGGTTCGCGTCCTGATTGGGTGCTGGACCAGACTTTCGATCTGTTCGATAAGTTGGGTGCAACCGAAGAGCAACTCGACTTCCCAGTGATCTACGCTTCCGGCCTGAACGGTTGGGCGTGTATGGATCTGAACGATGCGCCTTCCAAAGGTGGTTCGGCTTCAGATATGAAAGCGCTGTTCGAGCTCGTGCTGAAGCACGTGCCGACACCTCCGGGCAATCCTGATGCGCCTTTGCAATTCCAGATCGCGGCACTTGATTACTCCACATTCACCGGCCGCCTTGGCGTTGGTCGTGTGTTGAATGGCCGTATCAAGCCGGGTCAGCAAGTGGTGGTGATGAATCACGAAGAGCAGACCGGTTCTGGTCGTATCAATCAGGTGTTGGGCTTCCAAGGTTTGGATCGTGTGCCGGTGGAAAGCGCTGAGGCTGGCGACATCATCATCATTTCCGGACTGGACGAGATCGGTATCGGCGTCACAGTCTGTGATAAAGAGAATCCGGTCGGTCTGCCGGTGATGGGCGTGGATGAGCCGACACTGAACATGGACTTCATGGTGAATACTTCGCCGTTGGCCGGTCTGGAAGGCAAGTTTGTGACTTCCCGTCAGATCCGTGACCGTTTGACCAAAGAGCTGCTGACCAACGTTGCTTTGCGCGTGGAAGATACAGAAGACGCTGACGTGTTCCGTGTTTCCGGTCGTGGCGAGTTGCACCTAACCATCTTGCTGGAGAACATGCGTCGCGAAGGTTTTGAGATGGCCGTGGCCAAGCCGCGCGTTGTCTATAAAGAGATCAATGGCGAGAAGTGCGAGCCATACGAAAATCTGACCATCGACCTGGAAGATGCACACCAGGGCGGCATCATGGAAGAGATCGGTCGCCGTCGTGGTGAACTGACTAACATGGAATCAGACGGCCAAGGCCGTACCCGTCTGGAATACCACATTCCTGCACGCGGTTTGATCGGCTTCCAATCCGACTTCATGACCATGACGCGCGGCTCCGGTCTGATGAGCCACGTGTTCGATGACTACGGTCCGGTCAAGGCTGACCTGCCAGGCCGTCACAACGGCGTGCTGATCTCGGCTGAAGATGGTGAGGCGGTTGCCTACGCACTGTGGAAGCTGGAAGACCGCGGTCGTATGTTCGTTGTGCCTGGCGACAAACTGTACGAAGGTATGGTCATCGGTATCCATAGCCGCGATAACGATCTGATCGTGAACCCGATCAAGGGTAAGCAACTGACCAACGTGCGTGCTTCCGGTACCGACGAGGCAGTGCGTTTGACTACTGCTTTGAAGATGACGCTGGAATCTGCGGTTGAATTCATCGATGACGACGAGTTGGTCGAGCTGACACCAAAGTCGATCCGTATCCGCAAGCGCTTCTTGAAAGAGCACGAGCGTAAGCGTTCGAATAAGGCTAGCTAAACCGGTCTGAAGTAGTACAGCAAGGGGCGCGCAAGCGCCCTTTGTCATTTATACTTCTGCCACAAATCCATTCTCGTCGAACATGCTGGAAACACTACTCCTGATCATTCTCCTGTTGCTGCTGATCATCTCGCTGACGTTACAGTTTAGACAGTCCGCGAATACGGCATCGGCACTTGAGCAACAGCACCGTGCCATGCTCACCGATATTGCCGACGGTCTGAACAAGCAAGGTGATCGTCTGATCGCTTCCCAAGTTTCAGAATCGGAACGGCTGCGCTCTGCGGTCGGAGAAGAGTTGCGCGCCACGCGCGAGGATATTGCCAAGTTGCGCACCGAGATGTTGGGGCAGATGCTGGAGAAAATGGCGGAGCATGGGCGTGCTGACCAGAAGCTGATCCAGGATTCTTTCAACAACGCTTCCCAGCACCTGCGTACCAGTATTGAGACTTTGAGCAAGACCGTGGATGGCCGTCTGGAACAGATCGGCGGCAAGGTGAACGAGCGTCTGGATGAAGGTTTCAAGAAGACCAACGAGACGTTCGTAAGCGTGATGGCGCGTTTGGCGACCATAGACGAGGCACAGAAGAAGATCGACGGCCTTACCACCAACGTCGTCAGCCTGCAGGAACTGCTGGGCGACAAGCGTTCGCGAGGTGCGTTCGGTGAGGTGCAGCTGGAAGGGTTGGTGCGTAACATCATGCCGTCCAACGCCTACGAGATGCAGTACACCCTGCCCAACGGTACGCGTGTCGATTGCGTACTCAAACTTCCGGAACCGACCGGTATGGTAGCGGTGGATTCCAAATTTCCGCTGGAGAACTATCGCCGCATGCTGGACGGTGAGGTGGGTGCGGAAAGACAGTTCAAGTCTGACTTGAAGAAACATGTCGATGACATCGGCAGTAAGTACATCATCCCGGACGTGACCTCGGATGGCGCGGTGATGTTCATCCCGGCCGAAGCGGTGTTCGCCGAGATTCATGCGCACCATCCCGACTTGATCGAATATGCGATGCAGAAACGCGTGTGGGTGGTTTCGCCCACTACGCTGATGGCCGTGCTAAATACCGCGCGCGCGGTGATGAAAGATGTGGAGACGCGAAAGCAAGTGCATATCATCAAGGATGAGTTGGGCAAGCTGGGTAAGGAGTTCGGTCGCTTCGACGAGCGCATGAAAAAGCTGGCGGATCATATCCGTCAGGCACACGAGGATGCACAAAGCGTGCGCACCACCAGTGAAAAGATATCCAAGCGTTTCATCAGCATCGAGCAGGTGGAGCTGGATCATCCTGTCGCCTTGCCGGATATCGATAAAGAATGAGCAGAGGTTCTATGAAGATCGCCATCGCACAAATCAATTGCCTGCTGGGTGACTTGGACGGCAACGCCGACAAGATAGCTGAGTATGCAGATCGTGCGCGAGAGCAGGGGGCATCCATGCTGCTGACGCCGGAGATGAGCCTGTGCGGCTACCCGCCGGAAGACCTGTTGCTGCGTGATGGTTTCTATCATGCCTGTCGGCAGGCATTGCACAAGCTGGCTCAACGACTGCATGGCATCACGGTCGTGGTCGGTCATCCCCATCAGCAAGGTGGGGAGAATTTCAACGCGGCCTCGGTGCTGCGTGATGGGAACATCATCGCGACCTACCACAAGCATGAGTTGCCGAACCACAGCGTGTTCGACGAAGTGCGCTATTTCTCTCAAGGTACATTGCCTTGTGTGTTCGAAATGGAAGGTGTTCGTTTCGGCATCAATATCTGCGCCGATGTATGGGAGGCGACTGCCGCGCAGCGTGCGCGCGACGCGGGTGCACAGGTGTTGTTGGTGTTGAATGCATCGCCTTATCATGTTGCCAAGGTTGATTCGCGTCATGGCGTTGTGCGTGAACGTATTGAAGAGACCGGTATGTCGGTGGTCTACGCCAATCTGGTCGGTGGTCAGGATGAGCTGGTATTCGATGGTGCCTCGTTCGTTATGGATGGCGAGGGCGATATCACCCATCAGCTCTCTGTATTTGAAGAAAGGCTGGGTATTGTCGAGTTGCAGGATGGCTGTCCGGTAGCGGGCGAGCGAGTGGAGATGTTGCGCGAAGAAGCCAGCATCTACCAGGCTCTGTGTCTGGGCGTGCGCGACTACATCACCAAGAATCGTTTCCCCGGCGTGTTGCTGGGCCTGTCCGGCGGTATTGATTCTGCGCTGACGCTGGCGGTGGCGGTGGATGCGCTTGGAGCCGATAAGGTGCGCGCGGTGATGATGCCTTCGCCCTACACGGCGCAAATCAGTATCGACGATTCGCGCGAGATGGTGGAGTTGCTCGGCGTACCTTACGAAGAATTGGACATCGTGCCGATCTTCGATGCCTTGCAGGATACTTTGGCGCCGCTGTTCAAAGGGTTGCCTGTGGATACCACTGAAGAGAATCTGCAAGCACGCATCCGTGGCACGCTGCTGATGGCGCTTTCCAACAAGACCGGTTCGCTGGTGCTGACCACCGGCAACAAATCGGAGATGACCGTGGGCTATGCGACCTTGTACGGTGACATGGCGGGCGGCTTCGCGGTACTCAAGGATGTCAGCAAGACTTGGGTCTATCGCTTGTCCAACTGGCGCAACGTGCAGAGTCGAACCATCCCCGAACGCATCATCACCCGTCCGCCCAGTGCGGAGCTAAGACCGGACCAGACCGATCAGGACAGTCTGCCGCCCTACGACGTGCTGGATGCCATCATGGCTTGTTATGTGGAGCGCAACATGTCCATCGAGCAGATCGTGGAACTCGGCTATGCATCGGAAGATGTGCGCCGTGTGGTGAAGCTGATTCGCATCGCTGAATACAAGCGACGTCAGGCACCCGTCGGTATCCGGATCACCGACCGCAGCTTCGGCAAGGATTGGCGATATCCCATCACCGTGCGTTATCAGGACGGGTTCTGATTCTGCGCGACGCGCTGGCGGCGAGCAGGTGCAAAGGCAGTAACAGTGCCAACGCGATGCCCAGCCCCTGATGCAGTTGGCTGATGGTTTCGTGCCAGTCTTCGTGCGGCGGGTAGTAGATGCCAAGCCCGCTGATAGCCAGTAACGCCAGCACCATAGTCAACATCAAGCCATTCTTGCGATTGCGATGCGCCCGCCAATTGCCTTGTTGATGCAGGTTGGACAATCTGCCTGCCATCCATAGCAGAGCGTAAGCAGTGATGCCGTGCAGGACCAGCATGCGGTGACGTAGCGTATGTAGCGGATCGGTGTAGTCCTGTTCATCCACCTGCCAGCCCAGCACCATCCACGCAATGCCACTCGCGATCACGAGCAGGCTGCAGAGCAAAACCGTGTTGCGCGCGAACGGACTCAAGCGTACGCCCCAAGTGTTCATGGATGTTCTCCCGTCATGGTCTGCCGATGCAGCAGCAGTGCGATTCGCGTCAGCTTCTGTAGTGCACGGACTGATAAGGTGGCCCCGGATATGCCGTCTATGGCGCGATCCAGCTGCCTATCTGCGCCTAGTCGGGCACCGGAGAATTGAGCAGTGAAGGCAGGGCTTTTTACTTCCCAGCCGCGACTTTCACGGTAGATCAGCACGCGCACCTTTTCGACCCTGTTATGGTCGATCACGATGCCGACCGTGATCGGTCTTTCCTTCCCGATCTCATCCAGTACCCAGGCGGTACGGTCGCTGCTACGCCAGTAACTCACCCGTGCAAGCGGATAGTCGTGCCGCAGGATGTCACGCATGTTGGCGCGCAGTTCGCCGGTAAGCCAGATGTGTTGTGCTTTGGGCACTTCATTGAACGCGCCGCTCAGGAAGGTTTTGACTTCGCTGGCGGGTTCGCCGGCGCAAGCCGGGAGCGCAAAGCTGAGCAGGGCGAATAAGCTTATCCAAGCCATATCAGAACTGGTAACCCAGGCCGAGGTTGAGTCCGTCGTATTCGCTTTGTCCGGAAGGCGCGCGTTGATTCTGATAGTCCACTTTGACGACCACATCGGGATGCGGCCAGAAGTTCATACCCAGATCGGTTTGTTGAAAACGGCTGTCGCTGCTATCACCCGCGCGGTTGTCCCAACTGTTGTAGCGCGCGAATACGCCCCAGCGCTCGGAAAGTCGCCATGAAGGTTCCGCGTACCAGCCGTTCTGGCGGTCTGCGCCCAGTGCTGCCGGGCCGCTTCCTGCGAGCCTCCAACCTGCGTACAGCAGGCGCATGCCGAATGCGCCGCGTGTGACCACTGCGTGGGTCTCATACAGGGTCGCTGCCCCGGCCGAGGCATCTGTGCGCTGCGTGATATCCGATTGGTGGTGCAGCGCGGCAGCCAGTTCCACTCCGGGTATGCCCGTCCATTTCAAACGGCCTGTGTAAGCAGCATCGGTAGCCCGGGCTTTCGACGCATTCTGACGGCCAGCGCGTACCGCATAGTTGGATGCGGCAGTCGTGGACAGGCCGCTGGTGAGCGCCGCATCAATGGCTAGGCCATTCTGCAAACGCTTGCTCAACATGACGCCGCCTTCACTCCAGGTGGTGGGGATGATGTTCACTTCAACCGGATTCCGTTCCACGCCGTAGAAAGTCGGTGGTTCATGCGTTTCGCTGAGGATGCCTAGCGGCATGAGCATCATGCCTGCCCGAATGCGCATCGCCTCATTCATGGCGTATTCGATATACGCCTGTTCCAGTACGACGACCCCCGAACTTCCCGTGTCGCTGTGTTCGACTTCCAGTTCGGAGATGAATCGTGTCTGGTCGTCGAAATCATGCGACATGAACAGGACGAAGCGGTGGATATCCAGTTCATCCTTGGCGCTGCCGTTCGGGTTCTTGAGTTTGTTCAAATGCAGTTCACCGTAGCTGCCGAAGCTGGTGCGTTGATAGTTATGTTGCGTTGTTGTCTGCGCACTGCCAAGCACTGCTTCAAGTTGCGCTTCCAGACTTTCGATCCGCTGTTCGAGTGTGGCATCCGCGGCGCTTGCAGCAATAGGGATCAGCAAGGCGAGGGCGGTGATATGGCGCTGGATCACGATGTTCATACATGCTCCTGATGAATAGTTAGAAAGTTGTTTTGCAATGCCTAAACGATAATGATTCTCAATATAGATGAGAATGATTATCATGCGCAAGCAATATTTGCTAGACTGAAACAATGCTGGAACGTCTAATTCGGCCTTATCGGAGGGAATATGGATAGCGAAGAGTTACGCAATGCAGGATTGAAGGTGACGACACCCCGGCTCAAGATATTGACCTTGCTGGAAAATTCAGCAGAACGGCACATGACAGCCGAGACTATCTACCGCCTGCTGGTGGAAGGCGGCGAGGTGATCGGATTGGCGACGGTATATCGAGCGTTGGCCCAGTTCGAGGCGGCCGGACTCATCACGCGTCATCACTTCGACAGTGGCCAGACGGTATACGAGTTGGAACGTGGCCCGCATCACGACCATATCGTGTGCATACGTTGTGGTCGGGTGGAAGAGTTCTATGACAAGGTCATTGAGGAGCGCCAGCGCGAGATCGCCGCATCGCTGGGTTTCACGCTGAGCGATCATGCGCTGACCCTATACGGCCAATGCAACAGCGCGGATTGTCCGGGCCGCAACGGTTAGGCGTATTCGTGCCATTCCTGTTGGGCTATACTTGAACAAACCATCAAATAACCGCTGAATCAGCCAAAAGAGGGAGCCAGAAATGAAGAAGATCGAAGCTATCATCAAGCCATTCAAACTCGACGAAGTGCGTGAAGCACTCAATGAGCTGGGGGTCAGCGGGTTGACTGTGACCGAAGTCAAGGGATTCGGGCGTCAGAAGGGGCATACCGAGCTGTATCGCGGCGCTGAATATATCGTTGATTTTCTGCCTAAAATCAAAGTTGAGATCGTGGTGACGGCTGCAATGTTGGAAACGGCAGTGGATGCCATCGTCAAGGCTGCGCACACCGGCAAGATCGGCGACGGCAAGATATTCGTTACACCAGTCGAGCAAGTCATCCGCATCCGTACTGGCGAGACCGACGAGTCGGCTATCTGATCGTCCGGGCGGGGGCCTTGCGGGCGTGAACTGATGCACATGATCAGTACTTGGTGGTATGGCTTGAGCATGCGACTCAAGCTTTCCCTGTTGATTCAGGTGGGGTTGCTCATCGTGCTCGTTTTCACCCAGCGTTGGTTGATGGCCAGCTTCGAAGCCAAGATCCTGCAATCAGCGCAAGTGCGTGCCGAAGAGACTGCCGATGGCATCATCAACGGCATGAACATGTTGATGCTGACCGGCAAGATATCCGATCCGGAAAACCGCATGTTGTTCCTCGACAAGATGAGACAATCTCGCGGGATACGCGAATTGCGCATCATCCGTTCCGAACTGGTGGACCGTCAGTTCGGTCCCGGTCTGCCCGAGGAGCAGGCGCAGGATGAGATCGACCTGCGCGTATTGCAGACCGGGAAACCCTATTTCGAACGTCGCGATGCCGAGAAGCAGTCATTGCGTGCGGTCTTTCCTTTCATCGCCAGTCACAACTACAAAGGTACGGATTGTCTGAGCTGCCACCATGTGCCGGATGGAACAGTGAATGGTGCGGCGAGTATCGTGCTGGATCTGACCGAGGAATTCGCACTTATCCGTTCTATCAATGCATGGCTGTGGATGGGGCAGTTGTTGTTGCAGCTCGTGCTGTTCTTCATGATCGACGTGCTCATCCGTTCCTTCACCGACCCGCTGCACAAGTTGCAGCAAGTCATGTCTGCCATGCAGGAGGACGGTGATCTTTCCAGACGCGTCGACCTCCGGTCGCGCGATGAGATCGGTAAGATGGGTGATGCCTTCAATGCGCTGGCAAACAGTTTGCAAACGAGCGTTGAGCAGGTAAAGAAAGGTCAGGAGCAACTGCGCCTCGCGGCAGAAGTGTTCGTCAGCAGTGCTGAGGCCATCGTGATCACCGATGTGAACAACGACATCATGCAGGTGAATCGCGCTTTCACCCTGATCACGGGATACCCAGCTGAAGAAGTGATCGGCAAGAACCCGCGCATCCTGAAGTCGGGCGAGCAGGGGCCGGAGTTCTACAAGGAGATGTGGGCTACCTTGCTTGCCACCGGAGCATGGCAGGGCGAGATCATGGATAGACGCAAGAGCGGAGAGATCTATCCCAAGTGGCTGTCCATCGCGGTGGTGAAGAACGAGCAAGGAACTGTCACCAACTACATCGCGTTGTTCACAGACATCACCGAGCGCAGGGCCTCATTCGAACGCATGCAGCATTTGGCACACTTTGATGCATTGACCAGTCTGCCGAATCGTACTTTGCTGAATCAGCACATCGAGCAGTCTCTGCTGACAGCCAAGCGCAACCATAACAAGATGGCTTTGCTGTTTTTGGACTTGGATGGTTTCAAGGTGGTGAACGACACCTTGGGTCATCATGCGGGAGATATATTGTTGCGGGAAGTGGCCAACCGTCTGAAGCGTTGTGTCAGGGAGACGGATATGGTCTCGCGCATGGGCGGAGATGAATTCGTCGTAGTGATGTCTGCAATCAACAGATCTGAAGATGCCGCTCAGGTGGCCAAAAAGATCATCGATTCGCTCAGCATTCCATTTGAGATTGAGGGGGTTATAGTGAATATCGGAACGAGTATCGGTATCAGCATCTATCCCGATGATGCCGATGAAAGTGATGTCTTGAAGAAATTCGCCGATGCCGCGATGTATGAAGTCAAACTGTCGGGGAAGAACCACTACCGTTTTCACGGGCAGTTGATTTAAGCAGTATCCATGCAGCGCCGCTGCCACCAGCATGCAAAGGGGCGTCGCAGAATGCCAGCACAAGCGGATGTTGGATCAGCCAATGCCGGGCAAGGCGTCTCAACAATCCTTCTCCTTTTTCGCTATGCCAGCCTTTGCCGTGAATCACGTTCACGCAACGCAAACCTTGTTGCGCCGCCTGATGCAGGAACGAGCTCAGCAGTCTTCTCGCTTCATCACTGTTCAATCCATGCAGATCAAGTTCATCCTGAACTGGCCATTCGCCGCGTCGCAATTTGCGCAGCGTCATGCGGTTCAGGCCGTTGCTCAGGTATTCAGTGGGCGCGTTATCGCCAGCCCCATGATCAGAGAGCGTATCGGCGATCTCGGCTTCAGGAGGCGCGTTGCGTAGGTATGGTTTGCGCGGAGTGGGAGAGGAGGCGCGACGGTCGTTAGGCTTGAGTGGTGTCACGTCGTCCAGCAGTTGCCGGAACAAGTCTTCATCCTGTTCCGGCTGGTCTTTCATCAACCCATAGCTTGCAGATATTTGTCCGCATCCAGAGCGGCCATGCAGCCGGTCGCTGCGCTGGTGCATGCCTGGCGGTAGATCTGGTCCTGTACGTCGCCGGCAGCGAATACGCCGTCGATGCTGGTGCAGGTGGCATTACCCTTGTTGCCGCCTTTGGTGATGAGGTAACCGTTATCCATCTCCAGTTGGCCGGTGAATAGGTCGGTGTTGGGTTTGTGGCCGATGGCGATGAATACGCCGTCCACAGTGATGTCCTGTGTGCTGCCATCCTGCACGTTCTTCAGGCGTGCACCGGTGACACCGCTGTCGTCGCCCAGCACTTCACCCAGTACCTGATGCAGTTGCAGCGTGATCTTGCCTTCTTTAACTTTTTCCATCAGGTGGTCGATCATGATGCGCTCAGCGCGGAAGCTGTCGCGCCTGTGGATCAGCGTGACATGGCTGGCGATGTTGGCCAGATACAGTGCTTCTTCCACGGCGGTGTTGCCTCCGCCCACTACAGCCACCGGCTTGTTGCGGTAGAAGAAACCGTCACAGGTGGCGCAACCGGATACCCCCTTGCCCATGAATGCTTCTTCCGAGGGCAGGCCGAGGTATTGCGCCGATGCACCGGTGCAGATGATCAAGGCGTCGCAGGTGTAGGTGCCGGCATCACCGGTTAGCGTGAACGGCTTCTGTTGCAGTTGTGCAGTGTGGATGTGGTCGAAGATGATCTGTGTGTTGAAACGTTCAGCATGTTGCTGGAAGCGTTGCATCAATTCTGGGCCTTGCACGCCGTTCGGATCGGCAGGCCAGTTATCCACTTCGGTGGTGGTCATCAACTGTCCACCTTGTGCCATGCCGGTGATCAATACCGGGTTCAGGTTGGCACGTGCGGCATAGACTGCGGCGGTGTAGCCGGCCGGACCGGAGCCGAGGATGAGGAGCGGGTGATGTTGAACTGTCTTTTCCATGGTAGGGATGTAGGTTTATATGTAATGAAGAATGGTAGAAATTTAACAGTAGGGGCAAGTGCTGTCGAGTAAAATGCTCGGCCATGAGATTAATCAGCTTGTTTGTCCTCCTGTTTTCCAGCCACGTTGCTTTCGCAGCCAACCTACCCGGAATCCCGCAATTCATCGAT
The DNA here is from genome assembly GCA_018814405.1 of Gammaproteobacteria bacterium. Classification (GTDB taxonomy): domain Bacteria; phylum Pseudomonadota; class Gammaproteobacteria; order Burkholderiales; family Gallionellaceae; genus Sideroxyarcus. The sequence continues at coordinate 121,401 of JAHIZO010000005.1, forward strand.
GAGATGGTGGAGCGCCATCACTTTAAGCGTGCAGATCTGGAACGTGTGTTCCGTCGCGCCGAGCAACGCCCTGATGTGATCGAGGCAATAGAAAAGCCCGCGACCTTGAAGCCCTGGGCGGAATACCGCGCCAACTTTGTCAATCCGCAGCGTATCAAGGACGGCCTAAAGTTCTGGAAGAAGAACGAAATATTCCTGAATCGTGCACAACAACAGTTCGGTGTGCCGGCCGAATACATCGTCGCCATCATCGGCGTGGAGACCATGTATGGCAAGCAGACGGGACGTTTCCGTACGCTGGATGCATTGACCACGCTGGCATTCGATTTTCCGCGCCGGGCGCCTTATTTCCGGGCCGAACTGGAGCAATACCTATTGTTGGCAAGCGAGCAGGATTTCAATCTCTTGGCGATCAATTCTTCCTATGCCGGAGCACTAGGCATTCCGCAATTCATGCCCAGCAACTATCGCAAGTATGCGCTGGACTATAACGGCAACGGTCATGTCGATATTTTGCATGAGCCAGCCGACGCGATCGGCAGTGTGGGGAACTACTTCAAGCATTACGGTTGGCGTAGCGGCGAACCGGTCACCACACAGGTGCGTGTCGCAGAAGGAAGTGATCTGGGAGATATGATGGTGGCGCGTCCTGTCATGGGGTGGACGACCGATGCCGGGGTATCGTTTGAAACAGAGCCTAAAGGTGTGTTGCCTCCTGCCTGGTTGCTTGATCTGACGCTGGAGAACGGCAAGGAATACTGGCTGGCATTTGAGAACTTCGACGTCATCATGCGTTACAACATCAGCAGTTATTACGCGATGTCGGTGCATCAACTGGCGCAGGTGATGCGCGCTTCCAGACCCTGATCAGTAAACGCGGCGGGCGCCGTTGTAGCGCGATTTCCAGTAGTTCAGCTCCATGTTCTCCACACGGATCCGGCTGCCTGTCTTGGGCGAATGCACGAACTTTCTTTCGCCAACGTAAATGCCGACATGGGAAAAAGGTCTGCGCTGGGTGTTGAAAAACACCAGATCGCCGGGACGAAGTTCGCGTTGGCTTAGCGGGTCACCGACACCGCTCAGTGCCTTGGTCGTCCGGGGGAGATTAATATCCAGCACTTCACGATAGACATGCCCGACATAGCCGCTGCAATCGAAGCCGCTACGCGTACTGCTGCCGCCATACTGGTATGGGGTTTCAGCCAGACTGATGGCATACATCACCAGATCGTTCATACGCTCATTGCTGGCACTATCTTGACGTACCGGGGCTGAGCCGCAAGCAGTCAGCAATGCGATCAGCAATAGCAGGGATATTTTGTGCATGTCTGACATCCTGTGATTTGGCTGAATTATAAAGCCTTGTGGAGGCAGCTGCCGCGAGGCGTTAAAACCTAGTCCCGTAGAGCAGGCTTCTCAAGTAGAATCGGGATATCAATCAACTGGAGTGCGTGATGAGCTTTTCCGAAGTCGATGTACAGAATGCCCTAAAGAACCTGATCGATCCCAATACCAAGAAGGATTTCGTAAGCGGTAAATCGGTCAAGAACGTCAAAGTCAACGGCAGCGATGTGACACTGGATATCCTGTTGGGGTATCCGGCACAGAGCGTGTGGGGAGAGATCAAGGCACAGGTCGAAACGCATCTGCAGTCTGCCTTGTCGGGCGCGGGCAAGATCGAAGCCAATGTCAGCAGCAAAGTGGTGTCGCATGCGGTGCAGCGCGGTGTGAAGCTGGTGGATGGTGTGAAGAACATCATCGCGGTGGCTTCCGGCAAAGGCGGCGTGGGCAAGAGCACCACGGCGGTGAATCTGGCGCTGGCGCTGGCAGCCGAAGGCGCGCGCGTCGGCATGCTGGATGCTGATATCTACGGCCCTTCACAACCCACGATGCTTGGCCTTAGCGGCAACCCGGATTCTGAAGACGGCAAGACGATGAAGCCTCTGGTCAATCACGGCCTGCAAGTGATGTCGATCGGATTTCTTATAGACGCCGATACGCCGATGATCTGGCGCGGCCCGATGGTGACACAGGCACTGGACCAATTACTGCATCAGACCAGCTGGGACAACCTGGATTATCTGGTGATCGACCTGCCGCCGGGTACCGGCGACATCCAGCTCACTCTGGCGCAGAAGGTTCCCGTCACCGGCGCTGTGATCGTCACCACGCCGCAGGATATCGCGCTGATGGATGCACGCAAGGGCCTCAAGATGTTCGAGAAGGTCGATGTGAAGATCATCGGTATCGTGGAGAATATGAGCACGCATATATGTTCCAACTGCGGCCACGAAGAACATATTTTCGGTGCTGGTGGCGGAGAGAAGATGTGTGCCGACTACAACACTGAATTCCTCGGTAGCCTGCCGCTGGACATCCGTATCCGTGAGCAGGCCGACTCGGGTGAACCCACTGTGGTGTCAGATCCGGACGGCAACATCTCCAAGGTCTACAAACAGATCGCACGTCGCGTGGCGGTGAAGATCGCCGACATGGCGCAGGACCATAGTGCGGCATTTCCGAAGATCGTGGTCCAGAACACCTGATGCGTATTCTGATCAGTAACGACGACGGCTACTTTGCGCCGGGTTTGGCTTGTCTGGCGAAGCATCTGTCAGCCATTGCCGAAGTGACGGTGGTCGCGCCAGAGCGTGATCGCAGCGGTGCCAGCAACTCACTCACGCTCAATCGTCCACTCAATCTGCGCCGTGCAGCCAGCGGCTTTCATTACGTGGATGGCACGCCGACAGACTGCGTACACCTCGCAGTGACCGGCATGCTGGATGTTCAGCCCGATATCATCGTGTCGGGTATCAATGCAGGCGCGAACATGGGCGATGACACTATCTATTCAGGTACGGTGGCAGCGGCAACAGAGGGTTTCTTGCTGGGCGTGCCGGCCATCGCCATCTCCATGTCTAAATTTGATCCGGAGCACTTCGATACAGCGGGGAAAGTTGCTGTCGAACTGGTGCAACGTTTTATGCAAGAAGCGAGACCACATCCATGGTTGCTCAATGTGAACGTGCCGGATATCCCCTACGAACAACTGCAGGGGATGGAAGTGACCCGTCTTGGCAAACGGCATAAGGCAGAGCCTGTGGTCAAAGCCAGTAATCCCCACGGTCAACCGATCTACTGGATCGGACCGGCAGGCAAGGCGCAGGATGCGGGCGAGGGTACTGATTTCAATGCGATCAACAATAACCGCGTTTCCATCACCCCGCTACAGATTGATTTGACGCAATACAGCCAGCTTGATGCGGTACGTACCTGGATGGGAGCCTCTGCATGAACTTGCAGCACGCGGGCATAGGCATGACCTCGCCGCGCACGCGGGCACGCATGGTCGAGCGTCTGCGTACCCAGGGTATTCGTGATGAAACGGTACTGGCCGCGATGAACAATGTGCCGCGCCATATGTTCGTGGATGAGGCCCTCGCGGGTCGTGCCTATGACGATGTTTCGCTACCAATCAACTACGGACAGACTATCTCGCAACCCTACATCGTGGCGCGCATGACGGAAGTGCTGCGTAACGGCAAGCAGTTGGGCAAGGTGTTGGAGGTCGGCACCGGTTGTGGATATCAAGCTGCGGTTTTGGCTCAGGTCGCACAACAGGTTTATAGCGTGGAACGCATCTTGCCGCTGCATGAACGTGCCCGCAAATTGCTGCGTGAATTGAAGATCAGGAATGTCGTGCTGCGCCATGCCGATGGTACGAGCGGTTTGATGGAAGGTGCGCCCTTCGAGGGCATCATCATGGCATGCGCTGCTCCAGCATTGTCCGAGGCGCTGAAAGAGCAGTTGGCGGTGGGTGGTAGAATGGTGCTGCCCGTAGGCACTCAGGAACAGTTCCTATATCTGGTCGAACGTACCGAAAACGGTTTCAAGGAGACGCGCTTGGAGGCGGTGAAGTTCGTACCACTTCTGGCGGGAATAGCATGACAGGCAATTTTTCTAAAGCGTTACATACAAGCAATATTCTCATCGCATTGTTGCTGGCAGCATTGCTAACTGCCTGTGCAGGCCCGGCTGCCAGTGGTAAACGTGCGCCTATCGTGGAGTACGGTTCTGGCCCAGTACTGTCTGCTGCGGACAAGCCTGCGGAAACCAGCACGATCTATGTGGTGCAGGCGGGAGACACTTTGTACAGCATCGCATTCCAGAATGGCTTGGACTATATGGAAGTGGCGCAGCAGAACGGTCTCAAAGATCCAACCGCTATCCAAGTGGGGCAGAAGCTGCGCTTGATAGTCCCCGCAGAGGAAGTGGTTTCCGAAGAGCCGACTCAGATCGTTACGCGCATCCCGCGTGCCGGTGAGATCAAGAATCAACCCAAAGTAGGGCGCTTGCTATATTCGGCGCAAGCCTTGGCCAAAGCGCAGCACATCCAAGATGATGAGCCTTCTACTACATCTGTCGCAAGTGCTGCTCCGGCGTCGACGGTGGTCGAGGAGGGGGTGGAATGGGGGATGCCGACGCGCGGCAAGGTGATTGCCGGTTATTCCAAGAGTGCCAATCGCAAGGGGGTGGATATTGCAGGCTCTCAAGGCCAGCCCATCCTCGCCAGTGCTTCCGGCAAAGTGGTGTATAGCGGCAGCGGTCTGCGCGGCTATGGCAAGCTGGTCATCATCAAGCATAACGCCACCTTCTTGAGCGCTTACGCACACAACAACCGTTTGTTGGTAAAAGAAGGGCAGAGCGTACGCAAAGGGCAGAAGATCGCAGAGATGGGCAATAGCGATACCGACCAGGTCAAATTACATTTCGAGATACGCAAGATGGGCAAGCCGGTGGATCCTGCCAAGTATCTGCCGCTGATCAAGTCTTGAGCGAGACGCCCTTAAACATCTACGACCATGACCGGGCCAGCGCCGGACTGCGCTATGTCTACCCGGTCGTATCGCGTCGTGCAGGCGGCGTTTCCATCGGCATCAATCTCAATACCAACAATGCATGTAACTGGCGTTGTATCTATTGCCAGGTGCCTGACTTGAAACTGGGTTCTGCGCCACCTGTAGATTTGCCGTTGCTAGAAAAAGAGCTAAGCGGTTTTTTGCATGAATTGCAGCACGGCGATTTCATGCAGCGCGTACCGCCCGAGGCCCGCCGCATCAACGACATCGCACTCTCCGGTAACGGTGAGCCGACCAGTGCGCAGGAATTTCCCGAGGTCATTGAACTTATCGGCAGGTTGAAGCCCGCCGATCTCAAGCTGGTACTGATCACCAATGGCAGCTTGATGCAGCGCGACTATGTGCAACAGGCATTGCGCCGCATGGCGCAATTCAATGGTGAAGTATGGTTCAAGCTCGACCGTGCCAGTGAAGCGGGTATGTTGCGCGTGAATGATACGAAGTCAAAGATGGCGCTTGTGCGCACGAACCTTGCAACGGCAGTGAGTTGTTGTCCCAATACTTGGCTGCAGACATGTTGGTTCGCATTGGATGGTGAAGCACCCAGCAAGCAGGATGAGGATGACTATCTGGATTTTATTGTGGCTTGCATGCGCGACGGTATCAAGCCGGGCGGGGTGTTGTTATACGGTTTGGCGCGCCCTTCACTTCAGCCTGAAGCAATTCAACTATCTGCGTTGTCGATGCAGCAACTGGAGCCTTTTGCAGCGCGTATCCGCGCCCTTGGTATGGAGGTTAGGTTGGCAGTTTGATACGGTTCTGGTCCCGGGACCGTGCGACTTTAAAGGTCAATGCCCCCGGCGCTCAGTTTGTAGTTGTTTATCTTCCAATTCATTATCTTGCTTCAGGCGGTCCAACGCCTGCTGGGAGAGTCTCATTGAAAAGATTGTCAAACCACCCGAGATGGTGCTGACTATCAGCAATCGGTCGGCGTTGATTTCACCTAAGGCAGTTGCGATCAGCTCGGCAGCGATTACGCCGATCACCAAGATGTTGACTAGAATGGGAATCAAAGGGTTCACAACTTCCCTCACGGTTGAGCTGGCTTTATTGGACGTAAATATAGCTTTATCTGCTGCGATTCGGAACAGTTTGAGTCGAATATCTGCATATTTTAAAAATGCGACTCATTCCTCAAGTGCGCGCGGGCGGGAAATACCGAAACCTTGTGCGTAGTCGATCCCCAGCTCACTTAGTTTGGTGATGAGTTCATCGCTTTCCACCAGTTCAGCCACAGTGCGCACACCGATCTTTTTGGCCACGCGGTCTATGGAGCTTACCTTGGCCAGATTGACTGGGTCGCGCAGCAGGCCAAGGATGAGGCTGCCGTCGATCTTGATGAAGTCCACTTGAAAGCCTCGTATGCGGTCGAATGAAACGTTATCTCGTCCGAACCCACTCAAAGCGACCCGGCAACCACAGGCTCTGACTTGGCGTATGAATTCGGCGGCATTCTCGCCCCGCTGTGCAAGTTCGGCATCGGTCACTTCAAAACACAGACTGCTAGCGCCTGCTTCGTATTCCTGCAATGTGCTTTTTAAGAATTCGGGGAATTCAGGGTCGCCCAGCGTGGCAGCGGCGAGGTTGATGAAGAACATCGAATCCTTGCGGCTGTGGCTGGCTGACCATGCCAGCACATGCTGGATCACCCAGCGGTCAAGGTAGGGCATCAGGCCGTGTTTTTCCGCCAGCGGAAAGAAGGCGCCGGGCGGCAACAGCCCTTCTTCTTCTTCTTGTAAGCGGATAAGTATCTCGTAGTGTGCGGCGCCAACGCTGTTGGGTGGAAGGGGGGAGATCAGCTGGCAGAACAGGCGGAACTCACCCTGCTCGATGGCAGTGATGATGCGTTTGCCAGCATCCTTCTGTCCGGTGAGTTGCTCCGAAAAGGCATCGATGTAGAGCTCTTGCCCAGCTTGGTGTCCATTCCCTGTGTCAGACTGTTCATTGGCGGACGTTTGAGCTGGGTTCAGGTCGCTGCGGTCGGTTATGTCGTCTGCCAAAAAATAGAAACCGTTGACTTTACCTGCCTCGTCGTATTGTGGAATATGGGTGATCGACAGGTGGTAGAGCGCGCCGTTCGCCATCGCCTGTGTGCGTTCGTATCGTACTTCCTGCCCGTCGAGGGACTGCCGAACCGCGGTGGCGATCTCGGCCCCGACCTTGGGGCCGAGTATCTCGCGAATAAGGTGATTGTCTATCTGCTCGGGCCGCATGCCCAGCCACTCGTGGAAAGCACGATTGTGGTAATGGCATTGGCCTTTGGTATCGAACAACGCGACCATGGTCGACAGGGAATCATCCATGATTTGCAGGCGGGGACGGTCGGCTGCATTTTTTTGATCGGCATGTTTGCGTAGCAGCGCCTCACGTTCCAGTTTGCTTTTGATGGCGGCAAGTTGCGCCGTGCGGCGCATCAGTAGCCATTCCGAGCGTGAGGCGCGCACTGCCTCGGCCAAGATGGCGGCAACTAGTACACCAGTCAGGAACGCCGTCCATGGCAAGCTGGATTCAGTGTAGGAGATGGCAAACACCAAAGCGGACGCCGTGGCAATCACAGCCAGCGCGGCGACATAGTTGCGAATGGTGCGGAACAGCGTCCGTTTCTGCATCAAGCCCTCCCTTATGTGCGCTTTTAACAGATTATGTCACCAAGTCGACTCGGCTTGCGCTTGTTCCGTTTCTGAGGACTTGTCTGATAGCCTTCCCAGATGAGTAAAAGTGCTGCAACAGCTTGAGTCATCAGGGGACTTCAGTTACAATGCGCGCCCCGTTTATCCGGCAACTGCCGGTGAATGGGAATTCACACACTCGTTCATGTTGGGGTGTCCTTGAAATACAAGGATCAGGCTGGCGAGTGGAAGAACTTAACCCTTAACGATGGAGTAATAACATGGCAGCAGTCACAATGCGTCAAATGCTGGAAGCGGGTGTCCATTTCGGTCACCAGACACGTTTCTGGAATCCCAAGATGGCCCCTTTCATTTTCGGTCATCGCAACAAGATCCATATCGTCAACTTGGAAAAGACCGTCGTGATGTTCAACGACGCGCTGAAAGAAGTGCGCAAGATCTCCGCGAAGAAGGGTAATGTCCTGTTCGTGGCGACCAAGCGTCAAGCGCGTGAGATCATCCGCGAAGAAGCGCTGCGCGCCGGTTCTCCTTATGTTGACCATCGTTGGTTGGGCGGCATGCTCACCAACTTTAAAACTGTACAACTGTCGATCAAGCGTCTGAAAGAGCTGGAAGCAATGATCGAGGACGGCAGCATTGAAAAGATATCCAAAAAAGAAGGTCTGATGTTCCGCCGTGAATTGGAAAAGCTGGAGCGTAGCTTGGGGGGTATCAAGGATATGGCCGGCTTGCCTTCCGCGATCTTCGTGATCGACGTCGGTTACCAGAAGGGTACTGTCACTGAAGCACAGAAGCTGGGCATCCCAGTCATCGGCGTGGTCGATACCAACCACAGCCCAGATGGCGTGGATTTCGTGATCCCCGGTAACGACGACTCAAGTCAGGCGATCCGCCTGTACGCACGCGGTGTGGCCGATGCGATCCTGGAAGGTCGCGAACAAGCGACTAATGATCTGGTCGAACAGATCGCGGACAAAGAAGCTGCGTAAGCTGCCTCTCCGTAACAAGGGGGCGCAAGCCCCCTTTTTTGTAACCTGAATTCAGATAGAGCATAGGAGTTTGACATGGCGGAAATCACCGCAAGCATGGTTAAAGAACTGCGTGAGGCCACTGGCCTCGGCATGATGGAGTGCAAGAAGGCACTGGTAGAGACAGACGGCGATGCGAAGGCTGCTGAAGAGCTGCTGCGTATTAAGAGTGGGGCCAAGGCAAGTAAGGCTGCTTCGCGCGTGACGGCTGAGGGCGTGATCGGATCCTATCTGTCAGCAGATGGCAAGATAGGCGCTGTGGCGGAAGTGAACTGTGAAACTGACTTCGTTGGCAAGAACGACGACTTCATTGCTTTTGCTAAGAACGTTGCTGAGACAGTGGCAAAGAATAATCCCGCTGACATCGATGCGCTGCTGGCTATGAAGCTGGTGAACGGTGTGGATACTGTGGAAGAAGACCGCAAAGCACTGGTGATGAAGTTGGGCGAGAACCTGACCGTGCGCCGTGTCGAGCGCTACGAGACATCCACCGGTAGCCTGTCGACCTATCTGCACGGCAGCAAGATCGGCGTGTTGATCAATTACGAAGGTGGCGATGAAACTTTGGGCAAGGATCTGGCGATGCACATCGCAGCATCCAAGCCGAAGTCTGTAGATGCATCCGGCGTGAATCCGGAAGACATCGAGACTGAGCGTCGTATCGCGATCGAGAAAGCCAAAGAAGCTGGCAAGCCAGAAGCCATGTTGGAAAAGATCGCCGAAGGTACCGTGCAGAAGTTCCTGAAGGAAGTGACGCTGCTGGGTCAAGTGTTCGTCAAGGCAGAAGACGGCAAGCAGACCATCGAGCAATTGCTGAAGAGCAAGGGTGCTTCGGTTGTCGCTTTCCAGATGTTCGTGGTTGGCGAAGGTATCGAGAAGAAAGTCGAAGATTACGCGGCTGAAGTCGCTGCTGCGGCTGCTGCACTGAAAGGCTAAACCATGACCACGCCCGCCTACAAACGCATCCTGCTCAAACTTTCTGGCGAAGCCCTGATGGGCGATGACAGCTACGGTATCAACCGTGCCGTCATCGAACGCATCGTGGCCGAGATCAAGGAGGTGGTCGAGTTGGGTGTGGAAGTGGCGATGGTGGTCGGCGGTGGCAACATCTTCCGTGGCGTCGCTCCGGCGGCAGCAGGGATGGATAGGGCAACTGCCGATTACATGGGTATGCTGGCCACGGTGATGAACTCTATGGCGTTGCAGGACGCGATGACGCGCGCCGGGCTGGACTGCCGTGTGCAGTCCGCATTGAGTTTGGAGCAAGTGGCAGAGCCGTTCATCCGTGGCAAAGCACTGCGTTATTTGGAAGATGGCAAAGTGGTGATCTTCGCAGCGGGTATCGGTAGTCCGTTCTTCACTACCGATACAGCTGCTGCACTACGCGGCGTCGAGATGACGGCCGATGTGGTGATCAAAGCCACCAAGGTCGACGGTATCTATACCGATGATCCGAAGAAGAATCCCGATGCGATCCGTTATCAGAGCCTGAGCTTTGATGAAGCGATCAGCAAGAATCTGAAGGTGATGGATGCGACGGCGCTGACCCTGTGTCGCGACCAGAAACTGCCCATCATCGTGTTTAGCATCTTCAAGCCGGGCGCGCTCAAGCGCGTGGTGTTCGGCGAAGGTGAAGGTACATTGGTACGAGTGGATTAGGAGCTAACTATGATCTCTGACATCAAAAAGAACGTAGAACAAAAGATGCAAAAGTCGCTTGAAGCACTGAAGGTCGACTTGAGCAAGATCCGTACAGGTCGCGCGCATACCGGCATCTTGGATCATGTGATGGTTGAGTATTACGGAACGCCCACCCCAGTGAATATGGTGGCGAACGTCACGCTGACCGATGCGCGTACCATCGGTGTGCAGCCGTACGAGAAGAACATGATCGGTCCCGTCGAGAAAGCGATCCGTGATTCCGATCTGGGATTGAACCCCGCCACCAACGGCGATCTGATCCGCGTGCCGATGCCGATGCTGACCGAAGAGCGCCGCCGCGATCTGATCAAGGTGGTAAAGAACGAAGGTGAAGATGCCAAGATCGCCGTGCGTAACATCCGCCGCGATGCCAACGAGCAATTGAAACGATTGCTGAAGGACAAAGAAGTGGGTGAGGACGATGAGCGTCGTGCACAGGACGATGTGCAGAAGCTGACCGACCGCTTCGTTGCCGAGATCGACAAGGCATTGCAGTCCAAAGAAGTTGATTTGATGGCGGTCTGATAGGGATGCAGGTGCCGGAATCAGGAATAGACCCGCTGCCTTGACCTGAGTCTCGCACCCTAACTATGGCCATATTCAAAAGCTCAACACGCACCATTCCCGAGACTGCCGCAGTCCCGCGTCATATCGCTATCATCATGGACGGCAACGGACGCTGGGCCAAGAAACGTTTGATGCCGCGCGTGATGGGGCATCAGCGTGGTGTGGAAACGGTACGCGAAGTGGTTAAAGCCTGTCGCCAGATGGGTGTTGAATACCTGACGCTGTTTGCTTTCAGCAGCGAAAACTGGCGCCGTCCCGCCGACGAAGTATCTTTCCTGATGAGTCTGTTCCTGAAGATGCTGGAACGCGAAGTCTCCAAACTGCACGAAAATAATATCTGTCTAAAAATCATTGGCGACCGCAGCCGTTTTGATGCACCTTTGGTGCGTCACATCGAAGAAGCTGAACGACTGACTGCTGATAACACAGGGCTGACACTCACCATCGCCGCCAACTACGGTGGACGCTGGGACATCATGCAGGCCATGCATGCGTTGAGTCAGGCGCATCCCGATCGCGCGAGCGCGTTCGAGGAAGAAGAACTCGCCCCCTATCTATCCATGCACTACGCGCCAGAACCGGATCTGTTCATCCGCACCGGAGGTGAGCAGCGCATCAGTAACTTCCTGCTGTGGCAACTGGCATATACAGAATTATTTTTTACCGACACGCTGTGGCCTGCTTTCGACCGTAAGGCGCTGGAAGAAGCGATCAAGTCATACCAAAAACGCGAACGCCGTTTCGGTCGCACCAGCGAACAACTCAAGGGAAATGACGATGCTTAAATCGCGTGTGATCACAGCCTTCATCATGCTGGTGTTGCTACTGGCTGCGTTGTTCCTTTTACCTGAGCTTGGCTGGTCTTTGTTGGTGATCGCCATGGTGATGCAGGGCACGTCGGAATGGGCGCGTTTGTCAAAACTGCAGGGGATGCATGCAAATATGTATTGGGGCGCTACGCTGTTGTTGATGCTGAGTCTGTTGTGGTTGGATATGAACTTGGAACCGGGGGCGATGAACTATCCGCATCTGACTGCCTATCTGTTCTCGGCTGTTCTATGGTTGATCGTGGTGCCAGCCTGGCTGATGAGTGGTGTGAAAGTGACACACAAAGGTTTGATGATGCTGGTCGGCTGGCTGGTGTTGGTGCCGACCGGATTGGCTATGATCGATCTGCGTGCTTGGGGCCCCGGTCCGTGGATGTTGCTGTTTGTGATGGGGCTGGTGTGGGTGGCTGACATTGCCGCATATTTCGCCGGTCGCAAGTATGGCAAGACTAAGCTGGCACCCAGTATCAGCCCGGGCAAGACCTGGGAAGGTGTTGCCGGTGCAATCTTTGGCGTCTCCATCTATGTGGCGTTGGTGTGGACGTTCAGCGACGAATTCGCTCGTTTGCAGATATTGCCGGCGATGATGCTCACAGCCTGGTGGTGGGTGGTGCTGGCGGTGATGGGAGATCTGTTTGAATCGGCCATCAAGCGTCAGGCAGGCGTTAAGGATAGCGGGGCACTGTTGCCCGGCCATGGAGGTCTGCTTGATCGTATCGATGCGCTGACTTCGACCTTGCCGCTGGCCATGCTGGCCTTGCTCTTTCACGGGCTGAACTAGTGCAGAACATTACCGTTCTTGGTTCCACGGGCAGTATTGGCAAAAGCACGCTGGATGTCGTTGCACGTCATCCGGATCGTTACCGCATCATCGCGTTGACCGCGAATCAGCAAGATGAGTTGCTATTCGAGCAATGTCGTCAGTTCCGTCCGCATTTTGCCGTGCTGCTCGACGAGGCTGCCGCCGAACGTTTGCGTAAGCACATCGCTATTGCAGGTCTGGATGTTGAAGTGTTGTGCGGCAATGAAGCATTGGTGCGGGTCGCCACCTTGCCGGATGTCGATGCAGTGATGGCAGCCATTGTCGGTGCGGCGGGCATGCGTCCCACGCTGGCGGCTGCGGAAGCGGGTAAGAAGGTGCTGTTGGCGAACAAAGAGACACTGGTGTTGGCTGGTCATCTGTTCATGGATGCAGTGCGCCGCAGCGGTGCGGTGCTGTTGCCTATCGACAGTGAGCACAACGCCATCTTCCAGTCCTTGCCGCACGATTATGCGGGCAATATGCAGCAGAGTGGCGTCAGCAAGATATTGCTCACCGCGTCAGGTGGCCCGTTCCGCAACACACCTTTGTCCGAACTACAGAGTGTCACACCAGATCAAGCCTGCGCCCACCCCAACTGGAGCATGGGACGCAAGATTTCAGTCGATTCCGCCAGCATGATGAATAAAGGTTTGGAAGTGATCGAAGCGCATTGGCTATTCAATGCCGCAGCCGATGACATTCAGGTCGTGGTGCATCCGCAAAGTGTGATCCATTCCATGGTGCAATATGTTGATGGCTCGGTGTTGGCGCAGTTGGGCAATCCGGACATGCGCACGCCCATCGCCTATGCCCTAGCGTGGCCGGAGCGCATCAGTTCCGGCGTGGCGCCGCTGGATCTTTTCGCCATCGCCAAACTGGATTTCGTGGCGCCTGATCTTGAACGATTCCCTTGCCTGGCTTTGGCATATCGTGCGTTGCGTGAAGGTGGCACTGTGCCGGCCTTGCTCAATGCGGCTAATGAAGTTGCGGTGGACGCGTTCCTCAATCATCACATCGCCTTTTTGGATATACCGCGCCTGATCGAATCAGTGATAGCAAGAGTGCCCCGTACCGAAGTACATCAGTTGCAGGATGTTCTGGACGCCGATGCTGCAGCCCGTGTAGCCGCGCAGGCGTGGGTGGAGCAAAATTCAAAGTGAGGATCGGGCCGGTACTGAACCTCTGTATACCTGTAATGTCAGCGGGAATATGCCCTGCGGAACCCTTTAAACCATGATCACCTTGTTGGCATTTGTCGTTGCAATCGTCGTGCTAGTAGTGTTCCACGAGTATGGGCACTATCTGGTCGCGCGTTGGTGTGGCGTGAAGGTGCTGCGTTTCTCGGTTGGTTTCGGCAATGTCATCTATTCACGCCGTATCGGCAAAGACGGTACCGAATGGGCGCTGTCGGCCATTCCATTGGGTGGTTACGTCAAGATGTTGGATGAGCGCGAAGGCGATGTGCCGCCTAACGAATTGCGCTACGCCTACAATCGCAAACCGGTGTTGCAGCGCATGGCTATCGTGGTGGCAGGACCGCTGGCCAATCTGCTGTTGGCTGTCGTGCTGTACTGGGCGTTGTTCATGTACGGTGTGCCGGGGGTCAAGCCGGTGCTGGGGGAGATAGCGTCCGGCACCCCGGCTGCAGTCGCTTCCTTGCAAACTCAAAGCACCATCGTCAGCATCAACGGAAAAGCCACGCAAAGTTGGCAAGAGGTACGTTGGACCCTGCTTGAACTGATCCTGCAGCAGCGCGCTGCCACACTGGAACTGCGAGACAAAGCCGGTGTTGTCATGGTGCGTGACCTAGATATGTCGTATCTGAGCGCGGCCGACCTGGATGGCGACTTCATGCGTAAGTTGGGCTTGCTACCTTATCAGCCGCCGGTGTATCCGGTCATCGGGCAGTTGACCAATGACGGGGCGGCGGCGCAGGCGGGCATGAAAACAGGTGACTTGGTGCTGACCGTGAACGGCGAAGCGATTGCGCTATGGGAAGATTGGGTCAAAGTGATACGCGCCAATCCCGAGCATATTTTGCAGCTGGAGATCGAACGTGACGGGGCGCTGATGGGCCTGACTATCAAGCCGGCAGCAATGATGGATAAAGGCGAACGTATCGGCCGTATCGGTGCGGGGGCACAGATCGATCAAAAAGCTTTTGAGGCATTGCTGACTGAAGTACGTTACCCGCCGTTGCGAGCACTGTCTGAAGGGCTAAGCAAGACTTGGGAGACGGCCGTCATCAGCCTGAAGATGATGGGCAAGATGGTCATGGGCGAAGTGTCGCTGAAGAACCTGTCCGGCCCGATCACCATCGCCGACTATGCCGGTCAGTCGGCGCAGATGGGCTTGGGGGCCTATGTGGGTTTCTTGGCACTGATCAGCATCAGTCTGGGAATATTGAATCTGCTGCCGATCCCGTTATTGGATGGCGGTCATTTGCTGTATTATTCGGTCGAATTTTTCAAGGGCAGTCCGGTCTCTGACGATCTGTGGGAAGCAGGACAGAAAGTCGGTATCGCACTCTTGGTGACCATGATGGCTTTTGCGTTGTACAACGACGTGAGCCGCCTGATTTTGGGTTGATAAATAATGGATTTTATAAAACTAGCTGGCGTGATCGCGCTTGTATATGGCGCGTCCGCCTGGGCAGGTCAATCTTTCGTAGTGAAAGATATCCGCATCGAGGGTATTCAGCGCACCGAGGCAGGGACCGTATTCAGCTATCTGCCGGTCAAGGTCGGCGATACACTGGACGACGAACGTTCAACGGCAGCGCTGCATGCCCTGTTTGCTACCGGTTTTTTCAAGGATGTGCAACTGTTGGCCGATCAGGGCGTGTTGGTGGTACGCGTACAGGAGCGTCCGACCATTGCCAGTGTCGAACTGGACGGCATCAAAGATTTTCCCAAGCCGCAGTTGCTGGACAACCTCAAGCTGGTCGGGCTGGCCGAAGGTCGCATCTTCGACAAATCGGCCTTGGAGAAATCCGAGAACGAATTGAAGCGGCAGTACATCGCTCGCGGCAAGTATGGGGTGGTAGTGAAGACCACGGTGACCGAGTTGGAGCGCAATCGCGTTGCTGTCAGTCTGGTCGTGGTCGAAGGCAAGCCATCCAAGATCCGTCAGATCAATATCATCGGCAACCAGCATTTCAGTGATGACGATCTGTTGGGCGAGATGAAGCTGACCACACCCGGCTGGTTCTCCTGGCTCACCAACAATGATCAATATTCCAAGCCCAAGCTGTCCGCCGACATCGAGTCCATCCGTAGTCTGTACCTGAATTCGGGTTATATGGATTTCTCCATCGATTCGACCAATGTAACGATCTCTGCCGACAAAAAGGATATCTACATCACACTCAATCTGGCAGAAGGCGAACAATATTCCATCTCCGACATCAAGGTGGCGGGTGCCAAGAACGTGTTCAGTAACGAAGCTTTGCGCGCCATGGTCGATGTGCAGCCGGGGCAGGTATTCTCGCGTGAGGCGCTGACTGCCGCTTCGGAGAAGATCCGCGAGAATCTGGGCGAGGAGGGCTATGCCTTCGCCAACGTTAACATCGTACCGGATATCGACAAAGAGAAGCACCAGGCTGCATTCACCTTCGTGGTTGACCCTATGCAACGCGCGTATGTGCGTAACATCAATATTTCTGGCAATGATAAGACCAAGGACGAAGTCGTGCGGCGCGAGTTCCGACAGATGGAAGGCGGTTGGTTCGCCACCTCCAAGATCAAAAAGTCCAAGCAGCGCATCGATCGATTGGATTTCTTTGAAAGCGTGAATGTAGAGACACATCAGGTACCCGGCAGCACCGACCAACTCGATCTGGATCTGACGGTGGCAGAGAAATCGACCGGTAACTTCAACATCGGTATGGGTTTCAGTAACGGCGAGGGTCTTACCTTCATGGGGGGCGTTACGCAGACCAACCTGTTCGGTACCGGTAACTACCTGTCTACCCAGATCAACACCAGCAAGGTGAACCAGGTTTATTCTGTGTCCTACACCAATCCGTATTACACGGATGACGGTGTCAGCCGCGGCTTCGATATCTATAAGCGCCGTTCAGATGTAACTTCGACTTCTATCAGCCAGTACACCTCAGAGACCTACGGCGCAGGTATCCGCTACGCTGTGCCGATCAGTGACGAAGAGATGTTCCATTACGGACTGGCACTGGAGAACACCGCAATTGGCTTGACCACCAATAGTCCGCAGCGATTCATCGATTACATTGCCACCTTTGGCAAGACTAATCAGAACGTGCTGGGTACCATCGGCTGGTCGCGTGATACGCGCGATAACGCGCTGTTCCCGAGTGAAGGGGCGACGCAACGCGCCAATATCGAAGCCTCTCTGCCGGTATCAGGACAGCGTTTTTACAAGTTCACTTACACCCAGCAGTGGTACCAACCGCTGACCGAGAGCCTGATCCTGCACCTGAACGGTGACTTGGGGGTGGCGGACGGCTATAGCGGCATGACCTTACCGTTCTTCAAGAATCTGTATGCGGGGGGATCGGGAACTGTACGCGGATATGATTACAACTCACTGGGGCCGCGCGACGGCAACGGCTATTCGCTGGGCGGTAACAGGCGTGTGGTGGGTAATGCCGAGATCCTGTTCCCCATGCCGGGCATGGAAAAGAGCAGGTCGCTGCGCATGAGTCTGTTCGTTGACGGCGGCGCGGTCTACGGCGATGCTACGCAGCAGCCGGCGTCGGAGGGAATGCGCTATGCTGGCGGCTTGGGACTGACCTGGTTCTCACCAGCCGGTCCGATACAGATCAGTTGGGCCAAGGCATTGAATTCGCAGCCGCAGGACAAATTGCAATTCTTCCAGTTCACCATGGGCGGCATGTTCTAACGGGCGATATCTTCGCGGGCTAGGCGTCCAACAAGGAGTAAACATGAAGAACATATTCGTTACATTCATTTTTGGAGCACTGATCGCATCCAATGTTCAGGCGAGCGATTTCCGGATCGGCATCGTCGATACCGAACGTATCCTGCGCGAATCTGCGCAGGCACTTGCAGCCCAGAAAAAAATTGATAAAGAGTTCGCCGTGCGCGATCAGGAGATCAAGAAGCTGGCTGGTGAACTCAAGGATGCACAACAGGATCTGGATAAGAACCGCAGCAAGATGTCCGATGCTTCGCGTCGTATCAAAGAACGCGAGATCGCCAACCTCAATCTTCAACTGCAAACTCGCCAGCGCGAGTTCCGCGAGGACCTGAGCCTGCGCCAGAACGAAGAGCTGGCACAGATCCTCGCCAAGGCAGACAAAGCGATCCGTGCCATTGCGGAGAGCGAACAATATGACGTCATATTGCAGGAAGCCGTCTACCGGAATCCGCGTGTAGATATCACAGACAAGGTACTCAAATATCTGGAAGGCGAACCACTGTCCGCATCGGGCAAGTGATAGTTCGATAGGTGGGATAGATGGAGCGACCGAACTACAGCCTAGCCGACATCGTTGCCCGCTTCGGCGGACAGGTGCTGGGAGATGCACAAACTGCCGTATCGCAGATCGCCACGCTGGAAAAGGCCGGTCAAGGTCATATCGCTTTCCTTGCCAATACAAAATATCGCAAACAACTGGAAGATAGTCATGCTTCCGCGGTGATACTTGGTGCCGCCGATGTCGAGCTGACCCAGCGCCCGCGTATCGTGGCGGCTAATCCGTATTCCTATTTTGCCAAGCTGTCCGCATTTCTAAATCCCTTGCGTGAGTATGCGCCCGGCATCCATCCCAGCGCGGTAATCGATGCAGGCGCGCATGTGTCTCCGGATGCGCATATTGGTGCCAATGTATGGGTAGGGGAGGGCGCGCGTATCGGTGCACGCTGCGTGGTGATGGCCGGTTGCATGGTCGGTGAGCAGGTGACGCTGGGTGAGCATGTGCGGCTGTATCCCAATGCCAGCGTGTATCATGGTTGTACGCTGGGCGATCACGTCATCGTACATTCCGGTGCCGTGATCGGCGCAGACGGCTTCGGCATCGCTATGGAAGAAGGGCGCTGGCTGAAGATCCCGCAGATCGGTCGCGTCGTCATCGGCGACCATGTCGAGATCGGTGCCAACACCACCATCGACCGTGGTGCGCTGGACGACACCGTGATCGAAGAGGGCGTGAAATTGGACAACCAGATCCAGATCGCACACAACGTGCGCATCGGTGCGCATACCGCCATCGCCGGCTGTGTTGGCATCGCGGGCAGCGCGCGCATCGGACGTTACTGCCGCATCGGCGGGGGCGCCATCATCCTCGGTCATCTGCAGGTTGCGGACGAAGTGGAAGTCTCTGCCGGTACGGTGATCACCAAGAGCATCGAGAAGGGCAGCTACACCGGCACCTATCCGTTCAGCGACAATCAAGCCTGGCGGCGCAACGCGGCACAACTGCGCCACCTGGACGAGATGGCGAAACGCATCAAACAACTTGAACACGATATTGAAACATTGAAGGGGAGAGAAGCATGAGCATCACCATGGACATACATGAAGTACTGGAACACCTGCCGCACCGTTATCCGTTCCTGTTGATCGACCGCGTGCTGGACGTGGTGCCGAACGAGCGCATCGTGGCGCTCAAGAACGTGACCATGAATGAGCCGTTCTTCCCCGGCCACTATCCGCATCACCCGGTGATGCCGGGCGTGTTGATCATTGAGGCGATGGCGCAGGCTTCCGCCTTGTTGTCGTTCAAGAGCATGGGTACAAAGCCGGATGAGAATTCGGTGTACTACTTCGTCGGTATCGACAATGCGCGCTTCAAGCGTCCTGTCAGCCCTGGTGACCAATTGATCTTCCGCATGGAGCTGACCATGAATCGTCGTGGTATGTTCAAGTTCAAGGGCACGGCCGAAGTGGATGGACAGATCGCTGCTGAAGCGGAACTGATCTGCGCAATCAAGGATAAGTAATGAGCGAATTGCGCCATCCGACCGCCATCATCCATCCGGGCGCCAAGCTGGCCGACGATGTCAGTGTCGGTCCTTACACTATCATCGGTGAGCACGTCCAGATCGGTGCCGGTACCACGGTTGGTCCGCATGTGGTCATCAATGGTCACACCACCATCGGTAAGAACAACCGCATCTTCCAGTTCTCCTCGCTGGGCGAGATCCCGCAGGACAAGAAGTATGCAAACGAGCCGACACGTTTAGAGATCGGCGACAACAACATGATCCGTGAGTTCTGCACCTTCAATTTGGGAACAGAGCAGGACGGCGGTGTGACGCGCCTCGGCAACAACAACTGGATCATGGCCTATGTACATCTGGCGCATGATTGCCAGGTCGGCAACAACACCATCTTCGCCAACAACGCGCAACTGGCCGGGCATGTGATCGTGGAAGATTTTGCCATCCTCGGTGGTTTCACAGTGGTGCACCAGTTCGTGCAGATCGGTGCACATGTCATCACCGGCATGGGCAGCATCCTGTTCCAGGATATTCCGACCTATGTCACCGTCTCCGGCAATCCCGCAGCGCCTCATGGCACCAATTCGGAAGGTCTGAAGCGTCGTGGCTTCTCCAGCGCTGCCGTGATGGCGATCAAACGAGCCTACAAGACTTTGTACAAATCCGGCATGACGCTGGAGGAGGCAAAGTCAGCATTGGCCGCGCAAGCGGCCGCGCATCCCGAGCTGCAGGCTATGGTGGATTTCCTCGGACGTAGCCAGCGCGGCATCGTCCGTTAATCATGTCTGAACCAGTCAAGACCATCGCCATCGTGGCGGGCGAGGCGTCGGGCGATATGCTCGCCAGCATGTTGATGCAGGCAATCAAGCAAGCCTATCCGGCAGTGCGTTTCATCGGTATCGGTGGCCCCAAGATGCAGGTAATCGGTATGGAAGTCCTGTTCCCTTTGGAAAAGCTCGCCGTACGCGGCTACGTCGAAGTGCTGCGCCATTACCGTGAGATCGTCGGCATCCGCAATCAGTTACGTAAACGTTTCATCGCGCAAAAACCGGACTTATTCATCGGCGTGGACGCACCCGATTTCAATCTCGATCTTGAGCTGGCTTTGAAATCCCACGGCATCCCGACCGTGCATTACGTCAGTCCTTCCATCTGGGCTTGGCGCGGCGAGCGTATCAACAAGATCAAAAAGGCTGTCTCACACATACTGGCACTGTTTCCGTTCGAAGCGCCTTTGTATGAGCAGGCCGGTGTGCCGGTCACATACGTCGGTCATCCGCTGGCCGATTTCATGCCCGAGCAGCCCAAGCGAGAAGCGATGCGAGAACAGATGCGTATTCTGCCCAAGACCGCTAAGGTGTTCGCGCTGTTGCCGGGCAGTCGCCAGAGCGAGGTGCGCCAGCTTGCCGAGACCTATATCGAGACCGCCAAACAGATATGGCAGCAATGTCCCGAGGCGCAATTCCTGGTGCCGTTGGCGACACGCGAGACACGTAACATCTTCGAGCATGTGCGCTGGAAACTGCATGCACAGGATCTGCCGATGACGCTGTTGTTCGGTCATTCGCATGACGCGATGATCGCTGCTGACGGTGTGCTGGTCGCCTCCGGCACCGCGACGCTGGAAGCTGCATTGCTCAAGCGGCCAATGGTCATCACCTACAAGATGCCAGCACTGTCCTGGTGGATGCATAGGCGCAAGATGTATCAGCGCTGGGTGGGACTCCCCAATATTCTGGCAGAGCGTTTTGTGGTACCCGAGATACTGCAGGACGATGCGACGCCGCAGAATCTGGCACAAGCATTATTGAACTTAGTTAACAGCAAATCGGCTGTGGCAGAGTTGGAGCAGACCTTCACCGCAATGCATCACATTTTGCGCCAGAATACTGCGCAGAAAGCGGCGGCAGCGATATTGCCGTTCCTGATAAAAGATGCAGACTAGTCTGCTCATCTGCGGTGTGGATGAAGCCGGTCGCGGCCCGCTGGCCGGGCCGGTGAGCGCGGCGGCGGTGATCCTCGATCCTGCACGTCCCATCGCTGGTCTGGCCGACTCCAAGAAATTGTCCGAGAAGCAGCGTGACCGTTTGGCACCCATCATCCGCGAGCAGGCATTGGCTTGGTGCGTCGCCTATGCCGAGCCGCACGAGATCGACGAGATCAATATCCTGCAAGCGACCTTGCTGGCGATGAAGCGTGCAGTCGAAGGCTTGTCGCTGCGGCCGCAACAGATTCTGGTGGACGGCCTGTATTGCCCGGACACCGGCATCCCCAGTGAAGCGATCGTCAAGGGGGACAGCAAAGTGGCAGCGATCTCTGCTGCATCAATCTTGGCCAAGACCGCACGCGACGAGATCATGTTGCAGATGCACGAGCGTTATCCGCAATACGGATTCGATGCGCACAAGGGTTATCCCACGGTTGTTCATCTGGCGGCCTTGCGTACACACGGTGTGCTGGACATCCATCGACTATCATTCAAACCAGTGCGAGAAGCGATCGCACCACTTTCACAGGAGCCTATATGCTGACCTTTTTGAAATTACTACATCTGTTTGGCGTCGTCGTTTGGATCGGCGGGATGTTCTTCGCTTACCTAGTGTTGCGTCCGACTGCGGCCAGTGTGCTGCAACCGCCGGAACGTCTGCGTCTGTGGAATGGGGTGTTCAGTCGCTTTTTCAACTGGGTATGGCTATCCATTGGCGCCATCTTGCTCAGCGGCCTGTATCTGATCTACCTGTATGGCGGCATGGGCAATGTGGGCCATTATGTGCATATCATGCTGCTGCTCGGTCTAGTGATGGTCGCTGTCTACGTCTATGTGTTCTTCGGCTGCTTCGTGCCGTTCAGCCTGAATGTGGAGAAAGAGCGCTGGAAAGAAGCGGCTGCCATGTTGAACAAGATACGCCAGCTGGTCGCCATCAATCTATCATTGGGATTGCTCACGCTGGCGGTCGCCACCATCGGTGTTCAATTCGGTTAGGGAGGCAGGGATGCAAAAGATCGTATTCATTCTGATATGCGCAGTGATAGGTATGGCGATCGGCTACGGCGTCTTCGGTAAGATCGCCGGCCACTATGTCAGTGTGAACAGCCTGCTGTCGTTCGGTGGCAATGCCTTGCAGAGCGCTTGGAGCTCGGTGTCCGGTCTGGCCGAGATGCGCAACAAGATCCTGTTGTGCGGTGCAGGTGGGGCGGTGGTGGGATTCCTGCTGTCCACCAGATTCAAGAAGTAAGCATTCGGGTTTTGCCTAACACCTGAAATCGATGAAGACCATCACCTTCCCGGATAGTCCATACAAGCTTCACTTGCCATTCGAACCGGCAGGCGATCAGCCGACGGCTATCGCGCAACTGGTGGAGGGTATTAACGATGGTCTGGCTTATCAAACCCTGTTGGGGGTGACCGGCTCCGGAAAAACTTTCACCATGGCCAACGTCATCGCACGCACCGGCCGGCCCGCCATCCTTATGGCGCCGAACAAGACACTGGCCGCGCAGTTGTATTCCGAGATGCGCGAGTTCTTTCCCGAGAACGCGGTCGAATACTTCGTCTCCTACTACGACTACTACCAGCCGGAAGCCTATGTACCGTCGCGTGATGTGTACATCGAAAAGGATTCCAGTATCAACGAGCAGATCGAGCAGATGCGCTTGTCGGCCACCAAGTCGATGTTGGAACGACAGGACTGTGTGATCATTGCCACCGTGTCCGCTATCTACGGTATCGGTGACCCAGTGGATTACCACGGCATGATCCTGCACCTGCGCGAAAACGAGAAGATGGCACAGCGCGATGTGATCCAGCGTCTGGTCGCCATGCAGTACGAGCGCAACGATGTGGACTTCGCGCGCGGCAACTTCCGTGTGCGCGGTGATGTGATCGACATCTTCCCTGCGGAAAGCAATGAGAACGCCCTGCGCGTGACGCTGTTCGACGACGAAGTGGAATCGCTGGCCTTATTCGATCCGCTCACCGGCCATATCCAGACCCGTGTGCCGCGTTACACCGTCTACCCTTCCAGCCACTACGTGACGCCGCGCGAGACGACACTGCGCGCCATCGAGACCATCAAGCTTGAACTGGCCGAGCGCATCGCCTACTACCAGAAGGAGAACAAGATGGTGGAAGCGCAACGCATCGAACAGCGCACACGGCACGATCTGGAGATGCTGGCCGAGATCGGTTTCACCAAAGGCATCGAGAATTACTCGCGCCATCTTTCCGGTCGTGGCCCGAACGAAGCGCCACCGACATTGATGGATTACCTGCCGCCGAACGCACTGATGATCATTGATGAGAGCCATGTCACCGTGCCGCAGATCGGCGCCATGTACAAAGGCGACCGCGCCAGAAAAGAGAATCTGGTCAATTACGGATTCCGTCTGCCTTCAGCGATGGACAACCGTCCCTTGCGTTTTGACGAATTCGAGAAGGTGATGCGTCAGACAGTGTTCGTATCGGCCACGCCGTCAACCTACGAAGCCGAGCATCAGGGGCAGGTGGTGGAGCAGGTGGTACGTCCGACCGGATTGATAGACCCGGTGATAGAAGTGCGCCCCGCCACCCACCAGGTGGACGACCTGATGAGCGAGGCCACGGCACGCATCAAGAAAGGCGAGCGCGTGCTGGTCACCACGCTGACCAAACGCATGGCCGAGGACCTCACCGAGTATTTCGCCGAGCACGGTATCAAAGTGCGTTATCTGCACTCGGACATCGAGACTGTGGAACGGGTGGAGATCATCCGCGATCTGCGCTTGGGCATGTTTGACGTGCTGGTCGGCATCAACCTGCTACGCGAAGGGCTGGATATCCCCGAGGTGTCGCTGGTCGGCATCCTAGATGCGGACAAGGAAGGCTTCCTGCGTTCGGAACGCTCGCTGATCCAGACCATAGGCCGCGCGGCGCGTCACCTGCATGGCACAGCCATCCTGTATGCCGACCGCATCACCAACTCGATGCGCAAGGCCATCGACGAGACTGATCGGCGCCGCACCAAACAGATCGCGCACAATGAAGCGCATGGCATCACGCCGCAATCTGTGATCAAGCGCATCAAGGACATCATTGACACCGAATACGACGTGGACGCCGAGCGCAAGTCTTTGAAGGCTGCGCAGACAGAGGCGAAATATCTGTCGATGAGTGAGAAGCAAGTCTCAAAGGAGTTGGCGCGTCTGGAGAAAGAGATGCTGCAGGCTGCCAAGAATCTGGAATTCGAAAAAGCCGCTCAATTACGCGACCAGTTGAAGAAGTTGCGTGAGAGCGTATTCTTATCCCCATTGTGAGTTGAGCCATGAAAGTTAACGTGCTGTTTGTCTGCATGGGCAATATCTGCCGTTCACCGACTGCAGAGGCGGTGTTCCGACACTACGTTGATGAGGAAGGGCTGACTGATGTCATCCATATCGATTCGGCGGGTACACATGATTATCACATCGGCGAGCCACCCGATTCCCGCACGCAGCGGGCGGCAAAACAACGCGGTTACGAAATGAATAGCTTGCGTGGACGTCAGGCCGAGGAGGGGGACTTTGCACGCTTCGATTATGTGCTGGCGATGGATGAGGCCAATCTTTCGATACTGCAAAACCTGCGCCCTCGTGATACGCAAAGCCATCTGGGACTATTCCTGGCGTTTGCCGAGCACCACAAAGAGCGTGAAGTCCCCGATCCTTATTTCGGCGGTGCAGATGGTTTCGAGCATGTACTCGATCTGGTCGAGGATGCCTCGCGTGGTTTGCTAAAACATATCCGATCACAACTGGGGAGCTGACATGTTGCTGACATTCGTAAATGAAGCCGAGATGCTGCATGCTTTTCAGATGTCCATGTTCTGGGGTGCGCTGGTGGTAGTCATCACGACTGTGTTGATGACGGCATCACTGGAGGGGACCAAATCAGAGATACGGAACTCTACGGCGGTCATTTTGGGTTGCTTATTCTATCTATTGTTCGGCATCCTTACCTACAAGGAACAATACGGCAGTTTCACAGAGGCTGATGTCAGCGCACAGCGCATCACGCTACGTTACGCGGGAAGCCATTTCCTGCCGCTGAATATTGAGGCGGGGCAGATTGAGGCCATTGAGGTCGATCATCCGGGAAAAGGCGTGGCGAAGCAGTGTTATTTGAGTATTAAACTGATGTCAGGAGAAAGTCATCGTAGCGCGCCCGCATCGAATGTCGACTGTGAGGGATTCCGCAAGCAGATAGAGATGCTGCTGGGGCGTTAGGATATGATTTGGCAATAAAAAACGCCCGGCTTTCCGGGCGTTTATATTTGAGGCTTGCTTCGATCAGTTGCCTGAACGTGTCTCCACCTGTTGCAGCGGTTCGCTGTTCTCGATGGTATAGACCTCACGAGGACGTTGACGACGACGCGGTGAATGCGCAGTTCTTTCTTGTGTTGGTGCAACAACAGAGGCGGCCTTGTTCGGGTCGGTCTCGATCATTGTCAGGCCGGTGGCGCTCAGGTCGGCTGCGATCGGTGCCTTGTTCGCCACGACAGGTGCGCTAACTGCAGCTACGGGTGCTACAACTGGCACTTCAACAGGTGCAGCAGCCACAACCGGCTTGTTGGTCGGATAGCACACGATCTCGGTCGGTGTGACCGGACGAGTCATGCCGGCAGGGTAAGCCACGTACTCCGAAGGCTTCACGCGCGCCGGTGTTCTGGCTTCACGTGCGACCGGTGCTTGTGCTCCCTGTGCGGAAGTCTCGGCACTATTTGTTTCCGGCGTATCTAGCTGCTCACGACGCTCGCGTTCGCGACGACCACCGCGGCGACCACGTTTGCGACCGCCTTCACGAGGCTGGCCTTCAGGTCCTTGTTGCTCAGTGACATTGGCAGGAGTCGCTTCCAGTACTGGCTTGTTCTCGTCTTTTTCCTGACGTGGCTGGCGAGGCGGGCGCGGTTGACGCTCTTTGCGATTGCCTTGTTGCTCCTTGTCAGCGACTTCCAGACGGGGAGCTTCATCACGATCACGGCGAGCCTTCTTGCCACTTTCGCTGCGTTCACCACGCTCGCCACGGTCACGGCGTTTGTCACCGCGTTCGCGACGACCATTGTTGCGGCTGCCGCCCTTGCGGGTTTCGATAGCCGGTTTTTCCGGCTCGCTTTCGCCGCCCAAAGATTTGATCCAGCCGAACAAGCTACCGAGAAGGGAAGTCTTCTTCTCGACTTTTTCTGTGTGCTTCGGTGCAGGCTGTGTCGGCGTGATGCTCCGTACAGCGGCCTGTGGGCGTTGTGCGATCTTGCTCTCGGGTGTTGCGGTGACCGGCTTGGTCTCTTCCGGTGCCACGACTTGCTTGTAGCTGGCTTGCAAGTGGTCCGCTGTGATGTCGTCCATGCGCAGACGATCCACCGAATAGTGCGGTGTCTCCATGTGCGGATTGGGGATCAGCGTGACGCGTACTTTGAAGCGCTGTTCGATGCGGTTGATGTCGGATCGCTTCTCGTTGAGCAAGAAGGTGGCGACGTCTACCGGCACTTGTGCATAGATGGCGGCGCTGCTGTCCTTCATCGCTTCTTCTTGGATGATACGCAGGATGTTCAAAGCGGAGGATTCCGTGCCGCGGATGTGGCCGATACCGTTACAGCGCGGGCAGGTGGAGTGATTGCCTTCTTCCAAACTCGGTGCCAAGCGTTGGCGTGAAAGTTCCAGCAGGCCGAAACGCGAGATCTTTGCGCTCTGGATGCGTGCGCGGTCGAAGTGCAGCGCATCGCGCAGGCGGTCTTCCACAGCGCGCTGGTTCTTGGTGGCTTCCATGTCGATGAAGTCGATCACGATCAGGCCGCCCAAGTCGCGTAAGCGCAGTTGGCGGGCGATCTCGTCAGCCGCTTCCAGATTGGTATTGAATGCGGTGGTCTCGATGTCGGTACCGCGCGTGGAACGCGCGGAGTTGATGTCGATGGCGGTAAGTGCTTCGGTATGGTCGATCACGATGGCACCGCCGGAAGGCAGGTTCACCTGACGGGCATGGGCCGATTCGATCTGGTGTTCGATCTGGAAGCGCGAGAACAGCGGCACGTCATCGTGATAACGCTTGATGCGGTTCACGTGGTCCGGCATCACCGTGCCCATGAAGGCTTGTGCCTGCTCGAAGATGTCGTCGGTGTCGACCAGGATCTCGCCGATGTCCGGGTTGAAGTAGTCACGGATGGCGCGAACCACCAGACTGCTTTCCAGATAGATCAGGGAAGGGGCTTTTTCGGACTGCGAAGCGCCTTCGATGGCGT
Source organism: Gammaproteobacteria bacterium (assembly GCA_018814405.1). Lineage (GTDB taxonomy): Bacteria > Pseudomonadota > Gammaproteobacteria > Burkholderiales > Gallionellaceae > Sideroxyarcus. Next base: position 149,062 of record JAHIZO010000005.1, read on the forward strand.
CCCACAGTTGTTTGAGGTAGTTCAAGTCCCATTGCAGTTCCTCGGCATTGCGGCCGATGCCTGCGGTGCGGGCGATGATGCTCATGCCCTTGGGGACGTCGATCTGCGCCAGTGTGTCGCGCAGTTCGTTGCGGTCTTCACCTTCGATGCGGCGCGATACGCCACCACCGTTCGGGTTGTTCGGCATCAGCACCACATAGCGACCAGCCAGGCTGATGTAGGTGGTGAGGGCGGCGCCCTTGTTGCCGCGCTCGTCTTTTTCGACTTGCACCAGCAGTTCCTGGCCTTCTTTCAGTGCTTCCTTGATGCTGGGACGGCTACCGACGCCCGCTTGGTAATACTGCGGGGCGACTTCTTTGAAGGGGAGGAAACCGTGGCGGGTGCCACCGTATTCTACGAAGCAAGCTTCGAGGCTGGGCTCGAGGCGGGTGATGACGGCTTTGTAGATATTGCTCTTGCGTGATTCTTTACCGGCTGTTTCGATATCGAGGTCGACCAGTTTCTGACCGTCAACGATGGCGACGCGGAGTTCTTCCGGTTGCGTCGCATTGAATAGCATGCGTTTCATTATTTTTCTCCCGCGCTCTGACACGGGCAGGACGAAGCTACGCGCTTAAGGGCGCGCGAGAAGGCGGATATTCGAATCGTGATGCTGACGATGGTCCAAGTGCTTGTTCTCGTTGTTAGCTTGTCTTTGTTTGTGTGTCGCCCAACAGTTGGGCAACACACTAAAATCTATTCTGCTTCGTGCTTAGAGCGCGCAAATCATTTACCATCACTGCTTGTCTCCGGTGAGTGAGATTAACCGGGCGGGGCTGCTTCGTAGGCGGCTTGATTGCCTGCCTTGGGTTGGACGGGGAAAGTAATTTACATCCCGTTTCGACGAAGGCGCACACGCGAGGCGCGGAGTATATTCAATAATGAGCGGTTTAGGCAAAGAATCCGTAACTTGGGTCGAAATAGATGAGGGCGGCGAAGGCCAGCGCATCGACAATTTCCTGTTCAAGCACCTGAAAGGCGTCCCCAAGAGCCATATCTACCGCATCCTGCGCGGTGAAGTCAGGGTCAACAAGAAGCGTATCGACCAGACCTATCGCCTGCAAATGGGCGATGTGCTGCGTATTCCGCCCATCCGCGTCGCTGAAAAGCCGCAGAGCGAGTACGTCCCGGCCACAGAATTCCCTATCCTTTATGAGGATGATGCGCTGATCGCCATCAACAAACCGGCGGGTACGGCGGTGCACGGCGGCAGCGGGGTGAGCTTCGGTGTCATCGAGCAGATGCGCAGCGCCCGTCCGCAGGCCAAGTTTCTGGAATTGGTACACCGTCTTGATCGTGAGACCTCCGGTATCCTGCTGATCGCCAAGAAGCGTTCGGCATTGGTCGGTATGCACGAGATCATGCGCGAGGGCAACAGTGACAAGCGCTATTACGCGCTGGTGCTGGGGGAATGGCACAACGTGCGCCAGCATGTGAAATTACCGCTGCACAAATTTGACACGCCGCAGGGCGAGAAGCGGGTGATGGTGCGCGAGGATGGTCAGCAGTCCCATACTATCTTCAATCTGCAAAAGAACTGGCCTGGCTTCTCGCTGCTGGAAGCCGAGCTGAAGACCGGGCGCACGCACCAGATCCGCGTGCATCTGTCGCATCTGGGCTTTCCCATCGCGGGTGACGACAAATATGGTGACTTCGCACGTAATAAAGAATTGATGAAGCAGGGGTTGAAGCGCATGTTCTTGCATGCACACAGCATCAGCTTCAAGCATCCACTGACCGAACAGTCGCTGACCATCCAGGCACCTTTAGCCCCGGAACTGCAAAAGTTCATCGACCGGCTGGACAAGGTGTAATGACCCAGCCCGTCCGTTCAGAACGTGCCCTGCTGCTGACGCTGGCCGCCATCCAGTTCAGCCACATCCTCGACTTCATGATCATGATGCCGCTGGGCCCGATGCTGATGAACGAGCTGGGTATCACCACGCACGAGTTCGGGCTGCTGGTGGCGTCTTATAGTTTTAGCGCGGCGTTCTCCGGCCTGTTCGCCGCCACCTTTGTCGACCGTTTCGAGCGCAAACGCTTCTTGCTGGTGATCTTCGTGCTGTTCGGCTTGGCGACCTTGGCCTGCGCTATCGCGCCTAGTTACGCCAGCTTGCTTGTCGCGCGCGGTCTGGCCGGGGCGTTCGGTGGTGTGCTGGGGGCGCTGGTGCAGACCATCGTTGGCGACACCATTCCTTTCGCGCGACGCGCCAAAGCCAGCGGTACGATCGCCGCAGCCTTCTCGTTCTCGACGGTGGCGGGGGTGCCGCTCTCGCTGTGGCTGGCCAGCCTGTTCCACTGGCGAGCACCGTTCGTGTTCATCGTGACGTTGGTGGCGATCTTCTTGCTCATCGCCCATCGCGTATTGCCGGAACTGCGCCATCACCTGAATCAGGAGAAAAGGGCCCATCCCTTCATCGATCTGTTCGCCGTGATGCGCGACCCCAACCATTGGCGCGCCATGACCCTGACCGCCATGATCATCTTTTCAGGCTTTACCGTTATCCCCTACATCACGGTGTATGCGGTGAACAACATCGGCATCAGCCAGCATGACATCGCCTACATCTATCTGGTGGGTGGCGCGGCAACCTTGTTCACCGCGCGCGCAATCGGGCATTGGGCAGACGCCGCCGGCAAGGTACAGGTCTACCGTATCGTCGCGTTCTGCGCCATGTTGCCCATTCTGCTGGTGACGCAGGTGGAACACGCCTCGCTTAACCTGTTCCTGGTGTTCACTACCCTGTTCTTCGTGCTGGTCTCTGGGCGCTTCATCCCCGCCATGGCCATCATCACCTCGGCGGCGCAACCCAAGCTGCGCGGCACTTTCATGTCGCTCAACGCCACTGTGCAATCGCTAGCGATGGGGCTGGCTGCCACACTCAGCGGCTTCATCATCACGCAGGATGCCAGTGGCCAGATCGTGGGTTATGGCAATGTCGGCTACGTCGCCATCGGTGCCAATCTACTGGCGATGGGGTTTGTGTCTCGCATCGTGATGCACGATGCGCATCCCAATTTGCCGGACGTAGTGCCTAAATAGAGGTAATCTTTTACTGTGGATTGCCGATATATCGGGTAATCAAGTCGGGAAAGGAAGCATCATGCGTTTCGTACCCACCATCTTGCCAGTTGCCGCAACACCCACTTCCAGGGCGGTCAAGAGCTTGAGTAATGTGCACGCGGTGAAGCCGGTGCATGCGCGAGATCCTGAAGCCTTGCCTGATGCCCTCCATTCCGAAGAACACGGTGATCATCCGCACAAACAGGAAGGGTTGCCTTTTGAAGACAGACGCAAAGCCTGTCGCCGCATCCATAACCAGAAAGTATTGATCGAATTACGTTCCGGTCTGGATCGCCGTCGCCATAACCTGGTCGAGGGTGGACCGTCTGATCACATCGATGAAAAGGTATAACCAAGTCCCGATCATGCAATCGCCTCAAATAATGTTCCCGTAAAGATTCTATGAATTATGCCGATAGGGGCTTGTATTCCACTCAAGCCACCGAAGCATGCGCTCGCCGCTATCCCAATCACTGCAGAACTCGACTCCCAGCCTGACGCAAGGCAGGACGATTCCGTACGCAGTTGGAGAAGCGCCACATGCCGGCGATGCGCTGGCCAGTGTCCGTGGCGCGCAGCATCTGGCTGTGGCGGGCCTGGATAGCGCTGTTAAATATAAGCGTGAGTACCGTCAGCGCATGGAAATGGATAGGCGCAAACTCAGCCGCCGTATCCATTCAGCTTGCCCGTTGCAGATCGAGTTGCGCACCGGTTTTGAGCGCCGTGGTGGTAGTCGGCGCGGAGGAGAGCCCGCCATGCATATTCGGGTGAATGTCTAGCGTCGTTCCCGGTGCAGGAACACTGTGACTTCCTCGCGGTCATGGTAGAGCTGCTTGGCGTCTAACCGGTAGCGCAGACCTTTCTTGTTGAGTGTGGCGCGAATGGTATCTAGCGCCGTCTTTAAAGCTTCCACACGCTTCTTCATCGGCAGTTTTAAGTTGAAGATCGCGTTCATGCTCGATCCCTCGATTATCCAGTCCGTCATCAGTGCCGCGACGCGCTGCGGTTGTTCAACCATGTCGCACACCAGCCAGTCTACTGGGCGTTTGGGGCGGAACTTGAATCCGTCCTGACGCAGGTGTTTGATGTCGGGATGTGTAGCGGCTGCGCCTTTGAGCGGGCCGTTGTCGATGGCGGTGACTTTCAAACCGCGCTGTACCAGCTGCCAAGTCCAACCACCGGGTGCGGCCCCCAGATCGACAGCGTTCATCTTCGGCTTCAGCCATTGTTCCTGTTCTTGCTTATCTAAAAACACTTCGAATGCTTCCGCCAATTTCAGATAGGAACGGCTTGGCGCATCGGCAGACATGCTGACACGGTGGATGCCGTTGAGCGCATCGCTGCTGTTGCGCGGGTCACTGGTGGCGATCAAGGCACGATCTTCGGACGGGAAGAAGATGTGCAGTCGTGGCAGGTCGGTGTCATCTGACAGGCGGTCACTGTCGCGCAGTGCTTGCTCCAGCAAAGGTTGGAAGCGCTTGGTGAAGCCGGACAAGGTTTTGCCGTCGTTGGTGTCGGGCACTTCAAGATAGAGCGCACTGAATCGAGATGGCACTTGCGGGATGGCAGCGAGCAGAGGCGTGAGTCGGTCGCGCTCCGGCAATCCGTGTACTTCGCAGTGCAGTTTGAGCAATTGGCGGGCGAAAGCGAGTTGTCTATACGCCAAGCGAGCTTTGCCTTGTAGCACCAGATAACCGCTGTTCTCAGTCGCTTCAACGGGTTTGGCCTGTGTCTCATCGATACAGTCGCGTTCGAAACCGGGGCGGCAATAGACCAGCCAGGCGGGTAGGTTGGGATCGATCATGGATGTGGGTGACATAGCGCTGTCCAACAGAAGGGAGCGCATTATACGAGTTAGGGGTGAGGGCGATGGTAGAATCCGCGCCTCAATTTTGGATGTACAGATGTCAAAACGATACGAACTCATCGTGTTCGACTGGGATGGCACGGTGATGGATTCCACGGCGGTGATCGCCACTTCTATTCAATCGGCCTGCCGTGACCTCGATCTTCCTGTACCCAGCGACGAGGCTGCGCGCCATGTGATCGGTATGGGCTTGATACAGGCATTGCAACATGCGGTACCGAGCGCGCCGGAAGATATGTATGAGCCGTTGGCTGATCGCTATCGGCATTACTTCCTTGCACAAGATCAAACCATTCCGCTGTTCACCGGCGCGCGCGAGACTATCGCGGAACTGCATGAAGCAGGTCATGCGCTGGCGGTGGCGACAGGCAAGAGCCGAAAAGGTTTGGATCGCGTGTTGGACAGTAGCGAGCTGAGAAAGTATTTTCACGCTTCGCGCACTGCGGATGAGACTTTCTCCAAACCCCACCCGGCCATGTTGCAAGAGTTGATGGATGAACTGGGCATGCAGCCGGAGCAGGTGTTGATGATCGGCGATACCACGCATGACTTGCAGATGGCGATCAACGCTGGTGTGGATGCTGTGGCTGTGACGCATGGTGCTCACCCCGAAGATCAATTGCGCGCACTGAGTCCGCTCGCTTTGTTGGATGATTTTAATGAGATGCGCGCTTGGCTGAAGGCCAACGCCTAAGACGATTTATAAGGAGTGCAAAATGTCAGAACTGGGCGATAACTGGGAACGCAACGTACTGGAGAAACTGGCGATGTCCGCTATCCAGGAGCAGCGTCGCACGCGCCGCTGGGGGATATTCTTCAAGCTGCTGACTTTCGCCTACTTGTTCTTTTTGTTCGCGATGGTGGCGGATCTGGTCGGCAACGATGGCGACGGTCTGGCCAGCGGCAAGCACACCGCGCTGATCGAAGTGAGGGGTGTGATCGCTGCCGACAGCATGGCCAACGCGGACAATCTCATCGGCAGTTTGCAGGATGCATATAAAGACAAGAACACAGCTGGCATCATCCTGCGTGTGAATAGCCCCGGCGGCAGTCCGGTGCAAGCCGGTCTGGTGAACGACGAGATCAAGCGCCAGCGTGCACTGCATCCCGAAATCCCGCTGCATGTAGTGGTGGAAGATATGTGTGCCTCCGGCGGTTACTTCATCGCGGCTGCGGCAGACAACATCTATGTCAACAAGGCGAGCATCGTCGGTTCCATCGGTGTGCTGATGGACGGCTTCGGCTTTACAGGCACCATGCAGAAGCTGGGCGTGGAGCGCCGTTTGATGACGGCGGGTGAGAACAAAGGCTTCATGGATCCATTCTCTCCGCGCAACCCAAAGCACGAAGCGTTCACCAAGTCCTTGCTGGAAGACATCCACCAGCAATTCATCACGGTGGTGCGTGACGGTCGCGGCAAGCGTCTGCATGAGACACCGGAGATGTTCAGTGGCCTATTCTGGACCGGCGACAAAGCCATTCAGATGGGATTAGCCGACGGCATCGGCAGCGTGGATTCTGTGGCACGCGACATCATCAAGACAGAGAGAGTGGTCGACTTCTCCGCACATGAGAACATCGCGGATCGTCTGGCAAAGAAGCTGGGTGCCGGTGTGGCGAGTATGTTCCCCGGATTCGGCGCGCAGAGCGAAGGCGTGACGCTACGCTGATGAAACAACTAGCCACCCCACTAAGCGACCAAAGAACGGTCGCAAGTGGTTGGTTATAGTTCAGCCTTCAGCGCGGCTAGGTTGGTGATCGGCGGCAGACACTGTGGGCCGCGACACAGCCAGGCAGTGGTCGATGCTTGTGGTGGTTTAGCCAGTACCTCAGGCAAGTTCTGCTCATTGCCATTCAGCGTGATCACCATCAAGTCAGGTTCATAGTGTTCAGAAACAGCCGCCCGCCAGGCGGCTGTTTCTTTTGCGTCGCCACATAACACCAGCAACGACGGTGGCTGCAACAGCTCGTTCAGTGCCGTGTTCAGGCTGCAACACTGACTCGCTGCCTGCTGCATCAATGGATAGAAAAGTTTCAGGCAGCGTTCTGCAGCATCGCGATAGCGCGTATCACCCGTCAATTCGGAAAGTCTCAGCAGCGCTTGCGTGGCGATGCCGTTGCCGGAGGGGGTGGCGTTGTCTTGTCCGGTCTTGTTGCGCTGGATCAGTGCTTCATGGTCGTGGCTGGTGAAGTAGAAGCCGCCGTGCTCTTCATCCTCGAACCGTTCCAGTAATGCATCCGCGAGTTGCACGGCGAACTGCATATCTGTCGCGCGATACTCTGTTTGCATAGCTTCCAACGCGGCATCCAGCAGGAAGGCATGGTCGTCCAGATAGGCGTTCAGATGCGTCTTGCCATCTTTGTGTGTGGCGTACAACTTGCCGTCCTGCCACAAGGTATCGTGCACGAAATCCATGGCGCGTTGGGCTGAGGCTTTCCAGTCATCGCGCCCGAAGATGCGTGCCGCCTTCGCCATACCGGCAATCATCAGTCCGTTCCAACTTCCCAATATCTTTTCGTCGCGACCGGGGCGGATGCGCTGTTCGCGCACGGCGAATAACTTGACCTGTGCCGAAGTGAGCAACTCGGTCGCCTGCTGCTGATCGAGCTGTATGGACGATGCGATCTCGCTCAGCGGTCGGGTCACGCGCAAGTTCCATGCGTGGTTCTCGAAGTTGGGTGTGCTATCCAGCCCGTAATAAGGTTTGACGATGGCGTATTCCGCTTCGGTCAACAAGTCGCGGATGTCATTGCGTTGCCACACATAGAACTTGCCTTCCTCATGTTCCGAGTCGGCATCCAGCGAGGCGTAGTAGCCGCCTTGCGGTGATTGCATCTCGCGCATCACCCAAATGGCAGTCTGTTCCACGATGCGCGCGAACAGCGGGTCGCGACTGTTCAGCCAAGCATCGCAATACAAGCCGAGCAGCAGGCCGTTGTCATAAAGCATCTTCTCGAAATGCGGGATGTCCCAGCTGGCATCCACGCTGTAGCGGCAGAATCCGCCACCGAGCTGGTCATATAGTCCGCCCAGTGCCATCTGTTGCAGCGTGAATAGCGCGACATGGCGCGCGTCCTCGTCCTGATGTGCTTTGGCCTGTCGCAATAGCAGAACGAGTTCAGCCGGATGCAGGAACTTCGGCGCATCGCCGAAGCCGCCGTTCACGCGGTCACAATTCTGTTTCAACTGGTGTACTGCATCGGCAAGTGGTGAAGCATCGAATGCGGTTTCATCACTGCCCGGTTTCGGTTGCCAAGCGGCGAGGGCGTTGATGAGTTGCTGGCTCTGTGCGGCGAGTTCGCTGCGCTTCTCTTTATAAGCTTGTGCGAGCTGTCCCAATAGCTGCGGGAAGCCGGGTAAGCCGTAGCGCGGCTGTTTTGGAAAGTAGGTGCCGCTATAGAACGGCGTGCCATCCGGCGACAGGAACATGGTCAGCGGCCAGCCGCCGCTGCGGCGCGCCAACAGATAATGCGCGTTCTGGTAGATCTGGTCGAGGTCGGGACGTTCTTCACGGTCCACTTTGATATTGATGAAGTACTCGTTCATCACGGCCGCGACGTCCGCATCCTCGAACGATTCGTGCGCCATCACATGGCACCAGTGGCAGGCCGAGTAACCGATGGAGAGCAGGATGGGTTTGTCCTGCTCATGCGCCAACTGCAACACTTCAGGTGCCCACGGGTGCCAGTCCACCGGATTTTCGGCATGCTGCAACAGATAGGGGCTGGTTTCGTGGATGAGGTGGTTTGTCATCAGTTCAGGAGTGGCTTCAAGTGTTGCATCACGTTGCGCAGAATGCGCGGCTGCGCGGCTGCGTTCGGGTGCAGGTTGTCGGGCAGGAACTGGTCGGGCGGAATACCCTCCAGCATGAAGGGCAGCAAGGCGACGCCATGTTTCTTCGCAAGCTTCGGGTATATGTTGCGGAACTGTTTGGTGTAAGTAGGGCCATAGTTGGGCGGTAACTGGATGCCAAGCAACAGCACTTTCGCTTTTGAATTCTTTGCGCGCTTGATGATGGCATTCAGATTCTTTTCAGTCTCTGCCAGTGGCGAGCCGCGCAGTCCATCGTTGGCGCCCAGTTCGACGATCACCACAGCAGGCTTGTGTTTGGCCAGTGCCTTGTCGATGCGGCGTATGCCGCCGGAAGTCGTCTCGCCACTGATGCTGGCATTGACCACTGTGTAGGGTGTGTCTTTCAATTCCTGTTGCAGCAGATGGGCCCAGGAAGCTTCGCGCGCGATGCCGTAACCGGCTGATAAACTGTCGCCGAAGACAAGGATGTTGTTGGCGGCCTGCGCGAAGTTGATTGGCGTCAGTGCAGCGAGCAGTAAAACGATTTTAAGGATGAGGTTCATGGCAACGATTGTGCAAGCAGCAGGGCTCACCAAGCAAGTGTTAAGCGGCGATAGTCCGCTCACTATCCTGCATGACGTCAGTTTTGCGGTGGAAGCAGGCGATAGCCTTGCCATCGTTGGGGCTTCCGGTTCTGGAAAATCCACCTTGCTCGGTCTGCTGGCTGGGCTGGATGTACCGACCAGTGGCAGTGTGTCCCTGAACGGCGCGGACATCTTCGCGCAGGACGAGGATAGCCGCGCACGTTTGCGCGGCGAACTGGCCGGTTTCGTATTCCAGTCCTTCCAGTTGCTGCCCGCGCTGAATGCGCTGGAGAACGTGATGCTGCCGCTGGAACTGGCCGGAGTGAGCGATGCGCGCCAGCGCGCGGAAGCCTCATTGCAACAAGTTGGCCTCACCGCCCGTGCGCACCATCTGCCCAAGCATCTTTCCGGTGGCGAGCAGCAACGGGTGGCACTCGCCCGAGCCTTCGTCTCACAACCCAAGATACTGTTCGCCGATGAACCCACCGGCAACCTCGATGCCGCCACCGGCGCGCAGGTCATCGACCTGATGCTGGAACTGAATCGCGCGCAGGGCACGACCTTGATACTGGTGACGCACGACGACAAACTGGCTGCGCGCTGCAAGCGGCAATTGCGCCTGGCGGCAGGGGAGGTGGTGCAATGAATCTGCTACGCCTCTCCCTTAATCTGTTGCGGCGCGACTGGCGTGCCGGGGAATGGCGTGTGTTGTTATTGGCACTGGTGCTGGCGGTCGGCAGTTTGGCCACAGTCGGGCTGTTCGCCGACCGTGTGCGGCAGGCGTTGCAGGAACAGGCGCAGAGTTTGATCGGAGCCGATCTGCGCATCACCTCCACACGCCCGTTCTCTTCCGACTATCGCCAGCAGGCTTTGGCGCGCGGTATGCAGGTGGTTCAGAGCCGGACATTCCCCAGTATGGTGTCGCATGGCGAGCGGGTGTTGCTGAGTGAGTTGCAGGCGGTGGAACGTGGCTATCCCTTGCGCGGCAAGATCGAGATCGACGATGGTGAGTTGCATGTGGCGGAAGCGATCCCAGCTTCCGGCACTGTGTGGGTGGACGAACGCCTGTTGCGGCGTCTCGGGCTGGAAGTCGGTGGCGAAGTAGGTATCGGTGCGCGCCGTTTCGAGGTGGCGGCACGCATAGTGAAGGACATCGACCAGTCCATCGGCTTCGCGAGTTTCGCGCCGCGCGTGTTGATGAACGAGCAAGACCTTGCTGAGACCGGTCTGTTGCAGGAGGGGAGCCGACTCTCCTATCGTTTGATGATTGCGGGCGAGGCGAAGCAGGTGGCAGCATTAAAGGTTGCGCTGCAGGCGAAGCTGTCCGGCAACGAGAAGCTGGAGGATGTGCGCGATGCGCGACCGGAGATCCGCACGGCGTTGGAACGCGCCGAGAGTTTTCTCGGCTTGGCGGCGCTCACAGCCGCGATCCTGGCCGGTGCTGCGATGGCGTTGGCGGCGCGGCGATTCGTGTTGCGTCATCTGGATGGTTGTGCGGTGATGCGTTGTCTGGGGGCGCAGCAGGGGCAGGTGCTGTGGCTGTTCCTGAACCAATTCATCCTGCTTGGATTGATCGCCGTGCTGCTTGGCAGCTTGCTCGGTTACGGCACGCAAGCGTTACTGGTGGAGAGTATCGCCAGCATGCGCGATGCGAACTTGCCGCAACCAAGCGTGTTGCCGCTGTTGCAGGCGTCGGTGAGCGGTTTCGCCTTACTGCTGGGTTTTGCTTTTCTGCCTTTGTTGCAGTTGCGCAAGGTTTCGCCGTTGAGGGTGCTGCGCCGTGAGCTGGGTGCGCCGGAAGCGAGCGGCTGGCTGGTCTATGGTGTGGCGACGCTGGTGTTGGCTAGTCTGTTCCTGTGGCATGCCGGTTCCTTGAAGCTGGGGCTGGCAGTGCTTGGCGGGCTGCTGGCGGGATTGATGCTGTTCGGTTGGCTAGCTTGGCTGCTGCTGCATGGTTTGGCGCGCAATGCGTACTTCATGCGCTCGCAGTGGCGACATGCTTTCAATAACCTGTCTCGCCACGGACGCAGTGCGGCGGTGCAGGTGGTGGCGCTGAGTCTGGGCGGGATGGCACTGCTGGTGCTGACACTGGTGCGCGGCGATCTGTTGCAGGGCTGGCAAAACAAGTTGCCGCCGGAGACGCCGAACCGTTTCGTAGTGAATATCCAGCATGACCAGATCGACGCGATACGAGATTTTTTCAAGCGACAGTTATTAGCTGCGCCCGAGATGCAGCCTATGGTGCGCGGTCGTCTGGTTGAGATCGATGGTCGAGCCATCAGTGGCGATGATTATCTTGATCCGCGTGCTCGTGGCTTGGTGGAACGTGAGTTCAATCTTTCTTATATGGTGCAGATGCCGTCATGGAACGCGTTGGTGAGTGGGCAATGGTGGGCTGAAGATGGCAAGGGCGAGCTGTCGGTGGAAGAGGGCATCGCTAAGACGCTGGGTATCAAACTCGGTGATTCACTCACTTATGATGTGGCGGGTAGTCGTTTCACCGCCAAAGTCACCAATCTACGCAAAGTGGAATGGGATTCGATGAAGGTGAATTTTTTCGTTATCTCGACACCGGAATTGTTGCAGGACTTTCCGTCCAGCTATCTATCCAGCTTCTATCTGCCGCCGGACAAGGTGCAGGCCGGTGACGAGCTGTCGCGCGAGTTCCCCAATTTGCTGTTGATCGATACCGGTGCGGTGATCGCGCAGGTGCGCGGCATCATGGATCAGATAGCGCAGACAGTGAGTGCGGTGTTCCTGTTCACTCTGCTGACTGGACTGGCCGTGCTGTATGCCGCATTGTTGTCCACACAGGACGAGCGCAGCCACGAGGCGGCGATACTGCGCACGCTGGGGGCGGATAGTCGCTATCTGCGTCGTTTGCACCTTTCCGAGTTCGCGGTGCTGGGCGGCTTGAGCGGCTTGTTCGCGGCTGGCGGGGCGGTATTGCTGGGCTGGGTGCTGGCACGCTTCGTCCTAGAGATACCCGCCAACTTCGACCCGCTCATCTGGCTGGTGGGTATCGGCGGGGGCATCGTGATCGTGATGCTGTCCGGCTGGCTGGCGACGCGCAAGTTGATACAGCGTCCTCCGCTCAGGATTCTCGCGGCAGATTAATGACTTGGCGCTTGACGGGGCGCTCAAACTCCCTATAATGCCCGCCTCCCTGAAAAAGGGAGTTTTTAACCTTGCTCCACCGTCCATTGAGTGCCGGGGGGCTTTAATCCACAAGGAGATGTAATGCGACACTACGAAATCGTATTTATCGTGCATCCCGATCAGAGCGAGCAAGTGCCTGCGATGATCGAGCGATATCGCACGTTGGTGACTGGCAAGAACGGTCACATCCACCGTCTGGAAGACTGGGGCCGCCGTCAACTGGCATACCCGATCCAGAAGATCCACAAAGCACACTATGTGATGATGAATATCGAGTGCGACCAGGAAACCCTGGACGAGCTCGAGCACGCATTCAAGTTCAACGACGCCGTACTGCGCCATCTGACCATCAGGACCAAGGTTGCTGTGACTGAGCCTTCCGTGATGATGAAGGAAGAGAAGTCTCGTTCGTTGACTGACACTGCTACAGCAGCGCCGGCTCCAGCAGCCGAAGCGCCCGCAGCAGCAGCGTAATTTGGATTGAGCAGTAACCGTTGTGTGATTGACGGGGAAGTGATCGAGTCGGAAGGCTTACGACACACCCCGGCAGGATTGGCGAGATTGGCGTTCAGAATGCGCCACACCTCGATGCAACAGGAAGCAGGGATGCAGCGTCAAGTACAGTGTGAAGTTCCGGCACTGGCACTGGGCGAAATGGCTCAGAAGCTGAGCAGTTTGCAGCTCGGTCAGCAATTAAAGGCTGAAGGTTTTCTGGCGCAGCGCAGTCTAAAGAGTACGCAATTGGTTCTGCATATTGATAACGTTACATTGAAATAGGGGCACATCATGGCTCGTGTATTTAAGAAAAAAGACGACAAGAAGGGTAACTCTTCACGTCAGCTGTTCAAGCGTCGTAAGTTCTGCCGTTTCACTGCCGAGAAGATCGCGGAAGTGGATTACAAGGACATCAACATCCTCAAGGAATTCGTTTCCGAGAATGGCAAGTTGATCCCGGCACGTATCACCGGCACCAAGGCGCGTTATCAGCGTCAGTTGAGCACCGCAGTGAAGCGTGCTCGCTTCTTGGCGCTGCTGCCTTACACCGATTTGCACTAAGGAGTAGATCATGCAAGTTATTCTTATGGAAAAAGTTGTCAACCTCGGCCAGTTGGGCGATGTGGTCAAAGTAAAGAATGGTTTCGCGCGTAACTTCCTGATCCCGCAAGGCATGGCCAAGCGTGCGACAGAAAGCAACGTGGCGGATTTCGCTGCACGTCGTGCGGAACTGGAAGCGGGTGAAGCTGCCAAGCTGGCCGATGCTACGGCACGCGGCGAGAAGCTGACCGGTCTGACCATTCAAATGGTTCAGAAGGCCGGCGTTGACGGCAAACTGTTCGGCTCCGTGACCAATGCTGACATCGCTGCAGCGCTGGTTGCTGAAGGCCACACGGTTGAAAAGGGTCAAGTGCGTATGGCTGAAGGTCACCTGAAGCAGATCGGTGATCATCCGGTGAGCATCGCGCTGCATCCTGACGTTGTTGTTGATATGACCGTTTCGGTACTAGGCGAGCAGTAATCCCGTTCGCTCAGGCAGTTACAAGAAAGGACTGGCGACAGTCCTTTTTTGTTTTCTGAAAAGTGTAGAATCTCCCTCTCGTTATTTGTCAGCAAACCATGCAGAACTATTCAGCTCCCGTCGCAGATGCACAGCTAGAAGCGCTGAAGCTACCGCCGCATTCCGTTGAGGCGGAGCAGTCGGTGCTTGGCGGCATCCTGCTGGATACCAGCGCTTGGGATAAGGTCACCGACCTGCTGGGGCAGGAGGATTTCTATCGTGGTGAGCATCGGTTGATCTGGCACCATATTGGCAGATTGAACGAACAGGCTAGGCCGGTCGACGTCATCACGCTGGCCGAGTCACTGGAAAGCAATGGAGAGCTGGAGAAAGCAGGCGGTCTGAGCTATCTGGGCTCGTTGGCGCAGAATGTGCCGTCAGCCGCCAATATCCGTCGTTATGCCGAGATCGTGCGCGAGCGCGCCATCATGCGCAAGCTGGTGGAAGTCGGTAGTGACATCGCTACCAGCGCCTACAATCCCAGCGGTCGCGATGCAGGTCAATTGCTGGACGAAGCTGAGAGCAAGGTCATGCAGATCGCGGAGCAGGGTGATCGTGGTAAACAAGGCTTCGTAGCGATCCCGCCATTGTTGACGCAGGTGGTCGAGCGCATCGAGACCTTGTATGGCCGTGAAGATGCCAGCGAGGTGACAGGTGTTTCAACCGGCTTTACCGATCTGGATAGCAAGACATCCGGTCTACAGCCCGGCGACCTGATCATCGTGGCAGGACGCCCGAGTATGGGTAAGACCGCGTTCTCCATCAACATCGCCGAGACAGTGGCGCTGGAAGGAAAGCCGGTCGCCATCTTCAGTATGGAAATGGGTGGCGCGCAATTGGCGATGCGTATGATCGGTTCCGTGGGGCGTCTGAATCAACACACTTTGCGTACGGGCCGTCTGGAAGATGATGACTGGTCGCGAATGACGCATGCCTTGGGGCTGCTCAATGACGCCCCCATCTTTATTGACGAGACACCGGGCTTGAATGCGTTGGAATTGCGTTCCCGTGCGCGACGCCTGCATCGCCAGAACAATGGTCTGGGGTTGGTGGTGATTGACTATATTCAGTTGATGTCGTCACCGGCAGGCAAGGGAAGTGAGAACCGTGCGACGGAGATATCAGAGATCTCGCGCTCCTTGAAGTCATTGGCCAAAGAACTGAAAGTGCCGGTGATCGCTTTGTCCCAGCTCAATCGTAGTTTGGAGCAGCGTCCGAATAAGCGCCCCGTCATGTCTGACCTGCGCGAATCCGGCGCTATCGAGCAGGATGCCGACTTGATCCTGTTCATCTATCGTGATGAGGTCTACAACCCCGATACGCCGGACAAGGGTAAGGCAGAGATCATCATTGGCAAGCAACGTAACGGCCCGATCGGCGCGGTCAATCTGACCTTCCGTGGTGAATTCACTCGATTTGAAAACTATGCTCCTGCTCAATATTGAGCAGAGGCATGTTTCGGTGAAGGCTTACCTGCGAAGCGGGTTATGCCGGAACCAAAATTACGCACCTGCCGCAGTATTGATCTGCGGCAGGAATTACTAGCGAGCGATTCGCTGTGTTGAAGTGATGTTGCTAACGAAAAATATTCGCATTTCTTTGCATAATTCATTTGCGCGTTCGCGCGGTTCGGTTACAATGCGCGTCCTTTTACAGGCGCGTAGCTCAGCTGGTTAGAGCACCACCTTGACATGGTGGGGGTCGTTGGTTCGAGTCCAATCGCGCCTACCAATTTCTTCTTCTCCTTTACGAACGTCTATCGAGAAGCTCATGTTCACATTGAGTCTACATGGAGAAGAAAGCACACAGGCCCTGCTGCAAGCGGGTCATTCCTACAGCCTTATCGTTCGCTCTGAATCACAACGTGCAGCCTTGCTCAAGAATCTTGGCGAGCAGGAAGGCGTAGTCATCGTGCCGCACAACGGCGGCCTTATCAGCAATCTCCGAGTTTGGGAAAACATCATTCTGCCAGTGCAGTATCATGGCATCCAGCTACCAGGGAAGCTTGAAGACAACGTAAGCACCTTGCTCGATCAGTGTGGTTTATCTGACGAGACTTTAGTGTCCGCATTTATGCTCAACTTGCCCGATCAACTTTCTTTGTATGAGAAACGTCTGGCTGGTTTCATAAGGGCGATGCTGATGGGGCCGGAGCTCATCATCTATGACGGTCTGAATGAAGGCTTGTCGCGCAAGGAATTGGAGATGGTGAACAAGTTCGAAACGGTGTTTCGCTTGCACTTTCCATTTGGGACTTCTGTTCTAGTTAGTTTCGAAGCGGACAGTGACAAGAGCGATCCAAATCAGCAGATTATCCATCTATAACGGCGATGAAACTGAGTAACTACAATCAGCGTTTGTTGAATATCGAACAGCGCACCAAGCGCTTCATGTTGGGCGCGCTCGGTGCGATGCTGTTTGTCTTGCTGTTGATCGCCATCAAGCAGGACTATCTGGTGCGCAGCACCGCTATCTATTTCTTTGCGGAGAATGCACAAGGATTGAATAAAGGGATGGCGGTCAAGTTCATCGGCTTCAAGGTGGGGAGCGTCAAGGATGTCAGCATGGAGCCCAATGCGACTGTGCGCGTGAAGGTGGCCTTGGATGATGATTATGTACATCTGATCGGACAGGATGCTAAAGCACGTCTGATCAAGGAAGCGCTGGTCGGTGAAAGCGTGGTGGAGATTATCCCCGGTTCGCAGCAGGTGCAGCAGGTGACGCAGAATAGCGTACTTCAGTTCGAGCGCGGGCAGGATGCAAGTAGTATCGCCGAGAGTATGGCTGCCCAGCTGCAACCTATCCTGAAAGATATCCGCCAGATCACTTCCAGCATCAATAATCCGAATGGCGACATCCAGCAGACACTGAAGAACCTGAATCAGTTGACTGGCGAGCTTCGTGAAACGGTGAAGCAATTCACTCAGCTGGGTACTAGCGGCAATCAGAAGCTGGATAGCGTGCATGGCAAGCTGGACAAAGCGTTGGATAGCGTGAATGCCAATCTGGAAGTGATGGATAAAGCACTCCCGCGTCTTGTCGATAGGGCAGATGCGACGCTGGACAACGTGCAGAGCGCCACATCGGACATAAAGCGGATGGCGGCTGAGTCGGCTGGTGAGTTGCCGGCATTCATACATAACAGCAATGCATTGGTGCAGGACAGCCAGGACATGCTGGAGGGGGCGAAGCAATCTTGGCCATTCAGCGGTTGGTTCCGCAAGCCCGAAGCGCAAGTATTGCCAGTAGATGGCTATGTGCCACCCGAGAAGCCATGAGTCGGCTGCAATTCCCTTCCTTGCTTGTAATTGTTGGTGTGCTGTTTCTGACTGCTTGCGGGCAGACTGCACCTGCACGAAACGCGCGCTTGGAGTTGGCTGCAGACCATAGTCAGAGTGCGCAGCGTGCATACAACCGTGGGGATTATCATGTTGCGCTCAGGCAATATGAAATGGCGCTGCAGGTGGATGTCGCCGTTGAAAACATTCCTGGTATTGCCATCGATATCTTGAATTTGGCGCGATTGAGTCAAATACTCGGCCGACACGAAGTGGCCGATGCCTATTTGGATAAGCTGCTGCAAGACGATGCGCTGGAATATGAGATCTCCTATTTGGCTGCGGCGGCGACACAGAAATCCTTGTTGATTTTGCAGCGAGGGGATGTGGCGGGTGCACGACTCTGGTTGGAGAAAGCGTCGGCATGGTGCGTTGCAGAATGTACGCTGACTAGCGTGATCGATAATGCGCGTGCTGGAATCGCGCTGCGTGAAAAGGATGCTGACCAAGCTTTGCACTGGGCGGATCGCGCCGCATCATCCAGCCGCAATGACTCACCTTTGGAGTATGCCAACGCTCTGCGCTATATGAGTGAAGCGAGGTTGATGCGCCGCGAGTTCTCGATGGCATTGAGATTGGCAGACGAAGCACTGGTGGTGGATAAGACGTTGGGTTTGCCTGCCAAGATCAAGCAGGATCTGTTGCTGTCTGCCAGTGCATATGAAGGGCAGGGTGATGCGGAGCAGGCTAAGCGATTCCGTGAGCGAGCTTCGCGAATCGTTGCAAGGTGATCGGCATGGGTAGTCAAGAACGCTTGCAGGATCCGCGATTCAGATGGCTGCTGGGTTTGGCGATTTGTCTGGTAGTTGTACTCGATATTTCATATTTCCAAACTGGCGATAGCCTGAGCCAGAAAATACTGGATCGGCAGTTCGATCTTCTGCAGCAGAGCGCGCAGTGGACACCGCTCGTGCTTGGTGAGAAATGATGAGTGGACTCTGGAAGCGCGTGTTCATCAGGTTGCAGATGCGGCAAGTGCGGCAGACGATATTCGGCGCTCTCTCTTTGCTGTGGTATGCATTCAATAACCTCCATGTATTACGGCGCGTGCCAGTGAATGCCGTTTTTCATCGTCAGCTGTTCTTCACTGGCGTCGAAGCGCTTGGTATTGTGGCGATCTTCGCTTTGTTGAGTGGCGCACTGGTCATAACGCAGGTCACCTCGCTCATTGGTGGCGATAGCACGCTGGCTGTGAAGATTCTAATCTGGACGATCGTGCGTGAGATCGGCCCATTGTTCGCCGCCATCATCATCGTTGCCCGCAGCAGTGCCGCCATAGCTTCCGAACTTGCGCTGATGAAGACGCGCGGTGAGATGAAAAGCCTAGAGCGGATGGGGATCTCGCCGCAGGATTATCTGCTAGTGCCGCGCATTGTGGGCGTAACCCTGGCGGTGCTGGCTTTGACCATCTATTTCCAGATAGTTGCAATTGGTGGCGGTCTGGCGATCAGCGCTTTGTTTCAGAACGTGTCCTGGCTGGATCAGGTCGGCCGCTTCCTGCAGACGGTGAAACTAAGCGAATTCGCAGTGGTCGCCTTTAAAGGTTGTCTCTTCGGGCTGGCAATCTCCAGTATCTCTTGCTACAACGGCATGCAGGCGCAGCCGTCAGTGACTGAGGTGCCGAAGGTCGCCATCAAGGCCGTTCTGCAGAGTTTGTTGTTCGTGTTTGCACTGGATGCGCTGATCGCCTACCTGAACATGACATGGTGAGTTGCGATATACTGCGCGCCGTGTGGCGTATGTGCGCCTGAACCTATATTGAAAGTGCGGCGCAGGCCGCATTTGCTTTTTATTTAGAGTGGATTGAAATGCCTGTCATAACACTACCGGATGGTTCTCAACGCAGTTTCGAAGGCCCTGTAACTGTTGCCGAAGTCGCGGAAAGTATCGGTGCCGGTTTGGCGCGCGCCGCGCTGGCCGGCAAGGTGGATGGAAACCTGGTGGATACTTCTTACCAGATCACTACTGATGCAAAGCTGGCAATCATCACCGGCAAGGATGAGGATGGACTTGATCTGATCCGCCATTCCACCGCGCATTTGCTGGCCTATGCAGTAAAGGAACTCTTCCCAGAAGCGCAAGTGACTATCGGTCCGATGATCGAGAATGGTTTCTATTACGACTTTTCCTATTCCCGGCCATTTACGCCTGAAGATCTGGCTGCTATCGAGAAGCGAATGGCTGAGTTGGCCAAGAAAGACCTGCCGGTAACGCGCAAGGTATTGCCGCGTGATGAGGCCGTGGCCTATTTCAAATCCATCGGCGAGAAGTATAAGGCTGAGCTGATCGAGTCCATTCCTGCAGATCAGGATGTTTCGCTGTATAGCGAGGGTGAGTTCACCGATCTGTGCCGCGGGCCGCACGTACCTTCGACCGGCAAGCTTAAAGTCTTCAAGTTGATGAAAGTCGCTGGTGCCTATTGGCGCGGTGATTCCAAGAACGAGATGCTGCAACGCATCTATGGTACGGCTTGGGCGAAAAAAGAAGACTTGGATGAGTACCTGCATCGTTTGGAAGAGGCCGAGAAGCGCGACCATCGCAAGTTGGGCAAGCAGCTGGATCTGTTCCATATGCAGGACGAAGCGCCTGGTATGGTTTTTTGGCATCCCAAAGGATGGGCAATGTGGCAGGTGATCGAGCAATACATGCGCAGCGTGTACCGCGATAACGGCTACCAAGAAATCCGCTGTCCACAGATCATCGATCGTGTGCTGTGGGAGAAGTCCGGCCACTGGGAGCATTACAAGGACAATATGTTCACGACGGAGTCGGAAAAGCACGACTACGCGATCAAACCGATGAATTGTCCGGGTCATGTGCAGGTGTTCAATTCTGATCTGCGCTCGTACCGCGAATTGCCTGTGCGCTACGGCGAATTCGGTTCCTGCCATCGCAACGAGCCATCCGGTGGTCTGCATGGTTTGATGCGTGTGCGCGGGTTTGTGCAAGATGATGGTCACGTATTCTGTACCGAAGAGCAGATCGAATCCGAAGTGACTGCCTTCAACGCATTGGTGTTGAAGGTTTACAAAGACTTCGGTTTCAATGATGTGGTGGTTAAGTTGGCCCTGCGTCCTGAAGGACGGGTCGGTTCGGATGATATCTGGGATAAGTCTGAAGCGGCGTTGCGAGCTGCTTTGCGAGCTTCCGGCATGGATTGGGTGGAACTGCCGGGCGAAGGGGCGTTCTACGGCCCTAAGATCGAATTTCACATCAAGGATGCCATTGGGCGTTCATGGCAGTGCGGTACGATTCAAGTGGACTTTTCCATGCCAGGCCGCTTGGGGGCTGAGTACGTTGATGAGGACAATACTCGCAAGACACCGGTGATGCTGCATCGTGCGGTGCTGGGGTCCTTGGAGCGTTTTATCGGGATTTTGGTGGAGAATCACTCCGGCGCACTGCCATTGTGGCTGGCTCCGGTTCAAATGGTGGTGATGAACATCTCTCAGGCGCAGGAAGCTTATGCTGGTCAAGCGGCTGACGCATTGCGCGCCGCAGGCTTTAGAGTGCAATCAGATTTGCGCAATGAGAAGATTACCTATAAAATCCGCGAACATAGCTTGCAGAAGTTGCCTTACCAGCTGATTATCGGTGATAAGGAAATGGCTGCTGGCCTCGTTGCCGTGCGAAACCGCCAAGGTGAAGACCTAGGGCAGATGTCGGTGGAAGCGTTGATTGAACGCTTGAATTCCGAACTGCATGCGGGAAGCGCGGTTTAATTTTTTATTGGAGTAATTGCAATAGCACAGGATAAGTCGCAGCGATTGAATGAGCAGATAACGGCACCACAGGTGCGGCTCATCGGCGCGGAGGGAGAGCAGGTTGGTGTTGTGGCAGTTGCGGAAGCACTGCGCATGGCTGATGAAGCGGAACTGGATTTGGTGGAGATCGCGCCTTTGGCGGAACCGCCTGTCTGCCGCATCATGGATTTCGGTAAGTTCAAATATGCCGAAAGCAAAAAACAGCACGAAGCCAAACTTAAGCAGAAACAGGTACAGGTCAAGGAAATCAAATTCCGTCCCGGTACGGACGAAGGCGATTACAACATCAAGTTGCGCAACTTGACCCGTTTCTTGGCTGATGGCGACAAGACCAAAATCACATTGCGATTCCGAGGCCGTGAAATGGCCCACCAAGAGATCGGTATGCGCTTGATTGAGCGTATCAAGGCCGACTTGGAAGAGCATGGTGTAGTGGAGCAGTTTCCGAAGATGGAAGGCCGTCAGATGGTGATGGTGATTGCTCCGAAGAAGAAGGTCTAATAGTTAAGTTACATCGTAACGAAGCAAGGGGCTGTCGTGACGGTGGTTGTACAAGGTGCCCCAAACAAGTGATTTCGGGTCTTTAAGTGTTCCTGTCAGGAACCTCCCGGTGTCATCAAATAAAACGGAGTAGTTATGCCAAAGATGAAGACCAAAAGCAGTGCGAAGAAACGCTTCCGCGTTCGCGCTGGTGGCAGCGTCAAGCGCGGCCAGGCGTTCAAGCGCCACATCCTTACCAAGAAAACCACCAAGAACAAGCGTCAACTGCGTGGCTCTACAGGTGTCCATGAAACCAACACGGCGTCCGTTCGCGCCATGATGCCCTACGCATAAGGAGTTAGAGAATGCCAAGAGTAAAACGTGGTGTAACGGCGCGTGCGCGCCATAAGAAGATCCTAGACAAGGCCAAGGGTTACCGCGGCCGCCGCAAGAACGTCTATCGTATCGCCAAAGAAGCGGTGATGAAGGCTGGTCAATATGCCTATCGTGACCGTCGTCAGAAGAAGCGTCAGTTCCGCACTCTGTGGATCGCTCGTATCAATGCTGCTGCACGTGAGCAGGGTCTGAGCTACAGCGTGTTCATGAACGGCCTGAAAAAAGCAGCGATCGATATCGACCGCAAAGTGCTGGCCGACTTGGCCGTGTTCGACAAAGCTGCGTTTACGCAGATCGTCGGACAAGCTAAAGCCAGCCTCGGCGCGTAATTATTGCGCTATATAAAAAAGGAGGCGAAAGCCTCCTTTTTTTGTTTTAAGACTAAACGAACATACGATGCAAGAACTTCAAACTATTCTCGAAGAAGCATTGGAAAGTTTTGCTGCGGTTGAAGATGCAGCCGAACTTGAGAACATCAAAGCTCGCTACTTGGGCAAGGACGGCAGCTTAACCGCCTTGTTGAAGGGCTTGGGCAAGCTTTCTGCCGAAGAACGTCCGGCAGCAGGCGCACGTATCAATGAGGTCAAGCAGCAGATCGAGGCTGCATTGCAAGCTCAGCGTGACGCTATTCAGCTGCATGCATTGAATGCAAGACTGGCTGCTGAATCACTGGACGTGACATTGCCAGGCCGTGGATTGGGTGTGGGTGGATTGCATCCGGTTACGCGTACTTTGGAACGGATCGAGAATCTGTTTCATTCCATAGGCTACGATGTTGCCGAAGGTCCAGAGATTGAGAACGATTTCTACAATTTCACCGCGCTGAACATCCCCGAGGATCACCCTGCGCGTGCGATGCACGACACTTTCTATATCGACGAGCAGCATGTGCTGCGTACTCACACATCCCCTATCCAGATCCGCTATATGCAAGCGCATATGGAGAAGTACAAGCATCTGGCTACGATGCCGGATATCCGCATCATCGCGCCGGGACGAGTCTACCGAGTGGACTCCGACGCGACGCATTCGCCGATGTTCCATCAGGTCGAAGGTCTGTGGGTGGGAGAAAAGGTCAGCTTCGCCGACTTGAAAGGCGTGATCGCCGACTTTTTGCAGAATTATTTCGAAACCGAAGATATGCAGGTTCGTTTCCGTCCCTCGTTCTTTCCATTCACCGAGCCTTCGGCCGAGATGGACATGAGCTGGAAGGGCGGTTGGCTTGAGATCGGCGGCTGCGGCATGGTGCATCCGAACGTACTCAAGCATGTCGGCATCGATAGCGAGAAATATATCGGTTTTGCCTTTGGTATGGGCGTGGAGCGTCTGGCGATGTTGCGCTACAGCGTGAATGACCTCAGGTTGTTCTTCGAGAACGATCTGCAATTTCTGAAACAATTTAACTGACATGCAATTTTCCGAATCTTGGTTGCGTACCCTCGTGAATCCTTCACTGTCAAGCGAGGAACTGTCTCACCTATTGACCATGGCTGGCCTGGAAGTGGAGGAGATGACTCCTGTCGCCCCAGCTTTTGAAAAGGTCGTGGTAGCGCAGGTGCTGACGAAAGAAAAGCATCCTGATGCAGATCGCTTGAATGTGTTGACGGTGAATGTCGGTGATACCGAGCCGTTGACGATCGTGTGTGGCGCATCGAATGTGACTGTAGGTATGAAAGCACCTTGTGCGTTGGTCGGGGCAAGATTGCCGAATTTTGAGATCAAGAAAGCCAAAGTGCGTGGCATTGCATCCTTTGGCATGATGTGCTCCGAGACCGAGATCGGTCTGGCTGAGGAAAGTGCTGGCTTGATGGTTCTTTCAGATGAAGCAGTCGTTGGTCAAAGCATCCGCGAGCATCTTGATCTGGATGATCATTTGATCACCTTGAAGCTCACGCCGAATCGCAGCGATTGTTTGTCGCTGAATGGCATCGCGCGCGAAGTGGCGGCACTGACGGGCGCTCCATTACAGACGATGGAGGACTCAACAAACATAAAGCAATCTGGAAGCGCATCTCGCAATGTCAAGGTGTCGGCACCTGAAGCTTGCCCGCGATATACAGGTCGAGTGATCTCCGGCGTGAACGCAAAGGCCGTTACACCTTCTTGGATGGTGCAACGCCTGGAACGTTGCGGATTGCGCAGCATCAGCGCCTTGGTCGATGTGACCAATTATGTGCTGCTTGAGCTAGGTCAACCGCTACATGCTTTCGATCTGAATAAGCTAAGTGGCGATATTGATGTGCGTTTTGCCAAAGCAGGCGAAAAGCTGAAGCTGCTGAACGAGCAGCTAGTCGAATTGCAAGACGATATGCTGGTGATTGCCGACGGCAAAGGGCCTGTCGCGCTGGCTGGTGTGATGGGTGGTGCTGATTCAGCAGTCGATGATATGACCACGGACATCTTCCTTGAGAGCGCCTTCTTTGTGCCCGGCGTTATCGTCGGAAAATCCCGTCGTCTTGGCTTTAGTTCTGATTCTTCCTATCGCTTCGAGCGCGGTGTGGATTTTGCTGCGACACTGATCGCGCTTGATCGCGCCACGCAATTGATACTCGAGATCTGTGGTGGTGAGGCGGGGCAGGTGACTGCGGTACAGGGTGACTTGCCAGTTCGCGCACCAGTGACACTGCGTAGTTCACGCGTGCTGCGCATTTTGGGCATTTCACTGGATTCTGAAGAGATCGCTCAAATACTTTCAAGTCTGGGTATGACTTTCCAGCAAAGTGGCGATGACTTCACTGTGACACCGCCGAGCTATCGCTTCGACATCGCTATCGAAGAAGATCTGGTCGAAGAAGTCGCTCGTGTACATGGCTATGAGCAGATACAGCCTGCGCCTATTCAGGCCAGTATGACTATCCTGCCGAATTTCGAGGCAGAGCGTCCGTTGTCGAAAGTGCGCCAGGTCATGGTGCTGCGCGACTATCAGGAAACCATCAACTATTCCTTCGTCGAGGCAGACTGGGAACGTGACCTGTGCAGCAATACCACGCCGGTAACATTACTGAACCCGATAGCTAGCCAGATGAGCGTGATGCGCAGCAGCCTGTTGGGTGGTTTGCTTGATTCTTTGCGCACCAATCTTGCCCGTAAACAGCCACGTATACGCCTATTCGAAATTGGTGGTTGCTTTGAAGCAGAGGCGGGAAGCTATTCACAAGAAGAACGCTTGGCAGGCTTGGCTTATGGCTCTGCGGTCTCGGAGCAATGGGGAGCACCTGCGCGTAATGTCGACTTCTATGATGTGAAGAGCGATCTTGAAGCTTTGTTCGCTCCTCGCACGCTGACTTTCCAAGCAGCAGAATACCCAGCCTCACATCCGGGACGCTCCGCTCGTATTCTGCTCGACGGGGTCGCTATTGGTTGGTTAGGTGAACTTCATCCTAAATGGCAGCAGCAATACGATATGCCACTAACCGCAGTCTGGTTTGAAGTTAAGCTGAATGCATTGATTCAATCATCGGTTCCAAGAGCTGAAGATATATCTAAGTTCCCGGCAGTACGAAGAGATATTGCGGTGTTGGTCGATGAAAAAGCCGATGTGCAGACACTTTTAGATGCAATGGATAATCAAAATGTGCCGTATGTGACCGAGTTGGCGCTATTCGATGTGTATCGCGGGCAAGGGGTCGAGGAAGGGAAAAAAAGCCTTGCATTCCGTGTGTTATTAAAAGATACTCAGAAGACACTTACAGATTCAGAGATAGAGCCGAGCATCGCTATGCTGGTTGAAGCGTTGCATAAGATCGGTGCGAAGTTGAGGGGGAAATGATGACATCTACATTGACGAAGGCCGAACTGGCAGATTTGCTGTTTGAAAAAGTCGGCCTGAACAAGCGTGAAGCCAAAGACATGGTGGAAGCTTTTTTTGAAGAGATCAGGATGCAACTGGCTCAGGGTGATAGCGTCAAGCTTTCCGGGTTCGGCAATTTCCAGTTGCGCGATAAACCCCAACGTCCTGGTCGCAACCCCAAGACCGGTGAAGAGATTCCGATCACTGCTCGACGGGTGGTCACTTTCCATCCCAGCCAGAAGCTCAAGAGCATGGTAGAGACGACCTATCATGGAACTGCAGGTAACTAATTCCGGCTTGCCGCCGATCCCAGCCAAGCGATATTTCACGATCGGTGAAGTGAGCGCGCTATGTGGCGTCAAGGCGCATGTCTTGCGTTACTGGGAGCAAGAGTTCACACAACTCAAGCCGCTCAAGCGCGGCGGCAATCGACGTTACTATCAACATCATGAAGTCCTGCTCATCCGTCGTATCCGCCAGCTGTTGTACGAAGAGGGCTTCACCATCAGCGGCGCACGTAGCAGACTCGATCAAGCGCATACCCAAGAATCGGATACTGCACAGGCAGTGAGTGCGCGTTCAGAATTATCTGGCATAGCCATTCCCCAATTACGTCGAGAGTTGAGTGACATACTTAATTCATTGCGCGCTTGATCGATAAATTCGCTTCAAATCGTGCTGCAAAATAAATGTCCTCTGCTATAATCCGCGCCCTCGGGGCGTAGCGCAGCCTGGTAGCGTACTTGGATGGGGTCCAAGTGGTCGGAGGTTCGAATCCTCTCGCCCCGACCAGAACAATAGTATTAATAAGACAATCCGGCTCAGCCGGATTTTTATTTTTACAGCCCTTCAATTCGTACTATTCCTCTATTTTCTTCTGTCCATTCTGATAATTGTTTACAATCAACCCATAAGTTATAAATAAACGTTACAGGGGTGGGGCAGATTGAAATCGCACAATCGCAATTTTCTTCAAATTCTATTAGCAACGTTGATGTGGTTATCACTTTGCAATGTTGCACATGCAACTGGGGATTTAGATTCTGAACAGGCATTCTTTCTTGAATTGCCCGTCGTATTGACGCCCTCCCGACTTAAGCAGCCGATTGATGAATCTCCAAGTGCGATGACAGTTATAGATGCGCAGATGATTCGTGCTTCAGGCTTCCGTAAATTGTCAGAGATATTTAGATTGGTGCCGGGCATGTATGTGGGTAGTCAGAACGGTCACGCAGCATTTGTGTCCTATCATGGCACAACAGATAACTATGCGCGCCGCATGCAGGTGCTGGTGGACGGCCGTAGCGTCTACCTCCCCCCGTTCAGTTCTGTGACTTGGGATAACATCCCGGTATTACTGGAGAACATCGAGCGTATCGAAGTAGTGCGCGGTCCGTCTGCAGCCTCACACGGTGCGAATTCGACACAAGGGGTCATCAATATCATCACCCGTGAACCCAGCATCCTTTCGCCAGATCAGGTTACGGTCGCGCAGGGCGGGAATGGAGTCTCTGATCTTTCCGCGATGTTCGGAATAACCTCATCTCTCATGGATCAGCGGCTGAGTATCGCTTATCGCTCTGACAAGGGTTACGACTGGTCATTGATCAATGACGATAACCGCACGCGCATGATCAGCTGGCGAGGCAACTACCACCCCAATGTCAGCGATAGTATCGACATTCAATTGGGGTTTAGCGATGCGAATCGAAGTGAAGGTGTCGTGGGGCGCTCGCAAAGTCCATTTCGTGATACCCAGTCCAGTTACAACTACCAGCAATTGATTTGGACGCGATCATTGGCGTCGGCTGGAGAAGTGCGCGTGAATTATCAACATTCCTATTCGCGGTTCGATGATAGCCAGACCCTCTTCCCAGAGAGTTACGGAGCATATCGCCATGACCTTGAACTACAACATATCAGCCAATGGCATCCTGATAACAGGTTGGTATGGGGGATGGGTATTCGTTCCGATAAGGTAACTTCTCCGCACGCATTTGTAGTTGCTGCACCAACATTGGTTCAGACGCGTGTTTTCGCGCATGATGAATTGCGCATAGGTGATGCGGCAGTCGTGAATGCAGGGGCGATGTGGGAAGACGACGCGATGGGCCATAGCAATGTCTCTCCGCGCTTGTCGTTTAATTATCATTTGATGCCCAATCAGACATTGCGTTTTGGCACGTCGCTGGCTTATCGCAGTGCCGCCACCGTCGAGGAATATGGCAACACTGGCCCCATCGCGGATCACCCCGTCTGGGCTCAGGGCGGTGTCTTGCCGGAAAAGATGTTGTCGCGCGAGATCGGCTATATGGGACAGTTCCCAAATCTTGGTTTGACGGTCGATACACGCGTCTATGCGGACCACCTCAGCAAGATGATCTTCGTTGATCCGGTGATCATCGGTACGGTTTACAACAGCTTCAAGAATATGTACCAAGTGGAATACAAGGGATGGGAGAGCACGCTGAAATACCAGTGGAACAAAAGCGACTCACTGATATTCAACTATGCACGGCAGCATGCGACCTGTGCTTCGGATGGACTGCCTACCAATCTTTGGCATCCTGCCATCGAGGCAGGGTATAACAACTTGTTGAGTAGTTGTCCCAGGATGGTCCCTGTAAACAGCGGCAGTATTTTGGTGGATCACAGGCTTGCTGAGGGGCTGATGCTGAGTGGTGGATATTATTTCCAGGATGAGGTTCAGGTGCTGGATGCACAGTACGTTCAGAGTCCGATGCACAGAGTTGATATAAAAATA
This sequence comes from Gammaproteobacteria bacterium, assembly GCA_018814405.1. Taxonomy (GTDB): domain Bacteria; phylum Pseudomonadota; class Gammaproteobacteria; order Burkholderiales; family Gallionellaceae; genus Sideroxyarcus. The sequence goes on from JAHIZO010000005.1 coordinate 177,655, forward strand.
ACCCGCGCCTTTGGCAAGCGGGATGAAGTTGGTGGAGGAGAGGTGTCTTTGGTGGTGCAGAATCTGTTCCGGGACAGTCATACGGAATATTCGAGCATCCCTCAACAAGGTAGCCCTACCCTCGACCGACGTGCCTATCTGCTCGCCACCTTCCTCTACTAGTCTTCCGCATCCCGAGGGCATGCACCGGATCGCCCTGGTCCGGTGGCTGTTATTGGTGTGCAGCGTACTTTGCTTCAATACGATACAAGCCGCACCGCTCAAGGTCGCCTTGGCGTTGAGTGAGGATCGGGAGATATACCGTGCTTTTGAATCCGCCCTGCGAGATTCGCTCGATTCTCGGCGGGAGATCCAGATATTGCCATCCACTGCCGCTGTGCAAGCAGAGCTGATCGTGGCGATTGGTGCCAAGGCGGCTGGGAATTTCCGTAGTTCTTCTATTCCGGTTTTGAGCGTGATGGTCAGCCGAGCAGGACTTGAAAAGTTCAGGCTAGGCCGTAGCCAAGGATCATCCGGCATCTACATGGATCAGCCTATGGCGCGCCGATTCTCGCTACTCCGAGCCACCTTGCCTCAGACCAAGTCCATAGGGGTGCTTGTTTCCAGCGAGACATCCGAACTGGCGGTAGTCAAACAACTGGCTACTGCTTTTGGATTAAAACTGCACATTCAGACCGTGCCGACACCTGATCGGCTTGCAGGCAGTCTTTCTTCTTTGCTGGCCGACAGTGAGGTACTGCTGGTCCTGCCTGACGCGGAGATCTATCGTTCGGATACCATTCGCAACATATTGCTGGAGACTTACCGTCAGCATGTGCCGATGATCGGTTTGTCGCAATACTATGTACGAGCTGGGGCGTTATGCGCTGTTTATAGTACGCCGCAGCAGATTGCCGATCAGGCTGCCCGGGAAATTATCCGATTTGCAAAGACGAAGAAACTGCCTGACTATCAGTATCCTCAGGAATTTGAAGTGGCTGTTAATACGCAAGTAGCCCATTCACTCGGGTTGACGATAAGAAGTGCAGAACAACTGCGCGCGGAGATCGGGGAGAGACCATGAAAAAGTTCGGTATCGAGCGGCAGACGATGACCGTCGCACTGATTCCAATATTGATACTGGCCGTACTGTTGGAAACATCGTTCATTGTGGCCCGTATCGCCGATCTGGATCAGACGCTCAAGGACAGGGCGAGCCTGATCGCTCGGCAGCTCGCATCTTCCAGCGAGTACGCGGCGTTTTCCGGAAATCGTGTTTTGCTGCAGCAGCAGGCAGAAGTGGCCCTCGCACAACAGGATGTGACTGCGGTATTCATTCTCGATGCGGGCGGAAAGATCTTGGCGAGTTCTAGCGGGGTGAGCGATCTGAAGATCATCCCCCCCGATTGGCGATCAGGCCAGACACTGCGGGAAGACAGTCGTTCGCTGGCTGTGTACCACGCCATCGTGACCACCCAATTGTCATTAGACGATACTGAAATAGCTTCTACTTCGAACATGGGGACTTCGCTGGGAGGCGTCTTCCTTGTGCTGGGAAAAAACAGACTCAATAGCGAAAAGGTGCGGATGGTCGCCATGAATCTGATCCTTACCGCGCTGGTTCTGTTGCTTGCAGTTTTGGTGGCGATGCGGGTCGCGCGCAGGATCACGCTGCCGATCATGGGTATGCGCACTGCGGTACGCGATCTGGGGGAAGGCCGCTTATCAACGCGTATCGGCGAGATGCAAGTGCTCGAACTGAACGAGTTGGCAGAAGGTATCAATGAGATGGCCTCGCAATTGCAGCAAGAGCGGAATCAATTGAAGCAGCGTATCGATGACGCGACAACCGCCTTGCGCAGCCAAAAGGAGCAGGCGGAAAAGGCCAATTTTGACAAGACGCGCTTTCTGGCTGCGGCAAGTCATGACCTGCGCCAGCCCATGCATGCGCTTGGCTTGTTCATGGGAGAGCTGCAGAATCGTCTCGAAACACCCGAACAGCGGAAGATAGTTGAAAAAGTAGAAGAGTCCGTGACAGCGATGTCGGGCTTGTTGGATTCTCTGTTGGATATTTCCAAACTGGATGCGGGTGTCATCGTGCCACAAGAGCAGGAGATCGAGATCTCCACGCTGCTGCGGCGTCTGACTGAAGCATATGAGCCTATGGCCAGAGCAAAATCTATCAGGTTGCGAATACAAACTTCTAATGCACGCGTGAGAAGCGACCCCATCCTGCTCGAACGCATTCTGATGAACCTGCTGGGCAATGCGATCCGCTATACGCAGGAACATGGCAGCGTGTTCCTGGCATGTCGCAAGCGCGGAGACCGGTTGCGTTTCGAGATACGTGACAATGGTCCCGGTATCCCGCTGGATGAGCAGGAAAATATCTTCCGGGAATTCGTGCAACTGGAGAATACAGCCCGCGATAGAAGCAAAGGATTGGGACTGGGTCTTCCCATCGTCCAGCGTTCGGCCAGACTGTTGAATCATCCCTTGTATCTTTGTTCGATACCGGGGAGAGGTTCGATCTTTGCACTTGAGGTGCCGCGTGTGCCCGATTTGAAAGATCTGCTGGCGCAGGGAAGTGCTGTCAGCGTCAAACCGCCGACAGACCGCGAAACTTCGTTCGCGGATCGCAGTGTGCTGGTGGTGGACGACGATGAACTCGTGCGCAACGGGACGGCAGGTCTGGTCGATGCGTGGGGATGCCGTGTGGCGGTGGCTGAAAGCCTGGCCGAGGCTGAGCAGCTGTTCGAACAATCAAATTTCGAGTTGGTGATCTGTGATTATCGTTTGCCGGATGGCACCGGGGTGGAGCTGGCAGAGCGCATCTATGCGCAAAGCAAGCGGCAACCGGCATTTATACTCGTCAGTGGTGACACATCGCCTGAAGTGTTGAAACTCGTGGCGGACAAGGGCATGCACTTGCTGCATAAGCCGGTGCGTCCGGCCAAGCTGCGTTCGATGATGGCTTTTGTTTTGAAAGCGAAATGATCAGTTGGAGGCTAAGCGATGCAACGCAGCGCGATCGATCACCTCGATCTGTTCTCGCCCCAGTTTGACCCAGCCCTGATCCGCAAAGCCTTTGAGCAGGCGGCTCACCATCTCGCGTGCGCTGCCTAATTCATCTGCAAGCACCTGATGCGTAGAATGGATGGGGCTGGGGCGTGAAAGCAGTAGCGCGGCCAACCGTTGATCCAGCTTCTGGAATGCCACGGCCGAGACCAACTCCATCAGATCTGTGAGGCGTTCCGCAAACAGGCTGAATATGTAATCGCGAAACGGTGAGCAATCCGCCATCAAGGTGCGAAAAGCGGCGGGTGGCAAAATGATCATCTCCACATCTTGCTCGACGATACCCCGCGCCTGATAGTTGCTGTGGCCGAGTAGACAGCTGCTGGTGAGGATGCAGCTCTCACCTTCGCCAACACGATAGAGCTGCAACTCGCGTCCATTAGAAGAGGATTTGATGACGCGCACACTGCCAGAGAGCAATAGCGGGAAACCTTGGCACGGTTGATTCTCATCGAAGATCACCGTGCCTGCCGGCAAGCGCATCGCGCTGGCCTGATTGAACAACTCCGAAAAACGTGCCGGTGCCAGCTCGCCTAACAGCGGGTAGCGTTCAAGCAGCCGTTGGTTATCGTTGGCAGGCATGGACGTCAGATCACTCCGGACGCATATGCGGGAATAGGATCACGTCGCGGATGCTGGCGGCATCGGTCAACAGCATCACCAAGCGGTCGATGCCGATTCCTTCACCAGCGGTCGGCGGCAGGCCGTGTTCCAATGCGCGGATGAAGTCGGCATCTTTGAACATGGCCTCTTCATCACCTGCATCCTTGGCAGCAACCTGAGCGTCGAAACGTGCTTCCTGGTCTTCAGCATCGTTCAACTCAGAGAAGCCGTTGGCAATCTCGCGGCCCACGATGAACAACTCGAAGCGTTCAGTGGTGTTTGGGTCCTTGTCCGAGGCACGCGCCAGGGGAGAAACCTCGACCGGGTAATCGACGATGAAAGTCGGCTCGAACAGCAGGTGTTCGGACAGTTCTTCAAACAAGGACAATTGCAGACCACCAACGCCATCTTCTGGCTTGTACTTCGCTTTCAAGTCTTGCAGCTCATTGACCAAGAAGTCACGGCTGCTCAATTGCTCGTCGCTGAACTGAGGGTGGAATTTCTGGATCGCTTGCACCATGGTCAAGCGATGGAAAGGTTTACCCAAGTCCAGTTCTTTTCCTTGATAGCTGATCACAGTTGTACCGAGAACCTTGAGCGTCACTTCGGCGAATAGGCGTTCGGTGAAATCCATCAGATATTTGTAATCACGATAGGCTTCATAGAATTCGATCATGGTGAACTCGGGATTGTGACGTGTCGACAAACCCTCGTTACGGAAGTTGCGGTTGATCTCGAACACCTTCTCGAAGCCGCCCACCACCAGTCGTTTCAGATACAACTCGGGCGCGATGCGCAGATACATCTCCATATCCAGCGCATTGTGGTGGGTGACGAAAGGTTTGGCCGATGCGCCACCCGGAATCGGGTGCAGCATCGGTGTCTCGACTTCCAGATAATCATGACGAGTGAAGAACTCACGGATGGCTTGCACGATCTTGGAGCGGATCATGAAAGTCTTGCGTGTCTGCTCGTTGGTGATCAGATCGATATAGCGATGGCGATACTTCTGCTCTTGGTCGGTCAGGCCGTGGAACTTCTCCGGCAGTGGGCGCAATGCTTTGGTCAGCAGACGGACCTCGGAGACGCGTACTGACAGTTCGCCAGTCTTGGTTTTGAACAGCACGCCAGTCGCGCCAAGGATGTCGCCGAGATCGTGATGTTTGAAAACGGCATGTGCATCCTCGCCGGTGATGTCGTTGCTGATGAACAATTGGATACGACCACTCATATCTTGCACAGTGGCGAAGCTTGCCTTACCCATTACGCGCTTCAACATCATGCGACCGGCGACGGCTACCGAGATCTGCTCGGTTTCCAATTCATCGGGGGTCTTTTCACCGAAAGATGTGTGCAGATCGGCAGCAAGGTTCTTGCGCTCGAAGTCATTGGGGAATGCGATGCCCTTTTCACGGATCGCCTTTAGCTTGCTGCGGCGCTCGGCAATGATCTGGTTTTCGTCTACTGGTGGAGTGTTCTGTTCGGTAGTCATGATGTGTTCCTAGTTAACGCCTTGCTTCAAACTGGCTGCAATGAAATCGTCGAGGTCGCCGTCGAGTACGGCCTGGGTGTTGCCCACTTCAAAGTTGGTGCGCAAGTCTTTGATACGGGACTGGTCGAGCACGTAAGAGCGGATCTGGTGTCCCCAGCCGATGTCTGACTTGGTATCTTCCAGTGCCTGCTTCTCGGCATTGCGCTTGCGCAGTTCTTCCTCATACATGCGCGACTTCAGCATGGACATCGCTTCAGCGCGGTTCTTGTGCTGCGAGCGGTCATTTTGGCACTGCACCACGATACCGGTCGGGATGTGGGTGAGTCGCACCGCCGAGTCGGTCTTGTTGATGTGCTGCCCACCCGCACCGGAGGCGCGATAGGTATCGACGCGCAGATCGGCGGGATTGATGTCCACTTCGATGGAGTCATCCACTTCCGGATAGACGAACACGCTGGAGAATGAAGTGTGGCGACGGTTGCCGGAATCGAACGGAGATTTACGTACCAGACGATGCACGCCGGTCTCGGTGCGCAAGTGGCCATACGCGTATTCGCCACTGATCTTGAGGGACGCGCCCTTGATGCCCGCGACTTCGCCATCGGATTGTTCCAACACTTCAACAGTGAAACCCTTGCGCTCGGCATAGCGGATATACATGCGCAACAGCATGGAGCCCCAATCCTGCGCTTCGGTACCGCCGGAACCGGCCTGAATATCGAGGAAGCAGTTGGCCGCATCCATCTCGCCGGAGAACATGCGGCGGAACTCCAGATCGGCGACCAATTTTTCAATCTGCTCCACATCGCTGACGATGCCCATCAGGCTCTCGTCATCGTTCTCAGCCAATGCCATCTCCATCAGTTCGGTGTTGTCGTTGACCGACTGGCTGATCTTTTGCAGATTGAGCACGATGCCTTCCAGCATCTTGCGTTCTTTTCCCAGATCCTGAGCGCGCTTGGCGTCCTGCCAGATGGCAGGGTCTTCAGCCAATTCGGCGACTTCAACTAGGCGTTCTTGCTTGCCATCGAAGTCAAAGATACCTCCGAAGTTCGAGGTTGCGGTCGCTCAGATCTTGCAGTTTGGCGGTGAGGGCGTTGAGTTGTTCGGCTTCCATGATCGGTTCTGTCTGTCACTGCTTAAAAGGGGCGCAATTATAGCGCAAACAGCCCCAACAATACGCCGCAGGAGATGGCACCGAAGCCGATAGCGACCTGACGAGCCAGAGCAGAACCGGCGATGAAAACGACTAGGCCGAATTTGAACGCGATGTTGGAAAGGAAGGCGATAGCGATGGCGGTCACAGTCTGCTGTTCGCTGAGTTGTCCCAGATTGAATAGTCGCAAACTGGAAAGGGCGATGGCATCCACGTCAGTCAATCCCGATATCAGTGCCACGGCATAAAGGCCCTGACTGCCTGCAAGGTCGGACATCCATGCCGAACCCAGTAGGACGACGACGTAGAGCAATCCGAAACCGATGGCGGTATGCAACTCGGCCGGATTCGAGGTTTCAGGGACCAGTAGCTGCTGACCTTTGCTGGTTTGTTGCCAGGCATAGACGGAAGCGATCAGGCCCGCGATCAGTCCGCCCGCATAGACCGGGGCGAGGCCGGGCAAAGCACCGAAGGCCACGATGGAACTCATGACCAGCAAACGTAGTAATACCACCATGCTGGCGATCACGATCACCATTGCCGCCAGATTGGAGAGGGCGGGACTTGCCTTGCCGTGTTTCGAGTAGATCAGGGTGGTGGCGGTGCTGGACACCAAACCGCCAAAGAAACCCAGTAACGGCGCGCCATAGCGCGTACCGACCAGATGCAATGCGGCATAACCGGCCAGACTCAGACCCGAGATGAGCACCACCATCAACCAAGCTTGATGCGGATTGAACGCATCGTAGGGGCCGTAGTTCTGGTCGGGCAGAATGGGTAGCACGATGAAGGTCAGTACCGAGAACTGCAATACGGCGACCAGATCGCGTCTTGTCAGGCGTTGTGAGAATCCGCGCAATTCCGGTTTGAAATAGAGCAGGGCGGTGATGCCGATGGCCAGCATCACCGCCAGTTCGGACATGTTCAGCCAGATCATCACGCCCAGCGCATAGCTCAGGATCAGGGCGATCACGGTGGTGGTGCCGGGGTCGGCATCCGGCTTGTCAGGCTCGTCGCCGAGATATGCGGCGATGATGGTCAGCGCGACGGCCGCCAATCCGGTAATCACCAGCCATGAGGTGTCCAGATGCTCGGCGAGCATTCCCATCAGGGTGCCGAGTAGCGCAACCAGCGCGAATGTGCGCAGACCGGCTTTGGCAGAGGGATTGCGTTCGCGTTCTAAACCGATCAACAGGCCGATGGCGATGCTGGTGAGGAATTTCGGTAACAGTTCAATACCGTTGTTTTGCAGTAAAGTGAATTCCATCACGCTTTCTCCTTACCAGTGACGCACGATCAGTTGCAGCGTCTCGGAACCATTGTATTCATTGATGCTCAGGCTGTACACGGCATGCACGGTGTCCGGGGCGGTGTCGGCGTGGAAGAAACGGATCGCATCGAAACTGCCGGCCGAGCAGGTGAGTTTCAGCTTCAGATGTTTCTCGCCCACGATGCGCTGTGTCTGCACGCGGAACGCCCCTTCAAATAGCGGTTCAGGAAACCCTTGTCCCCACACTTGCGCTTGCAGTTCGCGCGCCATGCCCAGAGAGAATTCTTGTGCTTCCAACTCGCCATCGGTGGCGATGCTGCGCACCAGTGCCTCGCTATCCAGCATCTCTTGCACGACGGATTCGAACGCGATGCGGAATGCATCCAGCGCATCCTCCGGAATGCTCAGTCCTGCCGCCATGGCATGGCCACCGAATTTTAGGATCAGGTGAGGTTGCCGTTTGGAAACGAGGTCGAGCGCATCGCGCAGATGCAGACCAGGGATGCTGCGTCCCGAGCCTTTCAACTCGCCCGTCTGTGCCCGGGCGAAGGCGATCACCGGACGATGGAATTTGTCTTTCAGGCGCGAGGCGAGGATGCCGATCACCCCTTGATGCCATTCATCATTGAACAAAGCGAGTGAATAGCTTTCCGCTGGGTCGAACGTCTCCAGTGTCGCCAGTGCAGTGTCTTGCATGTCGGCCTCAATGCTGCGCCGTTCCAGATTGAGCGCATCCAGTTTGGCGGCAATCTCATTGGCTTCGTTGGCGTCATCGGTCAACAGGCAGCGGATACCGAGGCCCATGTCTTCCAGCCGTCCAGCGGCATTCAGGCGCGGACCGACGATGAAACCCAGTTCATAAGAAGAAGCTTGTGCCGCCGGGCGGCGTGCGATGCGCAGCAAAGCCATGATGCCGAGGCAGGCGCGTCCGGTACGGATGCGCTGCAGCCCCTGATGCACTAGGATGCGGTTATTGTCATCCAGCTTAACCACGTCCGCGACCGTGCCGAGCGCGACGAGATCGAGCAGGTTACCTAGATTAGGCTCCGGTTTATCGGCGAAAGCCCCTCGTGTACGCAGTTCTGCGCGTAGTGCCATCAATACATAGAACATCACGCCTACGCCCGCTAGGTTCTTGCTGGGGAAAGGACAGCCGGGCTGGCTGGGATTCACGATGCATTCCGCATCCGGCAGGGTATCGCCGGGTAAATGGTGGTCGGTCACCAGTACCTGCATGCCAAGCCTGTGAGCTTCAGCCACGCCATCCACGCTGGCGATACCGTTATCCACGGTAAGCAAGATGTCCGGCGACATCGTGGCGGCCAGCCGGACGATCTCCGGTGTCAGCCCGTAACCGTACTCGAAACGGTTCGGCACGATGAAATCCACTTTAGCGCCCAATGCTGTCAGGCCGCGCATGCCTACGGCACAGGCGGTCGCGCCATCGGCATCATAGTCGGCGACGATCAACAGCTTTTTGCCTGTGGCGATGGCATCCGCCAATGCGCTCGCCATGTCCTCTGCTTGCTTCAGCAGTGTGAATGGCAGCAGTTTCTTCAGATCGATCTCAAGTTGTTCCACATCCTCGATGCCGCGCGCGGCATAGATGCGCGCCAGCAAGGAGGGAATACCGGATTCGGTAAGCCGCTGGGCGGTACTTTCAGGGTAGTTGCGAGGGTCTATTCTTGTCATATTCACGGGCTTCTGTTGCCATCAGTGTAGCAGAGCAGACATCGTCTTTTCCCTGTAACTCGGGTAGAATGCGCGCCACTCAAAATTCCAATGCGAGCAAAATTGTGGCACTGATAGTTCAGAAATACGGCGGCACCTCGATGGGCAGTCCGGAGCGCATCAAGAGCGTTGCGCAGCGTGTAGCTAAATTCAAGGCGAAAGGTCATCAGGTCGTGGTCGTGGTCTCCGCAATGAGCGGAGAGACCAATCGCCTGATCGGTCTGGCGCACGAGATACAGAAGCACCCTGATCCGCGCGAGCTGGATGTGGTGATCTCCACCGGTGAACAGGTCACCATCGGTTTGCTCTCTATGGCGCTGATCGATGCCGGACTCAAGGCCAAGAGCTACACCGGTGCCCAGGTCAAGATACTCACCAACAACGCATTCACCAAAGCGCGTATCGTCAGCATCGACGAAGAGAACATCCGCAACGATCTGGATGAAGGCAAGGTCGTTGTCGTGGCGGGTTTTCAAGGTATGGATGAGAACGGCAACATCACGACCTTGGGACGTGGCGGTTCGGATACCACCGGCGTCGCGATCGCTGCCGCATTGGGCGCGGACGAATGCCAGATATATACCGACGTCGATGGTGTCTACACCACCGACCCACGTCTGGTGCCAGAAGCGCGCCGTCTGAAGAGCATCACTTTCGAAGAGATGCTGGAGATGGCGAGCCTTGGCTCCAAGGTGTTGCAGATCCGCTCGGTCGAGTTCGCCGGCAAATACAAAGTCAAACTGCGTGTGCTTTCCAGCTTCCAGGAGGAAGGCGAGGGTACGCTGATCACATTCGAGGAAAATGACAAAATGGAACAGGCCATCATCTCAGGAATCGCTTTCAATCGCGACGAAGCCAAGATCACCGTACTCGGTGTTCCCGATAAACCGGGTATCGCCTATCAGGTGATCGGCCCAGTCAGTGATGCGAACATTGACGTTGATATGATCATTCAGAACGTTGGCGTGGATGGCTCCACCGACTTTTCATTCACGGTACATCGCAATGAATTCAACAAGGCGATGGATCTGCTGAAAAAAACAGTACAACCGCACATCGGCGCACGTGATGTCGTAGGCGACAACAAGACTGCCAAGGTCTCCGTGGTCGGCGTCGGCATGCGATCTCACGTTGGGATCGCCAGCAAGATGTTCCGCACTTTGGCGGAAGAGGGCATCAATATCCAGATGATCTCCACCTCCGAAATCAAGATTTCCGTCGTCATCGACGAGAAGTATCTTGAGCTTGCTGTGCGTGTTTTGCACAAGGCATTCGATCTGGATCAAGAAAGCGCATGATAGTTTGACGAAGCGGAGCGATTACATTAGTATTCGCGCCCTTCGGAGAAGTGGCCGAGTGGTCGAAGGCACACCCCTGCTAAGGGTGCATCCGGGCAAAACCTGGATCGAGGGTTCGAATCCCTCCTTCTCCGCCAAAGTAACTGTAGTCGTTTTGAGGCGCCCGTAGCTCAGCTGGATAGAGTACTTGGCTACGAACCAAGGGGTCAGGAGTTCGAATCTCTTCGGGCGCACCAACAAAACGGTTCCAGACAGGCAATTAGCAACATCTAGCAACAAAGCGCGCCCGTAGCTCAGCTGGATAGAGTACTTGGCTACGAACCAAGGGGTCAGGAGTTCGAATCTCTTCGGGCGCACCAATCGTGTATGAATGTGGGCACTTGATTACAAGTGCCCATTTTCATTTGGTGTAGGGCGTGGGCAAGCGCATCATGGCTTCCACGTATGACTGCCTCACCGTCTTCCACTACCACCTCGCCCACAAGCAATTGAACGTAACTTTTGATAAGTGACGAATCTTTAGCCTGCAATAGCTTACGTAGCGCTTTACCGAACGAATCCACTTGGCTGGGCTTTAAGTACTCAATTGCCGGAGGCAGAGGCGAGGTGCGTACCTCGGCTATTTGGATCAGCAAAGCCTCCCTAGCGGTTTTTAGCTGTTGCGCGCGACGGTGGGTTGTTTCGTCCAGTTCAATGACGCCGCTTTCAATGGCATCTAAAAGCCGATTCTGTCGATCCTCTGTGTTTTTTATCTGGCGTTCTATCTCAGCTACCCGACCATTTTTGTCATCTTTTCCAGATTGAATACGCTTGCGCAACTCTTCCATCATGCTGCGCAACCGATCAGGTTGTAGGACTTTATCAATGACGCACTCAGTAATTGCTTGGTCAACTTTATCCATTGGCAGATTTTTGCTGCTGCAGGTGTGGTTTCCTTTGCCGTGTCGGTTCGTGCATTTGTAGTATCTGTAAGCACCGCCCTTCCCCGTGGCTAGCGACATCCGACTGCCGCATACGCCGCACTTGATTATCCCTGCCAATAAAATAGGGGAAGAGATAGATTTCGGAACGGCACCAGCACTTTGTGGCGCACGCGACTCGCGCAACCTTCTTACATCCTCGAACAGCTTGGCATCGATAATTGCAGGGATGGTGGTTTTTACCCATTCAGAGGGCGGTCGCGTCACTTTTTCTTTAAAGTTTCGAACATTAAAGAAGAGCTCCCCGATATAACTGGTATTGGAGAGCGTGTAATGAACTTTTTGGATCGACCATGGTTTACCCCTCATTAACAAACCTTGAGCAGTTAGGTGCTTGGCTATCTCCTTGATGCCCAAAGCCCGTCCATTCAGGCCATTCAAATAGATTCTATAAATCAAACGCACTACATCGGCCTCTACCTCATCGATCACTAGCTTTTTCTTGCGGCGGCCATGAGAACCCTCGATCTCCGTAGATTCGGAGCGATAGCCATATGGCGCTCTCGAGCCGTTAAAAAATCCTTGCCGCGCGTTTTCTTTCATCGCGCGGGACGTATGTTTTGAGTTCTCTTTTGACTGATATTCATCAAACGTGGAAATGATTCGGCGCATCATCTCGCCAGCGGAATCGTCGCTAGTTTGTTGAGTAATTGAAATGACTTTGACACCTGCCTTGTTCAGCTTGCGTTCATACACGCCGAACTGGATCGCGTCGCGGAAGAAGCGCGAAAGGCTGTGAATGACAATCGCGTCAAACGCGCGAGGCTTCGGCAATGCATCATTAATCAGCTTTTGAAAAACTGGCCTCTTATCGTCTGTCGCACTAGCGCCAGGTTCGATGTATTCCTGAACAACTAGGTGCCCATTAGCTATCGCCCATTCACGTATTTGCCTGATCTGGTCAGGGATGCTCAGATCATTGTCAGCCTGTCGGACTGTCGACACACGTGCGTAAAGTGCTATCTGCATAAACTCACCTCTTTCTATTCAATCTTGGCTGCATCGTTTTCAACTGCTTCGATTGTTGCCAGTAAGTTAGCTAGTACAGCCATCAGCAAATCGGATTCTTTTGGCGAGACCGATTGCACTTCATCCTTAAATCTGATGTTCATGCCATTTAACAATCTGGCATTTTTGTGGGCACAACAATTGCCACAAGGCCTTTGATTCGTATTCACAACGCGACACTCCACTGCACCAACTTCATCTGAAGTTGGTTGTGGGAGTTGATTGGCTAGTCAGAGTCAGCCGTTGTCAGAACACTTCTGCCGCATTTTCCAGAATCAATTGGCCGATACTTGCGGTGTTCTCTAGCCCGAAATCCTCACCAGTCAATTTCGCGCTTCTGCTCCTATTCCCCTGTGATTTGGCGGGGCAGCATTTCAGCTTGTCGCCATACAGCGCGACACAGGAATGAGAACTTAGTGCGTTCATTCCTGAGCCTTCATACGCACTATTTGATCCTAGCTGGACCGGGTATTTGGTGCAACCATTTTATTGAATAAAAACCTTCAGAAACAATGCATTGGATAATGGCTTATCCACCCAGAAGGCAGATGGCAGGCAAATGCGTATGCAATTGCCAAGGGTGGGGTCGCAGACTGCCGAAGCGCAGACTGCGCAGTTTCAATCAAACGCACTTTCAACATCTGACGGAATTCAATTCGACATTCTGAAATCGCCCTTTAAACCGATTAGCCCAAGTTACAGCACCACCGAAAACAAAATAATCGTTTTAATGGGCGATTTCAGAGCATGTTTTATTAGCCATTCATCAATCTAGGTAGCAAACCCAGCAAATGCCTACGCACTTGCCATGTGGAAGGTCGCAGACTGGGCATCCAGACTGCGGAGGTTAATTCGGCACAACGCGTTGCTCTTGCGCTACGAGAAGAGAAACAGACTGGCTTCACCAGACTGTTGATTCCCTGCTAACGATCACACCATCTTCAATCTGTTGTCCGCCGTCGGCGGGTAATGCATGCAATCGAAAATCAACCCATCAATCGAGCCGGTATTTCAACGGTGATTCTGTGGATTTATTTTCTATGTCAAAACGGTTTTTCAATCATCTCGCCAGCAAAGCGATTACGTAACTAATTCGCCACATCTCCAAATCAGCGGCGAACCGCCCCCCAATGCGCTTCCCTCCTGTGGAAGGGATGAGAACCGCAATCCCCACGCCAGCCGACCGTAGTCGTCACTTCGTTCTGTCATGGCTATTGCTGTTCTCATTTTTCCCTTCCACGCCATTCGGCCCGGAGCTCAGCGCACCTCTTCGAGGGGGCACGGTTCGCCGCCGATTTGGAGAAAAACGTGGCAAATATATTTTTACTTTTATTCGCTTTAATCACTGGCGAGATGATCGAAAAACCAGAAATAGAAAACAAGAAAAACAATCCAGAGATTCACAGGATGAAATGAAGAAACCCGGCTTGCCGGGTTTTCTTTTACATCTATTTTTGCTCTCTCATCATCGTCAAATTCCATTCGGAATTCGCCAATGCTGATCGGTTTGTTGATGGTATTAGCCAAAAACAATTTTGAGATTTGAATACAAGTGCTATTCAAATCCTTTCCATAATGAATCTACGACAATCCTAGTGACGCCGCTCTTTGCTCACTCATGGAGAGCATGCGCAATTCGCCTTCTTCGTTTTCTAGAATCGCTTGCTGTTGCTGTTTTACGAAGTCGGCAAATGGCAGGTTTTCATCACGGCAATATTCTGTACCGTAGGAGCTGTTGGCCATATAGTGCGCTTCATCAACAGAATCTGATTCCACGAATACACAGTTCATGATTTCTGCACCATCTAGAAATAGACGCGCGAGAACCTTGTGCGGCTCTCCGGCTTGCCGAACTTCCTGATTTTCCCAACGCAGTCGATCAAAATGACGTGCTTGTTGAGAGTGATGGGCGGATTCGGGAGCTGCTGAGATCTGATTTACTTCCGGCAGTTCGAGTAGCTCAAAGCGTGTTGCCTGCATATTCAAAAATGCCAAGTGAGACGCAAAGTGACACCTGACCAGCTTGATATGAGTAGCCGCTGAGTGACTGCAATACGGACGAAGACTGTTGATCTGCCGCAACTCATGGTCGACTCCACCACAAAAGCAAGCGGGGTAGGGATATGCCACAAAGCAATCAATTCCAGTGGCGGCCAGCTTGGCGATCTCAATGCTTTGCTTTCTGAGATTGGGGCCCGACTTTCTGCTGAATTCTTGCTCAAGAGGGTAGTGTGTCTCATCGTCAATGATGTTGCCATCAGGAATCTTGCTCGTCTTTCCGCTATGACGAATTGCCGATTCAGTCTCGAATCCACAACCTAGCCAGTAAGACAGATAGCCTAGTGTTTGAATCGCCAGCGCATCGTGCCTCCAGCTCTGTGGCACGATGACATCCTTGCCCGACCTGCCATCGATGCGATCTGCGCCTGCCGCTTTAAGACGCAGGAAGAACCCTGCGTTGCCGAACGGTCGATCCCGAAAGATTTCACCGCGTACCGCCAAGCGTCGGCTGACTTGTCCGACCATGTATTGGCTCATTCCGCAAATTAAAGCGGCTTCTGTTTCACGTATCCAGCCTTGCGTTTTGATGCAATCCAGCAGGCGCAGTTCGTTCATCAATCCGAGCTCCTGCCCGTTTTGGTTTTCGGCTGCGTGGCCATTTTCTGCTGGGGAATTAATGGTTCCCATGATGCTTCCTTTCAGCATACGGGCACATGCCCGCATACAGAAATGAATCTCGCGGAAAACATCGGACAAGAAGATTTACCGCAACATTCACTGCAACTACCACTGCAACAACTCACTGTCGCGAGTTGTTGCAGTGGTCGCACCAATAAACATACCCAGCGAGCTTGATATGTTTATTGGTGGCGTGGTGTGAATATGAATGTTGCGGCAATGCGGCAAATTGATATTTGCCTTGAATCCGTTGGACGTTGCTGGAAAACGCAACTCGCCCCTAGGGGGGGCGCCAACGGCAAGTCAAAATCGCGCACTTCCCCTGGGCTCCGCCTCACCTGCGGCGACCTGTTTCACAGGCGGGCAAACCCTCTGAACATGTTCGCCGAAATTGCCGCTGGCAATCTCAGCTCCACCCTGCGGGCACGTTGCCGTGTGTCCAGATGCTTTGCCCGCCTGTGCACCGGCACAGGGGGAAGTGCGGGCCTCCGGCCCCAACACCTATCGGGCGCTGGGGCGCCCTGAAATCCAAGCTGACGCATGGATTTCTACGGTATTGGCTCCCCGGTAAAGCATTCGCACTGGACGTGCTCACCAAGCAATCGCGCCTCTTTGGGCGATCACAGATATGTAGTGGTCTTCAGCTTGAGTAAGAGAAAATGCCTGCTTAGCTTTACGTCCATTAGTACATTCGCAGGATGAATGAAATTCATCGCCAAAGTTAAGAAATCGGTGAATTTTGCTTGATTAAAATTGTTATCATGTTAGCCGGGGTTACCGTGAGAATCTGAATGAAAGTTGAAACCGAGAAAATAATGAATGGCCTTCAACATCGGACCAAAGTCGTCAAAGTAACCAAAGAATCCAAAGTGGCCCCAAGAAAACGTTCCGAAACTAAGACGGTAGTTGCCAAAGTGGAAAAAAAAGCTCGGGGCAAGATTCAGCTGCCAGTAGAGAAAAAATCCGCAATCGTCCGGAACTTACGTCCCCCTCATCTGAAGCCGTCTACCAATACATCGAATGCCAGTAAAAAAATGGCACGGCCATGGGAGATATTCACCCCGATTTCAAAAGGAAGCAAAAAGGCCGAACTGACGCACGTTAGCCTGTTCTCGGGTTGTGGCGGCTTTGACCTTGGCTTCCATCAGGCGGGATTCGAGACGGTTTTTGCAAACGATATAAATCTCGATGCGTGTGAAACGTATCGCCATAACATCGGAGAGATATCCGATCAGGATGTGCGAGTGGTCGGTGTCCCCAAGTTGAGTAAACGTCCCGATGTGTTGACCGCTGGGTTTCCGTGCCAGCCATTCTCGAACGCAGGTTCCAGGAAGGGAGTGGAAGACAGCACCAGTGGGACCCTGTATCAGACCGCATTGGCTTTCGTCCGCGACTTGAAACCCAGAAGCGTGGTATTCGAAAACGTTAGGGGGCTGCTCTCATTCGGGGATGGCGAAAAGCTCCTGATTCAAGAAATCTGCGAGGAGTTGGACTCTTTGGGATACAACGTGGTGTTCAGTCTTATCGATGCCTCCCGCCATCACGTCCCGCAAAAACGGTTGCGTGTCTTCATAGTCGGTGTGGAGAGAACTCATTCGGCGGGAGTGTTTTCTTTCCCGCACCCCATCGACCGGGATGACTTGAGCCTCAAGCACACTATCTTGGATTTGAACAGCAAGGTGTTGAACCAGAAAGAGCTGATGCAGTTGAACCCGCAGGCCATACAGCTAGGGAGCATGGTTCCCGAAGGCGGGTCATGGAAGAACATCCCCTACGAGAAGCTTCCCGAACGCCTCAAGAAAATAAGTGACAACATGGAGCGCTACCGGTGGCCTAATTTTTACCGAAGGTATCACCGTGACGAAATCGCCGGGACGATAACTGCGGCTTTCAAGCCCGAGAATGCGGGGGTTTGGCATCCTATAGAAAAGCGAATCTTCTCGGTGAGGGAAATCGCCAGGATTCAAACCTTCCCCGATTGGTTTGATTTCGTGGGGCGCACCATCAAGTCGAAATACCAGCAGATCGGCAATGCGGTGCCGCCACGGTTGGCCTACGAGATGGCCGTACAGATAAAGGCAGTGCTGGGAGGTGCGGATTTAAGGGGCGAGTCGGAATATATGAGCTTCGAGCAGTTCGTGGACTCAGGCAAACCGTTGCGTGCTCGTGACAGGGATGTGATCTTCTCGCATGAGAAGCCATCCGTCAAAACCAAGAAGCGAGCATGATGCGATGGCTAAATATCTGAGTCAGGAGTTGGTTTGTAAGTCCTTCGAAAGGCTTTCCTCGCGCAACAAAACGGGGAAGACGCATATGGAACGAACATCTGCGCTGATGTATTTTTTGTCGGTCGATGCGGCGTTCAAACATTTTGACGTGAGCATCTTGGATCTGAATCCGGATAGTTTCGATGGGAAAAATAACCGCAAGCAAGTGGAACTGGAGTTTACCAAGCTGGTTCTGGTTGGCAACTCACACGGCGTGGTCAAGCAGGTAACCGAGTTGGGTAGAATCGAAGAGGCAGGAACCCACCCGGAGAAGAGGATTTCGTCGAACTTCCTGACTGTGCCACTGAAGAAAGCCTCGAACCAAACCACCCCCTTTAACTATCCGAGCCGCCCGTGCCCGCTATTTAAAATGGGGCTCGCCTCCACAGGGACGCAATGGGGAGTCAGCTTTCACGATAACTGGATGCCGAACTTTTTGGCGATACTAACTACGATAAAAGGTTCGACGCCATCGTTGGACCTCGCGGTGTTCGTTTGTAGGGACTGTGGCATTGATGATGTTGCTGCAGATATTTTTTCAGCTCTTGAAGAACAGCTCAAAAAAAAGTTTACCAAAAACTTGGCCGACTTCTGGATTCAGAGAATGGAGAAGGAAAAGGTTATGTATCGCGGTGTCGATGTTCCATTTTCGGACCACCACGCGCCATTCGCGAGCATTTATAAGCAGCCCCCCACCCCCGTTAAACAATACGAGCAGATGAATAAGTCTGAATTGATAGCCCGCATTCATCACTTGGAATTGAAGTTGGCAACAAAAGATTAACCTTTTGGATATAGGATAACCATGACTACTCAGCCCCAGTTCATGTTGGACAAGCCCGCCAAACCTTTAATCAGGTTGAGGCTATATAACGGCAGAAAGATCAACGTCTGGGAAGGGAGGGTAAAAGTTACGTCGATACTTGGCTGGGCGGACAATCCCCGAATTGAACTCGAGAAAAAGAAATACTTATCCCTAGTGGGTGGGCGGCCGCTAACTCAGGACGAAATTTTCGATTTAATGAAGAACGACCCCGAAGTGAAGCTCAAGGAGCTTCGGGACGACATCCTAAAAAACGGCCTGCGCGAACCTCTAACCCTATCATATACGGGGAAACTGCTCGATGGGAACCGTAGGTTTTTTGCCGTCAAGTTTGCCTTGGAAGGTATGCCATCAACAGATGTTAACCGACAAGATTTGGAAACCGTTGAAGTACACGTCCTTTCTGAAGATGCGACCGATGCTGACGAGCAAAATGTCTTGGTGGAAGAGAACTTTTCGGCATCGTTGAAAATAGAGTGGCCAGCATATGTTAAGGCGGTTAAGGTAGTCGAAGCTCACGAGTCTGGGTTAAAGCCAGATGAGATATCACAGAAGTTCAGTTGGGGTAAATCGAAGATCAAGGAAGCGCTCAAGATTCACGAAATAATCCAAGAGTTCATTATTTTTGCAACTACTAATATAGACCAGGACGATGAAACTGGTGGAGGTTTTGGGTTGTCGGAACAGGAGGCGGAAACTATTGCCGCCAAAAATTACCAGTATTTTAACGAGGCGCAAAAATCATTTTTCGAACCTTTGAAGACGGATATCGATTTCAAGATTCAATTTTTTAAATGGATCAAAGAATCGAAGTTTTCGAGCTTTCCAGAGGTCAGGGTTGCATACAAGGCGTGGCAACATCCGGAAGCCAAAGCGGCCCTGTTACAACCCGACCCCGCTGCCGCGAAATCGGCGAAAGCGATTCTTGATTACAACGCGAGAATAGTGAAGAGTGGCGATGAAGCTGTCGGCAGGATCGATACGTTCGTGAAGTTCATCAAAGATATGACCACCTCGGATATCAAGCTGATTCCAGAAAACTCGCGGAAGAATCTCCAAGAGGCCCTAGAGCTAGTGATTAAACTGAGCAAAGCGGCATCGGAGTGAACCGATGAAAGTCCGGGTCGAGGGTGATGGGGTGCACATCGAGTGTGCGGGACTAGAATTGTTAAAGCTCAAAGCCCAACTTGCCCAACGGCTCGGATCGTTGTTGAGTTCAGGGAAAGATTTTATTTCGTTTCCGTTGTCATCTCTCCCCATCGTTGCAGACCTGATAGAACATGCATTAGCTGATGATGAGATTGAGAAAGCATTGGTCCGATTCAAGCGGCACGCAGAGGCACGAATCAGGGCGCTTGAGATAATTGAACTCAACGAGCAGCCCGCATTGTCTGGAAATTGGAACAACGTCCTCGAACCCGCCCAGGCATCGGCGGTCGGAGCGATGACCGTGCCGGGACTTCTCGGTCTCTGCCTGTTCGACGAGCAGGGGAGCGGAAAAACTGTGATGACCATCGCCGCCTTCGACGAGTTGAGAGTGTTGGGCGAGATCGATGCGATGATCGTGGTATGCCCGAAGAGTATGGTCAGCGAGTGGCCGAAAGACATAGGTAGATTCCTAGCCCCCGAGTGCCAGGTCGTGATAGCCGAGGGGGGGCAGCGGCAGAAGTACGAGACTGCGCAAAGCAAGTTCGACGTACTGGTCACGAACTACGAAGGTGTTGAACCCATGCTGGTTTACCTGATGGCGAGCGCATCCACCAAGCGCTATCTTCTCGTAGTCGACGAGTCCTACTACCTGAAAAACGGCGAGTCCTACCGCTCGGAAATCGTGAATAAGCTCAGGTCGAAGTGTCAGAAGTGTTTCGTGCTGTGCGGAACCCCCGCCCCCAATTCCGCCCACGATCTGGTTAATCAGTTCGACTTGGCGGATTTAGGTTACACGTTCGGCGGGTTCAAAAAATCAAACAAAGCTGAGGAAGACTGGGACAAAATCTCTACGTTGGTAGACACGAAAGGTGTTTTCATCAGGAGGTTGAAGCCGGACATTCTTCAGCATGTTCCGGAAAAGAACTTCCATGTGATAAGTGTGGAGCTTGCGGGCAAGCAGGCCCTGATGTACGAGAATGCAAAATCGGCATTGGAGCTTGAGCTAAGGAGTCTGAACAATGAGTCGTTCAAGAAGAGTTTGCTGACTTATTTCCAAAAGCGGGCGGCGTTGCTGCAAATATGTTCATGCCCCAGCTCGATAGACCCAACGGCTTCGGAAGTTCCAGTGAAATATACCGTGCTCGACGATCTTCTGGATAAGCTGATTTCCCAGAACCGGAAGGTTGTACTCTGGTCTTTCTACAGGAAAAGCCTAGACGAGATCATGGCGAGATACTCGCGATATCGTCCAGTTAGGGTCGATGGCTCGGTCACATCTAACGTTGCGAGGCGAGACGCTGTGCGCTCCTTCCAAGAGGACCCGTCAATTATGCTGTTCGTTGGAAACCCCGCAGCAGCAGGCGCTGGAATCACCCTACACGCTGCCTACGATGCGGTCTACATATCGTATTCTAACCAGGCGGCACACTATCTTCAGTCGCTCGACAGGATACACAGGCGGGGGCAGGTAGCGGACGAGGTTAACTACTACTTGCTGATTTGCAAGAACACGATAGAAGAAACTGAGGTGGTGAGGCTGAGAGGTAAAGAAGTCCGGCAACACAATTTGCTAGGCGACCACATAATCTGGCCGGCATCGCTGGATGATGCACTTCAGGAGCTCGGGGTTCATGTCTGATCTGGTCTGGGTACTAGATGGCGATAAGGGCCCGTCATTCGGAAGTTCTGGCGTTTCCGGCAGTTACATTCTTCCAAAAAACGAGGTCGATCTCGAACCTAAATCTCTTGCGGGACGACGACTCTGGGTCTTGCTGAGAGGTCAAGAAGATCGGCTGCTCCTGCTCGTCAAGATAAAAAAAGTAGAGAGGATAATTGAGGGTTACTACTCTGGCGACTACTGGATTTCGCCGGATATGATGGGTTCGCTCAAGCTGGCGTCTGAATACGTGGGGGCGGCCAGATATGCCACGATGTACACGCGTTCTTCTAAGCTCGGGGTGTCCGAACTGTCGCAAGAATCGTCCGATGCGCTAGTTTTACTCGTTAAGGGGTCGGTACAAACGAAACTGCTTCCGCCCGATAGGCGCTCGCTGTCGAAGATTGATTTCGAGTTAATGCCGAGCAACGGTCGTCGCTTAGCCCAAAGCGCTTTGAGGGCAGTGGTATCTCAACTGACGCTGGAACAGGTATGGGCGAATGGGACGGGTGATAGGCTTGGTGCTTTTTCGAATTTCGCCTGTGCGCTTCTCACGGAAAAAATGGGCGCAAAACCGTCTCCTAGTGTTGTCAACGATCTGAAATATTTTGACCCAGTATCGGTGATGTTTTCTGAAGGCAAGCCAACTGCTGTTCATGAAAAACCTAGTCCTAATTACAACGCACCTTCCGTGGACACCGAATTTTCAGAGATTGAGCCTGGGAAGATATACGCTAGGGAGTTCGTGTCCGTGGACTCTATGCCGAGGAACCTAGAGGCGGCGCTCAACAAGACGGAACATGCGGAAAAAATCCACCAAGCAATGCTGAAAGATATCTCGGAATTCCTGATTGCGAATGGCATCAAGCCTTACGAAAGTAACTCCATCGATCTGTTATATAGGTCTAGGGAAAAGATGAACGTCTTCGAAATCAAAAGCTCGAACTCCGAGAACATTCTCTCCCAAGCATCGAAGGGCGCGTTCCAGTTGGCCTGTTACTTGAATGAACTTGAAAAGGACTACGATGATTTGAACGCCAAACTGGTGCTTCACGTGACGGAGAGTGCTGAACTTCAAAATTATGCGGTTGAAGCATTGTTGAGGCTCGGTATAAAGGTGTTGATTTACGATCCAAGCAAGCCTTGGCCCAGCCGTGTACCAGGGATGTTGCTGTAAAAAACCATAGATTAAGGCTGATAAAATCAGCAATGCTCGAGGGTGTGCATGAAAGTTGAGTTTAATTTGCGTATATACCCACCAAACAATGGGAAACGCTACATTAACCCGCATCGGAGTTGTAAGAAATGCTAGATATACAAACATTACGAAATGACTTGGCTGCAGTAGCGGCTCGTTTGGCATTACGAGGTTATGTGCTGGACACCGCCAAGTTTGAGCAATTGGAAGCAGAGCGCAAGACGATCCAATCGCGTACTCAAGATTTGCAAGCCAAGCGCAATGCATCATCCAAGTTGATCGGGCAAGCTAAGGCCAAGGGTGAAGATGTCTCGGCCATCATGGCGGAAGTGGGCACATTGGGCGACGAGTTGAAACAGCTCGAAGTGACGTTGCCGCTAGTGCTCCAAGAGATGGATGCGTTCTTGACCATAATTCCCAACACACCGCACGCAAGCGTGCCAGTCGGAAAATCGGAAGCGGATAATCTCGAAGTACGCAAAGTAGGTGCGCAAACCAAGTTCGAGTTTGAAGTGAAAGATCATGTCAGCATCGGTGAAGGGGTGGGCGGGTTGGATTTTGAGACTGCCACCAAGATCGCTGGTGCACGTTTTTCATTATTGAAAGGCCCTTTGGCAAGGCTTCATCGTGCACTTGCACAGTTCATGTTGGATACACATACCGAGAGGCACGGCTATACCGAGACTTATGTGCCTTATCTGGTGAATGCAGAGTCGATGCGCGGTACTGGGCAATTACCAAAATTTGAAGAAGATTTGTTCCGTGTGCCGCGAATAGTGGGTGATGAAGGAGAGAAGAATTTCTATCTGATACCCACCGCAGAAGTTCCAGTCACCAACATGGTGCGCGACGTGATCGTGCCTTTGGAAAGGCTACCGATGAAATTCGTGGCACACACGCCCTGCTTCCGTAGCGAGGCGGGATCATACGGACGCGATACGCGCGGCATGATTCGCCAGCATCAATTCGACAAGGTGGAATTGGTGCAGATGGTTCATCCCGAGAAGTCTTACGAAATGCTTGAAGAATTGCTTGGTCACGCTGAGACCATTCTGAAAATGCTTGGTCTGCCCTATCGTGTGGTGAAGTTATGTACCGGAGATATGGGGTTTTCTGCTGCCACCACTTACGATATTGAAGTATGGCTGCCTGCGCAGAATACTTACCGCGAAATTTCTTCCTGCTCCAATTTTGAGGCGTTCCAAGCGAGGCGTATGCAAGCACGTTTCCGCAATGCGCAAGGCAAACCGGAATTGCTGCACACCTTGAATGGTTCCGGTTTGGCAGTTGGCCGCACATTGGTAGCCGTGTTGGAGAATTACCAGCAAGCGGATGGCAGCGTGCTGGTGCCGGAAGTGCTGCGCCCTTACATGGGGGGCTTGACCGTTATCAACGTAAGCTAGCGACTGACATAGCAGTTAGTCGCTTCAACCAATTGCTTGGTGCTGATGGTATTCCTCGACTTTCGTGGGGTTGGCCTTACTTTTTCTTCTGTGGTACCTTTGCTCTCCTACAAACGGCAAATCCAATTAAACAAAAAAGTGGACTTCTCTCGTATTCAACCTGTTGGTGGTGATCACGCGATCGAACTCATGGCGATCGGTATTGAATGGGGCATGCCGCATCTTGACGATGCGAAAATTGCGTCGCTTCAAGCAGTGTACGAAGCCAACACCGACATCAAAGAGTTTCTCCCGACGCTGGTACCGGTGAAGGCGTTCGTGATTCAAGGCGTGAATCCGTTTGGTGTTGCGGCACCTGACGAAAGCATGCAACCTGACCCCAAGAACATTACACCTCCCCAGTTCACTGCACGGAACGGTGGGTTCGACCTACAGAGATTCGACACCGAGGGCAATGTTGTCTGGTCTGCATCGATTCGGCCTGAGTTCATCTCGGTCAACTGCGCCGAGTACGACCGCTGGAAGAACGTTAAGCCTCAAGCCCTAGCTATCTTGCGGCCGTTTTTAGATGCGGCGATCGACAGGGGTGCCAAGGTCAACGCGATCGGCTTGCAATACCAAGATGCGTTTCGGTTGCTGGATGGGGTTTCTCCGGCAGCGACTGGAGAGCTCTTTCGCAAGAACGGCAAATACCTGCCGATGCACCTGTTCGAACAGCCTTCCTTCTGGCATTGCCACCAAGGCTGGTTTTCAAAGGCATCGGACGAACGCCGCATCCTGAACAACGTTGCAACAGACGTGACAGACGTCAACGGCAGCCACTTCGCGCGCATCGGCGGGCAGCACCGAATGTTAGCAACTTCGGTCGATGGGCTGACTCCGATGCCAATCATCGCAGTAGAGGTCGATCAGATTCTTCAATTCCTACATGACGAAAATATAGACGTGATTAACGGGATTCTCAGTGATGGGGCGCTCAAGGCAATCGGCTGCCCAGGGGGAGGCGCATGATTAGCAATTCGGGTCTGTCTAGAGGATATGCGTTCTTGAACACATTGCCCTCGACCGGTAGTCAGTCGGCAACCACGCAATCAAAGGTGTTCTTCTTCGGCGAGTATTTCGTTTCGGTCGCAAAGTCGGCGGCAAAGTCCGAGGTCGATTATTGGGTCTCGCCGATGGAGCAGATTCGTACTCAGGTCAATGGCTGGCTGGGCAGTTTAGGTAGTTCGACACGCATTGAAACCGAAGACGCAACCTTGTTGGTGGCGCCTCGCGCCCAGATCCCGCAGGAGTACTTTGACTCATACGAGTCCGTATTCAGAACGGTAATGCTCTACCAAACACGCTTGGGCCATTGGAATGGTGAAGCCGATGTTCCTTCGGAAGTACAGAAGAACGCTGCGCTGTTGGGGCTGGCCAATTTGATCTTGGCACTCATGCCGGTGCCATCTCCGATGCTCCTCGAAGACGGGACGATTGGCGCCTACTGGCGTCGTGGACAGCACTATGCCAGCATCGACTTTGAAGTCGATGGTGAACACAGTTGGGCAGGAACAGATGGAACAAAGTATCTCTCGGGCATTTGGAAAGTGCCCGGCGAACAACTACCGCCTGCGCTCATTAACGAATTGCAGTTAATCGGCGGCTAAGTCCGACTATGAGCTTTTACGATCTCGATGCCGAGTCGAAGCTGTCGCGCGTGGAGCAGCTTGTTGCAAAAGACAAGGACGGAGTTAAGCAGAGGGAGAGGGTGTCCGTGCACTCGCCTGGGCCTGTGTCTGACCGCGAGCTATTGGCGCGAAGTCTAGAATACCCGAACAAGTTTACGTCCCAAGGTGGTCTGAACGAAGAGCTGTTCCAAGATGCCTTTACTCACGGGGCATCGGCTCAACGCATCATCCACGGCTGGGACAATCAGGCTTCCGATGTGGACAGCAGGTTCGAAGCGCGGGCAAAGGCGCGACGCGAAGGTACCGATGGTCGCGATCCGGACCCAAATAACCTCTACATTGGCACCTTCCATATGACCGCTGCCGAACTGCGGGCATGCAAGCTTGACGGCGATACTTTACCTAGGGTTCGTGTCTACGATGCCGGCGAAAATGCTTCAGACGTTCTGCATGCCGAAATCATAGTCGATTCTTCTGACTTGAAGAGGCATCAGCGCAAGGAGCTTCGTGTGCGGCTAATGACCCTAGCGCAGCGGCGCGGATTGTTTGTCTCATCTCATTTGTCTGTGGAAGATATCGATCGCGCCAAAGGGACGCAGTGCGAATTGCACACGCCGTCCAAGTAGGCCGAGGAGTTGCCTCTCGCAGACAATACACTGAATCACGAATTGTCTTGTAACACATTGGAATTAGACTGCCACTTAGCAGTCGGTCGCATTCAGCGGCAATGAAGCGACCCAACTCATTGTCTGCCTACACTCTGAGTAATGTAGGTTTGTTCAACTAACTCAATGTGTTTCTTGGTAATGTCTTTCTGAACTCCCAGTGCCCACACTCATCGTGTTGGGCGCACCAATTTTAAAGGCTTACAGCAATGTAAGCCTTTTTTCATGGTTATTCTGCTGTCACCTTAATAGTCACAATCGGGCTGTATGCTCAACGTGTTTGCTTGTCAGGCTGCACTGCGCCATCATTGCAGTATCGATTAACTGTCCTTGTGGGGCGCTATGACTGATACGCTGGAAACTGCTTCCTCTCCCGAAAAACTCCGTCGCGTCGCAATCGATCCGGTGTCCCGCGTCGAGGGGCATGGCAAGGTGACTTTGTTGCTGGATGAGAATGATCGCGTGCATCAGGTGCGTCTGCATATCGTCGAGTTCCGTGGGTTCGAAAAATTCATCCAGGGTCGCCCTTATTGGGAAGCGGCTGTGATGGTGCAACGTCTTTGCGGCATCTGTCCGGTGAGTCATCATCTGGCGGCTAGCAAGGCGATGGACATGGTGGTGGGGGCGACGCTGACACCGACGGCGGAGAAGGTGCGCCGCTTGATGCATTACGGTCAGATTCTGCAGTCGCACGCTTTGCATTTCTTTCACTTGTGTTCCCCGGATCTGCTGTTCGGTTTTGGTTCGGATGTAGCCAAGCGCAACATCGTCGGCATCGCGGCTGCTTATCCTGATATAGCAAAACAGGGCGTGCTGTTGCGCAAGTTCGGGCAGGAGGTGATACGCATTACGGCGGGCAAGCGCATCCATGGCACGGGCTCCATCCCGGGCGGGGTGAACAAGAACGTCAGTATCGAGGAGCGCGACTATCTGCTGAAGGATATCGATCAGGTGGTGGCCTGGAGCGAGGCTGCTGTTGGCATCGTGCACAATCTGTTCGAGCAGAATCTGGATATGTACAGCAGTTTCGGCAGCTTCGATGCGCATACGCTCAATATGGTGCGTCCTGATGGCGCACTGGAGCTGTATGACGGCGGTTTGCGCGCACGTTCCATGGATGGTGAGACGATATTCGATCATTTCGATTCCAGCCATTATTGGGATGAGATCCTCGAAGATGTGAAGTCATGGTCGTACATGAAATTCCCCTTCCTACGCCGCTTGGGGCCGGAGCAAGGCTGGTACCGAGTGGGGCCGCTGTCGCGGGTGACGCAGTGCGACTTCATCTCCACGCCTTTGGCTGAAGCGCAACGCAAGCAATTCATGGCGTTCGAGAATGGCAAGGCGGCCAAGGCAACACTGGGCTTCCATTGGGCGCGCATGATCGAGATGTTGCATGTGGCAGAGTTGATCCGCGACATCCTGCATGATCCGGATCTGCAGGGGACGGACTTGGTCAATATCGGTCAACGTCAGGAGCGTGGGGTCGGTGTCATCGAAGCGCCGCGCGGTACTTTGATCCACCATTACCGTGTGGATGAGAACGACCAGATCGTGCGCTGCAACCTGATCGTTTCCACGACGCATAACAATCAGGCGATGAATGAAGCGATCCGCCAGGTGGCGCGCCAATATATCGATGGCAAGAAACTCACCGAAGGCTTGCTCAACCATATCGAGGTCGCCATCCGTGCTTTCGATCCATGTCTCTCTTGCGCGACCCATGCCTTAGGCAAGATGCCGCTGGAAGTGGAGTTGCTGGATGCCGAAGGAAAGCGGGTGGATGTGTTGTCGCGCGGCTCGAATGGCATCTGTCAGTCGATGGATTGATGGTCGCGCCAGTTCTGATCTTTGCTGTCGGCAATGAGTCTCGCGGGGATGATGCGTTGGGTCCTTTGTTGCTGAGGCGCATTCAGGAACAGGCTCCCGACTCGGTCGAATGCCTGGAAGATTTCCAGTTACAGGTGGAGCATTCAGCCGATTTGCTCGGGCGTCGCCAAGTGGTGTTCGTGGATGCCGATGTCTCTTGTGAGTCGCCGTTTAGTTTTTCTGAATTAGAGGCGGCGCACGATCATAGTTATTCCAGCCATGCCCAATCGCCTGCTGCGTTGTTGCATACTTTTAAACAGGTTTATGCAGACGCGCTGCCGCAATGTTATGTGTTGGGAATCCGGGGCTACGGTTTCGAGTTGGGTGAGGATTTGAGCCCCGAAGCGGCAGATAATCTGGAACAGGCCACGGCGTTTTTGCGATCCTGGCTGGTGCGCAGTGTCGAAGTTGCGGAGGTGCGTTGATGCATGAGATGTCATTGGCGCAGAGTGTGCGTGAGATCATCGAGCAGGCTGCACTGGATCAGGGGTTTTCTCAGGTGAAGACGGTGTGGCTGGAGATCGGGCGATTGTCTTGTGTGGAGCAGGAGGCGATGCGCTTCTGTTTCAGTGCCGCGATGCAAGGCAGTGTCGCTGAAGGCGCGCGATTGGAGATCATCAATACGCCGGGCAGAGGGCTTTGCCCGAAATGCGGCCACGAGGCCGAGATCGAGAATGTGTATGACGCGTGCGCGCAATGCGGTAGTTACGGTTTGCAACTGGTCGCTGGCGATGCGATGCGCGTTAAAGAGTTGGAGGTGGAGTGATGTGTTTGACTTGCGGATGTGGTTCGGATGAGGTGTTGATACGCGGCAGAAAGCCTTTTAACAAACCGAAGGCGCCGGTCAGCTTCAAGTTGCATCGGGTCGAAGCCAAAGTTGCTGAAGACTCCCAACGTATCGTGAAGCTGGAGCAGGACATCCTGCACAAGAACGATAGCCACGCAAAGGCTAATCGCGAATTGTTCTCACGGCAGGGCATTCTCACGTTGAACTTGGTGTCTAGTCCAGGTTCTGGCAAGACGACATTGCTGGTGCGCACATTGCAGGCGCTTGAAGGGAAATATCCTCTGGCGGTGATCGAAGGCGACCAGCAGACTGAGCAGGACGCAGACCGCATTCGTGCGACCGGTGTGTCTGCTGTTCAGATCAATACCGGCAAAGGTTGTCATCTGGATGCGCAGATGGTGGAGCGTGCTTTGCCTGAGATGCCCAGTCCCGATGGCGGTATGTTGTTCATCGAGAACGTAGGAAACCTGGTGTGTCCGGCCGGTTTCGATCTGGGGGAGTTCGCCAAGGTGGTCGTGTTGTCGGTCACAGAAGGCGAGGACAAGCCGCTCAAGTATCCAGACATGTTCCGAGCCTCGGCCCTGATGCTGCTCAACAAGTGCGACCTGTTGCCTTATCTGAGTTTCGATGTGGAACTTGCCGAATCCTATGCGCGCCGCGTCAATCCGAACATACGCATCATTCGCCTCTCCGCTGTCAGCGGAGAGGGGATGGATGAGTGGATCTCCTGGTTGGAAGCGCAGCGACCGAACGGTAGCTGAATACTCTTACAGGCGCTTGCTGACCTTCATGATGCCGGGGTCTTCGCTGCTCGGCTTGCTGGTGAAACCCAATCGTGTCATCAGTTTGAGCATGTTGTGGTTATGACTCAGCACTTCACCTTCGATGGTCGCCAAGCCGATGGAGCGCGCTGCTTCCATTAATGACACCATCAGTTTCTGCCCCAAACCTTTGCCTGTCACTTTGTCCGCAACGACCAGCGCGAACTCGCACGTCTCACCATCCGGATTGATGGAGTAGCGTGCTACGCCCAATTCGGTCTCTTCGCTATCGCCCGTGACGGCCACCAGTGCCATCTCGCGGCTGTAGTCGAGCTGAGTCAATCTGGCGAGCATATCTTCGGTCAGTTCCTGCACGCTGTTCATGAAGCGGAAGTATTTCGATTCGTCTGAAAGGTCGTGCACGAAGCGCTTTACCAGTTCGGCATCTTCGGGACGAATCGGACGGATCACGATGTCGGTCCCGTCTGCCAATTGCCACTGCTTCACCAGATGGGTGGGGTAGGGATAGATCGCCATGTGGGCATAGCGGTCCGAGCTTGGCTGGCGATATTCCACGACCACGCGCGCGTCGGCAGCGAGTGCGCCATTCTCATCTAGGATTAGCGGGTTGATATCCATCTCTTTGAGTAGCGGCAGTTCACACACCATCTCCGAGACACGCAGCAACAGGTCTTCCAGGGCTTCGATGTTGGCCGGTTGCATGTTGCGGAAAGCCCCAAGCATCTTCGATATACGTGTTTCCTGGATCAATTCCTTGACCAAGAATCGATTCAGCGGTGGCAGGGCGACGGCACGGTCACCCATGATCTCGACCGTAGTGCCACCAGCACCGAAGGTGATGACCGGGCCGAATACAGGATCGCTAGTCACGCCGATCATCAGCTCGCGACCATTCGGTTTGATGATCATGGGCTCGATGGAGATGCCGTCCACTGTTGCATTCGGACGGTTCAGTTTCACGTTGTCGATGATGTGTTGATAGGCAGCACGTACCTCATGCGCATTACGCAGGTTGAGCATCACGCCACCTGCATCACTCTTGTGTGAGATGTCCGGAGAGTTGATCTTCATCGCCACCGGATAGCCCAGTTGCTGGGCGATGAGCAGGGCTTCATTACCGGTGTGGGCGACCATGGTGCGCGCGACTGGAATATGGAAGGCGGACAGCAGAGCTTTGGATTCCATCTCGCTCAATACCTTGCGCCGTTCCTGCATTGCACCTTCGATGATCAGGCGCGCACTCTCCACATCCGGTTCGATATGATGAGAGAAAGGTCCCGGCATCTGCATCAGCAGTTTCTGGTTGCGGTAGTAGGCGGACAAATGTGAGAACACTTCGACCGCCGGTTCCGGTGTGCGGAAGTGCGGGCTTTGTGCTTTGGTGAACGCTTCACGTGATTCGCTCACTTGTATCTCGCCCATCCAGCAGGTCAATAGCGGTTTGCTGTGGGTCTTGCCCAGTTTGATCAGTGCCTCGGCAGATTCCAGTGGCTTGGTCATCGCTTGCGGTGTGAGGATGGCCAATACGCCATCCACGTTCTCGTCTTCCAGACAGGCTTTCACCGCATGGTGATAACGGTCCGCTTGTGCATCACCGATGATGTCCACCGGATTGCTGTGCGGCCAGTTGGAAGGCAGGTGCTGATTCAGGTATTCGATGGTGCTATCCGACAGTTCAGCGATATTCAGTCCCAGATCGACTGCGCGGTCGGTCGCCATTACACCCGGTCCTCCGCCATTGGTGACGATGGCCAAACGATTGCCGACTGGCTTGAATCCGCATGAAAGCGCACGCGCTGCGGTGAATAGCTGGGTGACGGTCTGTACGCGCACCACGCCGACACGGCTCACGGCGGCGTCGAACACGTCGTCCGCGCCGACCAGTGAGGCGGTATGAGACATCGCGGCTTTGGAACCCGCCGCATGGCGACCGACTTTGACCAGAATCACCGGCTTGATGCGTGCGGCGGCACGTAGCGCGCTCATGAAAGTGCGCGCATCGCGGATACCTTCGATGTACATCAGGATGCTGTGGGTCTTGGCATCCGACACCAAGAAATCAAGGATCTCGCCGAAATCTACGTCGGTCGACGAACCCATGGAGACGACGCTGGAAAAACCGACGTCGTTGCTTTGTGCCCAGTCCAGAATGGCGGTACACAGTGCGCCGGACTGGGAGACGAAGGCGATGTTGCCGGTGTTGGCTGCGCCTTTGTTGAAGGTGGCATTCAGTCCGAGCGAGGGACGCATGATGCCCAAGCAGTTTGGTCCGATCAGGCGGATGTCATAGCGCCGGGCATTCTCCAGCAGCTGTTTTTCAAGGGCGATGCCCTCATGGCCCGTCTCACCGAAGCCGGCGGTGATGATGACCGCGGCTTTAACCCCATGAATACCGCATTCTTCGATGATGCCCGGCACGGTTTTGGGCGGGGTGGCAATCACCACCAAGTCCACCGGTTTTCCGATGCTGGCAATGGAAGGGTAGGCGCGCTGGCCCTGTATTTGTTCGCTCTTGGCGTTGATCGGGTAAAGCTCCCCTTTGAATCCGCCCTCCAGCATGTTCTGAAAAACGATCTGCCCGACCGAATCTGTGCGTTCGCTGGCACCGATCACGGCAACAGACTTAGGAGCGAATAGAGGGTTTAGGTAATGCTGGCTCATGATGGGAATTGGGAAGGTTTGGAGGTAAATCCTGAGGGCGCTATGATAACACTCGCGCCATCGCTAAACATGACCGGAGATCACTGTGCAGACCGCATTTATCAGCCATCCTTTATGCCTCAAGCACGATATGGGTGCGCATCATCCGGAATGTCCGGCACGTTTGCATGCGATAGAGGATCAGTTGATTGCCTCTGGTTTGTATAGTTTCTTGCAACATCACGATGCCCCGGAAGTCACGCGCGAACAATTGTTGCGTGTACATGATGGCGCCTATATCGACTCAGTCGTAGCGGCAGCACCATCAGAAGGCATCATCTCACTCGATGGTGACACCTTTATGAATCCTTACACCTATCCGGCCGCGTTACACGCAGCCGGGGCGGTGGTGATGGCGGTCGATCTGGTCATGGCGGGCAGAATCGAGAATGCTTTCTGTAATGTCCGTCCTCCCGGGCACCATGCCGAGCGTGGAGAGGCGATGGGCTTCTGCATTTTCAATAACATCGCTGTCGGTGCAGCCCATGCGTTGGTTGCACACGGTTTGTCCCGTGTTGCCATCGTTGATTTCGATGTCCATCATGGTAATGGCACTGAGCATATCTTTGCGGATGAGCAGCGTGTCATGCTGTGCTCGACCTTCCAACATCCGTTCTATCCATACAGCGGTGCCGAGACAGATAAGCCGCACATCATCAATGTGCCATTGACGGCGGGGGCTGACGGTGTGGCGTTTCGTCAGGCGGTAAGTGAAAGATGGATGCCTGCTTTGGAAGCTTTCGAGCCAGAACTGATTTTCATATCGGCGGGCTTTGATGCACATCGTGACGATGACATGTCCTCACTGCGGCTGCTGGAGGCCGACTACATATGGGTAACTGAACAGATCAAGCGCATCGCAGAGCATCATGCGCACGCACGCATCGTGTCGGTGCTTGAAGGTGGGTATGAGTTGCATGCGCTGGGGCGCAGCGCAGCAGCGCACATCAAAGTGTTGAGCGGCCTATAAACAAAAAGACCGGCTGTGAAGCCGGTCTTTTAAGTGTTGCCAATCTTACTTGGCTACTTGTTTTTCGCGAATCTCGTCCAGTGTCTTGCAGTCGATGCACAAGGTCGCTGTCGGACGTGCCTCCAGGCGGTTCAGGCCGATCTCGATGCCGCAGTTATCGCAAAAACCATAGTCACCAGCTTCGATACGCGCCAGCATCTTATCGATGTTTTTGATCAGCTTGCGTTCGCGGTCACGGTTGCGCAGTTCCAGACTCATGTCGGATTCTTGTGTCGCGCGGTCGTTGGGGTCGGCGAAAACGGTCGCTTCGTCCTGCATGGTATGCACGGTACGGTCGATGTCCTGGCTCAGTTCGAGTTTCAATCCCCTCAGCATGGAGCGGAAATGCTCCAGCTGTTTGGCACTCATGTATGCCTCGCCCTTTTTTGGTTTGTACGGGGTGGTGTTCTTATTCGCTTGCACTGGCATTGCGTGTATCTCCAAGTTGGGCTGAATTTTTCAAGCGCGCTTTAATATCAGAAAGCGTATAGGCTCGCAATGAAAATATTTGGTCAGATGGCCTTAAATTGTCTTAACGCCTTGTTTTTCAAGCATGTCGATCAATGCGATCAAGGGTAGGCCAATCAGGGCATTTGGGTCATTTCCTTTGATGCTTTGAATCAGGGCAATCCCCAGTCCCTCAGATTTTGCGCTGCCAGCGCAGTGATAGGGTTGTTCTTTAAGCAGATAGTTTTCGATCTGCTGGTCGTTGACATTGCGAAAGGTGACATGGGTTTCGACCACTTCGGTCTGCATATCACCGGTACGGGCATTGAGCAGGCTTAGGGCAGTGAAGAAAGTAACCGTTTTGCCGCGCATGGAACGTAGTTGGCGTACAGCGTTGTCGTGGGTCATGGGCTTGCCGAGTTGTTTATCCTCCAGCAGAGCGACCTGATCGGAACCGATGATCAAGGCGTCCGGATGGCGTGCAGTGACAGCTTCTGCTTTCAGGCGGGACAAGCGATACGAAGTTTGCTTTGCATCTTCACCGGGAAGCGGCGTTTCATCGACATTGGGGGAGTCGGTCAGGAAAGGTATTTGCAGAACTGACAGTAGCTGACCCCTATATATAGAAGTCGAAGCCAAAACAAGTGACTGGGAATTCAAGATGTTCCTTGTACGGTGTCTTTGACAGGGGAGGGGGGAATATATATCATGCGCGCCTCATGTTTGCACGGCCTTTAATCGACAGCACCGAATTTGCCCTTAACGGCAGGACTTTAAACGGGGAAATCGCTGTGAAGGAACTGCCAAGACTGGCTGAATTGCTGGCCAGATTGGATGGCTCCATTCGATATACCGTGCGCGGGATGCAAACGGATGGCATGTTGTTTTTGCTGATGGATTTGAGCGGAACCTGTCATTTATGTTGTCAGCGTTGCCTAGAAGATTTGACGCATTCAGTAGACATCTCATCAAGGTTGCAACTGCTTGAGGGTGAAGACCTGACGCAGGATGATGATTCTGATGAGGTTGACGGGATCGAGGCCAGCAAGGAGCTGGATGTGCTCGGCCTGGTAGAGGAGGAGCTTCTTCTCTCTTTGCCCTTTGCGCCTAGGCATGACGAAGGCTTATGTGATCTGGCGAGTAAAAGTTTTGGGAAGGCTGACGATCGATTCGGTATGTTGGCCCAGTTGAAGAATAAATTTTAAGTAAGTTTTTTCGAGGAGTAGTTACCATGGCAGTTCAACAAAACAAAAAGACCCCATCCAAGCGCGGGATGCATCGTTCACACGACTTCCTGACAGCACCGGCACTGGCTATCGAGCCTTCTACCGGCGAACCGCATCTGCGTCACCATATCAGCCCAAGCGGCTACTATCGTGGCAAGAAGGTCGTCAACACCAAATCCGAATAAGTTTTTTTTGTTCAAGCTTACAAGCCATCCCTCGATTGTAGGGATGGCTTGCGTTCGACTTTTTTTTGCATTTGGGGATGATTGATGGGTGTCACGATAGCTATTGATGCCATGGGCGGTGACCATGGGGTGTCCGTTACGGTACCGGCTGCGATGTCCTATCTCGACAAGCATGCGGAAGATGTCATCGTATTGGTCGGCCTGACCGATGCGATCCGATCTGAGTTGGATTCGCTTGGCGTTGCGCATGATCGCCAGAATCTGCGTATCCATCACAGTACAGAAGTGGTCGGTATGGATGAGCAGCCTCAATCTGCCCTGCGCGGCAAGAAGGACTCGTCCATGCGAGTTTCCATCAATCTGGTAAAAAACAACGAGGCTTCCGCTTGCGTCAGCGCCGGTAATACGGGTGCGCTGATGGCAACCGCCCGTTACGTCCTGAAGACCCTCCCGGGTATCGATCGCCCAGCCATCGCTTCTTACTTGCCCACCCACTCCGGGCAGGTCTGTATGCTCGATCTGGGCGCAAACGTAGATTGCTCGGCCGAGCATCTGCTGCAGTTCGCATTGATGGGTAGTACGCTGGTTACCGCACTTGAGCACAAAGAAAACCCGACTGTCGGTCTGCTCAATATCGGTAGCGAGGACATCAAGGGCAACGAGACTGTCAAAAAGGCAGGGGAATTGCTGCAGGCCAGTGATCTGAACTTCTACGGCAACGTTGAAGGTGACGACATCTTCAAGGGCGTCACCGATGTGGTGGTGTGTGATGGCTTTGTGGGTAATGTCGCGCTGAAGACAGCTGAAGGCGTGGCCAAGATGATGGGCGGCTTCCTGAAAGAAGGCTTTGGACGTAACGCGCTGACCAAGATCGCGGCTTTGGTTTCTCTGCCAGTATTGAAGGCATTCAAGCATCGTCTTGATCATCGTCGTTACAACGGCGCCAGCTTCTTGGGATTGAAGGGTATCGTGGTCAAGAGCCATGGTTCTGCTGATGCCTTTGCTTTTGAGTGTGCGATCGAGCGTGCGGCAGAGGAGGCGCGAGGTGGTATGCTGGAGCACATAAGCGAACACGTAGAAAAATGGCATAACGCGCGTCAGGCCAATGTAGGGGAGGCTGCTTGAAGACTTATTCCAGAATTATCGGTACCGGTAGTTACCTGCCATCCAATACCGTGACAAACTACGACCTCGAGAAGACGGTCGATACAACGCATGACTGGATCTTTTCCCGAAGTGGCATCTCTGAGCGCCATGTGGCAGCTGATGGAGAGCTATGTAGCGATCTAGCCTGTCAGGCCAGCCTGAAAGCTATCGAAGCTGCCGGAATCGCTGCTGATGAGATCGATCTGATCATTGTCGCCACAACTTCGCCGGATATGCCTTTCCCTAGTACGGCTTGTATCCTTCAAGATAAGCTCGGTATTCGCAATGGTTCACCTGCATTTGATGTGCAGGCAGTCTGTGGCGGTTTCGTCTATGCATTGAATACTGCCGATATGTATATCCGCGGCGGCCAAGCGAAAACGGTCTTGGTTGTCGGGGCTGAAGTTCTGTCGCGCATGTTGGACTGGAATGATCGCACCACCTGTGTGCTGTTCGGTGATGGTGCTGGCGCTGTCATTTTGCGTGCCTCCGAGGAGCCCGGCATCATCGGTGCCAAGTTGCATGCCGATGGTCGTCATCGCGAAATGCTTAAGGCTGATCCGAATATCGCCATGGATGGTCAGGCGGTATTTAAGTTTGCTGTCAAGGTGTTGAGTGATGTTGTTGAGGAGTTGCTAGAAGATAAAAAGCTATCCGGTACTGACATCGACTGGCTGGTTCCGCACCAAGCTAACATCCGCATCATCGAGGCAACCGCCAGAAAATTAGGTTTGCCTATGGATAAAGTGGTGCAGACCGTCGCCTTGCATGGCAATACTTCTGCAGCCTCTATTCCGCTGGCGCTGGATACGGCTGTTCGCGCCGGAGATATCAAGCCTGGTCAGAACATACTCATTGAAGCCGTAGGTGGAGGGTTCACCTGGGGTGCAGTGCTCATCAAGTGGTAGGACGATATAAATGACTCAATTCGCATTCGTATTTCCCGGTCAGGGTTCTCAATCTCGCGGCATGATGAACGGCTATGCCGATTTCGCCGCTGTTCGCGATACCTTCGCTGAAGCCTCGGATGTGCTGAAGCAGGATCTGTGGCAGCTGGTCGCTGAAGGCGAGGATGCTGATCTGAACGCCACTGTGAACACGCAGCCCATTATGCTGACTGCCGGTGTGGCGGTCTATCGTGCTTGGCAATCGCAGAATGGCGCGATGCCGGCAATGATGGCAGGCCATAGTTTGGGTGAATACACCGCATTGGTTGCTTCGGGCGCTTTGAGTTTCGCTGACGCTTTGCCTTTGGTGCGCTACCGCGCGCAGTGCATGCAGGAAGCCGTGCCGGAAGGTGTGGGCGGTATTGCCGCCATTCTCGGGCTGGATGATGAGGCTGTGCGCGCTGTCTGCACCGAAGGTGCGCAGGGCGAAGTGCTGGAAGCTGTGAACTACAACTCCCCGGGGCAAGTGGTGATCGCGGGTAACCGTTCGGCGGTCGAACGCGGCATGCAACTGGCCAAAGCAAAAGGCGCCAAGCGCGCTTTGATGTTGCCGATGAGTGTGCCGTCGCATTGCAGTCTGTTGCAGGGTGCTGCTGATAAATTGCGCGCCTATCTGGAAAACGTGGCAGTCAACGTGTCGTTCGTGCCTGTGCTGCATAATGCCGATGTCGCGGCATATAACGATGCGGCCAAGATCAAGGATGCATTGGTGCGCCAGCTGTTCTCACCGGTTCGCTGGGTCGAGACCGTGCAAGCATTCGGCAAGCAGGGCATCACGCATAACGTGGAATGTGCGCCGGGCAAAGTATTGGCCGGCCTGAACAAACGTATCGATACCAATCAGCAGGCCATAGCCATCAATGACGGCGAAGCACTGAAAGCTGCTTTGGCTGCACTCGCATAAGGGGGAGTTATGACATTGCAAGGACAAATCGCTCTAGTGACTGGCGCTTCCCGTGGTATCGGGCAGGCAATCGCTTTGGAACTGGGAAAACAAGGTGCGACCGTGATCGGTACGGCCACCAGTGACAAAGGCGCACAGGCAATTAGCGACTATCTGGCCGCTGCAGGTGTGACGGGTACAGGTCTGGCGTTGAACGTGAATGATGCAGCCCAAGTCGAGCAAGTGCTGGATACGCTCCGCAAGCAATTCGGTGAAATTTCTATTCTGGTCAACAACGCAGGCATCACCAAGGACAACCTGCTGGCTCGCATGAGCGAGGAAGAGTGGGATGACGTATTGACGACCAATCTCAAATCCGTGTTCCGTCTGTCCCGTGCCGTGCTGCGCGCCATGATGAAGGCGCGCACTGGCCGCATCATCAACATCTCATCGGTGGTGGGTAGCAGCGGCAATCCGGGTCAGACCAACTATGCAGCTTCCAAGGCCGGCATGGTCGGCTTCAGCAAATCGCTGGCGCAAGAGATCGGCAGCCGTAACATCACAGTGAATTGT
This sequence comes from Gammaproteobacteria bacterium, assembly GCA_018814405.1. Classification (GTDB taxonomy): domain Bacteria; phylum Pseudomonadota; class Gammaproteobacteria; order Burkholderiales; family Gallionellaceae; genus Sideroxyarcus. Next base: position 216,315 of record JAHIZO010000005.1, read on the forward strand.
GTGGCACCGGGCTTCATCGATACCGATATGACTCAGGCGCTGGGCGAAGATCAACGCGCCAAACTGGTTGAGCACGTGCCGCTGAAACGTCTGGGAAAACCAGAGGATATCGCGGCCGCAGTGGCGTTTTTGGCAGGCCCAGGCGCGGCCTATATCACGGGTACAACAGTGCATGTCAATGGCGGCATGTACATGGAGTAAGCGGTAGTTTGGAATTCGGCGCGAGTTTGATAGAATGCCCGCGCTTTTTATACTTTAACTAAATGGGAGCACTACAAAATGTCCAACAACGAACAACGCGTTAGAAAAATCGTGGCAGAACAATTGGGCGTAAATGAGTCCGAGATCAAGAACGAATCGTCCTTCGTGAACGATCTGGGCGCTGACTCTCTGGATACCGTTGAGCTGGTGATGGCGCTGGAAGAAGAATTTGGCGTTGAGATCCCTGACGAAGACGCAGAAAAGATCACGACCGTTCAGCAAGCGCTGGACTACGTCAACGCGCATTCCAAGTAATTTCCATCATTCCTAATTCTCATCGGAGTCCAGTTTGACTAAGCGTAGAGTCGTAGTGACCGGCCTTGGTGCGTTCACTCCCGTAGGTAACGGGGTGGCCGCAACATGGCAAAACATCGTGGCAGGCAAGTCTGGGATCGCTCGAATTACCCAATTCGATCCCTCAGCGCTGGCCAGCCAGATAGCGGGCGAAGTCAAGGATTTCGATGAGACGCAATATATCCCGGCCAAAGATGCCCGGCGGATGGATCGATTCATCCACTTGGGCATGGCGGCTGGGATAGAAGCGTTCAAGGATAGCGGGATCGAAGTTACTGAAGCCAACGCAGACCGAATCGGCGTCTGCGTAAGCTCGGGTATCGGCGGCCTGCCTAACATTGAACAAACGCAAAACGATTATCTTGCCGGCGGTCCTCGCAAGATATCTCCATTCTTTATTGCCGGAACCATCATCAATATGATCTCCGGCAATCTATCCATCATGTTTGGTCTGCGCGGCCCGAACTTTGCTGTGGTCTCTGCCTGTACAACCGGCACCCACAGCATCGGCGAAGCCATGCGCATGATCCAGTATGGTGATGCCGACGCGATGCTTGCTGGTGGTGCAGAAGCTACCGTCTGCCAATTGGCGGTTGGAGGCTTTGCCGCTTCCCGCGCACTTTCTACTCGTAACGATGATCCTGCGACTGCCAGCCGCCCTTGGGACAAGGACCGTGATGGTTTTGTCATGGGTGAAGGCGCCGGTGTGTTGATGCTGGAAGAGTATGAGCATGCCAAGGCGCGCGGCGCTAAGATATATGCCGAAGTGGCTGGTTACGGTATGAGTGCAGATGCGTACCACATCACCGCGCCAAACATGGATGGCCCAAAACGTAGCATGCAGAATGCCTTGCGCGACGCAGGCCTCAATGCAAACGATGTGCAATACGTCAATGCGCACGGTACTTCGACCCCGTTGGGCGACAAGAACGAATCCGAAGCCATCAAAGCAGCCTTCGGTGACCATGCCAAGAATCTGGTGGTGAATTCCACCAAGTCCATGACTGGTCATTTGCTGGGTGGTGCAGGCGGTATCGAATCGCTGTTCTGTGTGCTGGCTATTCATAATCAGGTCTCTCCACCAACCATCAACATCTTCGAGCAGGATCCGGAATGTGATCTGGATTATTGTGCCAACACTGCACGTGACATGAAGATCGATGTGGCGGTTAACAACAACTTCGGCTTTGGCGGAACCAACGGCACGCTGGTGTTCCGTAAGGTTTAACTCCCAGACCGTGATGCTGGTCAACGGCAAACCGGCTGACACCATTTCAGTAGCAGATCGTGGGCTTTCCTATGGCGACGGCGTGTTTCGGACACTCCGTATCCAGCAGGGAAGCCCATTTTGTTGGCATCGCCAATACGATAAGTTGCGGCATGACTGCCAAGCTTTAGGGATTACATGCCCCGACGAAGATATGCTCTTGCAGGAATTAAAGCAGTTGTCTGGGGCTGGCAGCGGTATTGCCAAGATCACGGTGACGCGTGGTATCGGAAAGCGTGGTTATGCTCCTTCATCGCAAGCTAACCCTACGCGCGTAGTTAGCTTCCATCCGGCGCCCAAATATGACGAAGCCTTATATGTGGATGGCATCACCCCCCATCTCTGTGACTTGAAGCTATCCCGTCAGCCTCGATTGGCTGGCCTCAAGCATCTGAATCGTCTTGAAAATGTCCTTGCGGCAGGGGAGTGCCAGGCAGCCGGTGCTGTCGAAGGTCTTTTGGAAGACGAAGATGGTTTTGTCATATCAGGAACACGATCCAACTTGTTTGCGGTTTCCGGAGGAAAATTGTCGACCCCTGATCTGTCTGCCAGTGGCGTGGCAGGTGTGCAACGGGATCGGGTAATCGCTTGGGCTGCACAACATGGCGTTGAGTGCACCATCTCTCGAATGAAGATGACTGATCTGCTTGAGGCGGAGGAATTATTCCTGGTGAACAGTGTATTCGGCCTGTGGCCTATCGCCCGTTTGCATGCTAATGACTTTAGTCAGCGGCAAGTCTCGTTTCTAATCCAAACATGGTTGAATGATGCGCAGAACTAATAAACTGAATGTGATCCGCTCCCTGCTTGTTGTCCTGACTCTGAGTTTGGCATTTGTGAGCTATCACCTGTTTTCAAACTTGTCGTTGGACACACTGCCGATAGAGTTCGAGATCGAGCAGGGAAGTACCTTAAAGCACACGACTGCTAAACTGAAGCAAGCAGGGGTACTGGAGAGCGACTGGTCGTTCATCTTGCTCGCTCGCGTGACGGGCAAAGCGAAGCGGATCAAGTTCGGAAACTATCTACTGGAAAAGCCTGTTTCCAGATATGAACTGTTGGATATGATCAGCGAAGGCAGAACCGACCAAAGTCAGATCCAGATTCGTATCATCGAGGGCATCACCTTCAAAGAATTGCGCAAGCAGATGGATGCGCATCCGAAGGTACGGCACGACAGCGCTGCCATGACGGAAGCCGAGCTACTACAAAGTATAGGTGCTACGGAACAGGCTGCCGAAGGGTTATTTTTTCCTGATACCTACTACTTCGCTACCGGCAGCAGTGATCTGACCGTATATAAGCGAGCCTATCAGACCCTGCACAGCCATCTTGAGGCTGCATGGCAGCAGCGTGATCCAAAGAGCCAGCTGTCATCTCCCTATGATGCGCTGGTCCTTGCTTCCATCGTGGAGAAAGAAACCGGGAAGGCGACTGACCGCCCTATGATCGCCACGGTATTTCTGAATCGCTTGCGTAGGGGAATGCGCTTGCAGACCGATCCAACGGTGATCTACGGCATGGGTGATGCCTTCGATGGCAATCTGCGCAAGCGCGATCTGAAAGCGGATACGCCCTACAACACCTATACTCGCTATGGCTTGCCCCCCACGCCGATCGCTTTACCCGGTCTGGAGTCGATACAAGCAGTGATGCATGAACCATTGGGTAAGCAACTGTACTTTGTGGCAAAAGGGGATGGCAGCTCGCATTTTTCCCACAGCCTGATAGAACACAACAAAGCGGTCATAGAGTACCAACTGAAGAGAAAATGAGTAAAGCCAGATTCATCACATTCGAAGGCGTAGATGGGGCAGGGAAGAGCACCGGACTGGAATGGTTCGCCAATGCCCTGCGTGAGCGCGGTGTCGACCTGCTGGTGACGCGCGAGCCGGGCGGCACACCACTGGGCGAGAAGCTGCGCGAACTGGTGCTGCATGAATCGATGCATGCCGAGACCGAAGCTATGCTGATGTTCGCTTCGCGCCGCGAGCACGTTGAACAAGTGATCCGCCCAGCGTTGCAGCGCGGCACTTGGGTCATCTCTGACCGCTTCAGCGACGCCAGCTTTGCATATCAGGGCGGGGGTAGGGGAGTGCCGGTTTCCAAGCTGGAGCAATTGGAGCAATGGACGCACGGCGACTTGCAACCCGACCTTACCCTGCTATTCGATATTCCCATCGAGGTTGCCCGAGAGCGTCTAGCCAATAATGTGAGCTTGGATAAATTCGAGCGTGAAAAAGGCGAATTCTTCGACAAGGTTCGCCAGGCGTATCTGGCCAGAGTCGCCAAAAATCCCCAGCGTTATGCTGTGATTCGCGCAGAAAAGTCGCTGAATGAAGTTCAGCAACAACTCGCAGATATTCTTGCATCACTTTGATATGAAACAACTATATCCATGGCAGACTGAATCTTGGCAAGCTTTGCGCAACTTGCGTGGTAGGTTGCCACACGCCGTGTTGTTGAAGGGCGCTCAAGGAATTGGCAAGCTAGATCTGGCATTGAATCTCGCTCAGTCTTTGTTGTGTGATTCGCCAACAACTGATGGCATGCCATGTGGAAACTGCGATTCTTGTCGCTGGTTCGAGCAGGAGAGTCACCCGGATTTTCGTTTGGTGCAGCCGGATGCTTTGTCCACTTCAGATGAAATAGAAGCGAAAGCAGGTAGCAAAAAGCCGTCTCGCGAGATCTCGGTTGATCAGATCCGTGCTTTGTCTGGTTTCGCCAACTTTTCGGCACACCGCGGTGGTTACCGCGTCGTAGTCGTCTATCCGGCTGAGGCGATGAACAACAATGCGGCCAACTCCCTGCTCAAGACGTTGGAAGAGCCAACGGATAAGTTGCTGTTTCTGTTGGTTACGCACAAGCCGCAGCAACTCTTGCCTACCATCCTAAGCCGCTGCTTGGCTTTCCCTGTTGCAACGCCCAGCAAGGAAGCTGGTATTGCATGGCTGACACAGCAGGGAGTAAAAGATCCGGCACAGGCTTTGGCGCAAACTGGTTTTGCGCCGTTGCAGGCTTTGGGCTGGGCAGAGTCGGGTGAGGGGGCTGATGAGCGTAATACTCTGCTGGAAGCTATTCGCCAACCCTCCAAAATGGATGCCTTGGCATTGGCTGAGAAATTACAGCGCGGAATTCCGGTGCACATCATCCACTGCTTGCAGCAATGGAGTCATGACCTGACCTCGGCTAAGTTGGCCGGATCGGTTCGATATTTCCCTGAACAATCAAAGGTATTGGAGAAGCTGGCGCAAAGCACAACCACGCCCGCATTGCTGCGTTTCCAGAAGGAATTGCAGGAAGCTCGCCGGGCCGCCTACCATCCGCTCAATCCCAGGCTATTCCTTGAATCCCTGCTGATGTCCTATCGTCAGCTATTCAATAACTGAACATGTTTATAGATTCCCACTGTCATTTGAATTTTCCCGGTTTGGTCGAGCAACTCGACCAATTGTTGGTCAATATGAAGGAGAACCAGGTCAGTCATGCGCTTTGTGTGTCGGTTGAATTGCCCAGTTTTCCTGCAGTTCTAGCGTTGGCTGAAGCACATGACAATCTCTATGCCTCTGTAGGCGTCCATCCAGACTATGAATTGGACGATGAACCTACTCAAGCTGAACTCGTAAAGCTGGCTCAGCATCCCAAAGTCATTGCGATCGGCGAGACTGGATTGGACTATTTCCGACTGACTGGCGACCTAGAATGGCAGCGTGAGCGTTTTCGTACCCATATTCGTGCCTCTCGTGAAAGCGGTAAGCCGCTGATCATCCATACACGCTCAGCTGCGGATGACACTTTGCGCATCATGGCCGAAGAAAATGCTGGCGAGGTCGGAGGGGTGATGCATTGCTTCACTGAGAGTCTGGATGTGGCCAAGGCCGCCATCGATCTAGGCTTCCATATTTCGTTCTCAGGCATTCTGACCTTCAAGAAGGCAATCAGCATCAAAGAAGTCGCGCAGAATATCCCGCTGGATAAGATGCTCATCGAGACTGATTCCCCATACCTTGCACCGACACCGCATCGCGGCAAGACCAACCAGCCGGCATTCGTAAAGCATGTGGCCGAAGAGATCGCCAAGCTGCGCAATATATCGGTGGAAGAAGTCGGGGTGGCTACCAGTCAGAACTTCAACAGATTGTTTAATTTGCAGTAACTGCTTATTTTGGTCTTTTTAGTCCCAATCCTGATTTGTGTTTATTGCGCATAATGTATATTATGTCAAATAGAAGATCGGCAGGAAGTAGACAAAGAAAAAGCCAGCAAGGGTTACCTGCTGGCTTTTTAAATTGGTGGGCGATACTGGGTTCGAACCAGTGACCCCTGCCGTGTGAAGGCAGTGCTCTACCCCTGAGCTAACCGCCCAATTTAGGGCGCGCATTTAATCACAGCCACCCAAACCGGTCAATTTGTTTCTCTGGTGAATCCAACCCTGTAGAATGCGCGCCTCATTCAAAGCCAGAATCAGGAAAGCAACATGACCGTCCGTACCCGTTTCGCTCCCAGTCCAACCGGATATCTGCACATCGGCGGCGCACGCACCGCTTTGTTCTCGTGGGCCTATGCCCGCAAGCATGGTGGCCAGTTCATCCTGCGCATTGAGGATACCGATGTCGAGCGCTCGACCCCAGAGGCTGTGCAGGCGATTCTGGACGGTATGAACTGGCTGGGACTGAGTCATGACGAAGGCCCGTTCTATCAGATGCAGCGCATGCCGCGCTATAAAGAAGTCATCCAGCAGATGCTGGAATCCGGCCATGCCTATTATTGCTATACCTCGCCCGCCGAGTTGGACGCTATGCGTGAAGCGCAGCGTGCCCGTGGCGAAAAACCGCGTTACGACGGCACTTGGCGTCCTGAGTCCGGCAAGACCTTGCCTGCCATCCCTGCCGGCATCAATCCGGTGATCCGTTTCAAGAACCCGACCGATGGCGTGGTCGGCTGGGAAGACATGGTCAAAGGCCACATCGAATTCAGCAACAGCGAGTTGGACGACCTGATCATCGCCCGTGGCGATGGCACGCCGACATATAACTTCTGCGTGGTGGTAGACGACTGGGATATGGGCATCACCCAAGTCATCCGTGGGGACGACCACGTCAACAATACCCCGCGCCAGATCAACATTCTCAAAGCCTTGGGCGCCACAGTGCCCAGCTATGCCCACCTGTCGATGATCCTGGGCGACGACGGCACCAAGCTGTCCAAGCGCCACGGTGCGGTCAGCGTGATGCAATACGACGAGGACGGCTATCTGGTGGAGGCGGTCATCAACTACCTCGCCCGCCTCGGTTGGTCGCACGGCGATGAGGAAGTGTTCTCGGTCGAGCAATTCTGCCAATGGTTCGATCTGGATCACATCACTGCGTCTGCCGCCCAGTTCAACACCGAGAAGCTGAACTGGTTGAACAACCACTACATGAAGCAAATGGACAACGACGCACTGGCAGCGAAGGTACGCCCGCGTCTGGAAGCACGCGGCATCACCGTCACCGACAGCCCCGCCCTCGCCTCTGTGGTCGGCTTATATAAAGAACGCGTATCCACTTTGAACGAACTGGCCGATGCTGCCGAAGTGTTCTATATCGACCTGCATCCCGATGCAGCATTGCTGGAAGAACAACTCAGTGCAGAAGCTATTCCGGCGCTACGTGACTTCGCAGCAAAGCTCGCGACGGCAACTTGGGATGCACCTGCAATCAGCGCAGTGATCAAAGAGGTCATCACTGAACACGGATTGAAGATGCCGAAACTTGCTATGCCATTGCGCGTGATGCTCACTGGTCAGAAGCAAGCACCATCCGTCGATGCACTGGTCGTATTGTTCCCGCGTGAGATGGTTGTGCAGCGTATCGAGCAGAATCTCGCAAAATAACTGCCTGAGCGCTTTACAAGGTTGGGGTGCATCAATATAATGCGCGCTCTTTTCGGGGCCACCTGGGGGGTATAGCTCAGCTGGGAGAGCGCTTGCATGGCATGCAAGAGGTCAGCGGTTCGATCCCGCTTACCTCCACCAAGAAAAGAAGCAGTAAACGAAGTCCCCATCGTCTAGAGGCCTAGGACACCGCCCTTTCACGGCGATAACACGAGTTCGAATCTCGTTGGGGACGCCAAATACAGTTGCCCAGTGTTTGCGCTGAGGCAACAAGACAAATAGCCCTCTAGGGCTATTTTGTTATAGATCAAAGTCCCCATCGTCTAGAGGCCTAGGACACCGCCCTTTCACGGCGATAACACGAGTTCGAATCTCGTTGGGGACGCCAAATTAGTTGCATCATTCAGCGTGCGACAAACAAAAGCCCTTCGGGGCTTTTTGTATTTCAGCCCTACCCTATTTCCACGATACGAAGACTTTGTCCTTGGCCGCGGCGGTCAGCAGTTCGATGAGCGGTAGTGCACGATTCTTCAAGCTCACGTTCGGCTCGTCTGCATCTTTGTTCGCAGTTGTTGCCGCGGAAGGGTTGGCAGAGACCGCAGCCATCAAGCGCTCCAGCGCCGCGGGCACATCTTCAGCGCGGATCGCGCCGGGCACAGTAGCGCTGTGCCCCATCATCTTGAGCATAGAAAGTCCGACGTCCCCGAACATGGTGATGTCTGCATAGGATTCGGTGGTAAAGGTCACGAGCATGGAAATTCTCCTTGAATGAAAAGTACGATTGCCCGAGTAGTTTCATAGACCGTCATTGATTGTTACCAGCCACGGCTGGAACGTTCCTCTTGCTGGCGAATAAGCTGCTGGAAAGCACCATAAGCCCAGCCAAGATACCCGGCATCCCTTCATAGAGCGCGTTATGCCAGCCTAGGAAACGCCACAGTATGGCAACGAGCAAACCTGTTGTGATCGCCAAGATACTCGCTTTCGTGCCCGGCTTCCCGCCTAACGCGAGCACGATCAGCAATGGTGCGAATGCGCTCGCCAATCCAGACCATGCCATGATGACCAAGTTGAATACGCTTTGCTCGTTCAGCAACGCCCATAGCAGCGCGATCAAAGTGATACTTGCCGTACCGGCTTTGAGCACCATGGTGTTCTCTATCTTGTGCGGCAGCAGATCATGGGTGAGCGCCGAGGAGCAGCTCAGGATCAAAGAGTCCGCGGTCGAGATCGTCGCGGCGAATATCCCTGCCAATATCACGCCGACCACAGCAGGAGGAAGTATCTGCAATGCCATAGTCGGCAAGGCCAGTTCCGCATCGAACGAACCCGTGTCAGACAGATAGATACGGGACAGCATGCCGACCCCGGTCGCCATCGAATAAAAGACGGAGAACCACAAGTAGTACCACAGGCGCGCTTGGTTCATTTTGGCCCCATCACTGAGCGTCATGAATCGCACCATGATATGCGGCTGCCCGATGACCGAAAGCCCGGCGAATCCCCAGCCGACAGCGAACAGCAGGCCGCCGAGGAATCCGGGTACAGCCATATCTTTGGGGAACCAGTCCATAAAGCCAGGCACATCGTTCATTTGGGTGATGGCCGCGCCCACGCCGCCCAGGCTGGAAGTCGCCACGACCAGCAACAAACCCATCGCCAAGATCATGACCACAGATTGCGCCGCATCGGTCCAGATGGATGCGCGTATCCCGCCTGAAAAGCAGTAGGCCATTACCAGTAGCGCGCCCATGACCGCACCGGACCATGAAGGCCATTCGAGCAACACATGTAGCGCCTTGCCGCCTGCGACCAGTTGGGCACTGGCATAGGCAAGCATGAACAGCAGTGCGATGCCGCCGATCACGGACTGTAAAACACGCCCTTGTCCGCCATGCCAGCGGCTCAGCACGCCCGCGAAACTGGCCTCGCCCGTCTTCTGGGTCGCGGCTCTTAAGCGGGCATGGATGAAGGTGGATGAAAGGAAGTCACCGGCGATCCAGCCTATCATCAGCCAGATGGAAGCCAAACCGGTCGCATAGGTGTAACCGATCACGCCGATGAACATGAAGCCACTGTTATTTGTTGCGACGGCCGACAAACCGACCAGAGAGGGTGCTACAGATTTGCTGGCAAGATAATAATCCTGCTTGGTGTGCTTGCTGCTGAAGATGGAAGCGATGCCGATGGCTGCGAATACAAACATAAAAAGCACAAAAGTAATAATCATCCGCCGTCGTTCCCCTTTAATCGATGTTGGCCCGAATCGGCCACAAATCCCCTATTCCATTTACCCTAACATATAGACGAACATATGCAACCCGCAGCCTGGGTGAATGCATTGGATTCGGTGGATTACGGCATCAGCTATCAGCTTGGCCTAGCTCGCTACGCCGCAAGCGGCCATTGCCACTTCTGTGACAATTGGTACTTTTGAGGCAACAGATCGGTCAGCTCACGCTGTACTTGGATATTGTGTTCCTCATAGACCGCGTTGGCGCTCAGGGCCAACACTTCGTCCAGATTCTCCAGCACCTTCTCGCCCTGCCATACCCAGTCCACCGGCAAACAAACCTCGTTTTCCTTGCCGGTCGGAAATTCAGACTGCACGACTCCGATGGCTTTGATATGGAGCCTCGATTCCGGACTGGTGTATTTGATGAATACGATATCCATGTGCCTGATCGGCGAAACGATGGCGTGCACATCGCTGCGCCCGTTCGGCATGCGCGGCAAACAGACTATTTTGTTTTCAATGAAACCTTGGGCATTGTGTTCGTCGAATCCGAAGAATGTGGACATGACAGCCTCCTTTTCAATTTGGAATCAGCTGGCCTGCAGGCTTTTCGAACCATGCGAGGTCACTTCTCTGTGATCTCAAACTTGAACTGCATCCAGAATTGGATCCAGCATTGCCACGCGCCAGCGAACCGTGGCTAACATGTCATTTCACTATACATAACCGAGTTAATTAGTCAAGAATAACTCTTGCGAAATAACTATTTATTGCGAAGCGGATCGAGCAATGAAGAAAGACCGTTGTGATCCAGCTCGTGCATCAGTGCCAGCAACCGGCCCAGCTCCCCTTTCGGGAAGCCGGTGCGCGCTATCCAGTTCAGATAGTTGCCCGGCAGGTCGGCGATCAGCCGACCCTGATGTTTACCGTAAGGCATGGTGCGGGTCACCAGCAGTTGCAGTGCTTCCGGTTTCACGCTTGAACCATTAGCCCTTCAGCTTGGCAAACGCCGCCGCCATCGCACCGCCCATTGCGGGTTGTGCCGGAGCGCGGTTGGCGGGCTTGCCGCCGTTCGGTCTGTCCTGCCCCCGGTTGTCACGCGGCGCGGCGCTGGCCGGTTTGCGGCTCAACTCACCCGCACTATCCGTCAGGCGCATGGTGAGGGCGATGCGTTTGCGCTTCTCGTCCACTTCCAACACTTTCACCTTCACCACCTGCCCCGCTTTCACCACCGTGTGCGGGTCTTTGACGAAGGTGTTGGAGAGTGCCGAGATATGCACCAGACCATCCTGATGCACGCCGATATCCACGAACGCGCCGAACGCCGCCACGTTGGTCACCACGCCCTCGAGGATCATGTCCGGTTGCAGGTCTTTGAGTTCTTCCACACCTTCCTTGAAGGTCGCGGTGGTGAACTCGGGACGCGGGTCGCGGCCGGGTTTTTCCAGTTCCTTGAGGATGTCGCTGATGGTCGGGATGCCGAACTTCTCGTCCTGATATTTGGACGGGCTGAGTGCCTTCAGCAAGTTGCTGTTGCCGATCACGTCTTTGATGTTCTGCTTGATGTCTTCGAGGATGCGCTGTACCAGCGGGTACGACTCGGGGTGCACGGCCGAGGCATCGAGCGGATCGTTGCCGCCCATGATGCGCAGGAAGCCAGCCGCCTGTTCGAAAGTCTTATCGCCCAGACGCGGCACATCGCGCAATTCGGAACGGCTGGCGAATCTGCCCTTGGCATCGCGGTGAAGCACGATGGCCTGCGCCACGCTGCTGCTCAAACCGGAAACGCGCGCCAGCAAAGGTGCCGATGCCGTGTTCACATCCACGCCCACCGCGTTCACGCAGTCTTCCACCACCGCATCCAGCGAACGCGCCAACTGGAACTGGCTCACGTCGTGCTGGTATTGGCCCACGCCGATGGACTTGGGATCGATCTTCACCAGCTCGGCCAGCGGGTCTTGCAGACGGCGCGCGATAGACACCGCACCGCGCAGGCTCACATCTAGATCAGGCAATTCTTTGGAAGCGAATTCGGAAGCGGAATACACCGACGCGCCCGCTTCGGACACCACGATGCTGGTCATCTTCAATTCAGGACGCAGCTTCATCAGGTCATGCACCAGCTTGTCCGTCTCGCGTGAGGCCGTGCCGTTACCGATGGCGATCACCGCCACGCGATGTTTCTCGGCCAGTTGCGACAGGGTATGCAGCGAACCGTCCCAGTCGTTGCGCGGTTGGTGTGGATAGATGGTGGCGGTATCCACCACCTTGCCGGTCTCGTCCACCACCGCCACTTTCACGCCGGTGCGGATGCCGGGGTCCAGCCCCATGGTCACACGCTGGCCAGCCGGTGCGGCCAGCAGCAGGTCTTTCAGATTGCGTGCGAACACGTTGATCGCCTCGGTCTCGGCCTTGGCGCGCAGCGCGCCCATCAATTCTGTTTCCAGATGCATGAAGCTCTTAACGCGCCAAGTCCAGCGCACGGTGTCCATCAGCCAACGGTCGGCTGGGCGGTTCTTGTCTTGGATGCCAAAGCGGCTGGCGATGCGCATCTCGCAAGGATTGTGCGGCGAACTCCAGGTCGGCTTCTCTTCCTCGCTATCTAGACGCAGCTCCATGTTCAGCATCTCTTCGCGGCGACCACGGAACACGGCCAGCGCGCGGTGCGAAGGGATGGTGTTGATGGATTCGGAATAATCGAAATAGTCGGCGAACTTCTCCGCCGCATCGTTCTTGCCATCTACCACCTTGGACTGCACCACGCCATGCGCCTGCACATATTCGCGCAGCGATTGCAGCAAGGCCGCATCCTCGGCAAAACGCTCCATCAATATCTGACGCGCGCCATCCAGCGCCGCCTTCGCATCCGCCACACCGGGATTCTTATCATCCGCCGCGCTGGTGAAAGGTTCGCGCAGATACTTGGCCGCTTCCTCTTCCGGACTCAGCGCAGGGTTCGCCAGCAGCGCATCCGCCAGCGGCTCCAGCCCCGCCTCCAGCGCGATCTGCGCCTTGGTGCGGCGCTTCGGTTTGTAAGGCAGATACAAATCTTCCAGATGCGTCTTGTCAGTGGCCAGTGAGACCGCCTTCATCAGCTCCGGCGTCATCTTGCCCTGCTCGGTGATGGACGCGATGATCGCCGCACGGCGCTCTTCCAGCTCGCGCAGATAGCGCAGCCGCTCTTCCAGCAAGCGCAATTGAATATCATCCAGCCCGCCCGTCGCTTCTTTGCGATAACGGGAGATGAAAGGCACGGTCGCGCCTTCGTCCAGCAGTTCGATGGCCGCAGCGATTTGAGCAGGTTTAGCCGCGATCTCTGCGGCGAGTCTTTGTTCGATAGTTGGAAGCATGTATGGGTCTACTAATTAAATAGCCCTCTGGGTTGCGAGGGCTATGGGTGAAAATTGCGAGGTGCGGATTATGCCAAGTTGGGCGGGAGACTGAAAGCGTTTGGAGTTCGATCACGGCTTCAGTATCAGATGCAGCAATCACAACCTATTGCCGTCATTCGATGTTCAGGGTGGGACAATGATGGTATGGAGTATTCAGGTCGATTTATTTTCTTTTCTCGATATTGATATCCCATACGTCTTCATTAATGACTTTCTTTTGCTTGAGTATTTTTACGTGCTCAATGTGTACCTCACCTAGCGCCTGCATGACATCGTAAGGGAAACCTTCTCTGTTTGATCGATCGGTGAATAAAGTCAGCTCCAGGTATTGGTGCAGTTCCAAAGATCCCCAAAGCATCTCGATGCGATACAGTATTTTCGGGAATTTTTCCGCCAGTAATTGTCTAGGTGGGATTTTGGGAGGCTCAGGCGGTTTTTCCTTCTTGCCTTCAAGGTCATCAAGATTAAAGTTTAGTTTGATATCCCAACTTAATGGCGAATCATCACGTTTATACATAGTCATGCAAGATTGATGATCAAAGTGAAAATCATAGTGGTCGGATTCGCAATACTTTCTCGTACTAGCTCGATTGTGCCCAGAAACCCCGCTTGATTGCGCCATGCTCTTTCCCTGAAAAGGCTAAGCGCGAAATACTTTCCTTCCCTTGAACAATGGGAGCAGGTTTGGATTGCTTTTCCAGTTGTGCCCCCATGCCGCAGCGAAGACTAGCAGCAAAGTCCTCCCTAGCATATATGCCAAAAGATATAGACCGTTGGCCGTCAACCATGCGGAGCGTTTGCGGCGTGGCGTGAGTGAAAAGCGCTTTCTCGGGGGGATGGCTGTAATGGCTATTTGTATTTAAAAAAATATTTCCAAAGCGCGGAACTTTATTAGCGGATGCTTATCTATGGCATCAGTAACGAGAGTTACTTCACGTTTCTCCTCCCTGAGCGTGACGTCTTAACTTCTCCCCTTTGTTAAGACATTTGCCCCCACCCTGAAAAGGCTGGGGGCATTTTTTTATGCTGCTGTGAGCAGAACATTCTGCACAGCCACAGTTATCTCCGTCCTACTTCTACGTCTTAATGATACTCATCGCAGTCGCCACCATGCCGACCATATCCGCCTGGTTGCACGGCTGGATGATGGAGTTGCCGATCACTTGAGAATCAACGGCTATATCATTAATTATTATGTGGAATACTGTGTGTTGAGTAGGCTGCATTTAGGTATGTGCGGTGATAAGATGCTTTGCGCAGAAGGGTGTTTATGTAGCACGAAGTATCCGTATTCAATCCTGACTTAGGTTTCCATTGAACATTTTGACTGCCAGCTTGCTGAAGCTGCTTGCCCTTTTATTGTTTTGTGTGCCGCTGCTGGCGAAGGCGGCGGATGCTGTGCGTTTGTCGGATTTTCCGACTGGTTCGCTAGGCGTCCATGCGGCGCAGTTGGTCGAGGGAGAGTCGGCGCTGGGACTGGACGAGGCGTTGGCGCAGTTACAGGCGGGTGGTTTTGAGCCGGTGGCGACGCTGGTGCCGGATTTCGGTATCGGGTCACGTCCGGTGTGGTTGCATCTGGGGCTGGATAACGATACGGGTGTGGTACAGCAGCGCATGTTGCAGGCGGGTGTGACCTGGTTGGACCGGCTGGATGTGTATGTGGTGCATGCGGATGGCAGCCGCCATGCGGTGCATACCGGTGATGAGTTGCCAAATGCACTAGGGCTGACGCCGGGCATGGGCTATGTGTTGCCGTTGCAGTTGCCGCCGGGGCGTAGCGAGTTGCTGTTGCGGGTGGCGTCGGTCGATCCGATGGCGCTGCCGGTGGCGTTGCTGACGCCGGACGACTATGCGACGAGTCGGCTGCAGTTCGGATATTTCTACGGTTTCTTCTTCGGTTTTCTGATCGCGCTGGGCGCTTATAACCTGCTGTTGTTCATCGGGGCGCGCGAGCGCAGCTATCTTTATTACGCGTTGGCGTTGCTGAGTGTGCTGTTCTGCAACGTGGCTTACACCGGGCATGGCGCGGGCTGGCTGTGGCCGCAGTCCACGGATTTCCAGCGCTATGTGATCCTAGTCGCGATGGTGGTCTACAACGTGTTCGGACTACTGTTCGCTTCACGCTTCCTGATGTTGGCGCAGTTTCTACCGCGCATCCAGCGCGTGGTGTGCTGGGGTATGGGCATCGCCGGTGGCGGCATGCTGCTGGCGGTGGTGATGGGCAGCCAGTTGCTGGCCGGTTTGCTGGCTTTCGTGAGCATGAGCGCCTTTTCGGCGGGTATGTTCGCGCTGGGTGTGGTCAGCGTCTGGAGACAGCGGCCGTCCGCGCGCTATTTCCTGTTCGCTACTTTCTTCGGCATGCTGGGTGTGGGGCTCACCGCGTTGGCAGTGTGGGGCAAGATCCCGTTCAGCATGCTCACCTTCCACGCGGCCGAGATCGGTCTGGTGATAGAGGCAACCTTGCTGGCGCTGGCACTGGCGCACTGGATGCGCCAGCACCGCGAGGCGCGTTATCTAGCGGAACAGGTGGCGCGGCAGGATGCGTTGACGCAGTTGAACAACCGCCGCGCATTTCTGGAGGCGGCACAACCACTGCTCGATACCGCGGTGCGGCACGAGCGACCGCTGAGTCTGGTGATGATGGATATCGACCATTTTAAATCTATCAACGACCGTTACGGGCATAAGACTGGCGACGAAGCGCTGGTGGCGATGGCTAACATGCTGAAGCGGCTATCGCGCAGCAGCGACGTGGTGGCACGCTGGGGTGGTGAAGAGTTCATCTTGCTGCTACCGGAGACCGATCAGCAGCGAGCAGTGAATCATGCTGAGCGACTGCGGCGCGTAGCGAGCGAGTTGCGTATTCCAGCCGGTGACAGCGTTCTGACCATGACCGCCAGCTTCGGCATTAAGACGCTCCAACCCAATATGACGCTGGAGACGTTGATCGAAGCGGCGGATGTGCAGCTTTATGAAGCCAAACGGAGCGGGCGCAATAAGGTCTGCAGCGAACCTTTTCCCTAAGCGGCAGCCCCCGCCCTACTTCTGCGCTTTAACGATACTCATCGCAGCCGCCACCATGCCGCCCATGTCCGCCAAGTTTCCGGGCAGGATAAGGGTGTTGCCTTCCTGGGCGACTTTGCCGAAGGCTTCGACATATTGTTCCGCGACTTTGAGGTTGACGGCGTCCATGCCGCCGGGTGACTGGATGGCTAGTGCGACTTTCTGGATGGCCTCGGCATTTGCGGTGGCAACGGCGAGGATGGCGGCGGCTTCGCCTTGCGCGGTGTTGATGGCGGCTTGTTTCTCCCCTTCCGAGCGTTGGATGAAGGCTTCGCGTTCGCCAGTGGCGATGTTGATCTGTTCCTGTTTGCGGCCTTCGGAGGCAGCGATCAGGGCGCGCTTCTCGCGCTCAGCGGTGATCTGCGCCTGCATGGCGTGCAGGATCTCTTTTGGCGGTGTCAGGTCTTTGATCTCATAGCGCAGCACTTTAACGCCCCAGCTGGTCGCCGCTTCGTCCAATGCGGCGACCACGGCGCGGTTGATGTCGTCGCGCTCTTCGAAGGTCTTGTCCAGTTCCATCTTGCCGATGACGGAACGCAAGGTGGTCTGGGCGAGTTGGGTGATGGCCATGATGTAGTTGCTGGTGCCGTAGGAGGCCAAGCGGGGATCGGTCACCTGAAAATACAGGATACCGTCCACCTGCAACTGGGTGTTGTCCTTGGTGATGCAGACCTGACTGGGCACGTCGAGCGGGACTTCCTTGAGCATGTGCTTGTAAGCGACCCGGTCGATGAACGGAATGACAATGTTCAGGCCCGGTGACAAGGCGACGTGGAATTTGCCGAGACGCTCGACCACCCAGGAATTTTGCTGCGGCACGACTTTGAGCGCCTTGATGACAAAGATGATGGCTGCGGCCAGTATGAACAGAGCGATTTCCATGTTGCCTCCTTATTGTTGCTTGTTGTGTGTCAGCACCAGACCGGAGCCGTGTACCGCTTTGATGTAGAGCGTGCCTTCATGCGGGATATCGGCAGATTCCAGTTCGGCATCCCATTCCGCACCGCGGTAGAACACGCGGGCTGTGCCATTGTCGTTCCACTTGATGACTTTTACGGGCAGGCCGATGTCGAGACCGACGTCGGGCGTTGAGGCGGCGCGGCCGCTTTTCCAGCGTCGCAACATGATCGTGCCGGCAAAGCCAGTCACGGCACTGAGCACGAGTTGCCATACCAGTGTCAGTCCCAGCGCTGCAGCCGTACCGCCGATAGCCAGCGCGATAGCGATCACCAGCAGGTAGAAAGTGCCGGTGGCGATCTCCAGCCCGACCAGAACCAGTGCCAGCAAGAACCAGTAAATATAGATTTCCATGCTTCCCTTTCCATTTC
Source organism: Gammaproteobacteria bacterium (assembly GCA_018814405.1). Lineage (GTDB taxonomy): Bacteria > Pseudomonadota > Gammaproteobacteria > Burkholderiales > Gallionellaceae > Sideroxyarcus. Next base: position 234,031 of record JAHIZO010000005.1, read on the forward strand.
TATTGCGCGCGCTACGGGGCGAAGTCGCAATCTATCAGCAAAGCCAGTTCCAGACCATATGCTGAAAGATATAGACCAATGCCTTGCGCTAATGCTTATAAGGACTGCGCTCGTTCAATTCTTCTACATATCCGGCGATAGCTTCGTGCTCCCGTTCAAGATAGTTCTCCACTGCCTGCGCGAACTGCGGATGGGCCAGCCAGTGTGCCGAACGGGTGGTGACCGGCATGAAGCCGCGCGCCAGCTTGTGTTCGCCCCCTGCCCCGCCTTCGAAGGTTTGCAGTTTGTGGGCAATGCAGTACTCGATGGCCTGGTAGTAGCACACCTCGAAATGCAGGCCGGAATGGAATTCGAACGTGCCCCATGAGCGGCCATACAGCGCTTGGTCGGTCATATAGTTCAGCGCGCTGGCGATGGGCTGACCATTACGCGAGGCGATGACCAGCAGCGTGTTGTCGGGCAAGGCGAGGCCGATGCGCTGGAAGAAGTCCTCATTCAGTTGGTGCGGGGAGTTGTGCAGTTGCAGGGTGTGCAGATAGCAGCTGGCGAAGAATGCCCAATGTTCCGGCGTGGCCTCACGTCCGCTGATGCAGGCGATGTCGATGCCTGCTTCTTGCACCCTGCGTCTTTCCTGCTTGATGCGTTTGCGTTTGTCGCGACTGAGGGTGGCGAGGTAGTCATCGAAATGACTGTAACCATTATTTTGCCAATGGAACTGCACGTCTTGCCGCAGCATCATGCCGTGATTCTTGGCGACCTGAATATCGGCATCGTTCAGGAATAGGCAATGCAGTGATGAAACGCCGGTGTCGTGTGCGAACTGCAAGGCATGTTGGATCAGCAAGTTGCGCACTTCATCCGACTTGGCCAGTAATCGCTGGCCGGTCACCGGCGTGAACGGCACGGCACATACCAGTTTGGGATAGTAGTGAAGTCCATTCCGATGGTAGGCATCGGCCCACGTGAAATCGAACACGTGTTCGCCGAAGGAGTTTGTCTTGAGATAAAGCGGCATCGCTCCGACGAGTTCTGCGCCCTGCCACAGGGTGATGAATCGCGCCTGCCAGCCGTACTTGGGCGTGGCGCAGCCGCTTTCTTGAAGGGCTAGGAAGAAGGCATGGGATACAGTCGGGTCGCCATCGGTCAGTCCGTCCCAGTCTTTGGCTGGTATAGCAGATAGATCCTCGATGATTTTGAGGGTGGGCTGAGACATCGTGTTCAGCTTTTTTCCTTATTTACCCTGCACGACCTGCACATGCGCTTTGCTCAGCAGCATGAACAGGCGGATCTTGCGCAGCATGGGCCACCAGTCGTAGAGGAATATCTGCATCGGTCGCCACATGGCGACCCAGCCGACGATGGTGAGACTTTCGCGGGCGATGCGGTAACCGGCACCCTCCCCCAGACCGCCGATGTAGTCGGCGGCGACTAGGCAGATGGAGACGAAGACGATGCCGATGAACAGACTCATGCGGCCTTGCTTGAGCACTTGGTGCAGACGGCGACGGGTCAGTTCAGCTTTGTAGATGAAGTGGTTGTGGATCGCGCTGGTCAACATCGCGGTCGGATCGCCGTCTGCGGGCCACTGTTCCATGTGGATGGTGAGATGGAATCGGCTGTGCAGAGGGTGGGTCGATGCCCAGGATTCGATGAATTCGTTGGCGCGGGGATCGAGGTCCTTGTTCAGGAATGGCGTCGGATCCATGGAATTGAACAACTGTGCGGTGTCTTTCACGCGCAGCGCCAGACGATGGATGGGGGCTTGGCTGCCTGTTCGGGTCATGGGCACATCTTTATTGTTGGCGGTTCAGCCTGTTCTGACTTCAATCGTAATGGATCAGCCCATGTCCCAGTTCGGGTGTCTTGCCCGAGATGAGGTCGGTGAGGAACTTCCAGATGGCGTCGCCGGAGGGCGGGCAACCTGGGATGAAGTAATCCACCTTCACCACCTCGTGCAATGGGTGCACTTTGTCCAGCGGTAGCGGTAGTTCGGGGTCGTTGGGGATGTGGCCGTGTACCAGTCCGGGCTCTGTGAGATAGACCTCGGTCAGGCAGGCGCTGAGGTCAAGGTGGTTGCGCTGGGCGGGCAAGCCGCCGTTGATGGCGCAGGCGCCGATGGCGATCAGGACTTTGCAGTTCTTGCGGAACTCGCGCAGCACGTGCACGTTCTCCGCATTGCAGATGCCGCCCTCGACGATGCCGATATCACACGGGCCACAGTGTTTGATGTCGGTGATGGGCGAACGGTCGAACTCGACCAGATCGAGCAGAGGGAACAGTCGTTCGTCGATGTCGAGGATGGACATGTGGCAACCGAAGCAGCCCGCCAGCGAGGTGGTGGCGATGCGTAGTTTTTTGCTCATGGTGCATCCTCGCAGGCCGCGCAATCCCCTGCGGCATCGGATGGGCGCGGTGCATCCAGCAATGCCTGTGCGCTGATGGGGCTTTCGTCGTAGCGGCGTTCGCCGATGGGCTGGCTAAAGCCGACACGTTTTTTCAGGATGACGCCGACCGGGCAGACTTGCATGGCTTTGTCGGTGAGCGCGATGTTGGAGTCCTTCAGCTGGCCGGATTCCGCATTCACGATCAGGTGTTTGGTATCTCCCCGCCCTGCCAGGGCGAACACGTTCTTGCCGTCCACTTCGCTGGAGGCACGCACGCACAGTTCGCACAGGATGCAGCGATTGAAGTCGAGCAGGATGTCGGGATGCGAGGCGTCCAGCGGTCGGTCGGGATACTGGTGGCGAAATCCGGCGGTGTGCACTTCAAGGTCGTAACCCAATGCCTGCAACATACAGTTGCCGCTCTTTTCGCACGAGGGACAGAAATGGTTGCCTTCGGCGAACAGCATTTTCACCAGTGTGCGGCGCAAGGCGTTGATCTCTTCGATCTCGCTTTCCACTTCCAGTCCGGCCTCGGCGGGCATGGTGCAAGATGCCATGGTGCGACCGTTGACCTTGACCGTGCACAGCTTGCAACTGCCGTGTGGCTTGAATTCCGGGTGATAGCACAAGTGCGGGATGTAATGGTCGGCAGCCAGTGCCGCCTGCATCACGGTCTGGCCCGGTTCGAACGGGACGGTTGCGCCGTCTAACTGGAAGGTATCAGTCATTCGCTTTCCTTCAGGTGTGCTCCGGCATCGTCGCGTCCGGTCATTTGTCGGGCGCGGGCCAGTGCGCCGTCGAGGTCGAAGGCGGGTTCGAAATCCAAAGACTTCAAGCGTGATTCATAGGCCGGGCGGAAATGTTTAAGGGTGTGCAGCACCGGATTGCAGGCGGTGCGTCCGAGGCCGCAGTGTGAGGTGGTCTGCAGCACATGGTCCAGATTCTCGATCTCGGTCAGGTCATGCTGGGTGCCGTGTCCGGCAGCGACTTTATCCATGGTCTGCTTCAGCATAGAGGTGCCGACGCGGCATGGTGTGCAGAAGCCGCAGCTCTCATGGGCGAAGAAATGTACGAAGTTACGCGCCACCTCGAACATGTCGCGGCTGTCGTCGAACACCATGAAGGCTCCCGCGGTGGGCAGGTCTTCGAAGCCCAGTTTGCGGTCGAACTCGTGTTCGCCGATGCAGATGCCGGACGGCCCGCTGACCTGCACGGCGCGCGTGTTGACCGCGCCGCAGTCGGTGAGGATCTGGCGCACGGTGACGCCGAAGGGATATTCATAGATACCGGGGCTGGCGCAGTCGCCAGATACGGAGATGAGTTTGCTGCCGCTGGATTTTTCGGTGCCGATGGCGCGATAGGCTGCCGCGCCCATGTGCATGGCCATCACGGCTTGGCAGAAGGTCTCGACGTTATCCACGGCGGTGGGTTGTTGCAGATAACCGTGGGTGACGGGGAATGGTGGACGGTTGCGCGGTACGCCGCGCTTGCCTTCCAGTGATTCGATGAGGGCGGATTCTTCACCGCAGATATAGGCACCGGCGCCGAGATGGATCTCGATATCGAAATCGAAGCCCTGTTCGCCTAGGATGTTCTCGCCCAGCAATTCGCTATCGCGGCGGCGTTGCAACACCCCCTGCAAGTGACTCAGCAGGTAGCGGTATTCGCCGCGCAGGTAGAGGAAACCCTTCTTCGCGCCGACAGCACGGGCGCACAAGGTCATGCCTTCGAACACCAGATCGGGATGGCGCGTCAGCAACACGCGATCCTTGAAGGTGCCGGGTTCGCCTTCGTCGGCGTTGCACACCACGTAATGCGCGTCCCCTTCGGCATTGCTGCATGCTTCCCATTTCATACCTGTGGGGAAACCCGCCCCGCCGCGGCCGCGCAGGTTGGAATCCTTGATGGTGCTGATGATCGTTTCGGGCGTGATGGTCTTGGTAGTTTGCAACACTTCGCCATAGGCGAGTTTGTTATCCAATATCAATCCGCCACGGCGGATGTTGTTCTCAATCTTGAAATAGTCAGCGGGCCATTCAGCGACAGGTGTGCGGTTGCGGATCAGCTGGCCGATCTCTTGTATGCGCTGCGAACTGAGTCGGGTGATGGCATGGCCGTTGACTAGCATCGCCGGGCCTTGGTCGCACATGCCGGTGCATGAAGTGGTGTTGATGGTGAGCAGTCCGTCTTCCGAGACCTTGCCGGGCTGCAGCCACAGTTGGCGGCACATCTGTTCCATCAGATCCTGATTGCCCAGCATGCGGTCGGTGATGTTGTCTGAGAACAGCACGCGATATTCGCCGACGGGCTTCAGGTGCAGGAAGGAATAGAAGGAGGCGACGCTTTCGATGCGCGCGCGCGGGATGTCCAGTGTGGCGGCGATATAGGAAGCAGCATCGGCCGGGATGTAACCCGCACAGGCCTGTACTTCAATCAGTAGCTGCAGGAGATTAGTCTTTTCGCCGCAATGTCTTGCGACGATCTCATGCAAGTCTGCATGAAGATCACATCGGGGCGATTCACCGTAAATCGGGTTGGCATCTGGTAGCATATGCACCGCTTCTTCGTTGGGTTGACCGCAATCATCTGACGAAGTCGTCAGGCACGATTATGAAGCAATATCCACATCGTTTCGAATCTTTATAGCGCGGGTTGAAAGACTGGCCTGATTCATTAATTCGCACCCGGAATGTTAAGCAAACTCAATCCCACCCAACGCGCTGCTGTCAAACATCTGGGCTCGCCTCTGCTAGTGCTGGCCGGTGCGGGCAGCGGCAAGACCGGCGTGATCACGCACAAGATCGCCTATCTGATCAACGAGTGCGGCTATCCGGCACGCAATGTCGCGGCCATCACCTTCACCAACAAGGCGGCCAACGAGATGAAGGAGCGCGTGGGAAAGTTGTTGGGTGGGCGCGAGGCAAAGGGGCTGACCATCAGCACCTTCCATGCGCTGGGCATGCAGATCCTGCGTGAGGAAGCGGCACACATCGGCTACAAAAAACAATTCTCCATCTTCGATACCGCAGACACAGGCAAGATCATCAGTGAGTTGCTGGGTAGCCCGGACAAGCAGGAGATCCGCACCGCGCAGAGCGTGATGTCGAACTGGAAAGCGGCCTTCCTCACCCCGGCGCAGGCGCAGAGTCTGGCCGAGGACGAGGATCAGCAGCGTCTCGCCCTGCTCTATCAGCGCTATCAGGAGACGCTACGCGCCTATCAGTCGGTGGATTTCGACGACCTGATCCGACTGCCGGTAGAGCTGTTTCAGACGAATGTCGAGGTGGCGGAACGCTGGCAGCACCGCTTCCGCTATCTGCTGGTGGACGAATATCAGGACACCAACGATTGCCAGTATCGGATGATGAAGCTGCTTGCGGGCGACCGCGCAGCGATCACTGCCGTGGGCGACGATGACCAAGCCATCTATGCCTGGCGCGGCGCGAGCACGGCCAATCTGAGCAACCTGCAGAAGGACTACCCGAGCTTGCAGGTGATCAAGCTGGAGCAGAACTACCGCTCTTCACAGCGCATCCTGCACAGTGCCAACCAGTTGATCAAGCACAACACCAAGCTGTTTGAAAAGAAGCTGTGGAGTGAGCACGGCCCCGGCGATCAGGTGCGCGTGTTCGCAGCCAAGGACGAGGAGAACGAGGCGGAATCAGTGGTGCTGCGCCTGCTGGCGCACAAGTTCGAACACCGTACGCGCTTCGCCGATTACGCCATCCTGTATCGCAGCAACCATCTGTCGCGCGTGTTCGAACAACAGTTGCGTACGCACAAAGTGCCTTACACGGTGAGCGGCGGCACTTCGTTCTTCGACCATGCCGAGATCAAGGACCTGACCGCCTACCTGCGCCTGATCGCCAATCCTGACGACGATCCGGCCTTCATTCGTGCCATCACCACGCCCAAGCGCGGCGTCGGCAACAGTACGCTGGAGAAACTGGCGACGCATGCCGGCACGCGCCACATCAGCCTGTTCGAGGCGGCTTTCGAGCCGGTCATGGCAGAGCAGTTACAGCCGCGCCAGCACGAAGACCTGATCACATTCTGCAACTTCATCAACCGCATGCAGTCGCGCGCCGACAAGGAGCCGTGCAACGAGGTGATGAACGATCTGCTGGAAGCCATCGACTACGAGACCTGGCTGTTTGATAGCTTCGAGCCGAAACAGGCAGAGAACAAATGGAAGAACGTGCAGGATTTCACGGGCTGGATGAATCGCAAGTCCGAAGAAGACGATAAGAACATGATCGCGATGACGCAGTTGATCGCCTTGCTCAACTTGCTCGAATCGCGCGATCAGGATACGGATGCGGTGTCGCTCTCCACGCTGCATGCCTCCAAAGGCTTGGAGTACGGCCATGTGTATCTGGTGGGCGTGGAAGAAGGCATCTTGCCGCATGAGCGCAGCGAGGAGCCGGAACAGATTGAGGAAGAACGCCGCCTGATGTATGTCGGTATCACCCGTGCGCAGCGCTCCTTGCAGATCAGCTATTGCACGCGGCGCAAGCGCGGCAAGGAGTCGGCCGGATGCGATCCGAGCCGCTTCATAGCCGAGTTGCCGCAGGACGATATCGTCTTCGCCGGTGTGATGCAGGTCGGCAGTGCACCCGCGGTGAGCAAGTCGGAAGGCATGGATAAGTTGGCTAAATTGAAAGCGATGCTGGGAACAGCCTGACACGGAACACTGTCAAATTCCGGTAAACTGCGTCTGTTCCAATAACAAACAGATCACTCCGGATATTTACCTATGAAGATCGCAATCGCCGGCACCGGCTACGTCGGACTTTCCAACGCCATCCTGTTGGCCCAACATAACGAGGTCGTCGCGCTCGACATCATCGCCGAGAAGGTGGAGATGCTGAACCGCAAGCAGTCGCCCATCGAAGACGTCGAGATCGAAGACTATTTGCAGCACAAGACGCTGAATTTCCGCGCCACGATGAACAAGGCGGATGCCTACACCGGTGCCGACTACGTCATCATCGCCACGCCGACCGATTACGATCCCGAGACCAACTACTTCAACACCCGCTCCATCGAAGCGGTGATCCAGGACGTGATGGCCATCAACCCCAAGGCGGTGATGATCATCAAATCCACCGTCCCGGTGGGCTACACAGTCAAAGCGCGCGAGCAGTTCAACTGCGACAATCTGATTTTTTCGCCCGAGTTCCTGCGCGAAGGCCGCGCACTGCACGACAACCTGTATCCTTCCCGCATCGTCATCGGCGAGCGCTCCAAGCGGGCTGAGACCTTCGCCGGATTGTTGCAGCAAGGTGCAGTGAAGCAAAATATCGACACCCTGTTCACCGATTCCACCGAAGCTGAAGCGATCAAGCTGTTCGCCAATACCTATCTGGCCATGCGTGTCGCCTACTTCAACGAGTTGGACACCTATGCCGCCACGCACGGACTGGATACTTTGCAGATCATCAAGGGCGTCAGCCTCGACCCGCGCATCGGCGACCACTACAACAATCCTTCCTTCGGCTATGGTGGTTACTGCCTGCCCAAGGACACCAAACAGCTTTTGGCGAACTACAGCGATGTGCCGCAGAATCTGATCCACGCCATCGTCGAGGCCAATACCACGCGCAAGGACTTCATCGCCTTCGACATCCTCAAACGCCATCCCAAGGTGGTCGGTATCCATAGACTGGTGATGAAAGCCGGATCGGACAATTTCCGCTCGAGCAGCATTCAGGGCATCATGAAGCGCATCAAGGCCAAGGGCATTGAAGTGATCGTGTATGAACCTGCGTTGAAGGAAGATAATTTCTTCCATTCGCGTGTGGTCAACGATCTTGAACAATTCAAGCGCGAGGCAGATGTGATTGTGGCCAACCGTGTGACGGATGACATCCAAGATGTGGCGAACAAAGTCTATAGCCGCGATCTTTTTGGTAAGGATTAATAGCCTGATTTATAGCAAGGATATTGATGCATCGAAAACTGGTAGCATGCAGCTAGCGGAAAATAACAACGAGAAAACAAGTTGAATCCCCTATCTATCCGCTCCAGCGGTATTTTGTTGCACCCCACCTCTCTCCCCGGTCCTCACGGCTGTGGTGACTTCGGTCAGGAAGCGTATCGCTTCGTCGATTGGTTGGTCGGAACCGGTCAATCACTCTGGCAGATGCTGCCATTGGGTGAAGTCGGTCCGGGCAACTCTCCCTATATGAGCAGCTCGGCGTTTGCCGGCAATATCATGCTGATCGACTTGCTCGCGCTCGCCGAGCATAAATGGCTATCTCAGGATGAGCTGGCCGTTACTCCCGCCTTTTTGGATTCACACGTTGACTATCAGGTCGTCACTGCCTTCAAGTTAGGCATGCTGCGTTTGGCTGCGACTCGCTTCTTTGCCCTGCCGGGAAAGCGCTTGGGCGATTCTTATGCGGCTTTCTGCGAGCGTGAAAAGCACTGGCTGGATGATTTTGCGCTGTTCAAGGCGCTGTGGGCGCATGAATCATGGCGTGACTGGTCTGAATGGCCGGAAGAACTGGTCAAACGCAATCCCAAGGCGTTGAGCAAAGCGGCCAAGCAACATGCCGATGAGATCGCGTTCTGGAAGTTCTGCCAATGGTGTTTCGATACACAATGGAAGGCACTCAGAAAGTACGCCAACGAGCGAGGAGTCCATCTGGTGGGTGATGTGCCCATCTTCGTGGCATATCAGAGTGCGGACGTTTGGGCGCATCAGGAGCTGTTCGAACTGGATGAGAATGGCCGACCTACAATTGTGGCTGGCGTACCACCGGATTACTTCAGCGCAACCGGTCAGTTGTGGGGCAATCCCCTCTATCGCTGGTCCACCCACCAGGAGACTGGTTACGCGTGGTGGATTGCGCGATTGCGCCACGCATTCAAGTTGTTCGATCTGGTACGTGTCGATCATTTCCGGGGCTTTGCGGATTACTGGGCGATCCCTGCGGATGCGGCGAACGCCATTGACGGAGAATGGAGGCCGGGCCCAGGTGCCGCAATATTTGAGGCGCTACTCGGTGCATTCAAAGAGCTCCCTATCATTGCTGAAGATCTGGGCATGATCACCGATGAGGTGATCGCCCTGCGTGACCAGTTCGATCTGCCAGGAATGCGTATCCTGCAATTCGCCTTCGGCGAAGATGAACGTAACCATTTCCTGCCGCATCACTACACGGCGAATTCGGTCGCCTATACCGGTACGCATGACAACGACACCAGTGTCGGTTGGTGGCATTCGGTATCGGAGCACGAACGGAATTTTGCGCAAAGCTACTTGCGTACGGATGGGCAAGATATCAATTGGGAGATGATGAGTGCGCTCTCGGCTTCTGCTGCCAATGCGGTGATCTTCCCCCTGCAAGATGTATTGGGGCTGGATAGTTCGCATCGCATGAACATGCCGGGGACCGGAAACGGAAATTGGGAATGGCGCCTCACTCCTGAACAGATCGCATCATGCGACAGCGCTAGACTGGCGGGACTCACCAACAGAGACAAGCGTAACCCGCGTCTGGTGTGAGATAGGTCGGATAAAACAAAAAGGTTGAATCGCGAGATTCAACCTTTTTTAATTCCTACAAGTGCGGCGCTGATGAATGCATCAGCGCCGCATTGTCTTTTGGAGAGATTACTTCTTGCCGCCGTTCACTGCAGCTTTCAGTGTAGCGCCAGCCTTGAATGCTGGAGCCTTGGAAGCTTTGATCTTCAGCTCTGCGCCAGTCGCAGGGTTGCGGCCAGTGCGTGCTGCGCGCTTGCGAACTTCGAATGTACCGAAGCCAACCAATGCAACGTTGTCGCCCTTTTTCAGTGTGCTTGTGATGATCTCGATCAGTGCTGCGATGTTGCGATCTGCGTCAGCCTTGCTGCTGCCTGTCTTTGCGGAAAGTGCATCAATCAGTTCTTTACGGTTCATACGTTTCTCCTTTAGTTATCGGGTGGAATCAACTCCGAGGCGGATTGTTCTAGATATTGTCAGCTTTTGCAATAGGAAAAAATATATAGGCCGAAAAAATGTCCGATTGTTGATATTCCCCGCCACGTATGGGTAAAAAGGGGTATGGGGGCGGAATAGTTTCAAGTATCGGATTCTGAAACTACTTTTTGTTTGGTGCCCGGAGCCGGAATCGAACCGGCACAGAGGTTACCCTCCGAGGGATTTTAAGTCCCTTGTGTCTACCAGTTTCACCATCCGGGCTGGCGACGTAAAAAAATCAGCGGGGATTTTTTAATGATGCGATGGGGCGCGCATTATACATACGCAAAATCTATACGTGAAAGTGTGAATATTTTTCACCTCAAATCGCATCAAAGTGAAATTTTTTTCGCATCTTTGTTGACACAAAAATCTTTCTCCATATAATGCGCACCTTCTCTTCTGCGGGAATAGCTCAGTTGGTAGAGCGATACCTTGCCAAGGTATAGGTCGCGAGTTCGAGTCTCGTTTCCCGCTCCAAATTTCCGGGAAAGCAATAAAATGCTTTCCCGTGTTTTTTTAAGTCACGCGGCGCGATAGCAAAGCGGTTATGCAGCGGATTGCAAATCCGTTTAGCCCAGTTCGACTCTGGGTCGCGCCTCCACTCTCCTTCTGTCTTATCCAGGCTGTTCGCCGGACATCTGCCCCATGAGCATGGCGGCTGTCTGTTCGAGCAAAGCCACGTCAAGCACGCCGATACAGTCTTCTGCAACTTCTATACCCGCCAGCACGCTGGGGCGCTCTTCTTCTTTGATCTCCCATACATCCGTGGCATCGCCGCGCGCACGTATGGTGGTCAACGTCACAATCGCTGCATCGAGGATCTCAACGGCATCGGGTATCTGAGTGTTCTTCTGTACCAGTGCAGTGCGCACGACCGAGATGGCTACAGCCATTCTGGCAAATGCAGTCACGCTAAACCTTTCCTCGCAAGCCGCCTGATACGGCAGGTGCATGTCCATCGCGTAGATGTCTTTTAGGCCATTGGTAACGGGTACGCGCAGGTTTGTGGGTTTCTTGCTCATTGTTGTGTGGCCTTTCCGCTTTTCAAAATACGCTCCTCATGTTGTGCATTTACCAGCACTTTGCTTGCGCTACGAACCCAGCCCATTTTTTGTTGAACAAGGTGATGTGTTCGGCATAGTCATGTTCCATCCAGCCCCGAACCAGCGCGAGTGTATCGTGCCGTGCGGCATTGTCCAATTCATCCAGCAGACGATGCGCGACGGCGATGTCATTCATGGTACCCAGAATGTCTTGCAAGACAGTCAATTTATTCAGATAGGCTTTGTATTTGTTCTGCGGCAGCAGGCTGCCGAACATCTCCAGACTGTAACGCAGTTTTTTGCATGCGATCCGTAATGCGTGAAACTGTTTGGTGTTTTCGATGGATAAGGTATTTCCTGTCGCCAATACTTGTTTGCTGCGCTTCTCGAGTATCTTGCGGACGAACTTCTCAATAGAAGGCTGTGAGCTATCTGCACTGTCTGCATGCATCCATGCGCCGAAACGCAATAGCAGGCGCTGGAAATCCTGTGAGGCCAAGCTGCTTTCCATTCCAGCATGCTGTTTGTTGCGCATCCGTTCGCAGGTGCCCAATAAGGCGCGCAGGCCTTCGTGCTCGGGTAAACGGGCGCAGATGGGGGCCAGTGTCTGTGTTACGAACACATCCCAATCGCGTGAGCGCCCCAGAGCGATACAAAGCTCGGATACCTGTCGATACAGATCATCCAGTTCAGTGCCGGGATAGACGCGCTTGGTCACGGATAGCACCACACGCAAACGCCGCAGGCCGACACGTACTTGATGCAGATACTCATCATCCAGCTTGAGCAATGCCCCGCCGACATTCGACTGTATATGCGACAGACAGGAGGCAATCAGGGCTTTTAGTGCGCTGCTTATATCTTGCGATGGCTGCAATGCAGCGAACTTGCCTTTGCTGACCGCTGGCTTGGAGGCCGAGAACAAGCGGTAACCATATGCAGCCTTGCTGGTGTGCTCGACTTCTAGCGGCACGATATCGAGCAGCTTGAGCGCCAGCTTGAACAGTTGCTGCGGTGCGCCGGATTTGAGTTCGAGCTCCAGCTCCGAGATGGGGCACATTCCCTGCCCTGCCCGTATCTCACCGCTATCCATACTCAGTTCGATCTGCGCTCCCTCAAAATCAAGCAGGCGCACATTGCGCGTGAAGTCGGTGACGAAGACCGGCTGCAGATGGTTGCGAACGCCGTGGGGAAGTTTGCCGCCGCTCAGCTTGAATGCCTCCAGATCAAGTTGCTCGGCCGGGACTGGCATCTCCCATTCATTGCGCTGGTGTAATCCGGCACTCGACTGACCGCCGCCCTTCAAGGTCTGTAACCATTGTTTGCCGACGCGGCGCAGGCGCAAAGCCATGGCATGCCGCTGCAAAGTCAGCTTTGGGGTGTCGTAATAGATGCTGTAAAGCTTGAGCGTGCGCGCCCGCTCGATGGAATGGGTGCGCAGCAGAGGATGGCGCTTCAGGCGCTGTAGCTTGTCGGGAGAGATATGCAGTTTGAGTTCGGTTTCTACTGCCATATCGCCTCCCTATGCAGAAAGTCCCGCTGCATGCCCCGAGGCCCATGCCCACTGGAAGTTGTAGCCACCAAGCTGGCCGGTGACGTCCACCACCTCGCCGATGAAATACAGCCCCGATACGTCATTGCATTCCATGGTCTTGGAAGATAAGGCGCGGGTGTCCACACCACCACAGGTGACCTCGGCTTTGCTGTAGCCCACCGTGCCGGTCGGCGTGATCTGCCAGCCTTTGATCTTGTCTGCCAAGGCGGCAAGTTGTTTGGGGGAATGCTGATTGACCGGGATGTTATCGCTCCAGTGGGTGGCGATGATCTCCGCCAGACGTTTGGGCAGATATTGCGTAAGGAAATTAGTCAGCAGCATCTTGCAGGCGCGCTGTTCTATAAATATAGCGTGCAGGTCGTGATCAGGCAGCAGATCGATGGATAGCGGCTGCCCATGCTCCCAGTAAGAGGAGATTTGCAGGATGGCCGGACCGCTCAGACCGTGATGGGTGAATAGAAGGTTCTCGCGGAAACTCTGTTTACTGAAAGTGACGACGGCCTCCAGCGATGCGCCCGATAGGTCTGCATAAGCACTCCACTCTTCCGGATGGAAGTTGAGCGGCACCAGTCCGGGTTTGAGCTTGGTCATAGGGACATGGAATTGCTCGGCGACTTTATATCCGAACGGGGTCGCGCCGATCTTGGGGATGGAAAGCCCGCCGCTGGCTACGACCAGCGAACTGGCTATATATATGCCGCGCGAGGTGTGCACGTTGAATCCGTCCTCATGCGAGATATGTTCGACCGAGCACGGCATGCTCCAGCGCACCCCTGCCGCATCACATTCCGATTTGAGCATGGCGATGATTGCTTCCGATCCGTCATCGCAAAACAATTGGCCGAGTGTTTTCTCGTGAAAACTGATGCCGTGCTTTTCCAGCAGCCCGATGAAATGTTGCGGCGTGTAACGGGCCAGCGCGGAGCGGCAGAAGTGCGGATTGTTTGAAATATAGTTGTCCGGCTTGACGTTCAGATTGGTGAAGTTGCAACGGCCACCACCGGAGATGCGGATCTTTTCGGCCAGCTTGTTGCTGTGATCGAGCAATACCACCGAGCGACCACGTTGAGCGGCGGTCAACGCACACATCAATCCTGCCGCACCGGCGCCTATGATCAGTACATCCGTTGCGATAGGTGATTTGGCGTTCATCCCGGTATTTCCAATTGGCGCCAGATACAAGCGCCCTTGCTGGCCTTGTCGATATCACCCAACTGCGTCTCATGCTGTGCCAGTTCCTCTTCACTGGCGAGCAATACGCGCACCGGGACTGAGATGCGCTCGGTTTGAGCGTTGCTATCGGCTGTCTCCGTATTTTCGGCTTCGCCGCCGAGTAGGCTTTCCTGTCCGCGCGTCATGCCCAGATAGACTTCAGCCAGCAGTTCGGTATCCAACAAAGCGCCGTGCAAAGTACGGTGCGAGTTGTCGATCTGATAACGATCGCATAGTGCATTCAGATTGTTCTTCTTGCCTGGATGCAGATCCTTGGCCACTTTCAGGGTGTCGAGAACCTGGTTGTCCAATGTGGGGAGACCGGCCAGTGACAGTTCGGTGTTGAGGAAGCCCATATCGAACGGCGCGTTGTGGATGATCAACTCTGCCCCGGCGATGAATTCCAGCAAGGCGGGGGCGATCTCGATGAATTTGGGCTCGTCCTGCAAACGATCCAAGGTCAGGCCGTGCACGGCGGCAGCACCTTCGTCGATCTCCCGCTCCGGATTGATGTAGCGATGGAAGGTGCGTCCAGATACCTTGCGCCCGTCCAGCTCAATGGCAGCGACTTCGATGATGCGATGGCCCTTCTTGGGGTCCAGTCCGGTCGTTTCCGTATCCAGTACAACTTGTCTCATGGTTGCCTCTAAAAGTTCAAAATTCTAAGCAAGGCAAGGCGCGAGCAAAAAATCGCGACGTAGCATATGCCTGATATGTAAGGAGTGATTTTTTGTGAGCAACACTGTATTGCGACGAAGTTTGGATTTTTAGAGGTGACCTCATGCCTGCTCCCTCAATGTCTCGATACCGCGATTGGCCAGTGCGTCGGCGCGTTCGTTGCCTTCATGGCCTGCGTGGCCTTTGACCCATACCCACTCGATGTGGTGGCGGGTCACCGCATCGTCCAAGCGCTTCCATAAATCATCATTCTTCACTGGCTGTTTGCTGGCGGTCTTCCAGCCGCGCTGTTTCCAGCCCGGCAACCATTCTGTGATGCCTTGCAGCACGTATTTGGAATCGGTATGCAGACGCACTTTGCAGGGGCGCGTCAACGTTTCCAAAGCCGCGATGGCCGCCATCAACTCCATGCGGTTGTTGGTGGTGTGTGCTTCGCCGCCGCACAGTTCACGTTCCTTGCCCTTGGCGCGCAACAATACGCCCCATCCGCCTATACCGGGATTGCCCTTGCAGGCACCATCACTGAAGATATCCACCACTTCACTCATCTGTTCCACTCTTCTGTACACCTTTATTCATTTTGGGAGACGCTGGCATCAACTTGCGCACCAGCCCTTCGTTCCATTTGGGTTTGATCAGGCGCATACCGGGCACACGTTTGATTGCATGCAGAAAATAGATGCCGCCACTGACCGCCCACCATCTGTCGCCGGCCTTTTCCATGAAGGAGGCGCGATCCAGCCATTTTTTCTGGCGGAACGGTGGCGCATAGGCAGCGAAACGACCGCCGACTACTTCGAACCCCAGTAGGGCCAGCCAGTCTTTGAGTCGGGTCAAACCGATGAAGCGCGCATCCCAGGGGTAGCCTTGCTTGCGTCCCAGTGCCCGGTGCAGTCCCCATAGACTGTAGGGATTGAAACCACTGATGATGAGGTTCCCCTCCGGCATCAGCACGCGTTCCACTTCGCGGATGATCTGGTGCGGATTGTCGGAAAACTCCAAAACGTGAGGCATCAGCACCAGATCCAAGCTTGCACTCTCAAAGGGCAGCTCGGAGCAGATCAGGCGAACGTCATTGCCATGAAGGTTGCCGGCGGTAAAGCGCAGCGGCATGCGGCTGTTGCGCAGAAAGTCCTGACCGGGCACGCCGATCTGCAGTGCATTGAAGCCGAATATGTCGCTCACCGTATGGTCAAAATAGGCTTGCTCGCGTGTCAGCGCATAGTCGCCCTGCTCCGTGGTGAACCATTCGCTCAGACTTTTCGAGATTACTTTAGAATTCGGCATCGAAGCTACAGACCTATTATGTTGAAAATCTCGCCTATCCCCGCCCTGAACGACAACTACATATGGGCGATCCACGGCCAGTCTGAAACGGTCGTCATCGTCGATCCCGGCGAGGCAGCGCCTGTCTTTGCGTTTCTGAAGCAGACCGGCTTAAAGTTGACCGCCATCCTCTGTACCCATCGTCATCATGACCATGTCGACGGCATCGAGGAATTGCGTGAAGTATATAACGTGCCGGTGTACGGACGAAGCCATCCTAACAATCCGCACATCACGCATGCGTTACAGGAAGGTGACAAACTGCGGCTGGAAGATATACCGGTTGAATTCGAGATATGGGAGTTGCCAGGACATCTGGTCGATCACATTGCTTTTGTTACACCGGGGGCCGTGTTCAGTGGAGACATCCTATTCGGTGCCGGTTGCGGCAAGAACTTCGAGGGGAGCCCAGAGCAGCTGTACCACTCTTTGCAGAGATTGGCCGGATTGCCGGACGAGACACTGGTCTATTGTGCGCACGAATACACGGCGTACACGCTGTTGTTCGCGGCTCATAGCGAACCCGACAATGCCGCGATCAAGCAACGCATCGAGGCGACACGGGCATTACGCGCCGAAGGGCATCCGACGGTGCCTTTCACTATCGCGTTGGAAAAAGCGACTAATCCTTTTCTGCGTGTCGACCGACCGGGGCTGATAGAGAAGCTGGAAGCGCACGGACTGATCGATGACAGTCCGGCCAGCGTATTCGCGGCATTGTTAAGATGGCACGATCATTTCCGATTGCCTCGCAAGCCGTTCTAGTTTATTCTGCGCGCCCTTCCGGAGAGGTGGATGAGCGGTTTAAGTCGCACGCCTGGAAAGCGTGTGTGGGATAACATCCCACCGCGGGTTCGAATCCCGCCCTCTCCGCCAGACAAGTCAAGACACCCGCAAGGGTGTCTTTTCATTTGCGGGAAGAGAAAACCGAACAATCTCTCCCTCTCCGCCAAATATAAATCGCCCCTCGTGGGCGATTTTTATTTGCCTCAGCTGTTTCAGCTTGGAGCAAGTGCGTATAGACTATTTTCGGGTTCACACACAGAAAGCACGCCTTCATTCCCATGTTTTACATGCTGGAGATCGCTATTCGCATGTTCCATCGGCTACACATTCGTATAGTCGCGTTGCATTTAGTCGCCGTATTTTCCGTCACTGCCTTATCAATCAGTAGCGTTCATGCGGAATCCAGACAAGTCCGGGTCGGTTTGTACGAGAATCCGCCTAAGGTATTCACCATGCCGGATGGCACAGCTGACGGCATCATGGTGGATATTTTGCAGGAGGTCGCCAAGCGGGAAGATTGGCAAATCAGCTTCGTCTCTTGCGATTGGCAAGCCTGTTTGCAACAACTCAAGGCTGGCAAGATCGATCTGATGCCGGATGTGGCTTTCACCGAAGGGCGCAATACCGAGTTCGACTTTCACGAAACAGCTGCCCTGCATAGCTGGTCCCAATTCTTTCGCAACGAGCATGCTTCTATCTCTTCTTTCTTGGAACTGGATGGCAAGCGTATCGCTGTGCTGGATGGCGGAGTCCAGCAGGAGCTTTTATCCGAGATGCTGCGCAATTTTGGCATCAAGGCAATGATCATCCCGACTCGCAGCTATGAGGATGCATTCCGACTTACCCAAGCCGGGAAAGCGGATGCAGTCATCACCAACCACCATTTCGGTGAGTTCCAGGCCGGAAGTTATTCACTCATCGATACCGGCATCTATTTCAATCCCTCCCGTTTGTTCTACGCAACGGCCCACGGACAGAATGCCGACCTGTTACGCGCGATCGACGGGCATTTGAGTCGCTGGCAAGCGGATCCGCATTCAGTATATTTCCGTACTCTCAAACACTGGGCATCACTTGGGCCGATAACGGTTATTCCTGCCTATTTGAAGCAGTTACTCTGGTTCATCATCGCCTTACTGCTCTCCACGAGTGTCGTGGCGCTCGTGCTACGGCATCGTCTGAGAGCCCGCACCCGATACTTGCGCGAGACAAAGTCACAGTTGCAATCGACACTGGATGCCCTGCCCGATTTGTTGATTGAAGTCGATGTCGAGGGGCGATATATCGATTACCACTCCCCGCATACTGAACTTCATGCACTGCCGCCGGATTTCTTTATCGGCAAACGTTTGACAGATGTCTTGCCTCAGCAGGCCGCCGAGACCGTGCAGGACGCGCTCATCGAGGCTGAGAGAAAAGGCTATTCGCATGGTCTGCAGATCGAACTCGAACTTTCTGACGGAAAACATTGGTTCGAGCTTTCCGTCTCCCGAAAACCTGCAGAGTCGGGAAAGTTACCCAGCTTTATCGTGCTTTCGCGTGACATCAGCGGACGCAAAGTCACTGAAGGGAAGTTGCTGCGCCTGACCAATCTCTATAACGCGCTTAGCCAATGCAATCAGGCTATTGTGCGCAGCACGAACGAGACCGAGCTATTCGGCATCATCTGTCGCGACGTGGTGAGACTGGGCGGCATGGAGATGGCCTGGATCGGCCTGCTCGATGAGGACAGTTCTTTGATAAGGCCGGTTGCTTCTTATGGCAATGGCATCGAATATCTTGAAGGTTTGGAGATATCGGTGAATGCCGATGAGCCTACTGGAAAGGGACCAACGGGAACCTGCGTACGTGAACAGCGCCCTTACTGGTGCCAGGATTTTCAGCATGATCCAGCAACCTCGTTCTGGCACGAGCGGTCTGCACTTTTCAGCTGGGGCAGCTCTGCTTCTTTGCCTATCTATCGCAAGGGCAAGGCGATCGGTGCCTTTTCGCTCTATGCCAAAGAGGTCAATGCATTCGACGAGTCGGCCAGCAACCTGTTGATCGAGATGGCGATGGACATCAGTTATGCACTGGATCGCTTTGCAGATGATGCCCACCTGAAACAGACCACCCAAGAATTGCGCGATAAGGACGAGTTGTACCGTACTGCTTTCTACACCAGTCCGGATGCTGTCAACATCACGCGGCTAAGAGATGGGATGTATTTGGATGTGAACGAAGGGTTTGAACAAATCACCGGCTGGTGCAGGGATGAGGTGGTCGGCAAGACCTCTCTCGAGATCAAGGTTTGGCATTCCCTGGAAGACCGGAAGCGGCTGGTGGAGCGACTCCAGCGCGATGGTTACTGCGAGAATCTGGAAGCGACATTCACCAGAAAGGACGGCACCACACTCACCGGTCTTATGTCCGCAAAAGGTGTGGAGATCAAAGGTGAGCCCTGCATCCTTTCAATCACACGTGACATCTCATATTTACGTCAAACCGAGTCTTCATTGCTGAAACTGTCGCTAGCTGTTGAGCAGAGTCCGAATACGATCGTCATCACCGATTTGGATGCGCGCATCGAATACGTTAATCAGGCCTTCACCACCGTCACCGGTTACTCGCTGGAAGAGGCACGGGGGCAGAACCCTCGTATCCTGCAATCAGGCAAGACCCCCAAAGCGACCTATGACGAAATGTGGGCTCAACTCTCTGCCGGCAAGGCTTGGCATGGAGAATTGGTCAACAAGCGCAAGGACGGTTCTACCTATATCGAGGCGGCGACACTGTCGCCCGTACGTCAGGCAGATGGGCGCATCACCCATTATCTGGCGGTCAAAGAGAACATCACCGACAGAAAGATGGATGAGGCACGTATCGAACAACTGGCGAATTATGACCATTTGACGAATCTGCCAAACCGACGCATGTTGAACGAGCGTCTCACTTACGCCATCAGTCTGGCGCAACGCAACGGCGAGAAGCTGGCAGTGATGTTCATCGATCTGGATAACTTCCAGAACATCAATGATTCGCTGGGTCACAACATCGGCGACCGATACCTGATCGAGATCGCAAATCGACTGAAGGAGACCGTGCGCGAGGAGGATACCGTTTCGCGTCTGGGCGGTGATGAGTTCATCCTCGTATTCCCAGGGAATGATGCCGATGCGGCTGCCTTGGTTGCGGACAAACTGCTCGCTGCGATTGCCCGTCCCTGTGACATCGAACAGCACGAGTTGTTGAACACCGCTTCCATCGGCATCGCCATCTACCCGGCTGACGGAAATAGCCTGAACGAGTTGGTAAAGAACGCCGATACCGCGATGAATCGCCTCAAACAGGGTAGCCGCAATGCCTATTGCTTCTTCACCCCGGAGATGCAGGCACATTCGGTACGTAATTCACAGTTGGTCAGCGCCCTGCGTCAGGCTTTGGCACGCAACGAATTGCAGTTGCACTATCAGCCGCAAGTCTCACTGCTCGATGGACATGTTGTCGGTGCCGAAGCGTTGCTGCGTTGGAAGCATCCGGAGTACGGCGATATCTCCCCTGCCGAATTCATTCCCCTGGCCGAGGAAAGCGGACTGATCATTCCCATCGGAGAATGGGTGTTGCGTACGGCCGCACAACAAATGCAAGCATGGTTGGAGGCCGGACTGCCAAGCATGGTGATTGCGGTCAACCTGTCGGCCATCCAGTTCCGCCAGCCAAGATTACCGGAAACGGTCTCGCAGATCCTGGAAGAAACAGGGCTCAGTGCCGATCACTTGGAACTGGAACTGACAGAAGCGGTTGCGATGGATGACCCACAGGCGGCGATGGAGATGATGGATAAACTGCACGAGCGCGGCATCCGCATGTCTATCGATGACTTTGGCACAGGCTATTCCTCGCTGAGCTATCTCAAACGTTTCAAGGTGTACAAACTGAAGATCGACCAGTCTTTCGTGCGCGACCTGACCGAAGACCCAGAAGATAAAGCCATCGTCACCGCTATCATCAATCTGGCCAGCAGTTTGGGCATGCACACCATCGCTGAAGGTGTGGAAACAGCCGGGCAGTTGGCTTATCTGCGTCTGCAAGGTTGTGACGAAGTGCAGGGCTATTATTTCAGTAAAGCCTTGCCGGCAGCTGATTTTGAAACCTACCTGCATCAGCATTCCGACTGAGCAGCCACTACATGAGGATGAAATGAGTCAGAAGCGTACCGCCTTCTTCGTATCGGACCGCACCGGTTTGACCGTGGAAAAACTCGGCCGCAGCCTGCTATCACAATTCGAGGGGATCGAATTCACGCGCGTCACCCTGCCCTTCATCGATTCGGAAGAGAAGGCGCGCGAAGCACAACAACGCATCAATCAGGCGGCACAGGCCGACGGCCAGCGTCCCATCGTGTTCAGCACCCTGATCGTGCCGGAGATCCATGACATCATCGAAGCGTGCGATGCACTCATCCTCGACCTATTCGAAAGTTTCATCGTACCGCTGGAGAACGAGTTGGACATGCCGTCTTCCCATGCCATCGGTCGTTCGCACCAAACGGGCATGTACTACAACGAACGCATGGATGCGGTGAACTATGCGCTGAACCACGATGATGGTGGCGTCACGCGTGATCTGGGGAAGGCGGACATCATCCTGGTCGGCGTATCGCGCTGCGGGAAGTCGCCGACCTCGCTCTATCTGGCGCTGCAGTTCGGCATCTCGGCGGCGAACTACCCCTTGGTGCCGGAAGATTTCGAGAAGCACACGCTGCCCGAAGCACTCAAGACATTGACCGGAAAACTGTACGGCCTGACCATCCAGCCTGAACGCCTGAGCCAGATCCGCGCCGAGCGTATGCCCAACAGTCGTTATGCTTCGTTGGAGAATTGCCGCAAGGAGATATTGCAGGCTGAAGATCTGATGCAGCAGGCCAGGATCCCCATCCTCGACGTGACCACCATCTCGGTGGAAGAGATCGCCACCACCCTGCTCCACCTGACCGGATTGAAACGGGCCTAACGTCGCTGCCGTGCTGCCTCGAACAGGCACACGGCAGCGGCGGCGGCGGCATTCAAAGATTCCACCTTGCCCGGCATCGGGATGATGAATCGTTGCTGAGCCTTGGCTTGTAACTCGGCTGATAAACCCGCCCCTTCGTTGCCGATGGCAAAAGCGATACTGCCGCGCAGATCGCACTCGTACAGTGCAGTCTTCGCCTCCAGCGAGGACGCCAAAAGGCTGCCTCCGAAGCGCGAGGAAATATCAAGAAGATCGCTTGACTCGTTGATTGCAATCAAAAAGTGCCCGCCCATCGCCGCCCGCAATACGCGCGGCGACCAAGCATCGGCACAGCCTTGAGACAAATAGACCGCATCGCATCCGGCGGCAGCCGCACTGCGCAAAATAGAACCCAGATTGCCCGGATCCTGAATATCTTCCAGCAACAATACGAAGTTGTTCGCCTGAGCAGGATCGGTTTGCGGGATGTCGACCAGTGCCAGCAGCCCGTTCGGGGTCTTTAGATCGGAGAGCTGTTTGAACAACGGTTCTTCGAGCAAGGTACAAGGCACATTCGGACATTCAGCGCGCAGACGGCTTATCTCGGCATCTTCCAGTGCGAGTGGGCTGATGATGATATGTGCAGGAAGTCGGCCACTATCAAGCCAAGCGCGCAGCAGATGCGGCCCATCCAGAATGGTTTGCGCCTCATCACGGCGCTCGCGGGACGAGCTGCCCAGTCTGAGTAAGGATTTGAAGAAAGCGTTTTCGCGCGAGCTGATGCGCTTACAGTCCGGCATCAGTCGCGCGAGTCGTTGCTCTGGTCGATCAGGCTGCCCATCTCTTCCAGCGCAGGAAGATCGCTTAGCGAACGCAGATTAAGGTCATCCAAGAGTTGCTGGGTGGTGGCGTACAGTGCCGGTTTGCCCGGTGTATCGCGCGTGCCGATGGACTCAATCCAGCTCCGCCCTTCCAGCGTCTTTAATATCTGTGAAGAGACTGCCACGCCACGGATATCTTCGATGTCGCCGCGCGTCACCGGCTGGCGGTAGGCGATGATGGCCAGCGTCTCCATCACGGCGCGCGAATAACGCGGGGGCCGTTGCGGATCCAGTCGATCAAGGAATTCCTGCATCTCGGGACGGGCGCGGAAGCGCCAGCCGCTGGAGACGCGGGTCAATTCGATACCGCTGTCGGCGTATTTCTCGCCCAGCTCCTGCATCAGCACCTCGACCTGACGGGTCTCCAGTGCCACACCGCTCAGGCGCTTCAACTCGGATGGCGACAACGGTTCCTGGGTGGTGAGTAAAGCCGCTTCGAATATGCGTCTGAGCTGCGCCATATCCATATTCACCGTGGCCAGCTCACCGGCAACCTCCTCGGTCAATACCGGAAAAGATGGCGCTTCCACCATCTCTTCTTGTTCAGTCACTGCTTCTTCATTCTGCTGTGATGGCGCGACAGGTTCGGACATAGATGTTCCCCAATGACTCGGTTTGTGTGATCTCGATCAGTGTCTCTTTGGCCAGCTCGAGGATGGCCATGAAAGTGACGACCATGGTCGGGATGCCCTCTTCCGGTTCGAACAACTCCTCGAACGGGACGAAATCGACATCGCGCAGACGGCGCAGCACCTTGGTCATCTGCTCGCGTACAGAAAGTTCTTCGCGTCTAACGATGTGGCTGGCATTGACCTTGGCGCGGGCGAGCAAGGCCAGCCAAGCGGTGCGCAGGTCTTCAACGGTCACGTTGGGCAGGCGTTCGACCACGGTGCGCTCGATCAACACCTGCACCAGTTCGAAATCTCGTCCGGCTTGCGGCAATTCGTTCAGTTTCTGGGCAGCCAGCTTCATCTGCTCGTATTCCAGCAGACGGCGCATCAGCTCAACGCGCGGATCTTCGTCGCTCGGTTCCTCACCCTGCTTGGGTGGACGCGGTAGCAACATGCGCGATTTGATCTCGATCAGCACCGCGGCCATCAACAGGTATTCGGCTGCCAACTCCATGCGGTGCTGCTGCATCGCTTCGATATAGCCGATGTATTGCTGGGTCAGCTGCGCCATCGGGATATCGAGCGGATCGAGATTGTGGCGACGGATCAGGTAAAGCAGCAGATCGAGCGGCCCCTGAAACGATTCCAAAGCGACTTCCAGTGCATCCGGCGGGATGAACAGGTCGTGCGGCATCTCGGTCATGGGCTGCCCGTGGACGAACGCCACGGGCTGCGTCATGGGGAGGTCGCTCTGGGAAAGCAGTTCGCTCACTTGTATTCCAGTCCCATCACTTCGCGCACATCGCGCATGGTGTCGATCGCCAATTTACGCGCCTTCTCACAGCCATCGGCGATGATGTTGCGCACCAATGAAGGATCGTCCAGATAGCGTTGGGCGCGTTCGCGCATCGGTCGTTGTTCACTCAGCACACCTTCGATTACCGGTTGTTTGCATTCGATACAGCCGATGCTGGCACTGCGGCAGCCCTGCTGCACCCATTGCTTCACGTTGTCGCCCGAATACACCTCGTGCAGCTGCCACACTGGACATTTGTCCGGATCGCCCGCATCGGTGCGTCGGATTCGTGCTGGGTCGGTCGGCATGGTCTTGATCTTCTTCGCCACCTCGACCTCATCTTCACGCAGGCTGATAGTGTTGTTGTAGGACTTGGACATCTTCTGCCCATCCAGACCCGGCATCTTGGAAGCGACCGTCAGCATGGCCTGTGGTTCGGACAGGATCATCTTGCCGCCGCCTTCCAGATAGCCGAACAGGCGTTCGCGGTCGCCGTGCGACAGGTTCTGCTGTTCGTCCAGCAATGCCTTGGCCGATTCCAGCGCATCGTCGTCACCCTGCTCCTGGTAGCGGTTGCGCAATTCTGCGTAAAGCTTGCCCTTCTTGCCGCCCAGCTTCTTGACTGCGGCGGTGGCCTTCTCTTCAAAGCCCGGTTCACGGCCGTAGATATGGTTGAAGCGGCGCGCAATCTCGCGGGTGAATTCGATGTGAGGTACTTGGTCCTCGCCCACCGGTACTTGTGTAGCACGGTAGATCAGAATGTCAGCACTTTGCAGCAAGGGGTAACCCAAGAAGCCATAGGTGGACAGATCCTTGCTGGTCAACTTTTCCTGCTGATCCTTATAGGTCGGCATGCGTTCTAGCCAGCCCAATGGTGTGATCATGGACAGCAACAGATGCAATTCGGCATGCTCCGGCACACGGGATTGGATGAACATCGTGGCGTGGGCAGGATCGACGCCGGCCGCCAGCCAATCGATTACCATGTCCCACACGCTCTGTTCGATGATCTGCGGTGTGTCGTAATGGGTGGTCAGTGCATGCCAGTCGGCTGCAAAGAAATAGCAGTCGAACTCGTGCTGCATCTTCACCCAGTTCTTCAGCACACCATGGTAGTGGCCCAGATGTAGATTACCTGTGGGACGCATCCCGGATAAAACGCGATCAGCAAACATTATTTAGACTTCACATTCACAAGAAAAAGTTGATCAGATCGATCACCGCCATCACTGGTGGCGTCAATATCCAGCCCAGCACCGGCGTAATGGCCAGTCCGATGAGGATGAACAAGCCATAAGGCTCGATACGCGAAAGCTGATAAGCCTGACGATGTGGCAACAAACTGACTGCGACGCGACCACCGTCCAACGGTGGCAACGGCAACATATTCAGCACCATCAGGATGACGTTGATTTTAACCCCTATCTGGGCCATTTCCAGCATGGGTTCGGAGAAGTAGCCGCCGGGGAAGCTCCAGGCCAGCTTTGCCACCAGTGCCCAGAAGATTGCCATGGCCATATTGCTGGCCGGACCGGCGATGGCGACCCACAGCATGTCCTGCTTGGGACGGCGCAAGGCGGAAAAATTGACCGGCACCGGCTTGGCCCAGCCGAACAGGATGCCTCCCAGCACCAAGGTCAACATCGGCAGCAGAACAGTGCCGACCGGGTCGATATGCTTGATGGGGTTGAGCGTGATGCGCCCTTGCTGGTAGGCCGTCATGTCGCCGAAGTGACGCGCCACATAGCCGTGCGCCGCCTCGTGCAAGGTGATCGCGAACAGTATGGGAATCGCTGCGATGGTGATGAGCTGGATCAGATGCTCCATCTATTCCTCGATCCCGAACGGTGTCACATCACCCCGTCCGGCACGCATCAATTGCGGTTCAGAACCGGTCAGGTCGATCACCGTAGTAGGCTCGATGCCCACCGTCCCGCCCTCGATGATCAGCTCGACGCGATGCTCCAGTTGCTCGCGTATCTCATCGATATCGGTGAGCGGGAAAGGCTCGTCAGGCAGGATCAGGGTAGAGCTCAGCAGTGGCTCGCCCAGTTCTTCCAGCAGTGCCAACGCCACTGGATGGTCGGGGATTCGCACACCGACTGTGCTGCGCTTGGGATGCTGCAGGCGGCGCGGTACTTCCTTGGTAGCTTGCAGGATGAAGGTGTAGGCACCGGGTGTGTTGTTCTTGAGCAAACGGAACTGCACGTTATCTACCCGCGCATAGTTTGATAGCTCGGACAGGTCACGGCAGATCAGCGTCATGTGATGCTGATCATCCAGTTCTCTGATCTGGCGGATGCGGGTCACCGCATCCTTGTCACCCAGATGGCAGCCCAAGGCATAACCGGAATCGGTCGGGTAAACGATCACCGCGCCATCGCGCAGCATCTCTGCGGCCTGACGGATCAGGCGCGCATTGGGATTATCGGGGTGGATATTGAAGAATTGGGCCATCAGGCTGCTTTCAGTTGAGTGGAGTCTTGCCAGTGTTGCCATACTGGGCGACATATCTCCGGTAGATCGGGCAGTCGCCCCATATCCCGGTAACTTTCCTGCGGACCGTGGAAATCTGAACCGCACGACGATAGCAGGTTGAACTCCTCGGCATAACGGGCGAATTCCGCATACTGGGGCGGTGTATGGCTGCCGGTCACTACTTCCAGCGCGCCACCGCCCAGTTCGACGAATTCTTCCAGTAGTTCGTGCATGGTCTGCTTGCCCATGCTGTGGCGGCCCACCATATAGCGTCCCGGATGTGCCAGTACGGCGATGCCGCCGCTACCGCGTATCCAAGAGATCGCGTCCGCGAGATTCGCCCATTGATGCGGGACATAACCAGGCTTGCCGTTCGCTAGATAGCGATTGAACACGCTCTTCACATCCTTGCAGCGGCCGGATTCGACCAGATAACGGGCGAAATGGGTGCGGCCGATCATGTTGGGATTGGTGGTGAATTTATATGCGCCTTCCAGTACGCCGCCGATACCGACCTTGGCTAATTCGTCAGCCATCTTCTGCGCGCGCAGACCGCGTCCGCTGCGGACGCCCGCCAGTCCAGCCACCAGCGGCGGATAGCTCGGATCGATGTGCAGACCGACCAGATGCAATGTGTGTTTGCGCCAGGAGACGGATATCTCGACACCGTTGATGAATGTCATGCCGAGCTTTTCGGCAGCTGCCCTTGCCTGATCCAAGCCGGCGATCTCATCGTGATCGGTCAGCGCCAGCATGGTCACCCCGCGCTCAGCCGCGCGCGCAACCAACTCCTCCGGTGTCAGCGTACCGTCGGAGCAGCTGGAATGACAATGCAGGTCGATATCAAGCATCGCCGCCGCCCTTCTTCATGACCTTGCCTTCTTCGGCGCGCTTGCGGCGCACCTCTTTCGGGTCGGCGATCAAAGGCCGATAGATCTCGATGCGATCACGCTCACGCATCACCACATCGGCTTTGCTCAACTTGCCGAAGATGCCGTATTTGGCCTTTGCCGGATCGATCTCGGGATGCTTTTCCAAGATACCGGACAAGCGCACGGCTTCGCCCAAGGTGGTACCGGCTGGCACATTGAACTTAAGCAACGCTTGCTCCTGCGGCAAAGCATAGACCAGCTCGATATTGATGTTTTCGGTATTCATGCTGTGGTGTAGATCTTCTCTGCCCGGTGGATGAAAGCATCCACGAAACTGTTGGCGATGTAGTGGAACACCGGCCCCACCATCTTTTCCAGCAGCTTGCTGGAGAATTCATAATGCAGACGGAACTCTATTTTACAGGCTTCCTCGCTCAAGGGGATGAAACGCCAACTTCCGTCCAATTGTTTGAAAGGGCCATCTTTTAGCTTCATCTGGATAACGAAGGGCGGTTCGCGCAGGTTTTCTGTGGAAAAGTGCTGTTTGATATGGTGATAATCGATGTGTACCGTGGCGTACATGGTGGTTCCTTGCATGTCGTCCACGGATGCCCCGCCGCACCAGGGCAGGAACTGGGGATATTCCTCGACACGATCCACCAGATTGAACATCTGCTCCGCCGTATGCCCCACCAGTACAGTCTTTTCCACCAACGCCATGCTTCATCAAGCCCTTCATCAAAGGCTGGTAGAATAGCGTAACCACAGGCAAAACACATCTTCCAATGAGTATCATCCAGAACAAAAAAGCCTTTCACGACTACTTCATCGAAGACAAGCATGAAGCAGGCATCATGCTTGAAGGTTGGGAAGTCAAAGCTATCCGCGCCGGACGCGTGCAACTCAAAGAAGCCTATGTGCTGGCCAAAGACGGCGCACTCTGGCTGTTCGGCTCACACATCAGCCCGCTACTGAACGCCTCCACACACATCCATCCCGACCCCGTGCGCACCCGCAAGCTGCTGCTGCACAAACACGAGATCGACAAACTCATCGGCAAAGTCCAACGCGCCGGATTTACCCTCATGCCCTTGGATATGCACTACAAGGGCGGTCGCGTGAAGCTGGAGATCGGTCTCGCCAAGGGCAAGAAGGAGCATGACAAGAGAGCCACCGAGCGAGAGAAAGATGCGAAGCGCGAAGCTGCCAATGCGATGAAAAAGGAACGCCGCTAGATGTGTGGCGCTCTTGCGCAGCAAGTTAAGCTCGCAAAGCGAGCGGCCGAAGCCACAAACGTGCCACTGAGAAAGAAAAAGAATCCAAGCGAAAAGCTGCTGCTTGCCATCCCCGCCCTGAACGGGCTAAATGAAATGTGTCGGGCGTCTGGCACGCTTGGTTACACGAGAACCCCACCATGAGCGGTTGCTGCAACAACGATTGTTCCATCGATGCCCTGCGCGAAAGGCAGCGCGGGACGTTGTTGAGCGTGCTCGTCATCAATGCCGTGATGTTCGCGGTCATGGTTGCGGCCGCTCTGTATGCGGATTCCACTGCCCTGCTGGCTGACAGCTTGGACAACCTCGGCGATGCGCTGACCTACGGGCTCAGCCTGTATGCCGTGTCGCGCGGCGCAGCCGTCAAGGCCAGGGTCGCCTTGTTCAAAGGGGGGCTCATCCTGCTGGCGGGCTGCCTCCTGTCCGCGCAGATCGTCTACAAGCTGTTCGTCCCCAGCGTCCCGCTGTTCGAAGTCATGGGCGCGTTCAGCCTGCTCGGCCTCGCCGCCAACTCGCTCTGTCTGTTCCTGTTGTGGCGCCATCGCCATGAGGACGTGAACATGAGTTCCGTGTGGGAATGCTCGCGCAACGACATCGCCGTCAACATTTCTGTGTTCATCGCAGCTGGTGCGGTCTGGCTCACAGGTTCCGGCTGGCCGGACATTTTGGTCGCGCTGGGTCTGGTGTGGCTGCTGATGCGTTCCGCCCTGCGGGTGATCTCCTCGGCCTTGGCCGCCCTGCGTGCTGCGTCATGAATCGCCTGTCCCTGTTCATCCTGCTGTCGCTGCTGACCTTCAGCAGCCACGCCCAACCGAAAGGAGCCACCATGACCGATACCAATCAAACCGCCTACCTTGCAGGAGGTTGCTTCTGGGGCATGGAAGAGTTGGTGCGACAGATTCCCGGTGTGCTGGAAACCGAAGTCGGCTACGCCGGCGGTGATGTACCGAATGCGAACTATGACATCGTGAAGATGGGCCGTAGCGGCCATGCCGAATCGTTGAAGATCGTGTTCGACCCAGCCAAGCTTACCTACCGCCATCTGCTGTTCGAGTTCTTCCGCATGCATAACCCCACCACGCGTAACCAGCAAGGCAATGACCGAGGCACGCAGTACCGCTCAGCCATCTTCTATGTCAGCGACGAGCAGAAGAACACCGCCGAGGAAGTGATTCGCACTGTGGATGGTTCGGGAGAATGGGGGGCAAAAGTAGTGACAGAAGTCACACAGTTCAAAGACTTCTGGCGCGCCGAGGAATATCATCAAAAATATCTGGTCAAGCATCCGCACGGCTACACCTGCCACGTCAACCGTGGCTATCGTCTCGGGGAATAAGGATGAAATTGCGCATTCTGGATGGCGTTGCCCTCACCCTCTGGGTCGGTAGCTTATGGACGATCGGCTATCTGGCCGTACCTATCCTGTTCCAAGCCCAACCCGATAAGCAACTGGCCGGCATGCTGGCCGGTGAGATGTTCCGCGTGCAGGGGTTTGTGGGCATCGCGTGCGGTGTCTATCTGTTGCTGCGGGATGGCGTGAAGTTCGGCAAGCTGTCTCTGCGTCAACCCGCCTTTCTCGCCATCGCCCTGATGCTGCTCATCACGCTCGCCCTCCAGTTCGGCATCCAGCCGCTGATGGCCGGACTCAAATCCCAAGCTTTACCTCTGGAAGTGATGAACAGTTCATTGGCAAGCAACTTCTCCATGTGGCACGGCATCTCCAGCATCCTGTATCTGATCGAGAGTCTGCTGGGACTTTCCTCGGTCTATCTTTTTCTGCGTAACAATCTAGTGCACTGAATCTGCCGATACGGACATTCCTGTTGTTCCAAAATACTTCCGCTAAGGCCGAACTGCCACCCAACCCTCCCATACAAATAAAAGGAGCCGCTTTCGCGGCTCCTTTCTTAGTGCTTCAGTGATGCTTTACGCTTTCAGTGCAGTCAGCACTTCATCCAGCATCTTCTTGGCATCGCCGAACAGCATGCGGTTGTTCTCTTTATAGAACAGTGGATTTTCAATACCTGCATAACCTGAAGCCATGCTGCGCTTCATCACGATGGAGGTCTTGGCCTTCCAGACTTCCAGCACCGGCATACCTGCGATTGGGCTGGTAGGGTCTTCTTGCGCGGCCGGATTCACGATGTCGTTGGCACCGATCACGATGGAAACGTCGGTATCCGGGAAGTCTTCGTTGATCTCGTCCATTTCCATCACGATGTCGTAAGGAACTTTGGCTTCGGCCAGCAGCACGTTCATGTGTCCGGGCATACGGCCTGCCACGGGGTGGATGCCGAAGCGCACGTTGACGCCCTTCTCGCGCAAGTACTGGGTGATTTCGTTCACCGCATGCTGAGCTTGCGCCACGGCCATGCCATAACCCGGCACGATGATCACGTTCTTGGCATCGCGCAGTAGTTCTGCTGTCTCGATAGCGCTGATGGCAACCACTTCACCCGCCGGTTGCGCATCGCCGCTCGCCTTTTTGGTTGGGGTGCCGCCGCCGAAGCCGCCTGCGATGACGCTGACGAAGTTGCGGTTCATCGCGCGGCACATGATGTAGGACAGGATTGCGCCGCTGGAACCGACCAATGCGCCGGTGACGATCAACAGATCGTTGTTCAGCATGAAGCCGGTCGCCGCTGCGGCCCAGCCGGAGTAGCTGTTTAGCATGGAGACCACTACCGGCATGTCTGCCCCGCCGATAGCCATCACCATGTGGATGCCGAACAACAGCGCGATGATGGTCATCACGGTCAGAGCGAACATGCCCGCAGTGGTGGTCTCAGCTTGCAGGAACTGGTAGCCGAAGGCGATGACGACCAGCAGACCGATCAGATTCAGGAAGTGACGACCCGGCAGCAACAGTGGTTTGCCGCCGATCTTGCCCGCCAGCTTGCCGAAAGCCACGAGGGAACCGGAGAAGGTCACTGCGCCGATCAGGATGCCGATATAGACCTCGATCTCATGGATCGCTTTTTCGGCATGTGACAGATTCAGCGAGGCCATCGGGTCGATGTAATTGGCGAAACCGACCAGACAGGCAGCTAGACCGACCAAACTGTGCATCAGCGCGACCAGTTCAGGCATCTGCGTCATCTGCACCTTGCGCGCGGCGTACAGACCGATGCTGCCGCCCACCACCATCGCACCGATGATCCAGGGTAGACCGTCCATGCTGACGCGCGGACCGAACACCGTGGCCAGCACGGCGATGGTCATGCCGATCATGCCGTAGAGATTACCGCGACGTGAGGTCTCGGGGTTGGAAAGACCACCGAGGCTCAGGATGAACAGGATCGTCGCACCGATATAAGAGACAGAAGCCAAACTTGCAGAAATCATCATCAATCCTTACTTGCGGAACATCGACAGCATGCGCTTGGTCACGGCAAAACCGCCGAACATATTCACCGCAGTGAGCCCAATAGCCACCACAGCCAGCCAGCGTATCCAATCTTCTGGCCGCTCCAGCCCCAACATCGTCGGCGGTGCGATCTGCACCAGCGCACCGATGGCGATGATGCTGCTGATCGCATTGGTCACACTCATCAGCGGGGTATGCAGCGCCGGGGTGACGTTCCACACCACCATATAGCCGACGAAACAGGCCAACACGAACACGGTGAAGTGTCCGAGGAAGGCTGCGGGCGCGTAGGCGCCGATGAGCAGGAACAGCAAGGCCACCGCGATGAACAGACCTGCGATCTTACCGGCAGATGCTGGCGTGCCAGCACTACCATGCCCGGCAGGCGCTGCGACCGGTTTGGCTGCTGGCTTGGCGACAGGCGCAGGCATCTTCAGCGGCGGCGCTGGCCAGGTGATCTCGCCATCCTTGATCACGGTCAGGCCGCGGATCGCATCATCTTCCATGTTGACGTTGATGATGCCGTCCTTGGTCTTGCACAACTCTTCGGCCAGACGGAACAGGTTGGTGCTGTACAAGGTGGAAGACTGCTTGGCCAGACGACTGTTCAGATCGGTATAACCAACGATGGTCACGCCATGCTTCACCACCGCTTCACCGGGAACGGTCAGTTCGCAATTTCCGCCCCGCTCTGCTGCCATATCCACGATGACGCTGCCGGGTTTCATGCTTTGTACCATCTCGGCAGTGATCAAACGAGGTGCGGGCTTGCCGGGAATCAGTGCGGTGGTGATGATGATGTCCACCTCGCTGGCCTGTTTGGCGTACATCTCGCGCTGCGCCTGCTGGAAGCCTTCGCTCATCACTTTGGCATAACCGCCGCCGCCGCCGCCCTCTTCTTCGTAATCGACTTTTACAAATTCACCGCCCAGAGATTTGACCTGATCGGCCACTTCGGCGCGCGTATCGTTGGCACGCACGATGGCTCCAAGACCGGCAGCCGTACCGATGGCGGCCAAGCCGGCCACACCGGCACCGGCGATGAACACCTTGGCTGGCGGAACCTTGCCCGCAGCGGTGATCTGTCCATTGAAGAAACGACCGAAGGCATTGGCGGCTTCGATGACGGCGCGATAACCGGCAACACCGGCTTGTGAGGTGAGCGCGTCCATCTTCTGGGCGCGGGAAAGCTGGCGTGGCAAGGTGTCGATGGCGAGCACCGTTGCTTTTTTCGCGGCCAGTTGTTGCATCAACTCGGGGTTTTGGGCGGGCCAGATGAAACCGATCAAGGTGATGCCTTCGCGCATCAACCCAACCTCGGCACTTGTTGGAACGGCCACCTTGAAAACGATATCGGACTCGGCCCACAGCTTTGCAGCACCTTCGATGATCTCGGCACCCGCAGCGCGATAGCTATCATCATTGCAATTCGCCTGATCTCCGGCGCCAGACTCAACCGCGACTTGGAAGCCCAGCTTGATGAGCTTCTCTACGACTTCCGGTACTGTCGCAACGCGTTTCTCGCCTGCATTCGTCTCCGCAGGAATCCCAATACGCATGTAACCCTCCTGTAAACCGCATACTGAAACGCCCGGTTGTTCCGGGCGCACTTAATATCGCCCGCAATTATATACGAGCTTTGCGCCTCGCCCCAGTCCATTGATAAACGAAAAAGGCACACCGAAGTGTGCCTTAAACCTTTTCTCAGGCAGGGATGATCAGGCTGCGATCTTCTTGCACTCATCGTAGCAAGCGATGCACGACTCTTTGCAGGCCTTGCACTCAGGGTGCTTCTCGGTCTTCTTGCATTCCTCTTCGCAGGCCTTGCACACTGCCATACAGACCTTGGCGAGTTGCGGCAGATACTTGGAATCCGCAGCTGCCATCTGCTGCAAGGCACCACACATCGAGATCACCTGACTGGAAGTCTTTGCGCATTCCGCCATGCTGGTGTCGCCCTGCCCCAGCAAGACGATGCAATGCTGCAAGCACAGATTGGCTTTGGTCACGCAATCGGCTGCGGCGGCGATCAGCTTGTCGTTCACCGTTCCCATGACATGGTGCTCATGCCCCATGTCCATATGTTCGTGGCTGGCACCGAATGCCGTACCGGCCGCGGCCATGGCGACTGCACCAAGCAATAGTTCTCTGCGATTCATGAATATCTCCTCAAATTGATAGGACTGCCAAGCGGACGGCAGTCTATCCATGCGTGAATTATTTGGAAAGCGTGATGAAGGAAAGCTTGGCGACTCCCGCCTTCTGCGCCAGCGCCATCAACCCCGCCACGCGACCATAAGACACGGCGCTATCCGCTTCGATCTGCAACTGGAACTGCGGATCGGCGGCACGAGTAGCCAGCATCGAAGCCAGTTCGGTGTCGTTCACCGGCTGTTTGTCCATCTCCACCTTGCCCTGTGCATCGACCACCAAGCTGACTTGTTGCGGCTTGTCGTTCTGCTGCACCGCATCGGTCTTGGGTAGGTTGATCTTGAGCGACTGCGGCGCCAGCAGGGGCGCGGTGATGATGAACACCACCAGCAACACCAGCATCACGTCGACCAGCGGCGTGACGTTGATTTCGCTCATCATGCTGCCTTCATCTTGTTGGGAAGAATTGCCGAAAGCCATACCCCCTCCTTACAGCTTGAAATCTTGCTTTTGCGCCAGACGCATGAAGTCATGCGCGAAGTTCTCAAGGTCCGTCACATGCACCTTGAGGCGACGCAGGAAGAAGTTATACGCCAGTACAGCAGGCAAGGCGGTGGCGATGCCGATAGCAGTAGCGACCAGTGCCTCACCGATGGGACCTGCCACCACATCCAATGAAGCGGTTCCAGTCTGGCCGATGTTCTGCAAGGCATGCATGATGCCCCACACCGTACCGAACAAGCCGATGAATGGTGCGGTGGAACCGATGCTGGCCAGTTCGGCCAAACCGCGTTCGTGATAGCGCTGGATGTTCTGCAATTGTTGACGCAGCATGCGCTCCAGCACGTCTTGCGGCGCGCCGGAATGTTTTAGATCCTGTTGTGCGGAATTCAGGTTCTTCAATTCTGAGAATCCAGCCTGTGCCAGCCTGGCGATATCGCCTTTGCTCGATGCGCTGATCTTTTCCGCCCCACTCCACTCACGTGCCGCCCAGAATTCCCTATTGAAGCGCTGGTCATGCTGGCGTGATTCATATTGCTTCCATAGTTTGAACAAGGCGATGGACCAGGTCACGATGGACAAAAAGATCAGCAACAGCAAAGTGCCCGATACGATGGGTGAGTTGATGGAAAAGAAATCGTTCATGCGCTCATTCCTCTAAAGAAAATTTGATGGGTACCAAGAACCACTGTGTGATCGGCCGGCCGAAGCGCGTGGCGGGTGAGAATTTCCAAGTCTTGACGGTTTGTAGTGCGGCCCTGTCGAGGATGTCGAAGCCGCTGCTGCTTTGCAGTTTCACTTCCCCCGCTCTGCCCTCGGCCAGCACTTCGACATTGAGGACCACCTTGCCCTGATAGCCCATGCGCCGTGCCACCAGCGGATACGGCGGGCGCGGATTGTTCAGATAGTCGGCGCGGTAATCCGGTTCGGCATCCAGTTGCACGGGGGATGGCGGGGTCTCCATCACAGGAGCGGGCGGCGTCTCTTCCTGCACCGCGGGTTCGGGTGGTGCTTCCGGTTCGATCACGCGCGGTTTGAGTTCCGGTTTCGGCTCGGGCTTGATCTCGGGCTGCGGTGAGACATCCGCCTGCTGCATCTTCACATTGGCAAAAGAGATGGACATCTCGTTCACCGCCACCATGGGCGGTTCCGGTTGTGCCAGCCAAAAGACGAACAGCATCAGATGCGCGAGCACCACGATGCCGACCACAGTCAGCCGCTCGTACCAGGGCGATTCCAGTGTCGCGTCGTGTAACGCGTTCATATATGTCAGCGGCAGGTTGAGAACAAGGGCCGACATGCTACCAGCGCCCCTCCAGCGTCACCAGCAAGGAACGATAGCCGACGCTGCGACTGTTCAAGGAATAGACATCACTGCCATTGGTGAAACGCGTGTTCTGCACGGTATCCGTCGCCAGCAGATTCTTGGCTGTGGTGCGCAGATTGAACACGGGTGACAGTTTGTACAGCCAGTAAGCATCCAGCGTGGTACGCGCATCGGACACGGCATACACCTCGCCCGGGATGTCGGTCACGCTGCGCCCCGATAGTTGCAGCGACACGCCGTAACTGGATTTGAGCGTGGGCAAGTTCTCATCTAGCCCGGCCGAGAATATGTACTTGGGCGTGTCGCGCGCCATGCGCGAGATGCCGAGGCGCGTATCGTTCACCGTAGCATGTGGCAGGGTCAGATGCGCTTTGACCGTCGCGCCTTTCCAGCCGTAGGCATCGGTGCGCACTTTGCCGTCCAACTCCCAGCCCCAATGACGCGCACTGCCTTCGTTCTGCGGCCTGTCCACC
Organism: Gammaproteobacteria bacterium; assembly: GCA_018814405.1. Lineage (GTDB taxonomy): Bacteria > Pseudomonadota > Gammaproteobacteria > Burkholderiales > Gallionellaceae > Sideroxyarcus. The sequence continues at coordinate 270,686 of JAHIZO010000005.1, forward strand.
CAGCGGGTGCCTTCCAGTTGCACGCGATGCTCGGTGAAATCCTGTGTGCTGCGTGCGTAGAAGTTGAGCCCGAACACACCGGTGTTATCGGGCAGGTAACGCTCCAGCACCGCTTCGAAGTTCACGCTACGCTCTGGACGCAGATTAGGGTTGCCGCGCGTGTCGGCTTCCGTCGGTGTGTTCGCCGCCACGCTCAGTGTTGCGGCATCGCTGATCTCGCTCAGTCTCGGCATCTTCAGCCCGGCACCCAGTGAGGAACGGACTAGCCATTGTTCCTGCGGTGCCCAGCGGATCGCCAGCGATGGCATCACTTGTCCGTGCTGCTGGGCGACAGTGCCGGTATCTAGATCGACACGTTCGCCGCGCAGACCGTAGGTGAAGGTGGTCTTGTCGGTCAGCATCCAGTCGTCCTGCAACCACAGGATGCTTTGCCGTTCCTGATCGGCATAGTTGGACGTCACGCCGGAGAAGGTCTGCGTATCGCTGCGTTTCAGCAAGGCGTGCTCCAGCCCCACCGCCAGCAGATGCTGTTCGCCCAGCGGCCTGTCCAGCCTGAACGCCATGCTGGTTTCGTGCTCGTTGCTGGCGGTGTCATCCGTGTTTGTACTGGCTGTGCCCACTGCGTCATGCGAAAAACGCAGCACATGCACATCGCGCGTGCCGTGGTTGAGCGAGACGCGTCCGGTTAGCTTGCTGCCTCCCAGATGTTTTTCGCCTTCCACGCGCAGCCGTTGCAGACGACGGCGCATCTCCTCGCGGCTGCTGCGGTCGCCATTGCTCACCCTATTGCTGCTGCTCGCCGGACTGGCTGCTGTCTGCGTCATGTCGCTGTTGCGCTTGCCCAGTCCGTCAAACAACAAAGGCGCGACGGTCAACGTGTCACGCCCCTGCTTCCAGGTCATGCGTGGCGACATCACGAATTCGCGGAAAGTGAACAGGCCTTCCTCCTTGTCCTGCTCGTTCAATACCGTGACGCCAGCTGTCTCGTTGTGTCGCTCGATCACGCTGCCGGCAGGACGGCGATGCATATTGAGCGTGATCGGCAGCGTCCAGGCAAAGTCGCCCTCGCCGCCGTTCTCGGTCCAGGTGAACTGGCCGGTCGGCTCATCACCGTTCATGCCGGCGGCCACTTTTACGGCTGTAGAACGTTTGCTGACCGGTTTCTTCATCACCAGATTGACGGTCACCGATGCCGCACCGCCGTATTCCGCAGACGAACCGCGCAGTATCTCGACACGCTCCAGCTCACCCGCAGGCAGACGCCCGACCACCCCCGCCACGATGCGCGAACCGCCCGCCGGCCGTTCGCCATCCACCAGTATCTGCACGCTGTCGCGCGACATGCCGCGCGCGCGGTGTCCGTCGCCTTTGACTTCCACGCCTGGCAACTTGCCCAGCACCTCGCCGATGGTCATCACGCCCATGTTCTCGATGTCCTTGCGACCGATGATCACCTTTTGCGTGGTGGAGTCGCGGCGTGCCGCGATGTCTTCCTGCTTGCCGGTGACGGTGACTTCTTTTAATGAGGGTTGATCTTCCGCGAATGCCAGAAGCGGGAGAAAGGCGAATAACAGACAGCTACGTTTCATCAGGAAGAATTGATTGATTAAACAAATAAAAAGATGCGGCGCAATCCCAGCACGATCAGTACCGCGGCTGCGCCCCAGCGTATCCAGCGTGTCAGCCAGTCGCGGTTGTCGCGCAGCTGTTTGCCGAGCAGGCTGATCAGCGGTAATAGTATCAGCAGCGGTGTGAGCGCCGCGCCCAATCCGAACATCACGCCATTGGCCATGCCAGACTGGATGCTACCTGCCGCCGCGCACACAGCGAGCAAGGATGCCAGCGGCGCACAGGGCGTGAGGCTGAGTGAGAAACCGAGCAGCAATGGCGGCGCACTGCCCGCGCGTTTTGCTACACCGCACGGCGCATGTGCCGATTTACTGCGCAGCAACCACAGCCCGGCGGCGATGGATGCGGCACCGATGACCAGATTGCCGCTGCCGCCCTTCATCGCCTGCGACAACCAGCTACCCGCCGCTGCAGCCAGCGCACCCAGCATCGTGTAAGCCAGGATGCGTCCGCTGACGAACAGGGTGGTATCGCGCAGTGCCTGCATCTGGCTACCGCCCCGCCCCAAGATCCATGTGCCCATGAACGGCAGACAGGTCGCGGTGCAGGCGGTCAGCCCCAGCGATGCACCGAGCAGCCACACGGTGAACAGTGTGGTCTGCTGCGATAGTTGTATCGCATCCATCGGTTCAGCCCTTGTTCTCTGCCGGTTTGGGCAGGATGGGGATCACGCGCTTCTTGGGCTGACCTTCCGGCGATTCATGTTTCACCCGTGCTTTGTAGTAGTCACGCGAAGAGCCGAACAGTCTGAAGCCGAAGAACTTGAGTTGGATCACATCATCGTCCGGACAGTATTCGGCGCAACGTCCGCACATCGTGCAATCCTCGTGGAAGGCTTTGCTGCCGAACGCGGTGCCGATCTCGTGGATGTCCATCGGACAGGCTTTCTCGCACACGCCGCACTTGGCGCATTTTTCGTGCGCATCCTTCTTCACCAGCCGCATCGGCGACAGTTTCTGGAACAGCGCGTTCCAGGACAGCAGCGGGCAGATGCGGCAGAACGGCTGACGCACGGCCAGCGCGGCGATGATGATGAAGCCGAACATGGCATTTCCCAGCGCACCGAGGAAGAAATTGATGTTCGTTCCGGTGCGCACGGCGAGTTGTTCGGTATCCGCCGTCAGCAAGGTGGTGGCGATACGCGACGGGCAGACCTGGCAGAACGGGTCGCCCAGTTCGTTGGCGACGGTGCCCATGCCGGCCAGTGTCGGCAGGCCCAGTACCAGCACCAGCAACATGAACCATTTGACCGGACGCACCGTGCCAACGCCCTCCTTCGTGAAGCGTTGCAGCGGACGGCCGAGGCGGCGACCGATCTTGTAGATCAGTTCCTGCACCGTGCCCAGCGGACAGACCCAGCCGCAGAACGCTTTGTTCAAAAAGAAGAAGAACATGAAGAACACACCCACCGTGATCAGTGTGGGCAGGAACACGTTGAGCGCGACATCGCCCGCCTTGGCCAAGGCTGCCCCGATACGGTGATGCAACTGGTGTTGCGCACTGATCAGGATGCAATGGTCACCGGTCACTTTATCGTAGGCGCATGACAGGGACGGCAGCGCCTTGGAGATGCGATCCACGGTGTAACTGCCAAGCAGCGCGCCGCCGTACACGGTGACGAACAACATGATGATCTGCACGGTGAAGCGCAAACGCGCCAGCGTGGGGAAGATATTCTTAAGCATTTGCACTCTCCTCTTTCCTGGCGGCTGTCTTGCGATTACGCAGCAATGGTGCAGCGCCGAGCATGCCGACTAGCATGAAGCCCATGCCCATCGCCAGACTGCGATTGGCATACGCATCTTCGCCATAGCCGCTGTTGAAGGCGGTCAGATATTGCAGACCGCCCTCGGCATGCGACACCGCCAACACGAAGTCGGCGCCGCGTCGCCTGCCATGGCTTTCCACCTGCGCTGCTTCAGCCTTGAAGTCGTTCGGCACCTTCACCTTCACCCCGCCGAGCGCATCGGTCATGAATTCGGACCGGCTGCCGTTCGAGGTTTCCAGCACGACCTTTTGCGCAACCAGCGGCTGGCCTTTGAAACGCACGGCGAACTGCCAGTCTTCATTGGTGCGGTAGCGGGAATGCTCACGCGGATAGGGTTGCGGCACAATCTCCAGCTCGTGCTTGACCTGCTCGAACATGGCGGTCGGGTTCTTGCCGCCGCGTTCGCTGAAGTAATGCACGGTGGTGGCGACACGCACGACATCGCCCTGCTCTTCGCGTGCGGTCAGCATCTGAAAGCCGCCAGTGGCGGGTTTGTCCAGCGGCGCACCGCCCATCTCCATAGGCAGTCGACGATGTCCATTCGGGTCATTCAAGTCGTTCGACCAGGCTTCGACCGCATCCGCCGCGATGTTCAGCGGCTGCATGAGGTAACTGCGCGATGACATATCCTGACTTTTCATGCGCGCTTTGAGTACGGGCAGTTGCGTCCAGGCGCGGGACTGGCTACGCATCATGGCACTGTGGTCGTGGGTTGCCATCGCAGCGGGTTCGGCAGCGGAGGCTGTCGCGGTGCAAGCCACGAGCAGACAAGCGGAATAGAGGATTCTCATAGTCATCCCTTAGAAGCTGAGCGATGCGCCGATTGTCCACACACGACCCGGATTGACCGTGATGGACACGTCTTCCGCGTCGTACACGCCGTCGCCGTTGCCGTCCGAACCGCCACGGATGGTGGAGTAGTAATAGCGGTCGAACAGGTTGTCGATACGTGCGAAGGCCGACCATTTCATCTTGCCGTCACTCTTGAACTCGTAGTTCGCCATCATGTTGTAAACGGTACGGCCACCTACCCACACCACGTTCACTTCATCCGCATAGATGCCGGATTGCGTGTTCATCTCGCCGGTGAAGATCCAGCCTTCCATCGGGCGATAACGCGAAGTCAGATTCAGTTTGTGTTTGGGCGTGCGCGGCACGACATTACCGGTGTTGTTGTACAACACCGAAGCCAGCGGCACGCTGCGTGAGCCCATTGACATCCAGTAGGTGTCGTTGCGTGTGAACACGGCATTCAGGTAGGTGTACGCCATATCGGCAGACCAGACTTCGCGGCTATCGGTTTTGATGGAAACTTCCAACCCGCGATTACGCACGCCGCCGATGTTCTGGTATTGCTCCAGCGCGTTGGTCAGCGTCGCACCTGTGGTGGATTGGTATTGACCGCCGGTGTTGAGGATGAAGTCCTTGCGGTCGATCTGGAAGATCGCCACATCGGTATCCAGCCCGACACCCAGCAACTCAGTCTTGGCGCGCAGGCCGACTTCTGCGTTGTAGGAATGCTCGGGCTTCAGATCCGGATTGGCGGCCACCGTCCCTGTCGGGGTGATGGTGCCGCCGTATAGCTGTGACACGGTCGGCACGCGGAAGCCGGTGGATAGATTGGTGTACAGCTCGCGTTCTTCGTTGAAGGCATAGTTGAAGCCGATTCGTTCCGACAAGACGTTGAATGTCTTCTCACCCGTGGTGCTGCGACCCTCGGCGATCTGCGTTGCGGTGAGCGGCAGATTGCTGACGTACTTCTGACCGATATTGTCGAAGCGCGCATTGAAGGTGGCGGTGAGCGGTGTGCTCAATTGCCATTTCAATTCACCGTAGATGGCGCGCGTGTCGGAGGTGGAAAGGCTATCCTCGGTCAATGCGCCAGCCAGATTCAACGGATTGGAGAATCCTACTGCGGTGCTGCGGCTGGTATAGGTCACTAGGTTGTTGGTCAGCGTACGATCCTCGAACTGTTGCAGATCCAGACCGCCCATCCAGGCGACTTGCGTGCCGCTCTGGCGCCATTCCGCCTTGGCACCACTCTGCTGCTGCTGTGTATCTCGTCCGCTGACATAGGCATCACGCATGGTGCTCATGTCGCTGGCGGTCGAAGTGCCATACAGGAATGCGCCCGTGCTGTCGCGCAGGAAGCCGTTCGGGTTCTGCCAGCCGAAAGTGTGATCCTTGAACAGATAGGTGTTCACCATCAGGTTGCTTCCTGTCCCCGTGTCCTTTGAGTAGGACAGGTTGAACTTGTCCAGCGTCACATCGTATTTGCGCGCGTAGTCCTTGCCGCCGTCCACACTGGTCGGATCGAGCATGGCAGCCGTCACGCCTTTGACCGTACCGTGGCTATCCTTGTTGCGGAGGGCATGCTCGAAGCCAAAGGTCATATCGCTGGTGTCATCGATCATGTACTGCAACTTGCCATCCACATAGTCGCGCCCCCAGTCACCCTGATCGTGAAAGGTCTTGGATTGCAGCTTGGATTTCTGGATGTGCCCCACCCAGCGACCTTCGGCGAATCCGGCGCGCAGGACGCCTTTGTAATATTCATAGCTGCCGACTTCGGCGCTGGCCATGTAGCCCGCCATCTTGGCGCCGCGTTTGGTAGTGATGATCACCGCACCAGACAGTGCATCCTCACCGAACAGATAAGAGGCCCCGCCCTTGATGACCTTGATGGATTCGATGTTGTCCAAGTCGATGTTCACACGCCCGGTGCGCTCCTGCACCGGCACACCGTCGATCACGATGGCCACACCCGGCTTCTCGCCCATGTAGCGCTGCGCCTCGACACCGCGCAGCATGATCTTCACCGAGTCGCCGCTCTGTACTTCGGCCGAAACACCCGGGATGGATTCCAGCACTTCGACGATGTTCTTGCTGTGTTGCTCGTCGACGGTGTTACCGCTGATGTGATTCACATTAGAGGGTTCGCCGCGCTTGGAATCGAAGCGGTCGTCGATGGTAGTGGATGAAACGGTCACTTCCGGCAAAGCGCCGATCTCGGCCCAGCTTGCTTGCGGTGCGGAAAGTGCCAAGGCGACACATATTGCGATCTGTTTGCTGCTTGTCTTCACTGCTTCCTCCTTGAATATCCCTGTTTGAAACCGGGTCGGATTGTAGGAAGCGAAGCAGACGGCGGGAATGTGACATGATGTCGCGCGGCGGATTGTCGCACCCCCTATCCGCTATAATCCGCCGATGTCTTCCATCCAGTTACTCCCCGACCTGCTCATCAACCAGATCGCCGCCGGCGAGGTGATAGAGCGCCCTGCATCAGCGCTCAAAGAGCTGTTGGAGAACAGTCTGGATGCGGGTGCGACCGAGATCTCGGTGCAGTTGGAAAGTGGCGGCATCAAGTTGCTGCGCGTGCGCGACAACGGCTGCGGCATCACTCAAAAGCAACTACCACTGGCGCTGATGCGCCATGCCACCAGCAAGATCGCCTCGCTGGATGATCTGCAACGCGTGGCCAGCATGGGCTTCCGCGGTGAGGCATTGGCGAGTATGGCGGCGGTGGCGCAAGTCACATTGACCAGCCGCACGGCAGATGCGGCACATGCCTGGCAGGTCGAGGCTATCGACGGGGCGCTAAGCGATGCTGCACCTTCGGCGCATGCGCAAGGTACTAGCTTCGAGATGCGCGAGCTATATTTCAATACCCCCGCGCGGCGCAAATTCCTGAAGAGCGAGAACACCGAGTTCGCCTGGTGCGAAGAGACCTTCAAGCGCATCGCGCTATCAAGGCCGGATGTGGCGTTCTCTTTGCAGCACAACGGAAAATCGAAATGGCAACTGGCAAGTCAGGATCTGCCGCAACGCATCAACGCCATCCTCGGCAGTGAGTTCGGCCAATACGCGGTCAAGGTCGAACGCGAGATCGGCCCGCTGCATCTGTATGGCATCGCCGCGCTGCCCGCCTATTCGCGCTCCACGCGCGACGAGCAGTATTTCTTCGTCAACGGCCGCTTCGTGCGCGACAAAGTGCTGATGCACGCCGTGCGTCAGGCCTATCAGGACATCCTGCACCACCAGCGCCATCCAGCCTTCGTGCTGTTCCTCGATATGCCGCCGGAACAGGTGGATGTGAACGTGCATCCGGCCAAGAGCGAGGTACGCTTCCGCGAAAGTCAGGGTATCCATCAGTTCGTGTTCCATGCTTTGCAGGACGCCTTGAGTGCGACGATGGCGGACAAGGGAGAGACAGCTACGGCATCGCCACGCCAGGAAACCCCATCGTTCGCGCCCATCCAGCAACAACCCATGCGCTTTGGTGCGGCCGAACAGCAAGCGACGTATCGTGTTTGGGAATCGCAAAGTCAGGCGCTAGGCCCTAGGACTGAGGATCAAGTAAGCAACAGCCGTGAATCTCACAGCGCTACTCAATCCTCAATCACTAATCCTCAATCCTCACCAGAACACCCGCTCGGCTACGCTTTAGGCCAACTCTCCGGCATCTACATCCTCGCGCAGAATCAGCAAGGCCTGATCGTGGTGGACATGCACGCGGCGCACGAACGCATTGTGTACGAACGACTGAAAACTGCCTTCGATGCGCAGCAGATGCCCACCCAACCGTTGCTGATCCCGGTCACCTTCGGCGCCGATCCGCTGGCCATCGCCACCGTGGAAGAAGAACAGGACGCGCTGAACAAACTCGGTTTCGACATCGCACCGATCTCCACCCACACGCTGGCCGTGCGCGCCATGCCCGCCATGCTCAAGCAATCCCACGCCGAGGCCGCCGCCCGCGAAGTGCTACACGAGCTGCATGAATTCGGCGCTTCTCGCGCGTTGACCGAGCGCCGTAACGAACTGCTCGCCACCCTCGCCTGCCACTCTGCCGTGCGCGCCAATCAGCAACTTTCACTACCCGAGATGAACGCCATCCTGCGCGAGATGGAACAGACCGAACGCGCCGACCAGTGCAATCACGGCCGTCCGACTTGGTTCCAGGTGACCTTAGCTGAGCTGGATGCGATGTTCATGCGCGGCCAATAATCATCATTACTTAGCCAGTGCTCCTGCCCGCAAGGCCGCAAGAACAGGCATAATGCGCACCTTTCCTGCCACAACTTGCAGTCTATTGCCATGAAACACATCGTTGACGACGTCCGCATCAAAGAGATCAAAGAACTCACCCCGCCCAGCCATCTGGTGCGCGAATTCCCGGTCACCGATACCGCTGCCGAAACCACCTACAACGCCCGCGCTGCGATCCATCGCATCCTGCATGGTGCGGAAGACCGTTTGCTGGTGGTGGTTGGGCCGTGTTCGATCCACGATGTCGATTCGGCGATGGAATATGCCGCCAAGCTGAAGGAAGAGGCCAAGCGCCATGAGGCCGACCTAGTGATCCTGATGCGCGTCTATTTTGAGAAGCCGCGCACCACAGTGGGCTGGAAAGGCCTGATCAACGATCCGCATCTGGATGGCAGCTTTAAGATCAACGAAGGCCTGCACATGGCGCGCAAGCTGCTGTGGGAACTGAACGAGATGGGCCTGCCCTGCGCCACCGAGTTTCTGGATGTGGTCACACCGCAATACACGGCCGACCTGATCTCCTGGGGCGCAATCGGCGCACGTACCACCGAATCGCAGGTGCACCGCGAGCTGGCCTCCGGCATCTCCTGCCCTATCGGTTTCAAGAACGGCACCGACGGCAATCTGCGCATCGCGGTAGACGCGATCAAGGCAGCCGCCAGCCCGCACCACTTCCTGTCGGTGACGAAGGCCGGCCATACGGCCATCTTCTCCACCAATGGCAACGAAGACTGTCACGTCATTCTGCGCGGCGGCAAGCAGCCCAACTATGATGCGGCGTCTGTCGATGCAGCAGGCAAGGAACTGGCTAACGCCGGTTTGGCTGCGCGCGTGATGGTCGACTTCTCGCATGCCAACAGCCGCAAGGAATATCAGCGCCAAGTCGAGGTGGCACAGGATTGCGCGGCACAGCTGGCGAACGGCGAGGAGCGCATCTTCGGCGTGATGATCGAATCACACCTCAACGCAGGTCGCCAGGATCTGACGCCCGATACACCGCTGAAGAAAGGCGTGTCCATCACCGATGCCTGCATCGGCTGGGACGACACTGTGCGTGTGCTGGACATGCTGGCCGAAGGCGTACGCCAGCGCCGCATCAAGCTGGAAGACCGTTGATCGCCAGTTTGTTGCGATGAGCAAACTCCCGCCCGCCATCTTCCTGATGGGGCCCACTGCCAGCGGCAAGACCGGTGTGGCGGTGGAACTGGCGCAGCGTCTGCCGGTTGAACTGATCAGCGTCGATTCAGCACTGGTGTTCCGCGATATGGACATCGGCACCGCCAAACCGGATACCGCCACCCTCGCCCGCGCACCGCATCACCTCATCGACATCATCGATCCGACTGAAGCCTATTCCGCCGCCGCTTTCCGCAAGGATGCGCTGCGCTTGATGGCCGACATCACCGCACGCGGCAAGGTGCCGTTGCTGGTGGGCGGCACCATGCTCTACTACAAGGCACTGCGCGAAGGATTGAGTCCCTTGCCGCAGGCGGATGCTGCTTTGCGCGCGCAACTGGATGCGCAGATCGCGCAGCATGGCATCGAAGCATTGCACGCGAAACTGGCCGAGGTGGATGCCGAGACGGCCGATCGTTTGCACAGCACCGACACGCAGCGCGTGCAGCGCGCGATGGAAATCTATCTGGCTTCGGGAAAGCCGATGTCGGAGCTGATCAAGCAGCAGGAACAAAACCCGTTGCCATACGACATCCTGTCCATCGCCCTCATCCCTTCGGACCGTTCTGTGCTGCATGACCGGATCGCTTCACGATTCGAGAAGATGCTATGCGATGGACTGCTGGATGAATTGCGCAGTTTGCGTGACAAATATCCTTTGCATCGCGAGATGACATCAATGCGTTGCGTGGGCTACCGTCAGGCTTGGGAGTATCTGGAAGGCGAGATCGATGAAGCGGGTTTGATGGAAAAAGGCATCGCTGCCACACGCCAGCTCGCCAAGCGACAGCTCACTTGGTTGCGCAGCATGCCTGAGAACATTGAGGTGGATTGTCTTGCGCCGGGACTATTCGAACTCGTACTGGCAAAGATCGAATCGGCGGTTCAGTTCAGTCCGGATTGACATTCTCTTTTCCGTTTTGTTGCGCGAGCCAAAAGTCACGGTACTTCATATCTTCGTTGAGCAGGTGACTCACTAGCAGCTGCTTGACCTGCAAACCCGCCTCCACCCAGTCGTAATCCTGTTCGCTCTTTTCTATGCGTTTCATGATCTCTGTAAATATATTTGCTGCCGCAGCATGTTCGCGCGCGTGTTGTTCGGCTTCCGGATAACCCCATTCTATGAACAGAACTTCTTCGTGGCCAAAATGGGCTACCGCATCATCAATGACATCCTGCATGCGTTTACGGACTTCGCTCAGCGACATGCGCTCGGCGATGGCTTCGTTCAGGGCATTGATGAGTTCGATGAAGTGTTTGTGCTCGGCATCGATCTCGGGGATGTGCACACTGAGTTCCGGACTCCATTCCAGACGCCATGGCATGGGGTTATTGGGGGAGTCCATATCCATCTTCCTTAAACAGTGCGGTACAGGCATCCACTACTTGTGCGTCATATAGTGTGCCGCGGCCCCGTGCAAGTTCTTCAAGTGCCAAGTCGATACCCAGCCCAGCCCGGTAAGGGCGATGCGATGACATGGCTTCCATCACATCTGCCACACTCAGGATGAGCGCACCCGACAGGATCTCGTCACCCGCCAATCCCTGCGGATAGCCCGAACCATCCATGCGTTCGTGATGTTGCAACACCATCTGCGCGATCGGCCATGAGAAGTCGATGCCTTTCAGGATGTCGTAACCTGCTTGCGGATGCATCTTGATCAGGCTGTACTCGATATCATTCAGTCGCGTCGGCTTGCTCAATATCTCGGCGGGAATACTGATCTTGCCCAGATCATGCACGACCCCGGCCAGATGTATCACCTGCTGCTCTTCCTCCGAGCGGCCCATTTTCTTTGCGATAGCCTGCGCCAGATCTGCCACCCGCTTCTGGTGACCGGAGGTGTAAGGGTCGCGCATCTCGACGATGCTGGCGATGGCTTCCACGGTTTGCAGCATGTTCTTCTGCAGACGTTGCGCATGCTCGCTGTGCGCCTCCTTGATGCGCAGGGTGAGTATGCCAAAGGACAGGTCACCCGACATTTCCTCCAGCAACATCACTTCATTATCGTCAAATACATCCGGCTTTTCGTCAAACAACACCATCACTCCGAACGCACGGCCTCCGTCCATCAGTGGCAATGCGATGCATGAGGCGTAACCGTATTGCCGTGCATTCTCGTGCCAACTCTTCAATTCGGGATTGGTGAAGATATCTTGCACCACTTTGGTTTCGCTGCTGATGATGGCAGCACCGGCAGGACAGGATCCATGCCTTTCCACATTCCAAGTCAACGGGGATGGATTTGGCCATCCCTTTTCAAAACCGGCCAGAGCAGTTTGTTCGATCGTCTGCTCTGCATAATCACGTGCATAGCCTATCCACGCCAAGCGGTAGCCACCGACTTGAACCGCGACATCACACATCTCCTGTAGCAGAGTGTTCTCTGCGGTCGCATGGATCAGCGCTTGATTGCCTGCGCTGATGGTACGCAAGGCGCGATTGGCGCGCTGCAGAGTGATTTCATGTTGTTTCCGCTCGGTGATGTCGATGGTATAGCCAGCCAGATAGGTCTTGCCTCCCAAGGGGATGGGAAACTTGATGGTTATGTAACTTTTACCGTTCAGCTCTTCATCCAGATGCAATACCTTGCCGCTGGCAACGGTACTCCAGTCATCTGCGGTGATCTTCGCTGCAAAGTCAGCCGGAAACAGCTCCGGCATGGTCTTGCCTATCATTTCCTTGGCGGCGATGCCGATCATATTCACATAGTTCTCACTGGCAGCCAGCACCTTGCTTTCGACAGGCGATACTTCCTTGAGAAAGGCATAGATCGGGGACTCTTTTATGAAAGCCAGTAGCAACTCCCGACTTTCAAGCAAACTGTTTTCCATCTGTATGCGTTCTGTCACATCCTCCAGCGAATGCACACTGAACAGATAGGTTCCCTGTTCGTTATGGACTGGGAAGGCACGTGATCGGTAGAAACTCCCCTCGAAGGATATTGTTTCTTCCTCGCCGTCCTGACCGCGTTCCATGGCATGCAAACAACCTGGCAAAGGGCCAGATGACATGGGGAATGCCTCGAAATAGGATTTGCCGATCAGTTCCTTGAACGGAATGCCGGCCAGTTTTTGATAGGCGCGGTTGGCACGCAGGATACGGAACTCGGAATCATGCAGGAACACCGGGTCGTCGATGGCATCCAGTGCGGACATCCATTCCTGATGGGCCTGCTCGATCTGCATGCGTATCTCTTCCAAGCCATCTTGAGTCTCAGGGCAACTTTGCTGTCCGCTCTCCAGCGCGGCAATCTGCGCTTGCAGCTCTGCGATCGTGCGTCGTGCAGACTCGAGTTCGTTAAGCAATGAATTGGATGTATCGCTCACGATGCCTCCTCATACGGAGGATGAAGAATACGCGTAGGTGAATTCATGCACAGTGCGGACAGTGCTGCGAGCAAAAGCGGCAGGAAGTAGAGAAAAAGAAATTGCATGGTGAGATAGATACTCATGGCATCCCATCTTCTGCAAGGTTACCGCCAGAACAGCTTATACCGGGGGCGGAGGGCCGGTCGGATAGTGCGAGAGCCGTCAGTGCGGCTTGCTCAGGTCGCAGGTGTTGCCTTCAGTGGGCGTGACCAGCGCCATCGCATCGGTGGCGGGTATGCGCAACAACTCACCCAGTGCAGTGTAGTCGTCTGGCAAGGCGGCGTCATCCCATCCGTTGGCGGAGTGGCGCGCGAGATTGACCGCCAGTATGACGTTGCGCACGCGCGTCTTGCTCGCATTCTCATCATCCATCAGCATCAGGAGAAGTTTGGGTAGCTCCCACGCTTGCACAAGTTCCTTTTGCAGCGCCTGCAGGTTGAAGCCCAACACTTGTTCCTGCACTGCCTTGCTGCGCAGGGTTTTGTCCTGTGTTTGCATGCTGCGAATCTTTAGCATCTCGGCCGGCGCGAATATCCACATCAGCATTTCGGCAAGGTCATGCAGCAATGCCGCAATACGTACTTCTTCGTAATGCAGATCGTTCAATCGAACCGCCCAGTCGTAGGCATATTCGGCGGCACGATGAGAACGGTGCACAACATGCAACAACTGGATGAGGGCTTCCGTCTGGCCTTTCAGTGCATCTTGCACCAAAGGATTGGGGGGGACTTTGTTGTAGAAAGCTTCGACACCCAACATCAACAAAGCCTGCTCGATCTGCATGACTTCACTGGTCTGGCTACGGCGCTTATGTTGTTGCAGGTAACGCAATAGTTTCACCGTCAGCATCGGATCACCCGAGATGGCATTGGCTACATTGCGTGCACTGAGTTTGTTGATGTCCTCGCGCAGTGATTCAAGCTCACGCGCGGTCTGTTTGAGCACGGGAATGTCGGCCTGAGTCAGGAATGCGACTCTGGCACTAAGTTTGTCGGTGTTCTGCTCTGACATGTTCCCCCCTTGGGTACGCTTGCAGTGAAGTTTACGACAATTCGATAAAAAACTTTAGCTTTGTAATGCCAGCGTGCCGCTGCGTCCTTCGATGCTGTCCATTTTCACTTCGTGGCGCGGCAAGTCGGCAAGATTCAGTCCCTGCAGATACTGATGCATGGATACCAGTTCATAACCCTGCGCCTGCCAGCCCTGCAACAGCTGCTCAAATATTGGCATCCACTTCTGGCCTTCCAATTCTGCATGCAGGGTGTAGACATGCCCGGTTGCGGAAGGTGTCTGCGTCAAGCTCAATACGTGCTCTGCAACATTTTCCAAAGTGATGTCGTCACGGCCGATCAATTCATCCAGCGTCGGCAAAGTGGTCGGCAGTTGCGGGCAGGCGATGATCTCGCCATCCCAAGTTGGGATGAAAGGATGGGTGCCGCGCGTATCCGAGCTGTAATCGAATCCCAAGCGTTGTGTCTGGCGCAATGCATAACGGTTGGTTTGCCAACCGGCGGCGGCATGTGATTTGGGCGGTTCACCAAAGATAGTGGTGAAACGATCCACTGCACGTTGCATCTCGCGCTCCGTCCACGCGGCGTCCTTGTTTGCCACATGATCCTGCCAGCGGATATGGTCGTAGCAGTGGATACCGACCTCAAAACCGGCATCGCGCACCGAACGCATGATGTCGCCACACTTCTTGCCGATGTCCGGCCCCGGCAGCAACGTGCCATACATCAGGGTTTTGAAACCGTAATGTTCGAGTACCGAGGTGCGCGAGACTTTCTTCATGAAGCCGGGACGGAACACGCGCTTGATGGCGCGACCGGTGTGGTCCGGGCCCAGTGAAAAGTAGAAGCTGGCTTGTGCCTGGTGGCGTTGTAAAGCGTCGACCAGACGCGGCACACCTTCACGCGTTCCGCGGTAGGTGTCGACGTCGATCTTGAGGGCGATTTGTTTCATCGGGATCTGTGAATTCAAAGCTTGGTTAAAGAAAAAGCGGAGCTGCAGGTCTCCCCTTGCTCCGCTTTCCTTGCATCAAGAACCTGCGATTAATCGACCAGACCCTTCGCTTCGGCGATCTGTGTGCGGTAGGCATCGAAGATCTTGCGCAGGGTGTCGGCCATGGTGGTGGTCGGCTTCCAGTCCAGTTCTTCGCAGGTGTTGGTGATCTTGGGCACGCGGTTCTGCACGTCCTGATAACCCTTGCCGTAGTAAGCGTCGGAGGTCGTTTCGACGATCTTCACTTTCTTGGCGGATTCGCTGTACTCGGGATACTCGTTCGCCAGCTTGAGCATCATGTCGGCCAGATCGCGGATCGCGTAGTTGTTGACCGGGTTGCCGATGTTGTAAATCTTGCCGGTGGCGATGCCGTTCTTGTTCTCGATGATCTTCATCAGTGCGTCGATGCCGTCGTCGATATAGGTGAAGGCGCGTTTCTGATGGCCGCCGTCGACCAGACTGATGTTGTTGCCGCGGATGATGTGACCGAGGAACTGGGTCACCACGCGCGAGCTGCCTTCTTTCGGTGTATTGATCGAATCCAGACCGGCGCCGATCCAGTTGAAGGGACGGAACAGGGTGAAGTTCAGGTTGTCCTGCATGCCATAGCCCCAGATCACGCGGTCCATCAGCTGTTTGGAGTTGGAGTAGATCCAGCGCGGCTTGTTGATCGGGCCGCAGATCAGCTCGGAGTTTTCCGGGTCGAATTCCTCGTCGTGGCACATGCCGTAGACTTCGGAAGTGGACGGGAACACCAAGTGTTTGTTGTACTTAACTGATGCACGCACGATAGGCAGGTTGGCTTCGAAGTCCAGTTCGAACACGCGCAGCGGCTGCTTCACGTAGGTGGCAGGTGTGGCGATGGCCACCAGCGGCAGGATCACATCGCACTTCTTGACGTGGTACTCGACCCACTCTTTGTTGATGGTGATGTCGCCTTCGAAGAAATGGAAGCGCGGCTTACCGATCAGATCGGTGATGCGGTCCGTACTCATATCCATACCGTAAACTTCCCAGTCGGTGGTTTCGAGGATACGGTTGGACAGATGGTGACCGATGAAACCGTTCACACCCAGGATCAGGACTTTCTTCATTTTTATAGCCTCAACGATTGAATTCAAATTCTTCGGTGCCGTACTTTGCGGCGAAATCTTGTGCAGGCAGCTCGCTGCCATCCAGTTCGAAACGTACTACTTGCAACGTTCCTGTACTGCATCGCGCGTAGGCTTTGCCATCGCATACATAGAACGCAGCTTTTCCACTTGCAGCGCCCTGCACCAGCAAGGTTTGCAGGATGCGCATGGGCTTGCCCATCAATGTAGTAGTCGCGCCCGGATACGGCGGCGCTACGGCGCGGACGAGATTATGAATGTTTTGGGCGTTTTGTGCCCAATCAATCTCGCCATCCTGCGGTTTGCGCCCACCGAAATAGGCACCCTTGCTCAGATCTTGTTTGGTACGCGGCGCTGTGCCGGACAGTAAAGCCGGCAACACGTTATTCAAAGCCATCTCGGCTGCAACGGTCACCTTTTGGAATACTTCATGCGCTGTATCGTCAGGCAGGATGGGCACGGCCTGCTGCGCCACGATGTCGCCGTTATCTGGCTTCTCAGTCATGTAGTGCAGCGTTGCGCCGGTCTCGGTCTCGCCGTGAATGATGGCCCAGTTCACCGGCACACGGCCACGGTATTTCGGCAACAAGGAACCGTGCATGTTCAAAGCGCCCTGCTTCGGTATCGCCAACAGTTCCGGCTTGAGCATCTCGCGGTAGTAGAACGAAAAATAGAAGTCCGGCTGCAGCACGCTGATCTGCGCGATCACTTCAGGCGTATTGGGATTGTCCGGTGTGATGGTCGGGATGCCATGCAATGCAGCCAGCTTCTGCACGCTGTCAAACCAGATTTTCTCGTTCGGATTATCGCGGTGCGTCACCACCAGTGCTACGTCCACACCGTGTGCGAGCAATACGCTCAGACAGCGGTAGCCGACGTTATGGTAGGCAAAGACGACCGCACGACTCATTCTTCGCCGCCCACGAATAGATCGGCAGGCGCTGCAACTGCAGCCTTGGGCTTACGTGTGCGTTTGGGTTTCTCTTCTGCCTTTTCCAGCACGGCTTCCACCAGATAGCGCGGACGATGGCGCACCTGCTGGTAGATACGGCCGATATACTCACCCAGCAGGCCGATGCCGAACAGCGCGATACCGATCAGGAAGAACATCAGTGCGAACAAAGTGAAAAGGCCTTCCGCCTCGGGGCCGATGATCAGACGACGTATCACGAGGAACACGAAGAACGCCCCCGAGCCCAGCGAGATCAGCATGCCTAGCATGGAGAATATCTGCAGCGGCACCAGCGAGAAGCTGGTCATCAGATCGAAGTTGAGGCGGATCAGGCTGTACATCGAATACTTGGACTCGCCCGCGGTGCGCTCTTCGTGCCCCACCACCACCTCGGCCGGATTACGCGCGAAACTGTAGGCCAGCGCTGGGATGAAGGTGCTGACTTCTTTGCAGCTGTTGATCGCGTCGATGATGTTGCGGTCATAGGCGCGGAACATGCAGCCTTGGTCGGTCATCTTGATGCGGGTGATCTTTTCGCGTAGGCCGTTCATGGCACGCGAAGCGACATGACGCCACATGCTGTCATTGCGCTGGCGACGGATGGAGCCGACATAGTCGTGCCCCTCGTCCATCTTGGACAGCAACAGGTGGGTGTCTTCCGGCGGATTTTGCAGATCGGCATCCAAAGTCATCACTCGTGCGCCTCTGCTCTGCTCGAAGCCGGCCATGATCGCCATGTGCTGGCCGAAATTGCCGTTGAACAGCACGACGCGCGTCACGTCGGGGCGTTGCTGGAACTGCTCACGCAGGATGGCGGCAGAGCGGTCGCGGCTGCCGTCGTTGACGAAGATGACTTCATACGGGATCGCCAGTTTGTCCAGCGCCGGATAGAGCCGGTCGAACAGGGCCTGCAGCCCCTGCTCTTCGTTGTAGACGGGAATGACGACCGAAAGTTGGATAGCGTTCATAGGGGCGGCATTCTACCGCAGTGATGTGGATTTCACTAAATCGACAGGGTTTTTCGCACCGCGCTGACCACCCGCTCCACATCAGCTTCGCTCATACGCGGGAATAGGGGCAAAGTGACAATGCGCTTTCCGACACTTTCGGCCACCGAGAACATGCCTTCCTTGAAACCACGCTCACGGTACATCCGGAACAGGTGGATGGGCGGATAGTGCACGCCGCAACCGATGCCGTGCTGTTCTTTCATCACCTGCATGAAATCTGCGCGTATCGTTCCTTGCGGCAACACCAACTGGAACATATGCCAATTAGTGTTCTCGAAATTCGCCAACGGCAATTGCGCGCCCGTCAGCTGTTCGAAATCCGCCCCAAAGGCATTGAAGTAATGCTTGGCCAAAGCATGGCGCCGTGCAGTGATGTCATTCAGTTGTTGTAACTGGTTCAGGCCGATGACCGCAGCAACGTCCGTCATGTTGAACTTCCCGCCCAGTATATCTACATCCATACCGTCAAAGCCGGTACGTGTAACGCCTTGCAAACGATATTTCTCGGCGAGCCCGGCTTCTTCCTCATTGTTCAACACCAGACAACCGCCCTCGGTGGTGGTGAGGTTCTTGTTGGCTTGGAAGCTGAACGAGACGAAGTCGCCGAAGCTGCCGATACGCTTGCCTTGCCACAGTGAACCGATAGCTTGTGCCGCGTCTTCCACCACGCGCAGCTTGTGTTTGGCAGCGATGGCATACAGGTGATCCCTATCCACCGGCAGTCCGGAAAGATCGACCGGGATGATGGCGCGGGTCTTGGGCGTGATGGCTGCTTCGACCTTGTCCAGATCGATGTTGCGTGTGACCGGATCGATATCCGCGAACACCGGCGTGGCCCCGACTTCGAGGATCACATTGGCAGTGGCCACCCAGGAGATGGGCGTGGTGATGACTTCATCCCCTGCTCCGATACCGGCGATACGCAAAGCGATCTCCATGGTGCAGGTACCGGAGTTGAAGGTGCGCACAGGACGTCCGCCGAAATATTCGGATAGCGCTTTCTCGAACGCCTGTACCTTGGGGCCGGAAGTGATCCAGCCTGAACGCAGCACGTCGCCGACAGCCGCGATAGTCGCTTCATCAATATAGGGACGGGTAAAAGGTAGGAATTCGCTCATGCTCTTGAAATGATGATGACACCGAAGATAATGACGCCCATACCGACCAGTTTGGTGGCGTTGAAGTCCTCGCCCAGCAGATACTTGGCCGCGACGGCGTTCACCACATAGGCCATGGACAGCATGGGAAAGGCGATGCTGACCGGCACGCGCGACAAGGCCAGTATCCATACCACGACGCTGATGCCGTAGCAGAACAAGGCGGTGACGATGTGCCACTCGGTGGCCAGCTTCCAGCCGATGGGTATCACGTTGGCCATACTGAACTCGAAATGACCGATGGCATTGGTGCCCGACTTCATGAGGATCTGGGCCGCGGCGTTCAGCATCACACCGGTGAAGATGAGCATGAAATTAAGCAGGCTCATCGCTTGCTCACCACGACGAGTTGATGGTCTCGATACAGCTCTTTCATTGCCAGGCCTTTCTTCTCCAGTTCAGGGAATACACGTAGCGGCATGATGGCATAAGCTGCCTTGTCACTTTCCCAGCGTTGAATGAATGTGGGGATATCGGGTATCCACTTCTCGGGTTCTTGCTGGATGCCGAATGCCATCTCATCTTTGAAGTCGACCAGAATGAACGTGCGCTTCAGGTAGAACGGCAGGGTCTGTTCATAGTTCTCGATCGAATAGAACGGGACATCGGTTTTGATCAGAGACGCGATGGCTTCGGCGATCGGATAGCCGGATCGTTCGCGTGCGATGGTGTTGTATCCGGTGATGCCGATCTGTGCGGCAAGCAGAGAGGCCACTGCGAGCACTGCCAGTGAACGGGCAATCTTTCCCCGCCGGATGCCGTACAGGGCAACACCGGTTCCCACCAGCCAGATGGCGGCGGCGATCGTCAGCCAGTCAGCATAGGCGGAATACATCTCATGCTGTACCGGATTCTCCGACTGCTGATCGACCAGCGGCCCAAGCCCGAACAGCAAGACGAGCAACAGCGGCAGCACCGGTGCGATCAGCCAGAACAGGCGGCGTGCGGACATCTCAGCGATCTGCTTGCCCATCAGCAAGGCCAACGCGGGGAACATGGGCAGCAGATAGGACGGCAGCTTGGAACTGGAGATCGAAAAGAAGATATAGACGAACACGACCCACACCAAAAGGAAGCGATCTGGGCTGAAATGGCGCGCTTGGGCTGCGCTGTCGCGCCAGGTACGCAACAAAGTATCCAGCATCAGCAAGGTCCAGGGCAGCATGCCGAACAGCAGGATGGGCACGAAATAGTGCCAAGGCTGGTAGCGTGCATGCACCTTGGTCAAAAAGCGTTCGAAGTGCTCATGGATGAAGAAGAACTGGAAGAACTCGGGATTGGCCTGCATCACCAGCACGAACCAAGGTGCGACCACAGCAAAGAATGCCAGCAAGCCGGTGCCCCAATTCATGCGCCACCATATCCCCATGTCCCGGTTGAACGCCGCATACAAGAACAGTGCCGCGCCAGGTAGGATCAGGCCCATCAACCCTTTGCTCAATACCGCCAAAGCCATGGCTGCCCAAGCAAGGATCATCCAGTTTCGTCTGTAGGGGATGGCTTGTTCATGCTGCGCCAGCAATAACGAGAAGATGCCAAGTGTGATGAAGAAGGTGACGCCCATATCCAGCGTGTTCACATGTGCCATCAACACATAAAGCGTACTGCTGCCGAGGATCAGGGCGGCATACAGGCCAGCGGCCCGCCCAAACAGGCGCATACCGACGAAACCGGTGAGCAGGATGCCGAGGAAGCCTGTCAGGGCGGTCCACAGGCGTGAAGTCCATTGATGTTCGCCGAACACTTCATAAGCGACGGCTGTGGCCCAGTATTGCAGCGGCGGTTTCTCGAAATACTTGAAGTCGTTCAGATGCGGTGTGACCCAATCACCGCTCACCACCATCTCGCGCGGGATCTCGGCATAGCGCCCTTCATCCGGCTTGATCAGTTTGCGGTATTCCAGATTGCCGAACCAGATGACGACCAGTGCCAGAAGCATCAGCAACAGTGTGCGTCGTGAGAAAGGAAGGTTCATCTTTGGCAATTGAGTATAGAAAGCGAGCGCGAATTTTATCCTAAACCGCTTTCGGCTCTAAGGTTTCCTGCACTAGAACGCGTGCGCCACCTTCTGCGAAGGTGATTTCCAATTCCTCGCTTTGCTTGAGTTGTTGACTCTCGGTCACGATATTGCCCTGCGCGTTGCGCACCAGACTATAGCCGCGTGCCAGCACTTTATTGGGGTCGAGCAGATGCAGATTTTGCTGTAGTGCGAGCAGTCTATCCTCATGACGTTCAAGTTGACGTGCAACAGCGCTCTTCATACGTGTCGAATAGCTTGCCAACTGAGTCTGTGACGCTTCAACATCCGGCGCAAGAACGCCAAGCCGTTGCATCAATGATCGCAACTGCCATTCTCTCTGTTGCATCAAGCCACCTTGCGACAGAGTAAGGCGACGACGCATGGCAGCCAATAGGTCAGTTTGTTGCTGAATGCGTTGAGCCGGATGCACCAACCTGCGTTGTAGATAGTCCACTTGCTGCATGCGGCGTTCGATCTGCCGCATCAGTGACTGTGTGAGTTGCTGTCCCTGCTTCCCCAGATAGTGCAGTAAGGCTTGTCGGTCAGGGACCGCCGCTTGTGCCGCAGCAGTCGGTGTCGCGGCACGCAGATCGGCCACGAAATCGGCGATGGTGAAGTCGGTCTCATGGCCGACACCGCTGATGACCGGGATCTCACTGGCTGCGATGGCACGTGCCACCACCTCTTCGTTGAACGACCACAAGTCCTCGATGCTGCCGCCGCCGCGGCAGACGATGAGCACATCGCACTCTGCGCGTTCGTTAGCGGTGTGGATCGCCTGTGCGATCTTGCGCCCTGCCCCCTCGCCCTGCACCGGCGTCGGATACAGCACAACAGGCACACTCGGCATGCGGTTCGACAAGGTGCGCAATGCATCGCGTAAAGCCGCCGCTTGCGGAGAGGTGACGATGCCGATCTGGCGTGGGAATTCCGGCAGTTCGCGCTTGCGGGCTGCGTCGAACAGGCCTTCTTCCGAAAGTTTTCCTTTCAGGCGCTCGAATGCCTCGTACAGCGCACCCTGCCCGGCCGGACGCATACGCTCCAGCGTCAGCTGGAATTCTCCGCGTGCTTCGTACAGCGTAGCCAAGGCATGCACCTCGACCAGCATGCCGTTACTCGGACGGAAATCCAGATACTGTTGCTTGTGACGGAACATCACACAGCGTACTTGTGCCTGTTCGTCCTTGAGCGAGAAATACCAGTGGCCGGAAGAGGCCGCGACGAAATTGGATATCTCTCCGCGCACCCACACCAGAGGCAGGCCACCTTCGATCAGGCGTTTGGTGGCGAGGTTGAGTTCTCGTACGGAGAGTACGCTATCGCTGGGAAACATTTGGGTACCTCTAGTGATCCAAACTTCGTTGCATTACTGCGTTGCTCACAAAAAATCACTCCTCACATATCCGACATATGCCACGTCGAGATTTTTTGCCCGCGCCTTGTCTTGCTTAGAATTTTGAATCACTAGAGGCACCCAATAAATCAGCGGCCGCGCGCATCCCCCCAGCGCAACGGCGTGCGGTCGTCGCCGATGTACCAGGTCGAGCCGGTTTTGTGTTCAACACAGTATTTGGGCGAGACAATGGTCTCTTCGAACACCATGTCATGTGTGATACGTGTGTATTCCAGCAGGATGCTGCGGATGACCTTGGCATTCGCACAGATATGCGATCCGCGTGTGATCCAGGTCGGGCCGATGATCTCGGCACCATCTTCGATACACACGCCCGAATCGATGTAGACCGGGCCTTCGATCTTGACTTTGTCCCAGTTGATGCAAGTGTTGATGCCCACCCATACGCCCGGCTTGATCTCTTTGCCCGGCATCTGCATGTGCGCGATCTCCCCGCGCAGCACGCGCTGCAGCACACTCCAGTAGTCGGCGATATGACCGATGTCGATCCAGTTGAAATGGCGTTTCTGCGCATAGAACGGCATGCCCTTCTCGGCCAGCATGGGAAACAACTGACTGCCGATGTCGAATACCTGCCCAGAGGGGATCATATTGATGACTTCCGGCTCGAAGATGTAGATGCCGGTACTGGCAAAATTGGAACGTGCATCTTCAGGCTTGGGCTTTTCCTGAAAAGAGAGGATGCGACCTTCGTCATCGGTCTCGACCACACCATAGTTGCTGACTTCAGAATTTGGCACTTCCAGTGTCACCACGCTGGCCATCGCCTTCTTGGTCTTGTGTTCCCACACGGCTGCGCCGATGTCGAGATCGATCAGTGCATCACCGCACAGTACGATGGTGGTGGTATCGAAGAAGCCGCCGAAGTCCTGGATGCGGCGCATGCCGCCTGCGGAGCCCAGTGATTTGGGTGTGATCTCACCGTATTCGTAAACGCCTTCGAAGGAGTAGCCGATGTCGACCCCCCAAGTGCTACCGTTGCCGAAGTAGTTTTCGATCTTCCAGTGCTTGTAGGCGACGTTGACCATGATCTCGTTCACGCCATAGCGCGCCAGATGATCGATCAGGTATTCCATGACGGGTTTGCCAAGGATGGGGATCATCGGCTTGGGGAGGTCCTGTGTCAGCGGTCTGACGCGCGTCCCCTGTCCGGCTGCAAGGATCATGCCTTTGATCTTTTCCACTACTCTGCCCTCCCTTATTTCCGAGCCTGTGATTCTACACCGATAAAGCAAAAGACCCGCCACAGTGGGCGGGTCTTCTGATTTTTTGGGGTGGCTGATGGGGCTCGAACCCACGACAACTGGAATCACAATCCAGGGCTCTACCAACTGAGCTACAGCCACCGTTGAAACTTGGGACTATTTGGCGTGCCCGACAGGAATCGAACCTGTAACCCCCAGCTTAGAAGGCTGGTGCTCTATCCGGTTGAGCTACGGGCACAATTCTTTTCGGTATTCACCAAACTACTACTTCTAAAACCTGGTCGGGGTGGAGAGATTCGAACTCCCGACATCCTGGTCCCAAACCAGGCGCGCTACCAGGCTACGCTACACCCCGAGAGCGCGGCATTATACAGAGCGAAAACAAAAAATCAATTTTGATTGCGGGTTTTTTCAGAAATTTGTGGAATCGCAAGAATCAGGTAGTACACCATCGACCACAAGGTAAGGATTGCCGCCAAATAAATCAGCACCGTTCCGACGGAATCACACGGGATACCAAACAAGGATTCCTGATACAAAAGGAACATGATGGCCAGCATCTGGAAGGTGGTTTTGAGTTTGCCTAGCATGGACACGGCGACACTCTTGCTGCTGCCGAGTTGCGCCATCCATTCTCGCAATGCTGAGATGGTCAACTCGCGTCCGATGATGATGAAAGCGATGATGGCATCCACATAACCGAGTTTGAGCAGGATCACCAGTGCTGCGACCACCATCAGTTTGTCGGCAACAGGATCCAGGAATGCGCCGAAGGCGGAGCCCTGATTCAACATACGTGCCAGATAGCCATCCAGCCAGTCGGTGATGGCTGCCAGCCAGAAGATGAAAGTACCCAACACATGCTTATGATGCAATGACAAAGTCTCGTCAGAAACATAGAAAACGGCGATAAACACCGGTATCAGAATGATGCGAAACCAGGTCAGCAGATTTGGAATATTGATTGGCATATCAGTGCAAATGGTTATAAATCTTCTCGGCGAGTACAGGGCTTACACCCTCTACTCGCGCCAGTTCTTCGACACTGGCTTGCTGTACGCCTTTCAATCCACCAAAGTGAGTCAGCAGATTGCGACGACGTTTCTCACCCACCCCTTCGATCTCTTCCAGCGACGATGTGGTGCGCGACTTACCTCGCTTGGCACGATGCCCGGTGATAGCGAAACGGTGTGCTTCATCTCGTACTTGCTGGATCAAATGCAGTGCTGGATGGGCTGGCGGCAATTGTAGCGGCTTTTCCACACCGGGTCGTATCAATTGCTCCAAGCCCGCCTTGCGTTCCACACCTTTCGCCACGCCGATCAGTGCGATGTCTGATAAGCCGAACTCGGTCATCACTTCTATCGCCATCGCCAATTGTCCCGTACCGCCGTCGATCAATATCAGGTCAGGCCGCTTCCCTTCGCCGGCCTGCAGCTTTTGGTAGCGCTTCTGCAAAGCTTGTTTCATCGCGGCGTAATCGTCACCGGGTGTGATGCCGCTGATGTTGTAGCGGCGATACTCCTGCGGTCGAATCGCCAGATCGTCATACACCACACAAGAAGCGACCGTCGCCTCGCCCATGGTATGGCTGATATCGAAGCACTCGATACGTTTCAGGTCGGGCAGTGCCAGTTCAGTGCGCAATGCTTCCAACCGCAACGTCTGTCCTGCTTGCATACCAGCTTGCTGCTTCAGCCCCAGCAAAGCGTTGGCCTGCGCCATCTCCAGCCACTGGCGCCGCTCGCCTGTCACCGAGTGGCGTATCTGTACCTTGTGCCCTGCTTGTTCGCTCAACAACGCCTCCAGCGCCTCATCCTGAACCTCGAGGCTAGTGATGATGAGCGGCGGTACACTGCGTTCAAGATAATGCTGGGCTAGGAAGGCTTCCAGCACTTCGCTGGCATCTTGTCCCTGTACATTGGATGGATAGAACGGCTTGTCGCCCAAATGCCGCCCGCCGCGCACCACTGCCAGATTCAGACACAGCGCCCCTTCTGCTTCGACCACGGCCACGATATCTGCATCCGTATCGCGTCCACTTTCGACGAACTGTCTCTGTTGCACGGTATGCAAGGCCTGCAGCTGATCGCGCAGGGCAGCGGCATGCTCATATTCCAAAGCCTCGGCAGCTTGCTCCATCGCCGTGCGCAAGCGTTTCTCGACCTCATCGAACTTGCCGTGCAGCAGCAATCCAGCGTTGCGCACATCGGTGGCGTAAGCCTCGGCGCTGATCAGTCCGACGCATGGTGCGCTACAACGATGGATCTGATGCAGCAAGCAAGGTCGTGTGCGGTTGTTGAACACGCCTTCTTCGCAGGTGCGAAGTTTAAAAACTTTCTGCAACAGGTTGATACTTTCCTTCGCCGCCTGTGCATTGGGATAGGGACCGAAGTATTGATGGCGCTTGTCAGTCACACCGCGATAGTAAGTAAGGCGCGGTGACGGACTGCCGGTGAAGACGATATATGGATATGACTTATCGTCTCGAAACAATATGTTGTAACGTGGTTTTAAAGATTTTATGAGGTTGTTTTCCAGCAGCAACGCCTCAGCTTCAGAGCGCGTGACCGTGGTTTCGATGCGCGCGATGTGCGACACCATCAACTGAATGCGTGGCGACAGGTTGCTCTTCTGGAAATACGAACTGACGCGCTTTTTGAGCTGATTGGCCTTGCCCACGTACAGCACTTGCCCGTGACTATCCAGCATGCGGTACACGCCCGGCTTCAAAGGCAAGCTGGCGAGAAAGGATTTCGAGTCGAAAACTTCGTCTGTCATCTTTAGATCAGTGCCTGAAGCCCTTTTGCAAACTCGGTAGCACCCCCATTCGCGGGATGCCTGACTGCGCCGCTGACTTTCACCCCCATGTCGCTCAGCAGCCCTTCTGCCTTCTTGCCCACCGCGACGATCTTTGCCTGCGGGAAAGCTTCGATCAGCATGCGTATCGCAGGTTCACCCAGCGCGATCTCTTGAGGTGTAGGTGTCCTATTCGACCATAACTCATCGGCACGATGCGGATGTAATTGCAGCGCATTCCATAGGATGGTGCGTTCGGCGATGCCTAAGCGATAAAGCGTCTTCCACACGATGGTGGCTGACGGCTCTGAAAAAGGCAGTCGCCGAGTAGAGAGTCGGCCGGACAGCGCAGCGATGCGGGGAATGATCCCCTCGCCCAGCAATCGCTCGCTGGTGAAAGCGATGCCGCTGTAACGGCAGCCTTGATAACCGGGTGCCTCACCAGCAAGGATGAATTCCGGCTCGCAATCCAGATGTGCCGCTAAACGTTCCAGCTTGGCTGCCGGGCCGTTTCCTTCCGCATCATGCGGGCAATGGTCTGCCCAAGGGTTGAACAACCCCGGCTTGCCGACTGGCAAGGTCGCAACCAAACTGCGCGCCAATGAAAGAGTGGATGGGTTCATATCTTCCCTGTGTCCGATTCCGTTTCTGCAATGAAAAGCCCCGCTCGCGGCGGGGCTCGTCCAGACAGCAGGCTGTCTTATTCAGCAGCCGGTGCGGAAGCTGCAGGTTGTTCCTGCAATGCCTTCATGCTCAAACGCATGCGGCCTTTGTCGTCCACTTCCAAAACCTTGACCTTCACGACCTGGCCTTCCTTCAGGTGATCTGCCACAGCTGCGATACGCTCGTGCGAGATCTGCGAGATGTGCAACAGACCATCTTTGCCCGGCAGGATGTTGATCAGTGCGCCGAAGTCCAGCAGTTTGACCACTGGGCCTTCGTACACTTTACCGACTTCCACTTCGGCCACGATGTCTTCGATGCGCTTCTTGGCCAATTCACCGGCATCGCCGTTCACGCAAGCGATGGTGATATTGCCTTCATCGTCGATATCGATGGTGGTGCCTGTCTCTTCGGTCAGCGTACGGATCACCGCACCGCCCTTACCGATCACGTCACGGATCTTGTCCGGATTGATCTTCATCTTGATCATGCGCGGCGCGAAGTCGGAGACTTCAGGACGCACAGTAGGCATTGCCTGCTTCATGATGCCGAGGATGTGCTTGCGGCCTTCCTGAGCCTGGCTCAGCGCGACCTGCATGATCTCCTTGGTGATGCCGTTGATCTTGATGTCCATCTGCAGCGCGGTGATACCGTTCTCGGTACCTGCCACCTTGAAGTCCATATCGCCCAGATGATCTTCATCACCCAGGATGTCGGTCAACACAGCGAAACGGCCACCGTCTTTGATCAGACCCATAGCGATACCTGCCACATGATCCTTGACCGGTACGCCTGCATCCATCAGCGACAAGCAACCACCGCAGACGGAAGCCATGGAGCTGGAACCGTTGGATTCAGTGATCTCTGACACCACGCGGATAGCGTAGCCACAATCTTCTTCGCTCGGCAGCACGGCTACCAATGCGCGCTTGGCCAGACGGCCGTGGCCGATCTCGCGACGCTTTGGTGTACCGACACGGCCGGTTTCACCTGTGGAGTATGGAGGGAAGTTGTAATGCAGCATGAAGCGGTCGACGTATTCGCCTTCCAGTGCGTCGATCTTCTGTGAATCGCGCATAGAACCCAAAGTCGCGATCACCAATGCCTGTGTCTCACCACGTGTGAACAACACCGAACCGTGGGCACGCGGCAATACGCCAGTGCGAATGGTGATCGGACGCACGGTGCGCGTGTCGCGACCGTCGATACGTGGCTCGCCGCTGAGGATCTGACCGCGCACGATCTTGGCTTCCAATGCGCTGAACAGTTCGTTGATCTCGTTCTTGGACACACCCTCGAATTCAGGAGTTGCCAGTGCTTCAGCAACCTTGGCGTGGATCGCATTCACTTGATGGGTACGAGTCTGCTTTTCGCGCACAGCGTAGGCAGCTTGCAGATCGCTTTCTGCCAGTTCGTTGATGCGGGCGATCAAAGCTTCGTTCTTGGCAGCCGGTGTCCAATCCCAATCATCCTGGCCGACTTCGTTCGCCATCTCGATGATCGCGTTGATCACGGTTTGCATCTGCTCGTGGCCGAACACCACTGCGCCCAGCATGACTTCTTCAGACAGTTGCTGCGCTTCGGATTCAACCATCAGCACCGCTTGAGCAGTACCGGCAACAACCAGATCCAACTGGGTTGTTTCCAGTTCATCCTTGCTTGGATTCAGCAGGTACTGACCATCGACATAACCGACACGTGCCGCACCGATAGGGCCGTCAAAAGGAATACCGGAGATCGCCAGCGCAGCGGATGCGCCGATCATGGCTGGAATATCTGCATTGATCTGCGGATCCGAGGACATCACCGTCGCCACGATCTGCACTTCGTTGTAGAAACTCTCCGGGAACAGCGGACGCAGCGGACGGTCGATCAGACGCGAAGTCAGGATCTCTTTCTCGCTAGGGCGGCCTTCACGCTTGAAGAAGCTACCGGGGATCTTGCCAGCTGCGTAGGTGCGCTCCTGATAGTCGACGGTCAGGGGGAAGAAATCCTGATCCGGCTTCGCATCCTTGCGACCAACCACAGTAACCAGTACCGAAGTATCGCCCAGGCTGACCATGACTGCG
Source organism: Gammaproteobacteria bacterium (assembly GCA_018814405.1). GTDB lineage: Bacteria > Pseudomonadota > Gammaproteobacteria > Burkholderiales > Gallionellaceae > Sideroxyarcus. The sequence goes on from JAHIZO010000005.1 coordinate 300,082, forward strand.
CCGCTGGCTTGACGTGCGATCTCGCCGGTCTCCAATGTCAGTTGATGATTGCCGTAGCTAAGTGTTTTTTTATAGTGGCTCAAAGTAGACCTCTCTTGAAGTTTTACGGATGCGGGCGGATCGACACGCCAAAACGAAGCGGGCCGCATTTGCGACCCGCTTTAGTGCAGAATTACTTGCGCAATTCGAGGCGCTGGATCAGTGCCTTGTAACCTTCTTCGTTCTTGCTCTTCAGGTAGTCGAGCAGTTTGCGACGACGGCTCACCAGACGCAGCAGACCGCGACGGGAGTGGTGATCCTTGTTGTGCTCCTTGAAGTGGTCGGTCAGGTAGTTGATACGTGCCGTCATCAGGGCTACTTGTACTTCAGGGGAGCCTGTATCGCCTTTGGCGCGCTGATAATCAGTCACGATCTGCGATTTTTGAGAGGCGGTAATAGACATTGACTTCTTCTCCAGTTAAAAAGGTGCGGTAATAAAAAAAGTGCGGCATTCTACACTTGAATAGGCTTGTCACTCAAGCTGATTTCGGTGCTGCTGCCATACGGGCAATGCCGGATAAAAGCCGGCTCGGGGACAGGCGTCCGGTGACCAGCTCGCCCAATCCGATGAATTTTCCCTCAGCATATAGGCGGCGCTTGCCATCAGGATGCTCATCCCTCAGCCCCAAACGCTGCCCTTGCGCCAAACGTCCGGCCTGCACACCATCCAAGATCAAGACAGGAAAGTTCTGAATCAAGCTATCTACGGGCAACAACAGGGCATCTCGTCCCGCTTCATCCATTGTTTCCAGCTCTGGCAAGGTGTGCGCGGAATCCAAGCCGAAGTTCCCGATGCCGGTTCGGCGCAAGGCGATCAGATGACCACCGCAGCCCAATGCTTCGCCAATATCCTCGGCAAGCGTGCGGATATAAGTGCCTTTGCTGCACAGCACATCAATATCCAGCTCCGTTGCTGCCCAGCGCTCCAGATTTAGCTCCCGAATAAAGACCTGCCGCGTCTCCCGTTCGATCACCTCACCCTTGCGGATATATTCGTACAGCGGCTTGCCCTTATGCTTCAGGGCGCTGTGCATGGGAGGCAACTGAGATATCTCGCCGGTGAATTGAGTCAAAATCAGCCTGACTTGCGCCTCATCAGCTGCAACTGGTCGCTCCTCGATGATCTCGCCTTCGGCGTCGCCGGTCGTCGTGCGCTGACCCAGACGTATCGTGGCGCGATAGCGTTTATCGGCATCCAGTAATACATGGGTGAATTTGGTCGCTTCGCCGAAGCAGATCGGCAATAGCCCGGTAGCGAGCGGATCGAGCGTGCCGGTATGCCCCGCTTTTTCGGCGCAAAAAAGCCAGCGCACCTTCTGCATCGCGGTGTTGGAGCTGAGTTCCAGTGGTTTGTCGAACAACAGCACGCCGTCTAGTTGGCGTTTGATGCGGCGGGCCTGCTCAGTCTTTCTTGTCACTGGCTACCGCTTGTTCGATCAAATGAGACAGATGCGCGCCGCGCTCGATGGAAGCATCATAGACGAAATGCAACTGGGGAGTGATACGCAGTTTCATGGATTTTGCGAGCTGGCTGCGCAAAAAACCGGCAGCCCGTTCCAAGCCCGTTTGCAGCTGTTCAGTGCCGCCTTCCAGTGAGGTATAGAACACCTTGGCGTGCGCATGGTCGTTGGTGACACTGACACCGGTCAGCGTCACCTTGCTCACGCGCGGATCCTTAACTTCGAGACGAATCAGCTCAGCCAATTCGCGCTGGATCTGCTCCGAGATGCGATCCGTACGAGAGAAATCCTTCGCCATTTATGAAAGGGCTCGCGCCACTTCGACGATCTCAAATGCCTCAAGGAAATCGCCAACTTCCAGATCGTTGAAACCCTTCAGAGACAAACCACACTCAAAGTTGGATTTAACTTCCTTGGTATCGTCCTTGAATCGTTTGAGCGAATCCAGCTCGCCAGTATGTATCACCACGTTGTTACGCAGCACACGCACACTGGAAGTGCGCTTGATCAGGCCTTCGGTGACATAACAGCCTGCCACCGTACCCACCTTGGAGATGTGGTAAACCTGACGGATCTCGACCATACCCGTGATGTTTTCTTTCTTCTCTGGAGCCAGCATGCCTGACAGCGCCGCTTTGATCTCGTCCACCATCGCATAGATGATGTTGTAGTAGCGGATATCGACGCCGGATGCTTCGGCCAGCTTGCGTGCCGAAGCATCGGCACGCGAGTTGAAGCCGATGACGACCGCCTTGGAAGCCAGCGCCAGATTGATGTCGGATTCGGAGATGCCACCCACACCGCTGTGAATGATGCTGACCTTCACTTCGTCGGTGGAAAGTTTCTGCAAGGAACCGGCGATCGCCTCGATGGAACCCTGTACGTCTGCCTTCACGATCAATGGCAGGGTACGCACTTCGCCCTCACCCATCTGCTCGAACATATTCTCCAATTTGGCGGCCTGTTGCTTGGCCAGCTTCACATCGCGATACTTGCCCTGACGGAACAGAGCGATCTCACGCGCCTTCTTCTCGTCGGCCAGCACCAAGAAGTCCGCACCGGCGACCGGCACTTCTGACAAACCTTGGATCTCGACTGGGATAGAAGGGCCTGCTTCGGTGACAGGCTTGCCGTTCTCGTCCAACATGGCGCGCACGCGGCCAGAAACCGAACCAACCAGCACTGCATCGCCACGCTTGAGCGTACCGGATTGCACCAGCATGGTCGCCACAGCGCCCTTGCCCTTGTCCAGACGCGCCTCGACTACCACGCCCTTGGCGCTGGTGTTCTTGGCTGCTTTCAATTCCAGCACTTCGGCCTGCAACAGAATGCCTTCCAGTAGCGCGTCGATACCCTGTCCTGTCTTGGCCGAAACCTCGACGAACATGCTATCGCCACCCCAATCTTCCGGCACCACACCTTCTGCAACCAACTCCTGACGCACTTTCTCAGAATTGGCATCCGGCTTGTCGATCTTGGTGATAGCCACCACCAAAGGCACTTCTGCCGCTTTGGCGTGGTGGATGGCTTCCTTGGTCTGCGGCATCACGCCATCATCAGCGGAACAGACCAGAATCACGATGTCAGTCGCTTGCGCACCACGGGCACGCATCGCCGTAAAGGCTTCGTGACCCGGAGTATCGAGGAAAGTGATCATGCCGCGTGGTGTATCCACGTGATAGGCGCCGATGTGCTGCGTGATACCGCCCGCTTCGCCACTGGCGACACGAGTACGGCGGATGTAATCCAGCAAGGATGTCTTACCGTGGTCCACATGACCCATCACGGTCACTACCGGCGCACGCGACTCAAGGATCGCATCTTCGTGCTCGACATCTTCCATCAGGAAGGCATCGGGATCGTCCGGCTTGGCTGGTACTGCTTTGTGGCCCATCTCTTCAACCACGATCATCGCGGTTTCCTGATCCAGCACCTGATTGATGGTCACCATGGAGCCCATCTTCATCAGTGCTTTGATGATCTCTGCTGCCTTGATGGACATCTTCTGCGCCAAATCAGCAACAGAGATGGTTTCCGGGATAGTGACTTCCTGCACGATCGGTTCAGTCGGCAGCGAGAACGCATGTGCGCTCTCGGTCTTGCTATGTTTGTCGTGACGTCCAGCGCGCAATGAACCTGGGCGCGCAGTCACGCCACCGCGGGTATCCGTGTTGCGTGATGCCGGACGTTTCTTGTGGCCAGCCTCATCCCATGGGCTGTCTTTTTTGGGCGCGGCTTTCTCAGCCTTTCTCGAAGGTCTGGCGACCTTGTCACCCGGACGCAATGTTGGCTTGTGCAAGGTACCTTCCGGTACGGCAGCAGGTGTTGCAGCTGCAGCAGCAACTGGCTCCGCTGCGACGGCAGGCTTTTCTTCGGCCACAGGCTCTGGCTTAGGCTCTGCAGCGACTGCCTTGCGCTTGCTGCGTGCTTGTTTGGCTTCCACATCGGCTGCCTGACGCGCTGCCAACTCAGCAGCCTGACGCGCTTCTTCTTCACGCGCCTGCTTTTCAGCATCATCCAGCACTTGCTTGGGCTTGGGCTTGGATTTGGTCGGCGCGTCAACCACTGCTTCAGGCGCTGCTACTGGCACTTCCGCCTCAGGCTTCTCAGTCAGCGGTGCGATGGTGCGTTTCTTGCGCACTTCGACCTGAATGGTGCGCGACCTGCCGGTGCTGTCGGCTTTTTTGATCGCAGTCGTCTCGCGGCGTGTCACCGTGATCTTGCTCTTACCGCCACCGTGCGCGCTGCGCAGGTGCTCAAGCAACTTCGCTTTATCTTGCTCGGATATCGGATCGGAGTCCTTTTGCTTGGCTACACCGGCCGACTGCAACTGTTCCAGTAGCAGTTCGACCGGGAGACCCAGTTCCCCGGCGAATTGAGCGACATTGATTTTTCCCATTACTTTCCTTCAGCCCATAGGCTAATTACTTATTCGAACCATGGCGCACGCGCCGTCATGATCAACTGGTTGGCGCGCTCACCGTCCATACCGGTCAGCTCCATCAACTCGTCGGTATCGAGGTCGGCCAAATCGTCTTGCGTGCCCACTCCTTTACCAGCCAGCGTACGAGCTGTATCAGCGTCCATACCTTCGATCTTCAGCAGGTCTTCAATATTGTGTTCGACCTGTTCTTCATTGGCGATAGCGGCAGTCAACAATGAATTGCGTGCGCGGCTGCGCAGCTCTTCCACGGTCGCTTCGTCAAATGCTTCGATCTCCAACATCTCATCCAGCGGCACATACGCGACTTCTTCCAGCGTATTGAAACCTTCCTGAACCAGGATGTCGGCGACTTCTTCATCCACATCCAATTTTTCAACGAACAAGTCGCGAACCACTGCGAACTCCTGCTCGTTCTTCTCGGCGGACTGTTCAACAGTCATCAGGTTGATCTCCCAACCTGCCAACTCTGTAGCCAAACGTACGTTCTGACCGCCACGGCCGATGGCTTGTGCCAAATTCTCTTCTTCAACCACCACATCCATGCTGTGCTTGTCTTCGTCCACCATGATGGAAGTGACTTCAGCCGGCGCCAGTGCATTGATGACGAAAGTCGCAGGATCATCAGACCACAGGATGATGTCAACGCGCTCACCGGCCAATTCGGTGGTCACAGCCTGCACGCGCGAACCGCGCATACCGACGCAAGTACCGATGGGGTCAAGACGCTGATCGTTGGTGCGTACAGCGATCTTGGCGCGAGAGCCTGGATCACGTGACGCGCTGACGATCTCCAGAATGCCTTCTTCGATCTCAGGCACTTCCAGTTCGAACAGTTTCTTCAAGAACTCGGTAGTGATACGCGACAGGATGATCTGTGGGCCGCGCACTGTGCGGTCAACGCGCAACAGATATGCACGCACACGATCACCGATACGCAGATTCTCTTTCGGGATCATCTGATCGCGTGGCAGCAAAGCCTCGATCTTGCCGAATTCAATGATGGCGTTACCGCGCTCGATACGCTTGATCGTGCCGGACACCAGATGTTCGTTGCGCTCCATGAAGTCAGCCAGGATCTGCTCACGCTCTGCGTCGCGGATCTTCTGGAAGATGACTTGCTTGGCAGCTTGCGCGCCGATACGGCCGAAGTCGATGTTCTCCAGCGGCTCTTCGATGAACTCGCCCATCTCGATCTCGGCATCGCGCTTCTGCGCTTCTTCGAGCTTGATATGCAGTTCGGGGGTTTCGAAAGTCTCGTCGTCCATCACTTCCCAGCGACGGAAAGACTCGTATTCGCCGGATTCGCGATCGATGCTGACACGCACATCGGCCTCTTCTTCCACGAAACGTTTCTTGGTCGCGGAAGCCAAAGCGGACTCCAGAGCACCGAACACGATATCCTTGTCCACGTTCTTTTCACGTGCCAAGGCATCCACCAACAATAGAACTTCACGACTCATCGTTTTTCTCCGACTGCATCAAATCAAAATACGGGCACTAAACGCGCCTTATCCACATTAGACAGTTCGACCTCGACCAAACTGCCAGCCATATCCAGCTGCAGCACACCATCCTTCAACTCACCGATGATGCCCACCAACTGCTTGCTACCGTTCACAGGCAGACGCAACTTGAATTTTGCCTTCTGCCCTTTGAAGCGCACAAAGTCCGCTTCTTTCTTGACTACCCTGTCCAACCCCGGTGAAGAAATCTCAAGGCGCTCATACTCCACCCCTTCCACCGTGAACAGACGTACCAGCTGGTTACTCACACGTTCGCAGTCCTCGACCGCGATACCTTCCGGCTTGTCCATGAACACGCGCATCATGCCGCGGCCGGACAATTCCAGATCGACCAGCTCGTAGCCCATGCCGGTCAGCGTCGTTTCAACCAGGTTTGCAACGTCCATATTCGATCCCACAAATAAAAAACGGGCTCGAAGCCCATCTGAAAACGGCGCGGATTGTACCAAAAGGTTTGCTTATGGGAAACAGGTATTTATGGAATATCGAACAATACTCACCGCAGCTCGCCCCAAGAATGGGGCCAAGCGACACATGACTATCGGCTAAATGCCCGAATAAGACTCACTCGAACAGCTTGCGGATGCTCTGAACATCAGGGTTGAGCACTACACCCTTCTCTGTGATCAACCCCGTCACCAGCTCAGCCGGGGTCACATCAAAGGCCGGATTGCGGATCTTCACCCCCTCTGCCGCCCAGTGGTAGTCACGGAAACCCTTCACCTCATCCACCGAACGCTCCTCGATGGGGATGTCCTTACCCGAAGCGACATTGAGGTCGATTGTGGACAGTGGACATGCCACATAGAACGGGATGTTATGGCGTTTGGCCAGCACCGCCACCATATAAGTGCCGATCTTGTTCGCCACATCACCGTTGGCCGCCACGCGGTCGGTTCCCACCACCACCGCATCAATCTCGCCGTGCGCCATCAAATGACCGGCCATATTGTCGGTGATCAGCGTCACCGGAATCTTCTCCTGCACCATCTCCCAGGCCGTCAGCCTAGCGCCTTGCAGGAAAGGACGCGTCTCATCGGCGATCACCGATATCTTCTTACCCGTCTCCACTGCCGAACGGAACACACCCAGCGCCGTGCCCCACCCGGCCGTCGCCAACGCCCCAGCATTGCAATGGGTCAGCACCCTCGCGCCATCATTCAATAGCGCCGCGCCGTTCGCGCCCATCGCCTTATTGATGCGGATATCTTCGGCCAGCACCTCATGCGCCTCAGACAGCAAACGCTCGGCGATCTGTTTGGGGTCTTGACCCGCCACACTCTCCCAAACCTTGCGCATACGCTGCAAAGCCCAGAACAGATTCACCGCCGTCGGGCGACTGGCCGCCAGCACGGAGAATCCCGTCTCCATGCCAGCATTGAATTCAGATACGGAGTTGTCCCGCAAACGCAATGCTTCCAGCGCCACACCATAAGCCGCCGCCACACCGATGGCAGGCGCACCGCGCACCACCATGTTGCGTATCCCCTCCGCCACCGAAGAGGCCGTGTAGTAACTCAGGTACTCGAACGCAGCAGGCAGGATGCGCTGGTCTATCATTTCCAGCCGGTTGTTGAACCAGCGCAGGGTTTCGACTTTCATCAATCCCCCTCGAACTCACACAGCGCAAACACTTTCTGCCCGCGCTTCTCCAGCCGCGCCCGCCCGCCGATGTCCGGCAGATCGATCATGAAAGAACATTCGATGATCTTGCCGCCCATCTTCTCGATGAGGATGACGGCTGCTTCGGCAGTACCGCCGGTGGCGATGAGGTCATCCACCAGCAACACCTTCTCGCCCTTACTGATGGCGTCAGTGTGGATCTCGATACGGTCGGTGCCGTATTCGAGCTCGTAATCGTGACCGATGGTTTCGGCGGGCAGTTTGCCCTTCTTGCGGATGGGCACGAAGCCGACGCCGAGTGCGTAGGCCAGCGGTGCGCCGAGGATGAAGCCGCGCGATTCGATACCCGCGATCTTGTCGATCTTCACGTCTTTATATCTGCGTACCAGTTCGTCGATGGTGGCGCGCAGGCCGATGGGGTCTTTGAGCACCGTGGTGATGTCGCGGAACATGATGCCCTGCTTGGGGTAATGGGGGACGGTGCGGACTCGGGATTTGATGGGCATTGCTATTTCCTTATTTGTTGTCGTACATCCTTCGATACGGCTGCGCCTACTCAGGACGAACGGATCTCGTTGCTAACTACGTTTCTTGTACTCCACGAATTTGGCTTTCACTTCGTGCATCTGTTGCGCGGTGAGTATGTTCGGCTCCCCCACCGACAGCGCGCGCCAGTAGACCTCGCACAGGTATTCGACCTCGTGCGCGACGGACAGCGCGTCGTTCAGGTCTTTACCCAGCGCGATCAAGCCGTGGTTACCGAGCAGGCAGGCTTTGCGGTCACGCAGAGCTTCCAACGCAAGGTCGGACAGGTTCTGTTCACCAAAGATGGTGTAAGGCGTGCAGCGGATGCTGTCGCCGCCCGCGATGGCGATGTGATAGTGCACGGCGGGCACGTCCTTGCCCAGACACGCCATCGTGGTGGCGTAGGTGGAATGCATGTGCAGCACTGCGCCAATCTCGGGACGGGCATTGAGGATGTCGCAGTGAAAGCGCCATTCACTGGAGGGCTTGCGGCCTTGCAGCACTTTGCCTGCTTTATCTATCAGCACCAAGTCTGCTTCGCCCATCTCGGCGACCGGCAAGGCGGAAGGAGTGATGAGGATGTCTTCACCGCAGCGTACCGAGGCATTACCGGCTGTGCCGCGATTGAGGCCGAGCTCGACCATGTGGCGCGAAGTTTGCAGCAGTGCTGCGCGCAATGATTGTTCGCTCACTTCAGTACACGACCTGCGATGGCTTGCAGCTTTTGCACCATTTCTGCATCGCGTGCTTCCGGTGCGGTGATGAGTGCATGTTGCAATACATTGCGGCAGCTACATTCGCAGGCTTGCTTGTCGGAGGCGACATGCGGCACGGCGTGTTTGACCAAGGTGCGGGCTTTGTCGGCATTGCTCAGCAGCACCTGGATGATCTGATCCACAGTCACGTCATCATGGTTCGGATGCCAGCAGTCGTAGTCGGTGACCATGCCCACCGTGGCATAGCAAAGCTCGGCTTCGCGCGCGAGCTTTGCTTCGGGCATATTGGTCATGCCGATCACGTCACAACCCCAGGTGCGGTACATCTCGGACTCAGCCAAGGTGGAGAATTGAGGGCCTTCCATCACCAGATAGGTACCGCCGCGCATGACGGAGATGCCAGCCTCGATGGCGGCGCTCTCGATGTGATCACCCAAACGTCCGCACACAGGGCGCGCCATGGAGACATGCGCCACTAGCCCATTACCGAAGAAAGATTTCTCGCGCGCGAAGGTGCGGTCGATGAATTGATCGACGATAACGAAAGTGCCGGGAGATAGATGTTCGCGCAGGGAGCCGACAGCACTCACCGAGATGACATCGGTCACGCCGGCGCGTTTCAGTGCGTCGATGTTGGCGCGGAAGTTGATATTGGAGGGGGAAATCTTGTGTCCGCGCCCATGACGCGGCAGAAAGGCCAGCTGCACACCGTGCAATTCACCGAATAGCAGTTCATCAGACGGCTCGCCGAAAGGCGATTCGACCTTTTCCCAGCGTTTGTTTTCCAGACCTTCGATGTCATAAACGCCGCTACCGCCGATGATGCCTATGCTTGCCTGCCCCATGATTGTCCCCAAGTCCGTAATGGGCATGGATTGAAACAGGAAACCGCTATGCACTCAAGTGTGATGTTTCTCACAGACAGTATTGTTCGCTCTCCATATGATGCGGGCCGTTCAATCAAGGAGTCCACCATGAAAATCAGCAAGCTCGCTTTATTTGCCATCGTTCTGTGGGTCGTTAGTGTGATCGTTTTCGGCTGGTTCTTCATCAAAGGCAACACCGCCCCGATCGATGGTCAACGCACCGCGATCATGCTGAATCCTGCCGAGCGTGAACTGGCACTGGTCGAAATGCGTGGCTTGCTGGCATCGACACAAGGGATTCTGGAGGGCCTGAACAAAAAAGACATGAAACAGGTAGCCCAAGCAGCACGTGCTTCCGGTATGGCTTCAGCTGCAGACGTGAATCCTGCCCTGATGGCCAAACTACCGATGTCGTTCAAGGAGCTAGGCATGAGCGTGCACCACGCAATGGATGAGATCGCCCAGGATGCCGAGGCTGGAAAGCCTTCCGGCGAGATTCTGAACAAGTTGAGCAACACCCTTTCCAGCTGTGTGGCTTGCCATGCAGCCTGGCAATTGAAGTCGGAGTAGTATTCAACAACCGTAACCCTTAACTAAAGGAGTCGAAAATGAAATGCAATGAAGGTGGTATCGATCGTGGACTGCGTGTAGTGGCTGGCTTGGCTTTGATCGGCCTGACTGTTACCGAGACAATCGGCGTATGGGGCTGGATCGGTGTTGTGCCGCTGTTGACTGGTATCTTCGGCTTCTGCCCGGCCTATGCGATCTTTGGCATGAGCACCTGCTCGACCGAAAAGAAATAATTTCACTTTTCCTGAATTGCCCGGCTTCTGCCGGGCATTTTATATATTAGGAGTCAATATGAAAAAAACGCTGCTATTAACTGCGCTGTTCGTTCTGTCCGCCCCCGCGATGGCAGACAACTTGGAAAAATACCGTGAAGAGAGCCGTGCCGTGATTGGCCCGTTCATGCAGCAACTGATGGCTGAGAATAAAAAGGCCGTGACCGAAGGCGGCCCGCAGTCCGCCATCCAGGTGTGCAAGGACATCGCTCCCGCGATGGCCGGTGATATCTCGCGCCAGCAAGGCATCAAGCTGACCCGCGTTTCGGACAAGGTGCGCAACCCTATGTTGGGCACACCGGACGCATGGGAACAAAAGGCCTTGAAGAAGATGGAAAAACAACTGGCTAAAGGTGCTGACCCCAAGACACTGGAAGTCGCCGAGATCGTGAAAGAGCCTAACGGCAAATACCTGCGTTACATGAAAGGTATCGTGCTGCAGCCAGGCTGCGTCGCCTGCCACGGCAGCGCCAGCGACATCTCTCCCGCTGTACAGGCGCGTCTTGCAGAGGATTATCCGCATGACCAGGCCACCGGCTACAAGCCCGGTCAGTTACGCGGCGGTGTGAGCATCAAACGCCCGTTGTAAATCGTGGTAGATTCGGCGTGCCATGACTGAAAAGACAGAACACGCCGAATTGCAGATCGCTGGGATGCGTTGCGCATCCTGCTCTGCCCGTCTGGAAAAATCCCTGAACGAACTCCCCGATGTCACCGCCGTGGTGAACATCGCTACTGAAAAAGCCAGCCTCACCTTCGATCCCAGCCGCACCGATCTGGATACAATTCTGGAGACCGTGCGCCATACCGGATTCGACGCACACCCAGCACGCGACTTCGCCGCCGAAAAAGCGGATCGCATGGCGCTGCTGAACCACGAGCGCAATCTGTTCCTCGTTTCGCTGTTGCTGACACTGCCGCTGATAGGCGAAATGGCGCTGATGTTCGCCGGTGTTCATCTGATGATGCCGTTGTGGGCACAATGGCTACTCGCTACGCCGGTGCAGTTCTGGGCTGGCGCACGTTTCTACAGCGGCGCATGGGCCGCCCTGCGCAGCGGCGGCAGCAATATGGATGTCTTGGTCGCGCTCGGTACCAGCGCGGCCTATTTCATGAGCGTTGCGGTATGGCTGCTCGGGCTGGATCAGCCGGTTTATTTCGAGGCCAGTGCCACGCTGATCACCTTGGTGCTGATGGGTAAATTGCTGGAGGCAGGCGCCAAAGGCAAAGCCTCCGCTGCGCTGGAATCCCTGATCAACCTGCAACCCAAGATCGCCCATGCCGAGCGCAACGGACAGGTGCTGGACGTCTCCGCCGGTTCGTTAAGACCGGAAGACATCTATCTCGTGCGCCCCGGCGAGAGCGTGCCGGTGGACGGTATCGTGCTGGAAGGCGAATCGAGTATCGACGAGGCCATGCTCACCGGCGAAAGTCTGCCGCAACTCAAACAGGCCGGCACCAAAGTCTATGCCGCCACGCTCAACCAGCAAGGCGTGCTGCGTTGCCGTGCGCTGGCAGTCGGTTCGCAGACCCAACTCGCCGCCATCATCCGGCTGGTGGAACAGGCGCAAGGTTCAAAAGCCGCGATCCAGCGTCTGGCCGACAAGATATCCGCCGTGTTCGTCCCCGCCGTGCTCGGCATCGCCGCGCTGACTTTCGTCGCCTGGTGGATGTACGGCGGCGATTTCAGTCAGGCATTGATCAATGCCGTGTCGGTGCTGGTCATCGCCTGTCCCTGTGCCCTTGGCTTGGCGACCCCTACAGCGGTGGTCGTCGCCACCGGTCGCGCCGCACATGCAGGCATTCTGGCTAAAGATGCGGCTGCACTGGAACGTGCGCACCAGCTCAATATCTTGGTGCTGGACAAGACTGGCACACTGACGGAAGGCAAACCGGTGGTGACCGATGTCGTTCCTTCTGCCGGTATTTCGAACGAAGACCTGCTACACACCGCCACCGCACTGGCGCAGCATTCCACCCATCCGCTCGCCCGTGCCCTACTCCAGCATGCCGGCGAACAAGCCATCATCGAAGTCGGCGACCTGCACGAACATACCGGCCAAGGGTTGATGGCCACCGTCGATGGCGCGAACTGCCTGCTGGGTTCGCCCGCCTTTGCCAAATCTCAAAATATCGCACTGGACGATGCCGCGCTGACTGCCATGCAAGCCGATGGCCGTTCGGTCATCGTGCTGGCGCGCGATGATGCCGTGCTGGGCTACATTGCATTGGCCGACCGCCTGCGTGAAAGCAGTCGCGATGCTGTTGCCAAGCTGCGCGGCATGGGTATTCGCGTGGTGATGCTGAGTGGCGATAACGATACGACCGCCCGAGCTATCGCAAAACAGGCGGGCGTTGATGAATATCTGGCCGAAGTATTGCCGCAGGACAAGGCGCGCCACGTGACTTCGTTCAAGAAAGGCGGCAAGGTGGTCGGCATGGTCGGCGACGGCATCAACGACGCCCCGGCACTGGCGGCGGCCGATGTGAGTTTCGCCATGAAGAGCGGCAGCGACATTGCGCTGGAAGCGGCCGATATCACCCTGATGCGCAACGACCTGATGTCTGTGGCCGATGCCATCTCCCTGTCGCGCGCCACCCTGCGCAAGATCCGCCAGAACCTGTTCTTCGCCTTCGCCTACAACGTGCTGGGCATCCCTTTGGCGATGCTGGGCATGCTCAATCCGGTAGTGGCGGGCGCGGCGATGGCGATGAGTTCGGTGTCGGTGGTCAGCAATGCGCTGCTGTTGAAACGCTGGAAACCGGATAACGAAAACGATTGAACTGTCGGCGGGCGTTGCAATCAAACCGTGTATCCAAAACTGCTATCCGATCAAGGAGTCTCATCATGAACCATCCCTCCATCATTCTGCTTGTAGCTAGTGCCTTGTTGCTCGGCGCATGCGCCAGCAGCAAGTCGGGCGACGTGTATACGCGCGACCAGGTACGTCAGGCCCAGACCTTCCGCGTCGGCACGATCGAACAGCTTAACGCGGTGCGCATCGAAGGCACCGCCACACAGATCGGCACGGCAGCCGGTACCGTGGTCGGCGGCATCGCGGGCAGTTCGACCGGGGGAGGCAAAGGCAGCGATGTGATGCGCGTACTGGGCGCTGTGGTCGGAGGCATGGCCGGCGCGGCGGCAGAGGAAGGTTATACGCGCGAGGACGGTATCGAATTCTCCATTCTGTTGGAAGACGGTAGCCACATCTCTGTGGTGCAGGAAAAGTCGGTCAACGATGAGCCCTTTAACGTGGGTGACAAAGTGCGGGTGATCGAAAGCGGCGGTGTGGTGCGCGTCTCTCGTTGATATCGTATCTACCAAAGAAAACGGCGGCCAAGGCCGCCGTTTTCCATTCCTCCCGGAGCAATCACCTTGTTATTCTGCTGTCGCCACTTGCATCGCGGGCATACTCAATTCTGTCGCAAGTTGAAAACTGGCCAAATCGATCTTCTGTGGTGCTGCTGCTGTCGCGACCGGCTTAGTGGCGATCTGACCGGATGAGTATGCCACCGAGCTTGGTGCATTCATCCACAACCCCGTGCTCAGCACCAATGTGGCCACCAGTGCCCCTTGCGACAAGCGAGCGATCCAGTTGGTACGGCGTACTCTGGCCAACAGACTTTCTGTCTCCAGGGCGGCGGAGAGTTGCTGCATTTCCTCGCGCAAATCTGCATTATTACGGGCATCGTGTTCGGCAAATGCTTCAGCCAAGGTTTTTAATTCCGCCTGCAAGTTGACATTCTCTTCAGCTACTGTGCGTGCGTGACGCTCGGCTTCAGCACGCTGTGTGCTCAATTCCGATAATTTTTGCTCGTGTTCCATACGGGCAGCAGCTTCGATATTGGCCAAGCGTTCAGCTTCCTCACGCGCGAGACGCATGCTTTCGATCTGTGTCCGGTTCGTTTCATTCTGCTGTTCGAGCAAATTCAAAGCCGCTTCTTCCTGTGTTTGCGCTTGCGCCAGCCGTTCGGCTTCTTGTGCGGCTTTGATGCGTTGACGTGCCATCACGACAGCTCTCGCATCAGCCGCAATCGCAGCCTGTTCGGCTTGAGCAGCTTGATTAAGCGCATCGATCTTCATCTTGTTCATATTCATGGCTCGCAAGGCCAAAGATTCTTGGTCTCGCGCCGCTTCCAACAGAGACTTATCCTGTGCCAGCTTGGCAGCTGCGACTTCTTTTGCACGTACTTCTTGTGCCAGACGCTCGTTGTCCACTTCAATGGCGCTCATTTCTGTATCCATACGAGCAGTCATGGCATCAATGGCCTGTTGTTCAGCGATCACCCGGCGTAAAGCGACCTGTTCAGCCTCGGCTTCCTGCTCGGCACGCTGTACTGCCAGCCGTTCAGCTTCTGCCTCTGCTTCCAAACGTTGGCGTGCGGCGATCTCAGCTTTTTGTTCCGCGTCGATACGCTGCTGGATGGCGGCCAATTCAGCCATCTCGGTGGCCAGGCGCTGTTCTTCTGCCTCGCATTCAGCGATCGATAGCTGCACGCGTGTCTCTGACGTAGCTAGTTGCTGGTTGATCGCATCCAGCCTTTGCTGGAACATCTGCACTTCCTGCTTGTCGTTGGCAGCCTGTTGTTGTTCAGCCAGATAGAGTTGTTGCTCGGATGCTGCTTTTTGCACGGCAAGTTCATGTGCACGCTCGGCCATCTCACGATGCTTGAGGGCATTGGCGATGGCTTCCTGCTCTGCTGCTAACTGCAGTTCCAGCCCACGGGATGCGTACATCTCGACTTCAGCACGTTGCTGCGCTTCCTGCACCAATTGCCGTGCAGTCAGAGCGCGAGACTCGGCAGCTTGTTTGGCTTGTTTCTCCGCCACCAGTAGATCGCGTGCATCGGCTTCTGCCTTGCGCAGCAATTGATTGGCGGCTTCTCGCTCGACAGCAGCTTGGCGCTCGGTCTCCGCACGCTCAGTCAGCAAGCGCAGCGCCTCCTGCTCCTGCGCTAGCTTCTGCTCGGCTGCAGCACGTGCCAGTTGTTCTTTTTCCAAGGTTTGCCGTGCAACTTCGGCTGCTCGGCATTCCACGGCATTGCGTGCGGCGGCTTCTTCCTGTGCTTGCTGCTCGATACGGCTGCGCAGCTCGATGCTTTCGGTGAGTGCACGTTCTTCATCGGCACGCATTGAAGCCGCACGCTCCGCTTCCAGTTCCGCGGCGATGCGAGCCTGAATCTCGGCCAATGCCAATGATTCTTTGCGCTCACGCGCGATCAGTGCTTCTTGTGCAGAACGTTCGGCAGCCAGTTTGGCATTCACCAGCGCGACAACCTCACGCTCCTGTTTGAGCTTATCTGCAGCCACCTTGCTGAGTTCGGCTTCGCTGACTTCTCGCTCCTGCGTTTTCAGGGCTGCTTCATGTTCAGCCTCGGCTCGACGGCGTTGCTCATCATGCAATCGTTGCTCGGCGAGCAGGCGTTTCTCCAACTCTTTCTGCGCTTCAAGCTCTGCTTGCTGGCGGATGCGCACTGATTCGGCCAGACGGGCTTCAGCCGTGACTTTTTCTTGAGAGGCCTGGGTCAGCGCACGTTCCTGCTCTAGGCGCGTACGCACTTCTTCAACAAGTTGTGTTTCCGCTCGGTTGCGCATCTCGATCTGCTCGGCGATCTCGCTTTCACGTTGCGCCTTACCATGCGCGATGGCGCGCGCATGTGCTTCGGCACGCGAACGGGCCTGAGCAGCGAGTTGCGCATCGATCTCGGCCTCGATACGGCCACGCGATTCGATAATGGCTTCAGATTCTGCCGCTTCCTCATCGCGGGAAGAAACTAGACGGATCTTGTTGAGTGCTGACATGTTTAACCTCGCTTAAAACTTGTTTGCCGTTTTGGCACGAGGCTAAATTAACAGTTGGTGATTATTTGTATCTGCTGAATAAAGCGGGGAAAGTGGCTTATTTCAGTATTCGAACAGCCCCCACGCTTGCGGCAGGGGCAATCATGCAATCTGGGAAACTATTCCCACTCGATAGTGGCAGGCGGTTTTCCTGAGATGTCGTACACCACTCGGTTGATGCCGCGGACTTCGTTAATGATGCGATTGGAGACCTTACCCAGCAGCTCGTAAGGCAGGTGCGCCCAGTGTGCCGTCATGAAATCGCTGGTCACTACAGCGCGCAGCGATACCACCCACTCGTAGGTGCGGCCGTCACCCATCACGCCCACCGATTTGACCGGCAGGAAGACGGTGAACGCCTGTGAAGTCTTGTCATACCAACTCTTGCCTTCCTCATCACACGTAGCGCGCAGTTCTTCGATGAAGATTGCATCGGCACGGCGCAACAATTCTGCGAACTCTGGTTTTACTTCACCCAAGATGCGCACGCCCAAGCCAGGGCCGGGGAATGGATGGCGATACACCATATCTGCCGGCAGACCCAGTGCAACACCGAGTTCACGCACTTCATCCTTGAACAATTCGCGCAAAGGCTCCAGCAGTTTTAGATGCATAGACTCCGGCAGACCGCCCACGTTGTGGTGACTCTTGATGTTATGTGCTTTCTTGGTCTTGGAGCTGGCAGACTCGATCACATCGGGATAGATGGTGCCTTGCGCCAGCCATTTAGCGCTCTTGAGCTTGGCCGATTCGCGCTGGAACACTTCCACGAACTCGCGGCCGATGACTTTGCGTTTCTGCTCGGGATCGGTCACACCCTGTAGATGCTTCATGAATTCAGCGCTGGCATCCACATGCACGATTTTCATATGCATGTTCTTGCCGAAAGTCTCCATCACTTGCTCGCCTTCTTTCAGGCGCAACAAGCCATTGTCGACGAACACACAAGTGAGCTGGTCACCGATGGCGCGATGGATCAAAGCGGCTGCAACGGAAGAATCAACACCGCCGGACAGCCCGAGGATGACCTCTTCATCACCGACCTGCTCCTTGATCCTGGCAACGGCCTCGGCGATGTAGTCCGGCATGTTCCAATCCTGACCACAACCGCAGATATCATGCACGAATCGAGCGATGATCGCTTTGCCCTGATGGGTATGCGTCACTTCGGGATGGAATTGCACGGCATAGTAGCCACGCGACTCGTCTGCCATCGCGGCGAACGGTGTGGCTTCATTGGACGCGATGGCGCTGAATCCGGGTGGCAAGGCGGTGACCTTGTCACCATGACTCATCCACACATCGAGCAGACCGTGCCCTTGGGCATTGCTCTTGTCCTGAATGCCGTCGAACAGTTTCGAGTGACCGTGCGCACGTATCTCGGCATAACCGAACTCACGCACGGTACCGCTCTCGACCTGCCCTCCCAGTTGCGCCGACATGGTCTGCATGCCGTAACAGATACCAAACACCGGCACGCGCAGATCGAACACCACTTGAGGTGCCTTAGGCGTTTCGTCTTCGTAGACCGAGTTCGGGCCACCTGAAAGGATGATGCCAGCCGGATCGAAGGCGCGGATATCGGCTTCGCTCATATCCCAGGGATGCAATTCGCAATAGACATGTGTCTCGCGCACGCGGCGGGCAATCAGCTGGGTGTACTGCGAACCGAAGTCGAGGATGAGGATTTTTTTATGCATGTTCTGGAACCTGAGAAAGGTGAAGGGAGAAGGGACCGCGCCTGCAGCGCTCAAGGGGAAGAGGCGCCGGTTTTACCCTTACCTCTTCCCCCTTCTCCCTTCCCGCAGTTAGTCGATGTGGTAGTTCGGAGCTTCTTTGGTGATCTGCACGTCATGCACGTGCGATTCACGCATACCCGCAGCAGTGATCTGCACGAATTCAGCATTGGCGTGCACGGTGGGAATATCCTTGCACCCAAGGTAACCCATGCTGGCGCGCAGCCCACCGAGCAGCTGGTGGATCACTGCCAGCACGCTGCCTTTGTAAGGCACGCGACCTTCAACACCTTCTGGCACCAGCTTGTCGTTATTGCCTTCCGTATCCTGGAAGTAACGATCCTTGGAGCCTTGCTGCATCGCGCCCAAACTGCCCATACCGCGATATGACTTGTAGGAACGGCCTTGGAACAGCTCAATCTCGCCCGGCGCTTCTTCTGTACCGGCGAACAAACCACCCAGCATCACACAGTTCGCGCCTGCAGCAATAGCTTTGGAGATGTCACCCGAGAAACGTACACCGCCGTCTGCGATCAGCGGCACGCCAGTGCCTGCCAGTGCTTCAGCGACGTTATGGATCGCCGTGATCTGCGGTACCCCCACCCCTGCCACCATACGTGTGGTGCAGATAGAACCGGGGCCGATGCCGACCTTGACGCCGTCTGCACCATGATCGACCAGTGCTTTGGCTGCGGCAGCCGTGGCGATGTTGCCGCCGATGACATCTACCTGCGGGAAGTTCTTCTTGACCCACTGCACACGGCTCAGCACGCCTTGCGAATGGCCGTGGGCGGTATCCACCACGATGACGTCCACACCCGCTTCGACCAGCAACCTCACTCGTTCTTCAGTGCCCTCCCCCACACCGACTGCCGCACCTGCGCGCAGACGGCCTTGGCTGTCCTTGCAGGCATTCGGATGCTCGGTCGACTTGAGGATGTCTTTCACCGTCATCAGTCCGCACAGTTCGAAAGCGTCATTCACCACCAGCACGCGCTCGATACGGTGTTTATGCATCAGATTGCGGGCTTCGTCATGGCTGGCATTCTCGTTGACTGTGATCAAACGCTCGCGCGGCGTCATGATGTTGCTGACGGGTTGATCAAGATTGCTTTCAAAACGCAGATCTCGGTTGGTGACGATACCCACTACACTTTTGCCTTGCAGGACGGGCAGGCCGGATATCTTGTGCATATCGGTCAGATTCAGCACATCACGTACGGTCATATCCGGGCTGATACTGATCGGATCCTTGACCACGCCGCTCTCGAAGCGCTTGACCTTGGCCACATGGGCGGCCTGCTCTTTTGCTGTCATGTTCTTGTGGATGATGCCGATACCGCCCTCTTGGGCCAGCGCTATGGCAAGACGCGCTTCGGTGACGGTATCCATCGCTGCCGACAGCAGCGGGATATTCAACTGGATGTTGCGAGTGAGATGGGCGCGCAGACTGACATCGCGCGGCAGGACATCAGATTGCGCAGGAAGCAATAGAACATCATCGAATGTGAGAGCTTTTTGAGTGATACGCATGGAACCTTCCTCCGCAAAGCGCGCATTATATCAAAACTTGTCGCTGCAACTGAGCTAGCTTGCTGCATTGCGCTTCGGGTTACCGCTTGTTCCCCATCACATAGATGATGTGTTCAAAAAAGAGCTCACACCAATCCAGATCACTACCTTTGAGGGTCTGCAGCAGTTTATTGACTTCGGTCAGCGGCCAGTTCGGATTGAAGGTAACCAATTTGTCGAGTGGATAATGCGGCAACAGGGATCGCATCTTGACTGCATGCTTGCCGATACCGTCCAGCATCAAGGCTAAATCCTTATCATGTTCCATGCCGCCGGCCATATCGCCAAACTGCTTGGGATGCTCGCGTGTGTATTCGATGAACTGGTTGAGTACGTAATAGAACTCGCCTTCGTTGTTCTGGGTCACTTCATCCCCCAGCATAAAGGGAAAGACAGAAAGCTCCAGCCAGTAATAATTCAGCTTGGGATTGCGCCATTTGCTGACACCCACAAAGCCTTGACGTTCCTGGGCCCGGCGCACGCAGTCTTCAAGAATAAGACGATCAGAAGTCCGTTCGATCAGGTCCGGGTCTTTCAATACGATGGGCTTGACCAAGAAAAAGTCTGGAAAGTCGTCGAACAACTTGCCGGAAGTCTGGTGTGACCGATAGTAGGTGCGGAAGAGACGCAACACCAAGTCCTGGTTGCTCTCAACGCGCATGAAATCCTGTCTCTGATTTGATGGTGCCTTGCTATGCGGCATCTACCCTCCAACAAAAACCGATTCTAGATATCTATTCAGATACCCATACTTAAATCTGGAGGGCCATGATAAATTGACGCACCCAAAATTAATAGGTAGTTTTACATCAATTATCTTCGGGAGCCCCCATGAAATTTGCTACCGCACTGCTTTTACTAGGCTTCATCTCTTTGTCTGCACAAGCCGGACTCAATAAATGGGTGGATGAGAACGGAAAAGTCCACTACTCCGACTCCCCGCCAATGGATGCCAAGGTGGAATCTGTACGCAATGTCACCGGCAAAGGGCAGGAAGCCGCTCCTGTGGATTACTCTTCCAAGAGTTACTCCCAGCGCGAAGCCGAGTTAAAGAAAGCGCGCCAAGAGAAAAAAGAAGCTTCGGAGAAATCAGCGAGTGAATCCGCCCAGCAGCAAGAAAGAAAGCGCAACTGCGCAGCCGCTCAGGAGAATCTGCGCGCTCTGGAAAGTGGTACGCGCTTGGTTACCTACGACGAGAAAGGCGAAAAACGTTTTATGGACGACGCTGAGCGTGCTCAGCGTCTGAATAGCGCACGTGACGCCGTCAAAGGCAACTGCGACTAAGCAGCCACCGGCGCGGCGCTTGCGTCGCGCATGCGCATCGCCTCTTCGATATCCACCGACACCACCTTGGAGACACCGCGCTCCTGCATGGTCACGCCGACCAGTTGCTGGGCCATCTCCATGGTGATCTTGTTATGACTGATGTAGACGAACTGGGTCTTGTCTGACATCTTCTGGATCAGTTTGCATAGCCGCTCGGTATTGGTGTCATCTAACGGCGCATCCACTTCGTCCAGCACGCAGAACGGTGCCGGATTGAGTTGGAACAGTGAGAACACCAGCGCGA
Organism: Gammaproteobacteria bacterium; assembly: GCA_018814405.1. Classification (GTDB taxonomy): domain Bacteria; phylum Pseudomonadota; class Gammaproteobacteria; order Burkholderiales; family Gallionellaceae; genus Sideroxyarcus. Next base: position 321,340 of record JAHIZO010000005.1, read on the forward strand.
TGGCGGTCAGTGCCTTTTCACCACCTGACAATAGATGGATGGAAGCGTTCTTCTTGCCGGGCGGATGCGCCATCACTTGCACCCCACTATCCAGAATCTCTTCTCCGGTCAGCACCAGACGCGCTTCTCCCCCGCCGAACAGCACGGGGAACAATTCGGTCAGATGGCGATTCACTTCTTCGTAGGTCGCCATCAGAAGGTCGCGCGATTCCTTGTCGATGCGACGGATCGCATCTTCCAACGTGCCGATGGCTTCGTTCAGATCCTTGGCCTGTGCATCCAGATAGGTCTTGCGCTCTTGCGAAGATTGCAGTTCTTCCAGTGCCGCCAGATTGACCGCGCCCAAAGCATTGATCTCGACACCGAGCTTGGATAGCTCTGTCTGCAAGCCACCTAGCTTTGCCCCCTCCAGCAGAGGCAACAAAGGTTCTTCTTCTATACCCTGCAACTGCTCAGACCATTGCTCGAACTGCAAGCGTGCTTCCTGCTCCTTCAAGGTGAGTTCGCTGACCTTTTCGCGCAGAGGATTCAATTTCTGCTCGCAGGACAGGCGAGACTGCTCCAGTTGATTCAGATTCACTGTTGCATGTTCAAGGGTGTTGCGGGCATCAGCCAACAACTGCTCCTGCACCTGACGCTGCTCCAGAACGCCCTGCAGTTGCACCTGGGCATCACCCTCGGTCAGGTTCGCAAACTCCTGCTGGCTGGTCATCAATGCCGACTCCAGCTCCTGCAAAGTCGTCGTGTTTTGCTCGATATTCGAGCCCAGATCGGCGAGCTTCTCGACACAAGTCTTGGCAAAGAAGTGGGCTTCCTGCAATTCGCGCTGTGCTTGTTGAGCACGCTCACGCACCTCGCGCAATGCCGACTCCTGCGCACCGGCTTGCTCTCTGGCCTGCTCACACTCGATCTGCTTCTGCTCCAAGCGTTCTTGCTGCTCACCCATGGTCTGCGCGATCTCTTCAAGCTGCTGCTGTGCTTCAGCTGAGCGGGCTGCAAGCTCCTCAGTCTCCTGTGCTATCTGCGCACTGCGTTCCTGCGTGCGTTCGTTAGCCTGCGTAAGTTTGAGTACCTGCACCTGTATGTCATGCAATTGCTGTTGCAAAGCAGATGCTGTGCTGCGCAAACCAGCGATATGGCTTTCCATTTCCTGATAAGCAGCATCCGCCTGTGCGGCAGCTTCTTTACCCTGAATCAGCGCATGGGCGCGCAGTTCCGCTTCTTCCTGCAGCAATTCGATCTCACGCTGACGCGCCAGAATGCCATGCACCTGGCTGTCCGGCGCATGGAACAGCACGCTATGCGCGCTGATTAGATGGCCTTGTGGTGTAACCAGCCATACGCCTGCAGCAAGATTGCCTCGCTGCGCCATGGCGGTCTGCAGGTCATTGACCGCATAGACATCGTGCAACCAGTCTTGCAGCACTGACGTTGCCTTGTCATCCAGTACCTTCACGAAATCCACGAGCGGCTTCAGATCTGGACGAGATGGCGAAACGTTCATGTGAGCAGTATGGGTGTCGAACAAAGCCACTTTACCCGGCGGCTGTTTCCAGCCTGCGGCATCATCCAAACGCTCTAAAGGCAAAGCATTGATGCGTTCACGCAACACTGCTTCCAGTGCGTCTTCCCAGCCTTGTTCGATACGCATGGACTGCCACAGACGCGGTGCGCCATCCAGCCCCTGCTCGACCAACCAGGCTTGCAGATCCTTGTCGTTATCAAGTTTGGCTTGCAACTGCTTCAGCGCGTTCAAGCGCGCTTCGGTATGGCCCAGCTGGCGCTCTAGTTCCTGCGCAGCCATACGTGCGTCACGGCGGGCTGTGTCAGCCTGAGGCAATCGTTGCTGTAGCGTTGCCAGCTTCTCCTGTTGCATCTCTTGTTCCATCCGCATCTCGGCGGAACGTTGCTGCGCTTGTGTCAAAGCGTCGGTATCTGGCCGAGGCAGGCTGTCACGTTCCTGCATCAAACGAGAACGACGCCCTTCAAGCTGTTGCAGATTGCCACTGATATGTCCGCGCTGCGTTTCGGCCAGTTGTAACTGTTGCTGGATGAGCAGTTGTTCACGCTGCATGGCATTGTATTTTTCCTGTGCCAGACGCGATGCTTCCTCAGCCTGTGGCAGGTATTGCGTTTCGTTCTCGGCTCGTTCTTCGCAGACATTGATGCGTACTGCGCCATCCTGCTGTTGCTCATGCCAATGTGTCTGCAGCGAACGCAGCCCTTTCAGCTGGGCATGCTGCTGGGCGATCTGACGTTCACCGTTCTGGATCTGTTGCGCCAGTCGATTGCGCTGTTCATTCAGGAAAGCGATCTGCTGTTCCAGACGCGCCACTTCCGCGTTGGTCGCATACAAGTCGCCTTGCTTGGCATGTACCGCGTCGGACAAGGCGAAATGTTCGCTACGCCGCCCTTCCAGTTGGCTCTCGACTTCGCGCAACTTGGCGATCTCGGCTTCCAGTTCGTTCTTGGTCTTCTCTACTTGCTGGATATAGCGTTCGCGTCGTGCGGTAGCCTCCTGCTTGTTCAGCAACCAAAGCAGGCGCTGCGTGGTTTCGCGACGTGCTTCCAGTTCGCGATAGACCTTGGCCACTTCTGCCTGCTCGCTCAAGTGTGCCAACTGTTTATCCAGTTCCAGCAGGATGTCGGACACGCGCGATAAGTTGACGCGGGTATCGGCCAGACGTAGCTCGGTCTCGCGACGTCGGTCGCGGTATTTGGAAACGCCGGCGGCTTCTTCAAGGAACACTCTTAACTCTTCGGGCTTAGCCTCGATGATGCGCGAGATCATGCCCTGCTCAATGATGGCGTAGGCACGTGCGCCGACGCCGGTACCAAGGAAGATGTCGGTGATGTCCTTGCGGCGGACGTTCTGGTTGTTGATGTAGTAATTCGAGTCGCCGTCACGCTGCAAGGAACGCTTGATGGATATCTCAGCATAGCTGGCCCACTGTCCGCCCACCTTGCCCAGCGAGTTGTCGAACACCAGCTCGACGCTGGCACGCGATACCGCCTTGCGGTTGCCGGAGCCGTTGAAGATCACGTCCTGCATGGATTCGCCGCGCAAAGCCGAGGCGCGGGACTCACCCAACACCCAGCGCAGCGCATCGATCACATTGGATTTTCCGCAGCCGTTGGGCCCGACGATACCGACCAGCTGCCCTGGCAGGGAGATGTTGGTGGGATCAACGAAGGACTTGAAACCGGCGAGTTTGATCTGACTGAGGCGCAATTTGCTGACAGGGTGACGTTATAATGCGCCGCATTCTAACTGAACTCCCAAGGGCAACCAACAATGACTACCAAACCAGGCAAAACACTGGAGACTTTCCCCAATCCTCAGCCCGGCCGTGATTACCACATCCACATGGAAATCCCTGAATTCACGTGCCTTTGTCCAAAAACAGGCCAGCCGGACTTCGCCACCCTGATTCTGGATTACATCGCCGATGAACAGTGCGTTGAACTGAAGAGCCTAAAACTCTATATGTGGTCGTTCCGCGAGGAAGGTCATTTCCACGAAGATGTGACCAACCGCATCCTGGATGATCTGGTCGCCGCTACCCAGCCGCGTTTCATGCGTCTGACCGCCAAGTTCTATGTGCGTGGCGGCATCTTCACCAACGTGGTGGCGGAACACCGCAAAGAAGGCTGGCAGCCTGCACCACGCATAGAGCTGACTTCGTTCCACGGCCAATCCAATACCCGAGGTTAATACCATGGAATATCGCGTCATCGGCAGCAGTGACCTGAAAGTGTCAGCACTGTGCTTGGGCACCATGACTTTCGGTGAACAGAACACCGAAGCCGAGGCGCATGCCCAGCTAGATTACGCATCCTCCCATGGTGTGAACTTCATCGATACCGCCGAGATGTACCCGGTCGCCCCGCGTGCCGAGACCGTGCATCGCACCGAGCGTTACATCGGCAACTGGCTGAAACATCAGCAGCGCGACAAACTGGTCATCGCCACCAAGATCGCCGGACCGGCTAGAGGGTTTACATGGATTCGTGGCGGCCCGCGCGTCAACAAGGAACACATCAACGCAGCTATCAATGCCAGTTTGCAGCGCCTGCAGACCGATTATGTCGACCTGTATCAGATCCACTGGCCGGATCGCTATGTGCCCATGTTCGGCGCCACCAGCTACGATGCCACGCAGGAGCGCGAAGCCACTTCCATTGCCGAACAGTTGCGGGCACTGGGTGAACTGGTCAAAGCAGGCAAGGTGCGCCACATCGGTCTTAGCAACGAGACCCCATGGGGGGTGATGGAGTTCGTGCGTTGCGCCGAACAACTGGGCTTGCCCAAGATCGTCAGCATCCAGAACGCTTATCACCTGTTGAATCGTACTTTCGAAGCTGGACTGGCCGAGGTCTGCCATCACAGTAATGTCGGTCTACTCGCCTATAGTCCGCTGGCTTTCGGCTGGCTGAGCGGCAAGTATCTCGCCGATCCTCAGGCGCATGGCCGCATCACCCTGTTCCCCGGCTTCGGTCAGCGCTACAACAAGCCGAACGTCCCTGCTGCCACACAAGAATATGTGCGTATCGCGCAGGAAGCAGGCCTGACGCCTGCCACGCTGGCACTGGCTTTTGCCAGGACTCGCCGCTTTACGAGTGGTGTCATTCTGGGTGCAACTACTCTGTCGCAATTGAAAGAGAATATGGAAAGTGCGCAAGTGACGTTGTCTGAAGAAACGCTGATTGCCATCGAAACGATCCATCAGCGTTATCCCAATCCCGCCCCATAACCTTCTGCAAAACAGGCTATGATATGCGCACATACACAACCACCCGGAGGAGTTGGAAATGCTGAAGAAAGTGATGGCCGTCGTTCTTATCGTTCTAGCTGCGGGTGCGTGGCTCTATCTTGACCATCTGAACAAGCAGGAACAGATCCTTGCAGAGCAAGCACGACAGGAGATGATCCAGGCGCGCGCTGAAGCGGTTGCCCGTGCTGCGGCACGAGCCAAGTTCGAGGCTGAACTTACAGAAGCATTCAATAGCTGCAAAGCGGATGCAGACATGGCCAAAGATGCATTCCTGACTGAAAATCGCAAACCGGTCAGACGCAAACCAGGAGAATTCACGATCCCAGAAGAGATCGTTGCTCAGGCGGATGACATCTTGGTTGAAGCCTATGCAGAGTGCCAGCAGGTGCATGACACCCACTACGCACAAGGCTACTGAACTTAATTAGTTCCAGTCAGTGTCGCACCGCGGCTGCGGTGCGGCAGTTCCAGATAGTGTCTGGTCTGCATCTCGGTCAAACGGCTGGCGATACGTTGCGATTCGCTGTCGTGCTTTCCCGCCTCATACAACTCAGCTAACGGAACTTTGAATGTTGCAGCCAGTTTGACATGGTTGTCATACAGCACATCGATCAACCATGTGAATCGCCTCGCCGCGGCACCGTTATCGGCAGTCATTTGTGGAATCCCAGAGATGAGTGCCGTCGGATAGCAATGCGCGATATCAAGATAGTCCGACTGGTCGTGATGGCCGCCACATAGCTCCGCAAAATCGAACCACACCACCTCTCGCGCAACGCGATGTACCGGCATCCTGATATTTCGCACCTGAATGGACTTCTCTTCTGAAGTTGCCCCAGCCGTCAAACGATCGAACAGAGAAGCCAGCTGTGTTTCGTTCTCTTCCCCATCACCGAACATGAACAGCGGATCGCGCTCCATCTGCAACAGACGGTAATCGGTATCGCTATCCAGATGCAGCACTTTCAGCTCGCGCTTGATCAGCGCGATGGCCGGCAAGAAATTCTGGCGCTGCAGGCCGTGCAGATAAAGTGCATCAGGCTCGATGTTGGAGGTGGTCAGCAGCACTACGCCGCGCTCGAACAATGCACTGATCAGACGCCCCAAGATCATCGCATCGGCGATGTCATCCACATGGAATTCGTCCAAACATAGCAAACGCGTCGAGTGCGCCATCTGCTCGGCCAGTGCGATCAGTGGGTCGCGCGCCTGCGCTAACTTCTTCATCTCGTGATGCACTTCGACCATGAAATTGTGAAAGTGGATGCGACGCTTGCGTGTGTATGGCACACACTCGTAGAAACCATCCATCAAAAAGGTCTTGCCGCGCCCCACTCCGCCCCAGATATATAAGCCCTTGGGCACTTCCGGGCTCAGCAAGCTGCGCCCCAGGAACTGGTTGCGCTTCTGCTTGAACTCGACCAATTGTTTCCAAAATATTTCCAGTTGCTCGATAGCGGCAAGCTGCGGCGCATCACACACGATACCGGAGCGTTCGCACGCGGCCTGATACCAAGTCTTCGGACTGACTAGTGTGTCTGTGCTGAATGTCATGGTTTCGCTTGAATGAACTCCAATGCGTTGTCGTCCGGGTCTCGACAGAACAGCGCACTGCGTCCGGACTGGCTGAGGGTGAACGCAACCCCAGCAGATAAAAGATGTGCAGCCAATGCCTTTACATCTTCTACCACAAGGGCTACATGATGTTCTCGTCCACCATGTACAGGGCGTTCAATATCTGCCTCCGGGTTGGGCAGAAGCATTAGATGTATCTGCTGATTCGCTGCCACGTCATACCACAGGCCTTCGAAATTCATTTGCGGGCGCTGATGATTAGGCTTCAATCCCAGCAGCCCTTCATAGAAATCCCGCGAACGTGCCAGATCGCTGCTGATGAAAGTGGCGTGATGGATTCCGATGATCATGGTTTGAACGGAATGACTTTACTAGCTGCCAACTTGGCACGCTGACGCGCTTGATCAGTATCGCTTCCGGTGGCCAATGCCACGCCCATGCGCCTGCGATCGAACGCTTCCGGTTTTCCGAATAAACGGATATCAGCACCCGGTACGCGCAATGCCTCGTCCGCACCCTTAAAGGCAATGTCTTTTTCATCCATCTGACCGTAGATGACGGCCGAGGCACCGGGCTCGCGCAAGGATGCATCCACCGGCAACCCCAGAATGGCACGAGCATGCAGTTCGAACTCGTTGAAACGCTGCGTACATAGGGTCACCATGCCGGTATCGTGCGGACGCGGGCTGACTTCCGAGAACCAGACGCGGTCACCTTTCACGAACAACTCGACACCGAACAACCCTAATCCGCCCAGATCATCGGTGATTTTCTTGGCGATATCCCGCGAACGCTGCAAGGCGACTTCGGACATCGCCATCGGTTGCCAGCTTTCCACATAGTCACCATGCACTTGCACATGACCGATAGGTTCGCAGAAATGTGTCTCTACCTCCCCGTCCGCCCCGAGTGCGCGCACAGTCAGCTGCGTGATCTCGTATTCAAAGTCGACGAAACCCTCGACGATGACCCGCCCCTGATTGACTCGTGAACCGCTGGCCGCGTAATCCCAGGCTGCTTTTATTTCGTCAGGCCCATCCACTTTGGACTGCCCTTTGCCGGAAGACGACATCACCGGCTTGATGATGCAGGGATAACCGATGCCGCCATCTATCGCGGCTTGCAACTCCTCCAGACTATCGGCGAACTTGTACGGCGAGGTCGGCAACCAGAGTGTCTCAGCTGCCAAGCGGCGGATCCCTTCACGGTTCATGGTGAGCTGTGCAGCCCGAGCCGTAGGAATGACCTGGGTCAGCCCTTCACTCTCGATCTGTACCAGCATGTCAGTCGCAATAGCCTCGATCTCGGGCACGATGAGCTGTGGCTTTTCCTGTTCGATCAGCGCACGCAGTGCAGCACCATCCGCCATGTTGATGACATGCGCGCGATGGGCCACTTGGTGACCCGGTGCGTTCGCATAGCGATCCACCGCGATCACTTCCACGCCCAGGCGCTGCAATGCGATGATGACCTCCTTGCCCAGTTCGCCGCTGCCCAACAGCATGACTTTGGTGGCAGATGGTGAAAGTGGTGTGCCGAGAACTGTGGGATCCATGAGCTGTTCCGAAGGATGAATATGAATGCCAGAATTATATCGGAGGAGTAACATTGAAATCCCCTTCCATTGCTAACTTCATCGTATTTTTTCAAAGGAGAAAGAATCATGACGAACATCACGCAACTGCTAGCCGAAGAAGCCGACTCCCTGTTGAACCATCGCTGTGCAGGCATCCCCAAGGAGTCCCTGCATGTACCGGGACCGGACTATGTGGATCGCGTAGTGGCGATGAAGGATCGCAAGACCGGCGTGCTACGCAGCCTTCAAGCCCTGTATGGATCGGGACGCTTGGCCAACACCGGTTACCTCTCGCTTCTGCCGGTCGATCAGGGCGTGGAGCATTCTGGCGGCGCTTCCTTCGCGCCCAATCCTGCCTATTTCGATCCCGAGAACATCGTCAAACTGGCCATCGAAGGCGGCTGTAATGGCGTTGCTTCGACACTGGGGGTTCTAGGTTCAGTCGCGCGCAAATATGCGCACAAGATCCCGTTCATCGTGAAGATCAACCACAACGAACTGCTCACCTATCCCAACGAGTTCGACCAGACGCTGTTTGCCAGCGTGGATCAGGCCTTCGATATGGGCGCCGTAGCAGTCGGCGCGACGATATTTTATGGCTCAGAACAATCGCGCCGTCAGATACAGGAAGTTTCAGAAGCGTTCGAACACGCCCACAGTCTGGGTATGGCGACCATCCTGTGGGCCTATCTGCGCAACCCGGCATTCAAGGTCGGCGACAAGGACTACCATGTCGCCGCCGACCTCACAGGACAGGCCAATCATCTGGCCGTCACCATCAACGCAGACATCGTGAAACAGAAGATGGCCGAGAACAACGGCGGCTACAACGCCATCAAGTTCGGCAAGACCAGTCCCAAGGTTTATAGCGACCTGACCACCGACCACCCTATTGATCTGGTGCGCTATCAGGTGGCGAACTGTTACATGGGACGCGTGGGCATGATCAATTCCGGCGGTGCCTCGGGTAGCAACGATCTGGCACAGGCTGTACGCACAGCCGTCATCAACAAACGCGGCGGCGGTATGGGTTTGATCTCGGGGCGGAAGGCTTTTCAAAAACCGATGCAGGACGGTGTGACACTTCTGAATGCGATACAGGATGTCTATCTGGACAAGAGTGTGACCATCGCCTGACAGAACGCTTATCGCGGCGACTCAGCGCTCTGTCGCCGCGCTTTCCTCTTCAGCCTGATACATACGACTGGTCAATAAGGTGGCCGATACGATCAGGGCCGCCCCCAACCATTCACGCAGATTCATACTCTCCGCCGCCAAGAACCAGGCTGAGATGGCCGCCACCACCAGTTCGAACAGGAACAGCACTACGGCACGATTCGCTGCCATATGGGTGACGCCGTATTGCACTGCGAAACTGGTCGTGCATAACACCAGCCCCATCAACAAAAGCAAACCCCATGTCGATAGCGATATCGTATCCATCTGTTGCAACATGCCCCCTTGCCACCAGAGAAATGGCAGACTCAGCGTCAGCGTGCCCACCCACTGGCAGGATGCCTTGACTTCAAGTGACAAGTGGGTAGAACGACGTGTCACGACATTGGATAACGCGAACCCCATACCGGCTGTCAAACCCATCCAGTCAGAAACGCTATGCGGTATCGGCAAACCCAACTCCGGCTTCCACAGCATGATCAACGCGCCCGCAAGTGATAGCCCAATAATAGCGTAGCCGTATTTATCCAGCTTTTCGTCCAGAAGCCAGAAAGAGAACAGAATGGTCCACACCGGCGCGAGATAGAAGAGCAACAGTACGCGCATCACATCGCCATACAACATGCCCATCACATAGCCCAGATTGGCCCAGCCAGCACCCAAGAGGATCAACAGTACCCAGCCGTTCAGCGAGGCGCGTTCCCGCCAAAGTCTAGGCAGGACGAATGCGCCGCATAACAAGGCGAATGCGTAGGTCAACCCGGTCGCCAGCGCTCCGGATATACCCGCATCTTGCAGTGCACGATAGGGATACCAGATCAATCCCCACACTAGGGCGCCGCTCAACAAGCCTGCAACCGGCATGACATTTTGTTTTGTTGGCACTCGCTCGGCCTTTATAATGCGCGCTCTTTCGAGCTTCGAAATTGAAGATGAATCCCGACCTGCAAAAACTCCAGCCCTATCCGTTCCAGAAACTCGCCAAACTCTTTGGTGAAGTCACTGCCAATGCAGCACTCAAACCTATCAGCCTGCATATCGGCGAACCCAAGCACACCACGCCTAGATTCATCAAGGATGCGCTGATTGACGGCCTGAACGGGCTGGCGAATTATCCCACAACGGTGGGCAGCGAAGCGTTACGAAACACCATCGCGCATTGGTTGCATAAACGCTATGACATCCCTGCGCCCGATGCCAAGACACAAGTATTGCCGGTGAACGGCAGCCGTGAAGCACTGTTCGCTTTCGCGCAGGCTGTTCTCGACCGCAGCAAGGCTGATCCGGTCGTGGTCTGCCCCAATCCCTTCTACCAGATATATGAAGGGGCGGCACTGCTGGGTGGTGCGACGCCCTGTTTCCTCAATACACTGCCTGATGATAACTATGCACTGAACTTCGCCCAGTTGAGCGACGATGTCTGGCAACGCACGCAACTGATCTATGTCTGCTCACCCGGCAATCCGAACGGACGCGTGATGCCTTTGGCAGAATGGCAGAAGCTGTTCGAGATGAGCGACCGTTATGGGTTCGTGATCGCCGCAGACGAGTGCTATTCCGAGATCTATTTCGGTGATAAACAACCGCTGGGTGCCTTGCAGGCTGCGCAGCGATTGGGACGCGGCGACTACAAGAATCTGGTGGTGTTCTCCAGCCTGTCCAAGCGCTCCAACGTGCCTGGGCTGCGCTCCGGTTTCGTGGCCGGTGACACTGCGGTGCTTGAGAGATTCGCGCTGTATCGCACCTACCATGGTTGCGCGATGAACCCCGCCGTGCAAGCCGCCACCATCGCCGCTTGGAACGATGAAGCGCACGTGATCGAGAACCGTCACCTGTATGCTGAAAAGTTCGAGCTGGCCATCAAGGAACTCAGCCCGATATTGCCGGTGAGCAAACCGGATGCGAGCTTCTACCTGTGGATACGCACGCCCATCGCCGACACAGCCTACGCGCAACAGCTCTACCGCGACTATAATGTGTCCGTGTTGCCCGGCAGCTTCCTGGCACGCGAAGCTAACGGGATCAATCCCGGTGCGAATTTCATCCGCTTGGCACTGGTCGCCGGGCTGGAAGAGACACAGGAAGCCGTACGCCGCATCGCCGAATTCACCAATAAACTCAACTAGGAAAAACCATGCCTCAATTGCAAGCCATCATCGAAGAAGCCTTTGAACGCCGCGCCGAGATCACCCCGCGCAATGTAGACGCCCAGCTCAAGGAAGCGATCAACACCGTGCTCGAATATCTGGATCAAGGCAAGCTGCGCGTGGCAGAGAAGATCAACGGTACCTGGGTCACCCATCAATGGCTGAAAAAGGCAGTGCTGTTGTCGTTCCGCATCGAAGACAACGCCTTCATCAAAGGCGGCTTCACCAACTATTTCGACAAAGTGCCTTCCAAGTTCGCCGACTACAACTCCAAGGATTTCCGCGATGGCGGCTTCCGCGTGGTACCACCTGCAGCCGCCCGCCGCGGTGTCTACATCGCCAAGAACGTGGTGCTGATGCCCTCTTACTGCAACATCGGCGCCTATGTTGATGAAGGCACCATGGTCGACACTTGGGCCACTGTCGGTTCCTGCGCGCAGATCGGCAAGAACGTTCACCTGTCCGGCGGCGTCGGCATCGGCGGCGTGCTGGAACCACTGCAAGCCAATCCGACCATCATCGAAGACAACTGCTTCATCGGCGCGCGTTCCGAGATCGTAGAAGGCGTAGTGGTTGAAGAAGGTTCCGTCATCTCCATGGGCGTGTTCATCGGTCAGTCCACCAAGATCCTCGATCGCGAAACCGGCGAGATCATCTTCGGTCGCGTCCCAGCGGGTTCCGTCGTGGTCAGCGGTAGCATGCCTTCCAAGGATGGTTCACATAGCCTGTACTGCGCCGTGATCGTGAAAAAGGTGGATGCCAAGACACTTGGCAAGACCGGCATCAACGAGCTGCTGCGCGGCATCTAAACCCACTCCACCCGGGAGAAGAACAATGATCGTCACACCGCTGTTGCAACTGGCCGCAGACAAACTGGCATCCGACTTGTTCTTCTCTGTCGGCGCACCGATCAACATCAAGATCAACGGCAACCTGATGCCCGTCAATCAGCAGAAGCTGACCGACGAGCAGGTCAAGCAGATCGCCTACGAGATGATGAGCAAGGAACAGATCGCCGATTTCGAGATGCATATGGAGATGAACTTCTCCTTCCGCGTGCCCGATATCGGCAACTTCCGCGTCAACGTGTTCCGCCAACGTGGCAGTATCGCCATCGTTATTCGCTATGTGCGCAGCAACATCCTCAATATTGAGGATCTGCATCTACCGCTGGTGCTCAAAGAACTCATCATGGACAAGCGCGGCTTGGTACTGATGGTCGGCGCGACCGGTTCCGGTAAGTCGACCACGCTGGCCGCTATGCTGGAACACCGCAACCGAACCCAGAGCGGCCATATCCTGACCATCGAAGACCCGCTGGAATATATGTTCCATCACGGCAAGTCCATCGTGAACCAGCGCGAGATCGGCACCGATACGGAAGACTACGGTGCGGCGCTGATCTCCGCCATGCGTGAAGCGCCTGACGTGCTAATGATCGGCGAGATCCGCGACCGCGACACTTTGAAACACGCGCTGATCTTCGCCCAGACCGGTCACCTATGCCTGTCCACCCTGCACGCCAACAACAGCTATCACGCGCTGAACCGCATCGTGAACTTCTTCCCCTACGATGCGCGCCAGAGCATTCTGTCTGACTTGGCAATGTGTATGCGCGCCGTGATTTCGCAACGGTTAGTGCGCAACTCGCAAGGCCAGCAGGTGCCCGCCGTGGAAGTACTGCTCAACTCGGCCCTGATCGCCGACCTGATCAAGAACGACCAGATCGACAAAATCCGCGAAGCAATCGAACAAAGTGTGTCACATGGCTCGCAGACCTTTGAGCAGGCCTTGTACAAACTCTTCAAGGCAGGACACATCACCAAGGAGGAAGCGTTGAAGAACGCCGACTCGGCCAGCAACCTGTCCTCGCTAATCGACTACTCAGTGACTAGCAAGATGAAAGCATTCGATCCCTCGGAACAGCCACATCAAGCCGCGAAGCCGAGCTCGCCAGCCACGAATTTCGACAGCATCAAGTTGAACATCGAAATGCCGGGTACTGATTCCTGATGAAACTGTACGGCATACCAAACTGTGACACCGTGAAGAAGGCGCGTGCCGCTTTGTCGGCGCGCAATGTGGCTTACGTATTCCATGACTTCAAAAAACACGGCGTGACGGAAGCCATGCTTTCCGGCTGGCTGAAGCAAGTTGGTTGGCAGAGACTGCTCAAGAAGACCGGGCCAACCTGGGGCAAGCTGCCACAGGAAGTCAAAGCATCCATCAAAGATGATGCTTCCGCGCTCGCCCTATTGTTGCAATATCCAAATATCATCAAACGACCGGTGCTGGAATCGAACGACAAGGTTCTGGCAACCGGATTCAACGAAACAGAATATAAAGAACTAAAAATATGAGCAGCACGCTAGAACTGACCAAACAACTCATTTCCCGAAAATCCCTGACGCCATTGGATGATGGCTGCCTAGATATCATCGGCGCCCGTCTCGCGCCGCTGGACTTCAATCTGGAAAAGATGCGCCACAGCGAAGTGGATAATCTGTGGGCTCGACGCGGCAATGCCTCCCCGCTCGTATGCTTTGCCGGCCATACCGATGTGGTGCCGACCGGCCCAGTGGAACGTTGGGACAGCGATCCATTCACCCCTACCGTACGCGATGGCATCTTATACGGACGCGGCACATCCGACATGAAAGGTTCGCTGGCTGCTTTTGTCACCGCGACCGAGAAGTTCGTCGCGGAGTACCCTCAACATAAAGGCAGCATCGCCATGCTGCTCACCTCGGACGAAGAGGGTATCGCAGTCGATGGCACGATTCGTGTGGTTGAAGAGTTAAAGGGGCGTCAGGAACGGATCGATTATTGCATCGTGGGCGAGCCTACCTCGGTGAGCAAGACCGGCGACACCATCAAAAACGGACGCCGTGGCTCTCTCTCCGGCACCCTCACTGTAAAAGGCATACAAGGCCATATCGCCTATCCGCATCTGGTAAAGAACCCCATCCATATGGCTGCTCCGGCCATCGCCGAGTTGGCGGCTACCGTATGGGACGAAGGCAACGAATATTTCCCGCCCACGTCCTTCCAGATATCCAATATCAAGGGTGGTACCGGTGCCACCAACGTCGTGCCGGGCACGGTAGAGATCGTGTTCAACTACCGCCATTCGACAGCCAGCACCGTGGAAAGTCTGAAATCCAGACTGCATGCCATCCTCGACAAACACAATCTGGAGTACGATTTGGAGTGGGAGAACTCTTCCGGAAAGCCCTACCTGACCCCGCATGGCGATCTAGTAGATGCGGTAGCTGGCGCGATCAAACAGGTCACCGGTCTGAATACAGAACTCTCCACCAGCGGCGGCACCTCGGATGGCCGTTTCATCGCCGATATCTGCCCGCAAGTGATCGAACTCGGTCCGCTCAATGCCACTATCCATAAGGTCAACGAGTGTGTTGCTGTCGCCGACCTTGATACCCTATCCGAGATCTACTATCTGACGCTGTGCAAACTGCTGGCTAAATAAGGGACCTGCACAATGGATATCAATCACTTTTCCGAGGCGAGCACCTCGCTCAAGACGGTGCGCGACTGCTTCCGCTTCGCCATCAGCCGCTTCAACGAGGCCAAACTGTTCTTCGGTCACGGCACTGAAAATGCCCTAGACGAAGCCGCCTACCTCATTCTGCACACGCTGCACTTGCCGCTCGAAGAGTTGGAACCGTTCATGGACGCGCGACTGACGCAGTCCGAGATCTATGAAGTACTCAATATCATCGAGAAACGTGTAGACCAACGTCTGCCCGCAGCCTATCTCACACAGCAAGCTTGGCTGGGTGAACACTCGTTCTATGTTGATGAGCGCGTCATCGTGCCCCGCTCATTCATCGCCGAACTACTGCGTGAACGCCTGTTTCCATGGATCGAAGATGCCGAGCAAGTGAACAGTGTGCTGGATCTGTGCACCGGCAGCGGCTGTCTGGCCATCCTCGCTACTGAAGCCTTCCCGCATGCCATCGTCGATGCGGTAGATCTGTCCGCGGACGCACTGGATGTCGCACAATACAACGTGACCGACTACGGACTGGATGAGCGCATCGAACTGATCGAATCTGACTTGTTCGACAAAGTGCAAGACAGGAAATACGACCTCATCATCAGCAACCCCCCATATGTCGACGCGCCATCGGTCGCCGCCCTTCCGCGAGAATACAAGCACGAACCAGAACTTGCGCTGGGCAGCGGCACAGATGGGCTGGATGCCACCCGCATCATTCTTCAGCAGGCTGCCGAGCATCTGACCGAGAACGGCATATTGGTGGTTGAGATCGGGCACAACCGTGATGCCCTAGAAGCTGCCTATCCGGATGTACCCTTCACCTGGCTGGATGTCACTGCAGGCGGAGAATTTGTATTCCTGTTGCACAAGAACGACCTGCCTTGATGCCCGTAGATCACTACGAGAACTTCCCCGTCGCTTCTGTTCTCATGCCCCGTCGGCTACGCAAGCCGGTGGCGGCGATCTATCACTTTGCGCGTGCAGCGGACGATATCGCCGATGAAGGCGATCTGAGCGATGAGCAACGCCTGCAACAGCTCAACGACTTTCGTGATGAACTGATGCACATCGCCAATGGCGAGACGCCACTCCTGCCGCTATTCCAGCATCTCGCCATTGAGATACAAACTCATGCCCTCCCCATGCAGCCTCTGCACGACCTGCTCGATGCTTTCTCGCAGGATGTGGTGAAGAAGCGTTACGACGATTACGATGAACTGCTGGACTATTGCCGCCGTTCGGCCAATCCGGTGGGTAATCTGTTGCTGCATCTGTATGAGGAAGCCACGCCGGTGAACATCGGCTATTCCGATGCCATCTGCACCGCTTTGCAACTCATCAACTTCTGGCAGGACGTCGCCAAGGACTGGAAAATAAATCGTGTCTACCTGCCGCAGGAGGACCTTGTCCGCTTCGGTGTGAGCGAGGCAAAGATCGCCGAAGGTCGTTGTGACGACAACTGGCGCGCATTGATGAAGTTCGAAGTGGATCGCGCGCGCGCGTTGATGTTGTCCGGCAAACCACTGGGTAGCATCCTCACCGGACGTATCGGTCTGGAGATGCGCATGATCATCCAGGGCGGTCTGCGCATCCTCGATAAACTTGAATCTGCGGACTACGACATGTTCAACAAGCGTCCGGTTTTAAAGCCGTTCGACTGGGTTATCATGCTGGCCAAATCCGCCCCTTTCTGAAGCGCAATGAATCCCTACGAATACTGTCAGGACAAGGTCAAACAGAGTGGCTCCAGTTTCACCAGCAGCTTCCGCATTCTCAGCAAAGAAAGACGCGAGGCCATGACGGTGCTGTACGCCTATTGCCGTGAAGTGGATGACGTGGTGGACGAATGTTCGGATGCCAATGTCGCGCGCACTACCCTCAACTGGTGGCGCAACGAAGTGGCGGCCATCTATGGCGGCAAACCCACCCATCCTGTGTGTCAGGCACTGATTCCCGTCGTCCAGCGCTTCAAACTACCGCAGGAACACCTGCTGGAGATCATCGACGGCATGGAGATGGATCTCGACCAGCCGCGCTATGCCGATTTCAAATCGCTGCAACTGTACTGCTATCGCGTGGCTTCGGTGGTCGGCCTGCTGTCGGCGGAGATCTTCGGCTATACCGACCGAGAGACTTTGAAATACGCACACGATCTGGGTATCGCCTTCCAGCTCACCAACATCATCCGCGACGTGGGCGAAGATGCGCGCCGCAACCGTATCTATCTGCCAATGGATGAGATGCAACAGTTCGGTGTGACTGCCGCCGACATCCTTAACGCCAACGAAACCGATGAATTCCAGAAACTGATGGCGTTCCAGATCGAACGGGCTCGCCGTTATTACCGGCAGGCGTTCGACCACCTGCCCGCAGCCGACCGAAAATCGCAACGCGCCGGATTGATCATGGCTTCTATCTACCGCGCAGTACTGGATGAAGTCGAGCGCAGTGGCTGTCACGTATTGAAAGAGCGTGTCTCGCTGGGCCCTGTCTACAAACTGTGGCTCGCACTCAAGGCATGGCTGCTGAACTGAAGGTCGGCATCATCGGTGGTGGCTATGCCGGCATGGCCGCTGCTGCAGAGCTTGCCGCTGTCGACATTCCCGTCACCGTATTCGAGAGCGCCAAACAGCTAGGCGGTCGCGCGCGCGGCGTTGCTTATAACGACACCCGACTCGACAACGGCCAGCACCTTCTGCTTGGCTGTTACCGCGAGACTCTGCACCTGATCGAACTGGTCGGCGGTGACATCGAACGCGACTTTCTGCGTCTGCCCATGCAGTTGGATCTGCATCACCACCTTGAATTGCGCGCGCCGCGATTACCCGCCCCCTTCCATCTGCTATTTGCTTTGCTCAATGCCAAAGGGCTGAGCTGGGGCGAAAGGTTCAAAGCGGCTCGCTTCATGCTCACCTTGCGTGGCATGGGCTTCCGTCTGCAACAGGATATGACGGTAGCTGAATTACTCAAGCTGCATGGGCAAGATGCCGGTCTGACGCTGAAGTTCTGGGAACCGCTGACCATCGCTGCTCTGAACACCCCGATCGATAAAGCTTCAGCGCAGATACTGCTGAACGTGTTGCGCGATGCGCTGAACCGCGCGCGCGCGGACAGCGACATGCTGCTACCCAGCATCGATTTCACCGCTTTATTCCCGCAACGTGCCGCTGCCTTCATAGAACGCCATGGTGGAAAAGTGCATCTTTCCTGCGCTGTGGATGCCATCGTTCCCAGGCAGGACGGAATCGCGTTGCAGACCGCGCAAGGTTCGCAACATTTCAGCCATGTGATCTGCGCCGCCTCACCTGCCACGGCTGAAAGACTGTTGCGACCGTTGGCCGCACTCAATGACACGGTGCAACAGATCGCCGCCCTGGAACAGCAACCGATCTATACCGTATATCTGCAATATCCGGCTGAAGTGAAACTCCCCCATCCTATGATCGGGCTACACCAGCGCATCAGCCAATGGTTGTTTGACAAAGGTCGTATCGCCGGACAGCACGGATTACTCGCATCCGTGATCAGTGCGGAAGGTATCCATCAGGATCTGAGTCAGGAGGAATTGGCACAAAAAGTAGTCGTTGAGTTGCATGAGGAGTTCGGCATCGTCGAGGTGCCGCTTTGGAGCAAGGTCATTGCCGAGAAACGCGCCACATTCTGCTGCGCACCGAACCTGCAACGTCCGTCACAGCTCACATCAGTTCCCAATCTGTTTCTCGCCGGTGACTACACAGCAGGAGAATACCCCGCCACGCTGGAAGGTGCGGTGTTGAGCGGGGTGCATTGTGCACGGCTCTGCCTGCCGGAACGGAAGTAATCTGTATTGTCGTAGTAGGATTCCTGTTCATTCTCATCCGTCCATCCCGGTATACCGAGTAAGGGTACGGGCGTGAGCTCCCGAGTCGTCAGGCAGTGCTCGGGATCGTCCAGATAGACGGCCAATAACTCATCCAGTCTTTGCAAGCGTTGCGCCAGCGGTAGACCAAAGAAACCATCCTCGACTTTCAGCAGCAACCCTTGTCCGGTCAGACCGACATAGGGCTTGAGCATCTTTTCATAGAGACCGTGACCGAACAGATAGAAGTCAATGCTGCGCCCGACATCGTCCCGCTTCCGCCAGAAAAGTTTGTTCCATTCGAAGTTTCGCAACGATGCGGCCAGACTTTCATCCGCATACGGAACCACCACACCGGATTCGTCGAACAATGTGTTCATGTCGCGTACTGTACCGCGTTCACTACGCCCTTCAGGATGCTGACCGGATGTCAGCGCGGCGTAATGGCGGGCATTGATCGCTCGCTTGGCCGATGGAAAAACGAACCAAACCAAGGCGTTGAATAGATCATGCCAATTCTTGTCTCGGGTCTGCACTTCACCTTGCAGATAGCAACGCGGCTCATATCTGGCCTCAAAAGCCAACTTGCCGTAGTCCTGTGGCACGAAGCGCAACGGCTTGCCATTGCTGACACTTATCGATTTATCAATATTGGGAAGTAAGGCGTTATAGTCGGTCAGGCAGGGGAATCTTTCGGCTGGCAGCGCGGCTATGTAAGCGTGCAATGGGCGTAAGGCGAACGATCCCAGCAGTGCTTCGCGTTCCCATGGATGATCAATTTTCATAGCATGAAGTCTAACGCAAGCACAGGACTCAAGACAGGGCGAGCGTCATGTGATAAGTTTCGCGCAAGTAAATAGCCGCGGAGGTTGCAATGGATGAGAATGATGCGATACAGGCCAGTCTAGTCAGCTTCACACAGCGTCTCGACGATGTCGCTTCGGATAGTTTCAATGAGATTCGCAAATGCTCGTTCTTCGATCCGATACCGAGCGAACAGCTGCATCCGATCGCAGAACTGGCCACTATCCATACTTTTGTTGAAGGCGATAAGCTGACCTCCGAAGGTGATGAGATCAGTTCGTTCTTCGTCGTCCTGTTTGGAAGTGCCAGCGTGCATGTACGCGACAACGAGGTGGCAGTCATACATAGCGGCGAATGCATCGGTGAGAGTACCTTCTTCGCCGGCGAAGCGGCTTCACGTTCTGCCACCGTTATTGCCGAAGGTGAAGTGATCGCTGCCGAGATCAAGAAAGCCGATATCGGAAAACTGGTTGGCGAGAGCCGCACGTATATGGACAAAGCGCTGCTCAATGCCCTATTCCGCAAGTTGCAGCAGGCCAACCGCAAGATCGAGGAGCTGTTGCGCTAATCACTCATGAGCATCATTGCCGTATTCAATCAGAAGGGCGGCGTCGGTAAAACTACCACTGCACTGAATCTCGCGGCCGCGCTGCACAAGCGTGGCCGACAACCTCACGCCTTCGATCTCGACCCGCAAGCACAATTCAGCTCCATCACGGGGACTGTCGCACGCAATGGGCACGAGACGCTGCTTTCCTTGTTCCAGCTCAATCGCCCGCTACGTGATCTGCTGCGCACGTCCTCCAGCGGGATCACATTGATCCCTTCCCATAACGAACTGGCCAAAGTGGATGTGCTCTATGGAAAAGGTTTCAATGTGGTGAATCGCCTCAATTCAGCGATCAAAACGGAACGTTTCGGTGCGGCAGAAAATCCACTGATCATGGATTGTAGCCCCTTGATCGGCGTCATGTCTTTGAATGCGATCTTCGCCAGCAGCGGATTGGTCGTGCCAATCTCGGCCGATCATCTTTCTCTGCAAGGGGCACGTCAGATCGAGAAGACGCTCAACGCATTGGAGCCGGTTCTGAAAAGACGCGTGAACAGGCGTTACCTACTGACGCGTTTTGACCGCAGGCGACGCATGGCATGGGACGTGCTGGAACAGGCGCAGGAATTGTTCGGCGCAGATGTGTGCAAGACCTATATTGCGGAGAACGTGAGTCTGGCAGAAAGTCCCGCGCTTAATAAGACCATCTTCGAGCACGCCCCAACTAGCCGCGGTGCACAGGATTACGACGCTTTACTTGATGAGCTACTGGCCGACGGCTTCATCGAATAAAGCACTATTTCGATATCAGCGTGATGATGTCTTCCACCGAGATAGCTTGCTGCGGCCTATGGTCTTCCTGCTTGCGGATCTCGCAAGACATCACTTCACAGTAGCGATACATCTGATTCAGTTTGCGCTCGGCATCCTGCTGGTCACGGCCTGAGATCACCACACTGACGATATGCTGCCCATCGCGGGTGCGGATCGAGAAATCGAATTTCTGCATGGCGTCACTCATAGAGATGATTACCCTGCCGCCCTCATCGCCCTGGCTTCATACAGGCAGATACCTGTACTGACCGACACATTCAAGCTCTCCACACTGCCCATCATCGGGATACGGGCCAGCTGATCACAGGTCTCGCGTGTCAGGCGTCGCATGCCTTCTCCTTCCGCCCCCAATACCAGAGCGATGCCACCTTTGTGTTTAACTTCGCCCAGCGAGGTTTCGGCCTCGCCATCCATACCGACCACCCAGATGTCGTGCTCCTGCAGTTCACGCAGCGTACGCGCCAGATTGGTGACCGTGATAAAGGGCACGGTATGCGCCGCGCCACAAGCGACCTTTTCCACCGTGGCATTGATGCCCACGGCACGATCCTTTGGAGCAATCACCGCATGCACACCGAAGGCATCAGCACTGCGCAGGCATGCGCCCAGGTTGTGCGGATCCTGTACGCCGTCCAGCACCAGCAGTAACGCCGGTTCGGTCAGTGTCTCCAGCACATCATCCAGATGCTGCACCTTCTGCGCTGCATCAACACGGGCGGCGACTCCTTGATGGCGCCCATTACCGGCCATGCCGTCCAGACGCTTGGCATCGGCCTGGATCACACGCACGCCGCTGCTCTCGGCCAACTTGAGCAGATCACGTGCGCGCGGGTCTTTACGTTGTGCATCGACAAAGATCTCAAATACGCTATCGGCGTTCTGGCGTATGCGTGCCGTGACCGCATGGAAGCCGTGAATGATGCGAGACTCAGCCATGGCGTTTTGCTCCTTTACCGCTCTTTCCAGCAGGCTTGGCATGCTTCTCTGACGGCGCGGCTTTCACCGGTTTCTTCTTGGCACCACCCCAGGCGCCCACATCAACACCTGACTCGTTCTTTGCGGTTGATTGCGTCTCGCCTTCCAGCACGAAATCGATCTTGGTGCTTTCCATATCCACGCGCACGACCTTCACTTTTACACGATCACCCAAACGATATCGTTTGCCTGTACGTTCACCCGACATCTGATGTTTAGTGGCATCGAAGTGGTAATAGTCTGCTCCCAGTTCTGACACGTGTACCAGACCTTCTACATACAGATCGTCGAGCGACACGAACAAGCCGAAGCCGGTGACTGAAGAGATGGTGCCGTCGAACACGCTACCCAGATGGTCGCGCATGTAGAAACACTTGAGCCAGGCTTCCACATCGCGCGTGGCATCGTCGGCACGCCGTTCGGTCATGGAGCAATGTACGCCCAGCTCAGCCCATTTTAGTTTCGGTTTGTATTGTTTCTGCTGCAATACAGCCTTGATGGCGCGATGCACCAGCAGGTCCGGGTAACGACGGATAGGTGAGGTGAAGTGCGCATAGGCCTCATAACCCAGACCAAAGTGGCCGTGGTTGTCCGGGGCGTACACGGCTTGACGAAGTGAACGCAACATCACAGTCTGCAACAAACCGGCATCCGGACGCCCTTTGATCTGCTTCAGCAGAGCGGAATAATCCCCCGCCTGCGGATCATCACCACCGCCCAGTTCCAGGCCGAACTCCTTGAAGAACTCGCGCACAGTTTCCAGCTTCTCCGGTGTCGGTCCTTCATGCACGCGGTACAGCACCGGATGCTTGTGCTCATTCAGGAAGGCTGCAGCACACACGTTGGCCGCCAACATGCATTCCTCGATGAGTTTGTGCGCATCATTGCGGATCACCGGCACGATCTTTTCGATCTTGCCCTGATCATTGAAGATCATCTGCGTCTCGACTGTCTCGAAATCGATGGCACCACGCTTCGCGCGCGCCTGCAATAAGGTCTGGAACAGTTTGTACAGGTTGTTGATGTGCGGCAGTACTTCTGCATATTTCTGCGCATCGTCTCCCTTGGGATCAGCCAGCATATCGGCCACCTGGGTATAAGTCAGACGGGCATGCGAGAACATGACCGAAGGATAGAAACGGTATTCACCGATCTCCCCTTCCGCACTGACGTACATGTCACACACCATGCACAATCGATCCACATTGGGGTTCAACGAACATAGACCGTTCGACAGCTCCTCAGGCAACATCGGAATCACGCGACGCGGGAAATATACCGAATTGCCACGATTGATAGCCTCTGTATCCAGTGCATCGCCCGCTTGTACATACGAACTCACATCGGCGATGGCAACCACCAGTCTGAAACCACTGCCGCTCGGCTCGCAATACACCGCGTCATCGAAGTCACGCGCAGTTTCGCCGTCGATGGTAACCAAGGGCAGATGCTTCACACTTTCGCGACCAGCATAGTCTGCCGGCTGTACAACGGGAGCGAATCGCTCTGCCTGATGCTTGGCATCATGAGGAAATTCGTTGGGCAGATTGTGCTTGCGCAATGCGATCTCGATCTCCATACCGGGATCTGCATAGTTACCCAACACTTCCACGATACGGCCAATTGGCTGGGCATGTTTGGAAGGCTGTTGCAGTATCTCCAGCATGACCACTTGTCCCGCCTGAGCACCACCTGCACTACCTGCCGCCACCAGAATATCTTGGCTGATGCGGCGATTCTCTGCCACCACAAACTGAATGCCGTGCTCTTCATACAGACGACCGACCACATGCACATTAGCGTGTTCGAGCACTTCAACGATCTTGGCTTCACGCCGTCCGCGCCTGTCTTCACCCGCGACTCTCGCCATCACGGTGTCGCCGTGCAAAGCGTTGTGCATCTCTTTTGCACTCAGCACCAGATCCGCACTACCGTCTTCAGGTATCAGGAAGCCGAAACCGTCCGGATGGCCTTGCACCTTACCCTTGATCAAATCCAGTTTGTCCATCACGCAGATTGCGCGCTTGCGGTTACGCATGGTCTGACCGTCTCGTTCCATAGCGCGCAAGCGGCGGATGAACAACTCTTCCTCATCATGTTCGATCTGCAACAGCGCGATCAGATCATCCTGTTCCAGTGGCACGCCCTTCTCTGCCAGTATCTGCAGGATGTATTCGCGGCTTGGTAGCGGATGTTCGTATTGTTCGCGTTCACGCTCCAGGAAGGGATCGAGTTCGCGGATGTTTTTTTTCTTTTTCGTCATTGACAGAGAGTCCTATTGCAATTAAAGTGCGCGCCGTTGTTGCATTGCCCAGATGGCGGAATTGGTAGACGCGCACGGTTCAGGTCCGTGTGCCGCAAGGTGTGGAGGTTCGAGTCCTCTTCTGGGCACCAATTCAAAATGGCTCGCTTATGCGGGCCATTTTCTTTTTGCGGAATACTATTCAAACAAAAATACGCACCGCTCCCGCGATGCGTATCCATTCTTTCCATCGACTGCACCCGCTCAGACCTCAAACGGATGACGCAGTACGATGGTCTCGTCACGATCCGGACCGGTGGAAACCATATCGACCGGCACTTCACAGATCTCGGCGATGCGTTGCAGATAGTTGCGTGCTTCCACCGGCAGATCTTCGTAACGCTTCACGCCTACCGTGCTGTCACTCCAGCCCGGCATGTCTTCGTACACAGCTTCGCATCCGTCCAGTGATTCGGAACCGACCGGCAGGATGTCGCTGAACTGTCCGTCGATGTTGTAACCCACGCCGATACGCACTTTTTCCATACCGTCCATAACATCCAGCTTGGTCACACAGAGACCGGATACACCGTTGATCTGGATGGCACGCTTGAGTGCCGCGGCATCGAACCAGCCGCAGCGTCGCGCACGACCGGTCGTGGAGCCGAACTCGTGCCCTTTCTCGGCCAGCATCTTGCCGATCGGGTCCTGCTTGGTTACGGCATCGTACAGCTCGGTCGGGAACGGACCGGAACCTACACGTGTTGTGTAGGCCTTGGTGATGCCCAGCACATAGTTCAAGCTCTGAGGACCGACACCGGCGCCTGCACACGCTGCGCCGGAGATACAGTTGCTCGAAGTCACAAATGGATAAGTACCGTGATCGATGTCCAGCAATGCACCCTGCGCACCTTCGAACAGCAGGTTCTGGCCAGCTTTATTTGCTTCGTAAAGTGCGCGCGGGACGTCCAAAACCAGCGGCTGGATACGTTCGGCCAGCGCCAATGCGTCATCCATGGTCTGGTTGAAATCAACCGTCTCTGCCTTGAAGTAGTTCTTTAGCACGAAGTTGTGATAGTCGAGCACTTCCCCCAACTTGGCAGCGAAACGCTTGCGATGGAACAGGTCCTGCAAACGGATCGCGCGGCGCGCCACCTTGTCTTCGTAGGCTGGGCCAATGCCACGGCCTGTAGTGCCGATCTTGCCCGCGCCCTTGGCCACCTCGCGCGCCTTATCCAAAGCCTCGTGGTAAGGCAGGATCAGCGGACAAGCCTCGGAGATACGCAGACGCTCGTAGACCTGCACACCCGCTGCAGCCAGCATATCCATCTCTTTCAGCAAGGCGGATGGAGACACCACCACGCCATTGCCGATGTAGCACATGACGTTGTCGCGCAGGATGCCTGAAGGGATCAGGTGCAGCACGGTCTTCTCTTTGCCGATGACCAGCGTGTGGCCGGCATTGTGACCGCCCTGAAAACGCACCACGCCTTGAGCATGGTCGGTCAGCCAATCGACCACCTTGCCTTTGCCTTCATCGCCCCACTGGGTGCCGATCACTACTACGTTCTTTGACATATCTATTCCTGTTCCGGATTTCAGTTTTTCATTTCGACCACGAGCCACTTGCCATCCTGCTGGATCAACTCGCGGTCGCAATTCAATTCAGCATGCAAAGCAGCATCACCCAGCAGATCAATGACCACGATCTCACCTTGCTCACGCAACGCTGCGATCGCTGCATCCAGCGTCGCGTCCTGACGATAAGGTGCATGAATGGTTTTAGGCAACACCTGCTTCGGTAGCAAGCCATGCAGTTGACGCAAGTCCATGCTAAAGCCGGTAGCTGGGCGGGCACGACCAAAGTCTTTGCCCAAGTCATCATAACGGCCACCGACTGCGATCGCGTCATGGCTACCGGCATGGTACGCCGCGAACACCATACCGCTGTGATAGTGATAGCCACGCAACTCGGCCAGATCGATACCGATGCTGTCCACTTTCCCGTTCAGGCTGCTTGCTGCACGCTGCAGATCATCCAAAGCGGAAACAACCGCCGGCAACTTGGGCAATTGGCTACGCGCGCGCGCGATCACATCGACACCGCCATACAGATGAGGTAGCGCCAGCAAAGCAGTTTGGGTATCTGCCGGCAACGACTGCACCAATTGACTGATGGTTGGCACATCCTTTTGCTGCAAGGCGACAAACAACGCTTGTTCAAGATCGTCACTGATATCTGTGCTTTCAATCAGGGCATTGAAAACGCCGACATGCCCCAGATCCAGATGCACCTGTTTGATGCCCAGCAAAGCCAGACAGTACAACATCAACGCTTGGATCTCCAGATCGCTTTCGATGCCGCGATGCCCGTAGAGCTCCGCTCCTACCTGCAAAGGCTCGCGCGTCCGCATCAAACCGGCGGGCTGGGTATGCACCACGTTACCCGCGTAGCACAAGCGCGCCACCCCCTGATAGTTAAGCAAGTGAGCATCGATGCGGGCTACTTGCGGCGTGATATCGGCACGCAGCGCCAGCGTACGTCCGCTCAACTGGTCGACCAACTTGAACGTGCGCAGATCCATATCTGCGCTATCGTTGATCAACAGGGAATCAGAGTATTCGATCAGAGGCGGGGCAACCAGTTGATAGCCGGAACGGCGCATCAACTCAAGTACCTCACGACGCATCTCTTCGATGCGCCATGCTTCTTCAGGCAACATGTCCTGGATGAATTCAGGCAACAACCATTTCATTATCAGTTTATCCAGTAAATCAGCAGTAAACCGCTCAACATGAGCGTCAAACCGAGGAATCTCACCTGCCCATCATGCAGTTGCGACAGGTTACGCAGCGTCTGGCGCCAGGGCTTTGGAAATATGAAAGGCATCAAACCTTCCAGCACCAACATCAAGCCCAGCGCCGCCAGCCAGAAATCAAGCATCACTTATTACTGAGCTCTCTTGTCGGAATTCTTCAGGTATTTGAAGAAAGCAGAACTCGGATCGACCACCATCACATCGCCCTTGTCCCTGAAGGTTTGCTTGTACGCTTCGAGGCTGCGGTAGAAAGAGTAGAATTCCGTATTGCGACCGAAGGCGGCGGCATATAAAGCAGTCGCTTTCGCATCCCCCTCACCCTTGATCTTCTGCGCATCGCGATAAGCATTGGCCAGGATCACCTGGCGTTGCTTGTCCGCATCGGCCCGGATCTTCTCGCTTTCGGCGTTACCTGTCGCACGCAGCTCGTTTGCGACACGCTTACGTTCCGCTTCCATACGACTATATACGGAGCCGCTGATCTCGACCGGGAAATCGACGCGCTTCAAACGCACGTCCAGCACTTCAACGCCGATCTTGCGTGCATCGCCGTCCGTCTTCTCCTGCACCACACGCATCAACTCGTCACGTTTACCGGACACCACATCATGGATAGTCAGTTTGCCGAACTCCTCGCGCAGGGCGGAATTGACGGTCTGCATCAAGCGCGTCTGCGCGCGGGCTTCGTCACCGCCAACGCTGATATAGTACTGTTTGACATCGAAGATGCGCCATTTGACATAGGAATCTACCAGCACGTTCTTCTTTTCAGCCGTGATGAAACGTTCTGGTTCAGCCGTATCCAGCGTCAGGATACGCGAGTCAAAGAAGCGCACATTTTGCAAAAGCGGAACCTTGAACTTGAGACCGGGTGTCGTTTCCAGTCGCATCACTTCACCCAACTGGAACACGATAGCGGCCTGACGCTGATCCACAACGAACGTGCTCATGCTTAACAAGATCAGGGCAATGATCGTTCCCACCAACAGATTTCTGACTTTCATACTCATTTAGCGTGCCTCCCGTTCGCGGCCAATCAGCAGTTCTCGTGCGCGCTGCGGCATGTACTCCGAGACTGGGGCCTGTTCAGCAGATTTGGTTGTTGCTTGAGGGGCTGCGATCGCACCCGTTTGCTGCATCAATTTATCCAACGGCAGATAGAGCAAGCTGCCATTGCCGTTCTTCTGATCGATCATCACTTTGCTACTGCTGGTCATGACCTGCTGCATCATGTCGATATACATACGCTCGCGGGTGACCTTTGGCGCTTTCTCGTATTCAGCGAGGATCTGTTTGAAGCGGCTGGCATCACCCTCGGCATTGGCAATCACGCTTTGCTTGTAACCGGAGGCTTCTTCCATCAGGCGCGCTGCGGCACCTTTCGCCTTGGGCACCACGTCATTGGCATAGGCTTGACCTTCGTTCTTCTGGCGTTCTCTATCCTGCCCGGCTTTCACCGCATCATCGAACGCTGCCTGCACCTGCTCGGGCGGCTGGGCGTTCTGCATGGTCAGCTTGCTGATGATGATGCCGGACTTGTAGCGATCCAAAATATCCTGCATGAGGCGAGTGGTTTCACCTGCCACCTCTTCGCGCCCTTCGTACAGCACGAAGTCCATCTTGCTGCGACCAACCACCTCGCGGATAGCCGTTTCAGCTGACTGGCGCACGTTCTCATCCGGACTGCGGTTATTGAACAGATAGGCACCAGGATCCTTCAAAAAGTACTGCACGGCGAACTGGATGTCGATGATATTCTCGTCGTCAGTCAGCATCAGCGACTCTCGCAGCACTTTGTTCTTCACGTTGTCGCGATAGCCCACCTCGATCGTACGCACCTGACTCAGATTGACAATCTCAACAGTTTCAACGGGATACGGCAGATGCCAACGCGGACCGGCTTCGGTCGTCTCGATCTGCTTGCCGAAACGCAGCACCACGCCGCGCTGGCCTTCGTCAACGATGTAGAAGCCGCTTGCGAGCCAGATCAATGCCACGATCAGCACGATCAGGCCGATACCCATACCGTTGCCACCGCCAGCTCCTCCGCCGGTCTTTGGTGAGGAACTACCACGACCACCGAAGATAGATTCAATCTTGCGATTCAGGTTGCGTACGACCTCTTCCAGATCGGGCGGCCCACCATTATTGTTCTTTCCCCATTGCGGGTCATTCAATCCCATAATTCCTCACACTTTCCAGTCAATGATTGTTCAAAGGATGCCAGGCTTCGGCCGGTTTTTGCTCAGTCGGTGTATCTCGAACCTCTGTCAATGCATCGCGCAAAGCATCCAAACCCGCGCCGGTTTTTGCACTCAAATGAATGGCCGCGATATTACCATACTCATCACGCCTGACGTCCGGTGCCAGGCCCTGCAGGTCTATCTTGTTATAGATCACTATTTGGGGGATATCTTGCGCCCCTACCTCCCTCAAAACCTTGTTCACCTCGGCTACCTGATCGTGACGCTCCGGGCTGTTCACATCCACCACATGCAGTAACAGATCGGCCTGCGCCGTCTCTTCCAACGTACTGCGGAAGGCCGCCACCAGTCCATGCGGCAGATGCCGGATGAAGCCGACCGTATCTGACAGCACCACCTGGCAAGGGCTGTCGCCCTGCAGGAACATCTTGCGTGCGGTGGTATCCAGCGTTGCAAAGAGTTGGTCGGCCGCATAGACACCCGCATTGGTCAACCTGTTGAACAAAGTGGATTTGCCTGCATTGGTGTAACCCACGATCGAAACCGACAGCACATCCGAGCGATTACGGGCCTTTCGTTGTAGGGCACGATGGCGTTTGAGCTGCTTCAGACGTTCGTTGAGCAGATACACCCTGCGATCCAGTTTTCGCCTGTCCAGCTCCAGCTGCGTTTCCCCGGGCCCGCGTGCCCCCACGGCGAACTTCTGCTGCCCCATATCCATATTCATGCCGACCAAGCGGGTGGACAAATATTTAAGCTGAGCCAGTTCGACCTGCACCTTGCCCTCATGGCTCTGCGCGCGCAATGCGAAAATATCAAGGATCAGCATCGTTCGGTCGATCACTCTCGCCTGCAACTTGGCTGTCAAATTGCGCATCTGTGCGGGTGACAGGTCGTGATTGAAGATAACCAGCGGTGCTTCCAATTCTTCCACCCGAGCGGCAATCTCATCCACCTTACCGCTGCCGGCAAATGTGGCGGGATCGGGCCGCTGACGTTTGCCTTCAATCAGCGCAAGGACTTCAACACCCGCACTTTCTGCGAGCAATCGGAGTTCTTCCAGACTCTCAGCGTAGTCTGGCGCGCCAAAATCAAGACTGACCAATACCGCCGTATTGGGCGCAGTCGTTGATTCGGACATCACTGCTCGTCGTAAGGGATGGAGATGGCGCGAGCCGGTACGATGGTGGAGATGGCGTGTTTGTAGACCATCTGCGTGACAGTGTTTTTCAACAGCACCACATACTGGTCGAAAGAATCAATCTGACCTTGCAGCTTGATACCGTTGACCAGATAGATTGCGACCTGCACATGTTCCTTGCGCAATGCGTTCAGGAACGGGTCTTGTAATTGTTGCCCTTTAGTACTCATGATAGTCGGCTCGTAGTGTGGTTAAAACGCTGCCACTGTACTGGAAAACAGCCAGTTGCGGAAGAGAAATGCAATGCATTTCGCCGCATTCCCCTTACGTAACAAACCCACCGCTTGTTAAAATGTCGGGTTCCACCAAACCTAAATACTTCACAGGAACCTACATGCTCCGCTTCACAACTGCTTTCATACTTTTCCCCAGCTTTATCAGCCTTGCGCATGCCGATGATAATGGCCCTTCTTGGCAAGGCAATGCCGACCTCTCCTTCTCGCGTTCCGCCGGCAACACCAATGGCACCACTTACTCCATCTCAGTTGATGAGGCACGCACCACTGATGCGAATAAGCTATCCGCATACGCCTCGGCACTGTATGGCAAGAGCCAAGGCGTGGTCACCGCCGACAAGACGCGCCTCGGCAGCAGATATGACCACAATCTAAGTGCAAAGCTATTCGGTTTTGGTCAATTGGAGTTCGAACAGGATCGGATGGCCAACCTTGATCTGCGAAGCAGCGTGGCTGCCGGTTTGGGTTATCACGTACTGAAGCAAGAAAGTGTCACATTTGATGTGTTAGGCGGTCTGTCGCACAGCCGCTCAGACATGATGACTGGCAATACGGTCAGTGCAAGCGAACTGATTCTGGCTGAAGAATCCACGCACACTTTGACGCAAAATACGCGCTTGAAGCAGAAGCTGAGCTACTACCCAAGCATCCAGACAAGCGGCAAGTTCCGCACTGTGTTCGACAGCGGTCTGGTGATCAGTTTGAACAGTACGATGGGTCTATCGATCAGTCTGCAGAACAAGTACAACAGCGACATCGGTGCCGGCGTCAAACACAGTGATACTGTGCTATTGACCGGCCTCAACATCAAGTTGTAGTCCGCTCAGCCGTACTTCTTGCGGCCCCGGATGCGTGCTCTATGGGCGGCGCGTTCTTCGCTCTCGGTCAATGGGCGCGGCGCTTTGTCGGCGAACGGGTTCTTGCCGGATTTGAATTCGATGCGCATCGGGGTACCCTGCAGCTTGAATGCGTCGCAGAACACCCGCTCCAAATAGCGCGTGTAGCTGGTGGGGACTTTCTCCAGTGCACTGCCGTGAATGACGATCAACGGAGGGTTGCTTCCACCCTGGTGCGCGTAGCGCATCTTAGGACGGAATGGACCATTACGTGGTGGTGCCTGTTTCTCAACCGCCGCTTCCAATACGCGCGTGAGCTGGGGTGTCGGCATCTTGGTCATCGCGGCGTTGTAAGCCTGATTGACCGACTTCAGCAAGTTATCCACGCCAGTACCCTTCAGGGCTGAGATGAAGTGTTGCTTGGCGAAATCCAAAAATTGTAATTTGCGATCGATGTCGCGCTTGGCTGTGTCACGTTTGTATTCGTCCAGCCCGTCCCACTTGTTCACAGCCAGCACCAGTGCTCGCCCGGACTGCAGAACGAAGTCCGCCAGGTGAGCATCCTGCTCGGTGATCTGATCACTGGCATCCACCACCAGCACCACCACATTGGCATCTTCGATGGCTTGCAAGGTCTTCACCACTGAGAATTTCTCGATGGCCTCGTCGATCTTGCCGCGGCGGCGCACGCCTGCGGTATCGATGATGGTGTACTGCTTACCACCACGTTCAAAATCGATGTAGATAGAGTCGCGGGTAGTGCCCGGCTGGTCGAAGGCGATGACGCGTTCTTCACCCAAAATGGCATTCACCAGTGTGGATTTCCCCACGTTGGGGCGACCGACGATCGCCAACTTCGGGTACTTCGCCTTGTCCTCTTCCTCCGGTTCTGCCGCCGGCAATTCATCCAGCGCGATCTCGATCATCTCCGACACGTTCTCACCATGCGCGGAAGAGATAGGGATCGGCACGCCCAAACCCAATTCATGGAAATCAGCCGTCACACGCGCACGCTGCATGCCTTCGGCCTTGTTCACCAGCAACATCAATGGTCGCCCGGTCTTGCGCAGTTCGGTGGCGATGATCTTGTCTTGCGGCGTCAATCCGTCACGGCCATCCACCAGGAACATCACTAGATCAGCTTCATCCACTGCCTGGCGTGTCTGTTTTGCCATCTCATGCATGATGCCGTCTTTTACCACTGGCTCAAGGCCGCCGGTATCGACCACCAAAAATGGACGATCTCCGACCCGTCCACGACCGTAATGACGATCACGTGTCAGACCGGGCTTATCCGCCACCAGCGCATCACGACTGCGCGTGAGGCGATTGAATAGCGTTGATTTTCCGACGTTGGGACGTCCAACGAGAACCAGTGTAGGTAGCATTACTTTTGTACCGAGATTGCCAGCAACTCACCGTCGCTGGTTTGAACCAATGCGCCGTCGCCCATCACCACGGGCGCGGACAGGATGGCGCTGCCATCCGTCTTGCGACGTGCGAGCAGACCACCGTCGCCGGTATTGAACACGTGCAGATAACCCTCAAAGTCACCCACCACGATATATTCCTCGAAAGGATAAGGGGCTGTCACACGACGATAGGCGTTCTGATCGTTCTTCCACAGAGTGGCGCCGCTGCTTCTGTCCAGCGCGAACACGGTGCCGTCCGCATCGGTCACGTACAGGTTGCCGCCGAACAGGGCCAAGCCTTTGTCGCTGGACATCTCGCGCGTCCACAAAGTATTGCCCTGGATCGCGTCGAAACAGACCAAGCGCCCCTGAAAGGCGATGGCACATACTTGCCTGTCATCAGCAACAGGCAAGCTGGTGATATCGCTGATGCGTTCCAGTTCGGTGTTGCCGCGCGGCTGCGATACGGTCGCCTCCCAGATCACCACGCCCTTGGTCAGCCCGATTGCCGCCAGTCGGCCCGCCGCGAAGCCCGCGTAGACCATGCCGTTACGGATGGTTACGCCCGCGTGACTGCGTACACTCAGCGCCGGTGTGACGCGCTCATACAACCACAAGCGCTTGCCATCATCCGCATTCAGTCCCGCGATACGTCCGTTGCCGGTACGCACCACGACGATGCCGCTGGCGATCTTGGGCGCGCTCAACACTTCGCTCGACACCTGCACTTGCCAGCGCAGTTTTCCGTCCGTCTCATCGAATGCGGCCAGTTCGCCCTGATCGCCACCGACCAGCACCAAGCCTTCACCCGCCCCTACCCCACCGGAAATGGTAAAGCCGGGCTTGATGCGCCACATCTGCTTGCCCGTGTCACGATCGAAACGGTAAAGGTATTCATCACTCGCGCCGAACACCGCCACGCGCGTGACACCCGGCGTGAGCACATTGATACCGCTGTCACCCAGCGAGTGCTGCCAGCGCACTTCAATCTTCGCCGTCGGTTGAAAGTCGATCAGCTTGGCAGGATCGATACCAGCCTTGTCACTGCTGCAAGCAGCCAGCAGCAGCGCACAAGTCAGCAAGCTGTAGCGGCGCAATGTCATTTGGCGTTACCCAATCCATCCAGCTTCAGCTGGATCAGGTTGCGTTGTGCAGCCTGTGCCTCGGTCTTTTCCATGGCTAGCTTATAAGAGATACGCGCGTCATCGACCTTACCCATCGCGACTTGCACGTCGCCTTTCAGGTCGGCATACACGCTATCAAAGGCTGCCGGATGTGCCGTGCCCAACTGTTTCAAGGCGTCGTCATATTTTCCTTCGTCCAACAGCATAGCTGCCAGCTTGAGACGGGCCACATGCTGCAGACCTTCTTCTTCTGAATGCTCGATCACCCACCACAACCTTGCCTTGGCGCGTGCCGGATCGGCAGCTTGCTGGCTAGTCTGTGCCGCCAACAGTTGCGCGCGTGCCGCATAGGGACTGGCCGAGAAACGATCCGCCAGTGCATCCGCTGCATCGCCGATCAGTTTCGCATCGCCGCTCGCGGTCTGCTTCATCACCTCGGCATACAGGCTGGCGGCACCGGTCGACTGGCTGGCCTGATGCTGCTTCCAGAACTGGCTGCCGGCGAAGGCCAGCAAGGAGACCGTAACGAGTCCATACACCCAGCTGCTGTTCTCTTTCCACCAAGCCTTGATCGCGTCGACCTGTTCCTGTTCGTGCAAATCCAACTCTGACATCTTTATTCCCTCACTTGATCAATTCTTTAATTGTGCTTTGCAGCACCGCCATCCCGACACGCTGCTGCTCCCCGCCACGTAGCGGCTTGAGCATGACCGCATTCGTGGCTGCTTCATCATCGCCCACGATCACCGCGCACACCGCGCCGCTTGCGTCCGCTTTCTTCATCTGCGACTTGAAGCTACCACCGCCGCAATGCAGCAACACACGCACACCTGCGTCACGCAACAACTCGGCCGCTTGCCACGCTACCACCTGTGCCTGATCCCCCTGATGCACCACATACACATCCAGCGGCGCAGCCGGTGGTTTCATACCGTCTTCCTGCAACAAGGCCAACAAACGCTCCACGCCCATGGCGAAACCCATGGCCGGTGCAGGCTTGCCGCCGATCTGCTCGATCAATCCGTCGAAACGTCCGCCCGCACAGATGGTGCCCTGCGCGCCAAGACGTGTGGTGACCCATTCGAACACCGTACGGTTGTAATAGTCCAAGCCGCGCACCAAACGCGGATTGATCTCGAACGCGATATTGTGGCGCTTCAAGATCGCCTGCACCGCTTCAAAATGCTGGATCGCCTCGTCTTCCAGCTCGTCCATCAGCTTGGGGGCATTGCTCACCAGTTCCTGCATGGCCGGATTCTTGGTATCGAGGATACGCAATGGATTTGTGTACAGACGACGCTGCGCATCGGCATCCAACGCATCCTTATGGCCCTCGAAATAAGCAATGAGTTTGTCGCGATGACGCTGACGCGAGGCGCTGTCACCCAGCGTGTTCAATTGCAGCGTCACATCGTGGATGCCCAACTTCTTCCACAGACGTGCACACATGATGATCTGCTCGGCATCGATATCCGGCCCGCCGAAACCCATCGCCTCCACCCCGATCTGATGGAACTGACGGTAACGGCCCTTCTGCGGACGCTCATGGCGGAACATCTGACCGGCATACCACAGACGCTGCGGCGCGTTATACAGCAAATTGTGCTGCAGCACGGCGCGAACGCAGGAAGCCGTACCTTCGGGGCGCAACGTAAGCTGGTCGCCGTTAAGGCTATCCTCGAAACTGTACATCTCTTTCTCGACAATATCGGTGACCTCACCGATAGCGCGTTTGAACAACGCGGTCGGTTCCACCAGCGGCATGCGGATGTTGCGGTAGCCATAGGCTTCCAGCCACTCGCGCACGGTATCCTCGAACCACAGCCACAGTCCCGCCTCGTCCGGCAGGATGTCATTCATGCCTTTTACGGCTTGCAACGCATTGCTCATTTCTTCACGTACTTTCTTGCCACATATTCATTGACGATCCGGGTGAACTCCTCGGCGATGTTGTCGCCACGCAGGGTCACCGTCTTTTCGCCGTCCACATAGACCGGCGCTGAAGGACTCTCGCCGGTTCCCGGCAGGCTGATGCCGATATTGGCCATCTTGCTCTCTCCCGGACCATTGACGATACAACCCATCACGGCCACCGTCATCTCTTCTGCACCACTGTATTGCTCACGCCACACCGGCATCTGCGCGCGCAGGTAGTTCTGGATGTGCTGTGCCAGTTCCTGGAACACGGTGCTGGTGGTACGACCGCACCCCGGGCACGCTGTCACCATAGGTGTGAAAGAACGCAGCCCCATGGTTTGCAATATCTCCTGCGCCACCACCACCTCCTCGGTGCGCGCACCGCCCGGTGCCGGAGTAAGCGAGACACGGATAGTGTCGCCGATGCCTTGCTGCAACAGCACCGACAGCGCAGCCGTCGAAGCCACGATGCCTTTGGAGCCCATGCCAGCTTCTGTCAGACCGAGATGCAAGGCATAGTCGCAGCGCTTGGCCAACTCCTGATACACCGCGATCAGATCCTGAACCTCGCTCACCTTGCATGACAGCACGATGCGGTCACGCGGCAAACCCAATTCTTCTGCTCGCTTGGCGCTGTCCAGTGCGGAGACGATCAATGCCTCGCGCGTGACTTCACTGACATCTTTCGGCTCGGGCAGTTTGGCGTTCTCATCCATCATGCGCACCACCAGATCCTGATCCAGGCTGCCCCAGTTGACCCCGATGCGCACCGGCTTGTCGTATTGCTTTGCCACCGCGATCATCATCGCGAACTGGTCTTCGCCCTTGCGGTTCTTGCCCACATTGCCGGGATTGATACGGTATTTCGCCAGTGCCTTGGCGCATTCCGGATACTCAGTGAGCAGGCGGTGTCCGTTGTAATGGAAATCGCCAATCAGCGGCACATTGCAGCCCAACGCATCCAGCCGACGGCGGATGTGCGGCACCGCCTCAGCGGCCTCGGAGGTGTTGACCGTGATACGCACCAGTTCCGAACCGGCGATCGCCAGTTCATGCACCTGTTTGGTGGTGCCGGTGATGTCAGCGGTATCGGTATTGGTCATCGACTGCACCACGATCGGCGCTCCACCACCGATGATGATGTCATCGACGCGTACCGCCTGCGTCGCGTGACGCAGAATCAAAGGATGCACCATGTGTTCTACTCCAGGACCAGCTTGGCGACACTCGCCGGATTGAATTGCGACAGATCGACTTCCTTGCCGTGGTAATACATACGAACGGCTGCAGGCCTACCAATGGTGACATCATAAGGCGCACGATGGCCGCCGCCGATCCATTTCTCTTCCCCTGCTTTGGTGACGCGAGACAGCAATATCTCGCCGTTCACGTCGATGATCTCCATCCAGGCGTCTTCCAGATACACGATGTGGATCGGACGCTTCATCAACTGCGCGAGTGGCACTTCTGGCGCGCGGGGGGCAGGCGTTTCGACTGGGGACGTTTCTGTCTTTGCAGGATCGGGCTTGCTCACTACCTGCTGCGGACTCGCCACTTGCGGTTTAGGCGCTGCCACGGGTTTTGCCACTTCCTTCACTTGGGGCGGCTCGACCGGTTTCACCACAGGCGCCGGTTTGGGCGCTTCCGGCTTCTTCGCTACAGGCACCGGCTTTTGCACTTCAACGATCTTCGCGGGCTCGATCTCTTGGACTTCAACAGACTTCTCAAGCTCCACTTCGACTACCGGTTCAGCACTGATATTAGCTGTCGGTTCGACCGCACTCTCCTCGGTCACCCGCGATGGGATCGGCAGTGAAATGTCCTCTGGGTGGGTCCAGACGAAACCGGCCAACAGGATCGCGACAGCCAAAGCGCCCAGCATCAAATAACGGCTGCGACGGCTCGCGTCACCCGTGACCGGCAAGGGGGCGCCGCCTGCCTGAACATCGGCCACATCGAAATGATGTTCGGTATGCGTGTGCGTCACTTCCAACAACTTGGACTCGTCCATGCCCAATACGCGCGCATAGCTGCGCACAAAACCGCGCAGAAAAGTGCCTTGCGGCAGGTGCTCCGCATCATCATGCTCCAGTGCCTCTACCTGACGCACGCTGTACTTGACCCGCTCCGCTATCTCTTCCACCGACAAACCACGCGCTTCGCGTTCGGTGCGCAGGATCGCGCCGACCTTCAACGTTGGCTGCGGCGTTTCATGGCCGATCATCTCGTTCTGGTTCTCTTCCATCATTCACCTGCCTGCAGAAGTTGTGCTTCACGTGAATCCGGGAAACGCTTGCGCAATTGCAGTGCATAACTTGCCGCCGAATTTCGATCCCCCGCCTTACGTTCGATGCGAACCGCCAGCCACAGATGCTCGGGCGTCAGCGCGTCATAGACCTGCATAAAGCGCCTCAGATGGACTTTTGCCATCGTGTAGTCACCCTTGTTGTAGTTCAATTCCGCCAGGCCGATCTGCGCTTCCGACATACCCGGATGCAGGATCAACGCACGCTCAAGATAGCTTTCAGCCGCGACCAAATCTCCCGCCTTGATCGCGCACACTCCTGCATTGGCATAAGCCATATCAGGTGTGTTGTAAAGTGGGTCTTTCAAAGCATCCAGAAACTTGGCAATCGACTCTTTCGGCTGGCCACGCTGGCACAGGAACCAGCCGTAGTTATTCAGCGCGGATGCACTGTTAGGATCAAGCTTTAAGGCCCTACGAAAATCCTTGTCCGCCTGCGCATCCTCGCGCAGCTTCATGCGTACCAAACCGCGCACATTGTAGGCAGGCGCGTAAGAATCGTCGGCCTGCATGGCCGCCCCCAATTCCTGTAACGCGATGGAATACTGGCCACGCTCGAAATAAGAGGCTGCCAACTCGGTATGGATCTTGGCGCTGTTACGCGCGCGTTCATCTGACACACCACTGCTGGCACAACCGACCAGCAAAAATGCAAAGAGATAGACCATCCACTGTTTCATCGACTTGCCTCCATAATGCGTAGGGTTCGTTTCGACTTATCCTGCACTTGTCCCGCCAGTTGCCCGCATGCGGCAGCGATGTCGTCGCCGCGCACCTTACGGATGGTGGTGACGATGTTCGCCTGCATCAGGATGTCGCGAAAGTGCTTTACCGTGTCCATGTCCGAACGGCGATAGGGCGCCTGCGGGAACGGGTTGAACGGGATCAGGTTGAACTTGCACGGCACATCGCGCACCAGTGCGATAAGCTCGCGCGCATCCTGCGGCCGGTCGTTCACGCCCGCCAGCATCACATATTCGAAAGTCACGAAATCGCGCGGCGCTTTTTCCAGATAGCGCAGACAAGCCGCCATCAATTCCTGCAAGGGATATTTCTGATTGATCGGCACCAGCTCGTTGCGCAACGCATCGTTCGGCGCATGCAGCGAGATCGCCAGCGCCACCGCACATTCCTCGCGCAATCGATCCATCGCGGGCACCACGCCGGAAGTAGACACCGTCACACGACGACGCGACAGGCCGTAGCAATGATCGTCCAACATCAGGCGCAAAGCGCTCACGGTGCTGTCGAAGTTCAGCAGCGGCTCGCCCATGCCCATCATCACCACATTGGTGACCGGCCAGTTGCCATCCTCGTTCTTGCCCAACTCATGGTTGGCCCACCACACTTGGCCGATGATCTCGGCGGTGGACAGGTTGCGGTTGAAACCCTGCTTGCCGGTGGAGCAGAACGCGCAATCCAGCGCGCAGCCC
This sequence comes from Gammaproteobacteria bacterium, assembly GCA_018814405.1. Classification (GTDB taxonomy): domain Bacteria; phylum Pseudomonadota; class Gammaproteobacteria; order Burkholderiales; family Gallionellaceae; genus Sideroxyarcus. Next base: position 360,842 of record JAHIZO010000005.1, read on the forward strand.
GCCTGCGTGGAGACGCACAAGGTGCCCCTGCCCTCTTCCGGGATGAACACCGTCTCTACCGCATTGCCTGTACCGACATCCAGCAGCCATTTGCGCGTACCGTCCGTAGCGGTCTCTTCGCGCATCACCTTGGGTGTCTGGATGCAGGCGATTTGCTTCAGTTTGTCGCGAAGAGAGATCGCCAGATCGCTCATCGCATCGAAATCGGACTCCCCGTTCTTGTAGATCCAGCGTAGCACCTGCTTGGCGCGGAACGGCTTTTCGCCGTGTTCCGCGAACCAAGCGGTCATCGCAGCCGGTTCAAGATCGAGGAGGTTTTGCTTCATCTGCTATCGCTTAGCGAGAGTAGACGTTCAGTGCCGGGAAGAAGTAAGCGATCTCGACAGCAGCTGTTTCAGCCGCGTCGGAACCGTGCACTGCATTCGCATCGATGCTGTCAGCGAAGTCAGCACGGATGGTGCCTTTGTCAGCCTTCTTAGGATCGGTTGCGCCCATCAGGTCACGGTTCTTCAGGATCGCGCCTTCACCTTCCAGCACTTGGATCATCACCGGGCCGGAGATCATAAAGCTCACCAGATCGTTGAAGAAAGGACGTGCTGCGTGCACGGCGTAGAAGCCTTCTGCTTCGGCACGGGACAGTTGCACCATGCGCGCGGCGATGACCTTCAGGCCGGCACCTTCAAAACGGGAATAGATCTGACCGATGACGTTCTTGGCGACTGCATCGGGTTTGATGATAGAAAGGGTACGTTCGACAGCCATGCTTCTCTCCAAATGATTATTGTGAATCAGAAAATTCTGAGGGCGCGATTCTAGCAGGGTTTACCTGCAATGTCGCAGCACGGGCAAGGGAGAATAGCCAAGTCGGCCCGTTAAGCAACAGGCCAGATCAGACAAGGCAACTGATTAATTAAACAGCAGATCCGGCAGGAACAAGCTGATCTCAGGAATATAGGTAACCAGTGCAAGGAAAGTCAGCAATACCATCAGCCAAGGCAAAGCGGCATGGGTGACTTCCATGATGCTCATGTTGGTGATACCGCTGGTTACGAATAGATTCAGCCCAACCGGCGGCGTGACCATGCCGATTTCCATATTCACCACCATGATGATGCCCAGATGGATGGGGTCGATACCGAGCTGGGTGGCAATGGGGAAGAAGATGGGGGCGAGAATCAGGATGATGCCTGTCGGTTCCATGAAGTTACCGGCTATCAGCAGGATGACGTTGACCACCAGCAGGAACATCCAAGGCTCCATGCCGAATGCCACGATCTGCTCGGCGATGGTCTGCGGGATACGTTCTGTGGTCAGTACGTGGGCAAACAGCATGGCGTTGGCGACGATGAACATCAGCATCACGGTGGTGCGGCTGGCATCGACGAACACCTCGGGCAGGTCCTTGAATTTAAGATCCTTGTAGATGAACACCGCCACAATCAAGGCGTAGACGGCTGACACGGCTGCCGCTTCAGTGGGAGTGAACACGCCGCCGTAGATGCCGCCCATGATGATGACCAGCAGCGCTAATCCCCACAATGATTCGCGAAATTTACCCAAAACCTGACGCAATGGTGCGCGTGGCGTCGGTTCGATGTTCAGCTTGCGCACGCGCCAATGCACCGCTACCGCTAGCATCAACCCCAGCATCAGGCCGGGAATCACACCAGCCATGAACATGCGTCCGACCGACACCTCAGTCACGGCTGCATACACCACCATCACGATGGAGGGCGGGATGAGAATGCCCAAAGTGCCGGAGTTACAGATCACCCCCGCCGCGAACGGCTTGGGATAGCCGCTGCGCACCATACCGGCGATGACGATGGAGCCGACCGCGACCACAGTGGCCGGACTGGACCCTGAAACAGCAGCGAACAGCATGCAGGCCAGAATCGAAGCAATCGCCAGACCGCCGCGCAGGTGGCCAACTGCCGCAATGGCGAAATCCACCATGCGTCGCGCCACGCCGCCGGTGGACATCAGCGCACCGGCGAGAATGAAGAACGGGATGGCCAGCAGGGTGTAATGCTCGCTGGTCTCATAAAGCTTGATGGATAAAGAAGCCAATGAGTCGTTGGCAAAGAAGGCGATGGTCAACAGGCTGGACAGACCCAGACAGATAGCGACCGGCATGCCGATGGCCATGAAGAAGAACAGACAGGAGAACAGGAACAAGGTATTCATTGTTTCTCCTCCTGCTTTAATTTAAGCGCTTCAGCCACTTCGTTGGCGAGTCGCAGGTGGTCTGCCTTGCCGCTGATCAGGTTGTACAGCACGGGCAGGAAACGCAAGGCCAGCAGCGTGAAACCGATGGGCAGGATGGCGCGCACCAGCCACATCTGGATCGGCAGATCTTCCAACTCAATGCCGATCTTTTTCATCTTCATCACGTATATGAACGAACCGTAGATCACCATGCCCGCGTACAACATGCAGAACAGCACGGCGATGATAGATACGGCGCGGCGCACTCGCGGGGTGAATATCTTGATCAGCGCATCGACACCGATATGCGCACCGACGCGCACACCGTAAGAGATACCGATGAATATCATGAAGGCGAACAGGATGGTGGTGAGTTCCTGCGCCCAGGTGAAGCCGGAGTTGAACACATAGCGCATGACGACCTGCGCAAAGGTGAGCAGCGTCATCGCCGCCAGCAGAAGGGCGATCAGCCATTCGTCCAGTCGTTTCAATAACTTCATGCAGTCTCCCTGTGGCGCCCCCGTGCATGGCGGGGGCGTGCTCAATTCGGATCCGTTACTTCATGTTGGCTGCTACCGCAGCATCGATCAGATCCTTGCCGATATCACCCTCGAACTTGTCCCAAACCGGCTTCATCGCCTCGCGCCACTGCTTGCGCTGCTTCTTGGTCAGTTTGACCAGCTTGGCTTTTTTGTCATCGATGACTTTTTGGCGGAAATTAGCATCTTCTTCCAGCGCCACCTTGTTTCCGTAAGCGATTGACTCAGTCATGGCTTCACTCAATCCTTTCTTCACTTCATCTGGCAGGCCGTTCCACCACTCATCGTTGGCGATCACCATGTAATCGAGCACGCCGTGGTCGCTCTCGGTGATGTACTGCTGCACTTCGTGGAATTTCTTGGTGTAGATGTTGGCCCAAGGGTTCTCGGCACCATCGACCACACCGGATTGCAAGGCCTGATACACCTCGGCGAATGCAATCTTTTGCGGATTGGCGTCGACAGACTTGAACTGTGCCTCCAACACATCGGATGCCTGAATACGGAACTTCAAACCGCTGGCATCCTTGGGGCTATGCAATGGCGTGTTGGCCGACAGCTGTTTCATACCGTTATGGATGTAGCCGAAGCCGATGATGCCTTTGCTGGACATTGAAGTCAGCAGTTCACGGCCTTTCGCGCTGTTCTGAAAGCGACCCACAGCGTCGATGTCATCGAACAGGAACGGCAGGTCGAATATCTGCAATTTCTTGGTGTACTTGCCGAACTTAGCCAGCGAGGGAGCGAGGATCTGCACGTCGCCCAACAACAGCGCTTCCATCTCCTTGCCATCGCCGAACAACTGGCTATTGGGGAAGACCTGCACCTCGACCTTGCCGGGCAGTTTCTTCTCTGCAAGTTCTTTGAATTTCAAGGCCGCCTGCCCTTTGGGAGTGGTGTCGGCGACAACGTGGCTGTATTTGATGACGATGGGAGCCGCTTGCGCGGAGAGGGACAGACTGAATAACAAGGCACTGCACAACACGCTCAATATTTTCATATTCTTCTCCCTGAAGAGTTGACTGGAATGATTACGGCTTGCATCTGCCAGCGCATCATATGCCAATCAAGCTTACGCCACCATTACAGATTGCTCGCCCTCCTCCGCCAAGAACGACGCAGCGACCGCCACACCGACCACGCATACGAGTTCTTCGCCGCAATACAGCAAGGGCAGCCGTTCGCGTTGCCAGGGCGGCACACCATGTTCCTGCAGCAGATTCTTCATGCTGCGTCGTGCCGCAAGCGGATGCGGACGCAGTGTCTCTCCGCCGTTGCGCAATCGCAGACTCACCTGCCCCTGTAACAATCTTTCTCGACTGATGCCTTGACCGACCACCGACGTGAAGTGGACGTCACGCTGTAGTGGCGACCAGAACAGGCTCGCTTCACCCCGCCATTGCAGCCGTAACATCGGATCGAATGCCGGCAACGTGTGCATCACATGGATTTGCCCACGATACCTGCGCACCTGCCACTCACCGAAATTCACACAGACATCAGCATTGTCGCGTGCGCCGCACAGCTGGCGCAGCATGTCATCCAGCTGCGCTTCCTGCGGCATCTGCGCGCCTTGAAGATGCAAATGATGGCGCAGCAGGTTCTTGCCGCGCGCATGGGACAAGCCCTCCAACTTTGCCACCGCCAGTATCTGTTCGCCCGCACCGTCTGCCCGCGCCACTTCATCCAAGATTCCGGCAGCCTCGGCAAAATGCTGCGCGCTGCGCCCCAGCGTATCGCGCCAGGCCGGAAAACGCTCCGCCAGCACCGGGAACAGGCGGTGACGCAGGAAGTTACGCGGATAGCTGTCATCAGCGTTGCTTTCATCCTCTATCCATTCCAAATCATACTGTTGCGCGTAGGCGAGCAATTCCGTTCGTCCGATCTCGAGCATAGGGCGCAGCAACAGCTGACTGCCCTGCTCGCGCACCGACGGCATGGCGGAGACACCGCGCACTCCGGCACCGCGCAACAACTGCAGCATCAGTGTCTCTGCCTGATCGTCCGCGTGGTGGGCCAGCGCGATGTAGTGGCAAGCACTTTCGGCGAAAGCGGCATGACGCATTTTGCGCGCCGACGCCTCGATGCCGTGCGCTCCTTTGAGCGGCGCGATGTCGACGAATTTGATCTCCAGCGGAATGGCGTAGCGTTGGCACAGTTCAGTGCAAAACCTTGCCCATGCATCGGCATTGGGGCTGATGCCATGATGGACATGCATGGAGGAAAGGGTGAAGCCTAGTTTGGGAGCAAGACTATGGAGAACATGAAGCAGCACAACCGAATCCATGCCGCCGCTCAATCCGAGCAGCAGCTTGCTGCCCGCAGGCAGCAGCGGCGCCAGATGCGCCGCGACCCGGTCGTGGAAAGGATTCGAGTGAGAAGATGTGTGCGACATCGACGAACGTCGCGTCAGAGCAGATGAGCCTCCATGACTACTGGAGCTCGATCTCCTTGAACTTACCGTAGCCCATCAGACGTGTGAAGCGTGTCTGCAGCAGATCGTTGGTGGATTTTGCTTGGGCCTGCTTGAGCGCATCGGCCAAAGCCTTTTTCACACTGCCCATAGTCGCTTCGTAATCACGGTGTGCACCACCCAATGGTTCGCTCACGATCTTGTCGACCAAGCCGAGTGTCTTCAAACGTGTTGCTGTGATCGCCAGTGTCTCGGCGGCTTCCTCTGCCTTGCTTGCGCTCTTCCACAGAATGGAGGCGCAGCCCTCGGGAGAAATCACCGAATAGGTCGCGTATTGCAACATCAGCATGGCATCGCCGACCGCCACTGCCAGCGCACCGCCGGAACCACCTTCGCCGATGATGGTACAGATGATAGGCACGCGCAGTTCAGCCATCACGTACAGGTTGCGGCCAATGGCTTCAGACTGGCCGCGCTCTTCCGCGCCGACGCCGGGATAAGCGCCTGGTGTGTCGATGAAGGTCATGATGGGGATGCCGAACTTCTCCGCCAAGCGCATCAGGCGCATCGCTTTGCGATAGCCCTCGGGACGCGGCATGCCGAAGTTGCGATATTGGCGTTCTTTGGTATCGCGGCCCTTCTGGTGACCGATGACCATCACACTCTGGCCGTTGAAACGCGCCAAGCCACCCACGATGGCAGGATCGTCCGCATACACCCGGTCGCCGTGCAATTCTTCGAAATCGGTGAACAGGTGCTCGATGTAGTCCAGCGTGTAAGGACGCTGCGGATGGCGAGATACCTGTGAGATCTGCCAAGGGGTGAGCTTGGCATAGATATCCTTGGTCAAGCTCTGGCTCTTCTTTTGCAAGCGGCTGATCTCGTCCGAGATGTCCAGCGCCGAATCATCTTGCACATAGCGCAGTTGCTCGATCTTGTTCTCCAGATCGGAGACCGGTTGTTCGAAGTCCAGGAAGGTCAGTTTCATGTTTGCTATCTCAAAGGATCATTCACGGGCGGCATGATACAACATGCCGTACAGCAAACCGAATGGGTTTGATCACTGCCATAAAGGAAATTCTATTTATCAAGACCTTACTTGCCGAGCGAAAAGAAGCGGCGGATGGTTGCCAATATCTCTCCGGTGCTTTGCGTGATATCAGGACGATTTGAAACCGCATCGATATTCTGCTTTGCATCATTAAGCTCTGCCGTACGGACAGCCAGCATGTGCGACACCTCTTCAGCGATGGACGGCCGTGCGCGCAGTATCTCTTCGAAGGCTTCCTTGTCCAGCCGATAACATTCAACATCGTTCATCGCCATCACGGATGCACGGCGCGGCGCGCCGGTCAGTAATGCCATCTCGCCGAAGAAATCCCCCTTGTGCAGCATATTGAGTGTGCGGCGCTCGCCATTCTCGGCCTCGATGAATACCTCGGCTTCACCGCGAATGAGGATATAAAGTCCGTGCGACTGTTGTTCGCCCTGCCGTGTTATCAGATTGCCTTTGGCAAAAGGCGCAAAGCGCAGATGTTCGGCCAGCCACTTGAGCTCCTGCTCTGTCATGGATGAGAACAGATCGATACGATGCAGCGTTTTTAGACGCAGCATCACCTCATGCTGGTGTTGCGCATCTTCGTATTTATCGTTCTCCTTGGTCAGATGTAGATGGCGCTCATCCACCGCCAATTTCAGACCGGCGCGCTGCAACGAAGTCATGATGTGCCAGCGAATCATGGCGTCGGTCGGATCATCCGGCATCAGATCGGTCAACCAGTAGCGCATGGCATACCGCGCATAACCCTTGTCGTCCATATCCATCAGCACACAGTTGGGGGCCGGATTACTGGACACATTGGGGATGCTGGCCTGGAGAACGGCATCTTCCACCACACGTATCACCCTCGGTGCCGGTGCCTCCAGTGATACGTTGAACCATACCCAGCGCCGCCATTGCACCGGCTGGTCGGTACGCCGCCCCAGCACCATGAACTTGTTCTTCATCAGCTGCGAATTGGGGAATACCACTGTTTCCCAGTTGCGCGTCTCCACCAGCGTGGAGCGCCAACGGATATCGACCACCCGGCCTGACAAGTCGTCCACCTTGATCCAATCGCCCACCTCGATGGAATTATCGAGTTGCAGGGCAAGCCCGCCCAAGATGTTGCCCAAGGTGTCCTGCATCGCAAAAGCGATCACCGCCGTGATCACCGCCGAGGTCGCGACGATGCTGCCCAAGTCCAAGCCGGCATAACGCAGACGCACCATGAACCATGCAACATAGGCGATGATGACGAAGATATCTTCGGTGATGCGCGGCGGATTGAGTTTGATCTTGGGCAGGATCAGGCGAAACACCATCAACCCCCACATACGGATCACCGCCACACCGGCACCGATCACCGCAACCTCGTGCAGGATGTCAGCCCCGCGCTCTATCGAGAGCGCATGCAGCACCCCCGAGATGAACAAGCCGAAGACGCAGACAAAATAGAAAATGACGGTATTGAAGATACTGGGACGCGCCTCCCGCAGGAAATGATGCAGCAGGAAGAACAGGCCCAGCACCATCGCCAACAGAGGCAAGGACTCGGCCCCCCAGAAAACACTCATCACCTCGCGCCAAAAATTCATGCTCACACCTTTATTGTTTTGCGATGATTCTACACAGAATAGACAGCCAACGGCTGACGGTGACGCCATACTTTCCAACGGTCGCCGGCCTTCAGCTCAAAATGATGCAAAGCCTCTGCAGTGGGCACCTCGAGCGTGAGCGAACGCAACTTGCCAGCCCCCAAAGCCTGCCAGACGACTTGCAACAGATCGCGCTGCATCACAAACAGATTCTCCCGCCATTGATACAGATCGTGCTGCCGTAGCGGCGCCAGCAGATTGCTTGTCAACCAGACACCGTGCTCGGACTCACTTCCCAGCATATCCGACAAACTATCGAACCGGCGCAAACCGGCCGCGCGCGCAAAAGCGCCCAAAGGTTCATCACCACCTGCCGCACCGAACATTGTGCTTAGCTCGCCGGGATGCCCGCCGCCCCACAACCATAGACTGCTGATCGGCGGCAGTCCTGCTGCAAGGCGTTTCTGATTCAGGACATGTCCGTGCAACAACATCTGCACCTCATTGCCCAATGACCTCCATCGCACTGCATCCCTACCCTGCGGCATCAACTCGCGCGCATCGCCCCATGCAGCACTACTCAGGGTGGGCATCATCACTTCGCCGACTTCAGCCATCTGCAGATACCAGCGCTGCGGGTGCGGCGCGTGGAAGCTGATGCCATCAACAGCAAAATGACCATTCAACATCTCGCAGAATGCGAGCGCCTCTGCGGCTTCACAGACAACATCGGGCCGCACCATCACCTGCGCAGGCTGTCTTTGCAGCTCTACCGGATCGGCACACATCCATGCCGAGTCCGCCACTTCGAGACCGTCACCCGCCGCACGCAAGGGTGCCGGACTGACGACACCGAACAGCTCACACAGGCGCTGTTCGGTCGCGCTTGCGGGCAAAGTTTCATGCGTGGCGCGTGCCAACATCTTCTCTAGCAAAGAGAGTTCAGCTTGCGTATCGGGGGCGATCTCACGCGGCAGGATGAGGTCTGGGATGATGAGATGAAGATGTTCCATGGCGGCGAGTTTAGCACTCGCACGCCTGCGCCTTGTGGCACACTAACGCCCGTAAAAATCACGGGAATTCCTTTTGCAACCCTTTGAACTTTTCGTCGGTCTGCGCTACACCCGCGCCAAGCGCCGCAACCATTTCATCTCTTTCATCTCGCTGATCTCCATGCTGGGCATCGGTCTGGGTGTGATGGCGCTGATCGTGGTGCTGTCGGTGATGAACGGTTTCCAGAAAGAGATACGGGCACGCATTCTCGGCATCACGCCTCACCTGCAAGTGATCGGCAGTGAAGGAATAACTGATTGGCAGCGCACGCTGGATACTGTCGCCACCCTTCCCGGCGTGCGTGCAGCCGCCCCCTATGTCACTGGTCAGGGTATGTTGTCGCAAGGTGATCGCGTGCAAGGCGTGATGGTGCGCGGCATCCTACCCGCTGCCGAACAGGATCTGATCGCGCTCGGCGACAAGATGAAGCACGGCACACTGGACAGCCTGCAGCAGGGCGAATACAACATCGTGCTCGGCGTCGATCTGGCGCGCTCCTTGGGTGCGCGCGTCGGCGATCCGCTGCTGCTGATCACGCCTCAGGGGCAATTCACCCCCGCCGGCATGCTGCCGCGCCTGAAGCAATTCAAAGTGAGCGGCATCTTCGAGATCGGCATGTCACCTTACGATAATGCATTGGCTCTGATCCATCTTAACGATGCACAGAAGCTCTACCGCATGAAAGATTCGGTCAGCGGCATCAGCGGCAGCGTCAACGATCTCGATCAAGCTCCACAGATTGCACGCGCGCTGGAAACAAAGATCCCCATCGACCTGTGGACCACCGACTGGACGCGTCAGAACGCCAGCTATTTCGCGGTCGTGGCAATGGAAAAGAAGATGATGTTCATCATCCTGTCGCTGATCGTGTTGGTCGCCGCGTTCAACATTGTCTCCACACTGGTGATGGCTGTCACCGACAAGCAGGCTGACATCGCTATCCTGCGCACACTGGGTGCCTCGCCGCGCAGCATCATGCAGATATTCATGGTGCAAGGTGTGGTGATCGGCCTCATCGGTCTGGTGATAGGTGTGCTGGGCGGCGTGTTGCTGGCGGTCAACATCGGCATCATCGTGCCCTTCATCGAGAATCTGTTCGGCGTGCAGTTCCTGGCCAAGGAGTTCTATTACATCAGCGAGCTACCTTCCGACTTGCGTCAGAGTGACGTGCTGACCGTTGCCGGCATGTCATTCCTGATCAGCATACTTGCCACCCTGTATCCAAGCTGGCGTGCTTCCAAAGTGCAACCGGCGGAGGCATTGAGATATGAGTAAGCAGAAATCTGAGATGGTCATCACTTGCCGCGACTTGACCAAGACCTATGCGCAGGGTGATCTAAGCGTCACTGTATTGAACGGTGTGAACCTCGAACTGGCCCGCGGCGAAAGTCTCGCCATCGTCGGCGCTTCGGGTTCCGGCAAGAGCACGCTGCTGCACCTGCTGGGTGGACTCGACAGCATCAGCAGCGGCAGTGTCCGCATCCTCGGGCAGGATGTTGCAGAGATGAACGAGACGCAGCGCGGTGAACTGCGCAATCGTTCACTGGGCTTCGTCTATCAATTCCATCATCTGCTGCCAGAATTCACCGCGATAGAGAATGTTGCCATGCCGCTACTGATACGCGGCATGAAACCGGCTGATGCACATCCGCGAGCCATAGCGATGCTGGAACAAGTAGGGTTGGGACATCGTCTACACCACCACCCGACCGAACTTTCCGGCGGCGAACGTCAGCGTGTCGCGGTGGCGCGCGCACTGGTCACCCGCCCCGCCTGCGTACTGGCGGACGAACCGACCGGCAATCTGGATCGCAGCAGTGCGCATGCATTGTTTGAGCTGATGCAGGAACTGAATGCGCAATTGCAAACCAGTTTCATCATCGTGACGCATGATCTGGAACTGGCAGGCAAGATGCAGCGGAGTGTGCGACTGGTGGACGGCGTATTGACGTCTACTTGAAGTGAACGACATAGACTGATCTGGCGAACCTCGCTTGAGGAGAATCAATGATGCTCTGTGTGTCGCTTGCTGCGCTGATACCACTTCCATTGCACGGCCGATCGCCATGCGAAGCGCACTGCGAAATAGCCGATGACCGCCAGCCCTATCGCCAAGACAGGCAAGCCAATCAGCAATGGCTCGCCCAATGTCACCACCCATTGCCACAGTTGCTCGAATCCATCTTTCCAGCTTAGCTCCGGAAACTCTTCGATCAGACCTTGTACAGGTGCACCCGTAACCAGCAATCCGATACGGTGTGCCAATAGATAGAGCGGAACGATGGTGAAAGGATTTGTGTAAAGGGTCGTGGCCAGTGCGACAGGTAGATTGACGCGCAGCCACATCGCCAGAAACGCGGCCCCCAGCATCTGTAGCGGGCCGGGGATCAGACCGCAAAACAGGCCAAGCGCCACCCCCCCTGCGACCGAATGGCGGTTCAAATGCCACAGGTTAGGATGTTGCAGCCAGTGGCGTACCGGCTGCAACCAACGATTCTGCAACACCCCATCCCGCCCCGGCAGTCTTGTAAGAAAGAATTTGCGCATGACGAGATTCTAATGCTCGGTTAGGCTTGCTGTATGGTTTCCTTTGCACTCAGCTTCGCGCTCGGCGTCTGGATCCTGCAACAAATGGAGACACTGCCAGCGATACCAGCCTACTGGCCGCTGGCAATGCTTTGCCTGCTACTGCCGCGCACGCTGCCGCAACCATTGCGGCATGCCCTGCTGCTCTCTGGAGCCGCCCTGCTAGGCTTTTGCCATGCAGCCTTCGTCGCACAGACACATTTGTCCAATAGTCTGCCGGATGAATGGCAAGGCCGTAACATCTCACTGAGCGGTGTCGTCGCAGAGATGCCGCGCATACATGAACGCGGCCTGCGCTTTGCATTCGATGTGGAAAATGTCGAGACAATCGGCGCAACGGTCCCTCCCCGCATCCTGCTCTCCACCTACCAAACAGCAGGCAAAGCTGCACTTGATCTCCACGCCGGGGAACGCTGGCGTTTCACCGTGCGTCTGAAGCAACCGCATTCGACTCGCAATCCCTACACGTCCGACTTCGAGGCATGGGCGCTGGAACGGAATATTCGAGCCTCCGGCTACATCTACAACAAAGTCGCACCGCAAAGAGTCGATGCGACGGTATTCAGACCGGCTTACCTTGTAGAACGGCTGCGCGAATCGTTGCGCGAGCGCTTCCATGGGACTTTGCACGATGCACCCTATGCCGGAATTCTGGTCGCACTTGCCATCGGTGACCAAGCCAGCATCACGCAGGATGAATGGCGCTTGTTCACACGCACTGGCGTCAATCATCTGATGTCCATCTCCGGGCTGCACATCACCCTGCTGGCCAGTATGTTCTTTGGACTGACCTACTGGTTATGGCGACGTAGCACACGGTTGACGCTGCGACTACCCGCGCGCAAGGCAGCTGCACTGGTCGGTGTCACCGTGGCGCTGGCATACAGCCTAATCTCCGGCTTCGAGATACCCGCGCAACGCACCTTCTATATGTTGTCCACCTTTGCCGGCATGTTGCTGCTGTCACGCAATGTCGCCCCCAGCCAGATGTTGGCCGCTGCATTGCTGGTCGTGCTGCTACTCGATCCATGGGCGGTACTGGCACCCGGCTTCTGGCTTTCCTTCGGCGCAGTCGCGCTGATCTTCTACGTCTCGGCCAACCGACTCGGACGCCCGCATTGGTTGGTGGAATACGGAAAAGTACAGTGGGCGATGAGTATCGGCCTGATCCCGCCGCTGCTCGCCCTGTTTCAGCAGCTTTCATTGGTATCACCGCTGGCGAATGCTTTCGCCATTCCCATGGTCAGCCTGCTGGTGGTGCCGCTCACCTTGCTCGGCACAGTACCGATGTTCGATTGGACGCTGCATCTGGCCCACTATGTACTCACGTTCTGCATGACCTTGTTACGTCTGCTAGATGACCTTCCCGTGAGCGTATGGACACAGCATGCCCCTCCGGTATGGGCCATAGCATCAGGGATATTGGGGGCGCTGTGGATACTGGCACCGCGTGGATTCCCTATGCGCGCATTCGGCATCATCCTGCTATTGCCGATGTTCCTCATCGAACCCGCAAAACCAGCCCCCGATTCGGCGCGCATCTGGGTGTTCGACGTCGGTCAAGGACTGGCTGTCGCGGTACAGACACAACATCACAGTCTGCTCTTCGACACCGGCCCTGACTATGCGGGCGAAGCAGACAGCGGCAACCGCATTCTGGTACCTGCTTTACGCGGATCGGGCATAGCCCGGCTGGACACAATGATCTTGAGCCATGGCGATATCGACCATATCGGCGGCACGGATTCAGTGTTGCAAGCCATACCGACCGAGCATCTCTTAACTTCCATGGATGTGGACGACAGGCGGCTGGCTAGCATGCCAAACATCAGTCCTTGCCAAGATGGCATGCATTGGGATTGGGACGGCGTACATTTCGAAGTCTTGCACCCCTCAAAAACGGCGGGCGGCAAACGACACGACAACGACCAAAGTTGCGTATTGCGCATCAGCGCCGGTGAACAACATATCCTGCTCACCGGAGACATCGAAAGAAGGTCCGAGGAACGGCTGTTACTGCATCACCCCGACAAGCTGCAAGCCAGACTGCTAATAGCACCGCACCATGGCAGCAAGAGCTCGTCTAGCCAGCCCTTCGTGGCCGCCGTCGCGCCCCAACATGTGGTGTTCACCGCGGGTTATCGCAATCGCTTTCACCATCCTCATCCCGAAGTCATCCGCCGCTATGTGCATCAGGGCAGTCATATCATGCGTTCCGACCGTGACGGCGCCATCATCATCGACCTAAAGCCGTCGGGAATAGCGCTTGATTCCTTCCGCCATAGCCATCGTCGCTACTGGTCACATTTGCCCTGAATTTAGGCGCTGAAGTGGTACACCGCCCGAATTCTCGCGCGTATAATCTCCACCATCGTCCAACCCTCCCAAGGAAACATCGTGCCTCTCTCTTCGCGAGTTCAAGCAATCAAGCCCTCTCCTACCCTCGCTGTCACTGCCCGTGCAGCCCAACTAAAAGCAGAAGGTAAAGACATCATAGGACTGGGTGCTGGCGAACCGGATTTCGATACTCCGCAACACATCAAGGATGCGGCCATCGCTGCCATCAACAAAGGCTTCACCAAATACACCCCGGTTGGGGGCACGCCTTCACTGAAGCAGGCTGTCATTGATAAATTCAGGCGTGACAATGGACTGGAATACACCGCAAAGCAGATCCTGGTTTCCTGCGGTGGCAAACAGAGCTTCTTCAATCTCGCACTGGCCACGATCGACCCCGGCGACGAAGTCATCATCCCCGCGCCTTACTGGGTGTCTTATCCGGATATCGTGATCATCGCCGAAGGCAAGCCGGTGATCGTGCAAGCCGGTATCGAGCAGGGTTTCAAGCTGACCGCAGCCCAACTCGAAGCCGCCATCACCAGTAAGACCAAAATGGTCGTCATCAACAGCCCGAGCAATCCCTCCGGCGCTGTCTATTCGCTGGAAGATTTCAAGGCTCTGGGAGAGGTACTGCGCAAACACCCGAACATCCTCATCGCCACCGACGACATGTATGAACACATCGCGCTGACCGACGAGAAGTTCTGCAACATCCTCAATGCCTGTCCCGATCTGTACCCGCGCACCATGGTACTCAACGGCGTATCCAAGGCTTACGCCATGACGGGTTGGCGCATCGGTTATGCCGCAGGCCCGCAAGACATCATCACTGCAATGACCAACGTGCAATCGCAAAGCACCTCCAATCCGACTTCCATCTCGCAAGTCGCTGCGGAAGCTGCACTGAACGGCGATCAGGGCTGCATCACCCCCATGCTCAGAGCTTTCCGCGAAAGACATGAATTCGTAGTGAACGAGTTGAACAAGATACCCGGCCTGAACTGCATCAAAGCCGGTGGCGCTTTCTATGCTTTCCCCGATGCACGTGCCGCCATCAAGACTCTGCACCAAAAAGGCACCATCAAAGAAGCAAGCGATATCGCACTTTCAGAATACCTGCTGGTGGAAGCAGGGGTGGCCGTCGTGCCGGGTTCGGCCTTCGGCAGCGAAGGTTACATGCGTCTCTCTTTCGCAACTTCGATGGAGAATCTACAGAAAGCGCTAGCGCGCATGGCAAAAGTACTGGCTTGAATATGGTAACTGAACAACTGGAAGCTATCGCCACTGAGGTCGATGAAGCACTCAACTCGGGCCAGTTCGAACTACCGACCTTTCCCGATATCGCGATGAAGATTCGCGACCTGATAGATGACCCGAATGTGTCTGCAGACCAACTGGTCAATCTATTGAGCGCCGACCCGGTCATTACAGCCCATATCATCAAAGCAGCCAACAGTGCTGCTGCTTCCGGCGGCAGTGTACGCGTAGATACAGTGCGCGCCGCAGCATCACGTCTCGGCTACCGCATGTTGCGCAATCTAGTGATCACGGTGACACTCAGCAAGTTATTCAAAGCTGGCAGCCCAATCATTGATCGAAAACTGAAGCAGCTATGGGAACGCAGCCGCATCGTAGCTGCCAACAGCTTTGTCATCGCCTTGCATCAACGCCATTTGAAACCAGAACAAGCCATGTTGGCGGGAATGATCCACAACCTTGGCGCATTGCCTTTGTGTATCTACGCAGACCGTCATCATCCGCGACTTGATGCAGACGCATTGGATGCATTGTTGCGTCGCTTTAGCGCACGTGTAGGCGTCAAACTACTGGATAACTGGCATTTTCCTCAGGAAATGGTGGACGTGATTGCAGGTTACGAAAATCTTCAACGTCAAAATGAAAATAATCTATCCGACTATACAGACGTAGTGACCGTTGCCAGCCTGCAATCAACGGGGACCGCCAAATTCGTAGCTTGGAAAAATGTTTCCGCAGCAGCAAGGTTGGGATGCTCTCCCGAAAGTTGCTTCAGCTTCAATGAAGATTATGTAGACCAATTGAACATCGCGTTCGGTATGTTGGAGCTGCCTACTAGAACCGTCACACCAGCTCCCGTTCAAGAACCAGCGCCAACAATTTCCGTACCGAACAAACCAGAGGGAACTGAATCTTCCGGAATTTTGAGTATGCTGCGCAATATCTTCAAATAATAATGCTAGCGTGCTCGCAATTTGGGTTCGGACAAGGAGCCAGACAGTGTCAGTGGATTGTTGCCAGAGCGCATCTTGATCTCCGAGTTGAATGCCCCCGCCAGTTCACCATCCGCTGCTGCTTCAAACGTGCCGGAAGCTTTCAACATGCCTGATGTGATACGCACACTGCGGAAACGCACACGACCATTCTCAGCGACGAAAGAACCGTTCAACTCATCGAAGTGAGTTCGCCCGCCTACCAGATGCTCATGGCTCGCCAAACGAGCTGTCTCAACCATATCGATGCCATTGATGACACCGCGTTTTGCCTCGAACGAAGCATCGACTCTGATTGCATTTCCCAATTTTGAAAGCGATCCAGAACTGGCCGATAGCTCGCCGTCAATGAATACTTCACCAGACAAGCCATACCGAGGGAATAACTCAGCCAGTTCCATCGTCTTGGCCTGGATGCTCGCATCGAATTTCCAACCCTGACTCCAGTTCAATATTCCTTTGCCGGACCATATCCCGCCATAGGCGTGTGCATCCAGATCGGAAATATTGATCTCGTTCGCATTTATCTCGCCCCGTGCATTGAATGAACTGAATGTAGCAGAAGGCAATAACGGTAGTGCACCATCGCGAATACCAAACGCAATCTGGGTACGGTTCGCTACTGCCTTGAGTTCCACATTGAATTTCTCATCCTCGCTATGCAGCGCCAAGCGTGAGAATACGCCCTGATCAAAGTCCGCACCGCCTTGCAACAGGGGAACCGATATTTCATCAGAGACAAGCTTCAAGTTGCGCAAGGTCACATGCGCCAGAGGAAATTGTGCATCCCCCCCCATACCGTTGAGCCATACGACAATCTGCTCCAAATCCTTTCCACTTACAACCACATCCTGCAACGTCACATCTTTGATCATCTTGCTTTCAGACAATAGCGAAAGAAGGTCAAAGTTCAACGTGGCCGCAGGTGCAGTCACTTCTCCTGTTGCGCCGACTTTTACATCGACCAGCTCTATCTTTGGCATAGGCAGCAGAGAAGCGCTCATGCTACCGACCTTCACCGGTTGCTTGAAGCGTTCTGACAGTCGCTGTTCCAGCGGCGCGATATATTCCTGCATAGGCCAGAACACAGGCAGCGCGAATAACGCAATGATTCCGAGCACCAAGATACCTGCCGCGATTTTCCCCAACGGGAGTGGAGTGCGGCGACGAGTCGTTGTCGACTTCTGCTTGGACTTCGCTTTGGCCAAAGCAGCATCCTTGGCAGCTTGTGCAGCATCCAGTTTGCTCTGCTGCTCGGCACGCTGCTCGGCTTCAGCCCAAGCACTCTCTTGCTCGGCAGCCAGCGCCTGCTCTTCTTCCAAGGCCCGTGCTTCTTGCTCTGCCCGTAATCTTTCAGCTTCCTGTTCAGCTTTTAGGCGTGCCATCTCGGCGGCGATATCCTGCTTCGCTTCCGGCTCCTCCTGCTGAACTGACTTTTCAACAGCAGATACTTTTTTAGTCTCAGATGATGAGGATTGCGCGAGTTCATCGGCATCCGTGCTGGCATCCATGGAGTTCAAAGCCGTCAGATCTATCTGGAATCCGCCTGCTGCCGCATCTTTTTTCGATTTGTCTTGCGCCGTCTTTGCAGCATCAGCTTCAGATTTCTTGCGTGCTACTTCTGCCTCAGCTTTTGATCGCTCCGTCGCCTCCTGCTCGGCTGTAGCGCGCGCAGCTTCTTGCTCTTCTTTAATTCGAGAAGCTTCTGCTTCCGCCTTTTCTCGTGCGGCGGCTTCCGCTTCCAACTTGATTCGTGCCGCCTCTTCATGCTCAGCTTTGATACGAGCAGCGTCTTCCTCGGCTTTCACACGAGCCGCCTCTTCGGCCTTGACTCGCTCCGCAGCCTCTTGTTCTTCCTTGATACGCGCAGCCTCAGCTTCAGCTTTCAGTCGTGCGGCCTTCTCTTCTTCAGCTTTGGCACGTTCGGCAGCGTCTTGTTCAGCTTTGATACGCGCAGCTTCCTCTTCAGCTTTGATACGTGCAGCCTCTTGCTCTGCTTTCAATCTTGCTGCTTCCGCCTCCTGTCGCTGCCGCTCCTCCGCTAGTGCCTTAGCTTCTGCTTCTGCTTTCGCCTTGGCTGCCTCCTGCTCCAATCTTAAACGTGCAGCTTCAGCTTCTTCTTTAGCCCTGGCTTCCGCATCTGCCTTGGCCTTTGCTGCAGCTTCCTGCTCCGCTCTGATCCGCTCAGCTTCTTGCTCGGCCTTGATACGGGCGGCCTCTTGTTCAGCTTTGATGCGCGCAGCTTCCTGTTCTGCTTTTATTCTTGCCGCTTCAGCTTCCGCCTTGATACGTGCAGCTTCAGCTTCCTGTCTGGCTCGTTCTTCCGCTAGCGCTTTGGCTTCCGCCTCAGCTTTTGCCTTGGCAGATTCCAATTCAGCCTTGATGCGAGCCGCTTCCTGCTCAGCTTTTAACTTGGCAGCTTCCGCTTCGGCTTTTGCTTTGGTAGCAGCTTCAAGCTCCGCCCTGACACGAGCGGCCTCTTGCTTTACACGTGCCTCTGCTTCCGCCTTGGCTTGCGCATCGGCTTCGGCCTTTTGTTTAGCTGCTTCTTGACTTGCCTTCAACTTTTCCGCTTCCTGCGCGGCTTTCGCACTAGCTGCCTCAGCAGCCAAAGTGGCAGGATCAGGTGCAACGAACATGCTGGTGAAATCCAACTCTTCACCAGCCTGTTCGACTTTTGGAGTGACGACTTTCGGCGCAACGACTTTAGGAGCGACGATCTTTGGGCCGGCATGCACTTTGGATTTGTCGCGAATCAACTCGGAATCGATCAAGCTCTGGATGATGTCGGGCAGGTCGCCGCGAAGACTTGGCGGGGCATGCTTGATGACTTCAGCGTAAGTGGATTCGCCATCTATCAGCAGTAGCACACGCTTCATATCTCCGGACATACCGGAAACTTCGCTCTCGCCCTTGCTGGTTTTTATTAATATAGTTTTCTTATCCATGTCGCCCATTGTAATTGGATTGGATTTAGATACACAGCGCCTCGTCACGCATCAATAATACATAAATATTTCTACATCAATGTTGACCGAATGCCCTTCTGCCGCTAGTATAGCGCCCGCATCAAATCCCTGATAGCTCAGTCGGTAGAGCGACGGACTGTTAATCCGCAGGTCCCTGGTTCGAGTCCAGGTCGGGGAGCCAGAACATAATTGCACTTAGGTCACCTTTAGGGGTGGCCTTTTGCATTTCTGGGTACAGGAAAATTCAAAGCGTCTGCAGCTCGATTCAGTTTCAGTGTGGGCGGCAGGTGGTCTGCAATCTGATGCCATGCTGAAATTCTGCATAGCTCCGAAGTAAGAAAAAATTCAGCTAACTTAACTTCCAGATGATTGAGGACGATCAGATACAAATCTAATGCGCAAGCAAGAGGAAAGCTTGCGCGCCAAACACCAACAGAAACCATACTCCCCAACGGGAGCCTTCTACAAAAGCGTCGTTGACAGTTTGCCCCGGATTGCGATCCAAGATGATGCCTGAAATTAGAATCAGTATTCCTATGCCAATGCCACTTACTACAATCCAGAATTCACTCATACACCCCTCCTGCACGATAGTCGCGTGACAAGCTCAGAGAAACGGCGCTTGGTTCGCCTCTGACACTAGACACTTTGACTGGAGAACCTGCTGGGCTACCGCAGTGGATGAAATATCACTCAAGCAAACTGACAAGTCCATATGCCGTATGGCCTATATATATGCATATATACAAGCATATATATTCGACTTTGACTTATACGTATTCCCCTCAAAGAGTATCGGCTCAGCTACTGATTCTCAGGCTATTGCAGTGCGCATAGCGGCACGGTTTTGGCGATACAAACAAAAATGACCTAGGCAATTACGCCTAAGTCATTGTCTATATGGTGGGTCGTGCGGGGATCGAACCTGCGACAAACGGATTAAGAGTCCGCTGCTCTACCAGCTGAGCTAACGACCCGGAAGAGCCGCGCATTTTATGGACGCTCCCGAATATGTCAAGATTTTCCTAAAGGTCTCACCGTTACTTTCCCAAACAACTGTGAAGAATATATTCTTCATAGATAGCGGAACTAATTCGCCAGATTGCCACCTATAGCACGCCCTTGATAATAGAAAAGTCAGTAGATTTCATATGGTCTTCAGACATCTCTCTTGTATTACTGTACTTCAAAAACCCAACCACCGTTGCGCCACACCGGAGAAGTCGAAACAATGAAAAAATTTTCCATCGCCATCCTGCTCCTGTCTCAACTCATCACCAGTGTTCAAGCACAAGACATCGTATTGACTGAAGAGCAGGTCAACAAGCTGGGCATCATGATTGCGCCCTTACCGGCGCAAGCGAACGGCGAGATCGCTGGCATGCCGGCACAAGTGGTCATACCGGGAGACCAGCTCTACACCATCAGCACCCCGTTGTCCGCGATGGTGGAACAAACACTGGTAGGCGTGGGGGATCCGGTAAAGAAGGGGCAGGTATTGGCGAGATTGCAAAGCCCGGCTTTCATTGAGGCCCAGCGCAGTCTGCTGCAGGCGCACATGCAAGACCAACTCACCACGGAAAATCTCAAACGCGACCAGGAACTCTGGAAGGACGGCATCATCGCCGAGAGTCGTTTGCGTGCGACGCGCAGCCAGCACAACGAAGCTAAAGCCGTTCTGAATGAACGACGTCAAACATTGAAACTGTTCGGAATGTCCCACACGGAGATCGAACAGCTTCTTTCCGGAAATGAATTGAGCAGCCGACTTTCGATCACTTCTCCGATCAGCGGTGTCATTCTGGATAAATCCGCAAGTTCAGGGCAGCGTCTGGATGCCGCCACACCCATATTCAAGGTGGCAAAACTAAGACCGCTTGGACTGGAGATCCAGGTTCCCTTGTCCAGTTCGGGTAATATCAAAGTCGGCGCGGCCATCACTATCCACGCCTATTCGGCAAGCGGCAAAGTAGCCGCTATCGGTCGCAGCCTGAGCGGTGGCAGTCAAACGATCCTGGTGCGCGCCCTCATCGACAAAGGGACCGAGCACCTGCGCCCCGGTCAGTACGTGGAGGCGAGCATCACTACCGTTGGCAGCAACATGAAGCAGTGGAACATTCCGAACAGTGCGCTGGCACGCTTGGGAGATCAGCCTGTCGTATTCGTGAAGACAGCCACCGGATTCCGTGTCACAAAGGTCTCGGTGAAGTTGGAAGGTGCTCAGCGCAGTCTGATAGACGGCGATTTCAAGGGAGACGAGATGATCGCTGTGCAGGGCGTCTCGACACTTAAATCCGGCGCAATGAACAACAGCGGAGCCGAATGATGCTATCGAAGCTGGTGGAATTCGCGCTGACCCAGCGCATGCTGGCGGCTGCCTTGACGCTGCTGTTGATCGGTGCCGGCGTGTCCGCTTTCCGCGAACTGCCCATCGATGCCTTCCCCGATGTATCGACCACTCAGGTCAAGATCATCATGAAAGCCCCCGGCATGACGCCGGAAGAAGTCGAAGCGCGCATCGTCGCACCGATCGAACTGGAGATGCTGGGTATCCCTGATCAGCGCGTGCTGCGCTCGATCTCCAAATACGCCATAGCCGACATCACCATCGACTTCAATGACAGCACCGACATCTATTGGGCACGTCAGCAAGTCGCTGAACGATTGAACAATGCGATGCGCGACCTGCCGGCTGATGTGTCGGGCGGTCTGGCCCCCATCACCACCCCGCTGGGTGAGATGTTCATGTTCACGGTGGAAGGGGAAGGTGTGTCGCTGGAAGAACGTCGCACCTTGCTGGATTGGACCATCCGCCCCGCCCTGCGCACCTTACCCGGTGTGGCTGACGTCAATTCGCTGGGCGGTCTGGCGCGCAGTTTCGAGGTCGTTCCAGACCATAACGCACTATCAGCCCGCGGCATCTCCTTTGCCGAGTTACAGGCAGTGATCGAAGCCAACAATCGCAACGACGGCGCAGGTCGCATCAGCGATGGCGACGAATCACTTCTGGTGCGTGCCGAGGGCAGCATCCGCAGTCTGCAGGATCTGCGCGACATCGTCATCGTCGTCAGCCATGGCAATCTGATTCGCGTCAGCGACGTGGCACAGGTGCGCATCGGCAGTTTGACCCGTTATGGCACGGTCACCAAGGATGGCAAAGGTGAAGCCGTCGAGGGGCTGGTGCTTGGCTTGCGCGGTGCAAATGCGCAAAAGGTCGTGAACGGTGTGCGTGCCAAACTAGCCGAGATCGCCCCTACTCTGCCAGCAGGCGTGACAACCAAAGTGTTCTATGACCGGGGCAGTCTGGTCGAGCGCGCCGTCGGCACCGTCTCCAAAGCACTGGGTGAAGCCATCATTCTGGTGGTCATCCTGCTGGTACTCTTCTTGGGCAATCTGCGCGCCGCGCTGGTGGTCGCGCTCACCCTGCCACTGGCGGTGTTGTTCACCTTCATCCTGATGGGCGAGTTCGGCATGTCGGCCAACCTGATGTCGCTTGGGGGTCTGGCCATCGCGATCGGTATGCTGGTCGATGCGGCGGTGGTGGTGGTGGAGAACATCATCAATCACCTCGCGCACCGCCGCGAACACATCCCGCATCTGCATGTGATCTACCGTGCAGTTAAAGAAGTTATCACCCCCGTCGCAGCCGGTGTCGCCATCATCATCATCGTGTTCCTGCCGCTGATGACGCTGCAAGGACTGGAAGGAAAACTGTTCATTCCGGTCGCAGTCACCATCGTGTTCGCATTGTTCGGTTCACTGCTGTTGTCGCTGACTTTCGTGCCCATGCTGGCTTCTTTCCTGCTCAAGACTGCCAGTCATGAAGAACCCTGGCTGGTACGCAAGGCGATGGCTATCTATATGCCACTGCTGCAACGCGCGCTGGACAAGGAACGTATCGTCATCGTCAGCGCGATCACTTTGCTGTTAGTCACCGGCGGCATCTACATGCAACTGGGCAAGACTTTCATGCCGGAGATGGATGAAGGCGACATCATCATGCAGACCTCCAAGCTGCCATCGATCAACATCGAGCAGACGGCCGAGCTGGATAAACGCATCCAGGCCGCCATTCTGGAACAGGTACCGGAAGTGCAAGGTATCGTCTCGCGCGCCGGCGCAGACGAACTGGGCCTCGATCCGATGGGGTTGAACGAGACCGACAACTTCCTCGTGCTCAAACCACAGAAAGAATGGCGCAACAGCGACAAGAACGCCATCGTTGACGACATCCGCAAAGTGATGGATGACTTCCCGGGCATCGAATATGGCTTCACACAACCCATCGCCATGCGCGTATCGGAGATGCTGACCGGCGCCCGCGGTGATGTCGCCATCAAGCTGTTCGGTGCCGACTTGAACATTCTGAATGACCGCGCAGAGAAGATTGTCAAAGCACTGGAAGGCATCCAAGGCAGCGAAGATGTGTTCACCGTACAGAACAGCGGCGTGCAGTATTACCGCGTCATCATTGACCGTCTGGCCGCCGGACGCATGGGACTGAACGTGGACGACATCGGCGTAGCCTTGCGCAGCCAGATCGAAGGCCAGCAACTGGGCACTGTCATCGAAGACGGTCGCCGCACGCCGCTGATCATGCGCGGAAAAGAAGATATCCGGCTCTCTCCCGCGCTGTTCTCAGCCCTCAAACTGCCCCTGCCTAATGGCGAGGCTGTCCCGCTTTCTGTCGTGGCTAAACTGGAACGTGCAGACGGCCCGGTCAAGGTAGATCGTCAGGATGGCCAGCGCATGGTTGTTATTCAAAGCAATGTGCGCGGGCGCGATCTGGTCGGATTCGTTGAGGAAGCAAAAGCCGCAGTCGCCTCGCAGGTCGACATGCCAACCGGTTATCGACTGACTTGGGGCGGACAGTTCGAGAACCAACAGCGTGCAGCAGCACGACTCGCCGTGGTCATCCCAGTCGCGCTTGGCATGATCTTCATGCTGCTGTTCGCCACCTTCGGCTCGGTGCGCCAAGCGGCGCTGGTGTTGACCAACATCCCGTTCGCGTTGATCGGTGGTGTGTTCGCGCTATGGATAAGCGGTGAATATCTGTCGGTCCCCGCCTCGGTCGGATTCATCGCGCTGCTGGGTATCGCGGTACTGAATGGCGTAGTGATGGTGTCTTACTTCAATCAGTTGCACGATGAAGGACTGTCGCTGGCCGATGTGGTGTTCGAGGGCGCAAAACGCCGCCTGCGTCCGGTGCTGATGACAGCCAGCATCACGGCCTTTGGCCTGCTGCCGGTACTGTTCGCCACCGGCCCCGGCTCCGAGATTCAGAAACCATTGGCTATCGTCGTCACCGGCGGCCTGATCAGTTCGACCTTGTTGACGCTGATCATGCTGCCCATCCTGTATCGCCGTTTCGGCTTGGAGAAACCCAAGGTGCAAGCATGAAAGAAATGAATTGTTGTCTGACGTTGGTCTGTCACAAATCGCAAGAAGAACGACTAGTCGACCAATTGCTCTCTCACCCGGACTGGGTGCGCGGCTTCTCGATCAAGCATATAGAAGGTGGTAGCCAGAAGGAAAAACTGCCCAGCATGCTGGAACAGGTGCGCGGCCGTTCCCAGCGCGTCCAGTTCGATTCTGTGATGAATCTCGAGGATGCCAAACTATTGATCGCCCACTTGAAGCAGGCGGAGCCCAATAATGAGATCGCCTACTGGCTGGTACCGGTGCTCGATTTCGGGAGATTGGCATGAAATATCTGAGCAAAGCACTTGCCACGTCATACCTCTGCTTATCTGCATCGTTCTGCTATGCCGCAGCGGACCTGCCACCGCATTCCCAAGTGGATCGTGCGCTGGACGAACACATCCTGGTGCTCAATGCACAGGCCGGCATGCAGATCGAACAGAGCGAGCAGCGCAAGCGCGACACCGGCGAGTATGAATTCACCCTGCACGGCGCGGCATACCGCGACCGCTTGCTGGAAGGCAACGTCCAGAATGATTACCGTGATTGGGAGATCGCAATCGAACGTCCGATCCGTCTGCCCAATAAAGTATGGATAGACAGCGACATAGGTGCGGCCGCCCTCGCGCGCGGGCAACATGCTTTGGGCGATGCGCGCCATGAAGCATCGCGTCTACTGCTTCGCCTGTGGTTCGCCTGGCAACGCGAACAAGCGCAGCTCATACAGTGGCAAGCCCAGCTGGACATCCTGCAGCAACAGGCGGCGATCACAGAAAAACGTATCAAGGCTGGCGATGCGCCGCGTATGGAGCTGAACCAAGTCAACGCTGCCGCTGCAATGTCCGCAGTCTCCGTGCGACAAGCCAAACTGCGCGCGACACTTGCCGCCGACGAATTGAAACGGCAGTTCGCAGCGCTTTCCCTGCCGGACAGGCCAACGCTGGTTGAACCGCAGGCCATAGTGCAACCTCTCGCTTACTGGCATGACATCATGTTGGATCACAATCACGAGATCGGTTTGGCCATGGCCGAAGCCGACTTTCAAAGCGGGCTTGCTGAACGCGCCAGTGCCGACCGATTGCCCGACCCGACGCTGGGTCTGAAATACACTTCCCTGCTCGACCGAAAACAGCGCGTCGCCGGACTGTATGTCTCGATCCCGCTGGGCTATAGCGCCCGTTCGGCGAATGCCGACAGTGCCGCTGCACAGGCACGCATCGCGGCAGACCAAGCGCAGGCGTTGCAACGCAAAGTGGAAGGCGACATCTACCATGCCTATACCCATGCGGTCAGCAGCTACGAGATCTGGCTGCAAGCCGGCACTGCTGCCATCGCCTTGCGCCACAACGCAGACCTAGTCGCCCGCGCCTACAGTCTGGGTGAAAGCAGCCTTGATGTGACGCTGATCGCCCGGCGTCAGGCACTGGAAGCAACACTGGCCGAGACATTGGCGCGGCTGGATGCCAATGAATCGCGCTATCGCTTATTGCTGGACGCCCATCAATTGTGGACCAGCGATAACAATGCGCACACACCTCACTGAGACGCGCCTCATCTTGATATTGATCTGACGATAACAACAGCGCTGGCTGAGTCAGGTAGAATCTGACGGAGAACAATTCTGCCGATTCAATTGATTCAGTTATGCGCAAAAGAATCCCTGTAAAAAATGTCAAGATCGGCATGTTTATCCATGAGCTTTGCGGAAGCTGGATGGATCATCCGTTCTGGCGAAAATCCTTCCTGCTCGATAAAGATGCCGACCTGAATACACTGTTCACCTGCGGCATTCAGGAAGTGTGGATCGATCCTGCACGCGGCCTTGATGTCGAAGGTGACGTCGCTGCCGTATCAGACGAAGAAGCCGAGCGCGAGATCGCAGCCGAGTTGGATCGCATCAGCAAAGCCAGACCCCAGACCGAAGCCCGAGTCTCCCTGCATGACGAACTGGTACGCGCGCGTCAGCTGCAAGCAAAGAGCAAAGCCGCGGTCACCTCGATGTTCCAGGAAGCCCGCATGGGCAACGCCATCAAGGTCGGCGAGGCCGCCCCGCTGGTGGAAGAGATCAGCAAGTCCATCACGCGCAACCCGGAAGCATTCTTAAATCTTGCCCGGCTCAAGACACAAGACGATTACACCTATATGCACTCTGTCGCGGTATGCGCACTGATGATCGCATTGGGCAAACAGTTGGGACTGGATGCGGACGAACTGAAGGAAGCAGGCTTGGCCGGCTTGCTGCATGACGTTGGCAAGATGATGGTGGATCAGGACGTACTCAACAAACCGGGCAAGTTGACCGACGAAGAGTTCGAGCTGATCAAGGGCCATCCCCGCAAAGGCTGGGAGCTTCTGCAAGGTTCCAGCGACATCACCGCTACCGCGCTGGATGTATGCCTGCACCACCACGAACGCATGGACGGTAAAGGCTATCCGGACAAACTGGCCGCCGAGCAGATATCCCTTTTCGCGCGCATGGGCGCGGTATGCGACGTATATGATGCCCTCACCTCCAACCGCTGCTACAAGAACGGCTGGGAACCGGCCGAGACCATCCGCAAGATGGCCGAATGGCGCAACGGCCATTTTGACGAGCGCGTGTTTCAGGCCTTCGTAAAGACCATCGGCATCTATCCTTCGGGCACGCTAGTAAGGCTCAAGTCAGGAAGACTCGCTATAGTCATGGAGCAAACAGAGAAAAGCCTGCTCACACCTATCGTCAAAGTCTTCTTTTCGACCAAGTCCAACGAACCGATCATGCCTGAAATGCTAGACTTGGGACGTTCGCAGGAAAGTATCGTCAGTGCAGAAGATCCGATCAAGTGGGGCTTTGACCTGAAGCAGATCACCGGCATATAGCAATCAACATCAAGGGAGAAACAAATGTCCAACATCCAATCCGTGTTGCATGAGAACCGTGTATTCAAGCCTACTGACGATTTTGTCAAACAGGCCAACGTTTCAGGCATGGATGCTTACAAGGCGATGTGCACCGCAGCCGAAAAAGACTACGCGGGCTTCTGGGCCGATCTGGCACGCGACACCATTGAATGGCACAAACCGTTCACCAAGACACTGGATGAAAGCAAGGCTCCCTTCTACAAATGGTTCGAGGACGGCGAGTTGAACGTCTCCTACAACTGCCTCGACAAGCATCTCACTACCCAACCGAACAAGACCGCCATCATCTTCGAGGCGGACGACGGCAAAGTCACCAACGTCAGTTATAAAGAATTGCACGGCCGCGTCAGCCAGTTCGCCAACGGGCTCAAATCGCGCGGCATCAAGAAAGGTGACCGCGTCATCATCTATATGCCGATGAGCGTGGAAGCCGTGGTCGCGATGCAAGCCTGCGCCCGTATCGGTGCCATCCATTCCGTGGTGTTCGGCGGCTTTTCCTCCAAGAGCCTGCATGAGCGCATCACCGATGCACAGGCAGTCGCGGTCATAACCGCCGACGGCCAATACCGTGGTGGCAAAGCGATGGCATTGAAGCCCGCCGTGGATGAAGCACTGACACTCGGCGGTTGCGAGGGCGTGCACACCGTGATCGTCTATCGCCGTACCGGTGCTGACATCGAACTGGATGAAGATCGCGAAGTCTGGT
The DNA here is from genome assembly GCA_018814405.1 of Gammaproteobacteria bacterium. GTDB lineage: Bacteria > Pseudomonadota > Gammaproteobacteria > Burkholderiales > Gallionellaceae > Sideroxyarcus. The sequence goes on from JAHIZO010000005.1 coordinate 388,864, forward strand.
GGCACGACCTGTTCAACAGCCAGTCTTCCGTGTGCGAACCGGAATGGGTGGGTGCCGAGCATCCGCTGTTCCTGCTCTACACTTCCGGCTCCACCGGCAAGCCCAAGGGCGTACAGCATTCCACCGGCGGCTACCTGCTGGGCGCGATGGCCTCGCTCAAATGGGTGTTCGATTACAAGGATTCCGACATCTTCTGGTGCACCGCCGACGTGGGCTGGATCACCGGCCATAGCTATGTCGCTTACGGCCCGCTGGCAATGGGCGCGACCCAGGTCATCTTCGAAGGCGTGCCGACCTTTCCGGATGCAGGCCGTTTCTGGAAGATGATCCAGGACCACAAGGTCACCACCTTCTACACCGCACCGACCGCGATCCGTTCGCTGATCAAACTGGGCGGCGAACTACCCAAGCAATACGACCTGTCCAGCCTGCGTCTGCTCGGCACCGTGGGCGAGCCGATCAACCCTGAAGCATGGATGTGGTACTACGAGACGGTTGGTCAGAGCCGCTGTCCTATCGTGGACACATGGTGGCAGACCGAGACCGGTTGCCACATGATCGCCCCGCTGCCCGGCGCGATGCCGATCAAACCCGGCACCTGCACTCTGCCGCTACCCGGAATCATCGCCACCATCGTCAACGAAGCCGGCGATGAGGTGCACGATGAACACGGCGGCTTCCTGGTCATCAAGAAACCTTTCCCGTCACAGATCCGCACCATCTGGGGCGACCCGGAACGTTATAAGAAGAGCTATTTCCCGGAAGAGATGAAGGGTGCCTATCTGGCGGGTGACTCGGCGCACCGCGACGGTGACGGCTACTTCTGGATCATGGGCCGTATCGACGATGTGCTGAATGTATCCGGCCACCGTCTCGGCACCATGGAGATCGAATCCGCACTGGTTTCCAATCCGTTGGTGGCGGAAGCAGCCGTGGTCGGCAAGCCACACGAAGTGAAAGGCGAGTCCGTGGTTGCCTTCGTGGTGCTCAAGGGTTCACGTCCGGCCGATGCTGCAGCAGCCAAGAAGCTGGTTGATGAACTGCGCAGTTGGGTCGGCAAAGAGATCGGCCCCATCGCCAAACCGGATGAGATCCGATTCGGCGAAAATCTGCCCAAGACCCGCTCCGGCAAGATCATGCGCCGCCTGCTGCGTGCCATCGCCAAGGGTGAAGAGATCACTCAGGATGTCTCGACTTTGGAAAACCCAGCCATTCTGGAGCAGCTTAAAGAAGTCATTAAGTAACAAGAAGGTGGCCGGTATCCATTGCCGGCCATTTTTCTAACCAAACGAAGTCAATGAAATATTGGTGCAAAACCCCTAACAAGTGTTGTATCACCGCCCTATTCCGAATTGACGCACCACACCCCCTCCGCTAACATCATCACACTTCAAAATTCAAAGAAAGCCGCTCGTGCGACTTAACAAGCTGTTCCTAATATTACTGCTGCTTCCCCTCTCATTTGCTCAAGCAGCGGAAGATTCAAATCCCACTCAAGATTCACCTATCAATCTGGCACTAGCTGCTGATACCGATCTCACGATATCGACATCGCCAATAGACCTGACACAGCCACCTGCCCCGATTCGTGAAGCACTTATCGTAGCGCCTGAATATATCCTCGAAGGCCAGGATCAATCCGTCATAGCCGCAAGTGAGGCAGAATATTCCGAGCTGTCCGCACTGGCCGATGAAGATGTCTGGCAGCGCATCCGCAGTGGTTTCGCCATGAAACCGCTTAACAGCCAACTCATCAAGCAACATGAGAAGTGGTATGCACGCCACCCGGAATATGTATTGCGCATGAGCGAACGCGCGAATCGCTATCTGTACTACATCGTAGAAGAGGTAGAGCGACGCGGCATGCCTACAGAGATCGCACTGCTTCCCATCATCGAGAGTGCATTCAATCCCGGCGCGAACTCTGTCGCCAGTGCTTCAGGTATCTGGCAGTTCATCCCTTCCACCGGCAAACACTTCGGCATGGAGCAGAATTGGTGGTATGACGGCCGCCGCGACATCATCGGCGCGACCAATGGCGCGCTCGACTATCTGGAGAAGCTGCATAAACAGTTCGGCGACTGGGAGTTGGCACTGGCCGCATACAACTGGGGAGAGAATGCCGTCGCGCGTGCGCAAGCCCGTAACCGTAAATACGGCAAGCCGACTGACTATTCACATCTCAAGATGCCGCGCGAAACACGCAACTACGTACCCAAACTGCTCGCCATCAAAAACATCGTCAGCGATCCCGAGAAGTACAAGTTGACCCTAACGGCGATCCCCAACCGTCCCTATTTCGAGGCTGTGACGCCCTCCAAACCGATGGATGTGAAAATCGCAGCGGAGTTGGCAGAAGTATCTATCGAGGAATTCCTAGCCCTCAATCCGGGGCACAACCGTCCCGTGATCCTACAAGATCAAGCAGAAGTATTGCTATTACCGGTCGATAAAGTCGCGGTATTTCGTACCAATCTAGAGAACAACGACCAACGACTGGTTTCCTGGCGTGCTTATGAATCGAATAAAGGGGAGTCTTTTGCAGATATTGCGAACAACTTCGACATTTCTCTGGAGCAACTACGCAAGGCAAATGGATTATCGAAATATGCCCGATTGAGTAACGGTCAGACTTTGCTGGTTCCAGCAGGCGCAGAAGAGGAAGACAACGCGTTCTCGCCTTTCAACATGCATGCCACAGCAGTGCAAGAGATGTCCGGTTTCCGTTATGTCGTGCGCAGAGGCGATACCATCTCAGGCATTGCTCGCAAGTTCAAGATAAGCCAACGCAGCCTGATCGCCATGAACAATGGCCGCAGCTTCCTGCGCATAGGCCAAAAGTTCACTATCATGCCTGGCAGTTCACGCCGTACCTCTTCACGGATAAGCAGCAAAGGGATTTATGTGGTGCGCAGCGGAGACACTATCTCGGGTATCGCTCGCAAGTTCGGCATCAGCCAGAGTAGCCTGATCGCTCTGAACCACGGACGTAGCTTCATACGCGTAGGTCAGAAGTTCTCTATTCCGCCCAGCAACGTACAGCAAGCCTCTGCACAGACAAACAGCAAAGTAATGAAGGTCGCAAATCACGGGAAGAAGCAGCACCAGATCACCAGCTATCAGCGCTGAGCTGAATCCCCCGCCGGCAACCATCTGTTTGCCAAACTACGGATCACAGCAAGCCCTTTCCATAATCCAAAGGACGTACGCGCCATCCGCCAAGCCTCGCGCCGACGTCTGAAGAGCGCAGCTGTCAACAATCCCAATACCAATCGTTGGTGTCGCAAGAAGCGGAACACCGATATGCCCTTGTCAGCCAGGCTGAAAGCCCCTTGCCAGCGCATACTTAGATCCGCTAGCTGTGCACGCTGATCCGCAATCAGACCCTGCAATTCAGCCCGACGCAAACGTATCTCAAGCAAACGATTATTCATCGAACGCTCCCAGCTCGTGACGATCCCTGCGCAGCTCGGCCAGACTGGCCGAAAACAACACAGGGGGCTGATGCAGCAAACGCCGCAACGACAAGGCACAAAGGCCGGATATCACAAAGAACGATAGCGCAAGGACGGAAATCGCCAGCAAAGGATGATCGTGCCAGAAAGCGGCAACCACGAAGATGGCAAACAACACCGCCGCCATGCAAACAAAGAATACGGCAAGTAATGCAAGAACCAGCATGCGTATCAAACGCATGCGTTCTTCTTCCCATTCGTTCGCCAGCAATTCCAGCCTTGTTGAAACGATACCGAGCGCGGTGCTCAGCAACCGTTTCAACGAGACGAACAGTCCACCTGTTTCAGACATGGATCAGCGGCTGCGACCGATCAGCATCCCAAGCAGCAAACCTACACCTGCTGCAACGCCGACTGCCTGCCATGGATTGTCATGCACGTATTCGTCCGTCGCTTTCGCAGCGACTTTTGTGCGTTCCAGCACTGCATGCTCGGCTTCTTCCAATCGAACCTTGGCCACAGCCAGATTCGCTTTGGCTCTTTCGCGTAATGAAGCTGCTTTTTCTCCAGCCTGATCGGCTGTCGCTTTCAGCAACTCTTCTGCATCGGCCACCACTGCCCGCATGTCGCTTGCCAGTTTTTGTTTGCTTACGTCGTAGGCTGAATTCACCGCTTTCGTGCTCATGATTCGCTCCTAAAGATCGATTAAAAGGGAACAAGCTCAATGTCAGAAGCCCTTTTACCACTCTGACACCACAGCTTCTTTTTATGCCTGCACAGCGGAATTGTCAATTCAATTTGGCTCCGACGGAAACAGGTGACAACACACACCATGCGTTACTTCACCTACATATGTCATATCAGGAAATCTTTTGGCGCATACAGACATGGCCTGCGGGCAACGCGGCGCGAAATGGCATCCTATGGGAGGATTAGCAGGCGATGGCAGCTCGCCTTCCAGACGCACATACTCCTTGCCGGCACCATCGATACGCGGCACCGCAGAGAGCAAAGCCTGTGTGTATGGATGCTTGGGCGCACGCATCACTTCTCGGGTCGTGCCGCGCTCGACGATACGCCCCAGATACATCACGCATACCTCTTGCGCGAGATATTCCACTACCGCCAGATTGTGTGTGATGAACAGATAACTCAGCCCCAACTCCTGCTGCAATGATTTCAACAAATTCAATATCTGCGCCTGCACCGACACGTCCAGCGCGGAGGTCGGCTCGTCACAGATCAGCAACTTGGGCGACACCGCCAAGGCTCTCGCGATTGCGATGCGCTGACGCTGCCCGCCGGAGAATTCATGCGGGTAGCGCCACTTGCTATCTCGCGCCAGCCCGACCTTATCAAGCAACTCATCGATATACGACTGTCGCTCGGTACTGTCGTTGCCGATAAGCAAGGCTGCCATACCCTCCTCCAATATCTCAGCTACGCGCATCTTGGGATTGAGCGAGGCATACGGATCCTGAAACACCATCTGCATCCTGTTGCGGTGCGCATCACCTTGCAACAACTCGCCTTCGAAACGCACACTGCCCGATGTCGGCTGATTCAATCTCAGCAAGGCCTTGCCCAGCGTCGTCTTGCCGCAACCGGATTCACCCACCAGCGCCAATGTGGAGCCTTGCGGAATGGAGAGTGACACACCGTCCACCGCCTTCACCTGCCCGACCTCGCGCTGCAACAGACCTTTCCGTATCGGGAAATAGACCTTGAGATCATCGACTTCAAGGATCGCGGATCGTGACTCGCGGATCGCGCAAGGCTGCACAGATCCCTCGCTGTCCTGCTGCCCCCTCTCTATTCCATCACCTCGATCCTCATTCCCAACGTATAGATGGCATCTCACGCCTCTGCCATCCACCGTAGTCAATTCCGGCGTCTGCTCATGACACAGGCCCCAGGCACGATTACAGCGCGGTGCAAAACGACATCCCTGCGTAACGCTGCCAAGCGGTGGCACGCTGCCGGGGATCGCAGCCAACGCCTGACCACTACGTTGCGCATCCGGCAGAGCGGCGAACAGTTTCTGGGTGTATGGATGCAAGGGTTTTGCAAACAACTGCTCACGAGTCGCCTGCTCTACGATCTGTCCCGCATACATCACGCCCACGCGGTGCGCATTCTCTGCCACCACGCCAAGGTCATGGGTGATGAGCAACATCGCCATGCCACTCTTCTGCTGCGTCTCGCGCAACAGTTGCAGCACCTGCGCCTGTATCGTCACGTCCAGTGCGGTGGTCGGTTCATCGGCGATCAGCAACTTTGGTTCACCAGCCAAAGCCATCGCGATCATCACGCGCTGCTTCATGCCACCCGACATCCGGAACGGATATTCGTGTGCGCGCCGTGCCGCGTCAGGAATGCCGACCTGTGACAACAACTCGATGCTGCGCACAAGCGCCGCATCGCCAACCATATCTTTATGCAACGCCAGAACTTCAGCGATCTGCTCACCCACCGTCATCACCGGATTCAGGCTCAAACCCGGCTCCTGGAAGATCATCGCCATCCGGCCGCCACGTATATCCCGCATCTCTCGTTCGCTCAGTCGATCCAGTGCGATCTCGCCTAAACGTATCTCGCCGGCACTATTCTCCACACCGTCCGGAAGCAGTTTCAAAAGCGATAGCGCTGTCATGGATTTCCCGCAACCGGATTCACCCAGCAACGCGAAAGTCTCACCCGCCGCTATCTCGAACGAGATGCCATCCACAATGCTGGCGCCATCACACAGACGGGTAGTGAGATCATCGACCTTGAGCAATCTCGTCATGCCTTGCCCTCCGTCCGGTTCAATCGCGGATCGAAAGCATCACGCACCGCATCGGCGAGCAGATTGGCCGCCAATACCAATATCAACATAAATACGAAGGCCGATGCCAATGACCACCACACCATGGGCTCGCGCCCCATCTCCAAACGCGCGCCATTGATCATGGTTCCGAACGAGATCATGGAAGGATCGACACCGACACCGACGTAAGACAGCACCGCCTCGGCCAGCACCAGCGCAGAGAAATCCATCACCAGCGCGATGAGGATGATGTGCATCACATTGGGCATGATGTGTCGCGACAGGATGCGCATGGATGACACGCCGAACGCCTGTGCCGCCTGGATGTATTCCATCTCGCGCAGTTTTAGTGTCTCGCCGCGCAGCAAGCGGCACAGACCGGTCCAACTGGTCAGACCAAGGATCAAGCACAGCGCCACCAGGCGCATATCGGCACGAGCTGCCGAGGTATCGAACCATTCCGGATGCGTATCGATGGTCACCTGCATCATCAGCACCGCCGCCGCGATCAACAGCACACTGGGGATGGAACTCAACACGGTATAGATGTACTGGATGACATCATCCACCCAGCCCCGGAAATAACCTGCCGCCACACCGAGGAACAAGGCAAGTGGCAAGGTCACCAGCGTGGTCAGTGTGCCGATGATGAGGCCGGTGCGTATGCTCTTGAGTGAGAGATAGAGCACGTCCTGCCCCACCTTGTCCGTCCCCAGCACATGGTAAGCATTGGCGAGATCGATGCCAGCACCGGCCAACGTGGCGAATACCACCAAGGCGATCTGCACGGGCAGCCGCGGCACACGCCGCCCCAGCAACCAAGCCAGCAGGCAGCCGAACAGAAACCCAACCACGCCACCATTGGCGACTCGCTTCAACACATCCATGTTTCGTTGCGACTCATGCGCCAGATGCACCCCGCCGTATTGCAATCTGGGATATTCGCGCACTACGTTGCCTTGCGCATCGGTCATGCTTTCCTTGGCATACAGATGCAAGGCGAACGGTGCTGAATAAGTCTTTTCAGTTCGCGTGCGCAAGGGGCCGACCAGTGTGTCGAACGCACTCAGCACTTCCGGCGAATATACTTTTTCGCCATTGCTGCTTTGCGGCAATGCAGCACGATAGTGCAAGGTATCCAGCAGCCCGATAACAAGGAACACCGACAACACCAGCATCGACACCAGCGCCACATTGCTGCGTGCCACGCGCTTCCATGGCAGCATCAAGTGCTCGCGCTTGCGTATGTAGAGTGCCGCCATGACGATCACCCCCACCAGCAGGAACACCAGTGCGTCGCTCCACAAGACTACAGGGATGAAACTCATGACAACTTCACCCGCGGATCAACCACCGTGTAGGAGATGTCGGTCAAGATCAGACCTGCGATGTACAGCACCGAACCCAGGAACACCATCGACCGCACCACGCTGAAGTCCTGTGCATTGATCGCATCGATGGTGTAACTACCCAGACCGGGGATGCCGAAGAAAGACTCGGTGAGCAGACTACCCATGAACAGCAGCGGGATCACCACCACCACACCAGTGAGGATGGGAATCATCGCGTTCTTCAATACATGGGTGAACAGCACACGCAACTCGGACAGACCTTTGGCGCGCGCCGTACGCACATAGTCCTTGCTGATCTCGTCAAGGAAGATGGTGCGATACCAGCGGCTGCTGGAACCGATGCCGCCGACTACGCCGATGATGATTGGCAACACCACGAACTTGAAACTATCCATCCCGCCTATGTAGCCGGAGATAGGCACCAGATGCCACAACTTGCTCACCAGAAACTGGCCGCCGATGATGTAGAACAAGCCAGAGATAGACATCAGGAATACGCATAGTGCCACCCCCGCCATGTCCAATGCCGTGGCGCGGAACAAAGTCATCAGCAGCGCAAAGCTGACATAGACCACGAGCCCGATGAGGAAGGTCGGCAGCGCGATGGCCAGACTCGGCCCCATGCGTTGGGTGATCTCATGACTGATGCTGCGGCCATCGTCCGAATAGCCAAAATCGAACACGAACATGCTGGCTGACTTGTTCCAGAAGATGGTGTCGGTGAAAGTCCCCGCGCTATCGGCAGCCGTATTGAGGAACAGCGGCTTGTCGTAACCACGCTGTTGCTTCCACTTGTCGATGGCTTCCGGCGTGACGCGCTTGATGCCAAGCTGCATGCGCGCCATATCATCCGGCGTGTTGACCACGAAGAACAGCGCGAAGGTGAGCAGATTCACCCCGATCAGAATAGGGATGGCGTATAGGATGCGGCGAATAAGATAAGCGATCATGTCAGGTCGCTATTGTACGGGAAACAGTTGGTTGCCAAACGTCTGCACTGGGCAGAAAATGCATTCACAACGCAATGAGGAGGACGTCATGCAAATAGAAGTCTGGTCGGACGTGATCTGCCCCTGGTGCTATATCGGCAAACGCAAGTTGGAGATGGCGCTGGCAAGATTCCCGCATTGGGAAAGTGTACAAGTGATCTGGCGCAGTTTCGAGCTGGATGCCGATGCACCGCGCAACCCGACCGGCACACTGAACGAGATGCTCGCCCAGAAATATGATGTCACCCTCCAAGAAGCCGAAGCAATGAACATCCGAGTGACTCAGGCCGCCAAAGAAGTCGGCCTTATCTACCATCTGGAAAGCGCACGCCCCGGCAACACCTTCGACGCCCATCGCCTGCTACACTTTGCCGCCTCACGCCAACTGGATGATGTCGCATCCGAACGTCTGATGCAGGGCTACTTCTCTGAATCACTGGCAGTCGGTGACATTCATGCACTGGCGCGACTCGCACCAGAATTCGGCATCACTGAACATGAGGCACTTGCAGTGCTGGAAAGCAACGACTACGCCGATGCGGTACGGGCGGACGAAGCGCGTGCCACGGAGTTCGGCATCACCGGCGTGCCCTGCTTCGTCATCGATGAGAGCATCGTCATCGCCGGTGCACAGCCTGTCGAAGTGTTCGCTGAAACGCTGCTGCAGGCATGGCAGGAATCACACAGCTAAAACCACTCAAGCACCAAACGTGAAGGCGTAGATCTCCAGCCCCGGTTGCTGCGCTTCTACTTCCAGCACGCCGCGTTGCATCTCACGCTGATCGATCAACTCGTACAGCGTGTTGCGATCCACCGTCAGTTTGCCGCTCGGTGCATCCTTTCCTGCCAAGGATGCAACCGGCTTCCCGTTCAAATCGATCTTCACATCGATTGGTTTGCCACTGGCGGAACCGAGCACTAGAAATACCTTGCGCGCATTGAAATCCAGTTTCAGTTTGGCCCCCGCTGAAGTGGAGACACTGTTTTCCAAACCTATCTTCCAGTCACCAGACAAGGCCCAATGGTCCTCACCCAGGGTTGCGGGCAAGCTGTATCGCTTGCTCGCATCAGAAGCCACCTCTTCCGGACTTGCGAAATTGCGACCACGCGCATAACCCAGATAGGTCTCAGGCGTCTGCGTCTCGGCAAAGGTCGGCAACGCTTCTGAGGTCTGCGCGACCTTCTCGCCCAAACCCAGCAGGTAACGGATGTTGTTCTCCGTCACGTCATACTGGCCTTCACCGAAATGGGTGTAGACCACCTTGCCCTCGCGGTCTATCAGGTAGTGCGCAGGCCAGTAGCGATTGTCGAAGTTGCTCCAGGTATCAAGCTTGTTGTCCTGCGCCACCGGATACCGGATACCGTGCTCAGCGATAGCCGCCTGCACATTGGCCGTCTTCTTCTCGAATTCGAACTCCGGCGCGTGCACGCCGACGATGACCAGTCCCTGTTCGCGATACTTGCGATCCCAAGCAGTGATATAGGGCAAGGTGCGCACACAGTTGATGCAGGAGTAGGTCCAGAAATCGACCAACACCACTTTGCCTTTCAGCCCCGCCATCGTCAGCGGTTCCGAGTTGAGCCATTTGTCGATACCCACGAATTCAGGTGCAGCATAGGGTTTGTCCAGACCGTGTTCCAGTTTCAGTTCGCCACGCGCGATCTCGACACGCTGCGATGACATGAACAAAGTGTCGATGTTCGCGCCGGAAGCGATCCAAGCCACCGAAACCAAGATCAGCACACCGAAACCGCGCCGCACCGTTGCTGCATGCCGCGTCAAAAAGCCCAGTCGCTGAACGAGTTTCCTTCCCGTCAGCGCGATGATGAGCATGGGCACGCCCGCACCGATGCCGAACGAAAGAATGACCAGATTGCCTGCGAAGTCGCTCTGCTGACGGATCACCTGCACCAGCACTGTCGCCAAAATAGGCCCCGCGCACGGCGTCCACACCAAACCGATCAGCGCGCCGATGCCGATACCACTCAGCAGGCCCTCGCCTTTGCTTGATGCCAGATCGTTACCCAGATTCGCCGCGCCCTGCGTCAAAGCGCTAAAACGTTCAGATAGTTTTTCCGACAACAGCACCAGACCGAACAATGCCAGCAATACCAGCGACACATCGCGAATCACATCCAGATCGAGGCCCAGCAGCGCCACCAATTCGCGCGCTGCAACAGCGAACAAGCTGAACGCCAGAACGAAACCGATGATGATGCCGTAAGGCCTGCGCTTGCCACCGTCTACCGAGGCAGCCAGCACCAGCGGCAACACCGGCAGGATGCAGGGCGACACGATGAGCGCCAGCCCTTCGAGGAAGGCGAGACCGATATCGAGCAGATTCATATCAAGCCTTTTCCGGTACGAACTTCAGCACCGCACCGTTGTTGCAATAACGCAGGCCAGTCGGCTGCGGACCGTCTTTGAACACATGGCCGTGATGGCCACCGCAGCGTGAACAGTGATATTCGGTGCGCGGGTAAATCAACTTGTAGTCGGTGCTGGTCTCGACCGCACCGGGCAACACATCGTAGAAACTGGGCCAGCCGGTACCGCTATCGAATTTGAAACGCGAAGGGAACAATGCCTGATCGCAACCGGCACAATGGAACATGCCCTTGCGCTTCTCTTTGTCCAGCGCGCTGGTGAAAGCACGCTCGGTACCTTCCCGGCGCAAGATGTCATATTGCTGCGGTGTCAGTTTCTGCTTCCATTCCGCATCGCTCAAGATCAACTTGCTACCGCCTTCAGCCGCGAACACGTTGCGTCCGAAAGCGGGCAGTAACATCAGCCCCGCGCCGCTTGCCGCGAATGAAATGAATGTGCGTCTATCCATGGGATCACCTCTATCTGTTGATTCCTGCATCGCTCCGGTCGCAACCCGCGCCACGACCGGCCACCATCCTTACTTCATGCGTTGCATCGAGCCGTGTTCCATATTTTCTTCTTTCATCATCGCTTCCTTCTTCATCTTCTGTTCTTGCTCTTTCATCTTCATCGCCTTCTTTTCCTTCTCAGTCAGCTTTTTCTCCATCTTGTCCTGCTTCATCATCTTGTCTTCCTTGTGCTCCATACGCATGGCACCCTGCTCCATGGCCTTATCCGACTGCTTCATTTCCATGGCACCATGCCCCATCTCTTCCATGGCCACTGCGGTAGTGCCGGTGGCAGCCAGACAGAGAGCGAGCAATGCTGTGTGAAGTTTGTTCATTTGTTTCTCCTTTTTCGTATGATGGCATCATGCTGACCGATGCCGGTGGCAACCCATGCATGGAATGGCTTTGACGCCCCGTGCACCCATTGATTCGGAACCTGCGTAAAAATAGTTACAGGCATGACACAAAAATCTTCCGATCTGGAACAACTGATGCATAGGTCGCTGCAAGGCGAGCAGCAGGCTTACGCCGATCTGTTGCGAGAGAGTGCACGCCTGTTGCGGCCATTCCTGTCAAAGCGTCTGCGCTTCGAGCATGAAGTGGACGACGTGCTGCAAGAGATATTGATCTCGGTACACAAGGCCCGCCACACCTACGACGGCCAGCGTCCCTACAAGCCCTGGCTATACGCCATCGCCCATTTCCGATTAAAAGACCACCTGCGCATGCACTACGCCGACCACCTGCGTCATGCCGAGGACATCACCGATCTGGAAAATATCTTGCATGACGATGTAACCGAAACCGCCATCAGCTACGAATCCATCAGCGGAGAGATCGAAAAACTCCCCGAGAAACAGGCCACCATCCTGCGTCTGATGCACCAACAGGGTTACACCGCAAAAGAGACCGCGGCTCAGATGGGCATGAACGAATCGGCGGTGAAGGTCGCCGCCCATCGGGCCTACAAAGTATTAAGACAAAAACTGGAAGAGAAATGAAAGACATAGAACAACTGGTGAACCAACTGAGCAGCGAGGCGAAGCCGATCCGCCCTGCCCCCTCGCCTTGGATGCTCAGCCTGAAATGGTCCGGCGCGGCGCTGGCCTATCTGCTCGTGGCGCTGGCTGCTTCCGGCTTGCGTACCGATCTGGCGCTTGCACTGCAACATCCGCTGTATGTCGCGGAGATGCTGCTGCTGCTACTGATCCTGCTCAGCACCACACTCGGCTCAGCACTACTCGCCTTCCCCGACCTGCACCAGAAGCGCGCACTGGCCTACACGCCAATTGCCCTGTTCGTCTTGTTCATCCTGCTGCTGATATTCGCGTGGCGCGCCGACGCACCGCCCGCCCCCTTCCCCGTGCACAGTTTTGAATGCACGCTGGACATCACCCTCATCTCGCTGCTTCCCGCCGCACTAGCATTCTTCGCCCTGCGCGGCTACGCCAGCACCCATCCAAACTGGGCAGGCAGCTTCGCATTACTCGCCGCATTCAGTGTCGGTGCGATCTGGTTACGTCTCTACGAAGTGAACGACTCCATCCTGCATGTGGTGCAGTGGCATTACCTGCCGATGGTGGCGGTGGGATTGCTCGGTTGGTTCGCCGGAAGAAGATTGCTGAACTGGTAATACGGCTTCAGCATTGCCCCGCCTACTCCTTCCGACATTCCCGCCCCCCTCCAAATAGCCCAACTATTACCGCGCCAAGCAGCAGCGACCAACACATCTGCGCGCCCTTTGTCTCGATGTGGTTTGGGTGGCGCCGAAATCTCCAAAATAATTTGTAACCATTTTTCTTACTCCGCCGAATCCGGTAGTACGGAGGTTTGGCATACAAAGCTTCGTGACTCAGCCCCGACTTTGCGTCGGTTTAACGATACATCCCTAATTAAAGGAGCTCGTCATGAACGTTTCATCCGCAAACAGCAGCTACGCAAGCCAGACATTACCAATTCATCCGCCGCAACAGGAGAATGTTCAACAGCAACCCGCCACCCCTGCTCCAAGTCCTGCTTCAAGTCCCGCCGTCAATGCGGCACCGACTGTCAATACCAGCGGACAGACGGTGGGGCAGTTGATCAATATCTCGGCCTGAACTGGCATTAACCAGACGATGGCTTCTTGCGTTTATCTTTGACTGACTATGGGGAGGTGATGATGTTGAACATTCGAAAGATTCTCGGCATCCTTCTCTTTGTAACATGTATGTCGAATACGGCTCAGGCTGCAGCCAAAGAACAAACTGCAGTGTTTGCAGGCGGTTGCTTCTGGGGGGTGGATGCGGTTTTCAAACATGTAAGAGGCGTAAGTGAAGTGGTTTCCGGCTATGCGGGAGGCGATGCAACTACGGCGCACTACGATCAGGTCAGCCATGGCAATACCGGACATGCTGAAGCGGTACAGATTCATTTTGATCCAGAACAAGTTTCGTTTCAGCAATTGATGCAGGTGTTTTTCAGTGTGGCGCATGACCCGACGCAACTGAATCGTCAGGGACCGGATCGGGGCAGCCAATACCGTTCGGCGATATTCCATACTGATGCACAGCAGCAGAAAATGGCGAATAGCTATATCCGGCAACTTACAGCGGATCGGGTATTCGAATCACCCATCGTCACGCAGGTGGTGCCGTTGCAGCGGTTTTATCCAGCTGAAGCGTATCACCAGAATTACTTGGCATTGCATCCGACACAGCCGTACATCGTGGTGCACGATATGCCAAAGCTGCTGCAATTGCGCATACAGTTTCCAGCGTTGTATCGATAGATTTCAAGCATGCGATGATAGGCGCAATCGGATCTTCTTCCGCTTATGCAGCACAATCTCCCGCTTCCACAGCGGGATTGGAAGCGCAACTTAGCCGTTGCCGCCAGCAATTGTCGGAAGCCGTCAATTGCGCGTCCTACAACACTCGGGAAGGCAAAAATAAAGCGCAAGCCATATCCAACAGGATCGGGGAGTTGGAGGGGCGTATCGAACAGATACGAAATAACTCCGCACAAACCAAAGATATCAATTCGGCCGAGAATCTTCCTGCCAACGAGAAGACGCTTGCTTCGTCAACACAGGATGCTGTGACGGGAACCATCGATTCTGGAGTACTGGGAACACGCCTGAATGTGTATGCCTAAATCGCTGAGCTCGCCCCCCAGTGGTTTAGAACACCGCCTGTCAGCTAGCCTGCTCCCGCCGTTTCAACACCCGCCATATCCACCATCCAAACAATACGACCAATGCTGCACCGAGCAGCAGCGGCCAATACACCGGCTGGTTCCATTCATGTCGTTTCTGCTCGCGCTGCGCCGCATCCACGCGCCAGTATTTGAGCTTGTTGTTGGCCATGATGTTGGGTTTGATATTGTGCAGCCAGCTATGTTGCAGCACATAGCTCTTGGGATGATAGCCCCATAGCCATGGGGAATCACGGCGCAGCACTTCCAGCATGCGATCGATGATTGCCAAACGATCCGGGCCACTCTCCATATTCTTCATACGCTCGAACAGGCGATCGAACTCAGCGTTACTGTAATTGCTGGCGTTCTCGCCAGTGAATTTCACTTTGCCTTGCGGACCGTGCAACAGAAAGAAGAAGTTCTCCGGATCCGGATAGTCGGCGTTCCAGCCGTAATAGAACATCTGCGTGTCGCCGCGCCGAATCTTGTCCTGGAAGCGGTTGTAGTCGGTGCTGCGCACGTCGAGTTGCACGCCGATCTTGTCGAACTGTTTGCGTATCCAGTCGAGGCGCGATTTGTTGCCGACACCGTTGGCGGTGGTATCAAGATGGATGACCAATGGCTGCTTTGTCTTTGCATCCACACCGTCCGGATAGCCGGCCTGTGCCAACAGTTTCTTCGCTTCTGCGATGGGTTTGCGTTTAGCTTCACCATTCACGCAGTCGTACACATAGTGATTGATGCCCGCACAGCCAGCGCGATAACCGAAGATGCCGGGCGGGATGGGTGACTGCGCGGCGATGCCGCGACCGTTGGCGAAGATGGAGATGAACTCTTCGAAATCGACCGCGATGGCGATGGCGCGACGCAACTTGGTGGCGCGTGCCGAATCACCGCCCACCACCGGATCGAGCCAGTTGAAGCCGGTATACATGGTGGAGGTGGAGACCGAGGTGGAGAGTTTGATGCCCTGCTCCCGCATCGCAACGCTGACGTTCGCTTCACCGCCGACACTGACCTGCACCGCCTGGTCGAAACTGTCCGAACTGATACCCGAGGCGTCGTAATAACCTTGCAGGAATTTGTTCCAGTAAGGGATGGTCTCTTTTTCCAGCGAGAACACGATCTGCTTGATCAGCGGTAATTTCTTGCCCGCATCCTTCAACAGTCCTGCCGCTGCATCACCCGCCTCGCCTTCGCTCGGATATCGCTCGCTGTCGTAATACGGATTCTTGCTGAGCACCATGCGCTTGTTCGGATCGTTCTCGGAAAGATAATACGGCCCGCTGCCTATGGGCCACCAATCTAGCGAGAGGTTGCGCTCCTTCATGCCGGCTTGTGCATAGAAGCGCACTGCCTCTTCCGGCATGGGGGCGAAGAACGGCATCGCCAGCCAATAGGTGAATTGCGGATATTTACCTTTGACGGTGATGCGATAAGTGGTGCTATTCACTACTTCCACACCGGGCAAGGGATACGCGTTCAGATCGAGGAAATCATCCGGCTTAGCCTTGCTCGCCGCCTGCAATGCGGCGGCATAGTCCTTGAGCCCGACGATGTATTCCATCATCACGCCCGCGATCGGCGTATGCAACTGAGGGTGCACGAGACGCTTGATCTGGTAGACGTAGTCCTCAGCGGTGACGGTGCGCGTACCCTTTTCGGCAAAGTCGCTCAGACTGTATATACCATCAAGATCGCCGGCTTTGAGATACAGATTGCTCGGCACCAATGCCGGATGCGGCTGATAACGCATATAGGGTTTGATGCGGATCTCATACACGCTGTATGCGATCCGCGAATCGCGCACTGTCAGCGGCAATTGTTTGTGATTCGCATCGAAGTAACTCACACGCGGCATATCGCTGCCAGCCAACGGCACTAGCTGATAAGGGCGCTTCAAATAATGGTATTGCAGGGGCGGTGAATAGATGTTCGCCAGGAACTCGTATTCGTTCTCGCTATAGGCCTGTGCCGGATCAAGATGCTTGGGACGCTCGGTAAAAGCGGTATAGAGGATGGATCTACCATCAGCATCAGTTGCATAAGGAGAGTTCCACAGCGCGCCATCGCAGGCGGTGAGCAACAACAAAGACAGGACTAGCCACAAGGATTTCATGACGCGAGAGTTTAGCCGAAAGGCACTGCTTCACGGTAACATAACGCAATAAATTCCAAGGTGGACGATGATGAACACAGACTGGCAAAGTTTTTTGGCAAACAAGCATGCGAACCTTAACGAAGGTGTGGTGCATGATTTCGGTGATGCGGCGGCAGAGCGCGTTGCTACCGAGACGGGCGACATCCTGTGCGACCTGTCACAGTTCGGCTTACTCCAAGTGAGCGGCGTGGATGCTCAGACCTTCCTGCAGAATCTGCTATCGAACGACATCCGCGATATCGACAGCGGACGCGTGCAACTTTCCAGCCTCAACAATGCCAAGGGCCGCATGCTGGCTAGCATGTTGATCTGGAAACAAGGCGATGACTACCTGTTACAGATACCGCGCGGACTGTGCGAGGCGATTCGCAAAAAGCTGTCCATGTATGTGCTGCGTTCCAAAGTGAAGATCAATGACGTGAGCGATGAGAAGGTCTGTATCGGACTCAGTGGCGACAATGCACTCTCTGCCTTGCAAGGGCTTTATGCCGACTTGCCGACTGACAGCATGGCTGTCGTGCAAGCTGCTGATGCGACTTTGATCCGCCGCGATGCGCGCCGAGTGCAGATCATCACCGATGTCGTGCGTGCGACCGATATCTGGCAATCATTGAGCAGCAAAGTCACACACGCTGGTTCACCCTGCTGGGATTGGCTGGATATCCGCGCCGGTGTGCCGTTCATCCTGCCACAGACACAGGAGGCCTTCGTGCCACAGATGGTCAATTTCGAACTCATCGGTGGAATCAATTTCAAGAAGGGTTGTTATCCGGGTCAGGAGGTCGTGGCACGCATGCATTACCTCGGCAAAGCGAAGCGCCGCATGTATCTGGCACGCGTGATGATCGATGCTGCGCCGCAGCCCGGCGACAAGGTGTTCAGTGCCGCCGACCCGGCGCAGCACTGCGGTGAAGTGGTGAACGCGGCGCATGCTGCACATGGCGGTTACGAGATGCTGGTGGTGGTGCAAACTGAAGCTGCGGATGCTTTCCCGGTACATCTCAGTGCATTGACCGGCCCGCGTCTTGAGTTCGAAACACTGCCCTACGAGTTGCCGTGAACCTGCCGGCCACACTGTTCGCTCATGGGTGGCTGTGGCTGTTCGACCTGTTGTTCGCAGCATTCCTCTATCACGCACTGAACAAGGCTGACTGGCGACATTTGCTGGACAACAAGATCATGACCAATGCGCTGGTCGGCTTGGTCATCGGCGCGTTCGTATTCTGGCAGTTCAATGCTGGCATACGCCCCGGTTTCAATTTCCACATCCTCGGTGCGACGCTGTTCGTGCTGATGTTCGGCTGGCAGATCGCCAGTGCCACACTCTCGCTGATCATGCTGGTTTCCTTCTTCAAAGCTGGGGCGGATTTGGTTGCGCTCGGCATCAACGGTCTGCTGATGATTGCCATCCCAGTGCTGTTCACGGAATGGCTGTTGCGCTTCAGCCAGCTCAACCTGCCAAAGAATCTGTTCTTCTATGTGTTGTGGAACGGCTTCATCTGCGCCGGACTGTCCATCGTGCTGAATGTGGCGGCGACAACTTTGCTGTTGCTGCTGCTCAGTCACTACACATGGGCCGAGGTGCAACATCACTATCTGATCGCCGCGCCCATCATCATGCTGACCGAAGCCTTTATGACCGGCATGCTGATCACTGCCTTCACGGTGTTCCAGCCGGAGGCAGTGAAGAACTTCAGCGATGCGGAATATCTGGACGGGAAGTAATAGCGTTAACGAGGTTTAAGTTCGAGCGTCATCTTGATGTGCGGCAAGCCCGCATCCATGAACGGCTCTCCTTCAGTGGAAAAACCGAATCCCTGATAGAACGGCACGGCTTGCACTTGTGCATCGACATCCACGAACTGGTATTTGCGTGATCGCGCCTCGTCCAACAAAGCTTCCATGATCGCCGTACCGACTTTTTGTTTGCGCCATGGCTGCATCACGGCGATGCGACCGATATGTCCGTTAGTCAGGATACGTCCGCAGCCGACTGCATCACCGGTGAGACTCAGCGCCAAAGCATGGCGGCAAGTCTCGTCGAATTCATCCCATTCCAACTCTTCCGGCACACTTTGCTCACGAATGAACACCGCTTCGCGAATCGCCTTCAGCAATGGTTCGCCATCATGCCAACACACCAGACTGACCGTGAAAGGATTGCCCATCCTCACCTCCTAAGTCGTTATGCAACGATCTCCACTTGCGTACCGGCTTCGACACGATCGAACAGTTCGAGCAGATCGGCGTTGCGCATGCGAATGCAGCCATGCGACCCCGGCTTGCCCATCTCGACCTCGTCCGGTGTACCGTGGATATAGATGTAGCGGCGCATGGTATCGCAACTTCCGCCCCGGTTGTAACCGTGCTCCATGCCGGATAACCACAAGATCCGTGTCAGTATCCAGTCGCGCTTGGAATGCATCGCGCCGAGTGCGGGTGTGTAGAGCTCACCGGTCGGTCGGCGGCGCACGAACACCGTATCGACTGGCTGCCCGGCACCGATCTTGGCGCGGATGACGTGTCTGCCGCGCGGCGTACAGAAACTGCCGCTCTCCTCCCCCGTTCCCTTGGCACCGGTAGATACCGGATAGCTTTGCAAGACAGCACTACTGGCGTCGAGCAGTTGCAAAGTTTGTGTGGGGATATGGATATGTATCTTCATTGTGACTTTTGTTGCGCACGGCGCATGGCGAAGAAGTCGCTCAACACTTTGCCGCACTCCTCCGCCAGCAGGCCACCTTCGATGCGGGCATGGTGGTTCAGTTTCGGTTCGGTGAACAAGTTGAATACGCTGCCCGCCGCACCGGTCTTGGGTTCTTTTGCACCATACACCACGCGGGCGATACGGGCATGGAAGGTGGCGCCGACGCACATCACACAAGGTTCCAAGGTGACAAACATCTCGCAGCCGACCAGCCGGTAGTTGCCGATGTTTTGCGCCGCATCGCGCAGCGCCATCATCTCGGCATGGGCTGATGGATCATGGCGCGAGATCGGCGCATTGAAACCGCGCCCCACGATCTCGCCATCCTTCACCACCACGGCCCCCACCGGCACTTCACCTGCTTGGGCGGCCAGTGCTGCCAGGCGTAAAGCCTCGCGCATGTAATCTTCGTCCTGCATGCTCTGTACGTGCGATTTATACGGGGCAGCAACGTAGCACAGATAAAGTTGCTTGTGTGTGCTTGCCATATGCCGCCGTTTTGACAACAATGCAGGTCATCTAACGGAGTATTGAATGCCAAACAAGCCAGTCACCGATTTCATCTTACCCGCCACCGGCGGTGTCGAATTCAACCTTTACCCTATCCGCAGCAAGTCTCTGGTCATCTATTTCTACCCCAAGGACAACACCCCGGGATGCACCACCGAAGCTCAGCAATTCCGCGACCTGTACGCCGAATTCAAAAAGGCCGGTTGCGAGATCTTCGGCGTCTCGCGCGACAGCATCAAGTCACACGAGAACTTCAAAGCCAAGTTCACCCTTCCGTTCGAGTTGCTGTCTGATGCAGAAGAGATCGCGTGCAACATCTTCGGCGTGATCAAACAGAAGAAACTGTATGGCAAAGACGTACGCGGGATCGAGCGCAGCACTTTCGTGCTTGATGCCAAGGGCATGATCCGCAAGGAATGGCGCGGCCTGAAAGCTGATGGCCATGCGCAGGATGTCCTGTCATTCGTTCAATCACTATAAGGAAAAACATGAACGCCCGTAAAACCTCGTCGAACAAAACCACCAAGCTGTTCGTGCTGGACACCAACGTACTGATGCATGACCCCACCAGCTTGTTCCGTTTTGAGGAACATGATGTCTATCTGCCGATGTTCGTGCTGGAAGAGCTGGACAACAACAAGAAGGGCATGACCGAAGTCGCACGCAACGCACGCCAGGCCAGCCGCTTCCTCGACAATCTGGTCAGCGAATCCGAGGACAATATCGATCAGGGCGTGGCACTTGATGCGCTGGGCAACAAGAACGCGACCGGCCGACTATATCTTCAGACCGAGTTCATCACGCATGAGCTGCCCCAGAACTTAGCCAACGGCAAGGCCGACAATGCCATCCTGGCCGTGGTCGCCCACATGCACAAGCATCAGGAGGAACGTCAGGTCACGCTGGTCTCCAAAGACATCAACATGCGCATCAAAGCGCGTGCCTTGGGACTTTCAGCGCAGGATTATTTCAACGACAAAGTGTTGGAAGACACCGACCTGTTGTATGCCGGCACACGCGAACTGCCCGCAGATTTCTGGGAGACGCATGGCAAGGACATGAAGTCCGGCACGCAGGGTAGCCAGACTTTCTACAGCATCAAAGGTCCGATGTGCCGCGACATGCTGGTGAACGAGTTCGTCTATCAGGACAACGCGGACAATCCGTTCTATGCCGTGGTCGCCGCGCAGAGTGAAGACACCGCCACCCTGCTCACACTGACCGATTACACGCATAGCAAGAACGCGATCTGGGGCATCACCGCACGCAACCGCGAGCAGAACTTCGTCTTGAATTTGCTGATGAACCCGGAGATCGATTTCGTCACCCTGCTCGGTCAGGCCGGCACCGGCAAGACACTGCTCACACTGGCAGCAGGCCTGATGCAGGTACTGGAACAGAAGATCTATTCCGAGATCATCATGACACGCGTCACCGTGTCGGTAGGCGAAGATATCGGCTTTCTGCCCGGCACCGAAGAAGAGAAGATGTCACCCTGGATGGGCGCGCTGGACGACAACCTGGACGTGCTCAACCAGTCCAGCGATGAAGGCGGCGAATGGGGCCGTGCCGCGACGCGCGACCTGATCCGTTCACGCATCAAGATCAAGTCGCTCAACTTCATGCGCGGCCGCACCTTCCTCAACAAGTTCCTCATCATCGACGAAGCGCAGAACCTGACGCCCAAACAGATGAAGACCTTGATCACACGTGCCGGCCCCGGCACCAAGGTGGTGTGTATGGGCAACATCGCGCAGATCGATACCCCCTACCTGACGGAAGGCAGTTCCGGTCTGACCTATGTGGTGGATCGCTTCAAAGGTTGGGCACACAGCGGTCACGTCACGCTGCAACGTGGTGAGCGTTCGCGTCTGGCGGACCATGCGGGTGAAGTTCTTTGAAACTGATTGGCTCCAATACCAGCCCTTACGTGCGTAAAGCACGTCTGGTGCTGCTGGAGAAAGGCATCACGCACGATTACGTGGTCGATCCACCCAGCGATCCGAACAGCGAGGTGTATCACGTCAATCCGCTGGGACGCATCCCTGCCCTGATCCTGGATGACGGCGAATGCATCTTCGATTCCGTAGTGATAGCGGAATATGCCGACACGCTGAACGACAGCCCTATCCTCATTCCCCGCAACGATGCCTTGGCGCGTATGCGGGTGCGGCGCTGGGAAGCATTGACTGACGGCATCATGGATTCCGCCGTCGTGGTGCGCAACGAAGTGACGCGCCCACCAGCAACGCAACTGGCCGCGACGCTGACACTGCACAACAACGCCATCACCCACACCCTGCAACACATCGCCGCGCAGCTTGGCACGCGCGACTGGTGCGAGGGCGATGCGCTCACGCTGGGGGACTTGGCATTGGTCAGCGCGCTGGCCTATCTCGACCTGCGCCAACCGGAACGCGACTGGCGCGGCGCACATCCCAACTTGGCCGAATGGTTCGGGCGCATGCGCGCACGGCCCGGCATCCAACTCTCATTGGCTGACAATAAATGAACGACATCGATAAATCTGAAGAAGAGTGGCGTGAAGAACTGACGCCCGAGCAATACGAGATCTGCCGCAAGGGCGGTACCGAAGTCGCCTTTACCGGCGAATACTGGGATTGCCACGACATCGGCATCTACCGTTGCGTATGTTGCGGCGCGCCGCTGTTCGATTCCGAGACCAAGTATGAATCGGGCACCGGCTGGCCCAGCTTCTGGCAACCCGTGCGGGAGGAAGCCGTCGAGTACAGCGACGAAGATCCGCTCGGCATGGGGCGCATCGAAGTCGGCTGCGCGAACTGCGGCTCTCATCTGGGCCACGTGTTCGAGGACGGCCCCGAACCGACAGGCTTGCGTTACTGCCTCAATTCCTCCTCGCTGGCATTGGATCGCTCATGAAGATCCTATTCGACCTTTTCCCGGTCATCCTGTTCTTCATCGTGTTCAAAGTCGCCGGTGTGTTCGCCGCCACGGCAGCCGCCATTGCCGCCACCTTCGTGCAGGTTGCCTGGGTGAAATATCATCACGGCAAAGTCGATACCATGCTGTGGGTGAGCCTAGGCATCATCACCGTGTTCGGCGGCGCGACCTTGCTGCTGCATGACGAGACTTTCATCAAATGGAAGCCGACCATCCTCTATTGGTTCTTCACGGTGACACTGTTGTTCTCCGCCCTCGTGCTGAAGAAGAACCTAATGCGTGCGCTGTTGCACGAGAAGATGACGCTACCCGACTTCGTCTGGCACCGTCTCAATCTTGCCTGGAGCGGGTTCTTCGCCCTGCTGGGCATCCTCAATCTGTACGTCGCTTTCAATTTCAGCACCGACGCCTGGGTGAACTTCAAGCTGTTCGGTGCCACAGGCATCATGCTGGTGTTCATTCTCGTGCAGGCGGCGATGCTGGCCAAACATGTAGAAGAAGAAGACCACAAGGAGCCTTGACATGCTGTATGCCATCTTCGGCCAAGACGTGAATAACAGCCTGCCGCTACGCCAAAGCGCACGCCCCGCGCATCTTGAGCGTCTGGAAAAATTGCAAACCGAGGGACGCCTGCTGATGGCGGGACCATTCCCTGCCGTGGATGCCAATGACCCCGGCACTGCCGGATTCACCGGCAGCCTGATCGTCGCCGAATTCGCTTCGTTGCAAGCCGCCAAAGACTGGGCCGCCGCGGACCCGTATGTCGCTGCAGGCGTCTATGCGCAAGTCGAGGTGCGCCCCTTTAAACAAGTCTTCCCCCGCTGAACACACGCCCTGCCCTGTGCTATATTTCGCGCCGGACTTTAATACCCATCCTATTAACTAACGTTCAAAGGAAAGAAACATGCTGAATTTCTCCCGATTCGCCCTGATGTCGGCTCTGCTGCTCGCCACTGGCGCGCAAGCCGCTGATGCCGACAAACCTGTCGCACTGGTGAATGGCGTGGCGATCCCGCAGTCTCGCGTCGATCTGCGCGTCAACGTCGCAGCAGCCCAAGGCGGTCAAACCGACTCCGAAGAACTTCGCAAAGCTATCCGCGAAGACCTGATCAATCTGGAAGTGCTGTCTCAGGCTGCCGACAAGCAAGGCTTGGAGAAAAAGGCCGATACCAAACAACAACTGGAACTGGCCCGCCAATCCGTGCTTGCCAGTGCTTTCGTACAGGACTTTGTAGAGAAGAATCCCGTAGATGAAACCCTGCTGCAGCAAGATTACGAAACCATGAAAGCGCGCGTCGGCAACAAGGAATACAAGGTATCCCACATCCTCGTTGCTACTGAAGACGAAGCCAAGGCCATCGCCAAACGCGTGATGAAGGAATCCTTCTCCAAAGTCGCCAAGCAAAAATCGAATGATCCTGGCTCCAAAGACAAAGGTGGCGATTTGGGATTCACCGTTCCGGGAAATTTCGTACAACCCTTCGGTGAAGCTATCCTCACACTGAAAAAAGGCGAGATCAGCGCACCGGTGCAGACCCAGTACGGCTGGCACATCATCAAGCTGGAAGACACGCGCGATTTGAAAGTGCCGACCTATGAAGAGATGAAGCCTCGCTTGGAGCAGCGCCGTAAACAGGAAGCGGTGCAAAAGGCCATCGCAGACTTGCGCAGCAAGGCACGCATCGAATAACGCCACCCCGTGCGGCGATCAAAAAGGACATCCTTGCGATGTCCTTTTTATTTCACGAGCACTCGATTGCCGGATAACACCTGATTCCACGTTGACAGCCTCAACGCACTCGCCCTAAAGTTCGGTCATCCCACCCATTGCAAGGAATGTGCACATGTCTCATAGCTTATCTTCACTGACCCTCGCTGCGACTTTGGTGCTCATTAGCGGCGCAGCCCTCGCCTCGTCATGCGACCCGAGTGAAGCGGATGTCACCGACACCAGCATCATGCATTACCGAGAATCCAAATGTGCACGCAAAACCATTGAACAGGCAAAGGAAAAGTTCGATGAAGGGGTGACGCTGGAAAAACGCGGTGAGATGTCCCGCATGTGCAGCAACTTCAACTCAGCCCTGATGCAACTGGAGCAATACCGCAGAGGTGATTGGCGTGACAACTATTCTCGTGTCGCAAAAGAAGTCGATGAAGATTTCGCCGATCGCCTCGCCCGCTTTGAAAAGACCATTTGCCCGCAGAAGATCCAACTCTATCGCCACCTCTCGAGCAAAGGCGATGCCTGGGCGATGTTCCGTCTGGGCAGCAGCTACGCCAAGGGAATCGGCGTTCGCCAGAATGACACCGAGGCATTGAGCTGGTTTCAGCAGGCTGCGGATCGAGATCATCCCGATGCCTATATGGCACTCGGCATGATGTACAGCGACGGCATGGCTTTCGCTCCGGACTACCCCATTGCCTTTAACTGGTTCTCCAAGTCGGCTGAATTGAACAATGCCGAAGCCCAATTCCAACTGGGCGGCATGTATCGCAAGGGCATGGGCGTGGAAAAAAGCCCCAAGCAGGCAGTCGAGTGGTACCGCAAGGCCGCAGAACAAGGCCATGAGGGTGCCAAAGCGCGCCTGAAAGAGATGTATCGAGCCAAGGAAGCCAAGGAGCCGCTGTTCGGATACTGACAAACATGCGATCCACCTTCAAGATCAACTACTTGAACATATCCTGCACGAGGCGTATGCTTCTAAGCATAGATTCACGCAGGGAGTAATGCCATGCTTACCGCATCTTCTTCTCTTTCCCTGAACACTGGTGGCTACACACAGCAGCTCCAGCAGCAAGCCCAACGTTCAGTAGATCAAGCCAGCCAGAAGGCGCAATCTTTGCAAAGTCAGGCGCGTGCCGCACGTTCGGATGCCGAACGCGCTCAGCAGAATGCCAACGAACTTGAAGTTAGAGCTGGTCAAGCACAATCAGAAGCCAGCCGTGCCGCAGCAAGCACTCAATCAGTCTCCAACGTCGAAATATTTCGGGTACAGCCACCCGTTTCTTACGACCAGCTACCCGAGCAAATCGCTTCTGCCAAGGCAGATACCTACTCTGCACTAAACACTAGCAACACTTCCAGCGCCAACGTCGGTTCGGTCGTCAACACAACTGCTTAACAAACAAAAAAGCCGCACAACGCAAAACGCGTGTGCGGCTTTTTAACGTCCGTCTTACATCCCGCGCTGTTTACTCACCGTGTCGTAAGCGAGCTGAATATCTTTTGCCTGCTCGGTCGCCACCTTGATCATATCTTCCGGCAAACCCTGCCCCATCAGTTTGTCCGGATGGTATTTGCTCATCAGCTTGCGGTAGGCACGCTTCACTTCCGCATCGCTATTTTCTTTGCTCACACCCAATGCCTTGTAGGCATCTTCCAGCGCGGTCTCGCTGTTCGCCTGACCACCGGCGAAGTGCGTCTGGTTCACCACCATATCCAGTAAACGCTTGAACGCTTCCGGACCATAGCCAAGATGTCCGGCGATCTCGGTCAGCAGTTTCTCTTCTTCAGGATGATATTCGCCGTCCGCCATCGCCATCACGATCAGATAGACCAGCAGCATCTCTTTCAGATGATGGGTATGGCCGCATACCGACATGAACTTCTTGCAGATCGCATACACGTCGCCATCGCCCGACGCACCCTGCTTGAACAGCGCGATGGCCTGCTGGCGATGCTCGGGCGTCATGCCCAGTTTCTGCATCAACACCTCGGCATGCGCAATCTCCGCTTCCGACACACGCCCGTCCGCCTTGGCCAGCTTGCCCATGGCGATGAACACAGTTTCCAGAAAGACCGCCTGGCGCAACGCAGCATGCAAAGGATTCAACGCGCCCTGACCGAATGCACGGATACGGTCAATGATCGCTCCGAGGATCAGACCGAGGAACGCACCCAACCAACCCAATAATAAATAGCCGACTACGACACAGATAAGTTTGAACACAATGACTCCAAGAACGATTTTAATTAAGTGACAGCGCAGCCATTATACCGGCGACAAGATGCCCATTTAAGGTGATGCTCTGCCGCACGACCGATATCAATGCCCCCCTTCCCCCCGCGTTCTGCGCTATTTCAAAACGCACAAAATCAACTTGGATAGCAGGTGCGACACCCGCAAATACCATTATCAATAAATGGTTATTTATCATCCAAACGGGCCATTGACACAAATGTATCAAGCACATAGAGTCTTCTTTGACTTGCAGATTCGCTGAACTCACATTTCGCCGCATGTACGGTGGAGGAAGGACATCGAGAATACCGGACAGGAGGCTGGCGCAAGAGGGCATCCCCGCAGAGGGATGAATTCACTTGTTGTCTGCTCCAAAGGGGGGCTTGTGTCTGCAAAGCAACTTGAAAGATCAGCCATGCACCTCATGGCTGATGTGAAACATTTTTGTAAGTATGCCTTTGTGGTCATGCTCGCAGGCTTGGCTCTCACTATGTTCTTCAGCTATGAAGCAAAGGTCGATACCGACAAGATCACGCTCGAACACTTTGACGCAGATGCCGATGAGATGCGCATGCACTTGCTGGAAACACTTTCCTCCCATGAACAAGTACTGCTTGGTGCTGCTGCACTCTTCGACTCCTCTTCCGAAGTAAGTCGCGATGAATGGCAGCGCTATGTCAATCGCATACAACTGAATGATCACTTCAAAAGCGTGCAAGGCTTAGGCTACGCACATTGGATACCGCCCGGCCAACTCGCGTCGCACATCGCTTCGGTACGCCGCGAAGGGTTTCCCGATTACGATGTCTGGCCCAAGCAGAACAAAAACGCATATTCCTCCATCGTCTATCTGGAGCCGTTCACTGGACGTAACTTGCGCGCATTCGGCTACGACATGTATTCAGAACCCACCCGTCGCGCTGCAATGGAACGTGCGCGCGACACGAATAGCGCAGCACTTTCCGGAAAAGTGAAGCTGGTACAAGAGACCACAGAGGATGTGCAGGCGGGCACGCTGATGTATCTTCCCCTCTATCGCAAAGGAATGCCATACGAAACCGAAGCCCAGCGTCGTGTCGCCCTCTATGGCTGGGTGTATAGCCCCTTTCGTATGAAAGACATGGTTGAGCATGCCCTGAGTGATACCAAGCCGGAAGACAGGCACTCGCATCTTCAGCTCAGCATCCATGATGGAAGGGAAATCAGTGCAGATACCGAGCTCTACTCCAACAACGTACAGAATAGTCAAGCAACAGAGCCCGTCACCATCGAGAAGCGACTCGAATTCGGCGGAAAAGAATGGACGCTGGTAACAAAGTTTTATGATCTTAAAGGGTCTGGCTTGGACTACAGCAAAGCCAAGACGATCTTCTTCAGCGGCACCCTGACCAGCATCCTGCTGTATTTCCTGATCACGGCACTCACACAGTCACGTGCCGCACTGAACAAAGCCGAGATAGCAGTCTCAGAATTGCGCAAGAGTGAAGAGAACCTGCGCGTGTTGGCCAAGAACGAATCCGTACTGATCTGGCTAGCCACCCCTGACAAAAAGTGCACTTATTTCAATCAGGTGTGGCTGGACTTCACAGGGCACACAGTGGAACAAGAGTTGGGAGATGGATGGGTGGCGGGTGTCCACCCTGATGACCGTGAGAGTTGTCTGCACACTTACATCCTGGCCTTTGATGCTCGGCGCGAATTCACATTGGAATATCGTCTACTCCATCACAGCGGAGAATACCGATGGATCGTCGACCATGGTGTGCCAAGGTTCGATAACAAAGGCGTGTTCCTCGGCTATATCGGCAGTGGCGTCGACATCAATGACCGCAAGAAATCCGAAGCGCAACTGCAGCTATCCATGTTCGCCATGGACAAGGCTTTCGACGCCATCTACTGGCTGGATAAAGATGGTTGTATCCGCTACGTCAACAATCAAGGATGCAAGACACTTGGCTATAGCCGGGAAGAACTGATGCAACTATGCATCCCTGACCTTGACCCGGACTTCCCCGTCGCTCAATGGATGACTCACTGGGAAGCGCTCAAA
The DNA here is from genome assembly GCA_018814405.1 of Gammaproteobacteria bacterium. GTDB lineage: Bacteria > Pseudomonadota > Gammaproteobacteria > Burkholderiales > Gallionellaceae > Sideroxyarcus. The sequence goes on from JAHIZO010000005.1 coordinate 417,838, forward strand.
CATGACAAGTCACAGCTTTTCGAGACGCGTCACCGGCGCAAGGATGGCAGCATCATTCCGATCGAAGTCTCAGCCAATCATGTCAAACTGGGCGAGCTTGAATACAATATCGCCTTCTGTCGCGACATCAGCAAGCGCAAAGAGATCGAACAGGAGATATATTCCCTTGCGTTCTTCGATCCGCTCACCCACCTCCCCAACCGACGCATGCTGAGTGACCGGCTATCCAAGTCACTTGCCAACAGCAAACGTAACGATGCATACGGCGCCCTGCTGTTCATCGATCTGGACAATTTCAAGCCTATCAACGACCAATGCGGGCACGAAGTCGGCGATCAGTTGCTGCTCGAAGTCGCACGGCGCCTTAACACTACTGTGCGCGAGATCGACACCGTAGCGCGCTACGGCGGGGACGAATTCGTGGTGGTCCTCGGCGACCTATCCAGCAGCCAGGACGAGATGAAGAAACAGGCTCACTTCGTCGCAGAAAAGATCGCCGCCACCTTGGCTGAGCCCTATCAACTGACGCGAGTCCGGAGTGTAGAGAAAGTTTCCGTCGTGCATGAATGCACCAGCAGCATCGGCATCACACTATTCGACGGCAAGACAGACAATCAATACGACATCATCAGCCGGGGAGACAGTGCCATGTATCAAGCCAAAGAAGCTGGGCGGAACCAGATACACATGTACACGCCCATGTGATCGCCAAGATCACCAGAACACCCGCCATTGACAGCATCCGGACTTCCCCCTACATTCACGCCCGACTTGCAGTTCGTCCAAAGTACATCGCACCGCATGCACGGTGTGGGGCCAAAGGCGGAATCCCCGGAACAGGAGGCTGGCGCAAGAAAAATTCCCGCTCTGAGCGGGATAGCCAGATCGAACCAGTTCGCAACAAAGGGGGCTTCATGATTCACCGCATCGTGTTTTTTGCGCTATTCAGCTTCATACTTAACGCATTCGCATTGGACCAAACAGACAGCGGAAACTATGCCGTCGTCCATCGCGACGGCCACATCACCGACTTCACCTTCTTCGTCGCACATAGCGAAGGCCAGTGGAACGTCGAGCAACGCCAGCCGGACGGCACATGGGTCAGCGCCACCTGTTCCCGCAACTGCATGCTGAAAGAGTCCACAACACGCGACCTCGCCCGTTTCTTTAGCGAAAACGAACTGAACGAGACACGCCCTTCCTGCGTACATAACAATGCTTTCGCATTCTGCCGCCAAGACGCCATCTTCCGTCCCGGCGAAAAGGAATACACACTCGTTGCACTGATGATGACGCGCCCTATCCAGATTCAACTCAAAAAGCTCGATAGCGGATGGAAAGACACCCAAGGCCGTGCCCAACCTGACTCTGATTCCAGAAAAGCACTGAATGGTTTCGGCGGCTGGCTGCTCGTGACCTCAGACAATGATTGGCCAACAAAATGGCAGACGCAGCCGGATGCCATTCCGCACTTCAGCATGGCCGACACCATCACCAAGGGCCAACCTCTCTACGCTCTCACCTTCTTCAGCAACCCCAAACTCAATGATCATGGCGATGCCGATATCAGTTGCGACATTGAACTGCGCAAGCCTGACGGCAGCGCATCATTCCAGCAGACCGATACCACCTGCTTCAAAGGCACGCTCCAAGGCCAACCGAACTATCTCTACCTCTCTGCACCAACCATCAAATTCATAGGCGAGCAGAACGACCCGAACGGCGTGTGGCAAGTCAACATCACGCTAAAGGACAACATCGGACACACCAACCTTCCACTCAAGACATCGTTTATCCTACAGTGACCCACTGAAGGAACACTCGCATGGAAATGAAGAAGATCACCTCCGGCAAGCTGCGCGCCATCGGCTACGATGCACGGGCGCGCATCCTGCAAGTTCAACTCGACAACGGCGATGCATTGCAATATCTTGGTGTCGGAGAAGATTTGTGGCGCAGGCTCAGCAGTTCGGGAGCAGCTTGGAGCTTCTTCCGTGACAATATCGAAGAAGAGTTCACAGTCAAAAAAGTATCGGCCTATGCGCCGACGGGCAAGAACCCGCTGGATGAACTGTTCGGCCCGGGCCAATAAACACAGAACGCATCGTGACCGACCCTTTCAATGAAATAAGGAGGAAACCATGAGCCAGTCCGACCAAGATTCCATCATCATCAGCGAAGAAGGCGAACACGACGGCAAGACAGTCATCCTGCAACGCTGCCCCAAGCACGACCTAGTATTCCTGCCGAGCGAAGGTTGCCCGGAGTGTGCCAAGGAAAAAGCCGCCGCAGACGCGTAATCTCCCCACGTATCGAGCGAAGCATGACCGAATTCAACATCACCGTGGGCCTGCCCACGGTTGCCGTGCTGCACCACGGCACTGCCATCACCATCCGGCGCGAACAAGACCCATCCGCCACCATCCGCGCCGAATACGCCCCCGTCGCCCGCGCCTGCCCGCCCTACTGCATCCAACCGATGCGCTTGGCTGAAGGCGTCGAGACATTCGGCGAGCTGGAAGTATTGGACTTGCTTAAGCGCATCAACGATGGCGACAAGCAGATCATGGTGATCGACTCGCGTACCCCGGACTGGTACGAGAAAGTCACCATTCCCGGCGCGGTGAACATCCCCTACGCGCAGAATATGGCCGGCCATGCGACCGACCTGCCCGCAGTGAAAAGAACGCTTGTGGAATTGTTCGGCGTGAAAGAGAACAACGGCAGCTACCATTTCGGCGACGCCCTCACCCTCGCCATCTTCTGCAACGGCCCCTGGTGCGGACAGACCCCCAACTACATCCGCACCCTGCTTGAGCTCGGCTACCCGGCTGATAGATTGAAGTGGTATCGCGGTGGCATGCAAGACTGGTGCTCGCTCGGGCTCACCACCGCCTGATCATTCGTCTTACTTCAAGGTCAGCAGAAAGATGTTCTCCTGCATGCGTGTCACACCCCGCGCCTTGAAACGCGGCTCCCGATCCAGAATATCCACCTGCTTCAACAGCTCGATCTTCGCATACTGCTTATATAGCGCGCGCACCTCTTCCACCGACACCGCGAACGGCGGACCCGGCATCTCCTCCTGCGGATAATCGAAAGTCACCAACAACACCTGCGTACCGGACGGCAATATCTCCGCCAGATGCTGTGCATAACGTTCACGCATCTCCAGCGGCAAGGCCACCAACGATGCGCGGTCATACACCGCATTCACGCGTGCCATATCTTCTTTGCGCAGATCAAAGAAATCCCCGCACAGGATGCGCACGCCGTCAGCCTCGCAGCATTCGAACTTATCGGTGCGCGTATGCGTGGGTGACTGGCCTTGCTCGGTAAAGAAATCACGCACCGCAATGGCACTCAGCTCCACTCCCAGAACCGTGTGCCCCAGCTCGCGCAGCCACACCATATCCAGACTCTTGCCGCATAATGGCACGAACACCTCGCCATCCTGCGCAGACTTCAGCGTCGGCCAAAATTGCTGCAGATATGGATTGATATCATTCTGATGGAAACCGATCTCCGCACGCTCCCACCGCTCCAGCCAAAATTCTTTTTTCATGTTCACGCCTCATCAAATAGATACCCACTGGCCATAACCGAAGTGTAGCAACACTGCTGATATTCAAAACCATGCTCATTTCATTGACAGTCACAACTGCCGCGCCTACAGTTCAAGCATCGATGCGCACAACGCACATCACAAGCACGGTCTGTTAAATAAGGGAAAAACACTCGATCGCAAACTAGGCCGGTGAAATCTGCGTTGCAGTCAAACAATAGCGAGGCCATCATGTCCGATCTTTCATCTGCACAACGAACCAAACCAAAGAAAGACACCATCCAGTCGGTTAAAAGGCTGCTGCTCATTCTGATCGGAGCGGTATTCGTCAGCGAAGCGCTCGTGATGGAAGTGATGCGCCTGCTCCCCTCTATGAGCCGAGTCGGCAACACATTGTTGGATGCCACCTTGCTATCTCTGCTGCTCTTCCCCTTCTTCTACCTGCTGATCTTCAGGCCCCTGATCAGACGCATCGCTGAATCCAAACTGATCGAGGACGATCTGCGCATCGCCGCTGTCGCTTTTGAGATCAAAGACCCCTGCGTCATCACCGACGCCGATGCAAACATCATCCGCGCCAACCAAAAGTTCCTGGCCAAGAGCGGTTACAGCATGGAAGAGATCGTCGGAAAGAATCCGCGCATCTTCAAATCCGGCCTGCATGACCAACAGTTCTATGAACAAATGTGGAGGCGAATAGAGGAAAGAGGTTCCTGGTGCAACGAGATTCGTATCAAGAACAAAGACGGTCGCATCCTCCATCCCTTCTGGCTCACCATCACCGCCATCAAGGACGAACAACAGAAAACCACGCACTACATCGGCATCTACAACTTCTGACAGCGGAAAAGAATAACCTCCATGTATCTAGCATGGACATGCACAGATAGGGATAACAGCGATATTCAACATCAGCAACGGATGCCATACCTTTTCTGGCAGTCTTCCCCGCATTCAGGAATCCCCCCCCTGCCGCACATCACTGCACCGCCGTTTCCACCCTGTTTCGCCCCTTGTCTTTCGCTGCATAGAGCGCGCTGTCGGCACGGCCAAGCAAAGTGTCGAGTGATTCGCCTGATACTGCCATCTGGGCCACGCCAAAACTGGCGGTGATCTTTCCAGCTTCCAGTCCGCCCAGCCCGCTTCCGCAAAGTTGCAGCCGCAGTTCTTCGCAAAGGCGTCGGGCTTCCTCACTATCGGTTTCGGGGAAGACCAACAGGAACTCTTCACCGCCGAAGCGGAAGGCCAAGTCTGAGGTACGCAGCCGGTTCATGATCAGTGCGGCGGCATCGACCAGCACGCGGTCTCCTACCAGATGCCCGTGGGTATCGTTGATCAGCTTGAAGTGATCGAGGTCCAGAATGGCAATGGCGATAGTTCGGTCATGCCTGGTCGCGCTGGCATATTCCTTCTGCAGGAATTCGTCGAGGTAGTGCCGGTTGTACAGCCCGGTCAGTTCGTCGTGCGCCGCCATATCCCGCAAGGTGGCGGTCTGCTTTGCGATCATCTTTTCCAGACTGAAAGTGGCGCGGCGCAGCGCGAAGAACAGCATGGTCTCGATCAGCAGGAATGCAATCACCGCATAGGTGACGTTAAAGGACAGGTCGCGCTGGAGTTGCTGAATGTCTTTCTCAACATCCATCCACGCCATGACGGTGCCGATCGGCGGGCGCTGCGGGTCCTGTTGCGCTAGGTAGTCACGCAAAGGGAAAGCAGTGAATGCCAGATGGCGCTCGCCGAGCTTGAGCCAGAGTGTACCTTTCTGTTCAACCAGTCGCGCGATCTGCGCATTGGCGAGTAGTTCGCGCACCTCGGGATGCAGGGTGGCTTCGACGATGTTGCCGTTGAGCGCCGGGTTCTCTTGCTTCAATCTTTCCAGACGGTCCGGGAAATAAGTGTCGCTCAGGTGCGACATCGAGAGCAGCACGGCGAACTTGGCCTGACTCGGTTTTTCCAGCAGTTCGAGCAGGGTGCGGAACGAGGTGCCCGCTTCCAGCACGCCGATGAATCGCGAATCGCCGGCATGCTGACCGTTGAGGAACACCGGCGTGACACCGCGGATGCCGCAGATGATGCGTCCGCACTCGAAGCCTTTGGTCGGGCGTTGGTCGCGCAAGGCATGGAAGATGGTGTGGCGCACACCATCCAGATCGTCGCCGAAGCGGTCGGTGGCATGCACACGCAAGAACGAGGTGGCGTTGCTGCCAAACTGAAAATGCAACTGACGGGTGTCGTAGTGCTCGCGCAGTTCCTGCCAGGGGGTGTTGATAAGCTTGAGCAGACGTTCACGGGCCAGTTTGGCGCGCGGGCCGCCTGCCCCCCCACCTTCATGTTCCGCCGCGAGCCGCCCCTGATGAAAGGCCAGTTGGACTTCGGGCATGGAGGCGACGAATGTGGCGGTCTGCTGCATGCTCAAGGCAGTGTTGCCCATCTCGACTTCGAACAAATTACGCAGATGGGTGGCACGTTGTTCCAAATGACCCTGGAAACGCGCCTGTTCTGCCCGATAGTTGATCCAGACGAACAATGCATCGCTCACGATCAGGATCAGACTTAGCCAAAGAAAGACTTTGGCGCGTACCGATAGATTCGACATCCTACTCTCCTCGTGCTGCTTGTCCGAGCATGTACGCCCGTTTATATTTTCGTTCTGAACTGCCTGCAGCTATTCTCAACCTACCCACTTCCTCGCATTCTGGAACATGCGCAGCCAAGCGCCATTCTCTTGCCAGTCTTTTGGATACCAGGAGTTCTGCACGGCACGGAACACACGCTCGGGGTGCGGCATCATGATGCTGAAGCGACCGTCGGCGGTGGTGAGTCCGGTGATGCCTTGCGGCGAACCGTTGGGGTTGAGCGGATAGGTGGTGGTCGGCTTGCCGTAGTGGTCGATGTAACGCAGGGTGACCACTTCTTGTGCGGCGTGCAGGCGCTTGTTGTTGCCGAAGTCGGCGAAGCCTTCGCCGTGTGCGACGACGATGGGCATGCGGCTACCGGCCATGCCGTCGAACAGGATGGAGGGCGATTCCTGCACTTCCACCATTACAAAGCGCGCTTCGAACTGCTCGGACTGGTTGCGACCGAAGTGCGCCCAGTTGTCCGCACCGGGGATGATCTCGTGCAGGTTGCTCATCATCTGGCAGCCGTTACACACACCCAATGCGAAGGTGTCGTTGCGATTGAAGAAGGCTTCGAATTCGTCACGCGCGCGCGGGTTGAACAGGATGGACTTGGCCCAGCCCTCGCCCGCACCCAGCACGTCGCCGTAGGAGAAACCGCCGCAGGCGACCACGCCTTTGAAATCTTCCAACTTCACACGACCAGCGATGATGTCGCTCATGTGTACGTCCACCGCTTGGAATCCAGCGCGGTCGAAGGCAGCCGCCATCTCGACATGGCCGTTCACACCCTGCTCGCGCAGGATGGCCATCTTGGGACGCGAGGTGATGATGGCCGGTGCGACGTTCTCGTTCACGTCGTAGCTCAGCTTCACATGCAGGCCGGGGTCTTTGGCGTCGAGGATGCGGTCGTATTCCTGTTGCGCGCAGGTCGGGTTATCGCGCAGCTTCTGCATCTGGTAGGTGGTCTCGGACCACATGCGACGTAACACGATGGCATTTTCTTCGTAGACCGTTTGCTTGTTACGCATGACGTTGAGTGTGCCGCTGGTGTTGAGGCGTGCCACTTCGTGCACGTTGAGCAGACCGGCTTCTTCGCACAACACGAAGATGTCGGCCAGATCGGCACGGCGCACTTGCGCCAGCGCACCCAGCTCTTCGTTGAACAACACTTCAAGGTCGTCGCCCTTCAGTTCGTCCAGCATCACATCCAGACCTACATGCGAGGCGAAGCTCATCTCGGCCAGTGCGGCGAACATGCCGCCGTCGGAACGGTCGTGATAAGCGAGCAGTTTGCCTTCGCGGTTGAAACGTTGGATCAGGTTGAAGAAGGCTTTGAGGGTGTTGGCATCGTCCACGTCCGGCGCGACATCGCCCACTTGTTTGTAGACCTGTGCCAGTGCGGAACCACCGAGGCGATTCTTGCCACAACCCAAGTCGAACAGCAGCACCACGGTGTCGGTGTCGGCCACCAGTTGCGGGGTGAGTGTCTTGCGCACGTCCGGTGTGGGGGCGAAGGCGGAGATGATGAGCGACAAGGGCGCGGTGACGGTCTTCTTCTCGCCGCCCTCTTCCCATGCGGTCTTCATCGACATGGAATCCTTACCGACCGGGATGCTGATGCCGAGTTGCGGGCACAGCTCCATGCCGACCGCTTTCACGGTGTCGTACAACGCGGCGTCTTCGCCGTGGTGACCTGCGGGGGCCATCCAGTTGGCGGAGAGTTTGATGTCGCCGATCTTGGCAATCTGCGCGGCGGCGATGTTGGTGATGGATTCGCCGATGGCCATGCGACCAGAGGCCGGTGCGTCGATGACCGCGATGGGTGTGCGTTCGCCCATGGCGAAGGTCTCACCCGCGAAGGTGTTGTAGCCGAAGGTGGTGACGGCTACGTCGGCCACCGGCACTTGCCACGGGCCGACCATCTGGTCGCGTGCGGTGAAGCCGCCCACGGTACGGTCACCGATGGAGATGAGGAAGGTCTTGTCGGCCACGGAAGGCAGACGCAGCACACGCTCGGCGGCGTCCTTGATGGCGATGCCATTGGTGTCGAACTTGGTCAGTGCTACTTGCTCGCGCTTCACATCGCGCGTCATCTTGGGCGGCTTGCCCAGCAACACGGAGAGCGGCATATCGACGGCGTCGTTGTCGAACTCGTTGTCATGCACCACCAGACGGTCTTCATCCACTGCGGTGCCGAGCACGGCGAACGGACAACGCTCGCGTTCGCACATGGCCTGGAACTCTTCCAGACGCTCTGCCGGGATGGCGAGCACGTAACGCTCTTGCGCTTCGTTGCTCCAGATCTGCATCGGCGACATGCCATGTTCTTCACTCGGCACTTCGCGCAGCTCGAAACGCGCGCCCATGCCGCCGCCATGCACCAGCTCAGGCAAAGCATTGGAGATACCGCCCGCGCCCACGTCGTGGATGCTCAGGATGGGATTGTTCTTGCCCATCTGCCAGCAACGGTCGATGACTTCCTGCGCACGACGTTCCATCTCGGGGTTGCCACGCTGCACGGAATCGAAGTCCAGATTCTCGGCGTTGGAACCGGTATCCATGGAAGACGCTGCACCGCCGCCCAGACCGATGAGCATGCCGGGGCCGCCCAATTGGATGAGCAGCGCGCCTTTCGGCAGGTCGGATTTTGCAGTGTGCTTGTCGCTGATATTACCCACGCCACCGGCCAGCATGATGGGCTTGTGATAGCCGCGCACTTCGCCGTTCACCTTCTCTTCGAAGGTACGAAAGTAGCCAGTGAGGTTCGGGCGACCGAATTCGTTGTTGAACGCAGCGCCGCCCAGCGGGCCGTCGATCATGATCTGCAATGGCGAGGCGATACGACCCGGCTTGCCGATGGCGTCGGCTTCCCAAGGTTGGGCGAATCCGGGGATGTTGAGGTTGGACACGGTGAAGCCGGTGAGGCCTGCCTTGGGCTTGGAGCCGATGCCGGTCGCGCCTTCATCGCGGATCTCACCGCCGCTGCCGGTGGCCGCGCCCGCGAACGGGGCGATGGCAGTCGGGTGGTTGTGCGTCTCTACCTTCATCAGGATGTGGGTGAGTTCATTACTGAATTCATAACTACCGTCGGCACGCGGATAGAAGCGCTCGAACGCCGCGCCTTCGATAACGGAGCAGTTGTCGGAATAGGCGATCACCGTGCCTTCTGGGTGCAGCTTGTGCGTGTTGCGGATCATGCCGAACAGCGAGATGGCTTGCTGTTCGTCGTCGATGATCCAGTCGGCGTTGAAGATCTTGTGGCGGCAGTGTTCGGAGTTGGCCTGTGCAAACATCATCAGTTCCACATCGGTGGGGTTGCGACCCAGCTTCTTGAAGTTCTCCACCAGATAGTCGATCTCATCCGGCGACAGCGCCAAACCGAGTTTACGGTTCGCGACTTCAAGTGCAGCAGCACTGCCTGCGAGGATGTCCACGCTGGACAGCGGCTGTGGGGTACCGTGCTGGAATATCTGCGCTTCGATACCGTTGGTGTCGAACACCACGGACTCGGTCATGCGGTCATGCAGAAGCGGCAGCACGGCTTGTTGTTCGGCTGCAGTCAGCGCCTTGCCGCTCTTGCTCTTCAGGTAATAGGTCACGCCGCGCTCGATACGCATCACCTGCGGCAGTGCGCAGTGACGGGCGATGTCGCTGGCTTTGGACGACCAGGGAGAGATGGTGCCCAGACGTGGCACGATCAACACAGATTGGGTACCGGCAGCGACTTTGGGGGCTGCGGCATGTTCATCCAAGCTCAATAGGCGTTGCAACAGGGCCTGCTCTTCTGCACTGAGTTCCTCAGAAAGCTCTGTGAAGTAGCAATGACGGGTGTCTTCCAGGGTGACGCCGCTGCCGGTGGCAGCCAGTGCTGCGCGCAGTTTGTCGAGACGGAATGAAGAAAGAGCGGCTTTACCTGTCGAATTGAGGAACATAGCTTGGATAAACGGCGTTAAAAACAGGCAGCGATTATAATGCAGCCGACTCTTTACGACCCGAGGAAAACCGCATGAAGCTGCCCCGCCCCACCACTATCACCCCAAAACAGGTCTCCGCCTTCCTGAAACCGCGCCAAAAAGACAGCCATAAGGGCGATTTTGGCAGCGTCGCCATCATCGGCGGCGGCGAAGGGATGATAGGCGCAGCCTTTCTGGCGGGGCGAGCCGCGCTGAAGATGGGGGCGGGTGTGGTGCATATCGGTCTGCTGGCCGACAAGATGCCGCTGGTGGACATGCGCATGCCGGAGCTGATGGTGCACCGCGCACAGGACGCGCTCAAATTGCCGGGACTGGATGTAGTGGCCATCGGCAACGGCTTGGGCCGCAGCCTGCCCGCACAGAAACTGCTGTTCGATGCGATCAAACTGGATGTGACGCTGGTGCTGGATGCGGATGCGCTGAACATTCTGGCCGAGCGCCCCGACCTGCGCGGCATGCTGTTCGAACGCAAGCGCCCCACCCTGCTCACCCCACATCCGGGTGAAGCGGCGCGCTTACTGCACAAGAAGACAGAAGATGTACAGGAAGCACGTGTCGCCTCGGTGCTGGACATCGCCCAGCGCTATCACGGTAGCGTCGTGTTGAAGGGCGCGGACAGCCTGATCGCCAGCGCCGACGGCAAGCTGTATGTGAACAAGACCGGCAACCCCGGCATGAGCGCGGCCGGCATGGGCGATGTGTTGAGCGGCATGATCGCCGCCTTCGTCGCGCAAGGTCTGACTGGCGATGAAGCCTTGCTGCTGGCGGTGCATCTGCACGGTGCGGCCGGTGATGCGCTGGCCGAACAGGTTGCCAGCATCGGCATGAGTGCGACCGAAGTGACCGAATGGGCACGCTGGTTGTTGAACCAGATGGCGATACGCTGAGATAGATATGGGTGACCCACTCTACCGTTACCTGCTGATCATCGTCGCTTGCGTCGCGCTGTTGCTCGGCTTGCAGGTGCCGAACTTCGTTGATCAATACCAGAAGAGAGTGGATGCGCATCTGCGCGAGGTCTCCGTCAACCTGCAACCGTTCCAGGCTATAGCCGACAAATATTTTGCGGGCGATATGAACAAACTGATCGCGCTGCATCGCGGCAGCACTGAGAAACCGTTCCAAGAGGAAGGCTCTGCCCTCGAACAGATGGTGCAACGCAAGTTGCGCTTTGAAGCAGACATGGCGGCATTGGATGCGAGCCTGCCGGTCAAAGCGTTCCGCGTCATGTTCCAGGGCGACCGCGAGATGATCGATGAGACGCTGGGACAGTTCAGCTACAACGTGCCGATGAATCAGGATGCGTTACTTTTCGGTGCGGGTTTCGCATTCGCACTGCTGTTATCACTTGAAGGTCTGCTCGCACTGGCACGACTGATCACCCGTAAAACACTCTCAGCAAACAAAGTACATTAATGAGTTACCCCATCGACATCAGCGAGGAGGCGGGTGTCCGCTATCTTCATTTCGGCTCTCTTTGGATCCAGGGCGCGATGCGCATCGCCCGTCCGTGGAATCTGGAACTGGAATACACCAAGGAGATGATGGCCAGCCTGTTGCTGCGCGACGGCGTGCGTTTCCCGCGCCGCGTGTTGTTGATCGGCTTGGGCGCTGCTTCCATCACCAAGTTCCTGTACCGCAACTATCCTCTATCGAACCTGACAGTGGTGGAGATCGAACCGGGTGTAGTCGCTGCAGCGAGACAATTTTTCAAACTACCAGAAGATCCACTGCGTTTGAACATCGTGATCAGCGACGGCGCGAGATTTGTGGAGACGTGCGAGAAACAGTTCGATCTGATTTTGGTGGACGGCTTCGACGAGAACGCACGTGCGGGTGAACTGGACACTTCACCGTTCTATGAAAGTTGCTACGCGCGTCTGAACGAGAACGGCATCATGGCAGTGAATCTATTGGGACGCACACGCGGTTACAAAGCCAGTTTCGAGCGCATCTCGGAAACATTCGATGGCCGTGCATTGGCCTTCCCTTCTTGCGATAGCGGCAACGTGATCGCCCTTGCTGCACGCGGCAAACCGATCAAAGTATCGCTGGATGATTTGAAAGATGATGCGGAAAAGATGAAGAACAAGACAGGCCTGAATCTGCTACCGACCATCACCCGCATCGAACAAGCCCATACCTGCAAAGGCGGCATGCTCATAATTTAATCTCCCCGTCACAGGAAATGTGTAGAATCGCCTCAGGGACAGGCTTTCAAGCGAAAACCGGCATACCAAATATCACTTAAAAAGGGGAATCATCATGGCAACTACAAAGAAGGCTGCGACCGCAACCAAAAAAACAACTACTGCTGCAAAACCTGCAGCCAAGAAAACTGTAGCAGCTAAACCTGCTGCAAAAAAAGTCGCCGCACCAAAAGCTACTGCAAAGAAGCCTGCAGCAGCAAAGAAAGTCGCTGTCGCCAAGCCTGCTGCAAAAGCTGCGGCACCAAAGAAAGTCGCTGTCGCTAAGCCTGCTGCAAAAGCTGCGGCCAAGAAGTCCTCCGCCAAGTATGTGCCTTCTCCTGAACAGCGCTATCGCATGGTGCAGGATGCTGCATATTTCTTGGCAGAGAAGAATGGTTTTGCTGGTGGCGCGCTGGATTACTGGGTCGCTGCTGAAGCCCAGATCGAAGCACTGCTGTCCGGGAAATAATCCTTCAGTCTTGCGGCAAAGTGTTGCCGCACTCAACGACGTAACGCACATACGGCAGAGAGATATTCTCTGCCGTGATGACGCCCAGCAACTGGTTGGCACGCGTGGGTTCGAGCACGAACTCAACTTGTATCGGCAGGTCTGCACCCAACTCAAAGAAAGTCTCTTCGTGCAAGCGACCGTGTCGCCCGTAACCCGCGACCGCACGAAACACTGAGCCGCCCGGCGCGCCCAGTGCGCGTGCCGTTTCCAGCAGCCATTCGGCCATTGATTTGCTTTGATGCAGTTGTTTCTCGGTCAGGTAGAACTTGAGATAGACATTGCTTTGCATATCACGCTCCCGCATTGAACCATTTGAAAGTTTGAATCCCCAGTATCGTCATCAACAGCGAGCCACCAAGGTGTGCCGCGACGATGCCGGATGCCCAAGCATATTGCCCGCGCATCAACAGGGTGACAGTCTCAGCCGAGAATGTCGAGAAGGTCGTCAGGCCGCCAAGAAAACCGGTGATGATGAACAAGCGCCATTCGGGCGACAGGCCGGGATGCTGCATGAAGAAGGCGATGGAAACGCCGATGAGATAACCGCCGATTAGGTTGGCGAGCAGCGTGCCCGGTGGCAACTCGGCCATGGTCGGATTCAACCAGGCGCCCAATATCCAGCGCAGCCAAGCGCCGCATGCGGCACCACATCCGACGGCGAAGAATGCATAGAGCGTCATCGCCTTCGCCGCCTCAGGCTGTGCCGCCGACGGTGAGCCCGTCGATACGCACGGTCGGCTGCCCCACACCCACCGGCACGCTCTGCCCTTCTTTACCGCAAGTGCCGACGCCGCTGTCGAGTGTCATGTCGTTGCCGATCATGCTGATGCGGGTCAACGCATCCGGGCCATTTCCTATCAAAGTAGCGCCTTTCACCGGATAGGTGACTTTGCCATCCTCGATCATGTAAGCCTCGGTGGTAGAGAACACGAACTTGCCGCTGGTAATGTCGACCTGACCACCGCCGAAGTTTGCAGCATATAGACCGAGCTTGACCGAGGCGATGATCTCTTCCTGTGTCTTGTCACCGTTCATCATCATGGTATTGGTCATGCGCGGGATGGGCAGATGTGCGAACGATTCACGACGCGCGTTGCCGGTGACCGGCACCTTCATCAGGCGCGCGTTCATGCTGTCTTGCAGATAACCGCGCAAGATGCCGTCTTCGATCAGCACGGTGCGCTGTGTGAGGTTGCCCTCGTCGTCGATGTTGAGTGAACCGCGCCGGTCTTTGATGGTGCCGTCATCCACCACGGTGACGCCTTTGGCCGCCACGCGTTTACCCACACGACCAGCGAAGGCCGAACTGCCCTTGCGGTTGAAGTCGCCTTCCAGTCCGTGACCCACCGCTTCATGCAGCAGGATGCCGGGCCAGCCGTTGCCGAGCACAACAGTCATATTGCCTGCCGGTGCGGGACGCGCATCGAGATTGATCACCGCCTGATGAACCGCTTCTTTGGCGTAGCGTTGCAATATCTCTTCGGTGAAGTAGTCGTAACCAAAACGTCCGCCGCCGCCAGCCGAACCTTGTTCGCGCTTGCCGTTGCCTTCGACGATGACTTGCAGCGAGAGACGCACCAGCGGACGGATATCGGCGCTCATCAAGCCGTCGTTACGTGCCACCAGCACCACTTCATATTCTCCGGACAGATTGGCCATCACTTGCGTCACGCGCGGGTCGAGTGCGCGCGCAATGCGTTCCAGTCTTTCTAGCAATGCCACCTTGTCGTCGGCACGCAGCGAGGCGATGGGGTCTTGCGGTAAATAGAGTTCGTGCGCCTTGCTGCGGCGCAGGATGGGGGCGGTCTGGTTGCCACCCTGACGGCCGATGGCGCGCGTCGCGATGGCGGCTTGTTGCAATGCATCAAGCGTGATGTCGTCGGAATAGGCGAAAGCGGTCTTGTCGCCACTGACCGCGCGCACGCCCACGCCCTGATCGATGTTGAAGCTGCCGGATTTGACGATACCCTCCTCCAGCGACCAACTTTCTGCACGGCTGTATTGGAAATACAAGTCGGCGTAATCGACCTTGTGCGTCAGCATGTTGCCGAACACTTGTTGCAACTGGGCCGCTTTCAGGCCGTGGGCATCGAGCAGGGTATGTTCGGCGAGTTGCAGCGTCGATGTACTCATGCCTTGTCGCTACAGCAAGTGCAGGTGATGGTGCGGTGTGTCAACGCCGGCAAGCTGCTGCGTAGGCTCTTCTGGTACGAGGTGTTCACATCGGCGATGACCACGCCGGAACCGCGCTGCAGTTCGTCCATGACGCGACCCCATGGATCGACGATCATGCTGTGGCCGTGCGTCTCGCGACCGCTCACGTGATAGCCGCCCTGAGCTGCGGCGACAACGTAAGACAGGTTCTCGATGGCGCGTGCGCGGATCAATGGTTCCCAGTGCACTTTGCCGGTGGTGGCGGTAAAGGCCGACGGCAACACGATGATGTCGACATCCTTCATGGCGCGGAATAACTCGGGGAAGCGCAGGTCATAACAGATGGCCAGACCGATGCGGCCGAACGGGCTGTCGACCACAACGACCTTGTCACCGGCTTCGATGGTCTGTGCTTCGTTATAGCTTTCGTTGCCCAGCGTTAGATTGAACAGGTGGATCTTGTCGTAACGCGACACCGGCGCGCCGGTCTCGTCGAACACCAACAGGCTGTTGCGCACTTTATTCGGCGTGTTCGATACCAGCGGCAACGAACCCATCAGCCATACCTTGTGTTTGCGTGCAGTCTCGCTCATGAACTGCTGAATCGGGCCTTCGCCCGGTTGTTCGCATACTTTGACCTTGTCTTGTTCGTTCATACCCATGATGGCGAAGAACTCAGGCAGGACGATCAGCTTTGCGCCTTGCCCGGCTGCATCCGCCACCAGACGCCGCGCCTCACTCAGGTTGCCTTCAACATTGGGGCCGGAGGCCATCTGGATGGCGGCGACCTTGAATGCGCTCTGCTGCGCGGCGATACGGGCTTGGGTGGAATCAAGAGAGCTCATGTTGTCAGTGCTTTCAGTTTTTATTCGTTGAGAGAGACTAATTATTATTATCTATTGTGTCTTGCGAGCGGGAGGCACCCATCCGTTCAACCTTTGGATCGGCCCAACTGCCGCTGACATTGTAGTCAAACGACACCAGCTTATCGAGCGGATCGCGCAGGAGTTTGTTTGTAAGCAACACGCCCATTCCGATGGCAGGCCCGGCAGCAAAAGAAAGCAGCGATACATTGTCACCGATGGCCGGCAACACGCGCACCTTGAGTTCCTGCGTCTCACGCGCCAGATCGACGTCCCCTTGCAGGGTTACCTTGGCTGAAGAGCCTGTCATCACGAAGTTTTCGGTCTTGAGCAAACCGTTCTGAATGACCGCTTCACCCTTGATGCTGCTGAATTCAAAGCCGGGCGTGAACACGTCGGTGAAGTCGAGAGATATCCGTTTCGGGATCGATTGCAGACTGAGCACGCCCAGCAATTTGGCGGCGCCCGGATCGACCTGCAGGAATCGTCCCTTGCCGGTCGTCAATTGCAGGCTGCCATTCAGACTGGGGAAATCAAGTTCATCGGGTGCGCCGCGCCAGCTAAGCTCGCTCACCAGCAGCCCCCCGCCGCCTGTCAGGCTTTCGGGATACCCGGAACGGGCGAGGATGCGACCGGCATCGGCGATCTCGATGCGGGCGCTGATTTCGCTCGTGCCCTGCAACGGACGCCAGCGTCCACCGACATTCACCACGCCATCAGGGTTGGTCAGACGCATTCTTTTCAGGACGGCATCGCCCGCATCGTCATCCATCAGCATCTCCAACTTGCCCAGCTGCCGTCCCTTCCAGGTCAGTTGATCGACGACCATATCGATCTCCGGCATGGAGATCGCCTCTGCTTTTGTAGGGGGGGCATCTTGAGCAAGCTTTGCCACTTCCACATCCGCAGTCTCTCCCAGCATGAGATGCTTCAAACGCACATACAGCTTGCCTTCATGCTGCGGTTGCCAGATCAGATCGCCGCTCACTTCGCGCGCATCCAGCCGCGTGCTGATCAAGCCGTTGCGTCCGCTGCCACGAATTTGCAGGTCGTGCAGGGCATTGCCATAACCTTGTACCGTATCGATGTTCACGTCGATACCGGCGATGTTGGGTAACGCGCCCTCGCTATCCGGCAAGGATGCCCAGCCGCTCCATCCTTGCATGGAAAAATACGGCAACTTTCCAGTGATCCAGATGCCGTCTTGCGGCGGCGCATCCGCCACCTTACCCAGCGAGATATTGCCGCGCTTGATGTCCCAGTGCCCGGCTTCGTTCCTGGTTCTGGCCAAATCGATCTTGAAGATATCGCCGTAGCGGAATTTCAGTTGATTCTTGCCGGCATTAATGTCTTTCAACTCGAACTTCAGGGACCGGCTCTGCGCTGCCGTCTTGTTGAAAGGTTGCGGCAGATTCGAACTCAATCCTTGCAGGTTGGAACTGACACTTACATCTGCCAACTTGTCTTTGACACTGATCTCGGCCTGCCAGGCGGTCTTGCCATGCAGACGCCACAACAAGGGGTAGCCATAGGTGTCGTACAGGCTATCCGCATCCATCGTGCCAGCTGCATGCACGAATAGCACACTGCCTTCGTTGCGCAATGAGATACGCGCCGGCCCGCCGAGTATCTGTGCCGTCACGCCTTCTGCTTTGATACTTTGTTCGGTGAAGGTAAGCGTGCCCTTCGCCTTGCTTAGCAGCGGCACGCCCCCGCCCAAATCGATATCGTTACCATCGACGCGATAACTGCCTTTCACGCTTGTATCACCACCACCAGTAAGCGGTATATCCAATCGTAGCTTCAGCAAGCCGCGACCTTTTGCGTGGAAATCATCGGTGTATCCACTCAGATAACCGCGTACCGGACTATTACGAATATAGTCGAGCGAATGCTCAGTGGGACCGGCCGCCTCGCCGTCGACTTCCATCACCAGCGATTTCGACAAGGTGTCGGGCAAGGCGACGCGCACGTTCTGCAAAGCGGCCCCCACCGTTTCCGCCTTTGATGCTTTCACTTCCAGCAAACGCCCTTGTATCAACAGGTCGGCCTTGGCTTTTTCGATACGCGGCCAACCGGGATCGAATTCGATGGCGACATCCTTGGCGTTGGCGGTCAAACGGAACAGCCCGATTTTGCTGTCTGGGAACGGGAAGTCGTTCAGGTCACCACGCACGTGCATCTGGAACGTATCTGCTATGCCGCCCTGCAAACCGGTTTGCAACCAGCGGTAGGTCTGGTCGTTAAAGGCATGCATAGGGATGTAACGCGCGGCGTGCTTTACCTCGACGCGTGTCAGGCTGACCGTCAGGTCGGCGATGCCGGGGCCATCGTTGATCTGATAACTGCCATACACCGTCCCTTCTGCATCCGCATTGGAGACCAGCACCTTGTTCAATTTGAGATCCCAGCCATGCTGGTTGTTACGTTGCCAATCAAGTTGGCCGTAAATGCGGTCGAATGAGAGCGGTTCGGACAGGAAGCCCGGTGCCTGCAAACGCAGTTTTCGACTGTCGATCTTCAGTATCCCGTCACTGTCGTTGCCTTCCACAGTACCGCTTAAACCGGAAATGGAGGGCCAATCACCCACTTGATTCAGCCCTACTTTATCGAATTGAGCACGCACCTGATAGCGCTGCAACTTTTCCAAGTCCCCCTGCCAACTCAAATGCAAATTTCGGATCTTTCCCTGCGGCGCAAATTCAGTCAGCTTACGCTTGATGTCCTCAGCCACCGGCAAATAGGCCAACAAGCGATTGATATCCGGCAAGTGCAGCGCATTCACCTTTACCTCACCGGAGGCGGAGCGGTACCCGCTCTTGGCGGACAGATTGATCAGGAAGTCGGTCGGCTGCAGAGTAAAACCGTCATGCGTACGCAACGATAGTTTACTGCTCGATACTTCAAATCCATTCTCCGACTGCTGCCACCCCAAACGTCCTTGCATACGCTGCAGCGAAAGTTCTGGCAGGTCTTCAGCCAGACGTGTCTTGACTGCGCTCAGGTCGATATCGGCATCCAGCTTGACCGGCACACCGGCGGATAAGCCCAGCCAGAAGCGCACGCCCCCGCTTCCGCTGTTTATGGCCGAGGGCAAGTCGAACCAAGTGCGCCAAGCGCCCACATCCGTGTGATCCATTCTGGTGTAGACCTCACCTTCCCAACTTGCCGTATCGGCAAAACTATCACCGCGCAGATTCGCACGCAGGTCGATAGGTGTAGCCAATGCCGCAGGTGGGGTGGCATTCAGGGCGAGGCGATGACGCCCGCGCACATTCTGAATAATGAGATCGACTTTCTCGAAAGCGATGGGCGGTGCATTGCGCAGCTCGTCCTGCCAGATGATGCGACCGTTGCGCACCACGATAAGCGACTGCCGCAACAACCAATCCAAACTCTTCGCGTCCGAGCTCAGTTCGCTCTGCCCGTTGGACGAGATGCCCGCCACGAAGCGATTGCCCTGTGCATCACGCCGTACCAGCAGTTGCGGACGCTCAAGTTCAAGACTATGAAACCGAAGTTCTCCGAAGAAAAA
The DNA here is from genome assembly GCA_018814405.1 of Gammaproteobacteria bacterium. Lineage (GTDB taxonomy): Bacteria > Pseudomonadota > Gammaproteobacteria > Burkholderiales > Gallionellaceae > Sideroxyarcus. The sequence goes on from JAHIZO010000005.1 coordinate 437,250, forward strand.
AGTCGTCCATGCCACTGCGTTCCTCAGCAGCGGGAACTGAAGTGCTGTTGCACCCTGCTCGTCCAGCACACGCACATCAGACAACAACAAGCGGGGACGGAATCCGTGCCAGTCCGCTTCGATATGCGCGATAGTGACCTGGCGACCGACCGCAGAGGTGGCAGCGAGTTCGATGACGGCGTGATAGCGTTCGATGCCCGGCAACACCCAATAGCGTAGCGTGAGCAAACCACCCGCACCGAGCAGCAATAAAAGCAGTAAAAGCACACGGGAAAGTCTCCAGGTGCCGATCGCGGTGAAACGGAGCGCGAGTTTCAGCATCGTGCTGCGGCGCGCCGGATATTGCGACGAGATGAAAAGCAGAAGGGCATGGAGACTATAATGCGATGCAGGATGTACGACTTTCATTTTAACCGAAACCAGCCATGAGAAACCCCCAAGCCAGCAACGATTTCGATCAACTCGTCCAACATGCCGCACAGTGCAGCCGCTATTTTTCCAGATTGGTGGAAGCGGAGCCGGATTGGCTGGACACTCTGCGCAGAGACCATCGCCTCCCCGCCGATGCAGATTTGATCCGTCGCTGGCTGGACGAGCTGCCCGCCGACGACGAGGCACAACTTTCGCGCGCCCTGCGCATGCTGCGCAAACGCGTGATGTTGCATCTGATCCTGCGCGACTTGGGCGGTCTGTGCGGATTGGAAGAAGTGGTGAGCGCCATGACCGCACTGGCCGAGCTGGCGGTACAGCGCGCGCAGGCACTGATGATGGCGACCTTGGGCACCCAGTTCGGCCAGCCGATAGGCGCTGACAGCGGTGAGCCGCAGCAGATGCTGGTGATCGGCATGGGCAAGCTTGGCGGGGGCGAACTGAATGTCTCATCCGATATCGACCTCATCTTCGTCTACCCGGAAGAAGGCGAGACCAACGGTGCCCGCACGCTTTCCAACCATGAGTTCTTCAGCAGACTCGGTCGCAAAGTGATCGCACTGGTGAACGACCTCACCGCAGACGGCTATGTGTTCCGCGTCGATATGCGCCTGCGCCCCTACGGCGACAGTGGCCCGCTGGCGATGAGCTTCGCCGCACTGGAGGAGTATCTGGTGGCACAAGGCCGCGAATGGGAGCGCTATGCCTGGATCAAGGCACGCGTCATTTCGCCCTTGGGCGACCCCAACATCGATGAACTGGAGAAGCTGGCCCAGCCTTTCGTATTCCGCAAATATCTTGATTTCGGCGCTTTCGATTCCATGCGCAAACTGCATGCACAGATACGCGCAGAAGTCGTTCGCCGCGACCGGCAGGACAATATCAAGCTCGGCTCCGGCGGCATCCGCGAGATCGAGTTCATCGCACAAGTGTTCCAACTGATACGCGGCGGGCGTGATGCACGACTGCGCATCAAGCCGACGCGGCAAGTATTGCAACTGCTCGCACAGGAGGGAGAACTGCAAGCCGATGTGGTGCAAAAACTGGATGAGAGCTACGCGTTCCTGCGCAACCTTGAGCACCGTTTGCAATATCTGGATGACCAGCAGACGCAGATGCTGCCGGAAGGCGAGGAGCAAAGATCCATCATCGCTCGCGGCATGGGCTATGCCGACTATGCCGCGCTGCTGGCTGAATTGGACCCGCTGCGCGAGTTCGTCAGCTCACAGTTCGAAGCGGTCTTTGGCAGCAAGCAGGCAGCCAGCGATAGCAGTATTTGGCATGAGAACGGCGATCATGATGAGCTGACCAAGCAACTAAGCCATGCGGGATATTCGGAAGCGGCCGAACTCGCCGACATCCTGCTGCAGATGCGCGCCAGTGGTCGTTACCGGCAGTTGCCGGAGATCAGCAGAGAGCGAATGGATAGTCTGATACCACGCTTCATCAAGCTATGTGCGACCGAGCCCAAACCCGATGCCACCTTGCGCCGCGCACTCAATCTGTTGGAAGCCATCGCCCGGCGGGCGGCCTATCTGGCCTTTCTAGCCGAATATCCGCAGGCGTTACCCAGGCTGATGCGCATATTGAGCGCCAGCGCATGGGCGGGCGACTATCTTGCACAGCACCCTATCCTGCTGGATGAATTGCTCGATGCGCGCGAGTTGTATGAGGCGCCGGATTGGAAAGCGCTGGATGCGCAGTTGCTCGAACAACTCGAGGCGCATCTCGGCGACACCGAACGCGAGATGGATGTGTTGCGACAGTTCAGGCAGGTGCAGACCTTCCATTTGCTGGCGATGGATCTGCACGGTGTATTGTCTCTGGAAAATCTAAGCGATCATTTGAGCGACTTGGCCGACCTGATCTTACGTCATGTGTTGCGCCTGTGCTGGCGCGATGCACGCAAAAAACACATCGAACAGCCAAAGTTCGCGGTGATCGCTTACGGCAAATTGGGCGGCAAAGAGTTGGGCTATTCCTCCGATCTCGATCTTGTGTTCTTGTTCGAGGACGATGATCCAGATGCCGGGCAGATCTATGCACGACTGGGGCAACGTATCAACACACTGATCTCCAGCTACACGGCTGCCGGGCGCTTGTATGAAGTTGACTTGCGCCTGCGTCCTAACGGCGATAGTGGCTTGTTAGTCAGTTCGACTGAAGCATTCGAGTCCTACCAGCGAGAGAACGCCTGGATGTGGGAACATCAGGCACTGACCCGGGCTCGATTCTGCGCAGGCGATCCGGCTGTGGGCGAAAGATTCGAGCAGATACGCAAATCGATATTGTGCATGCCGCGAGATACTGAAAAACTTAGGGCGGAAGTACGTGAGATGCGTCAGAAGATGCATGACGGACATCCGAACCCAACGGAATTATTCGATATCAAGCACGATAGTGGCGGCATGGTGGATATCGAATTCATGGTGCAGTTCATCGTGTTGGCCTATGCGTCCAGATATCCGCAATTAACGATGAACGTCGGCAATCTGGCCTTACTGCAAACTGCGGCCGAACTGAAGCTGATCGATCAGGACGTCAGCACTGCCTTGCAAGCCCACTACCGGGAATTGCGCAAATTGCAGCATCAGATGAGATTGAATAAGACTGCTGCCCGCATAGAACCGGGCAGACTGGATACTTCTGTAGTGAAGACTTTGTGGGAAACGCTATTTGAGCAGTGATCAGGAGGCTACGGCCGGTGATTCACCTTGGGGTGGCAATTTAAAGATGTTGTTCTTTCCGGCTTCCGCCAAGCTATCCGCGCGGCCAACCAAGCGATAAGAGGTCATCTCCCCTTTGCCTTTAACGTTCAACACGTTCGGCGGCTCAAACAAATATTCATGGCGAAGACGGTTGTAGGTCAGGCGGTCGGTCAGGATATGGCCTGATTTGGCATCGTCAGTCAGGCGACTGGCGATGTTCACAGTGTCGCCCCACAGGTCGTAGATAAAACGCTTGGTGCCGATCACACCAGCCACCACCGGACCGGTCGCGATACCGACGTGCACGCCGAGATTGCGCTTGGCGGCCAACGGGTGCTTGTTGACGAAATCGATCATCTCCATGCCCATGTTCACCACGTCGGCGGCGTAATCCGGACGCTCCCGGGTCAGACCACCCACCACCATATAGGCATCGCCGATGGTCTTGATCTTCTCCAGCCCGTACTTCTCTGATAGCTCGTCAAAACCCGAGAACACCGTATTGAGCAGACCGACCATCTGTTCCGGCGACATCTGTTCGGTGAGCTGCGTGAAGTTGACCAGATCGGCGAACATCACCGTCACATCTGCATAGCCGTCCGCGATCAGGCCCTCGTTACGCTTGAGCCGTTCAGCGATTGAGGAAGGCAGCACATTGAACAACACGCGCTCGGACTTCTTCTGTTCCTCTGCCAGCAAAGCATGTTGTTCATCCAGCTGATGCTTGATCTTCTCCGTCTCGATCACGAAATAGCGCACCAGAAAATACAGGATGGCGGACATCGCGGCGAAGTTGAGCGCGAAGAAGAAACCGATGGTATTGAGCGGGATTCCTGTCGTGCTGCCGGTGCCCAGATAGAAATCAAAGAAGCCGGACACGGCCGTCAGCACCATGTAGGCAACGAACCATGGCACAGATTCCTTCCAGCTCGAAACCACCAAGGCACCGATCGGCGCCAGCAGGGCCCAAAGTGCCACGCCGCTGGAAGTGATGGAACTGCCGATGCTCCACTGCATGACGAAAGGGGCGAACAGGAACAGGTTCAACTGTACGAAACGCAGCACTTCAAAGTTGCGCGTTTTCATGTAATAGACCAGCGAACCGACGGAGATGATCTGATAGACCAGCGGGACATTACTGGAGAAATTCAGCCCCATCATCCAGTAGATAGCCAGCCAGAACATGACGGCGAACGTCATGAATGCCGCGGCAAAGATGAGCAGACTCTTGCGCAGTTTGTCTTCCTGCGTATCGAGGACCTCCGGATCTATCTGTTGCGTATCGATGTGCTGCGCCATGCGCCCCCCGGCCAAACCTGACTGAATGAAGCGATATTACCTTAAGCACAGGCAAAGGGATATGCCCCCACAGCGGGATATAGCGTTCACGCGGCTTCATAATCGCACTGGAAACAGCTAGAATCCCCACCCCGAATTCAAACCCAACGCTTTCAAGGAAATCACCATGTCCATGTCCGACCGCGACGGCTTCATCTGGCACGACGGTAAGCTCGTCCCCTGGCGCGATGCCACCACCCATGTCCTGACTCATACTTTGCACTATGGAATGGGTGTCTTCGAGGGCGTGCGCGCATACAAGACGACGCAGGGCACGGCGATCTTCCGCCTGCAAGAGCATACCGATCGCCTGTTCAATTCGGCGTTCATCTTCAAGATGAAGATGCCGTTCGACAAAGAGACCCTGATCGAAGCGCAAAAAGAAGTGGTGCGCGCCAACAAGCTGGAATCCTGTTACATCCGTCCCATCGTATTCTACGGATCCGAAGCCATGGGCATCGCCGCCAACAAAGTCAGCGTGCACGTCGCCATCGCGGCCTGGCCGTGGGGGGCTTATCTGGGTGAAGAAGGCATGGCCAAGGGCATCCGAGTCAAGACCTCCAGCTTCACCCGCCATCATGTGAACGTGAACATGTGCCGCTCCAAATCGGTCGGCACTTATACCAATTCCATCTTGGCACACCAGGAAGTGGCGAATGACGGCTATGACGAAGCGTTGTTGTTGGACGTGGACGGCTACGTCGCCGAGGGCGCGGGGGAGAACATCTTCATCGTGAAGAAGGGCAAACTGTACACGCCCGACCTGACTTCTTGTCTGGAGGGCATCACGCGCGATTCGATCATCACGCTGGCCAAAGACATGGGGCTAGAGTTGATCGAGAAGCGCATCACACGCGACGAAGTGTATTGCGCCGAGGAAGCCTTCTTCACCGGCACCGCCGCTGAAGTGACACCCATCCGCGAACTAGATACACGCACCATCGGCAGCGGCAGCCGCGGCCCGGTGACCACCAAGCTGCAAACAGCGTTCTTCGACATCGTCGCAGGCAAAAACGAAAAATACGCCGACTGGCTGGCGCACGTATAAGGGGGAAGCATGGCCAACGATCAAATCTCGCAACGTTATGTCGAAGTCTCGGCAGAGGCGTTGCCGCTGTTCTGCCCGACACCTTCGGTGAGCCTGTGGAGTGCCCACCCGCGCGTCGCAATCCCGGTCGAGAAACTGGGCGAAGCGGTCTGTCCTTATTGCGGCACACACTACAAGTTCAAGGGCGAGTTGCCCCACGGCCATCACTGAGATCGGCCAGATGAACAAGATCCTCGTCGTCGCACCTAGCTGGGTCGGTGACTGTGTCCTGATGCAGCCCATGCTGCAACGACTGGCACAGCGCCACCCCGGCGTGCAGATAGACGTGCTGGCACCACCGTGGACAGAGAAGCTGTTGCGCCAGATACCTGAAGTCGGCGAGATCATCATCAACCCCTTCCCGCATGGTGCACTGCAACTCGGTGCGCGGCGTGCTTTGGGCAGGCAACTGCGGGCGAACAGTTACGATCAGGCCATCGTCCTGCCCAACTCGCTCAAGTCCGCACTGGTTCCATGGTTCGCCGACATCCCATTGCGCACGGGCTTCACCGGCGAGATGCGCTACGGGCTGCTCAACGATGCACGCAAGCTGGACAAACGCAAACTGCCGCTGATGGTAGAACGCTTCGCCGCACTGGCAGAAGAACGCGACACCGACATCGTTCGCCCCATCCCTTCCCCAAAACTGCAGGCCAGTGATGCACAACGACAGGCCGCGCTGACCAAGTCAGGCCTGTCGCTGGACAAACCGGTCGCCGTATTCTGCCCGGGCGCTGAATATGGACCCGCCAAACGCTGGCCCGCACACTACTACGCCGAACTTGCGCAGCGACTACGCAACAAAGGTTATGCGGTATGGCTGATCGGCTCGCCCAAGGATAAGGAAGTGGCGGACAAGATCGTTGCGCTAGGCAACGAACCCTGCCGCAATCTTTGTGGTACGACCGACCTCACCGAAGCCATCGCACTCATATCCTGCGCCAAGCTGGTGGTCAGCAACGATTCCGGTCTGATGCACATCGCTGCAGCACTGGATATTCCAATGCTGGCAATTTTCGGTTCAAGCAGTCCGCAGTTCACACCGCCATTGTCCGATCAGGCTCGCGTTCTCAAGCTCGACCTTTCTTGCAGCCCCTGCTTTAAACGTGAATGCCCGCTGGGACATTTCAACTGCATGCTGCAACTGACACCACAGGAAGTGGCTCGACACCTTCCCGACAGGTAAGCCATGTCATCCGCCGTACCCGCTGAGATATTCAAGGCTTACGACATACGCGGCATCGTCGGCAAGTCGCTGACCAACGACATCATCACCCTCCTCGGCCACGCCATCGGCACGGAAGCCAAAGCACGCCAGCAACACACCATCGCCATCGGCTTCGACGGTCGCTTGTCCGGCCCTGCTTTCTCTCAAGCGCTGGCGCGCGGCATTCAGCAAAGCGGCGTTGATGTCATCGACCTAGACCGCATCACCACTCCCATGGGCTACTTCGCTGCATTCCAGCTCAGGACTGAATGCGCTGTGATAATCACCGGCAGCCACAATCCACCCGAGTACAACGGCCTGAAGATCGTGCTGGCCGGAGAAACTTTGTCCGGAGAGGCGATTCAGGATTTGCGCGTACGCATCGAATCCGAGGACTTGATTACCGGCAATGGTAGTTATGTCCGATATGACATAGTGCCGGAATACATAACGCGCATCATCGGCGACATCCGCCTAGCCCGTCCGATGAAACTAACAGTGGATTGCGGCAACGGTGTGGCAGGTGATTTCGCCGCCAAGCTATATCGTAGTCTGGGCTGTGAAGTGAGCGAATTGTTCTGTGAGGTGGACGGCAATTTCCCCAACCATCATCCCGACCCGTCCGATCCGCGCAACCTTGCAGATCTGATCGCCAGCTTGCACGATAGCGACAGCGAATTGGGTCTGGCCTTCGACGGTGATGGCGACCGGCTCGGTGTCGTCAGCAAAGATGGCCGCATCATCTTTCCCGATCGTCAGTTGATGCTGTTCGCGGCCGATCTGCTCACGCGCCATCCCGGTGCCGAAGTGATCTTTGACGTGAAGTGCTCAGGAAAGTTGTTCCCGTGGATACGTGATCACGGCGGAATACCCTCTATGTGGAAGACCGGACATTCGCTGATCAAAGCCAGGATGAAAGAAACCGGTGCCCTGCTCGCCGGAGAGATGACCGGCCATATGTTTATCAAAGAACGCTGGTACGGCTTTGATGATGGTTTGTATGCCAGCGCCAGACTACTGGAGATCCTAAGCAGATTCGATGACCCGAGTGCAGTGTTGAATGCACTGCCCGACTCGGTGAACACGCCGGAGTTGCATATTCACACCGCCGAAGGTGAGAGCCATACTTTGATCAACCGACTGCAGTCCGAGGCTAGATTCGCCGATGCACTGGAGATCATCACTATTGACGGCCTGCGCGTGGAATATGCTGATGGCTTTGGCCTGATGCGCCCTTCCAATACGACGCCTGCCATCGTACTCAGGTTCGAGGCGAATAACGCAGTTGCGCTGAAGCGCATACAAGAAGATTTCAGGAAGGTGTTACGGGAAGCCGCACCAGCATTGATGCTTCCATTCTGAAGCGATCTTTGCTCAGGACGAGTGGATGGTCTGCTGCAACGCCTTGCCCATGCCGTTCTCATCCAGCCAGCCAAGATAAACAAGATCACGCATCAACTGGCTGAACTCAGCCAGATTCTCCGGCTTGCGCACGAAACTATTGGCACCGATCTGATAGGACAGCACCACGTCCGAAGGTTCATGGATCTCTGAAAACACCACGATAGGTACGTGAGCCAAGCGACTATCCATACGCAGGGTACGCAACACCGCCAGACCGATCAGCTTGGGCAACTTGAGATCGATCAGGATCAGGCGCGGCACGGGATGGCCATGCGCAGTCTCCGCAGACATCCAGTCCAGTGCGGCCACACTATCCGGTACCACGGCCAGATACAGATCTCTGGGGCAACTTGCGACCGCCTGCTGTACCAGCAGGATCGCCGCTTCCTCATTCTCCACCAGCAAGATCGTGTCGCCAGACTGCTTCAACATCAGCCTTCTCCACCCAAAGTTATGCCCAGAGTTGCGGCGCGTACTGCCTGAGATTCTGACAGAAAATTACAACTTGGCTTTTGCCCAATCCGCTACCGATGCCAATGCCTTTGACAGATGTTCCGGTTGCGTTCCGCCTGCCTGCGCCATATCCGGCCGACCGCCGCCTTTTCCGCCAACCTGTTGTGCGACGAAGTTGACCAACTCGCCCGCCTTCACCTTGGATGTCGCGTCATTCGTCACACCCGCAATAAGGCTGACCTTGCCTTCAGATTCAGTAGCCAGAACTATTACGGCAGATTTCAGCTTGTCTTTAAGCTTATCCATTGTCTCGCGCAAAGTGGCGACATCAGCACCCTCCAGCTTGGCAGCCAGCACTTTCACACCATTAAAGTCTTGCGCTTGCTCAACGAGATCATCGCCTTGTGCGGAAGCAAGCTTGGACTTCAGTGCAGCCAGCTCTTTCTCCAGTGACTTCACGTTATCCAGAATCTGTGTGATACGGGCAGCGGCTTCCTGAGGCTGCGCCTTCACGGCATCGGCCACCTGTTGCAACTGCTCTTCCTGCTGCTGAACCAGCGCCAGTGCGCCTTCGCCGGTCACCGCTTCGACGCGGCGCACACCGGCCGCCACACCACTCTCCGCTACGATCTTGAAAAGGCCGATGTCGCCGGTGCGCTTCACGTGTGTACCGCCGCACAGTTCTTTTGAACTACCGATGGACAGCACACGCACTTCGTCGCCGTACTTCTCACCGAACAACATCATCGCACCGGTCTTCTGTGCATCCTCGATACCCATCACGCTGGCATCAGTGGCGCTATTGGACAATATTTCGGTATTGACGAGTGCTTCCACCTTGCGGATTTCCGTATCGGTCATCGGCTGGTTCTGCACAAAGTCGAAACGCGTCTTGTCGGGATCGACCTGCGAACCTTTTTGCTGAACATGCGGGCCCAACACTTCGCGCAAAGCCTTGTGCATCAAATGGGTCACAGAGTGGTTACGCTCGGTGCGCGCACGCGCCAACATATTCACACGTGCATTGACGTTGTCACCCACAGACAACTTACCGGTCGAGACCACACCGTGGTGACCGAACACAGCGGCTTGGATCTTCTGCGTATCTTCCACCGCGAAGATGCCGTGTGTGCTGCGCAGTTCGCCACTGTCGCCGACCTGACCACCGGACTCGGCGTAGAACGGGGTATCGTCCAGCACCACCACACCCATGTCGCCTTCGTTCAGCTCCTTCACTTCCGCGCCGTCCTTGTACAAGGCCAGCACGTTACCTTTGTGCTCCAGTGTGTCGTAACCGTGGAAAGTCGTTGCCGGACCTGCGTACTCCAGATTGGCTGCCATCTTGAACTTGCCAGCTGCGCGCGCTTGATCCTTCTGGCGAGCCATCGCTGCGTTGAAAGCTTTGTCATCCACAGTCATGTCACGCTCACGGCAGATGTCTGCCGTGAGGTCTAATGGGAAACCATAGGTGTCGTGCAGCTTGAATGCCGTCTCGCCGTTGAACACCTTGTCACCAGCTTTATCCATCTCCGCCAGATCGGCTTCGAGGATCGCCATGCCGTGTTCGATGGTGGCGAAGAAACGTTCCTCTTCCAGCTTGAGCACGCCTTTCACGCGCGCCTGCTCTGCGACCAACTCCGGATATGCGGAGCCCATCTGCGCCACCAGATCCGCCACCATGTTGTGGAAGAACGCTTCGCGTGCACCCAGTTTGTAACCGTGGCGGATGGCGCGGCGGATGATACGGCGCAGCACGTAGCCGCGACCTTCATTGCCTGGGATCACGCCGTCGGCGATGAGGAAAGAACAGGCTCGGATATGGTCGGCCAGTACTTTCAGTGAAGGGGAATCAAGATCGGGGCACTGGGTCTCGCGCGCGGCGGCTTTGATCAGCGCTTGGAACAGATCGATCTCGTAGTTGGCATGCACATGTTGCAACACCGCAGAGATTCGCTCCAAGCCCATGCCGGTATCCACCGACGGCTTGGGCAGCGGATGCATCATCCCCGCTTCGTCGCGGTTGAACTGCATGAACACGTTGTTCCAGATCTCGATATAGCGGTCGCCGTCTTCCTCGGGCGTACCCGGCAGACCGCCGGGGATGTGTTCGCCGTGATCGTAGAAGATCTCGGTGCACGGACCGCAAGGACCGGTGTCGCCCATCATCCAGAAGTTGTCGGAAGCGTAGCGTGCGCCCTTGTTGTCCCCGATGCGGATCACGCGTTCAGCAGGTACGCCGACCTCCTTGGTCCAGATGTCGTATGCCTCGTCATCTTCGGCATACACGGTGACGTAGAGCCTGTCTTTGGGGAGTTTGAATACTTCAGTCAGCAGTTCCCACGCGTACTTGATGGCATCCTGCTTGAAGTAATCGCCGAAACTGAAGTTACCCAGCATCTCGAAGAAAGTGTGGTGACGCGCGGTGTAACCGACATTCTCCAGATCGTTGTGCTTGCCGCCAGCGCGTACGCATTTCTGCGAAGATGTGGCGCGGGTGTAGGGACGCTTATCGAAACCGAGGAACACGTCCTTGAACTGATTCATACCCGCATTGGTGAACAGCAACGTCGGGTCTTCGTGCGGCACCAACGAACTGGAGGCGACCACAGCGTGGCCTTTGGAGGCAAAATAATCTAGGAATTTCTGGCGAATCTCGCTGCTTTTCATCTGGTCACCGCTGGCCGCAATTGTTCAATAAACACGCCGCCTCACGGGCGGCTTCACGGCGCGAATCATACCATTTGACAGACAGTTAGGGCATAGCTATGAGTCTTCATCGGCCAGATTGGCACCGGCGGATTTCAGGACTTTAAGGATCACCTCGGTGGGAAATCCACGGGATTGCAGAAAACGCATCTGACGTGCTTTTTCCTTGGCTTCTTGCGGAGGTTTACCGAACTTTCGTTGCCACACCTCTCGCGCCGCTTCCAACTCGGAGGCTTTGAGCTCAGGTAGCGCTTCAGCGATCAGATCATCGCCGATACCGCGTTGACGTAATTCGTGTGCGATACGCTGGCTGCCGAATCGACTACGTTTGGCATCCACCAGTTGCGTGGCTGCGCGCGCATCGGATAGCCAGTTACGCATTTCCAATTCATCCAGCACGGCAGTTAGGTCTTCCCCCTCCTGCGCATGTGCTTGCAGCTTATGCTGCAGCTCGGCCCGACTATGCTCGCGCCGCGCCAGATACTGCATGGCGCGGACACGCAGGCTTAACTCAGGCTTCTTCTGCGACTTCACTTGTGCCCATGGCGTTGATGCCTAGCGCGGCACGCACCTTGTTCTCGATCTCGCGGGCGATCTCAGGATTGTTACGCAGGAACTCGCGCGCATTGTCCTTGCCCTGACCGATCTTCTCGCCATTGTAGGAATACCAAGCGCCGGACTTCTCGACGATCTTGTTCTGCACACCCAGTTCAACGACTTCGCCTTCGCGCGAGATACCTTCCCCGTACAGGATGTCGAAATGCGCTTCCTTGAACGGCGGGGCGACCTTGTTCTTCACTACCTTGACGCGTGTCTCGTTACCGATGACCTCGTCGCCCTTCTTGATCGAACCGGTGCGGCGGATATCAAGGCGCACAGATGCGTAGAACTTGAGCGCGTTACCGCCGGTGGTGGTCTCGGGATTGCCGAACATCACACCGATCTTCATGCGGATCTGGTTGATGAAGATGACCAGCGTGTTGGAACGCTTGATATTGGCGGTGAGTTTGCGCAGCGCTTGCGACATCAGACGTGCATGCAGACCCATCTGCGCATCGCCCATCTCGCCTTCGATCTCGGCGCGCGGCGTGAGGGCGGCGACCGAGTCGATCACCACCACGTCGACTGAGCTGGAGCGCACCAGCATGTCGGCGATCTCCAGTGCCTGTTCACCGTTGTCCGGCTGCGAGATCAGCAGGTCTTCCACGCGTACACCCAGCTTTTGCGCGTACTGCGGATCGAGTGCGTGTTCGGCGTCAATGAAGGCAGCGGTGCCGCCCAACTTTTGCATCTCGGCGATGACTTGCAAGGTCAGCGTGGTCTTGCCGGAAGATTCCGGACCGTAGATCTCAACCACACGGCCACGTGGCAGACCGCCAACACCCAGCGCGATGTCCAGGCCTAGGGAGCCGGTGGAGACCACTTCGATATCCTTGATCACCTCGCCCTCACCTAGGCGCATGATGGAACCCTTGCCGAATTGCTTCTCGATCTGGCTCAGTGCGGCCGCGAGTGCCTTGCTTTTGTTGTCATCCATGTTTGATCTCCTTGTGAAAATTTCGGAGCGGATTGTTGCACAAGGTTTTCGACTTGTACAGAACGTTCGTTCTTTTTTATACGAGAAGGGTATTTTTGGACAGCCGGTCAAATACGCCCTGCAATGCCACACGCACCGCCTGCGCTCTCACCTCGTCCCGGTTGCCGGTGAATTGATGACGCGCGGCCGTGATGGCACCGTCGGCGAGTGCCCAGGCGAACCAGACCGTGCCGACTGGCTTGTCCAGAGTGCCGCCGTCAGGGCCGGCGATACCGCTCACCGCCAGAGACACCTGCGCCGTACTGTTGCGCAGCGCGCCTTGTGCCATCTCGCGCACGACGGCTTCCGACACCGCGCCATAGGCGATCAGTGTGGCTTCCTGCACGCCCAGCATCTGCTGCTTGGACAGATTGGAATAGGTGACGAAGCCACGCTCGAACCAGGCCGAGCTGCCGGAGACGCTGGTGACCGCCTGCGCGATGCCGCCGCCGGTGCAAGATTCCGCTGTCGCCAACATCATGCCGTGCGCCTTGAGTGCTCCACCAACCTGTGCGGCAAGTACATCCATCACAGTCCCCGTGCCAGATCGTTCTGAATATCGACCACTGCTTCCAGCCCGACCGCGATGCGGATCAAGCCCTCGGTGATGCCGGCCGCCGCGCGTGCTTCCGGCGTGATACGCGCGTGTGTGGTGGTGGCCGGATGGGTGATGGTGGTCTTGGTGTCGCCCAGATTGGCGGTGATAGACAGCAACTTGGTGTTGTCGATCACCTTCCACGCTGCCTCCTTGCCGCCTTTCACTTCGAACGCCACGATACCGCCGCCGGTCTTCTGTTGCTTCATCGCCAGCGCATATTGCGGGTGCGATGGCAGGCCCGGATAAAGCACGCGCGCCACGTTCGGCTGTTGTTCCAGCCATTGCGCCAGCTGCAAGGCATTGGCACTGTGCGCATCCATACGCAGCTTCAACGTCTCCAGCCCCTTGAGGAACACCCAGGCGTTAAACGCACTCATGGTCGGCCCAGCCGTACGCAGGAAGCCGTACACCGGCTCCATCAGTTTTTTGCTGCCCAGCACGGCTCCGCCCAGCACGCGGCCTTGGCCATCGATGTATTTGGTGGCGGAGTGGATCACGATATCCGCCCCCAGCTCCAGCGGACGTTGCAAAACAGGAGTACAGAAACAGTTGTCCACCGCCAATAAAGCACCGCTTCCCTTTGCGACTGCCGCAATGGCTGCGATGTCGGATATCTCGGTCAACGGATTGGATGGGGTCTCCAGAAAGAACAACTTTGTGTTCGGCAGCACGGCAGCCTGCCATTCCGCGACATCGGTCGCCGAGACATAAGTCGTTTCCACGCCAAATTTTTTGAAGTAGTTGTTGAACAAGTTGATGGTCGAGCCGAACAGACTGCGCGACGCAATGATATGGTCGCCCGCCTTCAACAGACCCATGCAGCACGCCAGAATTGCAGCCATGCCGCTTGAGGTCGCCACACATTGCTCCGCCCCTTCCAGCGCAGCCAACCTTTCCTCGAACATGCTGGTCGTGGGATTGGTGAAGCGGGCGTAGATGTTGCCCGGCTCTTCGCCGATAAAGCGTCGCGCTGCTTGCGCTGCATTGTCAAAAGTGAAACTCGAGGTCAGGAACATCGCCTCGCCATGTTCCATGAAAGGGGTTTGTGCACGCCCTGCCCTGACGGCCAGAGTCTCAAGTTGATATTCGTTGTCAGACATCTTCACCTCCCGCGCGGCCGTTCGCACACGCAACAAAAAACCCGGAAAGCTTGACGCTAAACCGGGTTCACCCGCTTTAGCTGTATTTATATAGCGCCCGCAAGCTGTTCCTCAAATCGGCGCAGTCGGAAAGTAGCACCCCCCGCCTTGCTTCGTCAACTCACATGGACGAGGCAGACATCGCCAGATCCAACTCCAGCTGATCGTCGTCCGGTGTCTTGTTCGCTTTGCCCGCGCCACGCGCGGCTTCGATAGCATCCAGATATTCCGGCGTGATGTCACCGGTGATGTACTGCCCGTCGAAGCAGGAACAGTCGAAACCCTTCAATGCCGGATTCGCCTTGAACACAGCCGCTTTCAGATCTTCCAGATCCTGATAGAACAAACGATCCGCACTGATCTCGCGGCAGATCTCTTCGTCGCTGCGTTCAGTGGCGATCAGCTCGGTACGGCTGGGCATGTCGATACCATAAACATTGGGGAACTTGACCGGCGGTGCGGCCGAAGCGAAATACACTTTGCGTGCTCCGGCATCGCGCGCCATCTGCACAATCTCGCGGCTGGTGGTACCGCGCACGATGGAGTCGTCCACCAGCAACACGTTCTTGTCCTTGAACTCGATGCTGATCGCGTTCAGTTTCTGTCGCACCGATTTCTTGCGCATGGCCTGACCCGGCATGATGAAGGTGCGGCCGATGTAACGGTTCTTGACGAAGCCTTCACGGAACGGGATACCCAGATGATTCGCCAGTTGCAACGCACTGGGGCGACTGGAATCAGGGATGGGAATGACGACGTCGAAGTCATGCTCCGGCCACTCTTTTTTGATTTTGTCCGCCAGATACTCGCCCATGAACAGGCGTGTAGCGTACACGGAGATACCGTCCATCACTGAATCAGGACGGGCGAAATACACATATTCAAAAATACAGGGAGTGAGTTGCGGCTGCTCGGCACACTGTTGGCTAAAGAAGTTCGCTTCCAGATCGATGAACACCGCTTCACCCGGCGCGACGTCACGCAGGAAGTCGAAGCCCAAGGTATCAAGCGCCACGCTTTCTGAGGCGATCAAGTATTCGATGCCCTCTGACTGCTGATTACTACCCACTACCAGCGGACGGATGCCGTTCGGGTCGCGGAAAGCGAGCAAACCGTATCCCGCGATCATCGCCACCACGGCATATGCGCCTTTGCAACGGCGATGTACACCGGATACGGCGGCGAATATCTTCTGCGGGTCGAGTTTGAAACCGGTGGCATTGGCTTGTAGTTCGTGCGCCAGTACATTCAGCAGCACTTCGGAGTCTGAGCCGGTATTGATATGGCGCAGATCCTGTTTATACATGGCGCTGCGCAGCTCATCGGTGTTGGTCAGATTGCCGTTGTGTGCCAGCACGATACCGAATGGCGAATTCACATAGAACGGCTGAGCTTCGTTGTGATCGACCGAAGAGCCGGCCGTGGGATAGCGCACATGGGCGATACCTGAATTTCCTTTGAGTGCTCGCATATTGCGCGTGCGGAACACATCGCGCACCAGGCCATTGCCTTTATGCAGGTGGAATGTTCTGTCTTCCAGTGTGGCGATACCCGCCGCATCCTGCCCTCTATGCTGCAACACCTGCAAACCGTCATACAGCACCTGGTTCACCGGCGTATTGGCCACCACTCCCAGAATCCCGCACATATCGTTTTCCGTTTCCTGTGAATTTAATCGTTTGTTTTAGCGTCGCGCTGTCTGCGTCGGCAGATAGTCGCGTGCATACATGGCTGCCTGATGCAGGGGCTTGCTGGTCCACGCATCCTTCCACCAGGATTTCTCCGGCAAGCTGGTCAAGCCACCTACCCACACCAATGCCAGCACCACCAACAATCCGCGCAGCACACCGAACATGACCCCGAATTTCCCATCCAGCCCGCCCAGCCCCGCAACTTTGGTCAGCTTGGACAAGAACCATGCAAACACGGCAGCCACGATCAGCGTCACCACGAATACCAGCGCAAAGGCCGCTGCCGAGCGGATAGCTTCTACCGTAATGGCTTCCGGAATATACGGCAATGCCTGATCCGACATGGTTGTCGCTGCGATATAAGCGGCGATCCAACCCAACAATGAAAACAGTTCATACATGAAACCGCGCCACCAACCTAGCAACGCCGACAATGCAATGATGACCAGTACTGCAATATCAAAAAACGACATGCAGCTTATTCCGGATTGATAAGATTGGGTTGCAAGCCTATCGCTTCCAGCTTGAGCTTCACCTTCTCTGCCGCTTCACGGGAAGGATAACCGCCCACGCGTACGCGCAGCATGCCAGCGACCTTTTCGGTATAAGCCGGGAAGCCGCGCTTCTTTAGATTGTCGAGCATCTGGCGTCCGGCATCTTCGCGGGAATAGGCACCGACCTGCAGCACCCAGCCTGAAGGCGGCGCAGTTTTCTTGGGAGCGACTGCCTTGGGCGCAGTTTGAACCGGCACCACTTTGGGAGTGACAGGCGCGACCACTTTGGTCTCAACCGGCTTTGTCTGGGCAACCACTGGCTCGTGGACTTGTGCCGGGATAGCGGCGGACACAGTGCTGGCTGCAGGCTCAGCCACTTGATCCGTCGTTGCGTTAGGACGGAATTCAGGCACTTCGTTTTTGTCCGGGATACGCAGTTCGATGTTGCCCACATTCACGCCCGGCTCGCTATCGAACACCATGGGCAAGAAGATGACGATTGCCAACATCAGCGCCACGGCACCGATCAGACGATGACGTGCCTGCCGTTTCAACTTGAATTCTTCGTCCGTATTGATCTGTTTAGCCATGGTAGATACCGGGAATCTCAGACACCGCGCACTTTGCGCAGATGCATCACTTCCGCCACTGTATAGAAGGAACCGAGGGCCGCGATTCTATCATTTTCACCCGCCCGATTGCTGGCCTCATTCAGCGCATTTTCGATGGAATTGCAGTCAATTACCTCTCCTCTTACTGACAACCCACGCAACACTTGTCCCAATTCAGCCGAATCTGCACCGCGCGGCACGTCTATACCTGCGATCAGCCATACATCGATCTGTGCATCCAGCGCTTGCACCACCCCCGCCATGTCCTTGTCTTTGAGCATAGCGAGTAAGGCGAAGGTCTTGGCGGGAGGGAGATTCGCCAGATTCTGTGCCAGCGAACGTGCGGCATGCGGGTTATGCGCCACATCCAATATCCATTGCGGCTTGCCGGGGATGAACTGAAAGCGCCCGGCCAGCTCGACTTCGATCAGGCCACGGCGTACCGCCGACATGCTGACAGGCAATTCAGCTGTAAGCACATCCAAGACTGCCAATACCGCACTGGCGTTCTGCAACTGAAATGCTCCGCGCAAAGCCGGATATGGCAAAGCACTGCGTCTACCGGACTTTCCGAAATAGTCCCACTGCCCCTGATGCGCGCGCAGACCGAATTCCTTGCCGATACACCACAACTCAGCCCCGATCTGCTGCGCATGCTCGCGCAATGCTGGCGGCACCTCACTATCGGCACAGATCGCCACTTTGCCAGAGCGGAAGATACCCGCCTTCTCGAACGCAATCTGCTCACGCGAATCGCCCAAGTAATCGATGTGATCGATATCCACACTGGTCACCACCGCACAATCACCATCGAATACATTCACCGCATCCAATCTGCCGCCCAGTCCCACTTCAAGGATGGCGACATCTACTTTGTGCGCGATGAAACATTGCATTGCGGCCAGTGTGCCGAATTCGAAGTAGGTCATTTCGATATCGCCTCGCACCTGCTCGATCGCTTCAAATGATGCGCACAACTCGGCATCGCTCGCCTGTTGCTTGGCGATGCGCACACGTTCGTTGTATCGCAAAAGATGTGGCGAGGTGTAGCAGCCGACTTTGTAACCCGAGGCATGCAGGATGGATTCCAGCATCGCGCACACAGAACCTTTGCCGTTCGTACCACCGACAACGATCACAGGAAAGTCCGGTTCGAGATCGAGACGTTGTTTGACTTGCGTCACGCGCTCCAGACCGAGTGCGATGGTTTTGGGATGCAGAGATTCGAGATGAGAAAGCCAGTCGGCTAGAGATTTTGGCATTTCATTACTGGCAAAAAAACGGCCGACAGTTATGCCGGCCGTTGATACTGAAGCTTACGCCGCCTCCAGCTTCGCTACGGCATCCTGTTTGGTCAACAAGGTGATCAGCGTCGCCAGTTGGTCGCGCATCTGACGACGGTCAACGATCATGTCGATAGCGCCATGCTCAAGCAAGAACTCGGCACGTTGAAAACCCTCAGGCAATGTTTCGCGCACTGTCTGCTGGATCACACGCGCACCGGCGAAGCCGATCAGCGCACCAGGTTCGGCGATAACTACGTCGCCCAGGAAAGCGAAACTGGCAGAAACACCGCCCATGGTCGGGTCGGTCAGGACGGAAATAAATGGCAACTTGGCTTCGCTCAATTGCGTGAGTGCGGCACTAGTCTTGGCCATCTGCATCAGCGACAGCAGACCTTCCTGCATGCGCGCACCGCCGCTGGCGGAGAAACAGATGAAGGGGCATTGCTGCTCCAGTGCGACTTGCACGCCGCGCACAAAACGCTCCCCAACAACTGACCCCATCGAGCCGCCCATGAAGCCGAACTCGAAAGAAGCCGCCACAACAGGCAATGCATGGATGCTGCCTTGCAGCACGATCAAAGCATCGTCTTCGTCAGTCTTCTTCTTGGCCTCGACCAGGCGGTCGCTGTATTTCTTCTGATCCTTGAACTTCAGCGTGTCGACCGACAACACTTCGGAACCTATCTCGAAACGTCCCTCACCATCCAGCAGCCAATCAAGACGGGTGCGTGCAGTGATGCGGTGATGGTGGTTACATTTCGGGCAGACGCTGTGGTTCTTATCCAGATCGGCGTGATACAGCACGGCCTGACATTCGGGGCATTTGAACCACAGACCTTCCGGCACATTTTTTTTGCCATCTTCGTTTTCACGGCGCTTAATCTTCGGCGGCAACAGCTTTTGGAACCATCCCATGACTTACTCCTTCTCGTTATCTATCGCTACGCGCAATTCTTGCACCAATCGCCCCACATTGGCGACTACATTCTGTTCGGTGGAATCTTCTATCTCCTGCACGATGCGGCTACCCACCACCACACCATCACACAACTTCGCGACCGCTTTGGCTGTCGCCGCATCGCGGATGCCGAAACCGACACCGATCGGCAGCTTGATGTGCCTGCGCAACTGAGGCAGTTTTTCTTCAATGGCTGACAGGTCGAGATTCCCGGCACCGGTCACACCTTTCAGCGAGACATAGTACACATAGCCGCGCGCCAATTTGGCGACCTGCTCTATGCGTGCCTCCTTGGTAGTCGGTGCCAGCAGGAAGATAGGCGCGATGCCATGCGCTTGCAGATGTTCGAATGCTTCATGGCTCTCTTCCGGCGGGAAATCCACGGTCAACGCGCCGTCCACACCGACCTCGGCGCAGCGCTGGGCGAACGCTTCCCAGCCCATTGCCTCGATGGGATTCCCGTAACCCATCAGCACCACCGGCGTGGTCGCATCCTGTTTGCGGAATTCAGCCACCAAGTCCAGCACACCACGCAACGACATGCCGTTCTTGAGCGCACGTTCCGAGGCACGCTGAATAGTCGGCCCATCCGCCATCGGATCGGAGAACGGCACGCCCAGTTCGAGCACATCCGCACCGGCTTGCACCAAGCCATGCATCAGCGGCACGGTGAACGCTTGGGCAGGATCGCCTGCAGTGATGAACGGGATCAGCGCCTTGCGATTCTGCTGCTTAAGCTTTTCGAAAGTCGTATCGATGCGACTCATAGCGTGATGCCCTTCAGATTGGCCACGGTATTCATGTCCTTGTCGCCGCGACCGGACAAGTTCACCAACAACACTTTGTCTTTTGCCATGCTCGGCGCGATCTTCATCGCATGTGCCAAAGCGTGGCTGGATTCCAACGCGGGGATGATGCCTTCAAAACGGCACAATGCATCAAAAGCAGCCAGTGCTTCGTCATCGTTGATCGCGACATACTGCGCACGACCGATGTCTTTCAGTAGGCAATGCTCGGGACCGACGCCGGGATAATCCAGTCCTGCCGAGATGGAATGTGTCTCGATGATCTGCCCATTCTCATCCTGGATCAGATACACCTTGTTGCCGTGTAGCACACCAACTTTGCTGTTGGCGGTAAGCGGTGCGGCATGCTGGCCGCTGGCGATACCATGACCACCCGCCTCTACGCCGATGATCTGCACATCGGGCACCTCGATATATGGATGGAACAAACCGATCGCGTTGGAACCGCCGCCTACACACGCGATCACCGCATCCGGCTGTCGACCGATCATCTCCGGCATCTGCACACGGGCTTCGTTGCCGATCACACACTGAAAATCGCGCACCATCATCGGATAGGGATGCGGACCTGCCGCTGTACCGAAGATGTAGAAAGTAGTTTCGACGTTGGTGACCCAATCACGGATGGCTTCGTTGCATGCATCCTTCAGGGTTCTGGAGCCGCTTTCCACGGGCACGACGGTCGCGCCCAGCAGCTTCATACGGAAAACGTTGGGCGCCTGACGCTGGATGTCCTCCGCGCCCATGTACACGATGCACTCCATACCGAAACGTGCCGCCACGGTGGCGGTCGCCACACCGTGCATGCCCGCGCCGGTCTCGGCGATGACGCGCTTCTTGCCCATGCGCTTGGCCAACAGTGCCTGACCGATAGCATTGTTGATCTTATGCGCGCCGGTGTGATTCAGGTCTTCGCGCTTCAGATAGATCTGCGCACCGCCCAAGTCATCGGAAAGACGCTTGGCGTGGTAGATCGGACTGGGACGACCGACGTAATGCTTGAGTTCGTATTCGAATTCGGCCTTGAATTCCGGATCATCACGGAAGCGCAGATACTGGTCTCGCAATTCCTCGACTGCCGGGATCAGCGTCTCGGCCATGTAGACACCGCCGAACTGCCCGAAGTGACCTTGCAGGTCAGGATAACTGTATGTCAACGTTCTTAACCTCTTTGATGAATGCAGCGATCTTCGCTGCATCTTTGATTCCTTTTGATGCCTCCACGCCGCTGGAGACATCCACCGCGTAGGGCCGTACTGTTCGTACGGCCTCGGCCACATTGTGAGGATGCAGGCCGCCTGACAGAACTACCCGTGACGCCAACTCCTTAGGGATCAATCCCCAGTCGAACGACTCTCCGGTGCCGCCCTGCACGCCTTCCACAAAAGCATCAAGCAACAATCCCTGGGCATCCGCATAACGGGCCGCGCATTCTACCAAATCCACCCCAGCCTTGACGCGTATCGCCTTCAAATAAGGACGCCCGAACTGTCCGCAAAATACCGGGGATTCGTCACCATGGAACTGCAATACATCAAGCGGCATGTGCGCCAGAACATCGCGCACCATTTCCTCGGATGGATCGACGAACAGACCGACACTGGTCACGAAAGGTGGCACAGCTCGCAACAGCTGTGATGCTTGCGGCAGCTCGACATTGCGCGGACTCTTGGCGTAAAACACGAAACCGAGCGCATCCGCCCCGGCAGTTACCGCTGCCAGCAGGTCTTGTTCACGTGTAATGCCGCATATCTTGATTCGGGTCATCAGGGATTCAATCGTTTTCCGAAGACGGCATTGTACCTTGCGGCAGCCCCCACTTAGCGTCGTAGCCAATATGGCGCAGATAGAGACCGTCAGGCGCAAACGTAGGCGCAGCCAGTTTGCGCTCGCGCGACTCGAGTACCTGTTTCATCCACACCGGCGGATATTTACCCTTGCCGACATACACCAGACAACCAACGATGTTGCGCACCATATGATGCAGGAACGCATTCGCTGTCAGGTCAAAGATGATTGTTTCGCCCTGCTGGTGGATATCCAGCTTAGCCAGCGTCTTGATCGGAGATTTGGCCTGGCACTGTGACGCACGGAAGGCACTGAAATCATGCTCGCCCAGCAGATATTGCGCTGCCTCCCGCATCGCCGCCACGTCAAGCGGTGCATGGAACCAACCCGCTTTGCCCGCATGCACAGCCAGCCGTGTTGGGCGATTGAACAATACATATTGATAACTGCGCGACCATGCCGAGAAACGCGCATGAAATTCATCACTCACCTCATACGCCCACAAAACGGCGATACCCGTTGGCAGCAGCGCATTACAACCGCGCACCCAAGCTGTGAGCTGACGAACCGTGGCAGTCTCAAAATGCACCACCTGCTCTAGGGCATGCACACCGGTATCGGTACGACCGGCCGCGATGATGCTTATCCGTTCGCAAGCGATTTTCGACAGTGCATCCTGCAATGCATCCTGCACGTTCGCCATATCCGGCTGACTCTGCCAGCCGTGATAACGGCTTCCGTCATATTCCACACCTAGGGCGATCCTCATCTCCAGACCCCGTAAAGTAGTGCTGCGCATAGCAGCAAACAAATACCATCTATTGCCTTCAACGTATTTCTATCCAACAACACATGCCCCCCGGTTTCCATGGGCAGACGCAAAGCATCTTTGATCGCCTGCCTCCAGTCTGCGGCGGTATCTCGCATGGTTGGTTCTGCATATTGCAATGTCAACGCCAGCCGCACGGCCACTCGCTCACGCGAGCCACCGAACCAGTTCAACGGATAAGCCAGTGCATAAATACCAGCGATGAATTGCGACTCTGTTAGCAATGAAAGCAGGATAGCCAGGCCTGACAACATGGATAACAACCTTCCTAGTTGCATCAGACCATCCGACAAGCCTTCCAGCGTCGGCGAGTATCGCCCCAGCTCCGCTACCAGCGCTACGCCGGGCGTCGTGTATGCATAGATGAGTAGCAGGGAGAATAATATCCAGCGTGTACGCCGAATCAAACTATAGAGTTGGCGTGAGTTGAGTTTTGCTGCAGCGAAGAACAATGCAAACGTCATCACCAGCAGGCCCGGCACGGCGAGCACCTGTGCCGAGATGGACAGTGATATCCAGATCAGTATCTGTATAGCGGGATGGGGCATCAGCCTATCCATTCCTTCAAATAAAAACGGCAGCCGTTATGGCTGCCGTCGTGTTCATGCAATGTGCTTAGAGTTGATCAAGAATACTTTGCGCACTGGCTCGCTGCTCATCATCGCCGTCACGCATCACTTCTTCGAGAATCTCTTTCGCACCGGCCCCATCACCCATCTCTTGATAGGCTTTGGCAAGATCGAGTTTGGTAGCAACTTCCTGCCACCTCTCATCCTTCACCTCTGAAACCGGACTAGGCTCTTCGGTGCCGCCTAGTGCATCCAGATTCAAGCTGATATCTCCCAAGCCAATATCCATCGGCGCCGAAGGCTTCTCTTCCTCAGATTGAACCTCTTCCGGAATATCCAGTGTAAAGGCCAGACCATCATCAGCTGCAGGAGCCTCAGCTTTCGCAGCGGCAGGAATAGCCTCCGCTCCTTCTGAATGATTCGAAGTCACATCAAACATCAGATCATCCAGCCCCTCGGACACTTCAGGCTCGTTACCTTCCGCAGATTCAACCGGCGCCTGGAAACCTGGATGCGTAGCAGTCACGTCGAACACCATATCATCCGATGCACCAGCCTCTTCAGTTGAGTCAGCTTGCTCCTCAATCATCTGGCTTGGAACGCCTGAATGCGTGGAGGTCACATCAAAAATCAAATCATCAGATGCTGCAGATTCCGCATTGCTCTCATCTTTTGGCGCATGTGCTTCAATTGCGGAATCACTATCCTGCTGTGCTCCGGTGATATCAAAGTCCATCGCACCTTCACTTACAGCCTGCCTATCCTCTGCGGAAAGGATGGACGTAGTCTCACTGGATGCTGCCTTTGGTTGCATGACTACCGTACCCAGGAAATCTTCAGCTAGAACATTCGCTTCTTCGTTCTCAGTCGCGCTTATATCCATCTTCATGGTGGCAAGCGGACTCGCCTCATCCTCTGGAGAAGAAGTGCCGAAACCAAGATCGAAATCGACTGCAGGATCTACTGCCGTCTCTTCGACTTGGGGTGCGGCGGCTTCACTTGCCTCACCCTCACCGCCGTAGAACGGATTGCCGGGCTCAAGCTCGCGTCCCATGGCAGCGGCCTGCAGCCATGCCGCCTCATCGCCTCCATCCTTGATCTGGCGCGCAAATGTCATAAATGCGTTCGCATCCTTGCGAGTCGCGTAGATCGACAGCAGTTTGAGAATGATCTGCACATCACCCGGCTTGGAATTCAGTGCTTCCTTCAATACCTCTTCGGCCTGTACGTCACGACCGAAAGTGAGGAACAGATCTGCCTCGGCGATCGGATCAACCTCATCGGAAGATTGCTCTTCGTTGCTATCTTCAGCTTGCTGGGTGAAATCGCCCGTATCAGGCGACGGCATCACAGGCTCGGCAATACGTCCTGTTGAGCTACCTACATCTTCTGCATCAGACGCAACAGCTGCGACCGATTTTTTCGGAACCGGCTTACCACTTCGACGCGACAGCCAGAAACCCACACCCAGCAATGCGAGCAGTCCAGCAGCCCCCCCACCCAGCAATACCGGGTCTTCCAGCAGACTATCGACCAATGAAACCTCTACCGGCGGCGCCTCAACTGGTGAGGGAACAGCGGGCTTGACTACAGGTTTGGCTGGTACAGGCGCACTCGCTCCGATCGAAGCAGTTGCAACGCCCGCATCCGGAGTTGACGTAGCTTTTTTCGCCGCTTCAGCCTGTTGCTTCTTCAGCTCTGCAAGCCTCTCCAGATCTTTGACGTTCTTTTCGAGTAGTGCCGTACGATCTTGTGCTTCCTTCAGCGCCTTGGTTTTGGCGACAGACTCTTCTTCCTTGCTGCTTGCAGAGCCGCCAGCCTTACCATCTCCGGGCGCCTCTCCCTTGGAGAGTTTCAGCACTTCCGTTGGGGCTTCCTTACCAGCAGTTTTCTCGGTTACCGCGGCAGTCACTTTGCCAGAGGTTCCCTGCTGCGCAGTTTGCTCACGTGCTTCAGCGCGGACAGCGGCAAGTTGCTGACGATAGGCGTTCCAATCTTGCACTTGGGCACGGTAGACCTTCACTGCCTCACCTTGTCCAACCGCTTCTATCTCGGCAGCATCAGGGATGCGAATGATCTTGCCTGCTTTCAGGCGGTTCATATTCTTGCCCATGAAGGCATTACTGTTGGCACGATACATCGCCACCAACATACGCTCCAAACTGACATCAGCCGGCTTGACCTTCAGTGCAATCTTGCTCAACGAATCGCCACGCACTACTTTGATGTCGACATTTTCGGAAACTGGAATAGCCTCTTCCTTGCTCAAAGCATCTTCCACTATGACGGGAGCGGATTCCACTACTGGCTCCGAAGGCATCGAAGCAGTTTCTTCCGTCGCCGCCGCTTCAGGGGCAGGAGATTCTTCTGCAACAGCTGGCTCTGCATTCAGGGATTCAGTATGCGCATCAGCAGATGCCATATCTGAAGACACTTCCGGGGCGGCTGGTGTAATGCGTGCCTCTGGCATAGCTTTCGGCATTGGCAGCGGCTCGCTCAGTGCTGGCGGCGTCGAAACGACGGGGGCGATAGGTGTAACCGCTTCAGCCTGCGGCTCAACAATAAACCCGACAGGATCAAGCAAGAAGGTGTATTCGCGCATCAACTTGCCAGACGGCCAAGCAACCTCGACCAGCAACGTAACAAAGGGCTCGTTTACAGGTTGGACAGAACTGATTTTTACTCGGGGCTGTGCACTATCGCGATTGGTGATCTCGAACTTGAGTTTGGGGAGTGCGTAGGGATAGTCGATACCGGCGGCTTTGAATGCCTCTGCAGATGCAAGCTTGGCGACAATACTGTTTCGGTCCGCCTTGGCCACAGCCACCAGTTCAATCTCTGCTTTCAGCGGTTGCCCCAGATTGGAACTGACTGCCATACCACCAAGACCCGTCGCACTCGCGATACCGGATACCAGCAAGCAGGCAATATAGCCCGACGTTTTTAGAATTGTTTTCAGCACACTGCCACCCTCATTCTTTCCCTGACGATATTCAGACTAACATCAGAGGGTTAGTGATGCAAGCTCACCCACCCTCTAGGTTCAGGCACTAACCAGCGGTAATCAACCGGATTTTTGCCCCTAGCCCAATAAAATTCGCAACATACGACGTAGCGGCTCAGCCGCCCCCCACAGCAACTGGTCACCACAAACAAAGGCACTTACATACTCAGGGCCCAATTCCATCTTACGCACGCGGCCAACTGCGATATCCAGCCTTCCAGTTACGGAAGCCGGTGTCAATTCGCGCATCGACGCTTCGCGCTGGTTCGGCACGAATTTGACCCACGGATTACCCCCTTTGACCATCGCCTCGATCTCTTCCAAAGACACATCTTTCTTTAGTTTGATCGTTAACGCCAAGCTATGGCTACGCATAGCACCGATACGCACGCACAGCCCGTCTACGGGAATGACGTCAGTCGTTCCCAATATCTTGTTTACCTCGGCCTTGCCTTTCCATTCTTCTTTGGATTGGCCATTTTCGAGCTGCTTGTCGATCCATGGAATCAAGCTACCTGCCAGAGGCACCCCGAAATGAGCTACCGGCATAGCCTCTGAGCGCATCGTCTCTGTCAGTAAGCGGTCGATTTCAAGGATAGGAGATTTGGGGTCGGCCAACATACCGGCGACGGAAGCATGTGCAACGCCCATCTGGCTCAACAACTCGCGCATATTCTGCGCGCCAGCGCCCGAGGCAGCCTGATAGGTCATAGAAGAAACCCACTCCACCAGACCTGCATGGAACAAACCACCCAAGCCCATCAGCAGGATGCTGTTGGTGCAGTTGCCGCCGATGTAATTCTTGATGCCTTTTTCCAGTGCCGCGTCGATCACATTGCGATTGACTGGATCGAGGATGATCACCGCATCTTTTTCCATACGCAAAGTCGAAGCCGCATCGATCCAGTAACCGTTCCAACCGGCAGCACGCAGTTTCGGAAATATCTCAGTCGTGTAATCACCGCCCTGACAGGAGATGATGACATCCATCGCCTTCAGCTCGTTGACATCCTTCGCATCCTTCAATGCCACCCCGCGCCCTTCAGCAGGCGCCTCACCACCTACATTGGAGGTGGTGAAAAACACTGCATCGATCAGGTCAAAGTCCTTCTCCTCACGCATACGCTGCATGAGCACTGAACCGACCATCCCGCGCCATCCGATCAAACCTACTTTCATGATTTGTCCTTGCTTCTGAATTAAAGCGCCGCAACCACTGCGTCGCCCATCGCTGCACAACCCACTTTATTGCCACCCTCAGTGTAAATATCCGCTGTGCGATAACCTTGTGCCAATGCTTTCTTCACTGCATCTTCGATACGTACCGCATTCGCTTCATCATTGAAGGTGTAGCGCAACATCATCGCAGCAGACAAGATGGTCGCCAAGGGATTAGCGACGTCCTTACCTGCGATGTCGGGTGCAGAACCATGACTAGGCTCGTACATACCTTTGTTGTTCGCATCCAGCGAAGCAGATGGAAGCATACCAATAGAACCAGTCAGCATCGAGGCCTCATCGGACAGGATGTCGCCAAAGATGTTGCCGGTGACCATCACGTCGAATTGCTTGGGCGCACGAATAAGTTGCATCGCAGCGTTGTCCACATACATGTGCGACAACTCGACTTCCGGATATTCCTTGGATAGTTCGATCATCACCTGACGCCACAGCTCAGTGGTCTCCAGCACGTTGGCCTTATCCACGGAACACACTTTCTTGTTGCGCTTCATAGCGATATCGAATGCGACGCGACCGATGCGTTTGATCTCGGTCTCGTTATAGCGCATGGTGTTGATGCCTTCGCGCTCACCGTTCTCCAGCGTGGAGATACCGCGCGGTTGACCGAAGTAGATGTCGCCTGTCAGTTCGCGCACGATCATGATGTCCAGACCGGACACCACTTCCGGCTTCAGCGTGGAAGCAGAAGCCAGTTCCGGATACAGCAATGCGGGACGTAGATTGGCGAACAGGTTCAGTTCTTTTCGAATGCGCAGCAGACCGCGCTCAGGACGCAGATGACGTTCCAACTTGTCATACTTCCAGTCACCCACCGCGCCCAGCAACACAGCGTCGGAAGCCTTGGCAAGTGCCAGTGTCGCATCCGGCAGCGGATCGCCCGCCGCCTCATATCCGGCGCCACCGATAGGCGCCTCTTCCATTTGCAGGCCGATGTTCAACGCGTTCAAAACCTTCACGGCTTGCGCCACGATCTCGGGACCGATGCCGTCACCCGGCAATACTGCGATCTTCATGCTCTCATCCAATCGAAAAATATTATGCGTACAGCCAAGGTTGCGCTGCGCGATGCTTCACTTCGAAAGCTTTAATGTCATCCACGTGCTGCAAGGTCAGGCCGATATCATCCAGACCATTCAACAAGCAATGCTTACGGAACGCATCCACCTCGAAGGCGGTCTCTTTACCATCAGGCGTTGCAATGACCTGACGCTCAAGATCGACCTTCAGCTTGTAGCCTTCGTTGGTTGCGACTGCTTTGAACAGTTCGTCCACGACGGAGGCATCCAGCTTAATCGGTAACAGACCATTCTTGAAGCAGTTATTGAAGAAAATATCAGCAAAGCTGGGTGCAATGACGACTTGGAAACCATAGTCTTCCAAAGCCCAAGGTGCATGCTCGCGCGATGATCCGCAGCCGAAGTTCTCGCGTGCCAGCAACACCTGCGCCCCCTGATAGCGCGACTGGTTCAGCACGAAGTCCGGATTGATCTGACGCTTGCTGTTATCCATGCCCGGCTCGCCATGGTCCAGATAACGCCATTCGTCGAACGCATTGGGGCCGAAGCCGGATCGTTTGATCGACTTCAAAAACTGTTTGGGAATGATGGCGTCCGTATCCACGTTGGCACGATCCAACGGCACGACCAAGCCATCAAGCAAGTTAAATTTGCGCATAATTATTTAGAGGCAGCCTTTTCGATCGCCTGCCCGCCCTTTTGAATATCTTCACCCAAACCTTTGAACGTGTTGCACCCCGCCAGCGCCACGAGAACGACAACACCCAAAACAAATTTCTTCATGCCCATCCCTTTCACGATTTGCTCACGTCAACAAAATGCCCTGCGATAGCAGCGGCAGCAGCCATTGCGGGACTCACCAAATGCGTGCGACTGCCCTGCCCTTGGCGCCCTTCGAAGTTGCGGTTCGAAGTCGACGCGCAACGTTCGCCGGATTCCAAACGATCATCATTCATCGCCAGACACATCGAGCAACCCGGATCACGCCACTCGAAGCCAGCTTCGATGAATACCTTGTCCAAGCCTTCCTTTTCGGCCTGCGCCTTCACCAAGCCAGAACCCGGCACCACCATCGCCAGTTTGATGTTGGCCGCGACCTTCTTGCCCTTCGCTACGGCAGCCGCTTCGCGCATATCTTCGATACGCCCATTGGTGCATGAGCCGATGAACACCTTGTCCACCTTGATCTCTGAAATCGGCGTATTGGCCTGCAAGCCCATGTACTGCAAGGCACGCTCCCAGTCACTGCGTTTAACAGCATCCGGTGCAGAAGCAGGATCCGGCACGTGACCATTGATATCCGTCACCATCTCCGGCGACGTTCCCCAAGTCACTTGCGGCTTGATCTGCGCAGCATCCAATTCCACCGTCGCATCGAACTTCGCCCCGTCGTCTGAATGCAATGTCTCCCAGTAGCCAACAGCCTTATCCCAGTTCTCGCCTTGCGGTGCGAACGGACGGCCTTTCACATATTCGATGGTCGTATCGTCAGCTGCCACCATGCCTGCGCGCGCACCGGCTTCGATCGCCATATTGCACAAGGTCATGCGACCTTCCATGCTCAAGCCACGAATGGCAGAGCCCGCGAATTCGATGGCGTAGCCCGTACCACCTGCCGTACCGATCTTGCCAATCACTGCCAGCGCAACATCTTTTGCGCTCACGCCACGGCCCAACACGCCGTCGACTTTGACCAGCATGGCTTTGGATTTCTTCGCCACCAAACACTGCGTCGCCATCACATGCTCGACCTCGGAAGTGCCGATGCCGTGAGCCAGCGCGGCGAATGCGCCGTGCGTGCTGGTATGCGAATCACCGCACACCACGGTCATACCCGGCAAGGTCGCGCCCTGCTCCGGCCCCATCACATGCACCACGCCTTGGCGGATATCGCCCATCTTGAATTCGACGATGCCGAATTCGGCGCAGTTCGCATCCAGCGTCTCCACTTGCAAGCGCGAGATCGGATCGGCGATACCCGCAGCACGGTTGGTGGTCGGCACGTTGTGATCCGGCACGGCCAACATCGAGGCGGTACGCCACGGCTTGCGCTTAGCAAGCTTCAGACCTTCGAAGGCTTGTGGGCTGGTGACTTCATGCACCAATTGACGGTCGATATAGATCAGCGCGGTGCCGTCGGCATCCTGCCGCACCACGTGAGAATCCCAGAGTTTGTCGTATAAGGTTTTGGCGTTCATTTCAGTTCCCAAAGAAGCGCGCGATTATGCCACAGCGGATGCTGCATCCAAAGCGAGCGCGCCCGTTTCAATACTCTGCATCGTCGAAGGCAATCCGATCCGGTCGACACCACTCACCAGCGCCTTGATAG
This sequence comes from Gammaproteobacteria bacterium, assembly GCA_018814405.1. Lineage (GTDB taxonomy): Bacteria > Pseudomonadota > Gammaproteobacteria > Burkholderiales > Gallionellaceae > Sideroxyarcus. Next base: position 468,518 of record JAHIZO010000005.1, read on the forward strand.
ATGCCGTCACAATATTGGCATCCACACCCACGCCATAGCAAACTCGGCCACCCTGCGCATCAGCCATCTCCATGAAAGCACAGGCCCGCGCCTCCCCCGCCTCGCGACTGGCAGCCATCGAGCGCTCTTCGTAGCTGCGCACCTGCACACGGATACCGGCGCGCTGCAAGGCATGCACCGCAGCATCAACCGGCCCATTCCCCTCTCCCGTGAGCTGATGCAAAACACCCCGGATATCCACATTCAGGCGGATACCCTGCCTGCCATCCTGCTCGAACAGATGATGCTCTCGGTAATGCACCGGCTCGACTGGGTCGATATAGGCCGCCGCGAACAAACGCCATATATTGTCCGCGCTGACCTCACCCCCATGTTTATCCGCATGAGCCTGCACCACGCCGGAGAATTCCACCTGCAAACGGCGCGGCATGACGATGCCGTATTCCGATTCCAGCAGATAGGCGATGCCTCCCTTGCCAGACTGGCTATTCACGCGGATCACCGAGTCATAGTTGCGCCCCACATCCTTCGGATCGACAGGAAGATAAGGCACACTCCAATTCGCATCCGGCTGTTGCACAGCGAATCCCTTCTTGATCGCATCCTGATGCGAACCGGAGAACGCGGTGAACACCAAATCTCCCACATACGGATGACGGGGATGAATGGGTAACTGGTTGCAGTGCTCGACCGTGCGTGCAATGGCATCGATATCGGAGAAATCCAAGCCCGGATCGATACCTTGCGTGTAGAGATTCATCGCCAAAGTCACGATATCTACATTACCGGTACGCTCCCCGTTACCGAACAAACAACCTTCGACACGATCCGCACCCGCCATCTGCGCAAGTTCGGCTGACGCCACAGCAGTTCCTCGGTCGTTATGCGTATGCAAACTAAGAATGATGCTGTCGCGTCGCGCAAGGTGACGGTGCATCCATTCGATCTGATCGGCATAGACATTCGGCGTGGCAAGTTCCACGGTAGTCGGCAAGTTGAGGATCACCTTATCTTCCGGTGTCGCGCCCCATGCCTCGGTCACCGCATCGCAGATCTCCAACGAAAAATCGAGCTCCGCCGCCGTGAAAGTCTCTGGGCTGTATTCAAGCACCCATTCCGTTTCTGGCTGCTCTACTGCCAACTGCCTGACCAACTTCACAGCAGATACAGCCATATCGATGACCTCGGCCTTGCTCATACGGAATACGGTTTCGCGGAACGTCTTCGATACCGGGTTGTACACATGCACGATGGCGCGCCGCGCGCCCTTGAGCGATTCCATGGTGCGGCGGATCAGATGCTCACGTGCCTGGGTCAACACTTCGATGGTGACATCCTGCGGAATATGACCGCCCTCGATCAGTTCGCGCACAAAGTTGAAATCCGTTGCCGAAGCCGAAGGAAAGGCCACCTCGATCTCCTTGAAGCCGATCTCGCACAGCATGCGGAACATGCGCATCTTGCGCTCGGCATCCATAGGCTCGAACAACGATTGATTGCCATCGCGCAAGTCGGTACTCATCCAGATCGGCGGCTTGGTGATGGTGCGACTCGGCCATTGGCGGTCGGCAAGCTCAATGGCCGGGAACGGCCGATATTTGGTTTCGGGATGCTTCAACATGACCTTTATCTCCTTGGCGACTGAAAAACTCAACGAGAGGAATCATAGAGACAAACCCTTGGCATACGCTTGCGTATTCATCCACCTAAATTGCAATATCGGCAATATAATTGCGCATAAATGCATTTATGCTTTGGATATATGAATTTATATCAGAATTCAGGAGAATGTTATGCAACTCGACAACTACGATCTGCAAATCTTGCGAACCCTGCAAGCAGAAGGACGCATCAGCAATCAGGAACTGGCCGATCGCATCAGCCTCACTCCCTCCCCTTGCCTGCGCCGCTTGCACGCACTGGAAGACGCCGGCCTCATCACCGGCTACCGCGCGATACTCGATGCAAAAAAACTAGGCTTGTCGTTGATGGCGCTCATCCTGATATCAATGGACAAGCACACACCTGAACGCCTCGACAACTTCGAAGCGAAAGTAGTGGATATCCCAGATGTGCTCGAATGCCTGCTGATCACCGGACAAGATGCCGATTACCAGCTCAAGGTGGTCGTGAAAGATATGGATGCCTATCAGGAGTTGCTACTGAACCGCATCACCCGTATCGAAGGCGTCACCGGCGTGCATTCCAGCTTTGTATTGCGGCGGGTGGTGGATAAGACGGCGTTGGCGCTGTGAGTTTATGCGGCAGGTGTTTGACTTCTGGCGATGTGCCGCACTTTCCACACCATCAACAACAATCCGGCAAACCCCATCAGTGCACTGAAGGTGTACAAGGCCGAGCCGCCCCAGTGTTGCCAGATCGGGCCGCTGGCCAGTCCGCCCAGTACGCCGCCTGCGCCATAAGTCACGCTACCGAACAAAGCCTGGCCGCGCGATTGATGCCGCCCTTGAAAGAACTCATGTATCAGGCCCACCGACGCCGCATGGAAAGAGCCGAAGGTGAAGGCGTGCATCACCTGTGCCAATAACAACAGGTAAACGATATCCACCGTCCAGCCGATCAGCAGGAAGCGGACAACTGCCGCTACCAAGCTGAACAACAAGATGCGCTCGAAGCCGAAGCGCCGCACCAGTGCCGGCATCAGGAAGAACACGCCGATCTCGCAGATCACCCCCAATGCCCACAGCCCGCCGACCGCGCTCTTGGCATAACCGTGCTCCACCAGATAGATAGAGAAGAAGGTGTAATACGGGCCATGCGCCACGGCCATCAGGAAGCTGGCACCCAGCAAAGCCAGCACGCGCGGTTGCATGACGATCTGGCGGATAGGCTGATGGTCGGTGTGATGCGCCAGCACTTCGGTCTTGGGTATCTCGCGTGCGAACAGCAGGATGCCGATTTCGCATAACAGCCCTGCCCACAACAGCCAGGCGATGGCGATGTAGTCAAAGGCATAACCCAAACCGACTACCGACACAATGAAGCCCACCGACCCCCAGGAGCGCAGCCGTCCGTAGTGCGCCGTGTTCTTGCCCAGATAGGTCAGTGTGGTCGCCTCCACCAGCGGCATCGAGGCGCTCCAAAAGAAGTTCATCAGCAACATCACCGCGAACAAGCCCCAGAAGCTTTCGGTGAAGAACACCCCCGCATAGAACAGCGCGCTCAGCCCCGCCGCAGCCACCACGACTTCCTGCCGTTTGCCCGTATGGTCGGCCAACCATCCCCACAAACTGGGCGCGACCATACGCATCACCGGTTGTAAAGACATCAGGATGGCGATATCGATGGCATCGAAACGCAGCGATTGCAGGTAGAGGCTCCAATATGGGGAGAACATCCCCACGAAGGCAAAGTAAAAGAAGTAGAAACCGGCGATACGCCAGTGGTAATTGCGGGTAGTCATAGCGGGACTGTGTTGAACGGCGCGCATTATCGCACCAAAAAATTTCCCGCTACCTCTTGAAATCGAAAATCGCGCCCCCATCAAGCACCAGTCGAAAACAGGAGACGTACATGGAACAGCAAGAGAACAAGCCTCAGGACGATCAGAAAGCAGCGGCCATAGAGAACGAAAACGCAGCTGAGCAGACCACCGACACCACCCCCAGCATGGAAGAGATGCTGCAGGCTGCCGAGCGCAAGGCACAGGAACACTATGACGCTTGGATGTACGCCAAGGCCGAGGGCGAGAACATCCGCCGCCGCGCCGCAGAAGATGTGAGCAAGGCACAGAAGTTCGCCGTGGAACGCTTCTCCAACGAGATGCTGGCCGTGATGGACAGCCTGCAAGCCGGTATGGCCGTGGAGACCGAGAACGTGGAAAGTTTCAAGAGCGGCATGGAGCTGACCTTGAAGCAACTGAGCAGCGTGTTCGAGAAATTCAACATCGTTGAGATCGATCCTGTCGGCGAGAAGCTTGATCCGCACAAACATCAAGCCATCGGCATGGTCGAGAGCGAACAGGAAGCCAATACCGTGGTCACGGTGATGCAAAAAGGCTACAGCCTGAATGATCGCGTTTTGCGTCCCGCCTTGGTGATGGTCGCCAAAGGAAAATAATTAAAGCACTTGAAATATCTGCCCGCGCCCTGATATCAGGCTGCGAGGCAACAGAATCCAACCGAATTTAAGCATTCAACTGAAAGGAAAGCATCATGGGAAAAATCATCGGTATTGACTTGGGCACCACCAACTCTTGCGTATCCGTCATGGAGAACGGCAAGACCAAAGTGATCGAGAACGCAGAAGGCGCTCGCACCACCCCATCCATCATCGCCTACATGGAAGACGGCGAAGTACTGGTGGGTGCACCTGCCAAGCGTCAGGCCGTGACCAACCCCAAGAACACCCTGTACGGCGTAAAGCGCCTGATCGGTCGCCGCTTCGACGAGAAGATGGTACAAAAAGACATCGACATGGTGCCTTACGAGATCGTCAAGGCCAAGAATGGCGACGCATGGGTGAAAGTGCGCGACAAAGAGATCTCCGCACCTGAGATCTCCGCAGAAGTGCTGATGAAGATGAAGAAGACCGCCGAAGACTATCTGGGCGAGCCAGTCACCGAAGCGGTCATCACCGTGCCGGCTTACTTCAACGACTCTCAGCGCCAAGCCACCAAGGATGCTGGCCGCATCGCCGGTCTGGACGTGAAGCGCATCATCAACGAGCCGACCGCTGCTGCTTTGGCTTTCGGTATGGACAAGCAGGAAGGCGACCGCAAGATCGCGGTGTATGACTTGGGCGGTGGTACGTTCGACATCTCCATCATCGACATCGCCGAGATCGACGGCGAGCATCAGTTCGAAGTGATGTCCACCAACGGCGACACCTTCCTCGGCGGTGAAGACTTCGACATGCGCGTGATCGAATTCCTGGTGGAAGAGTTCAAAAAAGAATGCGGCGTCGACCTGAAGAAGGACATGCTGGCACTGCAGCGCCTGAAAGACGCTGCTGAGAAAGCCAAGATCGAACTGTCTTCCGCTCAACAGACCGAAGTGAACCTGCCTTACATCACTGCCGATGCAACAGGCCCGAAGCACTTGGCCGTGAAGATCACACGCTCCAAGCTGGAAAGCATCGTGGAAGATCTGGTGGCTCGCACCATCGAGCCTTGCAAGGTCGCAATGAAAGATGCGGGCGTTTCCGTATCCGACATCTCTGACGTGATCTTGGTCGGAGGTCAGACTCGCATGCCTATGGTTCAAGAAAAGGTCAAAGCATTCTTCGGCAAAGAAGCCCGTAAGGATGTGAACCCGGACGAAGCTGTGGCCGTTGGCGCAGCCATCCAGGGCGGCGTGTTGCAAGGTGAAGTGAAAGACGTGCTGTTGCTGGACGTGACTCCGTTGTCTCTGGGTATCGAGACCATGGGCGGCGTGATGACCAAGCTGATCAAAAAGAACACCACCATCCCGACCAAGGCATCGCAAGTGTTCTCGACTGCTGATGACAACCAGTCCGCCGTGACCATCCACGTGCTGCAAGGTGAGCGCGATGTGTCATCCGGCAACAAGAGCCTGGGCCAATTCAACCTGTCCGACATTCCGCCCGCACCGCGCGGCATGCCGCAGATCGAAGTGACCTTCAACATCGACGCCAACGGTATCCTGCACGTGAGCGCGAAGGACAAGGCCACCAACAAGGAAGCCAACATCACCATCAAGGCCAGCTCCGGCTTGAGCGAGGAAGAGATCGAGCGCATGGTGGCGGATGCCGAAGCACATGCAGAAGACGACAAGAAGTCTGTCGAACTGGTAACTGCGCGCAACCAACTGGACGCGCTGATCCACTCCACCAACAAGTCGATGAAGGAATACGGCGAGCAGTTGTCTGCCGAAGAGAAATCCGCCATCGAAGCTGCAGTGAAGGAAGCCGAAGAAGTGGTGAAAGGCGACGACAAAGAAGCCATCGAAGCCAAGACCGAAGCATTGGCAACCGCTGCACAGAAGCTGGGCGAGAAGATGTACGCAGCCGAGCAAGCCAAGGCACAAGCCGAAGGCGGTGCACAGCCAGAAGCCAAGGCTGACGATGCTGACGTAGTGGATGCCGAGTTCACCGAAGTCAAAGACGACAAGAAGTAAGCCTCACCTTTCTTGAAGCTGTAACCGGTGGGGCGCATGCGCCCCATCGTCACATGGAAAAAACATGAGCAAGCGCGACTATTACGAAATCCTCAGCGTCAACCGCGACGCTTCGGAGGAAGAGATAAAGAAGGCTTATCGCAAGCTGGCGATGAAGTATCACCCCGACCGCAATCCGGACAATCCGAAGGCCGAGGAACACTTCAAGGAAGCCAAGGAAGCCTATGAGACCTTGTCCGACGGGCAGAAACGTGCGGCCTACGATCAATACGGCCACGCCGCATTCGAAGCGGGCGGCATGGGTGGCGGCAATCCGTTCGGCGGCGGTGGCGGTGCAGGTGGTTTCGATTTCGGTGACATCTTCGGCGACATCTTCGGTGGTGGACGCGGCGGACGCCAGCAAGCACATCGCGGCGCCGATCTGCGCTACAACTTGGAGATATCACTGGAAGAAGCTGCACGTGGCGCTGAGAAGCAGATCCGCATTCCCGTCATGGAAGAGTGCGAGACTTGTGAAGGTTCCGGTGCCAAACCGGGCACCACTGCTTCCACCTGCCAGACCTGTGCTGGTCACGGTCAGGTACGTATGCAGCAAGGCTTCTTCTCGGTACAGCAGACCTGCCCGCGCTGTCACGGCAGCGGTAAGCAGATCAGCTCGCCGTGTAAGGATTGCCACGGCAGCGGTCGCGTGAAGAAACAAAAGACGCTGGAGATCAAGATCCCGGCCGGCATCGATACTGGCATGCGTCTGCGTCACAGCGGCCACGGAGAAGCCGGTTCGCACGGCGCACCGCATGGCGACTTGTATGTGGAGATCCACATCAGACCGCACAGCGTATTCGAACGCAACGGCGATGACCTGCACTGTGAGATGCCGATCAGTTTTGCCACGGCGGCTTTGGGTGGCGAGATCGAGATCCCGACGCTGGATGGTGCGGCACGCATCAAGATCCCGGCCGAGACACAGAGCGGCAAGCAGTTCCGCCTGCGCGGCAAAGGTATCAAAGGTATGCGCACGCACGCCCACGGCGACTTGCATTGCCACGTCATCGTCGAAACACCTGCCAAGCTGACCGATCGCCAAAAAGAACTGCTGCGTGAATTCGAAGAGATCAGCCAGTCCGATTCTGCCCGCCATAACCCGCGTGCAAAATCATGGATGGGCAAGGTGAAAGACTTTTTCGGCAACTAAAAACCGCTGGTCGACGAGGAGGTGCGCATGCAAGTCAAAGCACTCGGCCATGTGGTGCTCAAGGTCCGCGACCTTGAGCACTCCATCGTCTTCTATCGCGATGTACTGGGCATGAAGGAAGTCGCACGCTATCAAGGTGTGATGGCCTTCTTCACGCTGGGCGACAACCATCATGACCTCGGCTTGATGCAACTCGGAGCACAAGCACCAGAAGCCGATCACGACAGTATCGGGCTATATCACGTGGCTTTCAAAGTCGGCGACAGCCTGGATGAGCTCCGTGCATGCAAAGCTCATCTGGAAGCAAACAACGTGAGTATCTTCGGCATGAGCGACCATGGCGTGAGCCAGTCGCTCTATATTCATGACCCCGACGGCATCGAGATCGAACTTTATGTGGATGCCGATCCTGCTATCTGGCGCGACGATCCCGGTGCAGTATTGACCACCAAGCGTTTGGTACTCTAACCACACATTCACTGGCGGATTGTTTTATGATTCGCCGCGAAATCATTCGGACTTAGGAGTCGCACATGACCTCTACCCTGCTTTTGCTCGGTGTCAGCCTCGTCACACTGATCTATGGCATCACGCTATACAACCATCTGGTCAGCCTCAAGCATGCGGTCAGCAAAGCTTGGGCCAACATCGATGTATCGCTCAAACAGCGTCATGACGAATTGCCCAAACTGGTTGAGGTGTGCAAGCAATACAAACAGTTCGAGCAAACGACGCTGCAACGCGTGATTGAAGCCAGATCCATGGTGCAGAGCGCGCGCGAAGGTCAGGACATCGCTGCATTGGGAAAAGCCGAAGGCATGTTACGCATGGGGCTTGGCAGCATCTTTGCCGTGGCCGAGGCCTATCCGGAATTGAAGAGCAACGAACATTTCATGCAGCTGCAAACCCGCATCAGCGGACTGGAGAACACCATTGCCGATCGGCGCGAGCTATATAACGAGTCGGTAAACATCTACAACGTCGGCATCGAGCAGTTCCCGGCAGTACTGATCGCCAATATGTTCGCCTATCCGGTCAAGCCATTATTGGAGTTCGCCGCTGCGGAAAAGGCAGATGTAAATATCAAGAAACTGTTCGACTAGGAACCAAAATCGATCCGCACACTCACAGACGTGCCTGCGTCTGACTTTTGACGCAGACATCACTTTATATTTCAAAGGGAACACAACATGAAGAAACTGCTCGTACTGACCTGTGCCTTGGGAATCGCCCAACCTGCCTTGGCCGGCAACATCAACCTAGGCAACCTGACTGGCGGACAAGCATCTTTCCGCAGCGTATCGGAAGACCTCGGTTCCGCATTGAGCTACAAAGGTGTCGTGCCTGCTGAATCGATCGGCATCACCGGCTTCGATGTCGGCGTGGAACTCACCCAGACCGATCTGGCCAAAAGTGCAGCACTATGGAACAGCTTGACCGGTAGCGACTTCAGCAATCTGTACGTTCCCAAATTGCATATCACCAAGGGCCTGCCGCTCAACATCGACATCGGTGCTTTTTATTCCGCCGTGCCCACTACCGACATCCGCTTGATGGGCGGTGAACTGCGCTGGGCCTTCATCGAAGGTAGCACCGTCATGCCGGCAGTCGCCGTGCGCGGCGCGCTGACCAAGCTTTCCGGCGTAAACCAGTTGTCGCTGGATACCAAGAGTCTGGACGTTTCCATCTCCAAGGGTTTCGCCATGTTGACCCCGTACGCCGGTGTCGGTCAAGTATGGACCAACAGCACACCTGATGCTGCAACCGGCTTCACTGCCGAGAGCTTCACACAAAGCAAGTTGTTCGCCGGTGCCAACCTGAACTTCGGCCTGACCAATCTGGCCATCGAGTTCGACAAGACTGGGGCTGCAAAGTCCACCAGCTTCAAGCTGGGTTTCCGCTTCTAATATCGACAAGCGTGCCGCACGGGGAACAGTCATGCTGAACTCCCTGCGGCGTCAGTACGCGCAACTCATCACTTCCGGCGGACAGCTTCTATTGCTGTTCGCCGGTTTTCATTTGGGTACCCGGGACAGCTGGTTGTGGACATTGGGAGGCATCGCCTTCATCAGTGTGTTTGCATGGTATTCCGCACTGCACCGCTACCGCATGATCAGCGGCACCCCCACTTCTCGCATTGCTTCAGCAGCTCAAGGCTATGTCGAGTTGATCGGCAGAGCACATCCGCATGGCGATCCCATACTGGGCAAATATTCCATGCTGCCTTGCCTGTGGTATCGCTACAAGGTCGAGCGCAAGAACAGCAAGAACGAGTGGAGCCACGAATCCAGCGGCGAGAGTGAAGCGCCGTTCTGCATCAACGACGGCAGCGGACTTTGCGTGATCGATCCTCGCGGTGCAGAGATCATGACGCAACACAAAGACACCTGGCAGGCCGGCGATCATCGCTACACGGAATGGAAACTGATCCAGCAGGACAATCTCTATGCGCTAGGCGAGTTCAGAACCATGGGCGGCAGCAACAACCCGATCACCCGCAACGAGCTGATCAAACAAGTCATCGCCGAATGGAAGATGGACAACGCCGAACTGATGCAACGCTTCGATCTGGACGGCAACGGCCACTTGGACATAGATGAATGGATGCTGGCAAGACAGGCGGCGAAGCGGGAAGCGGATAAACGATTGACCGCTGTGCGCAATGAGCCGGACACCCACTTCCTGCGTCAGCCACGTGACAAACGATTATTCCTGCTCAGCAACCTGTCTCCAGCCAGACTGGCCCGACGCTATGTCGTCTGGGCATGGGCACATCTGATCTTCTTTTTCAGCGCCTTAACGGGCGTGGCATGGGTGCTGACCTCACTACCGGGTTGATCACACTGCGTATGCGCCACCCGGATTCAACATCTTGACGATCTCACGATGTCCCGCATACTCGGCCAGATCCAATGCCGTTCTTCCGTCGCTGTATTTAGCATATCGGTTGGCGCCTTTGTCCAGCAGCAGTTTGACTACTTGCGTATGACCGTTGTTGGCTGCCTTGTGCAGAGCCGTCCAGCCGTCCAGCGTAGCCAGATTCACATCGCCACCACGCAATATAAGATACGCACAAGCCAGCAGATGCCCCCGCGTGGCTGCCTGCATCAAAGCTGTCCAGCCGAACTGGCTTTGTGCATTGGGATTGGCACCTTTATCGATCAACAGTTTGACCACGTTCGCATATCCATTGAAAGCAGCCCAATGCAGCGGGTTGTAGCCATTCTTGTCGCTGGCGGTGATCTTGGCCCCACATTTGATCAATAGCAGTGCAAATTCCTCATTGCCATTGAAAGATGAGATCATCAACGGTGTCCAGTGACGCTCATCACGTGCCTCAAGGTCTACCCCGCAGGACAAGAATTCATGCACTGCGTCGTGGTTGTTTTCCTCGATGGATTTAACCAGACCTGCGGGGCTAAATTCATAACCCAGTCGTTCCATTTCGTATCGCTTGTATTCGGGAATATCATCCCAAGCTCCGACTTTCTTATCGGCATTGTGCAATTTATCCAAATAGTTGCTAAGACGAATGATCTCCGCCGCAGCTTCAGGTGGAAAACCGGCACGATCACCCGTGCGTTTATCCACCATCAGATCTTGCAAGTAGGAGTCGATATGAGGTGTCTCGATCAGTTCCACGATCTTGTTGAACACTCTAGAGAAACGCGCCTCAAGCACCTCCGGATACAGGGACTTGTCATTACCCAGCAACATCAACAGGCGCGCGTCCATCAATCACTGAACCTTTCTGCAATCTGCATGAATTCTTGCTGAATCGACAGGAATGCATCCACCGCATCCGGATCGAAATGTTTGCCGCGCCCCTCCAGGATGAACGCCACGGCATCCTCGTGGGTGAACGCTTCCTTGTAGACGCGCTTGCATATCAAAGCATCATAAACATCGGCCAGCGCCATCAACCGTGCCGAGATGGGGATCTCATCACCCTTCAGCCCCTTGGGATAACCGCTGCCATCCCACTTTTCGTGATGTCCGGCAGCGATCTCGCGCCCGATATGCAGGAAGCGGCTGGGGGCGGGCAGACTCGCTTCGGCAGCCGCCAGCGCATCCCCCCCCAGCGTCGGATGCGTCTTCATGATCTCGTATTCTTCAGGTGTGAGTTTTCCCTGCTTGCGCAGGATGTGATCGGGGATACCGACTTTTCCGATGTCGTGTAGCGGGGCGAGCTTGTACAAGGATTCGATGCTTTCGTCATTGAGATAATCACTGAAGCGAGGATGCGAGCGCAGTTTCCTCGCCAGTGCGCGGATGTAGGTCTGCGTGCGCTTCAAATGATTGCCGGTCTCATTGTCACGCGTCTCCGCCAGCGTCGCCATCGCGATGATGGTGACGTCGCGTATCTGCGAGACCTCCTCAGTCTTGTGTTGCAACTGCTCGGTACGTTCGCGCACTTTGCTCTCCAGTCCGTCGTTCAGTGCTGTGAGTTGACGCGCCAGTGATTGGTTCACAAAACGTTGCTGCAAAGACTGCATGATGAGCTTGCTCAGGAACTGCCCTGCCCCCAGCATCACCACCATGAACAGGAGCAGCATGACAGCCAGTGCCAGATGCGTCTCGTCCTGCTCGACGGCCACCCGGAAGATGAGCGGCAACATCAAACCCAACAGATAGGCATAGAACGCCGGCGGGTGGGTGGCATTCATCGAAGTGGCTCCGGCGGCAAGCCCTAGCATCACACAGATCAGCAACACCTGATCCAGCAAGGCAACTGGAAAGAAGAACAGCGTGCCGAAACCCCACATCATGCCGATGACCAGCGAGAACCAAAGGAATCGGCTACTCCAATCCAGACATTCACTGACAGTATCGATACGATCACGATATTTCAGCCAAGTCACGAACTCGGCAAAATGGAGCAGATAGGCACAACTGATCCAGAGCAACAAGTCCCGATGTGCGTCTGAACCCCACATCAACCATACGAAAATAGGCTCGGCACACACCTGCCCCAGCACCATATAAGGGAACAGATTAAGACGCGCACGCAGCTGTTCAGAGCGCACGGCAAGGTTTCCCGCATCGACCCTGAACATTAGTTCTTCAAAGAAATTTCCAGTTGCCGTCATTGATATAAACCGTTGCAAACCACATAGCCCACAGTGGACATCAATCTGTCACACCCGTCAATGTACTTACCCAGTCAGCTTTTGCCGCGGCCAGCAATAATTCGGGACGTTCGCATGATCGGCCAAACAGGTTCGCTATCGCAGCCGCTCAAATCTGTGCAAAGAACGCCACAGCCTCTTCTTCCACACGCGTGCGTTTGAAAGGCGGCAGACTCTGCCAGATTCGCTTGCCATAGTGTTTGGAGATCAGGCGCGGGTCGCAGATCATCAGCACACCGCGATCACTCTCGTCGCGGATCAAACGTCCCGCGCCCTGCTTCAGATTGATGATGGTGCGCGGCAACTGGAACTCCATGAAGGCATTGCGTCCCTGCTTGTTCATCTCGGCGATACGCGCCGCCAGCACCGGATCATCCGGTGGCGCGAACGGTAGCTTGTCGATCACCACCAGCGACAATGCCTCACCGCGCACGTCCACCCCTTCCCAGAACGACTGGCTGCCCAGCAGCACCGCATTGCCGTGCTCACGGAAACGCGCCAGCAATTCATTGCGCGAACCTTCGCCCTGGATCAGCAGCGGATATTTCAGGTTCTTGCGATCGAACTCCGCCTGCAATATCTCGTAGGCACGCTGCATCGCCCGCAGACTGGTGAACAGCAGGAATGCCCTGCCACGGCTTGCCTCGATCAGCGGCAATGCAGCCTGTACCACCGCATCGGTGTAACCCTCGGTATTCGGTTCCGGCAAACCTTGCGGCACATACAGCAGCGCCTGCTCGGGATAATCGAACGGGCTGTCCCAACATGCGGTGCGCGCATCCTGCAGCCCCATCTCGGCCTGGTAATGGGAAAAGTTCTGCTTCACCGCCAAGGTCGCCGAGGTGAATATCCAGGCACGAGGATGGCCGTCGATCTGTTTCTTGAATATCTCGGCGATGGAAAGCGGTGTGGTGTTGAGTTGTAAAGAATGGTGAAATATCTCCAGCCAGCGCACCGTCTCCGGCACATCGCCATCCTGCCAATGCTTCAATTGCTGTGCCAATGCCAGCGCGCGCTGCCAGCAGTTCTCCAGCCCTTCACTACGTTCCGCCTGTTTCTCAAGCATTGCTGACAGATTACTAAGCTTTTCGCTCACCGTCTTGAGTGTCGATGTGAAGTCTTTGATGTCCTCGGTCGCCTGCGCTGCCATGCGGCCTTCGCGCTTGAACACCAGTCGCAGATCGCGCCCTGCCTTTTCCAGGGCATCACAGGCCACCGGTAGCGCGGCGAAATCCTTGGCCGATGTCAGCCCCTCAATGCGCGCATCCTTTGCCAGCTCAAACAACTGTGCTGTGGAAAGACTTTCCCCGAAGAACAAACTCGCCGTCTCGGGTAACTGGTGCGCTTCGTCGAAGATCACGGTATTGCAGGCGGGCAACAGTTCTGCGACGCCCTCGTCGCGCAGCATCACGTCGGCAAAGAACAGATGATGATTCACCACCACGATGTCCGCTTCCATCGCCTCTTTGCGCGCTTTGAGCACAAAACATTCTTTGTGCTGCGGGCAGTCCTGCCCCAGACAATTGTCGCGTGTCGAGGTCACGTTCATCCAGATCGGCGCATTCTCCGGCACATCGGCCAGCCCGCTCTTGTCACCGCTCTGTGTGACCTTGGCATAGGTCACGATCTTGGCCAGATGTTTCACATCCTCGCGCGTCTTGAACAGGCCGTTCGATTGCGCCAATTCCAGATGGTAGTGGCACACATAGTTGGAACGCCCCTTGAGTAGCGCCACCGATACTGGCGCTTTCAGTGCATCGCGCACCATCGGCAAGTCCTTCTGGAACAACTGGTCCTGCAGGTTCTTGGTGCCGGTGGAAACCACCACCTTGCCGCCATTGAGCAGCGCGGGCACCAGATAGGCAAAGGTCTTGCCCGTGCCCGTCCCTGCTTCCGCGATCAGGATGGCGTTATCACGTATCGCCTCTGCCACGGCCACAGCCATGTCCCGCTGCTGCACGCGCGGACGAAAAGAGGCTATCTCTGTAGACAGCGGGCTTTGCTCGGAAAAGAAACGTTCGACTTCAGCTGACAAAATGGATTTGAATATGGAAAGGTGGTGGCGCTATAGTGCGGGAGGGATTTTACGCGAGGCGACGCATAAGCAGAAAGAATCTCGCCTGATACTCACTCGACCCTTGAAATGATGAAGATAAGAATCCTTGCTGTCTGGTTCGTGATGCTGCTGGTTTCCATTCTCAATGGCACGATGCGCGACTTCACCTACGGCAAACACCTCCCCGACCTGCTCGCCCAGCAGATCTCCACCGTAAGTGGCATCGTCTTGCTGGGTCTGGTGATATTCCTGTACACACGCAAATGGCCATTCACTTCGGCACGCCAGGCTTGGCAGACCGGGCTATTCTGGATGTCGCTGACCGTGGCGTTCGAGTTCCTGTTCTTCCACTATGTCGGCGGACATTCCTGGCAGATATTGCTGGCGAACTACGATATCTCTGCGGGAAGGCTGTGGCCGCTCATCCTGCTATGGGTCGCCTGCGCGCCTTATCTATTCTTTCGCCTTTCCCAACCGCGCGGCGTCACATCACGCACATGAACGAAACCATCCAATGAAGATACTCATCGACGCCGATGCCTGCCCAAAAGTCATCAAAGAGATCCTGTTCCGAGCTGCCGAACGGCGTCAGATACAAACCACTATGGTGGCGAACAAACTACTGCACTGCCCGCCCTCACCGTTTATCCATGCCCTGCAAGTGCCGGCCGGCTTCGATGTAGCGGATAACAAGATCGTGGAGATGAGCGAAGCGGGCGACCTGATCATTACCGCAGATATCCCGCTGGCAGCCGAGGTCATCGCCAAAGGCGGCCATGTGCTGAATCCGCGCGGGGAGTTGTATACCAAAGACAGCATCCGGGAACGCCTGACGATGCGCGACTTCATGGATGTGCTGCGCAGCAGCGGTGTAGAGACTGGCGGCCCTGCCGCATTAAACCAGAAAGATCGGCAAACTTTCGCCAATCAGCTCGACCGATTCCTTGCGAAACACGCCCCCACTAGCTGAATCTATGAAACCAGAAGCTCAGGACTGCTTATCCTCATCTTGGGATGAATCTTCTGTAGCGCGATTCCCTTTCCACTGCGCATAGCATTCAAGGCCGCAAAAGTGGGCAACATAGTCGCCTACCTCGAAATCCACAGCAGAAGATTGTGGCACTTCTTTCAGACAGACCTTGCAACTGACTTGCTCGGACTCCGGGAGAGATCGGGGATGGGTAGTCATAGCACACCTCCTATAGGGTCTAGCCGTGCCACCAGACTATGCCTGTCGCGCCAAAGTGGCAAGCGCAAAGATATCGCCACTTTTACGCCATGACTGTCATAGGGTGAAGATGCTGTTTTCTAGGAGTACAATCATCCTGCACTGCCGCAATGGTCCACAGCAACGGGGGAGAAGATCATGCAAATCGCCTGGAAAAAAGAACTGGAGATCGGCAACGAAATGATCGACACCCAGCATCGCATGCTGGTGCTGTTACTCAAGAAACTCGACCTCGCCCTGACCAGCAAGATGGATCAGAAGATTGTCATGGGCATCATGCTGGAGATCAAGAAGTTCACCGAATTCCACTTCCTCAGTGAAGAGAACCTGATGTCAGAACTACGCTATCCCGGCTTGGCTGATCACGAGCGAATACATTCTGAATTGCTAGGGGTGTTGAACGTGTTCATCGCCAAGATCAATCGCAAGCAGGAAACACCAGAAGATATCCTGCCGCAGATCGTTTCCTGGGTCGCCAACCACGTGGTCAGCGAAGACCTGAAGATCGCGGAATATGTGAAGAACTCTTCATACCGCCCCATCGCCGAAGACTGCTACGCGCTGTACTTCAAAAGGTACGAGTGACGCCTCACATCACTGCATACAGCTTCTTCGCCTCGACCACCTTCACGATGTAGCCGCGCGTCTCTGCATAAGGCAGCTTGGTGCGCAATGCGTCATACACCTGCTCCGGCTTCATGGTATTGATCTTGTTGATCGCGTCATATTGCCGGTCGCGACTACTCTTGAGTTGACTGAATGCGCGCATCACATTGGACGGCCCGGTATTGTAGGCGGCGATGGCGCAGTATTCGCGCGACACCGGATTCTGTATCTCGCGTAGCGGACTATCTTTTAGCAACACACCCAGATAGGTGGAACCCAGTTCGATGTTGTTGTTCGCATCGAACAGATATTCCTTGCTCGGCATCACATCCTCGCCCTTGGCCTTCCGATAAGCTTCTCGCCCGCCACTGGAAGGCACCAGCTGCATCATGCCGTAGGCCGGTGCACTGGATACGGCATAGGGGTTGAACGCGCTCTCGGTCTTGATGACTGCGAAAATGAGACTGCGACTGACCTGCGTGTTTTCCGAGTGACGGCGCACCGTGGCGGCATATTGCACCGCGCGTTTATCGAGATGCGAGTTCACCATATTGAAACGCACGAAGTACACATTCTTGCGCGTGCCGTTGGCATCGATACTGCGCGACTGCAAGCGGTTATTCACCATGTAGTCCGCATAGCGCTCCACATCCTCGCGCGACTGCAGCGTATTGCCGTTCTGGTCCGCCACCATCTGTTCCAGATAGGGATCGCCATTGAGGGATATCTCCTTGTCGGAGAACAGATCGACCGCACCCGGATCATTCGGCGTCAGCAAGGCTACCACCACAGCATTGCGCAACTTATCCTTTACACTCACCTCATCCAGATGCTCGATGAGGATGCTGCCCGCGTCGTAATCCACCACCACGCGGTTCTTGTAGTTCTCAGTGTATTTGACGTAGCGCGTGCGACTGGGCAGGGTACGTGATTCTTTCTTGCCCCACTTCGAGCCGCTCTCCTTTTGCACATTGCCCATCAGGCGGTTGTACTCCGCCTCGGCCTTGCGCAGATCGGAAAGAATCAGTCGAGGATTGTATTTGTAGGCCTCCACACGATTCGTGGCGACCCTGCGCAAAGCCTGCTGAGGATCACTAGCGGTGGCGATGTCGATCAGCTGTCTGGTGGAACAAGCGGGCAGACACAGCAGCCCGGCTCCAAGCACCATAAAGAATTTACGTTTCATCCCCACCTCCCTTGCAAGCGATTCAGCGTGATTCCAGCGCCTCCCAGCGCGCCATCATATCCAGCATCTGCTCTTCGATCTCGGCTGCGCGCTGGCTCAACTGTTTGGCATGTGCCGGATTGTCGCGAAACAGCGTACCCGAGCCAAGTGCCGCGGCGATATCTTCCTGTTCGCGCTCCAGCACCTCGATGCGGCGCGGAATCTCTTCCAGCTCTTGCTGTTCTTTGAAACTCAGCTTGCTGGAAGTCTTTGGTTTTGACGCCTCAGGTTTTGCTTCGGCTTTGGCGGGTGCAGGGGCAGCGACACGGCTCTTCGCCTCGAACTGCTTCATACGAACCCAGTCCTCGTAACCGCCCACATATTCCATCAACTTGCCGTCGCCTTCGAAGGCGATCACCTGCGTCACCACGTTATCCAGGAAGGAACGGTCGTGGCTGACCAGGAACAACGTGCCCTGATAGTTCGCTAGCAACTCTTCCAACAGCTCCAGTGTCTCGATGTCCAGATCGTTGGTCGGCTCGTCCAGCACCAGTACGTTGGCCGGCTGGGTGAACAGGCGCGCCAGCAACAAGCGATTGCGCTCGCCGCCGGAACAACTCTTCACCGGTGAACGTGCACGTTCCGGTGCGAACAGGAAATCACCCAGATAGCTGATGACATGTTTGCGCTGCCCGCCGATCTCGATGAAGTCCGAACCTTGGCTGATGGTGTCGGCCAGGGTGGCGTTGTCATCCAACTGCGCGCGCAACTGGTCGAAATACGCGACGGATATCTTGGTACCCAGTTTCACTTCGCCGCTGTCCGGCTGCAACTCGCCTAGGATGATCTTCAGCAGCGTGCTCTTGCCCGCACCGTTGGGGCCGAGCAGGCCGATCTTGTCGCCGCGCTGGATGCGGCAGGAAAAATCGCTGACGATCCTTCTGTCGCCGAACGACTTGTTCACATGCGTCAGTTCGGCCACCAGTTTGCCGGAGCGGTCTCCCGCCTCCAGATTCATCTCCACCTTGCCCACCTTCTCGCGCCGTGCCGCGCGCTCCAGTCGCAGTGCTTCCAGTTGACGCACACGGCCTTCGTTGCGGGTACGGCGCGCCTTGATGCCCTGGCGTATCCACACCTCTTCCTGCGCCAGCACCTTATCGAACTTGGCGTTCAACACTGCCTCATCCGCCAGCATGCGTTCCTTGAGAGTTTGATAGGCGGCGAAGTTACCGGGGAAACTGGCCAGCTTGCCGCGATCCAGCTCGACGATGCGCGTGACCACGTTATCCAGAAAGCGCCGATCATGGGTGACCAGCAGCACGCTGCCACGGAACTCTTTGAGCAAACCTTCCAGCCATTCGATGGAAGCGAAATCCAGATGGTTGGTCGGCTCGTCCAGGATCAACACTTCCGGTTCGGCCACCAAGGCCTGCGCCAACGCCACGCGTTTGCGCACACCGCCGGAAAGAGAGCCGACCAATGCCTCCGGATCCAGCTCCAAACGCTGGATGGCCGTCTCGATACGCGCTTGCACCGACCAGCCATCCTGCGCTTCGAGTGCGGTCTGCAAAGGCTGCATCGCCTCCAGCAATTTCTCGTAATCCGCATCCGGCTCGGCCAGTTGATGCGACAGATGGTGATAGTCGGTGATCAGTTGATGCAGTTCGCCTAAGCCGCGCGCGACCTCGTCGAACACAGTCGCTTTCGCATCCAGCACCGGCTCCTGACTGACATAGCAGATGCGTGCCGTCGTTTGACGCCACAGCGTGCCGTCATCCAGATGCGCCTGCCCGGCCAATACCTTGAGCAAGCTGGATTTGCCGCCGCCGTTGCGGCCGATCAGGCCGACGCGCTCACCTTCATCCAGTTGAAAATCCACATGATCCAACAATGCGACATGACCGAAGGCCAAAGAGGCCTTATCCAGCGTGATATACGGCATTAACTATTCTCTTCCTGCGGCATCGAAGACTGATAGACGAATGAAAAACCACCCGCAAAGAAACCCATGCACAGATAGCCGAACATGGTGGTGAACTTGTCCAACACCAGATGCGTGTTGTAGTCGCTGATCTGCAGTGCGAAGAAGTGGAATACGAACAGACAGGCTGCCAGCACATTGCCGACCAGTATCAGACGGTGGCCGAACATATAGCCGTTGCCACCCTCTTTTCCTTGCGGCGGCAGGCCGCGCTGCATGTACCAGACGATGAATACCCCAGCGAACAACAGTAGCGCCCCGACCAAGCGGCTGGGGATATCACCTTCGGTTGTTGCCAAGCCGAATACGTTGAGCAGCATACCGCCCGCCGCCGCCACCCAGCCCATGAAGATGGTCTGTGGCATGAAGAACCATGCGGCAAAGATATTCACATTCGGATACTTCATCACTTCCCTTTCGCAATCATTGCTTTTAAATCTTCGATGACCTCAGTCGAATGTCTCGAAGTCTCAACTTTCAGATAAACCTTGGCGACCCTGCCCTGCGGATCGATCAAAAAGGTATATCGCTTAGCCACCTTGAACACCACCATATCCAGCAACGCCCCATAACGTGCCGCCACCTCACCGGACTTGTCCGCCAGCAGGGGAAATGGCAGGTGATATTTCTCGGCGAATTCTGCGTGACTCTCGCTGTCGTCCACGCTGATTCCAACAACCACTGCCCCCATCGCCGTCAGCTTGCGCAGATCATCGCGAAAAGCGCAGGCCTCCTGCGTGCAACCGGGCGTGTCGTCCTTGGGGTAGAAATACAGCACCAGCCACTGGCCCGCATACTGCTGCAGACCGTGCATCACCCCATGCTGGTCGGGTAATTCAAAATCAGGTGCGGCATCACCCACTTTGGGCAACTCGGCCGCGCGCGCCATCTGCATCACCAGCAATGACAAGGCAGCGAACAGGCCCAACAGGATCAGCCATTTCATATCGAATCTCCATCGGCAAGCCTAAGCGAGGGCGGGATTTTACGTTAGAATGCGCGCCACTCAGCGTGAATCACGCGCGTCCTCGTAGTTAAATGGATATAACCACCCCCTCCTAAGGGGTAGTTACAGGTTCGATTCCTGTCGAGGACACCAACCATTGCGGCACAGGGAGTCACCCATGAACGACCCCGAAGATCAACGCCACACGCCCGCCGACACCCTCAAGGTCGTCGTCATCTACGCGCTCTTCGCTGCCGCATGGATCGTTCTGTCCGACTGGATCGTGGAGCGCTTCTTCCACGGCCACGACCTGCACGCGGTGATGCAATCCCTGAAGGGGCTGCTGTTCGTTTCGGCCACCTCCATCCTGCTCTACTACCTGCTGAAACGACTGCTCGCAGGTGAGTTCAACCAGCCGGCCAGCATACGCGGCGGGTTGTTCGACTGGCCACATTGGCAACGCTACCTGCTCGCCTTCGCCCTCTCCGCCGTGACTTTGCTTGTTCGCCAAGATATCGCCGTATCCTTCAATGATCGCCCCCTGCTGTTGCTATTCATGTTCCCCATCGTCCTCAGCGCGGTACTTGTCGGCTTCGGCCCTGGCTTGCTGGCGACCGCACTTTCCGTCGCAGGGTTGAGCTATTTCGCCATCCCACCGGTCGGCAGTTTCGCCATAGAGAAGTCCTACGACATGTTCCAGATGGGCTTCCTCACTGCCGGTGGCCTGCTGGTCAGCTATCTGAGCATGATGTTGCACGACGCACGGCATCGCTCGGACAGCGAGCGCCGCAAGGCCGAAGCACATCTGGCCGACAAGATGCGCGCCATGAGCCTGCTCGACAGCATCGCTGAAGGATCTTCCGACGCCATCTTCGCCAAGGATACGGAGGGGCGCTACCTGCTATGCAACACAGCCACTGCAAGGTTCTCAGGGAAATCGGTCATTGAGGTGCTGGGTAACGACGACACCGCGCTGTTCCCTGCGGAGCAGGCGGTGCAGATCCAGCACAACGACCGCCAGGTGATGCAGGACGACCGGATCATCACCACTCAGGAGACACTCGACACCCCTGACGGCAGCCGCTTTTTCCTGGCCACCAAAGGGCCGTTACACGACCAGACCGGGAAGGTGATTGGTCTGTTCGGCATCTCACGCGACATCACCCCCCTCAAGATCACCGAACAAGCCTTGCGCCACGAACGCGATACCACCCAGCGTTATCTGGACACTGTGCAGAACATCATGCTCGCGCTCGACAGTGAAGGTCGCGTCACCATGCTCAACCGCTATGGTTGTGAGCTGCTCGGTTACCGCGAGGTCGATCTGCTCGGTTACAACTGGTTCCAGACCTGCCTGCCGCAACCGGAAGGCATGGAAACCGTCTATCCCGTGTTCCTGCAACTTATGTCCGGCAAGATCGAGACAGCCGAACGGTTCGAGAACGAGGTGCTTTGCCGCGACGGCAGCCGGCGCACCATCGCCTGGCATAACGGCTATCTCAGGAACGATTCGGGCAACATCGTCGGCACACTCAGCTCGGGCGAGGACGTCACGGCCCGCAAACGTGCCGAACTCGCTCTCCGGGACAGTGAGGCACGTTTCCGGGCATTGGTGGAACAATCCATTGCCGGCATCTACATCATCCAGGATGGGCGATTCCGTTACGTCAACCCGGGTTTCGCCGCGATTTTCGGCTATGACTCCCCGGAAATGCTGATAGACACTATCCCTGCCGCAGATCTTGTCGCGCCGCAGGACTTGGAGATCGTCAGGGAGAACATCCGCAAGCGCGAGACCGGCGAAGCCGATGTCATCCATTACGAAGCAAATGGCCTGCGCCGTGACGGATCAACGATCAATCTGGAAGTGCACGGCAGGTCCTTCACTTATGAGAGCCGCCCCGCGATCATCGGCATCCTGCTCGATATTTCGACCCGCAAACAGGCCGAAGAGCAGTTGCGCAAACTCTCGCAGGCAGTGGAACAGAGTCCGGAGAGCATCGTCATCACCGATCTCGACGCCGAGATCGAATACGTGAACGAGGCCTTCGTGCGCAACACCGGCTACTGCCACGAGGATGTCATCGGCAAGAACACGCGTATATTGCAATCCGGTAAGACACCAAAAGCCGCCTACGAGGCGATGTGGAAGCATTTGACCGCAGGCGAAACCTGGGAAGGCGTGCTCTACAACAAACGCAAGGACGGCAGCGAATACGTGGAGCACGCCAGCATCAGCCCCATCCGCCAGCCGGACGGGCGCATCACGCATTTTGTGGCGGTGAAAGAAGACATCACCCAAAAACAAAAAGTGGAAGCCGAGCTGAACCAACTTGCGTTCTACGACACGCTCACCGGCCTGCCCAACCGCGCCCTGCTGCTCGAACGCATGGCGCATATGATCGCCCTCACCCGTCGTGCTCATCATCACAGCGCGCTGATCTCGTTCAACATCGATAACTTCAAGACCATCAACGATGCCGGCGGGCAGACGATGGGCGATGCACTGCTACAGGCCGTCGGCCAACGCCTGACAGGCATCATGCGCGAGGGCGACGTCGTGGCGCGCGTCGCGGGCGACGAGTTCGGCATCCTGTTGTCCGACCTTTCCGCCAACCGCGACGAAGCGGCACACTTTACCCAGCATATCGCGGAGAAACTCCACGCCAGCCTGCACAGGGCGTTCGATATCGGCCAGGAACCTGTCAGCGTCACCGCCTGCCTCGGCATCGCGCTGTTCCCGGACAGCGAGGATGACGCGCCGCTGGATGTGTTGCGTCGCGTCAATACCGCTTTGCACCACGCGAAATCGCGCGGCAAGGACCAGACCGCCTTCTATGAGGGCGCGCTGGACGAGGCCGCGCAGTATCGCTTCGAGATCGAACGTGACCTGCGCCACGCGCTGGACGCGGGTGAACTGCGCGCCTACTTGCAGTTGCAGGTGGATGCGGCCGGAAAAGCCGTTGGTGCCGAAGCGCTGATACGCTGGCAGCATCCGCAGCGCGGGCTGATTGCGCCCAACGCCTTCATCCCGATCGCGGAAGAGTCCAATCTCATCATCGACATCGGCAACTGGATGCTGGGCCAGGTATGCGGCATGCTGGCACGCGAAGACATGGTCGGATGCAGCGGACGGATCGCGGTCAACATCAGTCCGCGCCACTTCCGCCAACCCGACTTCGTCGATCAGATCAAGCAGGCACTGACCGGCAGCGGCGCGGACCCGACCCACCTCACACTGGAAGTGACAGAAGGCATGCTGATCGACAACCTGCAGGACGTGGTCGCCAAGATGGTGGAACTGAGTGCGCTGGGCATCCATTTTTCGATGGACGATTTCGGCACCGGCTATTCCTCGCTCTCCTACCTCAAACAGCTGCCCATCCACGAGATCAAGATCGACAAGACTTTCGTGCAGGACATGACGACCGACCCTAACGATGCGGCACTGGTCGAGATCGTGCTATCGGTGGCGCAGCACTTGCACCTCAAGGTGGTGGCGGAAGGTGTGGAGACACAGGAACAAGCTGCTTTCCTCAACCAGCGCGGCAAGGTCATCCATCAGGGCTATTTGTACAGCAGGCCGGAACCGGCAGAGAGTGTCTTGCCGACCATTCGGCACAGATGCTGAGCGGCCCCTCATACTAAAACCTGCGGCACACCGACCGCGGTTCAGACCACCGCGACTCGCGCCGCGCCAGCCTGCATCGCCCCGACCACCGCCGCCTGCGCGAAGCCCGCCGCCGTGAACGCCGCCAACACAGCCTCCACGCCTTCCGGCGCAACCGACACCAGCAGCCCGCCGCTGGTCTGCGGATCGGCAACCAACTGACGCTGCCATTCCGGCAAGCCATCCGCAAAATCCACCTCATGCCCGTAGCTCGCCAGATTGCGTGCGATGGCACCGGCCACGATGCCCTGCTGCACCAGCGGCAGCGCCTCGGACAAGGTCGGCACCCGATCGAAGTTCACCGTCGCGCCCAGATTCGATCCGCGGCATATCTCCAACAGATGTCCCAACAAACCGAAGCCGGTCACATCTGTCAGCGCATGCACGGCCGGCATCGCTGCCAACTCGCTGCCCACGCGATTCAGCTTGGTCGTGGTCGCTATCATCTGCGCGTAACCCGCTTCGTTGAGCATCTCTTTCTTCATCGCCGCCGCCAGCACACCGACGCCCAACCCCTTGCCGAGGATCAGCACATCTCCGGCGCGCGCCGCATTGTTCTTCTTCACGTGATCGGGGTGCACGATACCGAGCGCCACCAAGCCGTAGATCGGTTCCGGCGCATCGATGGAATGACCACCCGCGATAGGGATACCAGCATCTCGGCAAACGGACTCACCGCCTTCAAGGATGCGGCGGATAGTGTCCGGCTCCAGCTTGTTGATGGGCATGCCAACGATAGCCAGCGCCATGATGGGCGTGCCGCCCATGGCATACACGTCGGAGATGGCATTGGTGGCCGCGATACGTCCGAAATCGAAGGCATCGTCGACGATAGGCATGAAGAAATCAGTAGTGGCGATGATCGCCTGCTGGTCGTTCAGTCGGTAGACCGCCGCATCGTCGCTGCTCTCGATACCCACCAGCAGGTCGGGAAACGGCATCGTATGTTTGGTCTTACCCAGAATCTCCTGCAACAATCCCGGTGCGATTTTGCAGCCGCATCCGCCGCCGTGAGACAATTGCGTCAATTTCACTTCAGACATCTTCACTCCCACTACACATGTTATTCAAAACCGCGAACCTAACACAGCTCGATGACTTTGACGAAATCATCGACGTGCGCACCCCTGCTGAATTCGCGGACGACCATATTCCCGGCGCGATCAATTGCCCGGTGCTGTCGAACGAAGAGCGCGTCACCGTCGGCACCTTGTACAAACAGGTTTCGCCTTTCGAAGCCCGCAAGGTCGGCGCGGCGCTGATATCCAGAAACATCGCCCATCATCTTGAAACGCTATTCATGGACAAACCCAAGTCCTGGAAACCGCTGATCTATTGCTGGCGCGGCGGCCAGCGCAGCGGCGCGATGAGCATCATCATGGGGCAAGTCGGCTGGGCTGCACACAAGTTGGAAGGTGGCTACAAGACCTACCGGCGCGAAGTGCTGAGCCAATTGGAAACACTCCCTGCCAGCTTCAGTTTCCGCATCATCTGCGGCCCCACCGGCTCGGGGAAAAGTCGCTTTTTGGATGCTTTGACCGCAAAAGGCGCGCAAGTGCTCGACCTTGAAGGACTAGCCAATCATCGCGGCTCAGTGCTGGGTGGCTTTCCATCGCAAGCCCAACCCTCACCAAAATCGTTCGAGACGGCACTGGTGCAAGCCATGCGCAAATTAGACCCGGCGCGTCCGGTGTTCATTGAAGCCGAAAGCAGCAAGATCGGCCGTCTCACCGTCCCTTCAACCCTGATAACGGCCATGCACAGCAGTGCATGCGTGTTGCTCGACACCTCACGTGAAGCGCGCATCGCCTTGCTGATGGAGGAATATCAACACTTCGTCGATGATCCCGAGACGCTGATCAAGAAGATCGAGAT
This sequence comes from Gammaproteobacteria bacterium, assembly GCA_018814405.1. Taxonomy (GTDB): domain Bacteria; phylum Pseudomonadota; class Gammaproteobacteria; order Burkholderiales; family Gallionellaceae; genus Sideroxyarcus. Next base: position 494,464 of record JAHIZO010000005.1, read on the forward strand.
CCTCAAACCCTTCCACGGCGCAAAACGCATTGAAGAATGGGAACAGTTGATACGGTCAGGAAATTTCAACACGCTGGTCGACGAGTTGTTGGCGCTGCATTACGACCCGGGCTACCAGCGCTCGCACAACAGCCACTACGGCGATATGGAGCATGCGCACCTAGTGCAGCTGACTGACACTTCAATACCCGCCATGCGACAAGCGGCCAGCACTCTACTCTCCGGTGTGATTTAGCCTCGTTCATGCCTATTAACCTTTTTTATTTAATGGCTTAATTGGCATTCAATCAATTGATTTAGCACCTATAATCAGCCCTATTCTTCGCTTGATACATCACTTTGTTCGTTACGATGCCTCAGGATGCTGCAAGTATTGAAGCCATTTGAAAGATCACTGATTAAGGAGCTTGCATGAGAAACAACCAGCCCGTCAGCGGACGCGAACATCCCTTCCCGGATGGACAGACCCTCATTTCCTACACCAACGCAAAAGGTCAGATCACCCGCGCCAACGATGCTTTCGTTGAACTCTCCGGATTCTCCCGTCAAGAACTGATGGGACAAGCGCACAACATCGTGCGCCATCCGGACATGCCACCTGAAGCGTTCCGCGACTTGTGGGACACCATCAAAAAAGGACGCCCTTGGACCGGTCTGGTCAAGAACCGCCGCAAGGATGGTGACCACTATTGGGTGCGCGCCTATGCTTCTCCGTTGGCCGATGGTTCCGGTTACGTGTCGGTGCGAGTCGCCCCTTCCCGTCAGGAGACAAGAGCAGCGGAAGACCTGTATGCAAAGATGCAAACGAATGACAGCATCAAACTGGATGAAGGCCAGGTTGTGAGCAATTCGGTATTCTCAAAACTGACTTCCGTATTCAGTCATATGCGCATCGTCTCGCGCATGTGGTTCCTGTCGCTCAGCGGTCTGCTGGGATTCGCCTTGGCGATCGCCTTGGGCTGGTATTCGGTAGATAAGTCCGAATCCAGCCTGAAGAGTGTGTATGAAGATCGCGCCGTCCCGATGTATGACTTATCGATGATCGATTCCAAGATTCGCGAGAACTACAACGACCTTACGCTAGCCTTCCAGCACGATCCGGCGAGTCCGCTCTCCACCTTGCATGGCCACCCGGTCAGCCAGCATCTGGATGCGACCAAAGAGCGCAAGGACGAGATCAATGCCTTGTGGAAGAAATACATGGCCACCTATCTGACCGAGGAAGAGAAGAAACTGGCTGCCGAGGTCGATAGCCGCCGTTCCGCATGGCAGCAAAAGATCGCCGAAACAGTCGATGCCTTGAAGCAGAATAATTACAGCCGCGATGCCTTGCAAAATCTGCTCAAGGCCGGACGTGAAGAACGCGCAGCCTTCCATGAAGCGCTGGATAAGTTGATCGTGTACCAGACCGATGTCGCCAAAGCCGAATACGAAGCTTCCGTTCGCACTGCCGACCTAGACCATCTGCTGTTCTCTATCCTGCTCGCCGTCGGCACGCTGGGCATGCTGCTCCAGTCATGGACCATCATCCGCAGGGTGAAGAGCGGGCTGCAGGCTTCGATCGACGCGGCGAACTCCATCGCATCGGGCGATCTCACCAAACCGCTCCCAGCCGCGAGCAAGGACGAACTGGGTGAGTTGGTGGCTTCCCTCTCGGTCATGCGCAACAACCTGCACGAACTGATCGCCAATGTGCGTGAAGGCATCACCTCGCTGAATCAAACCTCAAGCAATGTCTCAGCCTCCGCGCATAACAGCTCCAAAGTGACCGAGATGCAATCCGAGGCCGCCTCAGGCATGGCGGCCGCGATGGAAGAGCTGTCTGTCTCCATCGACCAGGTCAGCGAGCATGCAAAGGATGCTTATCAAGTCAGCCAGACTTCGAGCAAAGAGGCCGGAGAAGGTGGTGCCATCATCCAAAGCACCGCCGGCGAGATGGAGAAGATCGCCACAGCGGTGAACAATGTCGCGGACACCATCCGCAATCTGGAAGGTTACTCGGAACAGATCTCCAGCATCGTCAACACCATCCGCGAGATCGCCGACCAGACCAACCTGCTGGCATTGAATGCGGCCATCGAGGCTGCACGTGCAGGCGAACAGGGACGAGGTTTCGCGGTGGTCGCGGACGAAGTTCGCAAACTGGCCGAACGAACTGCCATCTCGACCAAAGAGATCAGCTCCATGATCGCCAAGATACAGGACGGGACCAAGCAGGCTGCACAGGAGATGGATGTCAGCGTCAAACGCGTGAGTGACGGCGTGGGACTGGCACGCAAGGCCGGCACCTCGGTCAGCAGCATCAGTGAGGCGGCTCTGCATGCGGCGCATGCAGTGGACGACATCACCTCGGCGATCCAGGAACAATCACTGGCTGCCCGGGATATCGCACAGCGGATCGAGAAGATCGCACAGGGTACCGAAGAGAACAGCCTGGCCTCTTCACAGACTGCATCGTCAGCACAGAAAATGACAGAACTTAGCAAGCAGCTTGACGAATTGGCAGCACGTTTCCGTATCGCCTAGGTCTGTAAAACTATAGCTGCACAAGAAAGACCCGCCGAGAACCGGCGGGTCTTTTTACGTTCCGACTACCGGCACGCGCGGTGCCAGTGCGCACAGCAATTCGTAGCTGATCGTGCCTGCAGCGCTCGCCACCTCGTCGATCGGCATGCCCTCGCCCCACAGCACTACGCGACTGCCCACGCGCGCATCAGGTATGTCGCTCAGATCGACACCCAGCATATCCATCGACACCCGACCCAAGGTACGGGTGCGCTTGCCATCCACCAGGATCGGCGTGCCGGTCGCGGCATGGCGCGGATAGCCATCGGCATAGCCGCAAGCCACGGTGCCGATGCGCATCGCCCGTTCCGCGCAGAAGAAGGTCGCCCCGTAACCGACCGCATCACCCGCCTTGATCTCGCGCACCGAGATCAGTTCACTGGACAGCGTCATCACCGGCTGTAAACCCAGCGATTCGGCACTGACATCTGCGAACGGCGAACTGCCGTAAAGCATGATGCCGGGGCGCACCCAGTCACTGTGTGACGCGGGATGGCGCAAGATGGCAGCGGAATTCGCCAGTGAGCGCGGCATTCTGAGATTGGCAGTGAGTTGCTCGAACATGGCGAGTTGCGTTGCGACACCGGGCGCTTCGTCCGCCAGTGCGAAATGGGTCATCAACGTCACATCACGCACGGCGCGATGTGACTTCAAACGTTCCATCACTGCAGGAAACTCTTGGGGTGAAAAACCGAGCCGGTTCATGCCGCTATTGATCTTGAGCCATACCGAAAGCGCATTCTTGCGCGGATAGGCTTCCAGCCATTCGATCTGTTGATGGTTATGGATCACTGCAGTCAATTCATACTCGGCGAACAATGGCAGTTCGTCGCGCGAAAAGAACCCCTCCAGCAACAGGATGGGCTGACGAAAACCGGCATCGCGTAATTTCACCGCATCAAGTACATCCAGCAGCGCAAAGCCATCGGCATCACTCAAAGCCTCGGCTGCCTGCAACAGGCCGTGCCCGTAGGCATTCGCCTTGACCACCGCCATCACGCGTGCCGATGAGGCGCGGCGTACCACACGCAGGTTGTTGCGCAATGCGGAAAGGTCGATATGGGCTTGGATGGGGCGTGACATGTCAGTTGGTCTGATTCACAAAAGTGGCGCGAATGATAACAGGCCGCTCTTTCCGGCACTTTTGAAAGTGCTGCGAATATTCAGAAATTAACAATCCCGTAAGAAGTTTCATGTTATAAAACCTCGTCACTCCAACCTGTACCCATCGTGAATCGCGGCTTCTACACCATCCTCGCTGCGCAGTTCTTCAGTGCGCTTGCCGATAATGCATTGCTGTTCGCCGCTATCGCCCTGCTGAAAGATCTGGCCTCCCCCGGCTGGCACACGCCGGTTTTGCAACAGTTCTTCATCTTCTCCTACATCCTGCTCGCCCCCTTCGTCGGTGCCTTCGCCGACTCGCTGCCCAAAGGGCGCGTGATGTTCATCAGCAACCTGATCAAACTCTCCGGTTGCATCGCCATGCTGTTCGGCATGCATCCCCTGCTCGCCTATGGTCTGGTCGGCCTCGGCGCGGCGACCTATTCGCCTGCCAAGTACGGCATCCTCACCGAATATCTGCCGCCCGGCGAGTTGGTGAAGGCGAACAGCTGGATGGAAGGCCTCACGGTCGCTGCCATCGTGCTCGGCGCAGTGGTTGGCGGCGTCCTCATCTCGCCCACCATGTTCGCACCGCTGGTCGAATCGCTGAACGTCCCGCTGCTGGACAGCGTGCCCATGTTCGCCATCGCCATCATTCTTGTGCTGTATGTGATCGCAGCCGTGTTCAACCTGTACATCCCGCGCGTCCCCATCGAGCATAAACCGCTGAGCCGCAACCCGATCGCGCTCACCCAGGAATTCTGGCACTGCTTCAAACTGCTGTGGAAAGACCCGCTGGGCCAAGTCTCGCTGGCGGTCACCACACTGTTCTGGGGGGCGGGTGCGACGCTACGACTACTGCTGATCGGCTGGGCGGCGGTGGCGCTCAACTACGACATCGGTCAGGCTGCCCAACTCACCGCCTGGTTCGCCATCGGCATCGCCATCGGTTCGGTGCTGGCCGCGCGCTACATCAAGCTGGAACATTCGGTGAACGTGTTGCCAGTCGGCATCGCCATGGGCCTGGCCGTGTTATTGATGATCCCGATCAACAACAGTGTGCTGGCAGTCCTGCTATTGATCGCGATGGGAGCGATGGGCGGTTTCTTCGTGGTACCGATGAACGCGCTGCTGCAACACCGCGGTCACCTGCTGATGGGTGCGGGTCGCTCTATCGCGGTGCAGAACTTCAACGAGAACATCAGCATCTTCGCCATGCTCGGCCTGTACGCCGTGATGGAAAAGATGGAGCTGCACATCTTCATCATCCTGGTGGTGTTCGCGCTCATCCTCTCCGGGGTGATGAGCCTGCTGTACAAGAGACACCGCCACGATCAGGATAGCGGCGCGATGTGATTTACCGCGCTTGCTGTTGGCTAGCGCTCAGTACCCCAAGGCCAGACCCGTGTTGTGACGCGGATCGTTCGCGCCGTAGTAACGATTGTTCCCCACTGCTTCTCCACCCAGTCTGGGCGCACCGATCAGGATCGCCGTCACATGGTTGGCATAGCCGGTATCACTGAAGTTCTGCCCCCATGACTCAAGCGCCACGCGCGTATCGGGACTGAGCGCGTAACGCTCGACGAAGGTCGTATCCGGCAACCACTGCTGGTGGAAGCGTGGCGCATCCACCGCCTCCTGAATATCCATCCCATAGTCGATCACATTGAGTATCACGTGCATCACAGCTGTGATGATGCGGCTGCCGCCCGGTGTGCCCACCACCATCAGCGGCTTGCCATCCTTTGTGACGATGGTCGGACTCATGGAGCTCAGCGGACGCTTGCCCGGCGCGATCACATTCGCCTCGCCCTGCACCAGACCGTAACTGTTCGGCACACCGATCTTGACGGTGAAATCGTCCATCTCGTTGTTGAGCAACACGCCCGTCTCCGCCGCCGTGACCTTGGCACCGAACGCGCCATTCAAAGTGTAGGTGACCGACACCGCGTTACCCCAACGATCGACGATGGAGTAATGCGTGGTGTTGTCACCTTCGTGCGGCGCGACACCGGGTTTGATCTGCATGGAGATGCCCGCTTTGTCCTTTGCAATCTTGGCGCGAATCTGTGCGGCGTACTTTTTATCTAGCAAGCGTGCCAGTGGATTGTTCACGAAATCCGGATCGCCCAAATAACTGTTGCGATCCACATAGGCATGGCGCATCGCCTCGATCTGATAGTGCACCGCCTGCGCGGAATGGAAACCCAGCGCTGACAAAGGATAGGCTTCGAGGATGTTCAGCATCTCGCACATGGTCACCCCACCCGAACTCGGCGGCGGCGCTGAGATGATGCCGAAACCGCGATAGCTGCATTCGATGGGTGCCAGTTCGCGCGTCCGATATTGGTCGAGGTCTGCCTGCGCGATGATGCCGCCGTTCGCTTGGCTGCTCGCCACCAACGCCTTGGCCACCGGGCCTTGGTAGAAACCCTCACTACCGAGCTTGCTGATGTACTGCAAAGTGCGCGCAAGGTCTTTCTGCACCAGACGCTGCCCGGCTTTGTATGACTGACCATGATCGAGAAAGATCGCCGCAGAAGGTTTGTCTTTTTTGAATGCCTGCGTCGCCATCGCCAGCATATCTACATCGCTTTGCCCCAGCGCGAATCCGCCTTGTGCCAGCTTGATGGCGGGCGCCAGCACTTTAGCGCGCGGCAGCGTGCCGTATTTCTCCAGCGCATACTGCATGCCGGACACCGTACCCGGCACACCGACTGCGAGATGCCCGTCCGTACTCGCACCCGACACCACGTTGCCGTCGCGGTCGAGATACATGTCGGCACTCGCAGCCAGCGGTGCCTTCTCGCGAAAATCGAGGAATGTCTTGCTGCCATCGGCGCGCATGAGCGTCATGAATCCGCCGCCGCCCAGATTGCCCGCCACGGGATACACCACCGCCAGCGCATAGCCCACCGCCACCCCGGCATCCACCGCATTGCCACCGGCTTTCAACACATCCACGCCGACCTGCGTGGCCAGATGATGCGCCGTCACCACCATGCCGTGCTTTGCCGCGACAGGCGCGGGCGAAGCAGCCCATGCCTGGCACTGCAGGACAGGTAGCGCAATTGCCAGCAATAACTTTGCAAACGTATTTCGTGTCATGACTTCACTCCTGTATGTCTCATCCATGCTGTTCCATATGTCACATGTGGAATATATTGGCCGTCGTTCTCCTTGATTGAATCCGGCAAAGATGCGAATGTGCGTGCACCCTACAGTCAGGCAATGGCAAAAATACCATGACACTGGACAAGCTCGATAGAAAGCATTTCACCAAAGACCAAACCATCTTCTCAGAAGGTGATGAAGGCTGTTGTGCCTACATCATCGAATCCGGTGAAGTCGAGATCATGCATACCACTACGACAGGTGACCAACGCTTGAGTCTGCTCAAACCCGGCGAGCTGTTCGGCGAAGTGGCTCTGCTAGATCAGCACCCGCGCACGGCGAGTGCACGAACCACCTCCGACACAATACTGATCCAGATAGAACGCCAACTGGTTCAGGAATTGCTGGATCGCAGCGACCCCATCCTGCGCCATCTTTTGCAGGTCATTCTGGAACGCTTCCGCAACAACCCGGGCCACGAATCCACACATCCCTCATCACCGGACCACAACTCCGCAAGCGCGCAATCGCGAAAAGAGTTGCAAGGGGCAGCCACCCAAAAACTTTCGATGGCACATGGCATCACGCGCGCGCTCAACCAGAACGAGTTCGAGATGTATTACCAGCCGATCTGCGACCTCAGAAACGACAGCGTGGCAGGTTTCGAAGCGTTGATCCGCTGGCATCACCCAACAGAAGGACTGATCCCGCCGATGGACTTCCTGTGGCTGGCCGAGCAGACCGGACAGATCCGTCAGCTTGGTCTGTGGACGCTGGAGCGTGCCTCGCGCGACTGGCCGCGCCTACGGGAAATGATCAAGCATGAGACCCCCTTCGTCAGCGTCAACCTTTCTGCGCGTCAACTGACCGGCGAGAATCTGGTGGATGACGTAAAAGCCATCATCGCCCGCCATAACATGCCGCCCGAATCATTGAAGCTGGAACTGACCGAGACGGTGATGGTGGAACAGCCGGCACTCGCGATGAGCATCCTCGGTCACCTGATCGAGCTGGGCTTCCAACTGGCGCTGGATGATTACGGCACTGGCTACTCGGGGCTGGACAACTTGCAGCGCTACCCGATCGGCACACTCAAGCTGGATCGTGCTTTTGTTGCGCCTATGCTGACATCGAATCAAAGTATGGAAATCGTGCGCTCTTCTATCGCGCTGGCGCATACGCTAGGCATGTCCGTAGTGGCGGAAGGTATCGAAACCATAGAAACGCGTGATGCGCTGACAGAGCTTGGATGCGACTACGGCCAAGGCTGGCTGTTCGGCAAACCCATGCCGCTCGCCTGAGCGGCAAGTTCTGCTCACTTGTCGCGGTAGAACTTCCAGATGTTCTTTCCGCCGTGTTTGGCGATATACATCGCTTCGTCTGCCTGCCTCACCAGCTCTCTGGCATCCAGCGAATCATCCGGGAATAAAGCGATACCGACACTTGCACCCACCTTCGCCGCCTGACCATTCAAGTCGAACGGTTCCGCCAGTGAATCGACGACTTTCTCAGCCAGCAGCCCCGCGCGCTCGGCATTGTTGATGTTCTCCAGCAGCATGATGAATTCATCCCCGCCCAGCCTGGCCAAAGTATCCGAGTCACGGATGGACTGGTTGAAGCGCGCCGAGACACCTTTTAACAATAGATCTCCTGCTTCATGCCCCAGCGTATCGTTGATCTGCTTAAAGCCATCCAGGTCGATGAACAATACTGCAAGCTTGTGCTTGTTGCGCTTTGCCAGACTGACCGAATGATCCAGAATACCTAGGAATGATGCGCGATTGGGCAGATTGGTCAGATAGTCGAAATGCGCCAGATGTGCGATCCGCTCTTCCGTTTCCTTGCGCTCGGTGATGTCGCGCACGATACCGATGAAATAGCGCTGCCCCCCCAGGAACATCTCGGACGCCGAAAGCTCCATCGGAAAAGTCTCCCCGTTCTTGCGCACCGCCAGCACCTCGCGGCCGCGCACCCCAAGCACACGCTTTTCCTGGTTGTGTACATAGCGATGCAAGTAACCGTCATGCGCACTGCGATCCGGCTCAGGCATCAACAACTTCACGTTCTGTCCCGCGATTTCCTGCGTGAAATATCCGAAGATGCGTTCAGCCGCAGGATTGAAACCCTGTATCACCCCCAATTCATCAATGGTGATGATGCCATCCATCACGTTATGGATAATGGCCTGCAATTCATCCTGGCTCTTTTCCAGCTCGCCTTTGATCGCCTGCAGATTGGTCACCATCTGCCAAAAGAGTTTGACTTCGGCACCACCGGTCACCCGGTGGTCTCCGAATACCTTGTAAGCCTCCTCCGCGACTGATTCGTCGTTGGACAGGTTATAGATGATGCAGTCGGAATGCTCCTTGCAAGCCCGCAAGGCGGAAACACTATCGGTGAAAGTTGGAATGTCGTACTTGCGCGCCAATGCGAAGCCCGGCGCATCTGGATTGGTGTCCACGAGTGCCACGACATTGGCAAGATTGTCTTCCATGAACATCTCGAGCAAAGCCGATCCGCCTCGACCCGCGCCGATGATCAGCACTGGTTGTCCGGAAATGATTCGTGAAGTCATACCTCTCCCTCAAGCACTTTCTATTGTTATTTGGCGACTCAATTCATTGAGCAGCATGACGAGCAGATGGAATCCTACCTCAGCAGGGCCGGTATGCGGAAACTAATGTATGGCGCGGCATCATTTCTTTCTGCCAATACATGGTGGCCACCCTGATTTCTGATTATCATGATCGCGTCAGTAGCACCCACAAGGAGAACACCATGCGCCCCCCTATCGCCGTTATCCTTTTCGCCACCCTTCTGCTATGCGCATGCAGTCGCAGCGACACCCCACCACCCGCCCCGAAACTGTTCGAAGCACAACGCGACGCGCTGGATAAAGCAAAGGAAGTCGGTGCCCTGCAGCTGGATGCGGCCGAGCAGCAACGCAAAGCGATGGAACAGCAGACCCGGTGATCAGGAGCCGATCATGACCGAATCGCTCAGCCTGACCCGCGCAGCAAGACTGATCGGCGTGAACCGTGCCGAGCTGCAACGCAAGATCAAGCGTGGCGAGATGATCTCGCACGACGGCATGATCTCGGTCGGCAACCTGCTGGCCTGTTACCCCGATGCGCAACTGGAAGACACTGCCGAAACTCGGCGCATCGCGCAGATCAAGGAAAAGGCCTTCGGCAAGCGCGTGTTCGAGCGTGCCCTGCCCGAACCGGAAGTCCTTGCCGCGCGCATCACCGAACTCGGCAAGACGCTGGCTTCAAGCCAGGCGCAGGTGGATCGTTTCAAGGAACTGCTGAGCAAGCTGTGGGACAAGCTCAACAGCACGCCCGATATATCAATAGCGGAACTGCAGAAATGGCTAGAACAGGAGGTCGAATTGGCGACTGAACCCGGCTTCATCAATCCGCTCGCAATCAAAGACAACATCCTGCGCGTAATGACTGCGCAAGTGACGATACTGCCCAGCAAACACGATTTCATGGTCGAAGGTCACGACTCATTGTTGGAAGCCGCCATGCGCTCCGGCATCCCGCTCAGCTATGGCTGCAGCAGCGGCAACTGCGGCCTGTGCAAGGCAAAGATCGTTTCGGGTGAAGTAAGGAAGACGCGCAATCACGATTACCCCATCCCCGAAGCAGAAAAGAATGCCGGTTACGTTCTGCTGTGCAGCAACACTGCCGTCAGCGATCTGGTGATCGAAGCACCGGTGGCGGAAAGCGTGCAGGACATCCCCTTCCAGCAGATCGAAGCGCATGTGAAAGCCATCGGCCATATCAACGACGACATCCTGCTGCTGCATCTGCAGACACCCCGCACCAAGCGCCTGCGCTTCCTTGCCGGACAGGGGGTCACACTCAAGCTCGGGCAATCGTTCAGCGCCTTGCAGGCCATCGCCAGTTGCCCGTGCGACGACCGCAACCTGCTGTTCCACATCCATCGCCAACCCGGCAATCTGTTCTCCGACTACGCCTTCAACAAACTCAAGACGCATGAGGTGGTGGAGATCGAGGGACCACAGGGTGAATGCATCCTGCACGAGAAGAGCGCGCAACCGCTGTTCTTCTTTGCGCTCGATTGCGGCTTCGCCCCGATCAAAAGCCTGATCGAACACGCCCTATCGCTGGAGGTGGAGGAAATCCAGCTGCACTGGATAGGTTCAAGCAGACAACACATCTACCTGCCCAACATCGCCCATGCCTGGGACGATGCCTTGGATAACTTCCGCTACCAGGAACATATCGCCGGCTTCGACTTGCGCCACATGAACAGCAATCGAGAAGAAGCGCTCATCAAATTGCTGCAAGACATCCAGATCGCGGATACCTCGATGCTGCTGGGTGATATCTACATCGCCGGGCCGGACGAAGCTGTCACCGTCGCCGAAAGATTCTTTCTAGAATATGGCTTGCCAAAGACCCGCGTGTCCGTGTCTCGCGTAAAATGATGTGCAACGTGCCAAGCGCACGCTCACAATAATTCTGGAGGTTTGTAATGGGTTTGGTTTCTTGGCTGGTATACGGTGTGCTGTGCATGCTCATGGAATTTCTTTACGGCTCCATGTATCTATTTGGGATAGGACTGGCTTTCGCCTATCCCGCCTACGCGGACTACAGCGGTGCAGACTTGAACACCCAACTGGCCGCGCTCGCTGCCGGTGCCATCGCCCACTCGCTGATCGTATTCGGCATCCGCTCTGCCAGAAAAGGAACGAGCAGCAAACCCGCCCGCCCAGAAGTGGGTGAACGCGTGGAAGTGATCGAATGGCTGGACGAATGCAGCGCGCGCGTGACCTGCCGTGGCCAGGAATGGCAAGCCGACAAGTTCGACAGCCGCATGCCGGATGCCATGCATGGCACCATCCACTCCGTTCAAGGCAGCCGTCTCATCATCACCACCGAACAAGCTGCTGAAGCTTGATCAGCAAGTTCTCTTTTAATGCACACACTTGAAGCCCTGCGCGCCGGCGAACTCGCCGGTGTAACGCGTCTCGACCTCAGTTGCGGCCTGCGCGAATTCCCGCGCGAGATATTCGAGCTGGCCGACTCGCTGGAGATACTCAACCTCTCCGGCAATGCACTAAGTGAGCTGCCGGACGACCTACCGCGCCTGCACAAACTGCGCGTCATCTTCTGTTCCGACAATCGCTTCACCCATGTGCCGGAAGTGTTGGGTCGCTGCACCGAGCTGGAGATGGTCGGCTTCAAAGCCAACCAGATCGAGACACTGTCTGCCGCTGCTCTGCCGACCAAGCTGCGCTGGCTCATCCTTACCGACAACCGCCTGCGCGAACTGCCGCCGGAGATCGGCCGCTGCACCCGCATGCAAAAACTCATGCTGGCAGGCAATCAGTTGCAACAGTTGCCGGATGAACTGACCGCATGTCGCAATCTGGAACTACTGCGCATCGCCGCCAACCGTTTCGAACACCTGCCCGATTGGCTGTTCGACATGCCGCGCCTCGCCTGGTTGGCCTGCTCCGGCAACCCGTGCAGCGACATCAACGAAGCCGCCGCGCTGGAACATCTGCACATCACACCCATCGAGTGGCATCAACTGGAGCTGCATCATCAACTGGGCGAAGGGGCTTCCGGCGTGATCTACCGCGCACATCATCAGGAAAAAGATGCGCCGGTCGCGGTGAAGATGTTCAAAGGCGCGCTCACCAGCGACGGCCTGCCGCGCAGCGAGAAAGCAGCCAGCATCGCTGCCGGTGCACATCCCGGATTGATTCCCGTCATCGGCAAGATCAGCGAGCATCCCGAGCAGACACCGGGACTGGTGATGTCGCTCATCGATCCGGCCTTCCGCAATCTGGCCGGCCCGCCCAGTCTCGCTTCCTGCACGCGCGACATCTACGCCGACGATGTGCGCTTCAAGCTGCCCGTCGCGCTCAACATCGCACGCGGCATCGCCGCCGTAGCCGAACATCTGCATGCACAATGCATCATGCATGGCGATCTGTACGCGCATAACATCCTGTGGGATAACGCAGGCGACTGCCTGTTGGGTGACTTCGGTGCGGCATCTTTCCTGCCGCAGGATGCACAACAAGCCGAGGCCATGCAGCGCATCGAGGTGCGCGCCTTCGCCTGTCTGCTGGACGAACTGATAACGCGCTGCAAGCCCACATCGGAGAACGCCGCAATACTCAACGCCATGCGTGCCTTGCAACAGCGTTGCGACAGCAAGCAGGTGCGCAGCAGACCACTGTTCGCAGACATCCATCGCCAGCTTGAAAAGATCGCACGCCGCATCAAGGTCAGGCGGGACGCACCAAGCAAAGAAGACATCGCCCTGATGGAACCCTTCGTCGGCCTGCCGCTGGAACGCATCCACTTGCCCACCACACCGGATGGCTATGCCGCTGCCACGGCGGAGATCATGGCTGCGGGCATCATCGGCTTCGATACCGAATCCAAACCCACCTTCGCCGCCGGTGATGTGAGCGACGGACCGCACGTGCTGCAGTTCGCCCTGCACGACAAAGCCTATCTGTTCCAGATACACCGCAAAGACTGTTATCCCTTTCTGATCGAGATGCTGCAGTCACCGCAGCTACTCAAGGTCGGTTTCGGACTGAGTTCGGACAGCAAACACATCCGCAACAAGCTGGGCATCCAGCCCGGCGGACTGGTCGATCTGAATCAAGTGTTCAGCAAGGATGGTTTCCAAAAAGAGATGGGGGTGAGAAGTGCTGTCGCGCAGATGTTCAAGCAACGTTTCATCAAATCGCGCAAGGTCACCACGTCCAACTGGGCACTGCACGACCTGAATGATCAGCAGATGTTGTACGCCGCGAATGACGCTTTTGCGGCACTGAAAGTGTTGGAGGCGCTACAGCTTGCCAAGGAGAAATTGCCGATCATGTACGCCGATTCGGCGCACTGAAACACTTCAAGCGTTGAGGCGCTTTTGCTTCAGATTGTGCATCGCGTCGATGGCGATCTCGCGCACTTCCTCGTGCGCATCGTGCAAGCATGCTTCCACATAGGGCTTCGCCGCCGCACTGCCGGTCAATCCCAGCAGATAGCAAGCATCGGCACGCACGCGGTGATCGGCATGACTGCTGAGTTCTGCCAGCTCGGGCATCAAGGCTTGCAAGGCGGGTGAATAAGCATACGATTCCAGCAATGCGCTGACACCCAATCTCACTTCCAGCGAGGCCGAAGGATCGGCCACGATGGACAGCAAAGGTTTCAGTCGTTGGGTATCGGCATGGATAAAGGCACTCGCCTGCACATAGCCACCTTCAGTCAGCAAATGTGCGACATAGTGCGCCTTGCCTTCCTCGCCATGCGCCCAGTCCACCCATTGCCGCAACTCGCCCAACGTGCGCGCGCCGGTCAATGTGAAGATGCCCAGCTTCAACCAGGGTGCACTGCGCACCTCATACTCCTGAGCCAATGCAGTGTTCTCCGAAGCATCCACCACACGCACTTGACCGACCTGCCCTTCTTTCAACAACTCGCCCAAGGCATGCTTCACTGTCTCGCAATGCGGACAATTCGGTGTCACGAACAGCAAAGCATCAGGCGGATAGTTGGTCATGGCAGCCAGTCACTCAAGGTATGTTCGGTCCAACGCCACAGCGCATCATCCAGCTCATGGTCGGCTGCCAGAGCAGAAATCTGTGCTTCCCGACAATCATCGAAATATTTACCCGTCACACCTTTCACCTCGGGTGATATCGCCAGATAGACTGATGTGCGCGCACCGTTTGCCCGCGTATCACCCTTCATATCGAAACCGGCGTGCAACAGCTTGGTGTCGATCACGCCCGGATGCAGGCTGTTCGAACATAGCCAAGTCTCGCGATGTGCCAATGCGTTGGCGAACAAGGTATCGGCCAGTTTGGAATTGGCGTAAGCGTGATAAGCATCGAACTCGCGTTCGCCATTCATGTTGTCGAACGCTAGGCGTCCGCTTTGATGCGCGACAGAACTCACCGTCACCACCCGCGGATCGGCCGACTGCTTCAACACTGACAGCAACCAGCGCGTCAGCACGAACGGCGCCAAATAATTCACCGCCATCGTCATCTCAAAACCATTCGCTGACAGTTGGCGCGTGGGCATATAGACACCCGCGTTGTGCAACAACACATCCAGCCTGGGCAGCCGTGCATTCAACTCGTGCGCCATCTGCACCACCTGTCCGAGGTCGGACAGATCCGCACACGCGGTCTGCAACTTCGCATCCGGTACCGCTTGCCTGACCTTTTCCGCTGCCTGCATGGCCTTCTCCGCATCACGGCTATGCAACACCACCTCGTGGCCGCGCCGCGCCAGTTCTTTTGCCGTCTCTAATCCGATGCCGTCCGTTGCACCGGTGACCAATATCGTACTCATGCCTCTCCTCGCACTTCAAAACCCGTAAAGCTGCCACTACCCGGCTCTTCATCGACGCGTGACACCTGCGCCAGTTCCGGCCCGCGATGCGCCCATGCTACCAACGAATCCACAGCGGCGGAATCACCCTGCACCATCGCTTCCACTGAACTGTCTATGCAGTTGCGCACCCAGCCGTTCACGCCCAGCTTCTCTGCTTCGCGTCGCATCGAATCGCGAAACCATACGCCCTGCACACGGCCATGCATCACCAGATGCAAAGTCTTCAAATCTTCACTCACTTCATTCCCCCTGCACCGTCACCACGATGCTTCGACTACCGCCGTGATTGCGATGCTCGCATAGATAGATACCCTGCCAGGTGCCCAAAGCCGGGCGACCATTCGCCACCGGGATGTTCAGACTCGCACCGAGCAGACTCGATTTTATATGCGCGGGCATATCGTCCGCCCCTTCATCCTGATGGCGGTAGTACGGCTCATTCTCACGCACGGTGTTATTGAACCAGTTCTCAAAATCCTGCCGCACCGTCGGATCGGCATTCTCGTTCAGCGTCAGCGAAGCCGAAGTGTGCCGGATGAAAACATTCATCATGCCGATCTTGAACTCGCGCAATTCCGGCAGCGCGCGCAGCACTTCATCGGTGACCAAATGGAAACCGCGCGCGCGGGATTGCAATCTTATTTCTTTCTGTAGCCACATGAAATCAAACCTAAATTAATTAATCCACATGAATCATGTACTATCCGCCTGATGGCAGTGAGCGACTCGGGTAAAGGCTATCCCTTCCCCGCGTCGATTTCAACGCAAAACACCCGTTAAACAACCGCATGATGATGAGTCTTTTACCAACAAAGCCGAACATGCAAGTGCGCGCAGAGCAGATCCGCATGCTCTACGCCCAAGGTAACACCATTCAGTTGCTGGGCATTCTCACCGGCATCATTGCAGTCAGCGTGTTTTGGGATCTGGCCGATCACGGCATACTCTTAGCGTGGCTGTCTGTGCATGTCATCGTTTCCATGGTGCGTCTTGGCATCAATGTACAGTTTGCACGCCAGCAGCCCGACAGTGTCCGAACCATGCAAAGGTGGGCCAACACCTATGTCGCCGGCACCTTTGCTTCGGGTTTGATCTGGGCCAGCTTGTGTCTGCTCTACACCGCCGCATGGCCTGCGCCCTACCAGCTCACCCTGTTCGTCATCTACATGGGCATCATTTCCGCTTCATTCAGCACCCACACACCGTATTTCATCGCCTATATAGCCTTCTATCTGCCGCCCGCCGGCTTCCTCACCTACACCCTGCTCCAACAACAGCAGGAAGGCTATACGGCACTCGCCATACTGAGCGCCATCTACATCGTAGTGATGTATTTCTCTGCCTTGAAATACCATCGCAGCGTCACACGCCTGCTCGAGGTACATTTCGAGAACGAACGACTGGCAGACCAACTCTCCTCCTCCAACCAGCGACTCAGCTCACTGGTCGATACGGACGAACTGACCGGTTTGTATAACCGCCGCTCGATGTTCAACCGTCTGGGCAACGAATGGAATCGCCACTATCGCAGCCGGACCATGCTCTCGCTGCTGTATATCGATCTGGATTGCTTCAAGCAGTATAACGACACCTATGGACATGAAGCCGGCGACCAGTGTCTGATCAGAATATCCAAACTGCTGCACAACCATGCGTTGCGCTCCAGCGACATGGCGGCGCGTTTCGGCGGTGAAGAATTCGCCCTGATCCTGCCCGAGACTTGCCAGCAAGACGCCGAAAGGATCGCCGCCTCCATCATCAGCGATCTGACGCTCATACATCTGCCGCATTCGGGTTCAACCGTGACCGACCATGTCACAGTGAGCATAGGTATCGCCAGCATGATCCCGGCCGAACCGGACAATGATTCCGAATTACGGCAGACTGCCGACCAGATGCTGTACCAAGCCAAGCATGAGGGACGCAACCGTTTCGTCTCCGCACCCGACACGCAATCCACATCCACGCCGATCACTGCTGCCTAGCATGCGGCAGCAGGTGATGTTCACCCACATTTAGATCAGGAGTCTCACATGGCCGCTTGGCTCATTCCCGTCATCAAAACCATACTGCCCCATGTTGGCACCATCATCTCCGCAGCGGCTCCCGTATTCACGCGCAAGAGCGGTGATGCCGCCACGCTTCAGCAACAAGTCACCGAACTGCAAAGCGCCGCCTCTGCCAACGACGCGAACATCAAGAACCTCGCCGAACAGATGCAGATCGCCATCGAAGCGCTGGAGAAAGGCACCAAGCTTGCACAAAGAGCCTACCGGCACGCCATGTTGCTCGGCATCGCAGCGTTCATCATTTCGCTCACAGCATTGAGTATGGTGCTGATCAACTTACCGAAATGAAATGCGCCTACGAAGCCTCCAGCGGACTGGACGGCCACATGATCCTGAACTTGCTGGAGCAGTACCACATCAGCGGACGCATCGAAGGCGAACACCTGCAAGGCGGCATGGGCGAACTGCAAGCGTTGGGATTCGTGCGTGTGATGGTGGCGGAAGAAGATTACGAGCAAGCCAAACAGATCATCCGCGAATGGGAAGCACTGCAGCCGCCGGATGAAACGAAACCACCCGCGCCGCGTGACACGATGGGTATGCAGTTGTTCTTTGCGGGCGTCATCATCGGCGCTGCATTGATGTACTGGCTGCTCAAAACTAACGCCGCCTGAACCTCAAACCAGCGGCAAGCTCACCTCGAAGCACGCCCCACCTGTCGGCCCCGCCACACAGCGCACATTGCCGCCGTGACGTAGGGCGATCTGCCGCACCAGTGCCAACCCCAGTCCGTAGCTGCCTTCCTTCTCGCGACTACCTACCGGGCGATAAAACGGTTCGAAGATGCGCTCACGCTCTTCTGCCGCGATGCCCTTGCCGTTGTCGCACACCTGTATCACCACCTGCCCCGTCTCCTGACGCAGAATGGCTTGCACCGCATCGCCACCATGTCGCCGCGCGTTCTCCAACAGATTGCGCAACAATCGACGCAGCAAACGGTCATCGCCACGGATGTTCAACGGGACGGCTTCGCATTGCGCCTCAGCACGTGCGCATTCCTCGGCCAGCAGCGCCGCCAGATCGATGTCGTCCGTATGCAACGGTTCGCGAGAGGCATCCAATCGGCTGGCCAACAATATCTCCTCGATCAGTTGATCCAGCTCGGTGATGTTCTTGCGCACCTCGTCCTGCAACTCTGGGATGGGGCGCTCGGCCTGCATCTCCAATGCAAGGCGGATGCGCGTCAGCGGCGAACGCAGTTCGTGCGAGGCGTTCGCCAGCAATTGTTTGTGCGCCAGCAGCAAAGACTCGATGCGTTCTGCCGCCTGATTGAAACTGGTCGCCAGCGAAGCTACCTCGTCACAGCCCTTCGCTTCCACGCGCGTCTTGAAATCGCCCTCACCCAGTGCCTGCACCGCCTGCTTCAATCTTTCCAAGCGTTTGGTCATGCGCCGCGTCATCGGGTATGCCACCACCGCCACCACCAGACCGATCAACAACAACGTGAGGAAGATCGGCAACGGTGGACGCGGCCTTTCATGCGGCGGCTGTGCCAGCAACCAACGACCGTCTGGCAATTGCATCGCCCAGGCCGATTGATGGTCGGGCCTGTGCAGCCATTCGTTCTCTTGCGCATTCGGGCCCGGCGGCCGCAAACGGCGGCCGGTATGTGCCAACAATTCCCGGTCGGCAGAATACAAAGACAGGCGCGGTAGCGCGGGACGCGCCAACCGCTCCAACACCTCTTGCTGCTGCGCACGCGGCGCATCCGCAGGCGGCAAGGCCATCACGATCACATCGCGCACCGTTTCGAATATTTGGTTCTGCGGTGAGTTCTTGCCCTGGAAATGCCAGAACGTGGCAACCAGCACCACCAGCAAAACCAAGCTGGCGACTACGCCCATATATATCTGGAAATAAAGCTTCTTCATGCTGCGTCTCCAGAATTGTCTTGGCTGCGCGCGAACACATAGCCCGCACCGCGCAGTGTGATGATGCGGCGCGGATGTTTGGGGTCGTCTTCGATGGCCGCGCGGATACGCGAGATATGGACATCGATGGAACGGTCGAAAGCTTCCAATGGTTCGCCCTTCACCGCATCCAGCAACTGTTCACGACTCATCACCCGCCCCGGCTTCTCGGCCAACGCCAGCAACAGATCGTATTGATAGGAAGTCATCTCGCATGCCTTGCCGTCCACGCGCACCAGACGCGCTGCACGGTCTATCTCCAACCGGCCGAAGCGCAACACATCCCCGCCAACGGTTTTGCCGCGGCGCAATATCGCCTTCAAACGCGCCAGTAACTCGCGCGGCTCGAAGGGCTTAGGCAGATAATCATCCGCCCCCATCTCCAACCCAACGATGCGGTCCATCGCCTCACCGCGCGCGGTCAGCATCAGCACCGGAATGTCGGAGAACGCGCGCAACTGACGACACGCATCCAGCCCGTCACCATCCGGCAACATCAGGTCCAGCACCAACGCATCGTAGTCCGTCTGTTTCAAGGCTTGCAGGCCGGACGTGATGGCATGGCGCGCATCCACGCGATAACCCGCGGCGCCCAGATATTGCTGCAACATGCCGCACAGGCGTTCGTCGTCGTCGATGATGAGGATGTGGTGATTCATGCGTCGCTCCAAATAACTTGCCCCGCATCATACCAAGCGATGCGGGGCGTACAGCATGCTCGTATCGTCTTCCCCTGCCCCGTCATTCCCGCTAAAGCGGGAATGACGGCTTAGGGTGCGGCGACCCGAACTTACTCGTGATGCATCCAGCCGCGACGTTTCTCCATCTTCTCGGCCAGCTTGGCGCGCTGCTCGGGTGTCAACACATCCGCCACGGCCAGCATGGTCGAAGTCATCTGCTTGCTCGCCTCGTCCGCCAGTTTGATCTGCTCGGCGCGCATCGCCTCGATGGCGGCCTTGTCCAGCGTCGGCGCAGCCATCAGCTTGCGCATCTGGATATGGTTGTCGCGCATCTTCTCGGCCAGCGGCGCGCCGGTCTCGATCGATGCCTTCACAATGGCGGAGGCCTTCTCCTTCTGGGCATCGCTCGCCTTCACATCGTCCAGCATGCGTTCGATACGTTTGCCTGCGAACTTGCCCATGCGCTCCGTATCCATCTGTCCACCAGACATGAATGCCTGCGGCCCGCCATGACCCATGCCACGCTCACAAGCCATCACTTGGCCGGAGAAGAATCCGATGCCGAATACCGCCAGCAAGCCGATCACACGTGCCACACAATGGCCGCGACGGCCGTGGCAATGGTGGTCGTGCGTACCGTTGCAACCGCGCTTGTCTTCGTTGTTCGTATCTGTAGTGTTTTGCTCGCTCATGTCTTTCTCCTTGATCGTTGGTTACCGCACAAGTCGTTGCGGCTGGGTGTCACTTTATGAGCGGGCCGTTGCCGGGATGTGTGGGGAAGGTAAAGTTTTGTGAAGCGGGTGCCACTCGTCGCATCAATATCGGCACCTCACTACTGCGACAACCGGTTCGCTAGCGTAAGATTGCGCCAACCCCATGCATGAATCCGCTGTGACAAGAAAGCCCCCATTGAACGCACCCACCCTGCCCTCCACCGAACGCGGTACACACATCGCCCTGATCTTCGCCCTCGTATCCGAACGCCTCGCCATCCACTATGAACATGGCGTATGGCTGACCGAAGCGCAGGGTGCCACGCTTGCCGCCGACTGGCTCGCCCGCTCCAAAAGCAACCTGCCGCTGAAACTGCGCAAACACCTTTCTGTGCTGAGCGATCAGGTGGCGAAACAGATCGTCACCACCACCAGCCGCGAGACCGGGCTCATCATCAGCCACGAGATGCAGGAATCGCTGGACACACGCTACGAATCGGAGATCGGCCAGTCCATCATGGTCGAGTGCGAACGCATGCTGGATGAACACCCGCCGGAGCATGCGGCATGAGCCTGAACTACGACATGCCGCTGTTCCGTCCGCCCTCCGAGGGCGACAACCTCATCATCCAGGCCACGCTGGGGTGCAGCTTCAACCAGTGCAGCTTCTGCGCCATGTATCGCAGCAAGCAATATGTCGAACGTCCATTGCATGAAGTCATCGCAGATATCCGCACTGCCGCCGCCGACTGGCCCGATGCGCAGCGCGTATTCCTCGCCGATGGCGATGCGCTGGCGCTGCCCACCGAACACCTGCTCGCCATCCTGCGCGAACTGAACACAGCCCTGCCGCGCCTGACGCGCGTCTCCTGCTATGCCACACCCGGCAACCTCGCACGCAAAAGCATCGAAGAACTGGTGCAGCTACGTGAACACAAACTCAACCTGCTCTACTTCGGTATCGAATCCGGCTCCGACCTCATCCTGAAAAAGATCACCAAAGGCGCGACGCAAACGCGCATGGCCGAGGTGCTGCACAAGGCGAAAGACAGCGGCATGAAAGTCTCCGCCACCGTCATCCTCGGTCTGGGCGGCACGCAGCACAGCAATGAACACATAGACGGCACCATCGCCCTGCTCAACAGCGCACCCGTCACCTATCTTTCCACGCTGCAACTGTATTTGGACGAAAGCGTAGAAGCAGAATTCCACCGCAAGTTCGGCGAACCGTTCCAGATGCCGGACGACCTCGCGATATTGAAAGAACAGCAACGCCTCATCAGCGGCCTCTATCCGCCGCAGCCCGTCATCTTCCGTTCCAACCACGCCTCCAACGCGCTGGCTCTGGCGGGCAATCTGCCCAAGGACAAAGACAAACTGCTGGCACAACTGCAAGAAGCGATAGCAGGACACAGGCCGCTACGGCCGCTGTTCATGCGCGGGCTGTAAGACCGCTGGCATATACCCCGCTAGGAGGATGGCCTCTACACGCTGATTCCGGTTAAAGTCTCTCCCAACTTTTACAAGGAAACCGCCATGAGCACAGAAGAATTGAGCAAAGAACAACGCATCCTGCGTGCGATGCGCAAGACACTGGGCAGCGTTGTGCGAGACGCCACCCCACTCGGCGGACGCCCCAACCCGCTAACCGACAACACCATTCAAGAGATCAAAGAATGCTTCGCGATCATCTCGGAACGCGAAAGAGAACTCGCCGCGCAACTCGGCTTCGACGAATCCAAGCCCTATTACAACGACGGCAGCGAGCCACCCAGCGCGCAGTTCATCAGCATCACCAAACCATCCAAGCACTAGGTCGCAACAGGGGGTGTCACGTATTTAAATTTGAGAATATGCACCCTTTCTCATCTCCATCCCCCTACTCCCATCATCACTACCCACCCCCTCCCCTTGCCCCACCATCCCGCACAGGCGTATGGTGGTCTCTACTTTCCCCCGGCCACATTCTGACAATCGATTCACTGCAGTTGCCGGGCTCTGTTCATTTTATCTGTGTCGTTGCATTGCCTATGTCTGGCAACACCTGTCGATATGAAGTCGTTGCGCGATATGCCGGCAACTGCACGATCTTTTCTAAAAAGGAGATTGTCATGAGTTCAGACAAAAAGCCTTCAATCACCCCTACCCCAGATGGCCCTTACCTGGTGAACAGTTTGACGAACTTCACCAATGTGAAAGGGCCGATAAATTGCAAAGAGAAGATGGCGCTGTGCCGATGCGGGCACTCGGCGAACAAACCGTTTTGTGATGGCACGCACGCGAAGGTCGGTTTTTCATCTGCCAAGCTGGATGACCGCAATCCAGACCGGCGCGATAACTATATTGGCAAAGGCATCACGATCCACGACAACCGTGGCATCTGCGCGCATGCGGGTCGTTGCACGGATGGGTTGGCTGCGGTTTTCCGTTTGAATGCGGAACCGTGGATATTTCCTGATGCGGCAAGCGTGGAGGAGATCATCCAGACCATCAATAAGTGTCCTTCGGGGGCATTGAGTTATTCGGTGGATGGTGTGGAGCATCGCGACCGGCCGGGTGCGCCATCTGTGTTCGTGGCACCGAACGGCCCTTATGTGGTGAGCGGCGGGCCTGATCTGTTGGATACGGAACGTTGTGAGGGGGCTTCGCATGAGCATTTCACGATGTGCCGTTGCGGTGGCTCAAAGAACAAACCGTTTTGCGACGGCACGCACTGGCACATCAATTTTACAGACGAAAAGAACTAGTGGTGTGAGGGCAGTAGCGCGATAACTTGTACTGCCCCTTCGATTTAATTTTGCTTTAGCATACGAGCCATTCTGAACTCGGGAGGCGCTATGTTTCGCATCTTAATGTTGTGTGGATCACTGGTCGTTAGTGGCTGGGCTAACGCCGAGACGGCGACCTACAATCGCGTGGATTTTCAAGTGGAGGCGGCGCGTGAGGTTGCGAATGATCTGCTGACTGCCACCATGACGGTGGATGTGCAGGATACGCAACCGGGACGTGTTGCCCAGCAACTGAATGCAGCGCTTAACGAGGCACTGAAGAAAGCGGCGGCATTCAAATCTGTTAAGACCAGCAGCGGCAACCAGCGGACTTCTCCGGTTTACAGCAAGAACAATCAGATCGCCGCTTGGCGTGGCCACGGCGAGATCCGCCTTGAGGCACGCGATTTTAAAGCGGCGAGCGAGTTGATCATGCAATTGCAATCGACCTTGCAATTGGGCGGCGTGCAGTTCTCCATCGCGCCGGACACCCGCGCACAGATCGAGAACGATCTGATCACCGAGGCGATCAAGGCATTCCAGTCGCGCGCGGATGCAATACGTTCAGCGGTGGGTGCGAGGTCTTACAAGACGGTGCATTTCAGTATCAACAATGGCATGACGCCCTACCACCCCATGCCGATGATGCGCGAGGCGAAATTAAGCTCTGCCATGTCGGCACCGGAATTCGCCGGAGGTGATAGTCGTATGACGATCCAGATATCCGGCACGATCGAGACGCATTGAGTTTGCAACGCCAGGTGATGCACGGCGGCCATGCTGAAAGCTTCATCCAACACAACTGAATCAGGCCGGCTTTACACTGCAGGCCGCACTTAATGCCCCCCGTTTTGCTTTGTCAGTTTCACCGGGGTAGCATAGTTCTAAAGGCTGATGAGCATTGCATGTTTGCGCACTGCATACCGTTGCTTGTCATTTGCCGCTTTGATTTTGTTTCTATCTGTTAAATTCAAGCTGGCTTTATAGCTTGAGAGAGTTTCATCCTGCATAGTTAACCAACTTAAGGAGTGCGCCATGAGCAATTCAAGCAAACCAGAGCAAGCTGTTCAATCACCTGCAGCAGACAAGAAGGTTTCAGCTGACGAGAGTCTTTATGATCGCTTTGCTGAAAAATCCAGCGAGATCTTTGAGAAGGGTCAGGAAAAAGGTCACGAGGCATGGGATAAGGCGATGGATCTGGCACGCGAACAAATGGCAGCAGCGGGTGAATTCAGCAGCGAACAGGGTGAGGTGTTCAAACGCTACCTGCGCCGCGACCTTGAGCAAACCGTCTCCGACTTGAATCAACTGGGTAAAGATGCCAAGGAGAATCTGAATCCGGCTCGATTGGGTGCGGGCGCATTGTCTTCGCTGGCAAAGATACTGCGCGCTACCGGCGGGGCGCTGACAGCCCTTTCCAACAAGACGGAAGCCGCGCTGATCTATCAGAGCGGCGAGATCACTCTGGCGTGCACACTGCAATGCACGTCCTGCGGCCACAAGATCCTGCTGACCAAGACTTCCGTTGTGCCGACTTGCCCTGAGTGCCAAGGAACGGAATTCCGCAAGGGTTACTGATTGCGCGCAACGGCTTGAACACCTTATGCGCGCCCCGTACTGTTTGGCGCGGCGTGCATAAGCGGATGAGCGGGGTTGCGCGCCCCCGATCTGCTGGATACGACGCGCATCGAAGGGGCGTCACAAGAGCAGCCGTTCTCGAAGCGCGAAAGTCGTGATCTACCCATTAGCACGCCAAAACAATATCGCCGCTTACGCTTGCTTTGGGATTTGCAGAACCACTAGAGGGTCGGGTATTTCCCGGAAGGACTTTCTTGTTTGGCAAGGAAAGCATGAATGCTATCGACGAAGGCTTGCTGCCCTTTGTTGACTGCTGGGTGAAGGCTGGATTCACAGCTGATTATTTCGCAGTGACGGTACATCTGTTTCAGTTTTCGCTCTGCTTCTGCTTGATCCCTGCCTGAAATCATCAACCGAGCGATCGGCAGGCCATCGCGAGTCTTTATTGAAAAATAGAATTTATGCATCGATCCCCCAGTTAAGTTCTTTAACTTTTGCGGCGATCATATTTATTATTTTTCAACCCACTGGCTGCATCTACGATCCGTCGCTCAGTAACCTTAACATAAATGTGGATATAAATCCGATTCCAATAACTTATGGCTATTGAGGCGTGATCGGGGGAAACCGGCGGTTTGTATTTCGCAGTGCAACTTATGCACCGACCCACCGGTCCTACTACTCTCCCTGCGGCCCATAGAACTTAGCCGACTTGCGCGACCCCGCCTTGCGCTTCTGCGTGATCACGCCCTTGATGATATCCAACCCCGAAATGGCGGTATCGGGATAAGCGGGGTTGAGTGCATGCAGTTGCCAGCCGCCTTGGGCATCGCGCTTGAGCTGACGGAAGATGAAGTCTTCGGGCGCGATTTCGGCGATCACGTAAGCGCCTTCCATCGGCTGCATGCCCATCTCGATGACGATGATCTCGCCATCGTTGAATTCCGGCTCCATGCTGACACCCAGCACCATGAGTGCGACGATGGCTTTGTCGTCACAGTTGCTGCCGCTCTGCTCGTCTTGCTGCGCATCGGCGGAAACGACGGGGATGTTGATGGGCTTGCCGGTTTGCATGGTTGGGCTTTCTGGTTGATGAGGCTGGAATGATAGCGCCATTCAATTTTGACCAATATGCCCCGATAGAGGGGTTTCACATTCCTTTTGCGCAGAAAAGTATCGGGAACACAACTGCCCCGACAGCGCGATACGCGATATAAAGAGATCACTAGTGTCCCAACGTTAATCGAACAGAAACAACTGGTTGGTTGAATCTGGTGAGTTTGTATCCAGTGGCGTACGCGCCAACAGCTGATTTAGAGCCATTCTCTCGAACATAGTGAGGCTCAAGATTTGTAGCATTTC
>JAHIZO010000006.1 GCA_018814405.1 Gammaproteobacteria bacterium
GCTTATAGCCGAATCATGGATACCGACTACGCCGCTGAAACAACCGCGATGGCACGTAACAACATTCTGCAACAAGCAGGTACCGCAGTGCTGGCTCAGGCGAACCAGACCCCCAACACTGTGCTGACTCTGTTGCGTTAAGTAACGCAGCCTGAGCTGACCCCGGCCCTTCGTGGCCGGGGCTAACAAAGCAAGAGTTGGTAATAATTATCTAGCTATCGGCCACTGTCCATCCTTGGAATGGTGATTGCAGTTCCGGAAGAGAATGAAAATTCTTCTAAAGTTTCTCCAGAACACTCCGATAACTAGAACAACGGCAGTTGATATGCTCAGCAACACGGGAACAACCAAGCCGTAGAATGAACTTTAAGGAGAACCATCATGGCACAAGTCATCAATACCAACGTTGCAGCGCTCTTCGCCGGCGCAGCCCTGAACAAGTCCGCGATCGCTTTGCAGACCGCACAGCAACGTCTCTCCTCCGGCCTGCGCATCAACAGCGCTAAGGACGACTCTACAGGCCTGGCTACTGCCACGGCATATGACACCCAGATTCGCGCCGCGAACGTGAACGTACGTCTGAAAAATGACGCTATCTCTGCCGCGCAAACATCGGACGGCAAGCTAGGCATCGTCACCGAAAACCTGCAACGCATGTCTGAGATCTTGGCTGGTAACGGCGGCGTGAGTAATGCCGAGTTCGCCGCCCTGGATGCTGTAAACACAACACTAGCGAGTGCAGGTGGCGCGAACACCTATGCTACCGGCATCGCCAATGTAGCAGCCAACCTGACGGCAGTCGGCGCCCGCCGTGAAACACTCGGTGCCAGCATGGCCTCGAATGCTTCCGAAGTCGCCGCGCTACAGATCGACTCGGTGAACTTGTCGGCCGCTTATAGCCGAATCATGGATACCGACTACGCTGCAGAAACAACAGCGATGGCTCGTAACAACATTCTGCAACAAGCAGGTACCGCAGTGCTGGCTCAGGCGAACCAGACCCCCAACACTGTGCTGACTCTGTTGCGTTAAAATTAGTATCATAGAGTGATCCCAGTCGGTATTCCGACTGGGAGTTAAAGGTAAGGAGAGGCAAAATGCTCATCCAAAACGTAAGTGGCGCAGTACAGGCCCCACAATCCTTCAGGCTCACCAGTGATGGTGCGCCAAAAGTCGCTGACGTCCCGGTAGCAACACAAGAAACAGTCAAGCAACCCTCGGATCAACAAGTGAAGGTCGCTGTGGACAGCATAAATCAGGCATTGAAGCAGGCGGACAAAAGCTTGCAGCTAAGCATTGATCCAAGCACCAAGTCGCCTGTCGTCAAAATGATAGACTCGCAAACCGGTGAGCTGGTACGTCAATATCCCACCAAAGAGGTGCTGGCAATTGCCCAGGGGATTGACCAGTTCTTAAAGCACCAAGGTACTCTGTTCAAACAAGAGGCCTAAGCGCAGGAGGCAGATCATGGCAACCAACTCTGTATCATCAACGAGCGCAGGACTGGACGTCCCTGCGCTCGTTGAGCAATTGATGGCGACTGAACGTCGACCTATCGATACGCTGAATACCAAGATAAGCACTAGCCAGATCAAGATATCGACTTTTGGGACAGTCAAAGGCTTGGCTGCCGATTTTCAAGCAGCGTTGCAAGGTCTCAATACCAGCCTGACTGGTTTCAGCGCGACACCTTCCGATACCAGCGTGGTTTCAGCCTCAGCCGACAGTACCGCCGCTGCAGGCAATTATTCGCTCAATGTCACCGCACTGGCGCAAGCGCACAAACTAGCAGCTGCCGGCCAAGTAAGCGACACCACCGCCATTTCCACCGGAGCCTCGACTGTCACGTTCAGCGTAGGCGGTGTCAGTTCGGACATCACCATAGCTGCCGGTGCCACCTTGCAAGATATTCGCACAGCGATCAACGCTGCAAATTTGGGGGTAACAGCCACTGTCATCAACGACGGTAGCGGCACGCCTTTCCGCTTAGCGCTTTCCTCTGACGCTTCCGGCACAAGCAATGCGATCAACAGCATCACCATTCAGGCTGGTGGCGATGCTGCCATCAACGACTTGCTGGCATACAACCCGACAACCAATGCTCCCACTCCAGCCATACCCATGGCTCAGACAGTGGCAGCACAGGATGCGTCGTTCACGTTGAACGGAATTCTGATCACCAAGCCTTCCAATGCCGTCACAGATGCCATACAAGGCGTCACCCTTAATCTAAGCAAGATAGGGACTTCTGACGTGGTGATTGCGCGAGACACCGCAGCTGTCAGCAAAGCCGCTTCTGGACTGGTTGATACTTACAATGCACTTTCCAGCAAACTCAAAACATTGACTGCCTACGGCAACACTGCCGGCGCTTTGGCGGGTGATGGCACATTGCGCATGATGCAGGACCAGTTGCGCAGCATTCTAAATACGCCCGCCACCGGCGGCACGCTTTCCACGCTATCCGAAGTCGGCATCGGTTTTCAGGCTGATGGGACGTTAAAGCTGGATACGGCCAAACTTAACACCGCAATGGCCACGAATTTCAGCGATGTTACCAATTTATTTTCGTCCGCAGGCGGCTTCGCTACACGGCTGGAGACATGGGCAACAGGGGTTGTTCAGCCTACGGGACTGATAGATCAGCACACAGACAATCTGAATACGACAATCAATAGCTATAATGAGCAGATTCGCACACTAGAAGTGAAGATGACTGCTTTGCAAAAACAGTACACAAAAACATATACTGACCTCAATACGATGCTGATGAGCATGAATAGCACCAGCACCTATCTGGCGCAGCAATTCGCCTCGGGAGGAAACTAATGTACCCATCCACTGCCACGCAAGCCTATGCAAAAGTCGGACTGGAATCCGGCGCACTCACCGCGGACCCACACAAACTGATCTCTATGCTGTTCCAGGGGGCGTTATTGGCCATTGCCAACGCCAAGAATGGCATGTTGCGCAAAGACATCCCTGCAAAAGGTGCGGCGATCTCCAAGGCCATCCTCATCGTTGGGGAAGGTCTGCAAGGCAGCTTGGATAAGAATGTCGGCGGCGAACTGGCGCAGAGTCTGGACGCGCTGTATGGCTATATGTGTGCTCGACTGGTACACGCCAATGCCCACAACGATCTGGCCGCACTCGACGAAATCTCCGGATTGCTGAATGAACTGAAGGGCGCATGGGACACTATCCGCCCACAGGCTCTCAATACCCAGCCGGTAGCGGCAGGCCAGCCAGCACAGAAACAAGAAGCATTGGTTTATGGCAGGGCATGATCATGCATACCATCGTTGAAGAATATAAGCAGTTATCCACTATCACCGGACAAATGCGCGATGCGGCAGATGCCGGAGACTGGGAACAGTTGATCGCACTGGAAAAACGTTGCGCACAACAAGTCGCAGAGATAAAACCACACGATGCAACACCGTCAGACGAAGCGTCGCGCTTGCAGAAAGTCGCCCTGATCAAAAAGATGCTGGCGGATGACAAAGCGATCCGTGCCCGTACAGAGCCTTGGATGCATCAGTTGGATCGGATCATGAAAAGCGCCCGCAGCGAACAGCGCCTGCAGCAAGCATATTTGTCGCAGGGCTGATAACGCTCGGCAATGAGCCATGTTGCCCGCGGATTTGCTTGCCTCCACCCTCGCCAGATTCGCGGCTACAGACAAGCCGCTCGTCGCCGCTGCAACTGACAAACAGAATCCGCAGAACGCTCTCAAACTGGAAGTCGGACAGCAAGTGCAAGCCACGGTTCAAGCCAAAGTGGCCGCCGACGTATTTCAGGTCAAAGTCGCCAACCAGACCATCCAACTGCAAATGCCCGCGTTCGTGCGCAGCGGCGACCAGGTCACACTGCAAGTCGTATCCTTGCAACCCAGGCTTTCCTTATCTTTCGCAGCCTCAAGCAATCCGCTCTCCACATCCGAACAACTCGGCTCGACTGCGCGGTTGCTCTCTTCCTTGTCACAACAGCCCATACGTCAGGATTATGTGCCACCGGTTCGCCGCGAGCCGCTATGGATCGGCGAGCGCACTGCACCGGACACATCAAAACTCGCCGGCAGATTGCAGCAGAGCCTGAACCACAGCGGCTTATTCTATGAGTCGCATCAAGCGCAATGGATCGCGGGCACACGCACCACGCCACAATTGATGCAGGAAACACAGAATCTGTTGCGCCCACAGGCTGCCCAAGCTGGCACAGCACAATCTGCCGTGCAGCCAAACAACGCCCAAACGACCTCAAACCCGACCCCGACACCTCTCACTATGGGTGGTGAGTCAAGCACACGTATGCCCTCCATCCCGGAACATCTGCAGCCGCTTGTGCAGCAGCAGATGCAGGCTTTGGAGAACAAGCAAGTGGTGTGGATGGGGCAAGCCTGGCAGGGACAGGACATGCGCTGGGAAGTGCGCGAAGAGGATGCTCGTTCCGGTAATGATGGCGACAACCAGAAACAATGGACGACCGAATTGCATCTCGACCTACCCAATTTGGGCGGGGTGACCGCGCGCTTGAGCATGAACGGCAATGCAGTCAGCCTGAAGTTCGAGGTGGCCGATGACCAGACTGCCCGCACCATGGAAGCCGCCAGCGCGCAGTTGATCGCCTCGCTGACCGCCCAGGGTGTCCCCGTGCTGCAGACCCACATCGAACGCATGCAAGAGGAGTCGCCATGAACACGCCCAACCGGCAGTTGGCGGTCGCCCTCGCCTATCGCAGCGGTGACGCCGCACCCAAGGTCGTCGCCAGCGGGCGCGGCTTGATCGCGCAAGCCATCATCGAACGCGCCAAGGAGCATGGGGTGTTCGTGCATGAATCGGAAGAGTTGGTGGCGATGCTGATGCAAGTTGAACTGGATCAACACATCCCGCCGGCTCTTTATCTGGCAGTGGCCGAGCTTCTAGCTTGGCTATACCGACTGGAGCGGGGAGAAAACCCTGCTATTCCATCCACCGTGAAAGCCTCGTAACCGTTAGAATCGCACGGGTATTCACTCAAGATGGGGCGCACCATGCGCAGCAAAGAGATTCCACTCAAGATCGAAGTATTCGCCCAAGACGATGAGAATGATTTCATCCTGCGCGATCAGAGAGAGATCATGTCCGTCCTGCGCGACATCGTGCAGCAACAGAATCGCGTGGCGCTCTATTACAACGATGACAGCAGCATGGTACTGACACTGTTGTTGGCTGCCGACGAGACCG
The DNA here is from genome assembly GCA_018814405.1 of Gammaproteobacteria bacterium. GTDB lineage: Bacteria > Pseudomonadota > Gammaproteobacteria > Burkholderiales > Gallionellaceae > Sideroxyarcus. Next base: position 5,226 of record JAHIZO010000006.1, read on the forward strand.
GCATCTGGGTAGATGCCGCGCCCAATCCCGCGGACAATCGCAAGATCGAGCGTAGCAACCGCATTGTCTTTGTCAGCACGCACAACATGGCCAAAGTGCAATGGGTGTCAACTGAGACCACGCAAGGCCTATATCAGAACTCTGCTGCATTCTTCCTTCCGCTCCCCAAAAAGCTGCTGCGCTTGCAGCGACGCGACTACTACCGATTGCTTAATGCCGAACCGGAGGCTCTCAAATGCATGATCCGGCCTTATTCCGCGAAAAAACATATCCATCACGAAGTGACGGTGATGGATATCAGCATCGGCGGTGTGGCGCTGGTCTGCGCCGAGGACAGTGTGGAATTGACGCCGGGTTCTACATATCAGGATTGCATGATCGATCTGCCGGATGTCGGAACCATTCATACCGGTATCGAAGTGAAGAATATCTTTGAAGTTACGACACGAAGCGGCGAGGTCAAACGCAGGGCCGGCTGTGTGTTCGTCAAACCCGATGCTGAGGCAACCATGATGCTGCAGCGCTATGTGGCACAGGCGCAACGGGCGCTGGCCCAGAAGAAGCTAGAGGAAGAATGAGTTGCGTGCTTGCGTGCAGGGGATGATGCCCACAGCGCCCAACACGCTTATCACACCTGCATATTCATGATGTCGTTATAGGCTGCCACGAACTTGTTGCGCACCTGAATAGCGGCTTGGAAGGAGATTTCGGATTTCTGCATGGCGATCATGGTGTCAGACAGGCTGACCTTGTCATCGCCCAGAATGAAAGCCTTCTGCAAGGACTCGGACTCGCGCTGCATCTGGTTCACGCCATCCAGCGACGATTTAAGAACATTGGCAAAATCGACGCCACCGGCAGCGGTCGTTGATTTCGGGGCGGATAGCGCATTTCCCTGTGCCGCAGAAACCGCAGCCTGCATCTGGGATAACAGATTGTCTACATTACTTATTTCCATGCCCATGTCACACCTCCTGTTCTTGTGCGCCTTGTGCGCATTGACCGATGGCGTCACAGTATCAGGACGGATATATTTACCTAAAGCCGAATAGCGCCGTAATTTCCCCGCTTTTCCAAAGACCGGACTTGCTCGACAGGCAGATAATCCGCATCGTAAAACGAGTGTAGGTGCGGGCAGACCCTCTGGTTTGCGCCATAACTTACAAGTGGAGCACGAACAAGGTGAACAGTATGGCTACTACGAACATCAACAATCCATCGATGGCGCAACTGCTGCTGGGCATCCCCAGCCAGCAGAAATTGGGACTGATGGTTGCTGTCGCAGCAACGGTCGCACTGCTGGCCGGGCTCTGGATGTGGGGACAGTCTTCGGAATACCGCGTGCTGTACGCCAACCTGTCCGAGCGAGATGGTGGCGCAATCATCGAATCTCTGCAACAGCAGAACATCCCATACAAATTCGCCGCAGGCGGTGGTGCACTGATGGTGCCTTCCGACCAAGTACATGAAGTGCGCCTGAAGATGGCCGCGCAGGGCCTGCCCAAGGGCGGCACGGCCGGTTTCGAGCTGATGGAGAACCAAAAGTTCGGCACCAGCCAGTTTCTCGAGCAGGTCAACTTCCAGCGCGCATTGGAAGGTGAGCTGGCTCGCTCGGTCCAATCCATGGCTTCGGTTGCCAATGCGCGCATCCACCTAGCCATCCCCAAACCAAGTGTGTTCGTCAAAGAGAAGCAAAAACCCACCGCCTCCGTGGTGCTGTCTTTGTATGCCGGCCGTTCGCTGGATGAAGGACAGGTCAATGCCATCGTGCATCTGATCTCCAGCAGCATTCCCAATATGCCGTCGCAGAATGTGACCGTGGTCGACCAGACCGGTACGCTACTCTCCGCGGCACGCAATGGTAACCGCCAGATACTGGATGCTTCTCAACTGAAGTATGTGCGCCAGATCGAACAGGATTATGTGAAGCGCATCGAGGACATCCTGAGCCCGATCACCGGCGTGCAGAACGTGCGCGCGCAAGTCACCGCCAGCCTCGACTTCACGACGACCGAACAGACTTCCGAGTTGTTCAAGCCGAACCAACCGCCCAATGAGGCCGCCGTACGCAGCATGCAAAGCACGGAAGCCCTCAACGGCGTGAAGTCAGCTGGCGGCGTACCCGGCGCACTGAGCAACCAGCCACCGGTTCCGGCTACCGCACCGCTGGTGACGCCCGCCAATGCAGTCGCCGCTGCGAACGGCCCCGCTGCGAACAACACGCAAAAGGCACAGACCACCAACTATGAAGTGGATCGCACTATCCAGCACACCAAACTGCCCACCGGCAACATCAAGCGCCTGTCGCTGGCCGTAGTGTTGAACAACCGCAACGTCGCGGACAAGGACGGCAAGGTCGTGTCCACGCCTTATACCGAGCAGGAGAAAGCCCAGATCGCCTCGCTCATCAAGGAAGCCGTCGGCTTCGAAGAACAACGCGGCGATACATTGAATCTGCTTAACAGCGCGTTCAACGACACGACTGAAGAACTGCCCGAGCTCCCCATCTGGAAACAGACAGAGATCATCGAACTGGCCAAGGACATCGTTAAATATCTGATGATCATCATCGGTGTGTTCTTCCTGCTGTTCGGCGTCATCCGCCCGGCATTCAAGTCAGTCTCCGACTACACGCCGCCGCCAGAACATATGGGAGGCAACGATGATGGTGAGGAAGGTTCGGCAATGGGGTTCGGCCAGCCGATGTCGTCGACACATGCTTATGAGAACAACCTGCAGATCGCCAAGCAATTAGCCAAGGACGACCCCAAGATCGTCGCCACGGTGGTCAAAGAATGGGTGAATAAAGAATGAGTGACGAAGGCGTAAACAAGAGCGCGATCCTGCTCATGACACTCGGCGCCGACGAGGCCGCCGAGGTGATGCGCTATCTGGAACCAAAGGAAGTGCAGAAGATCAGTTCCGCCATGGTCACACTGAAGAACCTGTCGCGCGAACAGATCGCCAACGTATTCGACGAGTTCCATACCAGCGCCTCGGAAAAAACCACCATCGGCATGGACTCCAGCGACTATATCCGCAACATGCTGAACAAGGCATTGGGTGACGACAAGGCAGCCGGCTTGCTTGACCGCATCTTGCATAACAGCGATACCAGCGGTATCGAAAGTTTGAAATGGATGGACCCGGAATCGGTCGCGGATCTGGTGACCAATGAACACCCGCAGATCATCGCCACCATTCTTGTGCACCTGGAGCCTGATCAGGCATCAGCTGTACTGGCCCAACTGACAGAGCGCACGCGCAACGATGTTTTGCTGCGTATCGCCACACTGGACAGTGTGCAACCGACCGCCCTGCACGAATTGAACGATGTACTGACCAAGCTACTGTCGGGCAATGCCATGCAGAAGAAGAGCATTCGCGGCGGCATCAAAACCGCTGCCGAGATCCTCAACTATATCGGCAGCACGCAGGAAGAGATCATCGAGTCGGTGCGCACCCACGATGCCGAGCTGGCGCAGAAGATCATGGATGAGATGTTCGTCTTCGAAGACATCTTGGAAGTGGACGATCGCGGCATCCAACTGGTGCTACGCGAAGTGCAGTCCGAATCGCTGATCGTCGCCCTCAAGGGTGCCAGCGAAGAGATGCGCGAAAAGATATTCAAGAACATGTCGCAACGTGCCGCCGAGATGCTGCGCGAGGATCTGGAAGCCAAGGGCCCAGTCAAACTCAGCGAAGTGGAATCGGAACAGAAGGAGATCCTCAAGGTCGTGCGTCGTCTTGCTGACGAAGGCCAGATCGTACTAGGCGGCAAAGGAGAGGACGCTTATGTCTGATATCGTCACCAACGAAGAAGATACGCTCACCGCTTGGCAGCGCTGGGAACTCCCTGCGTTCGAGTCTGGACGGGATAGCGTGCGTGCCAACCTGCCCACCGCTGTCGAGTTGGAGCAGATGCAACAGCAGGCGCGCGAGGAGGCATCACAAGCCGGTTACGCGGAAGGCCAGCAACGCGGCTATGCAGACGGGCTGCAACAAGCGACCCAGCAGAACCAGCAGCTGCTCGAGCTCGCCAATGTACTGACCCATAAAGTGGATGATCTGGCCGTGCAGGAACTCACCGGATTGGCGCTGGATGTCGCGCGCCAAGTAATCCAACAAGCGGTCAAGGTTCAGCCAGAACTGTTGCAAGCAGCCGTGCGCGAGGCAATCAATACCCTGCCGGTATTCAACCAGGCCGCGCATGTGATCCTCAATCCGCAAGATGCCGCCATGGTGCGTGAACGCATGGGTGACCAACTCTCCCATACCGGTTGGAAGATCTTGGAAGACGTTCGTATGGAACGCGGCGATGCGCGACTGGAAACAGCCAACAGTCAAGTCGACGTCACATTGGCCACACGCTGGGAACGTGTGGTCGCCGCCATGGGACAAGATGCGCCCTGGTTGGTAAAAACGGAAGATAGCTAAACAATGCAAGCCGCCACTCAACAACGCTGGCAAGACGCTCTGCAGATCCATCGCGAGATGGCGCTGCAGAGTTCGCCTTTGTTGGTGAGTGGTCGTCTGACCAAAGTCACCGGCCTGGTGATGGAAGCGGTCGGTCTGCGCATGGCGGTGGGCAGCACCTGCTGGATAGAGCTCCCCAACAACCGCATCGAAGCGGAAGTGGTCGGCTTCGCCGGTGACAGATTGTTCCTGATGCCAGAGAACGATGTACACGGTCTGGTGCCGGGTGCGCGCGTGATACCGGTCGAACATGTTCGTGCGCCATACAAGGTCGGCGATCAAGCACCCTTGCGTCGCCGCACCTCGGATCTGGCGCGCCACTTGCCGGTGGGCGACCACTTACTCGGTCGCGTTCTGGATGGTGCGGGACGCCCGCTCGACCAATACGGGGCTCTGGTAGATAGCAGTACTGCCGCCCTGCAGAGCCGTCCCATCAACCCATTGGAACGCGCGGCCATCAATGAGGCCCTCGATGTCGGCGTACGCGCCATCAACAGTCTGCTCACCGTTGGGCGCGGCCAGCGCATGGGCTTGTTCGCCGGTTCCGGCGTGGGTAAGAGTGTGCTGCTCGGCATGATGGCGCGTTACACCACAGCGGACGTGATCGTGGTCGGGCTGATCGGCGAACGCGGCCGCGAAGTGAAAGAATTCATCACGGACATTCTGGGCAAGGAAGGTCTGGCGCGCGCCGTCGTCGTCGCTGCGCCAGCCGACGTCAGCCCGCTGTTGCGCATGCAAGGAGCGGCTTATGCCACCACCATCGCCGAATATTTCCGCGACCAGGGTAAGAACGTATTGCTGATCATGGATTCGCTCACCCGCTACGCCATGGCACAACGCGAGATCGCGTTGGCCATCGGCGAGCCGCCCGCGACCAAAGGCTATCCACCCTCAGTGTTCGCCAAGCTGCCGCAACTGGTGGAACGTGCGGGCAACGGTTCCGAAGGCGGCGGTTCAATCACCGCTTTCTATACGGTGTTGACCGAAGGCGACGACCAGCAGGACCCGATCGCAGACAGTGCGCGCGCCATCCTCGACGGCCACATCGTCTTGTCACGCCGTCTGGCCGAAGCCGGACATTACCCGGCCATCGACATCGAAGCCTCGATCAGTCGAGCCATGAATCATCTGGTGAGCGACGAACAATTTTCGCGGGTACAACATTTCAAACGGCTGTACGCGCATTACCAGCGCAATCACGATCTGGTTAGCGTGGGGGCTTATGTTGCCGGCAGCGATCCGTTGTTGGATGAGGCGATCGCGCTTTATCCTGAAATGGAAAGATTCCTCAAACAAGGCATGTACGAGGCAGAAGCGTATAGTTCAAGTCAGGCGCAGTTCTCTACTTTGTTTGCTGCTAATCAATGAATATCGCCATGACCAAACCATTTACATTGTCGCCGCTGGTAGATCTGGCCCATCAGAAGAATGATGCGGCCACACGAAAATTGGGCAAACTCAACCAGCAACAACAGAATGCACAGGCCAAGATGGCTGCACTGCAGCAATATCGTCGCGACTACGCGGCACAGTTCGAGGAAGCCGCCAAACAGGGCATGTCTCCCATGGACATGCAGAACTTCCAGCGCTTCATCGAGCGTTTGGATCAGGCCATCCAACAGCAATTGATCGAGATCGAAAAGGCCAGTTCTTCGGTCAAGACAGGTCGCCACGAATTGATGGACACCACCCGCAAGATGAAGTCGTTCGACACGCTGGCTCAACGCCATGCCGACAACGAAAAGAAACATGAAGCAAAAGCCGATCAACGCCAGCAGGATGAACAGAGCGGGCGTTTTTCCGCCATGCATCGTGCAGACAAGAAAAATGCGAATCAATAAGGGAGAAACATCATGAGCAGCCTGCCCATCCTTAGCAGCCAGACACCGAGCAATGGCAAGGTCGATGCCGGAAAAACCGACAAGAATGCGTTGAACGCCGAAGATATTGCCAATGGTGCCGCCCCCTTCGGCGAGTTATTGGCAAAGCAGTTGAGTCCTCAAGGCCGCGACATCAAGGGCGATCTGCTTAAAACACTCACACTTGCAGATAGCGATACGGACTCTGCCGACCTGAATGGCTTGACCGAGCAGTTGCGCCCCGACGGCATAGCGATCCCGGCCGACCTGTTGGCCAGCTTGCAGCAGAAAGACCTGCGCATGACCAAGGCCGGCATCACCACCGAGAAAGCAACGACAAGCATCGCAGCATTGCGCGGCGAAGCAGAAGCACACGATCCGGCCACGAAGCGTATCGCACCTGACGTAGCTGGTGAGATCAAGCCGGATACACAGCTCGCCAACGACAAGCCCGGCAAGCAAGTTGATGTGCGGGAGGTGCGTGCAGCAAAAGCCGGCACCGCGCCTGACGCAACATTCGCCGCCGCGCTACAAGCCGAGAAAAAGACCGCCATCTCAGCCGCAACAGCCAAGATCGACATTGCCATTCAACCCGCTCAGCCTTCGAACACACCTTCCATCGGCATAACCAACGCGCAATCCGCCGCGCCGGTTGCACAGGCTGCCGCAACACAGGCCACGGTCTCCACTCCTTTGAATCAACCGCAATGGGCGGATGATTTCAGCCAAAAGGTCACCTGGATGGCGACACAGCGTAGCCAAAGTGCTCAACTGCATCTGAACCCGGCCCAGCTGGGGCCGCTGGAAGTATCACTCAAACTGAACGGCGATCAAGCGACCGTGCAATTCACTTCAGCCCATGCCGCGGTTCGCGAAGCCATCGAGCAATCCATCCCGCGCCTGCGTGACATGCTGGCCGACAGCGGCATCTCCCTGGGCAACACCACAGTCAGCGATCAGGCTCCGCGCGAACAACAGCAGCGTGAGCAGGCTGGCAGCACGAGCGGCGACAACAGTGCTGACAATTCTCTTGAATCTGACTCAGTGCAGATGCAGACGACCACCCGATTGAGCCGTCACGATGGGGTGGTGGACACCTTCGTCTGAACGTAGAAATACGCCCGAATTTCTGCCTTATTCCTTTGATGGTGTAAGCTTGGCCTTCCGCATAATCATCATCAACAGGAAAGGAAACAGAGATGGCGTCAAAACCCGCAAAGCCAGCACCAGCTGCTCCAGAAGAGGGCGCACCAGCGCCAGCCAAGAGCAATAAACTGCTGATCATCATCATCGGTCTGCTGGTACTTATCATTGCCGGTGGTGCAGGTTGGGTTCTCACCCGAGGCCAGGCACCCGCAGAAGAGCATGCTGCTGCAGAAGAGCACAAGGCCGAGCCCATGAAAGAACCGAAATTCATTCCGCTGGGCGAAAAGTTCACTGTCAATCTGCAACGTGAAGAAGGCGACCAGTATCTGCAAGCCGGTATCACGCTGAAGATCCTCGATCCGGAGCTGGAGCTCAAGATCAAGAATGCGATGCCAGAGATCCGCAGCAAGTTGCTGTTTTTGCTGTCTAGCAAAAAACCTTCCGAACTGGTTACTTCCGAAGGCAAGGCTGTATTGGTCGAGCAAGTGATTGCCGAAGTAGATGGCATTCTCGGTTTCGGGAGCGAGGCACCCGCTGCACCTGCTGAAGCTCATGCACCCGCTGCACATGCTGAGGCCGCCCATGGTGAATCTGCACCGGCAGCAACTGCACCGGCGGCCCCAGCCGCTCCGAAAGAACCCAAGACCACCGGCGTGGTGGATGTGTTGTTCAGCGATTTCATCATCCAGTAAAGGTGAATTGAGACCATGAGCGAATTCCTATCCCAAGACGAAGTCGACTCGCTGCTGCGGGGCGTCACGGGCGAGACCGAGGAAGTCAAAGACGACTCGGAAGCGGGAGGTGTTCGCTCATACAACATGGCCACACAGGAGCGCATCGTGCGTGGGCGTATGCCCACCATGGAGATCATCAACGAGCGCTTCGCACGACTGTTCCGTATCGCGTTATATAACTTCATCCATCGTTCCTCCGAGGTCTCGGTCGGTCCGGTCAAGGTGATGAAGTTCTCCGAATTCATCCGTAATCTGCCGGTTCCGGCCAACCTGAATCTGGTGCAGGTCAAACCGCTGCGCGGTAACGCGCTGTTCATTTTCGACCCGAACCTGGTGTTCATGGTGGTGGACAGTCTGTTCGGCGGCGATGGCCGCTTCCACACCCGTGTGGAGGGGCGTGAGTTCACCCAGACCGAGCATCGCATCATCCAGAAACTGCTCGATGTACTGTTCGAGGCGTACGAGAAATCATGGGAGCCGGTCTATAAGCTGGACTTTGAGTTCCTGCGTTCGGAGGTCAACCCGCAGTTCGCCAATATCGCCACACCAAACGAGGTGGTGGTGGTGACGACGTTCGAGGTCGAATTCACCGGCGTCGGCGGAGCCATCCACATCTGTATGCCTTACGCGATGATCGAACCGATACGCGAACTGCTGTACAGCACCATGCAGGGCGACCATGTCATTGCCGACAAGCGCTGGCTGCACATGCTTTCCAAGCAGATCCAGTCTGCCGAGATCGAGCTCAACGCCATACTCGGCCATGCTTCGACCACGCTGGATCATGTGCTGCGCATGAAGGTCGACGATGTCATTCCCTTGGCTGTTCCCGAGAATGTCAGCGTGATGGTGGATAACGTACCGGTGATGGAATGCAAATACGGCATCTCCAACTCGCACTATGCATTGAAGGTCGAGCGTATGGTGAAAACAGATACGGGCGAATCTCAAACTGGAGGAAAAAATGGCTGAAGACACAACAGAACAAGAAGAGATCTCTGCTGACGATTGGGGTGCGGCGATGGCCGAGCAGGCCGCTGTCGAGACGCCTGCCGCAGAGCCCCATGTATTTGAACAGTTCGCAGGCGATGTAGCGGGTACCGCGCACAACGATCTGGATATGATCCTGGACATCCCGGTGCAACTGACCGTAGAGCTGGGGCGCACCAAGATGCCGATCAAGAACCTCCTGCAACTGGCACAGGGTTCGGTGGTGGAACTGGCCGGCATGGCAGGCGAACCGCTGGATGTATTGATCAACGGCTTCCTCATCGCCCAGGGAGAAGTGGTGGTGGTGAACGACAAGTTGGGCATCCGCCTGACGGACATCATCACGCCGTCGGAACGCCTGCGCCGCATCAACAAATAACCCGGGACACAATCATGCTCACCCGCCTGTTTGCTGCCCTGTTCGCAGCGATCTGCTCTCCGTTCGCCTATGCGGCAGATGCTGCGCGCAACGCCTACGTCCCGCCTCCCCCTGCTGGCGTATCGTCCGGCAGCGTGGTGCAGGTGATCGTCAGCCTGCTGCTGGTGCTGGCTGCTGTGATGGCCGTCGCATGGTTCCTGAAACGCATCAACCATCCGCATCAAAGTGGTCTCAATGCGCTCAAAGTGGTGAGCGGCATCGCGGTCGGCCAGCGCGAACGCATCGTGCTGGTCGAGGTGAACGATACTTGGCTGGTGGTCGGCGTCGCCCCTGGACAAGTGAATGCGCTGCACAGCATGCCCAAAGGCAGCATTCCAGAAGGTGATTCGACCAATGGCACCATGCCCGAGAGATCATTCCAGAGCTGGCTCAAGCAACACATGGAGAAACGCAATGGTTAGCCGCTTGTTCCCGCACATGCGGGTCTTATTCCTGCTGCTTTTTTTATGCCTCGGCATGCCGGTCGCGCATGCGGCTGAGGCCGGCATGCTGGCGATCACCAGCACGCCGGTGGCTGGCGGAGGGCAGAGCTACACATTGAGTTTGCAGACGCTGATCCTAATCACGTCGCTCACTTTCCTGCCTGCCATCCTGCTGATGATGACTGCCTTTACTCGAATCGTCATCGTGCTGGCCATGCTGCGTACTGCCATCGGCACGCCCTCCTCTCCGCCGACACAGGTGTTGATCGGCCTGTCACTGTTCCTCACCTTCTTCGTGATGTCGCCGGTGCTGGACAAGATCTATACAGAGGCCTATCTGCCCTACAGCCAGAACAAGATGAATCTGGAAACAGCCTATGAAAAAGGTAGCGCACCGCTCAAGGCCTTCATGCTGCGCCAGACGCGCGAAGCCGATCTGGCTTTGTTCGTGCGCATCTCCAACAGCGAAGAGTTGGAGAGCCCGGAGAACATCCCACTGAAGATACTGGTACCAGCTTATGTCACCAGTGAATTAAAGACCGCGTTCCAGATCGGATTCTTGATCTTCATCCCCTTCCTGATCATCGATATGGTGGTGGCCAGTGTGCTGATGTCGATGGGTATGATGATGCTCTCCCCTGCCATCATCTCGCTGCCGTTCAAGATCATGCTGTTCGTGTTGGCTGATGGTTGGAACCTGCTGATCGGTTCTCTCGTGCAAAGTTTCTATACATAACAAGAATAAAGGAGGTGTCCAATGACCCCCGAAAGCGTAATGACCATCGGCCAACAGGCCATCGAACTAACTCTGCTGCTGGCAGCACCCATGCTGCTGACTGCACTCGCCATCGGTCTCGCCGTCAGCATCTTTCAGGCTGCGACCCAGATCAACGAGATGACGCTGTCATTCATTCCAAAAGCATTCGGCATCTTCGGTGCCCTTCTCTTGGCTGGTCACTGGATGGTCGGTCTGATGCTGGAATACATCATCCAGCTGTATAGCAGCATCCCCTACGTCATAGGCTAATCGTGTGATCAGTTTCACCAGCGCCCAACTCGCCACCTGGATCGCCATGTTGATCTATCCTATGGCGCGGGTACTGGCAATGATCGCCAGTGCACCGGTGATCGGCAATCGTCAGGTGCCGATACGTATCAAGGTGGGACTAGCTGCCATCTTTACGATCATCATCACTCCCACACTGGACTTGCACGATCTCCCCGACCCAGCCTCGGCGGAAGGCATCCTGATCCTGCTGCAGCAGATGGTCGCTGGGTTGCTGATGGGGTTCTCAATCCGACTGATCTTCACCGCTATCGAGATGGCTGGGGACATCGCCGGTATGCAGATGGGGCTTGGATTCGCCAACTTCTTCGATCCGCAGAATTCAACCATCCGTCCCGTTATATCCAATTTCCTAGGTGTTATTGTGGCACTGGCTTTCGTCACCATGGATATGCACCTGTACATGCTGGCTGCGTTGAGTGACAGCTTTCAATCCTTCCCTATCGCGAACACGCTTCCCTCAGCCGGGGCGTTCCGCACTGCGGCGGAATGGGGCGGCAGTATCTTTGCATATGCCCTGCAATTCTCGCTGCCCCTGATCGCCGCCCTGCTCATCAGCAATCTGGCACTGGGCATCCTGACCCGCAGTGCGCCGCAACTGAACATCTTCGCGGTGGGTTTCCCTATCACGATCAGCGTCGGCTTCATCGTACTGGCGCTGGTGATACCGTTCATCGCACCGATGCTGGACTTCATATTCCGCCAAGCATTGGAAACCGTCGGACGCATCATGCTGCAACTTGGCGGACATTGAGTTGGGCGTTTGTCTTGGTGAAAATTGGTACTAAAAAATAAAGCGGCGCTCAGAGCAAACTGAGCGCCGCTTTAGAGAAAAGAACGGTTTAACGCAGGTAATCGAACAGAGACATTTGCGAAATCTTGGCGAAAGATTGCTGAGACGCCTGCAACGCCAGCTGCTGCTTGCTCATATCCGTTGCGGCCTGGATGTAGTCCGTATCCTGGATCTTCGACAATGTCTGCTGGTATTGCACGCCCAGATCCACGCCGGTTGCCTGTAAAGAGTCCAGTTCCCTCAAGCGAGCACCGACTGTTGCGCGTGAATACATCACATTGTTGATCGCCAGATCTAGCGCTGCGGATGCCTGCTGCAGACCTTGCTGGAATTTTGCATTGGCGGCTGCATCGCCAGCCAGCGGCGGTGCATTTACCGTAGCCAAGAACTGCTTGATGGTTTCGAAGACGCTCTGATTGACACTAGGCTGGATGTCAAAGGTATCGCCACTTGCGGGTGCACCCTTGATTTCGACCTGAATGCCATCGAACGTGATCGCCTGGCCGCTGACATAGGCATTGCCGGTGGACACCGGCGTGCCTGTAGTCACATTCTGTATATCAAAGGTCGTGGCACTGGTGAAGGTCACCTGATAGGTGTTGCCGTTGAACGGGGATGCGAGTACCTGTCCCTGGCTGACCGTGCCGCTGCCGGTATTCGCCGCGGCAACCGAGGTCGCAAATGAACCGTTGCCGTTCTTGATACGCATGAATATGTCAGCCCCGGAATCTGCCGATGAGATTTGGCGGGTAGGCCCGGCCTGGATCAGGCGCTGTACATCATCGCCTTGATAAGTTGCGCCTGCTGCTGTATCGGCGAATGGCTGAATTTTTCCCTGCGAACCTGAAAACAGAAAATTGCCCAAGCCATCCGTACTGTTGGACAGACCAAACAGTTCCTGCATACGTCCGCGCAAGTCCGTGGCGATACCCTTCAGGGAAGATGCGGTTTGCAAAGAGCCGCCGGCATCCAAAGACATGATCTTGACGTCTTGCAACAACGAAGTGATGCTACCGAGAACACCATCTTCCAACGATAGCGTATTCATCGCTGCTTGGCGATTGCTTGCGAGTTGTGTGTTGGAAGCATCGGACTGCTTCAATTCGATCGCACGCGCCGCTGCCGCAGGATCGTCAGCCGGCGACAACATGCGCTGACCGGTGGTCATCTGTAGCTGCGTCCTGGACAGATTGCTTTGCATCTGCTGCATGGCGGTTACGCCTTCGCTATATAGAGTGCTAGTACTGATACGCATGATGATTAACCTCCCAGTTGCAGCAGCGAATCGAACATGGATTGCGCGATCGACATAGCCTTGGCTGCTGCCTGATATGCCTGTTGATATTTAAGCAGGTTGGCCGCTTCCTCGTCCAGATTGACACCAGAAACAGACTGCTGCGATCTGGTCACCTGCGCCAACATGGTGGCCTGTGCCTTGCTGGTCACTTCCAGTTCACGCGTCTGGGTACCGACTTGTGACACCAGTTGCCCGTAAGCGCCCTGATAGCTGGTGGTACCGTTGACCAGCGTGTTGGTCGTTTGCAGCTTCGCCAGATTCAGCATGTTGCTGCCGTCTGTCGTGGCGTTGGTGTTAGGCGACACAGTGAAAGTATCACCTGTCGAAGGTGTGCCGCTGATCTGGGTCGTCCAGCCGTTATAGCTGATGTTGCTACCGGAAGTATAGGCGACACCGGTAGCCGGCAAACCTGTGCCGGAGCCAGTCACGTCGAACGTGGTCGCACTGGTGAAAGTGATGGTGACCGGCTGTTGCAGATTGGCATCCAACGGTAACGTACCCGCCGTTACAGGTTGCGAGATCGTCGCATTGCCCAAATTGGTGGTCGGCGCGTTGGAGCGGACTGCATTGGCAGCGGCGATCTTGGCCGGATCCGTCACCAACAAGCCAAAATCACGCGCACCGGCCACAGTAGGACGTATCACATAGGTATCTCCAGACACATCAGCTACAGCACCCGGGGTCAATTGCAACGTGATACCTGTTCCCGCCACGGTCTGCGGCGTAGCCAAAGCGGCCGGCGTGAAAGACTGGACAGCAGTATTGTTCGTGCGGTTGAACAGGGTGTAAGCCGTTCCGTCGAACTGCAACGTGTAATCATCGGTGGTCAGTGCACCCGGATCGCTGATGGTCGCGGTCACGGCAGAATTGCCCACATTGCTACTCGCAGCAGTAACCTGCGGAGACCCGGCACTAAAGAAAGCCCCTCCCAAGACCCCGCTCAGATCCTGACCTTGCTGGTGCTGGGTATTGAAGGTATCGGCCATGCCGATAGCGATACGGCCCAATGCATTGCGGGCCGGATCCATGATGGTGTCGCGGAAAGACAGATAGCCACCCAGATTGCCGCCTTGCAGCGCATTCTGCGGAATACGGCTGACCAGCCCCTTACTGCTGACGTAGGCCAGTTCCAGCGAGGTCGGATCGGTCGATGACGTAGTGACTTGTACCGAAGAGACTTGTGTACCGATCACCAACGACTGGCCGTTACCGATGAACACATCCATCGAGCCATCATATTGTTTTACGCTGGTAACGCCGATCTCTTGGCTCAGCTGAGCCACCAGATAGTCGCGCTGATCCAGCAGGTCATTCGGCAATTGTGATGTGCCGCCCTGTGCTTGCGCGATGACGATGTTGTCGTTCAGCACAGCGATCTGCTTGGCATAGCTATTGATTTGATTGGCACTATTGCTGATCTGACCGTTCAGACTGTCGCGGATATCGTTCAGGCGGGCATTCAGTGTCTGCACACGATTGTTCAGCGATTGCGCACTACCGATCATGGTCTGGCGTGCTGCCAGTGACTCGGGGGAGTTGGCGACCGTATTCGCCGCTGCGAAGAAATCCTGCAACGCCGTGCTCAAGCCGCCATTGGCATCGCCCAACAGGTTGCTGACCTGTATCGACAGGTCATATTGGGTCGACAGGCTGCTGGAACGGGTCTGCGCGGCTGTCAGCTGCGCACCTAGAAAATCGTTGTATTGACGCGTGACACCGACTACATCGGCACCGGAACCAAAATAGCCTTGCCCCATATTCTGGGAAAGCTGTGTGCCTTGGATGATCTCTTGGCGAGAATAGCCGGGGGTATTCACGTTCGCGATGTTATGCGAAGTCACATTGATACCCGCCTGAGCGACCCTCAGCGCGCTGACTCCGATGTTATAGACTGAACTCATTAGACCCTCCTGACGATCCTTCGCCTAGTTTATCGGCAGGTCGCCAAAATACTTTAGGCCTTTGTGCTGACACTGCCGATCACGCTTGCCAGTTTGTCGGCATAACGGGGATCGGTGGCATAGCCGGCATTCTGCAGCGACTGGGCGAAGTCTACCGCATTCGACTGTCCCAGTGCATCCGCATAGCGGGGATTGTCACGTAACAGACGGGCATAGTCCTGAAAGGAATCTGCATAAGAATCATAAGCTCGGAAGCGCGCCACCTGTTTGCTGGCGGTTCCGTTGTGATACTCGGTAGTGGTGACTTCGGCCACTTTACCCTGCCAATTGCTGCCGGCCTTGATACCGAACAGGTTATAGCTGCTGCTGCCATCCGCATTGCGGATCTCGCGTTTACCCCAGCCACTCTCCAGCGCGGCCTGCCCCATGATGAAATCGGCCGGCACACCCGTCGCCTTACCGGCACGTTCGGCGTGCGGGCGCATGCGCTCTATGAAGCCTTGCTGGGTCATGGGTTGATAGGCGGACGTCACAGCTGCGGGTGCCGGGGCCGGCACACCGACAGCCGGTTGCTGCCCACTCAATTGACGCACCATCACATCAGCCAAGCCCACACCACGCTTGGACATCTCCTGCGCCAGTTGCTGGTCCAGCATGCCGGTGAACAGCTTGGTTTGCTCGCTATCCATCATGCCATCCTGCGGTGTCGCCTCACGCATGCTCTTCATCATCATGTTGAGGAACACCATCTCGAACTGCTGTGCGACCTTTTTCAGCGCTTGATCGGGCGCCTGCTTGGACTGATAGCGCAGACGGTCCAGCGCCTGGCTGTCCGCCGCGAGTCCGCTCAAGCTGTCCGGTGAGAGAGCCATCGTCGCTTCCTAGATGATCTCGAGTTCCGCGCGCAAGGCACCGGCCGCCTTCATCGCCTGCAGGATGGCCAGCATGTCCTGCGGCGTAGCGCCGATGGAATTCAGCGCTTTGACCACATCGCCCAGTGCCACGCCATGTTTCAGATGCAGCATATTGCCGCCGGAGGATTCGATCTTGATGTCGGTGTTGCTGACAGCTGCCGTTTCACCGCCGGCCAGTGCATTGGGCTGGCTCACTGCATTGTCTGTACTGATGATGACGGTCAGATTACCGTGCGCCACGGCACATTCACTCAGCGAGACTTGCTGGTTCATCACAACAGATCCGGTACGTGCATTGACGATCACCTTGGCACTGCCGGCTGCCGCATCGACAGAAAGGTTCTCGAGGCGGGACAGGAACTGTACGCGCTCGAAACCCGGTGGTGCTGAGACCTGCACCGTGCGCGCATCCAATGCATTGGCGATCAAGAAGTCAGGCGACACATCGCGGTTGATGGTGTCAGCCATGCGTGCTGCCGTAGTGAAATCTGCAGTGTTCAGTTGTAGATAGATGTAATCACCCTGCCCCAAAGCGGTCGGCACCTCGCGCTCAACCGTGGCACCGCTCGGAATGCGACCCACACTCAAGTGATTGATCACGGTCTTGCTGCCGCCCGCAGCGGCACCTGCGCCACTCACCAGCAAGCTACCCTGCGCCATGGCATACACCTGACCGTTGGCACCTTTCAATGGCGTCATCAGCAAAGTTCCGCCGCGCAGACTCTTGGCATTACCGATGGAAGAAACGGTGACATCGATCGTCTGTCCGGGACGTGAGAAGGCCGGCAGCGAAGCCGTCACGGTCACTGCCGCCACGTTCTTCAATTGCAAACTGGTGCCGGGCGGCAAGGTCACGCCCATCTGCGCCAGCATGGTGACCGTGCTTTGCACCGTGAAGGGGGTTTGCGTGGTCTGGTCACCACTGCCGTCCAAACCGACCACCAGGCCGTAGCCAAGCAACTGGTTCTCACGCACGCCCTGCACGCTGGCCAGATCCTTGATCCGCTCTGCAGAAGCCACACTGGTGAATGCCGCCAGTAGTGCTAATAAGATCAATGTGATGAATCGTTTCATGACAGTCCCCTAGAACGGAAACACAGTAGTGAAGATGCGTGCGAACATGCTGGTCACCGCTGCGCCATCCAGATTGGTTGCGCCTTTGTATTCCAGATGCACATCAGCCACCTTGGTCGACAACACGCTATTGGTGCCGCTGATGTCGTCCGGATTGACCACGCCATAGAAGCGCACATATTCATCTGCATAGCGGATGCTGACCTGCTTCTCGCCCGCCACACGCAGGTTGCCGTTCGGCAGCACCTCGGTCACGGTCGCCGTCAACGTACCAGTGAAAGTATTGGAGCCGGAAGCATCGTTCTTGATGCCGGTCTTAACGCTGCTGCTGCCGGACAAACCACCGGTGAGCGCAGGTGTCGTCACAGCCAAACTGCCTGTATTTTCCTGTGTGACGCCGGATTTGCCGGTGGCAGCCGTAGTCTCGACGATACTGATGGTCACGATGTCGCCGACACGGCGCGCACGTCGGTCTTCGAATAGCGGACGGTCATTCATGCCGGCCTGAAAGATAGAGCCATTGGCTGATGGTGGCGCTGAACGAGCCGTTGACGGCGCAGCCGTCAGTGGCTCACGGATATTGGTGCTGGGCACACAGCCTAGCAGCAGCCAACTGGCTGCCAAAACGCTGATCACTCCGCTCAAGTTACGCATGATGCACCTCGTTATATCTGCGACAGTTTTTGCAGCATCTGGTCGGATGTGGTGATGGCCTTGGAATTGATCTCGTAAGCGCGCTGGGTCTGGATCATGTTCACCAGCTCTTCCACCACATTGACGTTGGATGTCTCGACGAAACCCTGACTCAAGGTACCCGTACCGTTGGTGCCCGGCACATTGGTGCTGGGCGTGCCGCTGGATGCGGTCTCCAGATACAGGTTCTGCCCCATACTCTGCAGACCGGCCGGATTGACGAAGGTCGCCAATTGGATGCTGCCGATCTGCACCCCCGCAGTCGAGCCGGCTTGTGTGACGCTGACCACGCCATCCTGACCGATGGTGACCGACGTTGCATTGGCGGGGATGGTCAGCGCGGGTTGCACTACGAACCCATTGGCGGTGACCAGTTGACCCTGACTATCAGACTGCAGTGAGCCGTCGCGTGAATAGCCGGTGGTCCCGTCCGGCAGCAATACTTGCAGGAAGCCTGCACCCTGGATCGCCACATCCAGCTGGTTACCAGTCTGTTGCAAGTTACCCTGGGTATGGATGCGCTCTGCCGCGATAGGGCGAACGCCGGTACCGATCTGCAACCCCGAGGGGATCTGCGTCTGCTGCGATGACTGCGCGCCGGGCTGGCGCATGTTCTGGTACAGCAAGTCTTCGAATACCGCGCGCGAACGCTTGAAACCGGACGTATTGATGTTGGCCAGGTTGTTGGAGATGACGTCCATCTGGGTCTGCTGTGCTTCCAGACCGGTCTTCGATATCCATAATGAGCGAATCATGATGTGTGCCCTTTCGGTGTACTGTGCTTGCTTGCCACATTACCCCGCTGCCGGCGAATGTATCCGGCGAACACGTGGAGAAAAACGAGCTTATTCCTGATTTAAAGATCACCGGGATAGCGCATCACGGCATACGGCACGAACTTCCGTCAGGCAGTTGCCTGGCTAACGGCAAGCTCGAGTCTTAATTAGGCGTTGAGGTTAAGAATAGTGCTGGCGCTCTTGTCGTTCTCGTTTGCGGTCTGCAGCAGTTTCATGTGCGTATCGAACTGTCGCGCCAGCGAGATCATATTGACCATTGCTTCCACGGCATTGACGTTGCTGCCTTCCAGACTACCCGCAACCACGGTCACGTTGACATCCGCTTCGGCCGGGTTGCCATCACGCGTACGGAACAGACCATCGTCACCGCGTACCATCTGATCTTCCGGAGGGTTGGTGAGCTTGAGGCGTCCGACTGCGATCACCCCATTCTTCTGGTTGGTGGTCGGCACGGTGGAGAGCGTGCCGTCCTTGGCGATGGTGACGGAGGTATCGGGCGGGATCGAGATCGGGCCGGCATCGCCCAGCACGGTCAGCCCGCTGCGGGTCTGCAACACGCCGTTAGGCGACATCTGCAAACTGCCATTACGGGTATACGCTTCGTTGCCGTTGGCATCCTGCACCGCGATCCAGCCTTTGCCGTCCAGCGCCACATCCAGTGCACGGCCCGTTTGCTGCATGACACCGGGCGTGAAATCGGCCGCCACGGTGGAATCGACCACGAAAGTACGTGTAGGCAAACCCTCGCCCTGAATCGGCACACTGCGGAACGCATCGATGCTGGCGCGAAATCCCGGCGTGTTGACGTTGGCCAGATTGTTTGACACCGTCGACTGTTGATTCAGGATGTGGTTCGCCCCGGTCATCGCGGTATAGATCAGTCTATCCATCTCAGCCTCCCGGTCTCAGTTCACTTAACGCAGGTTCACCAGTGTCTGCAACACTTGGTCCTGCGTCTTGATGGTCTGTGCGTTGGCCTGATACACACGCTGTGCAGTGATCATGTTCACCAGCTCCGCAGTCAAGTCCACGTTGGAATCTTCCACCGCCGACGATTGCAGCACCCCCAGGCTACTGGAACCCGGCGTCCCCACCAGTGGACCGCCGGAAGTGGCGGTCTCCGCCCACGCGTTGTTGCCGAGCGGCTGCAAGCCACTCGGGCTGGTGAAATTAGCCAGCACCAGTTGTGCCAGCGCACGCGACTGGCCGTTGGTATAACGCCCCAAAATAGTGCCGTCAGCACTGGTATTGAAGCCACTCAAACGGCCGGAAGCGAAACCGTCCTGCGTCAAAGTATTCACCCCGAAGTTACCGCCAAACTGCGAAGTGCCCGCGAAATCGAAATCGATGGTCTGGTTGCCCGCACTGGCCGGATTCACCACGCTCAAGGTAGTTGCGGCAAAACCTGCTGGACTCGCCGCCGACACCGTGAAGGTGTTGGGACCGGTGATCGCCGTGATCGTGGTACCGGCAGGCAAATCGCCACCAGTGATGGTCGCGCCCACCAACAAACCGGTGGTGGACGGCCCTGTGATAGTCGTACTCGCTGCGGCAACCGAAGCCCCCACCACGGAGATGGCCGCAGGCACGGGACTGAATGCTGCCGAAGCGACCGGCAAGGTTGGAGAGGTCAGCGCACCGGCAGTGTTAAAGTTCAACGTACTCAGCGCAGTGCCTGCTGCCGGCACCTGATTACCATCCACTGTCAGATAGGAATCCCAAGTATTGGGGGCGGTCTTGGAAAAAAATATCGACGCAACGTGGCTCGCCCCCTGACTGTCATAGACAGTCAGCGAAGTCGAACTGTTATAGCTTTGCGGATTGTTCGGATCGAATGGCGTGATAGTCGGCAATGCCATGCGCTGATCCAGATTCAAGCCCAATGCAATGCTGCTGGTGGCCTGCGGGGTCAGGTCGGCGGCGATGATCTGAACCGGTACAGGCTGCGCGGCAGTGATGATGCCGTTGTTCGCCATGTACCCTGACACCTGATGACCTTGGCTGTTCACGATGTAGCCGTTCTTGTCGAGCTGGAACTGGCCGTTACGCGTATAGGAGACGCCGCCGTTCTGATCCACCATGCGGAAGAACCCTTGCCCGCTGATGGCCGTGTCCATACTGTTGGACGTATTGGTGATGTTGCCCTGTGTGAATTGTTGCGCCACGTTGGCGATCTTCACACCGGTACCCACTTGCACCGCGCCCGATCCGGCCAGTGACGTCGCGTAAAGATCGGCGAACTGCGCCTGAGATTGTTTGAAGCCGATGGTGTTGGCGTTCGCCACGTTGTTACCGATCGTATCCAGATGCTTGGCAGATGCGTTCAGTCCACTCAATCCTTGTTGAAAACTCATGACGTCCTCCCTTTACAAGATTTTTCTGATGGTGTTCAGGCCGACTTCGCCCTGATTACCGATATTGACCGTGACGCCACTACTCGACTGCGCCACGCTATTGACCAAACCGTAGGACAGCGTCGCGACATCGCTCTTCTTGCCACTCAGATCGGAGACGGCGGAGAAGGTATAAGTACCATCATCCGCCGTTGCGCCGCCATCCGTCATGCCATCCCAACTGAAATCAACGATGCCTGATTCCTGGGCACCAAGATGCAGGGTGCGCACCAGCACACCTTTGTTATCTGTGATCTGCACCGTGACCTTGTCCGCAGGCTGTGTCAATTCGACACCGCCATAGGCGCTACCGTTGGCCAGTGACATGCTGTCGCCGTCGGTGAGCGCCACATGGCCGATCATAGAGACCGCCTGCAAGGACTGCGTCGCCATCATGCTGCTGCTCAATGCCTGCACCGTCGAATTCAGTTTGTCGATGCCGGTCACTGTGGACAATTGCGCCATCTGCGATGTGACCTGTGCGTTATCCATGGGATTGAGCGGATCCTGGTTCTTCATCTGCGTGACCAACAATTTGAGGAAGCGATCCTGCGTCGCACCGATGTCTGTGGACGCGGCGGTGAGTGACGAAGTGGCGGATGCGCCGGCTGTACTGTTATTTACTGAATCAACCATGATCTATCTCCTTATTGGCCGATGGTAAGCGTCTTCATCAGCATGGACTTGGACGTATTAAGCACATCAACGTTATTCTGGTATGACCGCGAAGCCGAGATCATGTTCACCATCTCCTCTACAGGATTGACGTTCGGCATCTCTACATAACCTTGCGCATTCGCCATCGGATGCTTGGGGTCATATTGCATGCGCATGGGTGAATTGTCTTCCACCACCGCGGACACCTTGACCCCTGCACCGACCTGACCCGGCTGCTGCGTGGTCTCAAATACCACCTGCTTGGCTTTATACGCCTGGCCATCCGGCCCGGTGGCGCTGTCCGCATTGGCCAGATTACTGGCCACCACGTTGAGTCGTTGCGCCTGTGCCGACATGGCAGAGCCGGCGATATTGAACACATTGAATAGAGACGACATGATAATCCCTCCTAGTTCTGTAGCGCGGCCAGTACGCCTTTGGCCTTGCCGCTGACGAAGCGGACACTCGCCTCATAACGCATCGCATTGTCTGCGAACTGCGCGCGCTCCACATCCATATCCACCGTATTGCCATCCGCGCTGGGCTGGGTCGGCACACGATACTGCACCGGCGCGCCCATCGCCGTCTCGCCCGTATCTCCAGCCAGATGCTTGGCTGCTGTCGCTTCCAACTGTAGGGTGGCGTTCGTGCCTGTCAGCGCCCCCTTCAGCGCGCTGGAGAAATCAATGTCCTTCGCCTTATAGTTCGGCGTATCCGCATTGGCGATATTGGACGCGATCAACTCCTGTCTCGCGACGCGCATATTCAGCGCCACTTGATGAAACTGGAACATTTCGTCTATTCTGCCGCCCATGGTGATCACCCTGCCTTTCATGACTACTTTTGTGATGGCTTGCATACTAGTACCGGGGTTTTCCATCCAATCGAACGATTAAGGGTGAAAACCCGCTTTATTTCCCCCCTTGGGCCTTTCCCCGATAGATGACAATTCAGCTATGAACAAACGGCTGGCTTCTTTATGCATGCTGATCGGCTGCCTGTGGGTCGGCCCGGCACTGGCCGCGCCGCAACAAAGCCACGCCGCGATCCAGGCCGCCGCCCTTGCTTTCGCCCAGACACAAAGCAAGGACCAGCTAGGCGAAGTCCATATAGAAGTCACCGCGATCGACCGCCGTCTCAAGCTCGCCCCCTGCACAAAGTTGCAAGCCTTTCTACCCGCCGGTGCCAAACTGATCGGAAAAACCAGCATCGGCGTTCGCTGCGCCGACCAGCCCGGCTGGAGTGTGTTCCTGCAAGCCGACATCAAAGTCTCTGTCGATCTGCTGGTCGCCAGCCGGCCAATGGCGCAAGGCACCGTATTGAGCCCCGCCGATTTCAGCCTGCAGCGCGGAGAACTGGGCCGCCCCGGCCTGCTCACCGCCCCGGAACAAGCCATAGGCAAGGTACTTAAATTCTCGATCGGGGCCGGACAAGTGCTGCGTCAGGATATGCTGCGCGCACCGCTGCTTATCCGCCAGGGGCAGACCGTCACCCTGCGGGTACGGGGTAAGGGCTTTGTCGTCAGCCAGGAGGGGCAAGCCCTGAACAACGCCGGGAAAGGCGAAATAGTACGCGTTCGCCTAGCCAACTCGCAGGTGATCAGCGCACGCACGGTGGCGGACGGCTCCGCTGAAGTACAACCCTGACACGGCAGGGTTCGACATTCTGGATTAGACCGACGGTCACGAATTTTGCGAAAAAAATTTATTTTTTATAAAAGTGCTAAAGTTTTTGCATTAAGTACCGATACAACAGACAATCGAACCAGAACAGTTGGAGTCCCATCATGAAGATTGACAACACAAAGCCCGTCACCGGCAATACTGGCGAAGCTACCGCCCGTAATCCAGCAGCCAAAACAGACGCCCCCAGCCGCCCTGCTGCCGAAGGCACCAGCGTGCATTTGGGCACGAGCACCGCTCAGTTGCGCACGTTGGAAAGCAGCGTCGCCAGTGCACCTGCCGTGGACGCCCAAAAGGTTGCAGAAATCAAACAAGCCATCAGTGAAGGCCGCTTTCAGGTCAATACTGGTGCAGTCGCAGACGGCCTGATCAGGACCGTGAGCGATCTGATCACCGCGAGCCAGCGTTGAACGCAACCGAGATAAAAACGCAATTAACCGAAGAGCGCACCGCGCTGCAGGCCTTTATCGGCCTGCTCGAGCGTGAGCAGCAGATCCTGCTCTCACCCGATACCGAGCCTCTGCTCGACCTCTCGCACGAAAAGACGCGCGCCGCTGAAGCACTCACCGCGCTCGTCAAGAAACGCACGCAATACATCAACGCTGAGCCCGGCAAGGTTGAAGCTTGGTTGCGCAGCAATGCAGCCATCGCACTCGACGTCTGGAAAGACATACAAAATATAGGATTGCAGGCAAAGCAGATAAACAAACTGAACGGTGAACTGATACTAGTGCGCATGCGCTACAACCAGCAGGCCGTGCAAGCCCTGCTCGGCGCATCGGAACAGACAGCCGGACTTTACGACACCAAAGGCAAGACCAATATGCCCGGCTCTGGGCGCACACTGGGCAGCGGCTAGCAGACTAAAGCTCGTTATACTTCTTCGCACTCCCGTGCGCTTTATGTACCGGATACTTCTCCGCGTTCTTCACCATCTTCTCCCGCACGATCTGCGACACATCCCACTGATAGTGTTCCGCCATCAGCAAGGCAAAAGCGAATACATCCGCCAGCTCTTCCTTCACCCGCGTTTCATCCGCCTCACCATGCGCTTTCCACAGGAAGCATTCCAGCAACTCGCCCGCCTCGATGGACAGTGCCGCCGCCAGATCCTTGGGATTGTGGAATTGCGCCCAGTCGCGTTCATCGCGAAATCGGATCAGGGCATCGGTGATGGATTTGATATCGTTCGCTGATTCAGACACTGTATTCCTCCGCTAATAAATTACCCGCGAACGACCCGAGTCTGGGCATGTCGCGTGTATCAACAACTACTCTCCGTCCTCGGCTTGCGAAATGTGACAAACAGACAGTCCTTCCCGTTTGCCTTTGACGTGGATGGTGAAGATATCGCCAAAACTTATTTCGGGATGCTGTGCGACATCGACCCTGTCGCGCAGAGTCTGACTGATCAGGATGGAACCGGGGTGGCAGTTCTTCTCGATGCGTGATGCGGTATTGACCACATCGCCGATCGCCGTCCAGTCCAATCTTTCCGCCGTCCCCACATTGCCGATGACGACTTCGCCCCAATGGATGCCGATACGCAGACTCAAGGCATCTTGTCCGGCGCGGGAACGCAGGCCGTTGATATCTGCGGCATGCAGTTGCATATCAATGGCGGCGGCCAGCGCATCCGCCGGCTCCCTGAAGATCGCCATCACGCTGTCGCCCATGAATTTGTCGATATAACCATTATGCCGCCTGACCGAGCCGGACACGCGGCGCAGGATGGTATTGAGCGTGTTGATGATGGATTCGCTGCTGGCGTTACTTTCCACGAACGAGGTGAAGCCGACGATGTCGCAGAACAGCACAGCAATCTCACCTTCCTCGTTGATCAGCGTCTCTTTCCCCAATTGCACTGCCTCACGTGCTTTTTCCTCGACCATCTGCGGCACATAGTTGCGCGTGATGTTATGGATTCTCGCCTCGCTGAGGATAGAACCTTCTCCGAGGTGGATGGTCCTCTGATCCAGCGACACGATCTGCCACAGCGAATGAATGACTGCATCCTCATCCCGATAGCCGCTGACATTGAACAATGCCGAGTGGCCCTCGGCACCGGATAGATAGACACGTGTGCGATAGTTCTCGAACACGCCTTCGCCAGTCAGCGCCAGCCCCCAGATCACATCGTTATAGAAATTGAAAGGGATAGCGGCACACAGATCGCTGATGGATGAGGCATCCAACGGCAGCCTCAGGCTCTCCAGCATGGTTTTTGAAACCGCGATGACTTCGCCCGCACTGGAAAAACGGATCAGTCCGTAGCCCAGCTTGTTGCAGATGTTCTGAATACTGGCCTGGCCGGATGCTTCATCCAGCAACACGCCCTGCCGCGCCGAATCCGGGTCGGTCGCCGCCTGCTTCAGACTGTACGCACACATCCCCGCTTCCGGCGTCACGCTCAACCATTGCAGCCCCAGTGCCTCGACCAACCCTGAGGTGCCACATTGCGCCACATCCCATTCGACCGGCACGACGATGGACAGGATGTCCTCGCCCGCCGTCGGAAAGACGATCTCCACACGCTGGCCATTGTCCTTGCAGAATTGCGCGATGTTCTGTGAACCATGCTCGTTCACTTCGGCATCGAACAGCGCTTCCAGATCGGCACTGTTGCTGTCTGTCACCATGCCGAACTCTTCTTCCGCCAGTCGCCGGAATGCGGCGAAGTGCATCGCCTTGACCGCGACATCCACCGAATCGTGCAGTACCAGCATCACCGGTGCCGACAGGCGGGTCATCCCCAAACGACCGAGCACCGTCTCCAATTTCGCTTTCAGCCCCGGCCAGATGCCATGCTCCAGCGAAGTCACCGATATCCTTGCGTCTGCCGTCGGGAGCGTATTCATATCAGCTGCTCATGCAGAGGCGATAGATATCGCTCTGTTTCAAACTATCGATGAATCCTTCATCCAGCAATTCATCACACAGCGCCTCATCCAGTCCGAAGGCTTGCAACATCACTCTTCTGGCTTCCGGCTCTGCGATCTGCCGACTACCGATGCCCGCGGACTTAAGCAAAGCATTGGCCACCACCAGACTCCGCAACACCGCCCCACCCTCTTCATCCGGATGCGGATGCATCAACTCGCTTCCCATATAGTCGTTGAAGCGGTCGGGTAGCCGCCACTCTTTGACAGCCTCGCCACCCACCTGAAAGTGATCGAAACCGAAATAGCGTTGTTCGAGCTGCGCGCTGGAAAAGTCAGGCTCGGACATATGCTGGAACACCTTTTCGTAAATCGCCGGATGCTGCGTGAACATCAGCACCTTGCCCATGTCGTGCATCAAGCCTGCGATGAAGGCCTCGTCACCATGCTTGTTATCTTTCAGACCGCGGCAGATACGCTGACTAGCGAGCGCGGTCAGCAAAGAGTGTTGCCAGATATGCAAACGGAAGTCCGCATGACGGGATTCGGAGAACAAGGAACGACTGAAAGCCAGCAATGCCAGTGAACGTAACACACTATAACCGAGCAGGCTGATCGCGAGAGGGATGGTGGCGACTTTGTTGCCACGACTGTACAGCGGAGAATTGACGACCCTGAGCACCAGCGACGCCACCCCCTGATCCGATCCGATCAGATCGTCCAGCTTCTGAAAATAGTCGCTGGACTCGATATTCAGATTGATGATGTCAGAGATGATACCGGCCTGCACCGGCACACTCTTGAAGTCGATCTTTCCTTGAATCATGTGGCAAGGGGTCCATTCTGGTTGATCTGTGCGCTACGCATTCTACCGAGTAAAACATAGAAGGCTATGGACTGTAAGCGACATTGCTTACTTTCTACCTGCCCCCAAACGCAACGACGACCCCAAAGGGTCGCCGTAAGATGCTTAACCTCAACGAGAACGTAACGTAATTACCAGCCCGACTCACGTTCCGGTGAAGCACTGATCTTATGGATGGTCAGGTCTGCTCCGATAAACTCCTCTTCGCGATCCAGACGGATACCGACCAGTTTCTTGATCGCACCATAGACGATGAACCCGCCCACAAGTGCGATTCCGATGCCCATCAGCGTACCGATAAGTTGCGACATGAAGCTGACGCCGCCCAGACCACCCAGCGCTTTTGCGCCGAAGATGCCGGCGGCGATACCGCCCCATGCGCCGCACAGACCGTGCAGCGGCCACACGCCGAGCACATCATCGATCTTCCAGCGGTTCTGTGTCAGGGTGAACATGACGACGAACAGCGCACCAGCCACACCACCGACGATAAGCGCACCCATGGGGTGCATCAGGTCGGAGCCCGCACACACAGCAACCAGGCCAGCCAGCGGGCCGTTATGTACGAAGCCCGGATCGTTCTTACCCACCCACAGCGCGGCGAGCGTGCCACCGACCATGGCCATCAGGGAATTGACGGCGACCAAACCACTGATACCGGTGATGGTCTGCGCACTCATCACGTTAAAACCGAACCAACCCACAGTGAGTATCCACGCACCCAAGGCCAAAAAGGGGATGCTGGAGGGCGGGTGTGCGGAGATGCGCCCTTCTTTGGTGTAACGACCATGGCGTGCACCGAGTAGCAATACAGCGGCAAGACCGATCCAGCCGCCCACCGCATGCACCACCACAGAACCGGCGAAATCATGGAAGGCTGCGCCAAAGCTGGCCGTCAACCAGTCCTGCACGCCGTATGCACCGTTCCAAGCGATGCCTTCAAAGAAGGGATACACGAAACCAACTAGCATGAAAGTCGCTGCAAGCTGCGGGTTGAATCGCGCACGTTCAGCGATACCGCCGGAGACGATGGCAGGTATGGCGGCGGCGAATGTCATCAGGAAGAAGAACTTGACCAAGTCGTAGCCGTTTTTCTGCGCCAGCTGCTCTGCACCAGCAAAGAAGTGAATACCATAGGCGATACCGTAGCCGATGAAAAAATAGGCGATGGTGGAGACTGCAAGGTCACTCAGGATCTTGACTAGCGCGTTGACCTGATTCTTCTTACGTACCGTACCGAGCTCCAGAAAGGCGAAACCCGCATGCATCGCGAGCACCATGATGGCACCGAGCAGGATGAAAAGTGCATCACTACTGACCTTGAGTTCTTCCATGTCATTCTCCGAAAAAGTGCGAAACGCAAATACGCATGCAAGCTCTGTGCCAGCTTGTACAAACATTGATTTATATGCATTTTATTTGCCATCCCGTTTAAAACAAGGCATGCGACACACCATTGCAGTGCATCGCGCACCAAATTAACGCCTTATTCTGGTGCACCCCATCCTGCGTATAGCACCTTTTCCAGCCAGAATAGACCGACGATGGTTTTGCTGTCGGTGATCTTGCCCGCGCGTATCCATTCTATGGCTTCACCGAGAGACAACTCGAACACCTCCAGGAATTCGCCCTCATCCAACTTGCTACCCTGATGGGTCAGTCCTCGTGCGATGAAATACTCCATGCGCTCGTCGGAATAACCGATACAGGGGGCGGCCGTCGTGAGATGTGTCCATTCACGTGCGACATAGCCGGTCTCTTCCAATAGTTCGCGCTGCGCGGTGACTAGGATGTCTTCACCTTCGTCGATCTTGCCGGCAGGCAACTCGATGAAATCACAATGCCAAGGGTAGCGATGCTGGCGCTCCAGCAGCAGTTTGCCGTTGTCCAGTATCGCCAACATAGCAACCGCACCGGGATGCGTCAGGTATTCGCGGGTACTAGTGCTGCCATCAGGCAGTTGAACTGTGTCTTTCAATACTTCGAGAAAGCCGCCCTTGTAGACCACGCAGCTATCGAGTTGTTTTTCAATGAGGTCCATTCTGCATTCCTTCAAACAATAATAATTTGCTTCGCGGAAACGAAAACTCCCGCCGCAGCGGGAGTTTTGTCGATTCGTTCTACTATCAGTGCAGCAGCAAGGACTGCTGGATCGAAGCCGCACAGATCGCCATCAGCGTATTGGGCATGATGCCGAGCATCAGCACCGCCAGACCGTTGATGGAGATGAGCAGCGTGCTATCCGGCTGCATGTAGAGCTTCTCGTGGCTTTCCGGTGCATCGAAGTACATCAGCTTGACGATGCGCAGGTAGTAGAACGCACCGATCAAGGAGAAGATGACGGCCGCGATAACCAGCGATAGGTGACCAGCTTGTAGAGCTGCGTTCAGCACCGAGAACTTGGCATAGAAGCCGACCGTCGGTGGCACGCCCGCCATGGAGAACATCAGCAACAGCATCATGAATGCAAGCCATGGACTACGCTGGTTCAGGCCCTTGAAGTCATTCAGATTGTCCGCCTCGAAACCTTCGCGCGATAGCAGCATGATCATGCCGAAACCGCCCAATGTCATCAGCACGTAGATCACTGCGTAGAACATGGCGGAACTGTAACCGTCCAGCGTGCCGCTCAACACACCGAGCAGCAGGAAGCCCATGTGCGCGATGGTCGAATAGGCAAACATACGTTTGATGTTGGTTTGCGCGATGGCGGTGATGTTACCGACGCCCATCGACAACACAGCCAGCACAGCCAGCATGCCCGCCCAATGGATCATCAACGGCTGCAGCGATTCGACCAGAATGCGCATCACGAAAGCGAAGGCAGCCAACTTGGGTGCGGTGCCGATGAACATGGTCATCGCGGTCGGTGCGCCGTGGTACACGTCAGGCACCCACATATGGAACGGTACTGCGCCGAGCTTGAAAGCGAGACCCGCGACCAGGAAAGCCAGACCGAATACCAGCAGCATATCGTTGGCCTGACCGGATTTGATGACGTTGGAGATGGTCTGCACATCCAGCGAACCCGTGCCACCATAGATCATGGACATGCCGTACAGCAGGAAGCCGGAGGCCATCGCGCCGAGGATGAAGTACTTCATCGCGGATTCGGTCGCCACGGCAGAATCACGCTGCAATGCGACCAGCGCATACATGCTCAGTGCCAGCACTTCCAGACCGATGTACAGGGTGACCAGATTGCTGGCGGAGATCATCACCAACATACCTAGCGTGGAGGTCAGCGTCAGCGACAAGAACTCGCCGGTGAACAGACCGCGCACGATCAGATAGCTGCGCGAATAGACCAACATCATGGACACCGACAGATAGGTCAGCAGCTTGAGTACGTCGGACATCAGGTCGTCCACAAACATATTGGTGAACAGGTACTCGACACCATTCACGTGGGTCGCGACAGTGATCAGCGAACAGCCAAGCAAAGTCACCTGGGTCAGCAGGTAGGTGACCGTGCGTGTCTGGCTTGGCATCAGCAGGTCGGCGATCATGATGACGCCGATCATACATAGCAGGAAAATCTCAGCGTAGGCAGGAAACAATGTGGAGATGTAGCTCATAACTTCCTCTTAAATTTTGGAGCGTGCCATGTGCACCAGCAGGTCGTTCACCGAGGCGTGCATGATTTCAGACAAAGGCAGCGGATACAGACCCATCACCAGCACGGTGATCGCCAGTACTGCCATGATCAGTTTTTCGCGTGTGCCGATGTCGTGCAGATGGCGTACGTGGTCGTTGGCGATCGCACCGAACACCACGCGCTTGTACATCCACAGCGTGTAGGCCGCGCCGAACACCAGCGTGGTTGCGGCCGCGAAGCCGTACCAGAAGTTGACCTTCACCGCGCCCAGGATGACCATGAACTCACCCACGAAACCGGAGGTGCCGGGCAAGCCACTGTTGGCCATGGCGAACAGCATGAAGAAAGCAGCGAACACCGGCATGGTATTGGCCACGCCACCGTAATCCACGATCTGACGCGAGTGCACACGGTCATACATCACGCCAATACACAGGAACAATGCGCCCGACACAAAACCGTGCGAGATCATCTGCAGCAACGCACCTTCCATACCGTAGGCGTTGAAGATGAACAGGCCGAGGGTGACGAAGCCCATATGCGAAATAGAGGAATACGCCACCAGCTTCTTCATGTCGGACTGCGCCAGCGCGACCAGACCGATGTACACCACCGCGATCAGCGACAGCGTGACCATCAACCAAGCCAGTTCGTGGCTGGCATCGGGCGCGATAGGCATGGAAAAACGCAGGAAGCCGTAAGCACCCACCTTCAACATGATCGCGGCCAGCACCACCGAACCGCCGGTAGGCGCTTCCACGTGGGCATCCGGCAACCAGGTATGTACGGGGAACATCGGCACCTTCACGGCGAAGGCCATGAAGAAGGCGATGAAGATCAGGATCTGCGCGGTCATACCCAGCGGCAGTTGATGGTAGTCAAGAATCTCGAAACTGCCGGACTGGAAGTACAGATACAGCAGCGCCACCAGCATCAGCAAAGAACCGAGCAAGGTGTAAAGGAAGAACTTGATCGCCGCATACACGCGATTCGGACCGCCCCACACACCGATGATGAGGAACATCGGAATCAGCATCGCTTCCCAGAATACATAGAACAGCACTGCATCCAGCGCGGCGAATACACCATTGATCAAACCGGACATGACGAGGAAGCAGGCCATGTATTGCGCCACGCGTTTCTCGATCACCTTCCAGCCGGCCAGTACCACTATCACGGTGAAGAAGGCATTGAGCAGGATCAGCAGCATGGAGATGCCATCCACGCCGAGGTGGTAGTGGATGTTGAACTGGGTGATCCAGTTCTTCATCTCGACGAATTGCATGGCGCTGGTCATGCGGTCGAAACCGGTATACAGCGGTAGTGTCACCAGGAAGCTGAGTACAGCGCCGACCAGTGCGATGATGCGCGCAAGCGGTGCGTTGCGGTCGTTGCCTGTTGCCAACACCAGTACGCCAAAGATGATGGGCAACCAGATGACGACGCTTAACAGTGGGTATCCGAAAATCATGCTTGTTCCTTCTGTTCTTCTCTAGTGTTGCCTTATTAGAACCAAGTGCGCACGGTCAGCAACAGCGACACACCCAGGATCATCCAAAACGCGTAGTGGTAAACGTAGCCGGTCTGGAAACCGCGCAATACGCCGGAGAACATCCCCACCATCTTCGCGGAACCGTTGACGAAGAAACCGTCGATCAGTTTCACATCGCCGAACTTCCACAGTGCGCGACTCGCACCGCGTGCACCACCGGCGAAGAACCAGTCGTTGAAACGGTCGAAATAGTATTTCTGGTCCAGCAAGGTGTAGATGAAGCTGAACTTCTTCTGGATGGCAGCCGGGATGCTCGGTTTCTTCATATAGAAGTACCAAGAGCTGGCAACACCGGCCACTGCCAGCCAGAACGGCAAGGTGGTCAGCGCATGCAATGCCATGGCGAATGCGCCGTGGAACTCTTCGTGCAGTTCATGCATCGCCGGGTGATGTTCGGCGATGAACACCGCATCACCGAAATAGCCGCCGAACAGCATCGGCTCGATGGCGATGTAACCGATCAGCACCGACGGTATCGCCAGCAGGATCAGTGGCAAAGTCACCACCCATGATGTCTCATGCGGCTTCTGTCCCGGTGCCAGACCGTGATGATGTTCATCGTGACCGTGGTCGTCATGGCCGTGCGCTTCCTTGCCGAAACGCTCTTCACCGTGGAACACGAGGAAGTACATACGGAAAGAATAAAAAGCTGTCACGAACACGCCAGCCACCACAGCAAAATAGGCGAAGCCCGAACCCGGCAGATGCGACAGCGAGACCGCTTCGATGATGCTGTCCTTGGAATAGAAACCGGAGAAGAACGGCGTACCGATCAAGGCCAGCGAACCGATCAGGGAAGTGATCCAAGTGATCGGCATGTATTTCTTCAGACCACCCATGTTGCGGATGTCCTGATCGTGATGCATGGCGATGATCACAGAACCTGCGGCAAGGAACAACAACGCTTTGAAGAAGGCGTGCGTCATCAGGTGGAACACTGCCACCGAGTAAGCCGAAGCACCCAAGGCGACCGTCATATAGCCCAGCTGAGACAGCGTGGAATACGCCACCACACGCTTGATGTCGTTCTGGATGATGCCAAGGAAACCCATGAACAGCGCAGTGATCGCACCAATCACCATCACGAAGGACAATGCCATATCGGACAACTCAAACAGCGGCGACATACGCGCCACCATGAAGATACCAGCGGTCACCATGGTCGCAGCGTGGATCAGTGCGGAGATCGGTGTCGGACCTTCCATGGAATCCGGCAGCCACACGTGCAAGGGGAACTGAGCGGATTTACCCATCGCGCCGATGAACAGCAAGATGCAGATCGCAGTCAGCAGGTTCCAGCTCACGCCCGGGATCGGTGCGATGTCGTTGGCATAGTTCTGTGCATTGGCGAACACGGAAGCGTAGTCCAGTGTGCCGAACACCATCAGCACCAGCGCGATGCCGAGCAGGAAACCGAAGTCGCCCACGCGGTTGACCAGGAAGGCTTTCAGGTTGGCGTAGATCGCAGTCGGCTTGGTGTACCAGAAACCGATCAGCAGGTAAGACACCAGACCCACAGCTTCCCAACCGAAGAACAGCTGCATGAAGTTGTTGGCCATCACCAGCATCAGCATGGAGAAGGTGAACAGCGAGATGTAGCTGAAGAAACGCTGATAGCCCGGGTCTTCTTGCATATAGCCGATGGTGTAGATGTGCACCATCAGCGACACGAAGGTCACCACCAGCATCATCATCACGGTCAGTCTGTCGATCAGGAAACCGACCTGGAAGCTGGTGTCACCGGAAGTCAGCCATGTGTAGACAGGGCCGTTGAAGGTATGTCCTGCCATCACATCCTGAAAGATGGCGACCGAAGCGGCAAAAGAGACACCGACCAGTGCGATAGTGATGCGATGCGACCAGGTGCGTCCCAGCAATTTGCCGAACAGACCCGCCGCGATGGCGCCGACCAGCGGCGCAAGGGGAACGACCAGATACAGAGTATGCATGTCCATGTGCATCAACCTTTCAGGGTGCCGAGATCATCCACGTCGATGGTGCGCAGATTGCGGAACAGCACCACCAGGATCGCCAGACCGATAGCCGCTTCAGCAGCCGCCACGGTGAGGATGAAGAACACGAAGATCTGTCCGTGTATGTCGTTCAGATAATGCGAGAACGCCACGAAGTTGGTGTTCACCGCCAGCAGCATCAGTTCGATGGCCATCAGCAACACGATCAGATTCTTACGATTGAGGAAGATACCCACGATGCTGATAGCGAACAGCACAGCACCCAGCACCAGAAAATGTGAAAGACCCAGACTCGTCATGACTACTCCCTCTGCTTAATCGGCCGCGTGGGCTTCGTCTGCCCCGCTGACTTCGTTCTTTTTGGTGGCGGGCATGGAAATGATGCGCACGCGATCGTTACGTTTGACGTTGACCTGCCAACTGATGTCCTGACGCTTGGAGTCGCGACGACGACGGAAGGTCAGCGCGATGGCGGCAACCATTGCCACCAGCAGCAATACAGCGGCCAGTTCGAACGGATACACATAATCGGTATAGATCAGGCGTCCCAGTTCTTTGGTGTTGCTGTAATTGGCGGCATGCTTGACGGCTGTCATGCCGGTAGAGGCCGCCTTGTCGCCCAGCACCCACACCATCTGCACCACAATCAAAGTTGCCAACAGTGCACCGGCCGGCAACCATTGCAAAAAGTCCTTGCGCAGCTTCTCGATGTTGATGTCCAGCATCATCACCACGAACAGGAACAGCACCATCACCGCGCCGACATAGACCAGCACCAGTGCGATGGCGAGGAACTCGGCTTCCAGCAGCAGCCAGATGCCGGAACTGCTGACGAAAGCCAACACTAGGAACATCACAGAGTGCAGCGGGTTACGCGCAGTGATCACACGCAATGCCGAAAACACGGCCGCTGCGGCGAAGAAATAGAACAAGATGGTTTCGAAGTTCATGTATTTCCTTCCCTTACCGATATTTCGCGTCAGCGGCGCGATCAAGTGCGATCTGCGCTTCGTTCGCGTCACCCACGGCCAGCAGACGATCTTTGGTGTAATACAGGTCGCCGCGGTTCTCGCCGTGGTATTCAAAGATGCGTGTCTCGACGATGGCGTCGACCGGGCAGGACTCTTCGCAGAAACCGCAGAAGATGCACTTGGTCAGATCGATGTCGTATTGCGTGGTGCGGCGTGAACCGTCTTCACGTTCTGCCACTTCGATCTTGATGGCCAATGCCGGGCAGACCGCTTCGCACAATTTGCATGCGATGCAACGCTCTTCACCGTTCGGATAACGACGTTGTGCATGCAGGCCACGGAAACGCGAACCCTGCGGCGTCTTCTCTTCCGGATATTCGACGGTGATATGACGTGCGAAGAAATACTTGCCGGTCACCGACAGACCCTGGAACAGTTCCAGCATCAGGAAACGCTTAAAGAAATTGATGAGGTTTTTCATGTGCTATCCCTTGTCTCTCACCATACCCACAACGACGTCTGCATCCAGGAGGCAACGACCACCACCCAGATCAGTGTCAGCGGAATGAATACTTTCCAGCCGAGGCGCATCAACTGGTCATAGCGATAACGCGGGAAGGTCGCCCGCAACCACAGGAACAGGAACAGGAAGATGGACATCTTGGCCAGCATCCAGAACAGTCCCGGAACTTGATCGGTTAATTCGCCCAGCGCGCCCCAACCGTGGAAGGGGTTCAGATAGCCACCGAGGAAGAACACCACCGTCAGCGCCGCGATCAGAATCATGTTGGCGTATTCGGCCAGAAAGAACAGCGCGAAACCCATGCCGGAATATTCGGTATGGAAACCGGCCACGATGGCGGACTCGTCTTCCGCTAGGTCGAACGGCGCACGGTTGGTCTCGGCCACACCGGCGAGGAAGTAAACCACCAACATCGGGAACAGCGGGATCCAGTACCAACCGAACAGGCCGTATTCGCTCTGCTGTCCTTGCACGATCTCGCCCATGTTCAGACTCTGTGCCGCCAGCAACACGCACACCAGCGCAAAGCCCATCGCCAGTTCGTATGACACGATCTGTGCGGCGGAACGCAAGGCGCCAAGGAAGGCATATTTGGAGTTGGAAGCCCAGCCCGCGATGATGATGCCGTACACACCGAGCGAAGTCATCGCCAGCAGATAGAGCAGACCGGCATTCACATTAGCCAATGTCCCACCGTCGAAGAACGGGACCACTGCCCAAGCGGCCAGTGCAGGCGTCAACGCCATCACCGGTGCGGCCAGGAACAGGAACTTGTTTGCGCCCGTAGGGATGATGAACTCTTTTAGCAGCAACTTTATGCCGTCGGCGATGGGCTGCAACAAGCCCCAGTACCCAACGCGGTTCGGGCCGGGACGCACTTGCATGAAGCCAAGGATCTTACGTTCAGCCAAGGTGTAGTAGGCCACGCCACCCATGATGGGGAGGATGATGACCATAATCTTGACCACGGTCCATACCGGCATCCATGCCGCACCAAGCAGCCCCTCACCCATCTGATGTACGGTTTGCAGCAGTTCTATCATGCTCGCTCCACTGTGATCGTTCCAAACATCGCACCCAGCATCGCAGTCATCGGATGACCAGCTGCTACACGCACCACGCCCTCAGGCAATCCATCATCGACCGCGACTTCGAGCAGCGCACTATCCTGCCCTTGTGCAACCTTCACTTGCGCACCAGATTGCACACCGAGCTTGCTCAGTTCAGTGCTGTGCAACCATGCCTTCGGTTGCGCGGCATCGGTCGTTGCCTGCAAAGACACAGCACGGCGCACGATGGCATCGGTCGCGTAGATCGGCACATCGGCCACGCGCTGCAGACCATTGACGGCTGCTGTTTTGAACTCGATACCGCTCACTGCATTGTTCAACTTGGCGGCGACATCCAAGCCCTGCATGGCTTCGTCGCGCACCGCTTGCGAAGTCTCGTAATCGAAACCTTCCACCTTGAGTAGATTACCCAGCACGCGCAACACCTTCCAGGCCGGACGCGCTTCGCCCAGCGGCTTCACACTGCCGTTGAAAGACTGCACGCGGCCCTCGCTGCTGACGAAAGTACCGGATGTTTCGGTGAATGGTGCGATCG
Source organism: Gammaproteobacteria bacterium (assembly GCA_018814405.1). Taxonomy (GTDB): domain Bacteria; phylum Pseudomonadota; class Gammaproteobacteria; order Burkholderiales; family Gallionellaceae; genus Sideroxyarcus. The sequence continues at coordinate 42,525 of JAHIZO010000006.1, forward strand.
GCAACAACACATCGGCGTATTCCGTCGCGCCATGTTTGTAAGCCGACATCGCGATCACCAGATCGGCTGCCTGCATCGCAGCGATAGCTTGCTGTGCATCGGCACAATCCAGTTCAGGTTCGACGTTGAGCAACACATAAGCCTTACGCGGTGTGGCCAACATGGCGGCGGCGTTCAAACCGTTGCCCGCCGGGATCGCGTTCACCAGATAGCCACCCACGCTGTTGGCGGACTCGCCGATGAAGCCGAATTTGCCGCTCGTTGCTTCTGCGATCTGTTGTGCCAATGCTTGCAGTTGCGCAGCCTGCGGATGCTGCTGCGCAAAGTTGCCGAGCAATACCGCCACGCGCTCGCCGCTGACCAGACTGCCGGCGATGCCGTCAGCCTGCTTGCTAGCAACGCTTTTGGCGACTTGCGTCATTGCATCGACCAGTGCTCCCGGTGCGACGATGGTTTTGTTGGCGACCTTCATCAACAGGTCGTCGTCAGTAGAATGAATAACGCTGACTTGTGCGCCGTGCTTCGCCGCACTGCGGATACGCGCTGCGAGCAGCGGATGATCCTTGCGCAGGAAGCTGCCGACGATGAGAATACGATCCGCTTTGCTGATGTCCGCAATGGACATACCCAACCAAGGTGCGCCCTGCATTTTGCCATCGGCAGAGAAATCGCTCTGACGCAGTCGGAAGTCGACGTTATCGCTGCCCATGCCGCGCATCAACTTCTGCAGCAGATACATCTCTTCCAGAGTCGAGTTACCGGTAACCAGCGCACCGATCTGTTCGGCACCCGCACCACCTGCGATTTGACGCAGACCATTGGCGCAGAATTCCAGCGCGGCCTGCCAGTCCACTTCCAACCATTGACCGCCCTGCTTGATCATCGGCTTGGTCAGACGTTGCTCGCTGCTCAAACCTTCATAAGCAAAACGATCACGGTCAGACAACCAACATTCATTGATGGCATCGTTCTCGATTGGCAACACGCGCAATACGCGATTGTCCTTTGTGTGCACCGCGAGGCCGGAACCCAGGCTGTCGTGCGCACTCACCGAACGGCGGCGTGACAGCTCCCAGCTACGCGCTTTGTAACGGAACGGCTTGCTGGTCAATGCGCCCACCGGGCACAGGTCGATCATGTTGCCGGACAGTTCTGAATCGACGGTGCCGGAGACGAAGGACATGATCTCCGCATGTTCGCCGCGGAATGCTTGACCCAGTTCCATCTGGCCGCCGATCTCGGCACCGAAGCGCACACAACGCGTGCAGTTGATGCAGCGGCTCATCTCTTCTGCCGAAACCAGCGGGCCGATGTCTTTGCTCAGCACCATGCGCTTCTCTTCGTGATAGCGCGAATGACCGTTGCCGTAGCCGACCGACATGTCTTGCAACATACACTCGCCGCCCTGATCGCAGATCGGGCAGTCCAGCGGGTGGTTGACCAAAAGGAACTCCATCACGCCTTTTTGCGCTTTGACTGCCTGCTCGGAATGCGTGAACACCTTCATGCCTTCATTCACCGGCGTGGCGCAAGCGGGCAAGGGTTTCGGCGCTTTCTCGACCTGCACCAGACACATGCGGCAGTTCGCTGCGATGGAGAGTTTCTTGTGGTAGCAGAAGTGCGGAATGGCGATGCCGGCTTGATGCGCGGCTTCGATCACGGTTGAACCGCTTTCCGTCTGGATCTTCTTACCGTCGATTTCGATATTGATCATTGCTCACCTATTCCATTCAGATTCACACGAGGCAACGCTTGTGCTCGATGTGATATTCGAATTCTTTGCGGTAGTGCTTGAGCATGCCCTGCACCGGCCAAGCTGCTGCATCACCCAGCGCACAGATGGTGCGGCCGGCGATGTTGTCGCAGAGTTCAAGCAACAGGTCCAAGTCTTCCGGCTTGCCCTCCCCCTTTTCGATGCGATGCACGATGCGGTACAGCCAGCCCGTGCCTTCACGGCAAGGCGTGCATTGACCGCAAGATTCTTCAAAATAGAAGTAGGACAGACGCTCCAGTGCTCGCACCATGCAAGTCGTGTCGTCCATCACGATCACCGCGCCGGAACCGAGATAGGAGCCGGCCTTCTGCAGCGAGTCGTAATCCATGTTGACGTCCATCATGATGTCGCCCGGCAACACCGGCATGGAAGAACCGCCGGGGATGACCGCCTTCAACTTGTGGCCGTGACGCACCCCGCCGGCCATTGCCAGCAGATCGCGGAACGGCGTGCCCATCGGCACTTCGAAGTTGCCCGGATTGTTCACATGACCGGACACCGAGAACAGTTTGATACCGCCGCTGTTCGGCACGCCGAGGTCGGCGAACTTCTTGCCGCCGTTGGCGATGATGTAAGGGATGCTGGCGAAAGTCTCGGTATTGTTGATGGTGGTCGGCTTGCCGTACAGACCGAAGCTTGCCGGGAACGGCGGCTTGAAGCGCGGCTGCCCCTTCTTGCCTTCGATCGATTCCAGCAACGCGGTCTCTTCGCCGCACACATATGCGCCGTAGCCCATGTGGTTGTGCAGGTCGAATTCGAAATCGGTGCCGAGGATGCCCTTGCCCAGATAGCCCGCTTTGCGTGCATCTTCACAGGCTTTTTCCATCGCTTCGTATGCTTCGAAGATCTCGCCGTGCACATAGTTGTAACCGGCTTTCACACCCATCGCATAAGCCGCTATGGCCATGCCTTCGATCAGCATGTGCGGGTTGTAGCGCAGGATGTCCCAGTCCTTGCAGGTGCCGGGCTCGCCTTCGTCAGAATTACAGACGATGTATTTGTCGCCCTCGTAGTTGCGCGGCATGAAGCTCCACTTCAGGCCAGTGGGGAAACCCGCACCACCGCGACCGCGCAGATTGGAGGCTTTGACTTCGGAGATGATCAGGTCAGGCGACATCTTCTCGGTCAGCACTTTGCGCAGCGCCTGATAGCCGCCAGCCTTTACGTAGTTGTCGAGATTCGCCAGACCGTCCGCAGCTGTGGCGAGGATGATGGGCTTGCTCATGCCTTGCCTCCTTCCAGATCAGCGAGGATGCTGTCGATCTTTTCCGGCGTCAGCTTGCCGCACATCTTCTTGTTGTTCACGTTCAGCAATGGCGCGTCGATACAGGCGCCCATACACTCGCCTTCGCGCAGACCAAACTTGCCGTCCGCGGTGACTTCGTTCAGCTTGATGCCGAGCTTCTTTTCCAGATAGCCCACCGTATCGCCCGCACCGCACAGTGTGCACGACAGGTTGGTACACACGGTCAGCGTGTGTTTGCCCATCGGCTTCAGGTTGTACATGTGATAGAAGGTCGCCACTTCGTAGACGGCCATCTGCGGCATGCCCAAATAGACGGCGACATCGGCCATGTCTTCCGGCGCGATCCAGCCCTTCTCATCCTGTACGAAACGCAAGGCAGCCATCACGGCGGACTGGCGCTGGTCGGCGGGATACTTGTTCAGCTCTTTGTCGATGAGCGTCGTGATCTGTTGCGACAACATCAGCGGTCTACCTCCCCGAAAACAATATCCTGCGTACCGATGATGGCCACCACGTCGGCGATCATGTGGCCACGTGTCATCTCATCCAGACTGGACAGGTGTGTGAAACCCGGTGCACGGATCTTCATGCGATATGGCTTGTTGGCGCCGTCCGATGCCAGATAGATACCGAACTCACCCTTGGGATGCTCGACGGCCGAATACACTTCGCCAGCCGGCACGTGCATACCTTCCGTGAAGAACTTAAAGTGGTGGATCAGCTCTTCCATGTTCTGCTTCATCGCCTCACGCTTGGGCGGTGCGTATTTCAGATCGTCGGCCATGACCGGGCCGGGGTTCTTGCGCAGCCAATCAATACATTGGCGGATGATACGCAAGGACTGGCGCATCTCTTCCACGCGCACCAGATAACGGTCGTAGCAATCGCCCTCGACACCCACCGGGATGTCGAAGTCCATCTTGTCGTAGACCTCGTACGGCTGCTTCTTGCGCAAGTCCCAGGCGATACCGGAACCACGCAGCATCGGGCCGGTGAAACCCAGCGCCATTGCGCGCTCCGGCGTGACGACGCCGATACCGACGGTACGCTGTTTCCAGATACGGTTATCGGTGAGCAGCGTCTCGAATTCATCGATGTGCTTGGGGAAACGAACGGTGAAGTCTTCGATGAAGTCTAGCAGCGAGCCTTGACGGTTCTCGTTCATGCGCTTCACATCGGCCGCGTTGTGGATCTTGCTCTCTTTGTAGTGAGGCATGACTTCCGGCAGATCGCGATACACGCCGCCCGGACGATAGTAAGCAGCATGCAGACGCGCACCGGCCACCGCCTCATAGGCGTCCACCAGATCTTCACGGTCGCGGAACGCGTAGAAGAACATGGTCATCGCGCCGAGGTCGATACCGACCGCGCCCAGCCACAGCAGGTGGTTCAGGATGCGGGTGATCTCGTCATACATGACGCGGATGTATTGCGCGCGAATCGGCACTTCGATACCGGCCAACTTCTCCACCGCCATCACATAAGCATGCTCGTTACACATCGGGGACACGTAATCCAGACGGTCCATGTAGGGCATGGCTTGCAGGAAGGTCTTATGTTCCGCCAGCTTTTCGGTACCGCGGTGCAGCAGACCGATGTGCGGGTCGGCACGTTCGACCACTTCGCCGTCCAGCTCCAGCACCAGGCGCAACACGCCGTGGGCTGCAGGGTGCTGAGGTCCGAAGTTCAGGGTGTAATTTTTGATTTCAGCCATTACTGTCTCTCTGCTCTTAGTTTCGACCGTACTGCTCTTCGCGCATGGTGCGCGGTGTGATCTCGCGCGGTTCAACCGACACCGGCTCATAGATCACGCGGCGTTGATCGGCGTCGTAACGCATCTCAACGGTACCTGACAGCGGGAAGTCTTTGCGGAACGGATTACCCACGAAGCCATAGTCCGTCAGCAGGCGACGCAGGTCCGGATGTCCCTTGAAGATGGTGCCGTACAGGTCGAACGCTTCGCGCTCGTGCCAGTTCGCCACCGGCCACACGCCGATCACAGAATCCATCATCGGCATCGCATCGTCCTCGGCGAACACGCGCACGCGCAGCCGGATGTTGTGAGTGATGGAAAGTAGATGATAGATAGTGGCGAAACGAGGACCTTGATGCGGCTGATCGGCCAGATAACGGCCGTCCTCGCAAGTCTCGCTGCCGTAAGTCGAGTAATCGATGCCGCACAGATCGATCAATTCTTCGAAGCGCAGGTCGGCGTCGTCGCGCAGACGGGTGAAGACGCTAAGCATGTCGTCAGCCTTCACCACCATCGTCAATTCGCCCAAGCGCTCTTGCAGACTCACCACTTTCGTACCGAAAGCTTCGGCCAGATTGGATTTCAGGATTTTGAGGTCGGTAGTCATGATCAGCCTCGCGCGATGGTGTTAGTGCGCTTGATCTTGTTCTGCAACTGGATCACGCCATACAGCAAGGCCTCAGCCGTCGGCGGGCAGCCGGGAACATAGATATCGACGGGAACGATGCGATCACAACCGCGCACCACAGAATAGGAATAGTGATAGTAGCCGCCACCGTTGGCGCATGAGCCCATGGAGATCACCCAGCGCGGCTCGGCCATCTGGTCGTACACCTTGCGCAGGGCGGGTGCCATCTTGTTACACAGCGTGCCCGCCACGATCATCACATCGGACTGACGCGGACTGGGACGGAAAGCACCAGCACCGAAACGGTCCAAGTCGTAACGCGGCAAAGCGGCATGCATCATCTCGACGGCGCAACATGCCAAACCGAAGGTCATCGGCCACAGGGAACCGGTACGCGCGTAATTGATAATGGTATCGGCGGTGGTGGTGATCACGCCTTTTTCCAGAATTCCTTCAATGCCCATATGCTCCCCTCTTCATCGTGCACGACAACGCCTTCCGGCGGTCGCACATTCATGTTTTAGATACTCTCGCTGGCGTGCCGCAGCCCTGCTCTACCCGCTGGATCTGCAGCACTCGCGGATGATCACATCCGCGACCGTGCCATTACTCCCACTCCAGCGCGCCCTTCATCCATTCGTAGACGAAACCGACCACAAGAATGGCCAAAAAAACCATCATGGAAACGAAACCGAAGGTGCCGATCTCTTTAAGAACGATCGCCCAGGGAAAGAGGAATGCAATCTCAAGATCGAACAGAATGAAAAGGATGGCGACGAGATAGAAACGCACATCGAATTTCATGCGCGCATCTTCGAATGCCTCAAAACCGCATTCGTATGGAGATAGTTTTTTGTCGTCAGGACGGTTCGGGCCGGTGATGATGCCAAGAACCAAGGGTGCAATACCCATTACCAAAGCGATGCCGATAAACAACAGTACCGGAAAATAATTTTCCAACATGCTTGAGTCCCCTCCCTCTGTGAACCCGCAATATAGCGGAGTGCAAAGCAATGCTCTAGATTTATATTTGGCCTGTTACCGAATCAGCCAGGCTCTTCTTTGTGTTGTCTGGTGCGGGGCATGGGACTCGAACCCACACGTCCTTTCGGACACAGCCACCTCAAGGCTGCGCGTCTACCAATTCCGCCAACTCCGCATACTACTTGTAAATTATCGCGGGATTTCCTTTGCCTTGGAATCAGGCGCACCTGCGGCTGCCGGCGCTTCCACTTGCAGCGCATCCACGTCCACGCGATCCATCACACCCGATTGCTTCTCAGGCTGTGCATACATGGTCGTCAACGTCAGACTGGTGATGAAAAATACGGTTGCGGCCACCGCTGTGCTACGACTCAAAAAGTTGGCCGAACCACTGGAGCCGAACACACTGCCCGCAGAGCCGGTGCCGAATGCAGCCCCCATATCGGCGCCTTTGCCATGCTGGATCAATACCAGACCGACCAACACCACCGCAGTTACTACATGCACTACCCAAACCAATGTTTCCACGCTTGACTCCAGCTTTTAAATTTATTGTTGCGCAGCGCTACAGATCGCCACGAAATCTTCCGCCACCAAAGCCGCACCGCCGATCAGGCCACCATCGATATCCGGCATGCCCATCAATTCTGCGGCATTGCCCGGCTTCATACTGCCGCCGTACAAAATACGCAAACCTTGTGCTACTTCGCCATCCAGCTGCGCCACGCGCTGACGAATGAAGGCGTGCACTGCCTGCGCCTGCTCCGGTGTCGCCGTCTTGCCGGTACCGATCGCCCAGACCGGCTCATAAGCGATGACCGCTTTCGCCAAGGCTTGTGCGCCGACATGATTCAGTATCACTTCCAGCTGGCGTCCCACGATCTGCTCGGTCACGCCGCTCTCGCGCTCTTCCAGTGTCTCGCCGACGCAAAAGATCGGCGTCAGGCCGAACTTGATCGCCGTATCGAACTTGGCAGCTGCGATGTCATTGCTCTCATGGAACAGGGCACGACGCTCGCTGTGACCGATGATGACGTAGTGGCATCCAAAATCGACCAACATCCCCGGCGCCACTGCACCGGTGAATGCGCCTTTTTCGTGCTGACTCAGGTTCTGAGCACCCCATGCCACATTGCTGCCTTGCAACAGGGACTGCGCCTGAGCCATATACGGGTAAGGCACACACACACCATAATCAGCGGCGTTCAGCGCCTTCACGCCTGCCAGCACGCCCTCCAACAAAGCCTTGTTGCTTGCCAGGTCGCCGTGCATCTTCCAGTTTCCAACCACTAATTTGCGTCGCATCAGACTATTCTTCCGACGTTTTGAGGTCGGCGATAGTAACGGCGAAACGAACTTCGGTCAATCTGCCAGATATGGCCTCAACCAGAGGCCATATCTTCCCTGCCTACGCCATACCAGAATGGCTTGTGTAATAATCGTGTAACAATTGGCACATAGGATGCATCCCGCTGACACAAGTCGAGCAAACGACCAATCCTTTGGAGATAGCTGAAATGAGTAAACTGAATCGAATCTTGAGCGGGCTCGGCCTGTCCTTGTCCCTGCTAGGCGCCACCGTGGCACATGCTGGCAACATCACAGGCGCCGGCGCGACCTTCCCTTACCCTGTTTACGCCAAATGGGCAGAGGCCTACAAGAATGAAACCGGCGTGGGCATGAACTATCAATCCATCGGTTCCGGCGGCGGCATCAAGCAGATCAAAGCCAAAACCGTTGATTTCGGCGCTTCTGACGCGCCCATGAATGCCAATGAATTGGGTATGCTGGGTCTGACACAGTTCCCGACTGTGATCGGCGGCGTGGTGCCGGTCATCAATGTTGAAGGCGTATCCGCTGGCCAACTGAAGTTGACCAGCGACACTCTGGTCGACATCTTCATGGGCAAGATCACCAAGTGGAACGACTCCAAGATCGCCGCAGAAAACAAGGGCCTGAACCTGCCCGATCAAGCCATCACCGTGGTACACCGCGCTGACGGCTCCGGCACCACGCACATCTTCACTTCCTATCTGGCTGCAGTCAGTACCACATGGATGCGTGAAGTCGGCGCAGGCAAAGCCGTGAAGTGGCCTGCAGGCACCGGCGGCAAAGGTAACGAAGGCGTCGCCTCTTACGTTCAGCGCATCAAAGGTTCTATCGGCTACGTTGAATATGCCTACGCGCTGCAGAACAAGATGTCCTACGCTCAACTGAAGAACCGCGACGGTCACTTCGTTTCTCCGACTGCCGACAGCTTCAAGGCTGCTGCAGGCAATGCCAAGTGGAAAGCTTCCGAAGGTTTCGCCGAGATCCTGGTGGATCAGCCGGGCGCAGACAGCTGGCCTATCGCTGGTGCAACCTTCATTTTGGTTTACAAGAATCAGGACAATGCTGCTACTGCTGCTGAAGTGCTGAAGTTCTTTGACTGGGCTTACAGCCACGGCGACCAGATGGCTTCCGATCTGCACTACGTGCCGCTACCGGGCAATGTCACCGCCATGATCCGCAAGGCTTGGAAGGATCAGATCAAAGACAGCCACGGCAAGGCAATCTGGAAGTAAGTAAAGCCTGTATGTGCCGAACGGCACACACAAGTTATAATTCGGGGGGCGCTATGCCCCCCAATTTCACCCTAGACCTATTAAAAAAATGAAATCGACGCTCCTGCACCAAGCCCGGCTCAAGCAACAGATATGGCTGGACATGTTGTTTCGTGGCCTGACCCGTCTGTCGGCGTTTGGCGTTCTGGCGCTATTGCTCGCGATCATCACCTCATTGGTGATCGGCAGCATGCCCGCCATCGAAGCGTTCGGTTTTAACTTTCTCATCAATGATGAATGGAACCCGGTCACCGATGAATACGGCGCGCTGGTACCCATCGTTGGCACACTTGTCACATCCGGTATCGCTCTGCTGATCGCCATTCCCGTCAGCTTCGGTATCGCCATATTCCTGACCGAGCTGTCACCGCGCGTCTTGCGCCGTCCGCTCGGCATCGCCGTTGAATTGCTGGCGGGCATTCCCAGCATCATCTACGGCATGTGGGGCTTGTTCGTATTCGCCCCGTTCTTTGCCGACCATATCGAGCCGTGGATCAATGACCACATCGGCACCCTGCCCATGCTCGGCCCCTTTTTCTCCGGCCCGCCAATGGGTATCGGCATTCTAACCGCGGGCATCATCCTCGCCATCATGGTGATCCCGTTCATCGCATCAGTCATGCGCGACGTGTTCGAAGTCGTACCGCCGATGCTAAAAGAGTCTGCCTACGGTGTCGGCGCCACGACTTGGGAAGTGGTAATGAAGATCGTGCTGCCCTTCACACGCATCGGCGTGGTCGGCGGCATCATGCTCGGCTTGGGGCGCGCCTTGGGCGAGACCATGGCCGTCACCTTCGTCATCGGCAATGCGCATGAACTGAGCAAATCGTTACTAATGCCTGGCAACAGCATCTCCTCGGCACTGGCCAATGAATTCACCGAAGCTGTCGGTGAGCTGTATACCGCTTCGTTGATCGAGCTTGGCTTGATCCTTTTCTTCATCACTTTCGTCGTCCTGTCACTCGCACGCCTGATGCTGCACAAGCTGGGCAAGGGCGAGGGCCAGACCACCTGAACGCCATGCTGACACTCTATACCCGCCGCCGCATCATCAACGTCACCGGTCTAGTGGTCTCCATGCTGGCCATGGCCTTCGGCCTGTTTTGGCTGTGCTGGATCCTGATCACTTTGCTCAGCCACGGCCTTTCCGCACTCACTCCTGCCGTTTTCTCGCAGATGACGCCGCCGCCAGGTAGCACCGGCGGCCTGCTGAACGCGATCGCCGGCACGCTGATGATGAGTCTGCTCGGCACGTTGATCGGCACCCCCATCGGCATCTTAGCAGGCACCTATCTTGCCGAGTTCGGTCAGCGTGGCTGGCTGGCACCGGTCACGCGTTTCATCAATGACATCCTGCTATCCGCACCTTCCATCGTAATCGGTCTATTCGTGTACGAGGTGTACGTCATCCGCGTCGGTCACTTCTCCGGCTGGGCAGGTGCGTTGGCACTGGCGATCATCGTGATCCCCATCGTGATTCGCACCACCGAGAACATGCTGCGCCTGATTCCCAACACCCTGCGCGAGGCCGCCTCCGCACTTGGCGCGCCCCAATGGAAGATCGTCAGTTTCGTCACCCTGCGCGCCGCGCGTGCCGGCATCATCACTGGCGTGATGCTCGCCATCGCCCGCATCAGCGGCGAGACCGCCCCGCTGTTGTTCACCGCACTGAACAACCAGTTCTGGAGTACCGACATGAACAGCCCGCTGGCCAACTTGCCGGTGGTGATCTTCCAGTTCGCCATGAGCCCCTATGAGGATTGGCAGCACCTCGCATGGGCCGGCGCACTACTGATCACTATGAGCGTACTCACACTCAACATCCTGGCGCGTATCCTGTTCCGCCAGAGTGCAACCACACATTGATATCGGGAATCACTACTCATGAACGCTGAAACAGTCAACACACCCAAGGTCATCGTACGAGACCTCAACTTTTTCTACGGCAACTACCGTGCGCTCAAGGACATCAATCTCGATATCGCCGAAAAGATGGTGACCGCATTCATCGGCCCGTCCGGTTGCGGCAAGTCGACCCTGCTGCGCACCTTCAACCGCATGTATCAGCTCTATCCCAAGCAGAAGGCCACAGGACAGATCATGCTGGACGGCAGCAATGTGCTGGACCCAAAGCAGGATCTCAACATGCTGCGCGCCAAGGTCGGCATGGTGTTCCAGAAGCCGACACCGTTCCCGATGTCTATCTACGACAACATCGCCTTCGGTGTGAAACTGTATGAGAACCTGAGCCGCAACGAGATGGATGAGCGCGTCGAATGGGCGTTGAAAAAAGCGGCATTGTGGGGCGAGGTCAGCGACAAGCTGAAACAGAGCGGCACCAGCCTGTCCGGCGGCCAGCAGCAGCGTCTGTGTATCGCACGCGCCATCGCCGTCAAGCCGCAAGTGTTGCTACTGGACGAGCCGACTTCCGCGCTCGACCCGATCTCCACCGCACACATCGAAAAACTGATCGACGAACTGAAGAAAGACTTCACCATCGTCATCGTGACCCACAACATGCAACAGGCGGCCCGCATCTCGGATTTCACCGCCTATATGTACCTGGGCGACCTGATCGAGTTCGGCGACACCAGCACCGTGTTCACCAACCCGAAGCGCAAAGAGACTGAGGATTACATCACCGGACGATTCGGTTAAGTATTCCGAACGCACCAACAAGAACGCCGAGCAATGCTCGACGTTCTTCTTTTCTGTCTGATAAATTCAAGACGATGTCGCCGCAGCTTTTACCGCCTCCGCAATCTTCTCTGCACACAGCTGCACCATAGCCCCGTCCTCACCCTCCACCATCACCCGCAGCAAGGGTTCAGTACCGGATGGACGCAACAACACACGCCCTTTGCCATCCAGCATGACTTCTGCGGTCTCTACCGCATGCTTCACCTTGGGATGGACAGATAGGTCTTCTTTCTTCGCCATCTTCACATTGATCAACACTTGCGGATACATGTGCAGGTCACTGGCCACTTCGGCCAGCGTCTGCTTTTTCATGCGCAACGCATGCAGCACTTGCAAAGCGGAGACGATGCCGTCGCCCGTGCTGTGTTTATCCAGGCAGATAATATGGCCGGAATTCTCACCGCCGAGCTGCCAGTTTTGCTTCTGCAGCAACTCCATCACATAGCGGTCACCAACTTTGGCGCGCATGAACGGGATACCCAAGTGCTGCATGGCGTGCTCAAAAGCGAGATTGGTCATCAGTGTGCCGACCACGCCGCCTTTCATCGTGCCTTCTGCATGGTGCTGTCTGGCGATGACATACAGCAACTGATCGCCATCGTATAACTTGCCTGCCGCATCGACCATCACCAGGCGGTCACCATCACCATCCAGCGCGATGCCGACATCTGCCTTGTGTTCGACCACGGCCTTTTGCAGGTTCTGCGGTTTGGTCGCTCCGTAACCGTCATTGATGTTCTTCCCGTTCGGCTCAGCCCCGATTGTGATCACGTCCGCGCCGAGCTCATGGAATACATGTCTGGCAATGTGATAGGTCGCGCCATGCGCGCAATCCACCACGATCTTCATGCCACGTAGATTCATCTCATTGGGGAAGGTGCTCTTGCAGAATTCGATATAGCGGCCGACTGCATCGTCAATACGCTTGGCCTTGCCCAGTGCGTCGGAAGCATTGGTTTCCATCGGTTCGTCCAGCGCCGCCTCAATGGCATGTTCCACCTCATCCGGCAGTTTGGTGCCATTCCCCGAAAAGAACTTGATGCCGTTATCTTCGAAAGGATTGTGCGAGGCAGAGATAACCACGCCTGCTTGCAAACGCAATGCGCGCGTCAGATAGGCCACTGCGGGTGTAGGCACCGGTCCGGCTAGATACACATCGATACCTGCAGCAATCAAACCAGCCTCCAGCGCCGACTCCAGCATATAACCTGAGATGCGTGTGTCCTTGCCGATTAGTACGCCAGGCCGCTCTCCTTGCGTATGCTCGGACTTGGCCAGCACCTTGCCAGCTGCGTAACCCAGGTGCATCACGAACTGGGGCGTGATGGGATGCTCCCCTACTTTGCCGCGCACGCCATCAGTTCCGAAATACTTTCTGCTCATATCAATCCCCGTTCACAGCATTCAAAATCTTCAAAGCATCGACGGTCTCTCGAACGTCATGCACACGCACGATGGCAGCACCACGCTGCACAGACAGCATCGCCGCTGCCACGCTAGCTGCCAGTCGCTCATTCACCTCGCGCCCGGTGATCGCACCCAACATGGATTTGCGCGACACACCCGCCAGCACCGGCACACCAAGAACAGAGAATGCTTTCAACTCACGCAGCAGCGCCAGATTATGCGCCAGCGTCTTGCCAAAACCAAAACCGGGATCGATGACAATACGTTCACTCACCACTCCAGCTGCCTCTAGTACATCTATCCGCTGCTTCAAGAAGTCTGCCACATCCGATACCACATCGTGGTATTCAGGCTGTTGCTGCATAGTCTGCGGCAGGCCTTGCTTATGCATCAGACAAATGGCTGCTCCCGTTGCTGTAACTGCTTTTATCGCACCCTCGGCTTGCAAAGCATTCACATCATTGACCATGCTCGCCCCTGCCTTGATCGCGGCACGCATCACGGCCGGTTTCCAGGTGTCGATAGAGATCGGCACAGCGATGTCGCGCAAGCCTTCGAAGACCGGCAACACGCGATCCAGCTCTTCCTGCTCACTCACTTCCGCCGCACCGGGACGCGTGGATTCTCCGCCGATATCAAGCATATCAGCGCCGTCTTCGATCAGTTGATACGCGTGGTCGATAGCATTGGAGAGTGAAACATAGCGCCCGCCATCCGAAAAGGAGTCGGGGGTGACATTGACGATGCCCATCACTTTCGGACGGGAGAGATCAAGAGTGAATGAACCACAAAGAAGTTGCATCGGAAAATAAGTAGATAAGGAAAAGAGGCTTGTTTCCAAGCCTCTCTCCGTTACTGCATCAGGTTTCTTGAGCCGGTTCGCCGGTTGCCGGCGCAGTCGGCGTCTCGTCCTTGGGTGGCTCCGCCGGTGGTGTTACCGTAGCCGGCTTGGGTGGACGCGGCGGCTTGCCGGCCATGATGTCGTCAATCTGGTCCGCATCAATGGTTTCCCATTCCAGCAGCGCCTTGGTCATCGCTTCCATCTTGTCGCGATTCTCTTCGATCAGCTTGCGCGCCAGCGCATATTGCTCATCAAGGATGCGGCGAATCTCCGCGTCGACTTTCTGCATGCTGGCTTCGGAGATGTTCTTATGTGTGGTCACCGAACGGCCAAGGAAGACTTCGCCTTCGTTCTCGCCATACACCATGGTGCCCAAAGCATCGGACATGCCCCACTGCGTCACCATCTTGCGCGCCATGTCGGTGGCACGTTCGAAGTCGTTCGAGGCACCGGTCGTCATCTGATTCATGAATATCTCTTCAGCGATACGCCCGCCGAACAGCACCGCGATAGTGGACAGGATGCGTATCTTATCCATGCTGTAACGATCTTCGGACGGCAGCTGCATGGTCAGACCCAATGCACGGCCGCGCGGGATGATGGTGACTTTGTGTACCGGATCGGTCTTCGGCATCAGCTTGGCGACCAGTGCATGGCCCGACTCGTGATAAGCCGTGTTGCGACGCTCCTCTTCCGGCATCACCATGGACTTGCGCTCTGCACCCATGAAGATCTTATCCTTGGCAGCTTCGAAATCGTCCATCTCGACGAAACGTTTGCCACGGCGCGCGGCAAACAGCGCCGCTTCGTTCACGAGGTTGGCCAGATCGGCACCAGACATGCCAGGCGTACCACGCGCAAGGATGTCTGCCTTCACGTCTTCCGCACACGGCACCTTGCGCATGTGAACTTTCAAAATCTGCTCGCGGCCACGGATATCCGGCAAAGGCACCACCACCTGACGGTCGAAACGACCGGGACGCAACAAAGCGGCATCAAGCACGTCGGGGCGGTTGGTCGCGGCGATCACGATCACGCCGGATGAACCCTCGAAACCGTCCATCTCCACCAGCAGTGCGTTCAATGTCTGCTCGCGCTCGTCGTTGCCGCCGCCCAGACCGGCACCACGCTGACGACCGACCGCATCGATCTCGTCGATGAAGATGATGCAGGGAGATTGTTTCTTGGCCTGCTCGAACATGTCGCGCACGCGCGCGGCACCGACACCGACGAACATCTCGACGAAATCGGAACCTGAGATAGAGAAGAACGGCACTTTGGCTTCGCCCGCGATGGCCTTGGCCAGCAGTGTCTTACCGGTACCGGGACTGCCCACCATCAACACACCGCGCGGGATACGGCCGCCGAGGTTCTGGAATTTGGCAGGATCGCGCAGGAAATCGACCAGCTCGGACACTTCTTCCTTGGCTTCATCGCAACCGGCCACATCGGCGAAGGTCACGCGTTCCTTGGAATCGTCCAGCATGCGCGCCTTGCTCTTGCCGAACGAGAACGCGCCGCCGCCCTTGCCGCCCTGCATCTGGCGCATGAAGAATATCCACACGCCGATCAACAGCAGCATGGGGAACCACGAGATGAAAACCTGCGTGAAGAAGCCCTGCTCCTCGTCCGGCTTGGCTTCCACCTTCACACCGTACTTCAGCAGGTCGGACACCAGCCAGATGTCGCTGGGGGCAAAACTGGTGATGCGTTTGCCATCCGGTGTGACGGCCTTGAGCGTACGACCTTCAATGGTGACTTTATCGATCTGCCCCGAACGGACCGCTTCAAGGAATTGCGAATAATCCAGCTGCACATGCGCCGTCTGCTGCTGGCGCGCGTTGAACTGATTGAAGACGGTCATCAGCACCATGGCGACGACCATCCAGATTCCGATACTCTTGAACAGATTATTCACACTTGCTCCTCAAATATGAGCGAAAAACGAAAGCGCATTAGACTACGGAAGCACCGATTACTCAAGCTTTCCCAGCCCCACCAAATACTGCTCGTTACTGCGGTCGCGTGATGCCTTGGGCTTGCGCGCAACCACTTTGGTGAAGTGGGTGCGCATCAATTTGATGTAATCCTCAAAACCCGTGCCTTGGAATACCTTGGCTACGAACGAACCGCCCGGGGCAAGATGAGTCACCGCAAAGTCGAGCGCCAGCTCCGCCAGATACATGGCGCGCGCCTGATCCGCCATCACCACACCACTGATATTGGGGGCCATATCGGAAATTACAAGGCCGATCGGGCGTCCACCCAGTTTTTCTTCCAATTGCGCCAGCACGCTCTCTTCGCGGAAATCGCCCTGAAGGAATTCCACGCGCGGCAAAGGATCAAAGGGGAGCAGGTCAAGTGCGATGATTCTCCCTTGATCGCCCAGCTTTTTCGCCACCACTTGGCACCAGCTGCCCGGGGCAGCCCCCAAGTCCACCACCACGATGCCGGGCTTGATCAGATGGTCGCGTTCATCCAGCTCCAGCAATTTATAGGCTGCGCGCGCGCGATAGCCGTCTTTCTGCGCCATCTGCACATAGGGATCGTTCACATGTTCACGCATCCATTGTTTGCTGGATTTTGAAGCTTTCATTGAATAGTGCCTGATAAGGGAGTCCTATGCAGATTAGCCCACAATGAACATCCAACAACTGGTTAATGCCATGGGAATCCGTAATTTCTGCGGACATGCCCCCGTTTTGCTAGAATGCGCGCCCAATCTGGAGTACACATGCTAAATCTCACAATTCCCCAGCGCCTGGCATTCAAAAGCCGCGCCCATGCCCTCAAACCCGTTGTAATGATCGGCAATGCCGGTTTATCTCCAGCGGTGCTGGACGAGATCGAGCGCAGCCTGAAAAGCCACGATTTACTGAAGATCAAGGTAATGAGTGATGACCGTGAAGCGCGTGTGGCGATGCTGCAAGAGATTTGCACTGTCCTAAACGCGGCAGAGGTGCAACATATCGGCAAGATGCTGGTGATCTATCGCCCGCTGGAAACGCCCATCACCAAAGCGCCCAAGCGTCGCAAAGGCAAGCCGCTCACCAAGAAGCAGCTGGCATCCAAACGCTAGATGTACTGAACTTCAACGACTTCGTATTCACGCACGCCACCCGGCGCCTGCACTTCCGCGATATCGCCTTCCACCTTGCCGATCAGCGCACGCGCGATCGGTGAGTTGATGGAAATCTTGCGGTGCTTGATGTCTGCTTCGTCCTCGCCCACGATTTGGTAAGTCACAACATCACCAGTATCGGTGTCTTCCATCACTACCGTAGTACCAAACACGCAACGGCCATCTGCAGCCAGTGTTTTCGGATCGATAACCTGCGCACTACCCAGTTTGAATTCCAACTCGACGATACGACCTTCGACAAAAGACTGGCGCTCCTTGGCTGCTTCATATTCGGCATTCTCGGACAAGTCACCTTGTGCACGTGCTTCCGAGATCGCATTGATCACCGAAGGGCGCTCGACAGTCTTCAAGCGGTGTAATTCGTTGCGCAATAGCTCGGCGCCGACGACAGTCAATGGGACTTTGCTCATAAAAACTTTCCTTAGTTGAAACGACGGTGCAAAGACTGCACGTCATAGACCTGCAACTCGGCCAGATGCTGCATGCCGAGGCAGGCGGCACGAGCGCCGGCGATCGTTGTGTAATAAGTGACACGGCCTTGCAAGGCCGCGTGACGGATAGAGTAGGAATCTCGCATCACGGAAGGACGACTATCCACCGTATTGACGATCAGGTTGATCTCACCATTCTTGATCATGTCGAGAATGTGCGGACGTCCCTCTGCAACCTTGTTCACGATGGAGACATCCACGCCAGCAGCAGTGATGGCCGCTGCCGTACCGCGTGTCGCCACGACGGTAAAGCCCAGACCGACCAGCGAACGCGCCACCTCAACCGCGCCCGCCTTGTCTTCCTCACGCACACTGACGAACGCCTTGCCGCTCTTGGGCAACTTCACGCTGGCCGCGAGCTGTGATTTGACGAACGCTTCCGCAAAGGTCGCGCCCACACCCATCACTTCGCCGGTGGATTTCATCTCCGGCCCCAGGATCACGTCCACACCCGGGAACTTGATGAACGGGAACACAGCTTCCTTCACCGAGAAATACGGCGGGATGATTTCCTTGGTGACACCTTGCGTAGCCAGCGATTGACCTGCCATGCAACGCGCCGCAACTTTTGCCAGCGGCACGCCGGTTGCCTTGGATACATATGGCACGGTACGCGAAGCGCGTGGATTTACTTCTAATACATAGACCGTCTCGCCCTGGATCGCGAACTGCACGTTCATCAGACCGATCACATTCAATTCCTTTGCCATCGCCACGGTCTGGCGACGCAGTTCATCCTGCATCGCGACAGACAAGGAATACGGCGGCAAGGAACAAGCCGAATCACCGGAGTGAACACCCGCCTGCTCAATGTGCTCCATGATGCCGCCGATGATGACCTGCTCGCCGTCGGACACAGCATCCACGTCCACTTCGATCGCGTCGTTCAGAAAGCGGTCGAGCAAGATAGGCATACGCTCAGGCCAATCTTTACCCATCTCTTCCGCGTCGCGCATATAGCGCTCCAGATCGGACTGCGCATGGATGATCTCCATCGCACGACCGCCCAGCACATTGGAAGGACGCATCACCAGCGGATAGCCGATCTCGTTCACCACTTCCAGCGCGCCCTTGACGGTGCGCGCAGTGCGATTGGGCGGCTGCTTCAGATCGAGCTTGCGCAGCATGGCTTGGAAACGTGCGCGGTCTTCCGCGCAGTCGATCATGTCCACCGAAGTGCCGATGATGGGCACGCCGTTCTTGGCCAGACCGTGCGCCAGCTTCAGCGGCGTCTGGCCGCCGTATTGCACGATCACGCCGACCGGCTTCTCGACGGCCACCACTTCCAGCACATCTTCCAGCGTCAGCGGCTCGAAGTACAAACGATCCGAAGTGTCATAGTCGGTGGAAACCGTTTCGGGGTTGCAGTTGACCATGATGGTCTCGTAGCCATCCTCGCGCATCGCCAGCGCGGCATGCACGCAGCAATAGTCGAACTCGATGCCCTGACCGATGCGGTTCGGTCCTCCGCCCAGCACCATGATCTTCTTGTTGTTGGTCGGCAAAGATTCGCACTCTTCTTCGTAAGTGGAATACATATAAGCAGTATTGGTCGAGAACTCGGCCGCGCAGGTATCCACGCGTTTGAATACCGGACGGATATTCAATGCATGGCGATAAGCGCGCACCGACTCATCATGAATGTCCAGCAAGGCCGCCAGTCTTGCATCAGCAAAACCGCAGCGCTTCATCACACGCAATTCGTCGGCGGAGATGCTCTCCAGCGTGCGGCCGAACAAGCTTTGCTCCTGCTTGATGATGTCTTCGATCTGCACCAAGAACCACGGGTCGATCTTGCTGATGTTGAACACTTCTTCCACACTCATGCCAAGACGGAAAGCATCGCCCACCGCCCAGATGCGTTCCGGACCTGGGTTGCCGAGTTCGGCACAGATCTCGTCACGGTCATCGTACTTGCTGTCTAGGCCGTTCACGCCCACTTCCAGTCCGCGCAAAGCTTTCTGGAACGACTCCTGGAAGTTACGTCCGATGGCCATCACCTCGCCCACCGATTTCATCTGCGTGGTCAGGCGGTCGTTGGCTTGGGGGAATTTCTCGAAAGCGAAACGCGGGATCTTGGTCACCACGTAGTCGATGGTCGGCTCGAACGATGCCGGGGTTGCACCGCCGGTGATATCGTTCTGCAACTCATCCAATGTGTAGCCGACAGCCAGTTTGGCTGCGACCTTGGCGATAGGGAAGCCTGTGGCCTTAGAAGCCAGTGCGGACGAACGCGACACGCGCGGGTTCATCTCGATCACCACCATGCGCCCGTCTTCAGGGTTGATGGAGAACTGCACGTTGCTACCGCCGGTCTCCACGCCGATCTCGCGCAGCACGGCCAAGCTTGCGTCACGCAGGATCTGGTATTCCTTGTCGGTCAGCGTCTGCGCCGGTGCAACGGTGATCGAGTCGCCGGTGTGCACGCCCATCGGGTCGAGGTTCTCGATGGAGCAGATGATGATGCAGTTGTCGTTGCGGTCGCGCACGACTTCCATCTCGTACTCTTTCCAGCCGAGCAGCGATTCTTCGATCAACAGCTCTTTGGTCGGCGATGCTTCCAGACCACGCTCGCAGATCTCCACGAACTCTTCACGGTTGTAGGCGATGCCACCTCCGGAACCGCCCATGGTGAATGAAGGACGGATAATGGTCGGAAAACCCATCACTTGCTGCACTTGCAGCGCCTCTTCCATGGAGTGTGCGATGGCGGAACGTGCCGAAGCCAGACCGATCTTGGTCATCGCCTGCTTGAACTTCTCGCGGTCTTCCGCCTTATCGATGGCGTCGCGCGATGCGCCGATCATCTCAACATCGTATTTTTCCAGCACGCCGTGCTTGGCCAGATCGAGTGCGCAGTTCAGCGCAGTCTGTCCGCCCATGGTCGGCAGGATCGCGTCCGGCCTTTCCTTCTCGATGATCTTTTCCACCATCTGCCAAGTGATCGGCTCGATGTAGGTGGCGTCAGCCATGTTCGGATCGGTCATGATGGTGGCCGGATTCGAGTTCACCAGAACGACGCGATAGCCCTCTTCGCGCAATGCCTTGCAGGCCTGTGCGCCGGAATAGTCGAACTCACACGCCTGCCCGATGACGATGGGGCCGGCGCCGATGATCAGGATGCTCTTTATGTCTGTACGCTTTGGCATTTACTTCTTCTCCATCATCGCCACGAAGCGATCAAACAAAGGGGCGACATCGTGCGGGCCGGGGCTCGCTTCGGGGTGCCCCTGAAAACAGAACGCGGGCTTGTCGGTTAGCTCGAAACCTTGCAGCGTGCCGTCGAATAGCGAAATGTGCGTCACGCGTGCATTCTTGGGCAGCGTCGCCGCATCCACCGCAAAACCGTGGTTCTGGCTGGTAATCATCACGCGCTTGGTCTCGACATCCTGCACCGGATGGTTCGCGCCGCGATGGCCGAACTTCATCTTCACGCTCTTGGCGCCGCAGGCCAGCCCCAATATCTGATGACCCAGACAGATGCCATACATCGGGATGCCGACTTCGAGGAATTTCTTGGCCGCTGCGATAGCGTAATCGCAAGGCTCCGGATCGCCGGGGCCATTGGACAGGAACACGCCATCCGGATTCATCGCCAACACCTCCGCAGCGGGCGTCTTGGCTGGCACGACAGTGACCTTGCAACCGCGCTCAGCCAACATGCGCAGGATGTTGCGCTTCACACCGAAATCGTAGGCCACCACGTGGAATTTAGATTCGGTCGCATCGCTGTAGCCTTCGCCCAACTTCCACTCGCGCTGCGTCCATTCGTAAGGCTTGTCGCAAGTCACCACCTGCGCCAAGTCCATGCCGGCCAGACCGGCGAAGCCCTTGGCCGCCGCCAATGCAGCTTCGGCATCTTCACCGGAAGCGATGCAGCCGTTCTGTGCACCCTTGCTGCGCAGGATGCGCGTCAGCTTGCGCGTGTCGATACCGGCGATAGCGACGACATTGTTTGCTTTGAGGTATTCCGGCAGCGATTGTGTCGCGCGGAAGTTGCTTACCGTCATGGAAAGATCGCGAATGATGAGACCGCTGGCGAACACTTGGTTCGACTCCACGTCTTCCGGGTTGCAACCTACGTTGCCGATATGCGGATATGTCAGGGTGACGATCTGGCGGCAATAGGAAGGATCGGTAAGGATCTCCTGATAGCCCGTCATCGAAGTGTTGAACACCACCTCGCCGACGCTACTGCCATCTGCCCCGATAGAAATGCCGCGAAATACCGTTCCATCGGCTAGGACTAGGATGGCTGGTTTCGTTTGCGACACTTGTAACTCCTTGATTGGCTGGCTTTAAGGCATGCCCGAGCTGGATTGCGAGCGCACCTACAAAGAAGCGGGACGAACCCTATGTTCATCCCGCTCATTTGCGGGGCGCATTATAGCTGAAGAGCAATGCCGTATCAAATTCAGCAGGACTTCCATACGATCCACCCGATTTTCCACCACCAGCAGCGTCAGTCGGCACAATGTGCGCATAGAGGAGAAAAATGGCATCTGAGCAGAGGAGGCAAAGCAGAGATGTTCGGTGGCGTGGCGCCAATCTTGATTGGGATCAAGATGCTCGCAATCTAATCCAAAATCCCCCGCTTTCTCACCTCCGACAGCGCTTGTTTGCCCTGAATTTTGCGCGTCACTAGGATCATCGCAGACGAAACCAGCACCACCAATATCACCGCGCCATTGAGATAACCCGGCAATTCGAAAGCTTCGCGCGCCTCCAGGAACAACAAAACGGTTATCAGACCGCGCGGCGCGATCCACAACAGCAGACGAAAATCGACGGGCGTCGACATCAATTTCAGTATCGCAAAGCGGCTAGCGTAGATGACAGCCAGCACCACTAGCGCAGCCAACCATGCCCAAGGTGAGATGAGGTCCGACATATCCGACCAATAGCCGAGCAGCACAAAGAAGAAACCGCGCACGACGAAAGTCAGTTCCACCACCAGCGTCTTGAATTCGGAAAGCGTTGTCGGGTAATCATCCGCGACCCAGTTCCGCAACGGCGCAAAATTGGTCACCAGCTCAGGCTTGTTCAGTAGCAAGCCGAGGAACAGCACCATGATCAACGGCGACAAGTGCAACAGTTTGCCGAAGGCATACAGCGCGAACAAACCCGCCAGCAAAGGCACAAAACGGATATTCCCGTCTATTCGCAACAGAATGAACATCAGCACGATGGCACACAACAAGGACAACAGCAGCGAAAAGAAGCCGCCTCCCACCAGCGACACCAACGCACCGGAGACACTGCCATCGGAACCCATAAGTGAAAAGAAGACCAGCACGCCGATAATGTCCGACATCGAACTCTCATAGACAACGAATTCACGTCCGGCCGGAGGCAGGAAATTACTACTGGGAATCGCTACCGCACTACTGATGACTGCAAACGGCGTCGCCACCAGCACCGCCTTCACCATGCCCAGATCAAGCAAGAAGTGGAGTGCAAAAGCGAATACGAACACACCTATAATGAAACCCAAAGAGGCAAGCAAGAACGTACTCGTGATGAGACGCACACGGTCACGCCGCAATTCGATATCCAGTGCTCCTTCAAGCACGATGAGTACCAAACCGATCGTCCCGATGATAGGAACCAGCTTGCCAGTCCAAGCGAGTTGGATGCCCAAAGCATCAAGCAGTGGCTTAGCAATCAATCCAAATACCACCAGCACCAGAACGGATGGAATACCATTCTTGCGGCATACGCGCTCGACACCGAAAACGATGAGCAGGAACAGAGAGACGCTGAGGATTGCGGAATACGCCATGATCTATAAAAGGGACCGACTAATAATTGTCAGAGGAGGATAGCAGGAAAGTATTGGGGGAGCCTTAATTGCTATGCGGACTGAAAAGGGGGGCTCAGCCCACTCGTTTTTAAATTCAAAACCAACACCGTCGGGGGTTGCCCGACGGTGTTGGTTTTGATTGATGGATATCTCTGCGCTCTCGTACCCACCAGTCCTACGACTGCTCATCTGACATAAAAGCGTCAAGCAATTAGACGAGAATCATTTTCAGCAATACCCACAAAAATAGTGCAATACCAACTAGGCTAGACAAGAAATATATCGCGACCATCGGTTTGCCATTATTTTTTAGAAGTGGGTAACTCTCTTCCAACTTCCGCTTTCCCTCTTCAGGCAAATCATGATGCAACTTCTGTAGGGCTTTCGTTTTTTTTCGTGCACTAATGCCCGCATAGAAAATACCAAATAGCATCAAAATAGCTAATAAATTTTCTTGCACTATTAGCGCCTCCCTTTAAATTAGGTTGTCTACCTCAGACAGAATCAGGAAGCTTCCTACTTTAACCCCAACACATCCTGCATGTCATACATCCCCGCCTGATTCACCTTGAGGAACCGCGCCGCGCGCAGCGCCCCAACCGCGAACGTCGCACGACTGCTGGCCTTATGCGTGATCTCGATGCGCTCACCGACACCCGCATACAACACAGTATGATCGCCAACGATATCGCCACCGCGCACCGTGGCGAAGCCGATAGTGGAGGGATCGCGTTCGCCGGTGACGCCTTCGCGGCCATACACGGCACACTTCTCAAGGTCACGTCCCAGCGTGCGGGCGACGACTTCGCCCATGCCCAGTGCAGTGCCGGAGGGGGCATCGACTTTGTGACGGTGATGCGCTTCGATGATCTCGATGTCGTAGCCTTCGCTGAGCACGCGCGAGGCGGTCTCCAGCAGTTTAAACACCAGGTTCACGCCCACGCTCATGTTGGGGGCGAAAACGATGCCGATGTCTTGTGCGGCAGCACCCAGTGCGGCTTTCTGTTGCGCGTTAAGACCGGTGGTACCGATGACCATGCCGACGCCGAGTTTGCGGCATATCTCTAGGTGATGCATGGTGCCTTCGGGACGGGTGAAGTCGATCAGCGCGTCCGCGCCTTTCAGTGCGCCTTCGATGTCGTCGGTAATCTTCACGCCTTCAGCGACGGTGTTGCCGATGAAGGGGCTGCCCTTGTGTTCCAGCGCGGCGTGCAGTTGCAGGTCGTCTGCTTGCTCGACGCAGTCCAACAACACTTTACCCATGCGTCCGCCGCAACCGGCGATGGCGACTTTAATCTTCATCTTTCATCTCCTGAATGGGAACGGCAGAAGGCAGCAGCGGCGTGGCATCGTCGATGCGTACCAACATGCCTTTTTCGAAATAAAGCGTCAGGCGCTGGTTCTCTTCTACCTTGCCTTTTTTCTCGAGGCGATACAGATAATCCCAGCGACCGGCGTGATAAGTGTCAACGATCAGCGGTGCGCCGAGCACGGATTTAACCTGTGTCTCGCTCATGCCGATGCGGATGCGCGCGCGCATCTCTTGCGTGATGAGATTGCCCTGTCGGATCTCGATCTTGTGCGGCGTGAAGGTTGGCAGGTAGTTGGTGAAGTTGCTGCAAGAAGCGAGCAACAATGAGATCGGAATCAGTATAAGGCGCATGGATTGGGTTCTGGTCAGGTGCTTGGAAACAGGCGGCATGATACCGCAAGTCATGCCCTCGCCCCAGCCCTAGCGGGAGCTTACTAGGCGGCCGCGCCCAGCATCTCGGCGGCATGCTTGCGCGTGGTATCGGTGATGGTTGCGCCACCCAGCATGCGCGCGATCTCTTCGATGCGTTGCGCCTCGTCCAGCACTTGGATGCTGCTCAAAGTCTGCTCGCTGGAACTCTGTTTGCTCACCTGCCACTGGTTGTCGGCTTGAGACGCCACCTGCGGCAGGTGGGTGACGCACAGCACTTGATGGCGCTGACCGAGTTTCTTGAGCAGGCTGCCGACGATCTCTGCCACGCGACCACCGATGCCGCTGTCCACTTCGTCGAAGATCAGCGTGGGCACGCTGGCGGCGCGGCTAGCGGCGACCTGAATAGCAAGACTGATGCGCGACAGCTCACCGCCGGAGGCGACTTTAGCCAGACTGCGCAAAGGTGAACCGGGGTTGGCCGACACTTGCATCTCCACACTTTCCAGACCGTGTGCATTGCCTTCCGCCAGTGGTAACAAAGCCACAGCGAACTGACCGCCCTGCATGGCCAAGGTCTGCATGGCGGTGGTGATCTCGTCGGAAAGCGCTTTGGCTGCTTTGCCACGCGCGGCACTCAGCTTCTTTGCTGCGGCGAGATAGCTTTGCTGTGCGGCCTCGTCCTGTTTGGCGAGTGCATCCAGATCGGCGCTGCCGCCCAGCTCCTCCAGACGCTGCGTGAACTCTTGCAGTTTCTGCGGCAACTGCTCCGGCTTCGTGCGGTATTTGCGCGCGGCCTCCATCACATCCGCGATGCGCTGTTCCTGCTGGCGCATACGTGCGGGATCGGCATCCAGCTTTTCCTGATAATGACGCAGCGCATACACTACTTCCTGCAATTCGTTCTGCGCGCTCTCCAGCATGGTGAGCGTGTCCTGCAGACCAGCATCGAACTCCAGCCCGGCGCGCATGCGCGATGTCAGCGCGTTGAGTTGCGCCAGACACGCCGTGTCGGATTCGCTCAACACATCGACACCGAACTGCGCGGTCTCGATCAAGCTCGCGGCATGCGACAGGCGCGCATGATCGGCCTGCAATTCGTTCCACTCCGCTGCGCTGAAGCTCAGCGCCTGCAATTCATTTTGCTGGAAGCTCAACAGTTCGCGCTCGGCGGCGATGGACTCAGCGTTCTGCTCCAGCTGCACGCGGCGCTTATGGATGTTCTGCCACTCTTTCCATGCAGCGGCAACGCCCGCAGCCTGATCGGTCAAGCCAGCTTGGCTATCCAATAGTTCGCGCTGCGCATCGGCACGCAACAAAGATTGGTGCGCATGCTGGCCGTGGATGTCCAGCAGGTATGCGCCCGCTTCGCGCATCTGCTGCTGCGTAGCACTGGCGCCGTTGATGAAACCGCGCGAACGTCCGCCCGCATCCAATGTGCGGCGCAGCAGACAGATGCCGTCGTCACCTTCCAGCTCCTGCTCGCGCAGCCAGTCTTGCAATGGCGGCAGGTCGGCAATATCGAACTCGGCACTGATGTCTGCCTTGTCGCAACCGGCGCGCACCATGGTACTGTCGGCGCGTTCACCCAGCGCCAAAGACAGTGCGTCGATGAGGATGGATTTGCCCGCGCCGGTCTCGCCGGTGAGCGCGGTAAAACCGGAAGCGAAGTCGAGTTCGAGCGTGTCGACGATGACAAAGTCGCGGATGAGCAGGTGTTTCAGCATGTTCTTCTTAGAGTGTCTGGGTCCACAGCAGCTTCTCGCGCAGCGTGTGGTAGTAACTGTGGCCTTCGGGGTGCAGCAGCAGCACCGGTTGGTGATAGCGCGACACGATTACTTTGTCGTGCAATTGCAGATCGACGTGCGAGTGGCTGTCGTAACGCACATGGATGTCGCCGTTGCGATGCATCAGCAACTCCATCACGGACGAGCCCTTCACCACCAGTGGACGATTGCTCAGTGAGTGCGGACACACCGGCACCAGCTCCAGCACATCCAGCGAAGGATGCAGGATGGGGCCGCCGGAAGATAAGGCATAGGCAGTCGAGCCGGTCGGGGTGGAGATGATGAGTCCGTCGGCACGCTGGTTGTACAGATACTCGCCGTCGATGCGCACTTCGAATTCGACCATGCTGCTGACATTGCTGCGGTGCACCACCACTTCGTTGAACGCCAGCCCGTGGAACACCTCGCGCTTGTCGCGCACCACGGCAGCCTGCAACAACAGGCGCTCCTCGGAAACATACTTGCCCTTCAGCATGGCCGACAGCGTCTTCTTCATCGTCTCCAGCGAAAGGTCGGTGAGGAAGCCGATGCGCCCCTGATTGACGCCGATCAAAGGGATGTGATGCGGCGCAAGTGTGCGTGCGATGTTGAGCAAGGTACCGTCGCCACCCAACACAACGGCCAGATCGATCTCCAACCCCATCTCCTCCAAAGGCAACGAGCGGAACGACGAGTCCTTGGCATTTTCCGCCGTCAGACTGTCGATCACAACCGCATAGCCCTGCGCGGCAAGGAACTCAGCCAGCTTAAGGACAGGCACGACGATCTCCGGCGTCTTGTATTTGCCGATGATCGCGATGGTTTTAAAGGCGGAGCTCATGGGTCGCGATTAAACCATATCGAGACTGCGCCCGCCATGTCAGACCGCAGGCGCTTCCTTTACTTTGTACCAAGCCGCATACAGCGCTGGCAGGAACAAACAGGTCAGCAAAGTCGCCACGATCAGTCCGCCCATGATGGTGACTGCCATCGGCCCCCAAAACACCTGACGCGACAGCGGCAACATGGCGAGGATGGCGGCGGCAGCGGTCAGCACGATGGGACGGAAGCGACGCACGGTGGAATCTACGATGGCTTCCCACTGCACTTTGCCCGCCTCTTCGTCCTGTCGTATCTGATCGACTAGGATCACCGAGTTGCGCATGATCATGCCCATCAGCGCGATCAAGCCCAGATTGGCAACAAAGCCGAACGGTGCTTGGAACAGCAGCAAGCCGAATGTCACACCTATCAATCCCAGCGGCGCGGTGAGCAGCACCATCACGGTGCGGCTGATGCTCTGCAACTGCATCATCAACAGGGTGATCACACCGACCAGCATCATCGGCATGACGGCCGCGATGGCGGTTGAGCCTTTGGCAGACTCTTCGACGCTGCCGCCCATCTCGATGCGGTAGCCGACGGGCAAGGTCGCGCGCAATTCATCCAATTGCTTATCCAGACGCACGGATGCCGTGGCGGGTTGCGTCTTATCGGCCATGTCGGCGCGCACCGTCATATTAGGCAAACGATTACGACGCCAGATCAGCCCCTCTTCCTGGATCGGCTCCAGTTTTGCCAATTGCGCCAGCGGCACATGCTTGCCGCCGGGCAAGGGTATGTCCAGATCGGGCAGACGATCCAAGGAGCGAATATCTTTACCCGCCCCGCCCCGCCACACCACGTCGATCAAACGATCATCCTCGCGGTATTGCGTCAGCGCGATGCCGCTCAGGAACGCTTGCAAAGCCATCGACACTTCCTGACTCGAAGTACCAAGTTGACGCGCTTTGTCCTGATCGACCTCGACACGCACGCTCTTGATCTTCTCGTTCCATTCGTAGTTCACATTATCCAAGCTTGTGTCGGCACGCATGGTGCGCGCGACTTCTTTCGCGATACCGCGCAACTGCGTCAAGTCATCCCCCAACACACGGAACTGTACCGGATAGCCGATAGGCGGGCCGTTCTCCATGCGAGACACACGCACCCGGATATCGGCGAACTCGGGGCCGCCCAGTTTCTCGTTGAGTCGTTTGAGCAGGGATTCGCGGGCCTCCAGATCTTTGGTGACGATCACGAACTGGCCGAAGTTGTCAGCGAACAGTTGTTGGTTCAGCGACAGCACGAAGCGCGGTGCGCCGTTGCCGATATAGGCCGAGTAATAATCGATATCCGGATCGCCCAGCAACAATGCTTCGACGCGACGCACTTCGTTACCGGTCGCCTTGATTGACGCGCCTTGCGGCAAGAGTAGATCCACCATCACTTCAAGGCGGCTGGCGGGCGGGAAGAATTGTTTCTGCACGAACTTACCGAACAGCCCCATAGTCAACACGAAGGTCAGCACCGTGGCGCCTATCACCTTCCAGCGATTGCGCAGACACCACACCACCAGCGTGCGCAGACGGCTGTAAAAAGGCGTGGCATAGATGTCTTCACCATGTTTTTGCGCCTTGGCGATCAGCGCTTTCGGATCAAGCAACTTGTAGCCGATGTATGGCGTGAATATCACCGCCACCACCCAGGAGGTGAGCAAAGCGATGGTCACCACTTGAAAGATGGAAACGGTGTATTCACTGGCTGCGGACTTGGAAAATCCCACCGGCGTGAATGCGACTGCGGTGATCAGCGTACCGGTCAGCATGGGGAACGCGGTCGAAGTGTAAGCAAAGGTCGCCGCCTTGAATCGGTCCCAGCCTTGTTCCATCTTCACTACCATCATTTCAGCCGCAATGATGGCATCGTCCACCAGCAGACCCAGCGCGATCACCAGCGCACCGAGCGAGATGCGTTGCAGATCGATGCCGAATATATTCATCGCGAAGAAAGTGATCGCCAACACCAACGGGATGGAAAGCGCCACCACCATGCCGGTGCGCATACCGAGGCTGAGAAAAGACACTGCCAGCACGATCAGGATCGCCTCGCCCAGCGAACGCTGGAACAAGCTGACCGATCCTTCCACCACCTCGGGTTGGTTGGCGACTTCGTGCACATCGATGCCCACTGGCAGCTCATTGCCAAGACGTTGCATCGCTGCTTGGACGTTCTCACCAAGCGTTATGACATCGCCGCCCTTATCCATCACGATGCCAATACCGATAGCGGGTTGCCCGCTCACGCGCATCTGCGGCCCGGGCGGATCGACCAGTCCGCGACTGACTTGGGCGATATCACCCAAACGGAAATGCCGCCCGTTCACCTGCATATCCGTGTCGCGCACACGCTCCACACTATCGTAAGCACCGCTAACGCGCATGCGGATCCGGTCGTGGTCGGTCTCGATCAGGCCGGATGGATTGACGGTGTTCTGCTTTTGCAGTGCATCGACCAGCACCAGCGGCGAAATGCCGAGCAAAGCCATGCGCGCGGGTTGCACGTCGATGAATATCTTCTCGTCCTGCACGCCGATCAGCTCTACCCGCTTCACATCCTTCACACGACGCAATTCAAGTGCGACCTTGTCCGCGTAACGATGCAGATCCGCCAGATCGAAACCGTCGCCGGTCAACGCGAAGATGTTCACCTGCACATCGCCGAACTCGTCGTTCGGGAACGGGCCGCGCACGCCCTCGGGCATGGTGTGCCGGATATCGTCCAACTTCTTGCGCACCTGACGCCAGGATTCCGGCACCTCGGCTTTGGGCGTGTAATCCTTGAGGTAGACGAACACCATCGATTCACCCGGCTTGGAGGCTGACTTCAGCACATCCACCCAGGGCGTCTCCTGCAATTTCTTTTCGATGCGTTCAGTCAGCTCACGCTCCACCTCTTGCGCGGTCGCCCCCGGCCACAGCGTACGCACCACCATGATCTTGAGTGTGAAGTCCGGGTCTTCGGCGCGCCCCAGATTCACAAAGGAAAGCGCACCCGCGATCGACAGCACCACCATCAGATACACCACCATCTGCTGGTGCTTGAGTGCCCATTCGGAAAGGTTGGGGAAACTCATAATGCGCGACCGTTCTCGATTGGCTTGATCTTCTCGCCCTCGGCCAGTTTGTGTACGCCTGCCCTGACGATGCGTTCTCCTGCTTGGATGCCGTTGCCGATCACTGCGCCGTCATCGCGATACGACACAACGGTCACGGGCCGCAATGTCACACTGCGATCCCCTGCCACCACCCACACCGCGGCTTTATCGCCCTGCTGGAACAAGGCTGTCATCGGTATCAGGAAACCACTGTCCGCCTGCGCCTCTTTCTTGTTCACTTTCTTCAACAGCCTGACGTTCGCTGTCATCCCCAGCGCCACCTGTGCATGCTTGGCATCGAATGCGACATAGGCCGGATAGGTGCGACTGGCCGGATCGGCTGCCGGCGATATCTCGCGCACATGGCCCGGCAACACATGCAGCCCGCTGCCTGCCGCGCTCAACACCACTTCCGCCGGCATGCCGACGCGCACCGATGTGAACCGTGATTCAGGGATCGAGATCAATACTTCGCGCTCACCGTGCTGGGCCACGCGCAATACAGACTGACCGGCACCGACCACCTGCCCGACCTCGGCATAAGTCGCCGACACCACTCCATCGCGATCTGCCAGCAAACTCGTGTATGCCGCCTGGTTACTCGCCAGGCCGGCTTGCGCTTCGGCCGACTTGAGTGCGGTCTCTTTCGCATCCAGTGCCGACTGGCTGACGAAGCCCTGCGCGCGCAATTCGCGATAGCGCTTCAACTCATCCGCAGCCAATTGCAACTGCGCGCTGCTGGCGCTCGCCTGCAAACCGGTATCAGCACCATCCAATCTCGCCAGCACTTGTCCTTTTCTCACGACCGCACCCGCATCCACCAAGCGTTCGATGAGTTTGCCGCCGATGCGGAAGCCCAGCACCGTCTCGAAACGTGCATGCACTTCGCCGCTGTAGAGATTGCCCGTATCAGTCGCCAGCGCCCCCACCAAAATGGTTTCGGCCGGACGCTCTACTTTGACAGCGGGCGGTGCCTCCTTGCCGCAGGCGGCGAGCAGCAATGGCAACATCAAGATCAGGCTCGTTCTTTTCATGTGTTCACTCCTTGGTCGACAGACCGTTCAATAACAGATCGATATGGGTACGGATGAATGCGGCGGGATCTTTCATGCCGCCGCAGGAACAGGGCGTCATCGAGTGCTGCCAGATGGCCATCATCAGTTGCGGCGCGATGATCACATCTATCGCCGTCTCGACATCCACCTTGCGAAATTCTTTACGCGCGATGCCTTTGCGCAGCACTTGCCCGAACAACTCGTGCGCGCGCTGAATGACGTTGTCGTGGTAATAGCGTGCCACCTCCGGAAAATTCCCGGCTTCGGCGATCATCAGCTTGGGGATGCCGGACAAGGACGTGCCGCCGAGCAATTCCCACCAGCGCAGCAACAGCCCACTCAGCAGCGTGCTCGCATCGCCCTGATGTTGCGCCAGCATGGCCTCGCCCTCTTCCAGCACTGGCAGGATGCCCTGCTGGATCACCGCCTTGAACAACTCCTCTTTACTGGCGAAGTAGAGATACAGCGTGCCCTTGGACACCCCTGCGCGCGCCGCCACATCGTCCAGTTTGGTCGCCGCAAAACCCCGCTCGACGAACAATTCAAGCGCGGCGGCGGTCAACTCGGCAGGACGCGCTTCTTTGCGGCGCTGCCGAGTTGGCGCTGCTGAATTCGTTTGTTGATTCATGATTTACTCACTACTGACTGACTGGTCAGTAATGTAAGGGGGCTTGAACCAGTCTGTCAACGGCTGTTTTGTGCAGGATGCTAGAATCGACGCCATGCTCAATGATCGCGCGCAATTACTGCTAAAAACCCTAGTAGAACGTTATGTAAGTGACGGACAACCGGTCGGTTCGCGCGCTTTGCAGCAGTTTTCCGGATTGGAAGTCAGCCCAGCTACCATCCGCAATGTGATGGCCGATCTGGAATCCATCGGCCTAGTCTCAAGCCCACACACCTCAGCCGGGCGCATCCCCACCGCGCTCGGTTATCGCATGTTCATCGACAAACTGATGGTGGTACAACCGCTATCAGAATCGCGCGTCCTGCAACTGGAGAGCCAGTTACAACCCAACAATCCCTCGCGTCTGCTGACGCAGGCTTCCACCCTGTTGTCCGATCTGACCCGCTTCGCCGGCGTGGTCGCCACACCGAAACGTGCAGCGATCAAAGTGCGGCAGATCGAATTCCTGCGCCTGTCCGAGAAACGCGTGTTGCTGATCATTGTGATGCCGGACGGCGAAGTGGAGAACCGCGTGCTGGTGACGCCCAAGGATTACAGCCAATCGCAGTTGACCGAAGCGGGCAACTTCCTTAGCCAGCATTACGCCGACCTGGCATTCGGCGACATCCATCAGCGCATGCAAAGTGAACTGCGCCAACTGCAACACGATATGACGGCGTTGATGAGTGCAGCGATGGCTGCCAGCGATGAAGCCGTCTCGCGTAAAAACGAGGATTATGTGATCAGCGGTGAACGTAATCTGCTGCACGTGAACGACCTCTCCACCAACATGGAACAGTTGCGCAAACTGTTCCATGTATTCGAACAGAAGACCGATCTGCTGCACCTGCTCGATGCAGGCCGTCATGCCCAAGGCGTGCACATCTTCGTCGGCAATGAATCAGGACTGGCAGGGCTGGATGAATGCAGCGTCGTGAGTGCGCCCTACACAGCTGACGGCCAGATCGTCGGTACACTGGCTGTGGTCGGCCCTAAACGCATGAACTACGAACGCGTGGTACCCATCGTGGACATCACCGCCAAATTATTGAGCAACGCGCTCTCACAACATTAAATCGACATGAGCTATCAGACAGAACCTCGCTTTGAACACGGCACCCCCGAAAAGACCGGCATCCTGCTAATCAACCTCGGCACACCCGATGCGCCGACCGCGCAAGCAGTGCGCCCTTACCTGAAGGAATTTCTTGGCGATCCGCGAGTGGTGGAGATCCCGCGTCTGGTGTGGTGGCTGATCCTGAACGGCATCATCCTCAACGTGCGTCCGAAAAAATCCGCCGCCAAGTACGCCTCCATCTGGCTCAAAGAAGGCTCGCCCTTGCGCGTGTACACCGAGAAGCAGGCGGTGTTGCTGCAGGGCTATCTGAGTCAAAGAACGCAAGCGCCGTTCGCGGTCGAGTACGCCATGCGTTACGGCCAGCCTTCCATACCGGCAGCACTGCGCAAATTGAAAGCGCAGAACTGCCAACGCATCTTGATCGTGCCGATGTATCCGCAATACGCGGCCAGCACCACAGCTACCGCCACCGACATCGTGTTCCGCGAATTGCAGCAGATGCGCAACACGCCCGCCATCCGCACCATCAAACATTTCCATGACGATGCGGGCTACATCAAGGCACTCGCAGCCAACGTCAATGAACACTGGATGAAGAACGGACGTCCAGAGAAGCTATTGATGAGCTTCCACGGCCTACCCAAATACACACTGGAAAAAGGCGATCCTTATCATTGTGAATGCCTGAAGACCGGACGTTTATTGGCGGAGGAACTGGGGCTGAAAAAAGAACAATACGCAGTCACCTTCCAGTCGCGTTTCGGCAAGGCCGAATGGATACAACCCTACACCAGCGCCACGCTCAAGCAATGGGGGACAGAAAAGCTCAAACGTGTGGATGTGGTGTGTCCCGGCTTCGTGGCAGATTGCCTAGAGACACTGGAAGAGATCGCCATGGAAGGCAAGGAAGATTTCCAGCATGCGGGCGGCGGCGAGTATCACTACATCCCCTGCCTCAATGCACGCGACGACTGGATGCATGCGCTGACCGATCTGGTGATGGACAATCTGCAAGGCTGGTTGATAACGCCGGATACGGCAGCACTGGAACGCTCGCGGACACTCGCCAAAGAAAAAAAGGCTCCCTGATAAACGACTCAGGTCGGCGTGATCTTCTCGGCCTCCAGGTGGATCATGTAACGCTGGATCACATTGGTCACACCGCGGCTCAGGCCAACGAACTCCATGCCGATACGGTGTATATGCTCGCCGCTCTTGGTCGAAGTCGATTGCCAGATGCCGCATACGCGCAGACTCATGGGCACGCGACCGATCTCAGGAAAGTCGATACTGCAGCCTTCCAGTATCGCCCCCTGCACGAACACATCGTTCGAAGCACCGCGATAGGTGACCCCGATACCGCCTGCACTCATATCGACCAGCGCGACCTCGATTACATTCTCCTCATCCAACGGCACCTTGCATTTGAGTACACCACTACCTTGAGGCGTATACAAACGGAAGTATTCACGACGCTGGATGCGCTCGATCTCGGATGGCACATGCAATGAAAATGCCAAACCGTCTCTGGCAGTGACCAGCTGCAGATGGGTGGAATGCCAGCGCACCTTGATCTCGGACTGCGTCTCGAACGAGACCAGCTTGCTGTCGGCGATCCTCTGGTTGACTGCGTCGTCCGAACTCACATCGATACACACGAAATGGCGGTCGCCGCTGACATACAGCACGGCGGTCACCAGCGCATCGCCCTCATGCGTCGTCAGGTTGATCAATACATGGTGTTTTGCCAGTTCGTTCAGAACGTGCACGATCTCCACATGATTGTGGATGGCGAATTGCGGATTGATTTCGTGATGCGTCATGACTACAGATTCAATATGGATTAGGTGTTAAAGAAACAGTATCAGGACAACATTCTACACAGAGTCTCGACGACCTCTACCGCCCCAGTGTTGGATGGCGATGCGGATACAGGCTTTTCCCACAACTCAGCCAGCGCTTCACTCAATTCTCCAGTCAGTACCAGCACGGGATCGATCTCAATAGCGACACCATACTGCTGCAGCCAATCCGCCAGATAAGGCGCTTCCGGCCAATCTCCGCGTGGCACATACAATACCGGAATACCGGCACAGGCCGCCTCGGCGAAGGTGCCATAACCAGGCTTGGTCAATATCGCATCACAGGATGCCAGCACATCCCGGAAAGCCATATCCAGCGATTCAAGCGACAGCACATCGTCACGCTGCACACCCCATGCCGCAGGAACCAACCAGCGCACGCCAGCGATGCGCGGCCAGTTCTCCATCGGCAAACGATATTCGATGCCGCCCATCGCCACCATCACCAACCTGTCCTGATCCGATGCACCGCTGCGCTCAACTAGCAACTGGCGGTGTGGCGCACCGATCTGGGCAACGCAAGCAAGCTCGAGCGTATTGTGCAGATCGACCATCGGCATCGCAGGACTGAGTTTCAGGAATACTTCGGCACTGTTGTATGCATCAAGCATCTGCGCGTGAATCACCGCCGCCTCGCTATCATCTGGCGCATAGTGGTGATAGATGTCGGCCCAATTAAGGCAACACATCGCAACGGACGGGATGCCTGCCAGCTTGGCGGCAGCCAAAGACCTATACGGCACATTGGCTAGCAATAGATCGGGGCGTATCGCACGCATCTGCTCCGCCGCCAAATCAACTTTATCAATCCAGTCAGCATGATAGTCGCGATAGGCAGCCAGACTGCGCGGCACATCCACCCTGACCGCATCGAACATGGCCATACCGAAATCCAGCGGGATCTGCAGGTGTTCGAACGGAATGTGGATGCGTTGCTTGAGGTATTCAGTGGAGGCATGCGAACGCACCGTGATGCGCAATCCCGGCCGTCGCTGCGCCAGCAGATTCAGTACCGGTGCCGTCTGCGCGATGTGCCCATAGCCATGGGCAGAGATGTCGACCAACAGGTGTTTCAAGAATCCCCGTGCTCGTACAGTTTGAAGTTGTTGCGCCCACTCTCCTTGGCCAGATACATCGCGTGGTCGGCACACTTGATAAGTGACTGTTCGTCATCCGCATCGTCCGGATACATCGCCGCACCGATACTGAAGCTGACCGTGCGGGACAGATCGCCAAGCAGATGCGGCCGAGACATCGCCTCCATGATCTTGGTCGCGATGCGTGTCAGCTCCGTATTGGAATCGATCTCTTCGATCAGGATGAGGAACTCGTCGCCGCCCTGGCGGCAGATGGTGTCCGAAGCGCGCACACACTCCCGCAAGCGTTCCGCCACAGATTGCAGCAACTGGTCTCCCGCCAAATGGCCAAGCGTGTCGTTGACCTCTTTGAACTTGTCCAGATCGAGGAACATCAGACCGACCTTGTATTTGTTGCGGTCGGCCAACAACAAGGCGCGACGCAGACGGTCACTGAACAGCGCGCGATTCGGCAGCTTGGTCAACGAATCGTAGTGCGCAAGGAATTCGATGCGTTGCTCGGCTTCCTTGCGCTTGGTGATGTCGGAGAATGAAGAGATGTAATTGATGACCTCGCCCTTGGCATTCTTCACCGCCGCGATGGACAACCACTCCGGATAGATCTCGCCGTTCTTGCGCCGGTTCCATATCTCGCCCGACCACTTGCCGGTGATCTCAATCGTCCCCCACATCAGCGCATAGAACTCGTGGGTCTGCTTGCCTGAGCTGAGTATCTTGGGATTCTTACCCAGCACTTCCGCCGCTGAAAAGTGCGTGATGTGCTCGAACGCAGGATTCACAGTCAGGATGTTGCGCTTCTCATCGGTGATCAGTATCGCCTCGCCGCTGTTCTCGAACATCTTGGCGAACAGTTGCAGACGGTCTGTCGCCTGTTCCAATTTGCCAACCAGCAGATTGAAGCTCTTCGCCATCTCGCCGATATCGGGATTGTCCGCATCGACCTCTGCGCGTCGCGACAAGTCCATATCATGTTCGATGCCGGCCATCGCCTGCTGCAACTTCTTCACCGGACGGGTGATGTTGCGCACGATCACATGGCGCACGAACAGAGTGATCAGCACCAGCAACAACAACTGCACGACCAAGTGGCCGATCCACAGTCTGTCCTTCATCTCTTGCAGTTGACGCTGCCCCACTGACAGATCGATGGTCACGCTGGCGGCGCCGTTCACACCGCCAAGTTTGGTGTGGTGACAACTCAGGCAATTGGTACCGCGGAAATTCTCACTGGCGATGAAGGGCATCACCACGCGCAGCAGTGGTCGGCCATCCGGGCCGGTCATATGCTGGAAGACTTGCATGCCGGTCGCCAGCACTTGCCGGTCGATCTCGTCGCGCGGCTCCTCCTCCGGCAGACCGGGGCCGTATTGCTCGTTCACCGCCGCACCGCGGAGCATGCGCACTTCGGCGATGCCCTGCGACTTCGACATCTTCTCGATGAACAGGCGGCGGTTCTCGGGATCGGATATCTGCCCGGTGAGCATCAGCATGTTCATGCCGTTGATCAGGCCATCGGCGGCTTCCTCGGCGCGCAATTCTGCCGAGCGGTCGATCTGCATCTCAAAATGGTCGACCACCCATTCCATCAACACGAAGAACAGTATGAGCAATGCCCCCTGGATCAGGATGTGCAGCTTTTCCTGCACACCGATCGCGCGCCAAATCTTTCTCACAGCCTGCATGGAGCCTCCTCCTAGTGACGCACCGTCCTTATGCAACGCTTGAATTCCGCCCGTCCCGAACTGTCGAACGGAGCGTGTATCCAGCGCGACCT
Organism: Gammaproteobacteria bacterium; assembly: GCA_018814405.1. Taxonomy (GTDB): domain Bacteria; phylum Pseudomonadota; class Gammaproteobacteria; order Burkholderiales; family Gallionellaceae; genus Sideroxyarcus. The sequence goes on from JAHIZO010000006.1 coordinate 80,853, forward strand.
TATAGTTTTATGAAATGCTCGCGGTAGTGCTTCATCTCTTCGATGGATTCGTAGATATCCGCCAATGCTTCATGTTTGCCATGCTTCTTGATCCCGCTGGCCACTTCCGGCTTCCAGCGGCGCGCCAGTTCCTTCAGTGTGCTCACATCCAGATTGCGGTAGTGGAAATAATCTTCCAACTGCGGCATCCAGCGCGCCATGAAGCGCCGGTCCTGACAGATGGAATTGCCGCACATGGGAGAAGTGCGCGCCGGCACATGCTCTTTCAGAAATTCCAACATCTGCGCTTCAACCGTCGCTTCATCCAGCGCCGAGGCCTTGACCCTATCGATCAGGCCGGATTTGCCGTGTGTGGACTTGTTCCAGTTATCCATGCCATCCATCACCAGATCGGACTGGTGCACCACCAGCACCGGTGCTTCCGCCACCGTATTCAGATCGCCGTCGGTAACCACCATCGCGATCTCGATGATACGGTCCGAGTCGGGCAAAAGGCCGGTCATCTCCATGTCCAGCCAGACGAGGTTATTCTGGTTTTGTGCCATAATCCACCGCAGTTTTGTTATTGAAATTGCGGCGATTGTCGCACAGCCCGGCCTTCCTAACCATGCTCCCCAGTCAATTCTCCGCCCTCTTCGTTTCTCTGCTGTTGACCAACATCGTCGTCAAAGCATGGCTGGCATGGCGCCAGCTCGACCACGTCGCCTCGCACCGCGCCGAAGTACCCCTCGTTTTCCGTGAACAGATCGGCATCGCCGCCCATCACAAGGCTGCCGACTACACCAGCACACTGGTACGCTTTGGCCTCGTCGGCATCCTGTTCGATGCAGCACTGCTGCTGGCCTTCACCCTCGGCGGCGGCATCCAGGCTTTGCACGACCTGATCGCACCGCTGTTCGACAGCCGACTGTTGCAAGGCGCACTGCTCATCGTCGCAGTGCTGATGCTGCAATCCCTGCTGGAGACGCCGCTAGACCTGTATCGCACCTTCAACATCGAAGCGCGTTACGGCTTCAACAAGATGACGCTCAAACTCTACCTCAGCGATGCGCTCAAGCAACTGTTGCTCGGCGCTGCGCTCGGCCTGCCCTTGCTGTTCGCGGTGTTGTGGATGATGGACGGCATGGGCGAGAAATGGTGGCTGTATGTGTGGGGCGTGTGGGTGGTGTTCAACCTGTTCCTGCTGTTCATCTACCCGACCTTCATCGCACCCATCTTCAACAAGTTCGAGCCCATGCAAGACGAAGAGACCAAATCGCGCATCGAATCACTGCTGCAACGCTGCGGCTTTTCCGCCAGCGGCCTGTTCGTGATGGACGGCAGCAAGCGCAGCACGCACGGCAACGCCTACTTCACCGGCTTCGGCAAGACCAAGCGCATCGTGTTCTTCGACACCCTGCTGGAACGCCTCACGCCGGGCGAGATGGATGCCGTGCTGGCGCACGAACTCGGCCACTTCAAACGTCGCCATGTGTTGCAGCGCATCGTCATCACCTTCGCCATCAGCCTCGTCTTCCTGTGGGGACTGGCGCAACTGATGCAGACCGAATGGTTCTACGCCGGACTGGGCGTCAGCACCCAATCGACCGCTACCGCCCTGCTGCTGTTCTTCATGGCCATGCCGGTGTTCACCTTCATCTTGCACCCGCTCACCTCGGGCTGGTCGCGCAAACATGAATACGAAGCCGATGCCTACGCTGCCGCGCAGACCGACGCCAAAGACCTCGTGAGCGCACTGGTCAAGCTGTATCAAGACAACGCCAAGACACTGACGCCAGACCCGGTGTACGCTACGTTCTACGAATCACATCCTCCCGCGCCGATGCGCATCGCCCACCTGCAAAAACTAGGAGCCGCAAAATGAAAAAGACACTTTTCCTGCTCATACTCTTCTCTGCCGCCGCACAAGCCACACCCTTCGCCGACGGCGATGCAGACCGTGGCAGCAAGCTGTTCACGAAGTACGAATGCAGCAGCTGCCATGAAGCAAAAGTCGGCGGTGACGGCAGTGCGATCTTCACCCGCGCGAATCGCACCGTGCGTTCGGCGGATGATCTGATCGTGCAGATGGAACGTTGCTCCGGCGCCATCGGCAAGCAGCTTTCCACACAGGAAAAGCAGGACCTGGCCGCCTGGCTCAACCAGCGCTATTACCATTTCAAGTGAGTCCCGTCATGGCAAACCACGCGGACTTGCTCAACAGACACTGCCAACCCTGCAAAAACGGAGAGCCCGCACTGAGTTCAGGCGAGGCTACTGAACTGCTCAAGCAACTGGATGGCTGGGCGCTGGGCGACCAGCGCATCAGCAAGACCTTCGCCTTCAAGAACTATTACCAGACCATCGCCTTCGTTAACGCCGTGGCATGGATGACGCATCGCGAAGATCACCACCCAGACATGCAAGTCAGCTACAACCGCTGCGTGATCGAATATTCCACGCACTCTGTCGGCGGACTTTCCGCAAACGATTTCATCTGTGCCGCGAAAGTCGACGCACTGACCTTATCTTGAGCGCAAGTTTGCACGGACGCATCATCGCCGCCCACGGCAGACACTATCTGGCCGAGACGCCGGAAGGCGAGATCATCGAATGCGTGCCGCGCGGCAAGAAGAGTGACATCGCCTGCGGCGACATGATCGAATTCAAGATGACCGGCACCGATCAGGGTGTGGTCGAACGTATCTCACCGCGCAGCAGCCTGCTCTACCGTTCCGACGCATACAAACAAAAACTCATCGCCGCCAACGTCACACAACTCCTCATCGTCGTCGCCAGCGAACCGTCGTTCAACGACGAACTGCTGGCGCGTTGTCTGCTCGCCGGACACGAACAACATCTGGAAATGGTCATCGTGCTGAACAAGAGCGACCTGCCGCAAGTCACTGCCGCACGCGCACAACTCGCACCGTATGAAAAGATCGGCTATCGCGTCATGGAGCTTTCCGCCAAGCAGAACGTGGAACCGCTGATGCCTTATCTAGACGGCCACCTCAGCGTGCTGGTCGGCCAATCGGGCATGGGAAAATCGACACTCATCAACGCACTCATCCCCGAAGCACAAGCCGCCACGCGCGAGATATCGACCGTGCTCGATTCCGGAAAACACACCACCACCTACGCCAAGCTATACCACCTCAACGCCACCAGCGATCTCATCGACTGCCCTGGCGTGCAACTGTTCGGCCTGCACCACCTCGACTTCGCCACCCTGGAACGCAACTTCCCCGAATTCCTGCCCTACCTTGGCGAATGCCGTTTCGCCAATTGCAGCCACTCGCACGAGCCTGACTGCGCGATACGCAAAGCGACGGACGAAGGAATGATCGACAGAAGAAGATTGGAATTGTTTCAGCAGATCGCTGGGCGCTGAACTGCTGTGCAGATTGAGGCTGGGATTTTGCTAGGTCGGCTACTCGGCCATAGCGGTCGGTCGCTGGAACTCACAGTGCTTCCGCTTCGTGCCATGACCAGTCAGTCAGAGTTGGAATTTCATTGCCAGTAAGCGGCCGTTGGCGCTATATATTTTTGTTCATTGCCACATCGCAGCTACTCCTCACTGGCATCTGCGTGTGCGTTGGACGAATGAGGTTAGAAATGTTCCGCCGTGTTGCGGTCGTATATGTACGGAAACATCAGTGGTAGAATCGCCGCATAAGCACATAGCAGATTGGGCATCTGTCTCCACCCACAGATGGCGGCAACTGCAATGCTCGTTAGGTTGAACATGATCGAAACCCTCATTTCCAGTTCGGCGCACTACGACATTTTTCGAACCGTCGATTCAGTCTCTGGGCTCGCGGTAGTAGTAAAGCGTATTGCACAAGGCGATGATGCCGCAGCTTCGTGGTCAGAGTTACGCAACGAAGCGATGATTCTGGAGCGACTGCACGGTGTGCAGGGGTGTCCTCAACTACTACGGCTGGATGCCGTTCAGCGCCAGTTGGTAATTGAAGACTTTGGTGGCGTAGGCTTGGATAGTTCGGGCCTTTTGGGCCATGTCGAACTGACGCAGTTTTTAGTGCTGGCAGAGCGATTGGCCGATGCTATTTCCCACATCCACGAGTGCGGTATCACGCATAAAGACATTGGTTCGGCTAACATACTGGTCTGCCTGAAAAACATGCAGATTCAGGTCATCGACTTTGGCTTGGCAACCACTTTTACCGATGAGCACCCTGCGTTCGAACACCAAAACAGAATTCGCGGCACCTTAGCTTACATCTCGCCCGAACAAACAGGCCGAATGAACCGACCGGTGGACTACCGCACCGATTTGTACGCACTGGGTTGCACCCTGTATCACCTCGCCACGGGTATCGTACCGTTTACCGACACCGACCCGCTGACTCTCATTCACGCCCATCTGGCGAGAATGCCCACAGCGCCAGACAAACTGGCACCGTGGCTGCCAAGCGTGCTCTCAGATTTGATTCTTGATCTGCTGGCCAAAGAGCCAGACAGCCGCTACCAAAGCGCTTCTGGAGTGGCTACTGATTTGCGCCTGTGTGCGCAACAACTGGCCCAAGGCGAAACGCTCGAAGCGGTACAGCGCAAACAAACCGATCAAATGATCTCGCCGCGCCCACCGCGCCGTCTGTATGGCCGCGACACCGAGATCGCCGCTTTGAACAGTGCGTTTGCTAAAACGCTGTTTGGTGGCGCGCAGTCGCTGTTGGTGGCGGGCTATTCGGGAGTGGGTAAAACCTCGCTGGTGCATGAAATTCACCCCAGCGTCACGGCGCACCAAGGCTTGTTCATCAGCGGCAAATTCGACCAGTTTTTAAGCCAACCGTTTTCAGCTCCGGCACAAAGTTTACGGCAACTGTGCCAGATGCTTTTGTCTGATTCCGAACAGGCCATCGAACACTCGCGACTGCGCATTTCAGCTGCGCTGGGAGCCGATGTTGCGGCCTTGTTCGGTGTCGTACCCGAGTTGCAAGCCCTGCTGGGCCCGCAACAGTCCGTGGCAGAACTCGGCCCCGTCGAATCGCAAGTACGCTTGCGGAGTCTGCTGCTGGCCTTGATTGGTGCGGTGGCAGAACCTGAGCATCCACTGGTGCTGTTCATTGACGATTTGCAGTGGGCTGACCAGCCATCGCTCGAATTTATCTCCGCCTTGCTCCACGACGAACACCTCAACGGGCTGATGCTGATTGGTGCCTATCGTGATAACGAGGTTGATGCCGCCCATCCGCTCAGCGTTTTGTTGCGCAACTTATCGGCAGCGGGCATTGCAGTGCCCCAATTGAAGTTGGACAGCCTGACACTGAGCGATGCCACCGATTTGCTCGCTGATATGCTGCACATGCCGCAACAGGCTATCTTACCCTTGTCAACCATCACCTATGCCAAGACCGGCGGCAACCCCTTTTATACCCTCGAATTTTTAAATGCCTTGTACCGTGATGGCTTGCTGGAACTGAACCCGCAAACCCGTATGTGGCAATGGGACAACGCCCTGCTGACAGCTCGCGAGGCTGCAGACAGCGTGGTCGATTTTTTGTCCCAGCGATTGTCCCGTCTGCCCCCGGAGACCCAGCAGGCACTCCTGACTGCAGCCTGTTTGGGTAACGAGTTTGAACTGGGTGTCTTATCGGTTGCCACGGCCATCTTGCCTGAGGCGCTGACCGCGTTGCTGTCTCCCGCGCTGGAGCAGGGTATTGTGGTGACGCATAGCGCGGCGCGGTTTCAGCAGGCTGATGTCGGTTTGAACATTCGCTTTTGCCACGACCGTATGCAGCAAGTGGCTTACAACCTGGGCAATCCGGAACATCGGAGGGTTCTCAATTTGCACATCGCGCGGCGCTTTGCCGCCTGCGAAGCGCCTTCGGCTTTCAAAATTCGTGCGGCTCAACATTATGTGCAGGCTGGCACACTTCTGAATGATCTTGCCGAGCGCTCGGTGGCTCGCACGTTGATTACGGCGGCGGCCGTCCAAGCGCGCCAAGCCGGTGCTTTTTCCAGCGCAGAGCAGTTGTTGCGTGTCGCTATCGAACTGCTGCCCCCCAATTCTTGGGCTTGCGAACAAGTGGCGACCTTCTCGTTGTACGCCGAGCTGCATTTGGTGCTTTTTAGTTTGGCCCGCAATGCCGAGGTAGATGCCACCTACGCCGACTTGCAAACCCATGCTGTATCACCTGTGGCACTGATCGAACCGACCTGTATTCAGGTAATGAGTTTTTCCAGTCGCGCTAACTACGGCGATGCAGTCACTCTGGCGAGTCAATTATTAGCCCAGTTGGGCATCAATGTGCCCGCTGAAGATTTATTGATGGGCTCCCTGCAAGAAGAGTTGGGGCAGTTTTACGCTTACGTCGAAAGAGGTGCCTTAGACAAGCTGCCGCAAAGCCCCGCATTGACTGATGAGCAACGGATTGCCACCGCCAAGTTGCTGAGCCGGATAATACCCGCTGCATTCTTTGGACAACCGCTGGTGTCTCTTTGGTGCATTCTGCGCGGTTCCCGCCTGTGGGTCGAAGAAGGCTATTTTCCCTCGGCCAACTACATGATGGCTTGCATCTTGCTGCCCACCGTCGCTTTTCGCGACGACTATGCCAACGGCTATCGCGCTGGACGTTTGAGCTTGAACATCTGCAAAGTACGTGACCAAGAGATGGCGATCGGTCGCGTCCAGCATGTGTTCGGACTGTTCAATTGCCACTGGTTTGAACCGCTCGAATCAGCTGTTGAATATGCCCACGAAGCACATCAAATTCTTCGTCGGTTAGGTGATTTTGAAAATGCCAGCTTTATCTTTTTTACGTCGCTGGCGGCCATTTTTGAGTGCTGTGACAATATCCAAGAGGTTTCCGCAGAACTCGATACGGCTCTGCTGTTTTGTGAGAAAACGGGCAACCGTCACGCGATGGAATCTTTTGTTTCGTTTCGGCAACTGGCGCGTGCCTTGGAGGGGCGCACCACATCATCGGGCGGATTTGACGATGCTGACTTTTGCGAGAAAGCTCATGCACAAATGGTGCTCGGCAATCCGATGGCGCAAGCCTTTTATCACGCATACCGGGCGCTATCGGCCTGCCTGTTTGACGATACACCTGCGCTCATTGAGCACAGCCAAGCCGCGATGACGTTAATTCCTAACATCACCGGGTTTTATCCGGTTGCGTTGATCAAGTTTTTGCACGCGCTGGCGTTGCTTGATCAGTGTGGCAGCACCGCAGTGCAAGACCGCCCAGCGCTGCTCGAACTTCTGGCCGCCGACCAAACTTGGCTGGCCCTGCGCGCCGCCGATGCTGAGCAGAACTTCGGTCATTTACATGATTTGATCGAGGCCGAGCACTACGATGCACTCGACCAACCGTGGCAAGCCCATCAGTCTTATGAGCGGGCGATGGCGCGCTCGCAAAAGCACCAACGGGCATGGCACCACGCATTGACGGTCGAGCGCTTTGCGCTGTTTCAGATGAAACGGGGGCAAGAGGTTACGGGTCGGTTATTGCTGGCCCAAGCACACAAGCTTTACCAGTCTTGGGGCGCCACCGGCAAAACTCAGCAGATGGAGACGCACTGGCCGTTTTTGGGCACACGCCAGTTCAGCAGCGATCACTACGATAGCCACACTGAACTGGACAGCAACGCCCTCTTGCACGCCTCGCAATCGCTGTCGTCCGAAACTTCACTGCCCAAGCTGGTTGCTATCTTGATTGAAGTGGTCAGCAAGATCACCGGTGCCACTGGGTGTGCTTTTTTGTTGTCTGACGATACAGGCCAGTGGTTTCTCGAAGGCGGTGCGCAAGGTACACAAACACTGTTGCGGCAAAACGCCACTGACTGTGTGGGGCGATTGTACTCGGGGGCTGTGATGCGTCTGGGACTCAAAACCGGCAAGCCGGTGGTCAGTGATAACGCCATCGACGACAAGCGTTTTGCCAGCGATGTCTATTTTCAGGGCATGGCCCAGTGTGCTGTGCTCGGATTTCCGGTGGTAGTACGTGGCCGAGCTGCCGGTTTTTTGGTTCTCGAAAATCGTCTGATCCGTGCCGCCTTTACTACCGAACAGGTGCAAAGCGTCTCGATGCTGGCCGTGCAGTTGGCGATTTCGATCGAAAACGCCCGCCTTTATGAATCACTCGAACGCAAGGTCGGAGAGCGCACCCGCGAACTCGAAGCTTCTAACGATAAACTGGCCGCCCTGAGCAGCACCGACGGTCTGACCGGAATTGCCAATCGCCGTCGCTTTGATGAGATGTTTGAAATCGAATGGAACCGGGCCAAACGCACCGGAAAGCCGCTGTCGGTGGCGATGCTGGATGTCGATTGGTTCAAAAAGTACAACGACCACTACGGCCATCAGGCTGGTGACGAGTGCCTGCGTCAAGTGGCTCGGGTATTTGCCGCCAATGTGCGCCGGAGCGGAGATCTTGTAGCCCGCTATGGCGGCGAAGAGTTCGTGATGATTGCCCCCGATGCCGACAAAAATGCTGCCCTTCGTATCGCAACACTAATCTGTCACGAGTTGGATCAACTGGCGCTACCCCACGAGATGTCGCCCTACGGCAACGTCACTGCCAGCATTGGCGTGGCGACGTTTTTTCCGACCCAACAGCAAAGCAGCCCGGAGATGTTGCTCAAACAGGCCGATGAAAGCCTTTTCAAAGCGAAAGAGTTGGGACGCAACCGTGCACTGGCAAGTGATTAACCGACCCGTCATGGCACTTTCGATAAGGATTCTATTCACGACAAATAACCCCTCAACTATCCTGTCGATTACTCGTCAAAATTTCACGTCCCTACGAATTTGAACAGCCATTATTGGGATCGCCATAAAGCGGACGGATGGCAATGACGGGAATGGGTCGGAAGCGGAAGTAATACCCCCGAGTCCTAACTGGCTGCTATGGCCGAAAAACAGAAGCCCCAACTCCCCCGGCTCTCACAACCCACCGCAAGAGCGAATCAAAAAGTGATCACCACAACTGCGCAGGTCGCGGTTCAGTCCGCCGCTTCCCCCGCCCCCCTGAGCTTGCGATACAAAGTCCGCTCACTCACACCCAAACGCTGCGCCAAGGTTTTGCGGTCGCCGGGAAATTGTGCCGCCGCCCATTGCAGGTAGCGTTTTTCCAGACTGGCGAGCGGTGCGATCTCATTCAAGGGTTGGCCTTGCGGCAAGGCGTGCGTACCGCTTTGCAAACCATCCAGATTGAAGTGTTGTGGTTGCAAAGTATTTCCATCCAACATGATCAGCGCACGTTCCAGGATGTTGCGCAATTCGCGCACGTTGCCGGGGAATTCATGGCGCATCAGCATCGCCATCGCTTCTGCGCTGATGACGATCTTTCTGCCGGGTGATAGTTGCGACAGCAGCGCGTCCGCCAGCATCGGCAGGTCTTCGCGGCGCTCGCGCAAAGGCGGTAGATCGATGGGGAATACGTTGATGCGGAAGTACAAGTCTTGACGGAAGGTGCCTTCGCGCACCATCTGTGCCAAGTCGCGATGGGTAGCGGCGACCAAGCGGAAGTCGGCGCGCAATGGCTCTACGCCGCCGATGCGACGGTAGGTGCCCGCCTCCATCAGACGCAGCAGTTTGACCTGCAAGGACAGCGGTATATCGCCCACTTCGTCAAGAAACAAGGTACCGCCGCGCACCGCTTCCACCAGTCCGATCTTGCGTCCGGCCGCGCCGGTGAATGCGCCTTTTTCGTAGCCGAACATCTCGCTCTCGAACAGCGTCTCCGTCAACCCCGAGCATTCCAGCGCGACGAATGGCGCAGCCGCGCGCGGACTCATGTCGTGGATGGCATGAGCGACCAGTTCTTTGCCGGTGCCGGACTCGCCCAGCAACAGCACCGAGCTTTCGTGCGCGGCCACGCGTTTGGCTAGCTCCAGCATGCGATTGAACGGACGAGAGAAACCCACCATCGCCCGTTCTTCCCCCGCCTCGAGTCCGTGGCGCAGGTAGTGCATGGTCTCCATGTAATAGCGTGTGCCGCCGCGCGCATCCTTGACCGGCACCATCTCCACTTCTACATGCTCGCGCCCCGCCGAGGTGTGATGCACATGTAACACGCGGCTGGGTTCGCCGCTGGCCATGGTTTCGCGCAAGGGGCAATTCTCGCCGGCCTGATCGCAGGGTTTGTCGTAATGGTGGGAGAGTTGGTAGCAGTAGCGTCCCTCGACCTGATCGCCCGCACCGAACTCCCGCCGGTAGGCCACGTTGGCCGCGACGATGCGGTACTGCGCGTCGAGCAATATCTTGGGCTCGGGGAAGCTGTTCAGCAGCTGCAACGTTTCAGCAGAGATCTTCGCTTTCATGTCATTTGAGGCAGTCATGGCAGGCATGCTATGCCACATACGGCACATCAGGCAAGCAGACATTCCTTCATTGCGCCCGCCAAAAATCCGTATCCACATGAAGTAATTGATGATTATCCGATAACCACGCAAGTGGCACGGCGATTGCATTGTTGCTCACGCCGGCCTGCAGTATTCCCCTGTGCTGCGGGCACTCCCTGACCGGACGGCTTCGTCCGGCGGCCCTGACCTGTGGCGCGGTGCGCCACAGGATTTTTTTAGCCGCAACAACGGACGGCAACGAACAAGAAACAAGGAGCGAGAGATGGCACTGATGATCACCGAAGAATGTATCAACTGCGATGTGTGCGAGCCGGAGTGCCCGAATGGCGCACTCACTCAAGGTGAAGATATCTACAGCATCGACCCCGCCTTGTGCACTGAATGCGTCGGACACTATGCCGAGCCGCAGTGCATAGAAGTGTGCCCCATCGACTGCATCGTGCCCGACCCTGCCTTTGTGGAAAGCCGTGAACAATTGCAGACCAAGTTCGAAAGCCTGCTGGGCACTGCAGCATGAACGACCTCAGCGAACAAAAACAGATGGGGGAAGTCACCACCCTCTATCACGACCTCAAGACATGGGAACTGAACCCCGGCGACCAGACCACCCATGCCAAGCGCATGCCCGGTTTCTTCCGCACGCTGAAGCACTACACGCAATGGGGTTTGTGGCTGCCCTTCTTCACCTTGCCCTATCTGCGCTGGAACGGTCAGCAGGCCATCCTGTTCGACATCCAGAACCGCCAGTTCCGCTTTTACAACATAACGGTGTTGCCGCAGGACATCTGGATGTTGTCGCTGGTGTTACTGATCGCGGCGATGACGCTGTTTGCGGTGACCTCGGTGGCTTCGCGCGTGTGGTGCGGCTATTTCTGTTTCCAGACCGCGTGGACCGACTGGTTCACCTGGCTAGAAGAGAAGATCGAAGGTAATCCGACAGCCCGGCGCAAACTGGAACAAGCACCATGGAGCTTGAGTAAACTCAAAAAGAAGATCGTCAAACATACGCTGTGGCTGTTGATCGCCGTGCTGACTGGAATCAGTTATTCCATCTGGTTCGTTGATGCCTACGCCTACTGGAACGACCTGCTGCATTTCGATCTACCGACTGTCGGCTGGGTCGTGCTGGTGCTGTTCATCGTCGGCACTTACATCCTGGCCGGACTGATGCGCGAACAGACCTGCTTCTGGCTTTGCCCTTATGCCCGCCTGCAAGGTGTGATGACCGATGCGCAGACCATATTGCCCGCCTACGACGTTAGCCGCGGCGAACCGCGCAGCAAGCTGCGCCGCAACGGCGAAGTCGTCGCCCCGCAGGGCGATTGCATCGACTGCTACCAGTGCGTGCAAGTGTGTCCGACCGGCGTGGATATCCGCGAAGGTCAGCAGTTCGGCTGCATCACCTGCGGCCTGTGCATCGACGCCTGTGATTCCGTGATGGACAAGATCGAAAAGCCGCGCGGACTGATCCGCTATGCCTCGCTGGATGAACTTTCCGGCAAGCCGGTCAAGCCGCTGTACAAGCACCCGCGCACGCTGGTCTATCTGACCATCATCCTGCTCGCCATCGGCGGCATCGTGTACGGCCTGACCCATCTCGGTGCGATGACGCTGAAGGTATTGCCGGAACGCCAACCCTTGTTCGTACAGATGAGCGACGGTTCGATCCAGAACAAATACGCCTTCAAAGTACTCAACAAAACCGGCCAAGACTTACATGTGAAAGTCAGCGCCGAGGGCGACATTCCCGGACTGGTTCTCATCGATGCCGAGCGCCAACCGCTGACCCATCAGCGACGCGGCACCACCTTCACCGTCTTCCTCAAAGCGCCCAACTACAACGTCACACAGGCCGTGACACCGATCAGGTTCCGCGTGGAAGCCGTGGAAGACCCCACTGTCTTCGCCGAGTATTCCAGCAAATTCAATGCGCCCGCGCGTTGAGATATCAAGCCAGCAGATTCAGAACAACGTTCACTAAGGAGGAAGGCAACATGCTGAAGGTCGTCTCAGGTATTTTCGTCGGTGCAGTCGTTGCCGCATTGCTTATCTACAACCTCGCAGCTGGCATAATGTTCCGCGAAGTGCCCAGCCAGTTCGGCATGGAGGAGACCATCGCGCGCATCCAGCACAACGTACTGAAAGCAGGTAACGGCTGGGCATTGTCCGGTCTGCGCAACGCGGCCAAGCCGATCGAGATGAGCGGCGGCAACGTACTGCCGGTGATGATGATCGAAGCATGCAGCACCAATTATTCCGCGCCCATCCTCAAGGACGACTCGCTGCGCTTCCTCTCCAACCTGATGCCGTGCAAGATCTCGGTTTACAAAAAGCACGATGGCAAGGTCTACATCGGCCTGATGAACGCGCAACTGATCGGCGGCCTGTTCGGTAGCAAAGTGGGCGACATCATGTCGCAGGTCGCGGCGGATCAGGCCAAATTCATCCAGTTCGACGCCAGCCAGCCCGCACCCGCGATGATCAAGAACGCGCCCGCTGCCAGTGGCGGCTCCGGTGGCGCAGCAGACGGTGGTTGCTGATATGCGCACCCCTCAATCCACACAAGGTGAGTTCATGCTGCCGAATCATCCATCCGAGATGCTGACAACAAGATTCGTGCTGCCGATGCTGGCCGCAATCGGCCTGCTGGCCGCGTCAAACAGTTTTGCAGCCAACGCCAAGCTGGAGACCATCATCTCGCCAGCACAGGCGGCAACCGCAGACAGACCAACAATAAAGTCCACCGCCGATCACAGCAAATTCAAACTACTGGATCGCGATTTCAAAACCGGCCCCGAGGTGACGAAAGCCTGCCTGACCTGCCACACCGAGGCCGCCAAGCAGGTGCAACACACCAAACACTGGACATGGGAATCGACCGATCCCAAGACCGGCAAGGTGCGCGGCAAGAAGAACATCATCAACAACTATTGCACTTCGCCTGTTTCCAACGAGAACGACTGCATGGCCTGTCATGCGGGCTATGGCTGGAAGGATGAAAAGTTCGATTTCAAAGCCGAACAGAACGTCGACTGCCTGATCTGTCACGACCAGACCGGCACCTATCGCAAGCTGCCGGGCTTTGCCGGACATCCCGTGTACAAGCGCGTGGAATTCCCACACGGCTCGGGCAAGTTCGTCGAAGCGGTCGACCTGAAGAAAGTGGCGCAAAGCATCGGCATGCCCACACGCAGCAACTGTGGCTCCTGCCACTTCTTCGGTGCGGGCGGTAACGGTGCGAAGCACGGCGATCTGGATAGTTCACTCAAGCATCCCGGAAAATATCTGGATGTGCACATGGATGAGAAGGGTTTGGATTTCTCCTGCACGACCTGCCATGTCACCTCGCATCACGAAGTCTCCGGCAGCCGTTACGACGCTGCGGCAGCAGTGAAAGGCCCAGCGCACATACGCGGCAAGAAAGACGAGACGCCAGCATCGTGCCAGTCCTGCCATAGCAACAAGCCGCACCACGAGGCCATGCTGAATCAGCACACCGAGAAGCTCGCCTGCCAGACCTGCCACATCCCGGAATATGCGCGCAACCAGATCGGTACCGAGTCGAGTTGGGACTGGTCGCTCGCCACCACCATGGGGCTGGATGGCAAGCCGATGGCATATAAAGACAGCGCCGGACGACGCTCCTTCGACTCCAAAAAAGGTAAATGGGAATGGGACTCCTATGTCATCCCGGAATACCGCTGGTACAACGGCTATTCCGACTACAAGGTGATCGGCGACAAGATCGACCCGAGCCAGACCGTGCACATCAACGAAGTGGGCGGCAGTGCCAACGATCCCGACTCGCGCATCTGGCCCGTCAAGGTGCATCGCGGCAAACAACCTTACGACAAGGTGAACAACTACCTCACCGTGCAACACACTGCAGGCGAAGACCACACCGCGCTCTGGCACAACTATGACTGGCAAAAAGCGATCGCCGCCGGCATGAAAGCGGCCAAGCTGCCCTACAGCGGTGAGTTCGGTTTCGTCGATACCGCGATGACCTGGCCGATCACCCACATGGTCGCGCCTAAACATGATGCGGTGGACTGCGCACAGTGCCACAGCAAGAACGGACGCCTGCAAGGTATCGAAGGGGTGTACATGCCCTCACGCGACAGTAACCGCTGGATCGACATGATCGGCTGGACGCTGGTCGTGCTGTCTCTGTTCGGCGTGCTGATGCACGGCGCACTTCGCCTCTACTCCAGCAAGATGAAAGGACAACACAAATGAGCAGCGTGAACCGTGTTTATCTATACAACCGCTATGAACGTTTCTGGCACTGGTCGCAGGCGCTACTGGTCATCTCCATGCTGATCACCGGCTTCGAGGTGCATGGTAGCTTCACGTTGTTCGGCTTCGAACAGGCGGTGAACCTGCACACCCTCAGCGCGTGGAGCTTGCTGACACTGTGGGCCTTCACCATCTTCTGGCAATTCACCACCGGAGAATGGAAGCAATATATTCCGACACTGAAGAAGGTGGACGCCATGGTGCGCTATTACGTATTCGGCATATTCAACCATGCGCCGAACCCGTTCCAGAAGACCGCAGAAAAGAAACACAACCCGCTGCAACGTCTCGCTTATCTGGCCTTGCTATCCATGATCTCGCCGATCATCTGGGGCTCGGGGCTGCTCTATCTTTTCTATTCAAGCTGGGCAAGCTTGGGACTGGATAGCTATCTAAGCTTGGGCGTTGTCGCCGTCATCCACACGGCAGGTGCATTCATGATGCTGGCGTTCTTCATCGCCCACGTCTATCTCACCACCACCGGCCACACCCCTACCGCACACATCAAAACGATGATCACCGGCTGGGAAGAGACTGACTAAGATAACGAAGGTCTGATTAAGTCCGAAAGCCATGGTTCGATACATTTTCCGTTCGTCCCGATAACCAGCCACTTGCCAGCTTGCTGGCTTAGTGGATTGGCTAGTAGTTTCATCAGTGCCGCGCTTGCGCGGTGTATCGAGGGAGCGAACAGAAAACGAGCTTGCGAGTTTCGCTTAAAGACTCACCACGAACGGACTTAATCAGACCTTCCGGAAATGCGTTTTAGCCAAGTTCGAGCATCACCCGCGCAAGCAGGTGATGCTCGAATCATTTTCCGGAACGCTTCGCCACATCACGCAGCAAAGGCAGATAGTCCATCCACTGCGTGAGCGGGCCGTGGTTGGCGAACACCACGATGCCATGCTTATCCAGCACATAGGTGGTGGGGAAAACGGGCGCGATGAAACGGTCATGCACAGTCTTGCCGTTTGCAAGCGAAAAAGTATCAGAATGAGAATCCTGCGCGCCCGAATCATAGAAAGACATGCGCAGTTTTTGCTGCTGCAACCAGCGCCGCGCAACCGGATAACTTTCCCGTACTTGCAGCATCACCAGACGGATGTCGGCAGATTTGTCCAGCGCGCGCTGCAGCCGCTGCAACTCGGGCATCTCGTGCCGACACGGCGGACACCATGACCCCCACAGATGCACCACCACCACCTTGCCGCGCAATGCACCCAGACTCAGCTTCTTGCCCGACGCATCACTGAAAGCCAGATCGAAGAAGCGCTGCCCAAGCGCATTGCCGACCTGCGCACGATCAGCTGCCTCACGATCCAGATACGGTCCCCACAAGCGCGACCATGCCAGCGCATCGAACACCACCTTGTCATCCACCGCATACAGCAGACAGGCGCGACCGCTGTCGTTCTCGCAAAGCTGCAACGCATCCTCGGCGACTGCGTCCGCCGCACGCCCCTCACCCATCCAGAACCAGGTACCGCCCGGCGCGATAGCAAAAGCGCGATGCTTCTCCGCCGCCAAAAACGCGCGATACCCATCCTGCCCCGCCCGATCAAGATGCGGGATCGCCTCAGCATCCTGCAAACCCGCCGCGATGCTCGACATGGGTAAGAACAGCAACACCAGACAAATTGCGTAAAGCGATTCAATACGTCTCACGTTTTCTCCTGACCTACGTTGCAATATGAATAATGACTGCCGGTTCAATCAACCTGAATGTCCCCTCTCAAGGGAGGAGCGAACTAGGAATCTACAAAATTCGTCTGCACAACTGTCGCTATCTAACCCGATGCGGCCGCTGGCGGAGCCTATTGCTTAGGGAAGTTTATTAGGAGGCTACTCATTCTCGAATAGTGGCTTGACGAGTATGTTATTGATATGCCCCCATGATGTTTTACGTTGGCTAGTATTGAACGCCTTTACGTTTCGAGCATGTGATATTTCAGTACCTTTTATCGCGTAAATAATCGTATTGCCGGCGTGACTAATTGTGGTCTTGCCTTTCGATATAACAAGGCTTCCATCCCCCATGCTTCCATCGTGGCTAATGGCCACATCGCTGCCGCAAACTATGATGTTATTGCTACTGTGAGCAATATTAAGAATGCCATTTACAATAATGATGGAGTTGCTTGCAAAAGAAATGTTCGCATCACCTTTCGCCACCACAAGCTGATTATCCGCAAATGCCAAATCTAGCGGTTTGATTTCACGAATGACAGCTTCTGGTGCAATCTTCCCCAAAGAGTTTTTCGTTTCCTCCGAAATTGTAAGGTTGCTTAGTATGTCAGCCACTCCAACTCTAGCCGCCGAAATGAATTTGCTCTCATCGTAAGCATTCGATTGATCATAGAGTTGCAGAATCCTATCCCCTGGATAAGTTGTGCATGCGCTTACGGAAGCGAGAATAAATACTAATGCCATAGTACGAAATTCAGTTTTCACTCGCTTCCCTCTGGTTAGTAAATTCTTGTATTTATAAGCACAGAATCGTATTTATTAGTGCGAGCACAGGAAACACTTTGCAGCGCACATTTTCCCTTTTCCATATCCCAAGTTTCGGGCGCTGCTTTGAAAAATAGCTATTAGTGGTAGTTATGGCCGCTCAGAGTCTGTCAGGCAATCCTAATGCGAAGGCAACTCTAAGCTGAGAAGCAAACGATCAAGCACAGCTCAAATTCGCTTGCCTGCGCTACCCACCTCGTACTTTTATTGCATCAACCCAGCAGATGCGCCCCGGTCAGTAGTAGCAACATCAACAGCCAGAACACCAGCGTGCGCCATACCAGTCCGATGGCGCTTTGCATGTGTTCGGTGTCGACTTCTTCACCGCTGCCCAGGTCGGGACGGTAGACGGGCTGGTCGTCCAGCACGAGGGTTTGGCCGAGTTTGATGCCCAGTGCACCGGCGCCGCTGGCCAGCACGATGCCTTCGTCCGGTTCGGGCCATTCAGCGGCTTGCGTGCGCCAACTGTAGATGGTGTCTTCGAAATTGCCGACGATGGCGAAGCTGCTGGCAGTTAGGCGTATCGGCAACCATTCGAGTATGCGACACATCTGTTGCGCAAAGGTGCCGAAGTCGTTGCCTGCTTCCTGGTCTTTCCAGCGTGCACTGAAGAACGTTGACAGTCGATACAGCATGGCACCGACCGGCCCCATGCCCAATACCATGAAGATGACGAACCAGACGATGACGCCGAACACGTGACGATGCGAGGCCAGCAGCGCTTGTTCGATGGTGAGGCGCGCGACTTCCTGCGGATTGAGGTCGTGGCATGATTTGCCTGTCCATTCACTCAACAGGGTGCGTGCCTGATGCAGGTCATTGTCTTGCAGGGCGAGATTGATATCGGTGAAGTAATGGCTGAACTGGCGGAAACCCATGGTGAGGTAAAGCACCAATACGCTGAAGGCCCAGGCGAACACAGGGTGCTTGGCGAACAGGATGCTGTACACCGCCCAGATCGTGATGAACGGCAGCAACACGGCCAACAACCATGCGATGCGCCCATGCGAGCGCTCACCCGCATCGAAACGGTCTTGGAAATACTGCGCGTAGTCACCCAGCCAGGTGAGCAGATACTTGCGCGATGACAGCGGATGTAGCTGTTCCAGCAGCAGGGCGGCAATCAGTGACAGCAGGCTCATATTCTCAATCAGTAGGTCTTTTCGTCGGTCCACAATTCCGGGGTGAAGCGCACCACGCGGTTACGCCCGGATTCCTTTGCGTTATACAGCGCGACATCTGCATATTTGACGACCTGCCAGAACGTGTCGCCGTCGGTCGGGAACACCGAGATGCCGATGGAGATGGTCTTCTGCAGGATCGTGCCAGTCAATTGTATCTTGAGTGCCTCGACGGCGGCACGTATCTTCTCGGCGGCCAGCGCAGCACCTTCGCTGTCGGTGTCCTGCAAGATGATAAGGAACTCTTCACCACCATAGCGGATCACCATATCCGAGGTACGTACCGACTGCGTCATCACTTTGGCTATGGCCTTGAGCACGGTATCGCCGGCATCGTGGCCGTGTGTGTCGTTGACCATTTTGAAGTAGTCGAGGTCGAGCATGAGGATGGACATCTCACTCTTGCGACGCTGCGTGGCGGATACCAGCGTCTCGGTGTACTCCTCCAGGAAACGACGGTTATGCAGACCGGTCATGGCGTCGCGCAGCGTGGATTCGCGCAGCGTGTCCATCAGCCGTTTGGCCTCCAGCACCGGCGCTGCCTCGCGCAGGTAGACGCTGAGATAGGGGATGATCTCCTGCATGCGCGCGGTGTCGCTGGTGGCGAACATCAGTTGCAGCACGCCGCCGACCGCGCCCGATTGCATGATGGGGAAGCACACGTGGTGATATTCACCTCCATCCTGCGGCGGGCGGAAGGCGAAGCAGATGGTAGGCGTTTCGATGGAATCGATGAGGTGGCCGGTGCGCCGTGCGCGGCAGGTCTCGGAACGCAGCAATATCTGCGGGTCGCACCAGCGGCAGGGGGCGCCGAACTCGCCGTCCACGGTGACCGGCACCATCAGGTTCTTGTTGGCCTGCACCTCGTACAGCGAGAAGTGGCTAAGGCCGAAACGTTCGCGCACGGCGAGCGCCAGTCGCTGGTAGATCTCGGTCTTGCTCTCGTCTTCCTCGATGGATTGCTTGAACTGCGCGGCATCGATCAGCCCCTGCACCATCTCCACTGTGGTGTCGAGCAGGTTGCCGTCTTGTTCCGGCGGCTTGTGCTTGAGCAATTGCGCAATGTCCTGGCGAATCTCGCTCAGCCCTTTGTGCAGGAAGCGCATCAGTTTGTTCACGTCCTGCGCGACCTGGCCGATCTCGTCGTTGGTGCGCTGCTGGATGTTGGCGTGGAAATCGCCGCGAATGGCATGGCTGACCGCATCCTGTACGTCTTGAGCGGTGGTGATCATCGGTTTGACCAATCGGCGCAGTAAGAACAGCATCAGCATCATGAAGAACGCCACGGCCAACACCATGATGGCGGAGACGAACAGCGCGTCGTCCTTCAGGTGACCGATGGACATGGTGACCGTCACCGCACCTAACACCGCGCCATCCGCCACGTCATGGCACTGCAGGCAATTGGGCGTGCCGCTGCGCGAGGCGACAAAGGGTATGGTGCCGCGAAACACAGGTTCGGTCGACTCGTCCAGCACGGCGAAGAACGCTTCACCGTTTTGCAGCACGCGTGTCTCCACATCGTCCGCCGCGTGCTCCCCTTTCATGCCGGGGCCGAACTGTTGCACCACATTGTCGCCGCGGGTTACGTGCACCGATTGCAAACCGGGCACCTCGCCCAGACGGCGCAACAGCCCCTCGCGCTGGCCAATGACGCCGTTGATCATGTCTTCGGTCAGGCTGACGCGCACGATCTCGGCTGCGGTACGCACCTGAGATTGTGCCGACATGATGGAGAACTGGCGGAACGACAGCAGACTGACCACGATCAGTACCGCGATCATTACGGCCGCCAGCGCCAGCGAAGACAAGGTGACTTTCTTGTTGAGATGCATGCATCCTCCCCGGATTCAGACTTCGCGCCGGGGTGACGAAAGCCCTATTTTTAGGGAGGATACATCGGATACACCGCGCGCAGCAACGAAAGCTGCGGCATCAACTAGGCGATCATGCCTGCCGCAACCGTGTTGTTGTTCGCTTCGTCGATGACGATGAAGCTGCCGGTCGAGCGGTCGATGTCGTAGCTGTCGAACACCAGCGGCGACTGCACATTGATGGCCACGCGTGCGATGTCGTTCATGTTCAACTTTTCGACGGCATGCTGCTCCAGCGTGTTCACGTCCACGCGGTAGTCGAGGCGCGAGAACAGACACTTGGCACTGCGCGTGGTGTGCTTGACCAGATACTTGCGACTCTTGTCCAGCGGCGCTTCAGCCAACCAGCACAACGTGGCTTCGAATTCCTTCTCCACCTTGGGCGGATGCGCACTGGTCTTGACGAACATGTCGCCGCGCGAGATGTCGATCTCGTCGTTCAGCGTCAGCGTCACGGATTGCGGCGCAAAAGCAGTCGCGAGATTACCGTCATAGGTAACGATCTCTTTCACCGTGGTGGTGCGTCCGGATGGCAGGATGGTGATCTCGTCGCCCACGGATATCTCGCCGCCTTCGATGCGTCCCGCGAAACCACGGAAGTCGTGATGCTCGTTAGTCTGTGGACGGCACACCCATTGCACAGGGAAACGGAAATCGCTGGTGTTCACATCATGGTCGATCTCGACCTCTTCCAGAAACTCCAGCAAGGCCGGACCTTTATACCAGTCCAGATTCTCACCGCGATCCACCACCATGTCGCCGTTCAAAGCAGACAGCGGGATGCAGTGCACGTCGTGCAGATCCAGTTGCGCGGCGAAGGCTTTGTACTCGCTCACGATCTCGTCGAAGCGCGCCTGCGAGTAATCGACCATGTCCATCTTGTTCACGGCCAGCACCACGTGCGGCACGTTTAGCAGGCTGGCCAGATAGGAATGGCGCTTGGTCTGCGTCAGCACGCCCTTACGCGCATCGATCAGGATGATGGCAAGGTTCGCAGTCGAAGCCGCGGTCACCATGTTGCGCGTGTACTGCTCATGTCCCGGTGTGTCGCCGATGATGAACTTGCGCTTGGGCGTGGCGAAATAACGATACGCCACGTCGATGGTGATGCCCTGCTCACGCTCAGCTTGCAGACCGTCTGTCAGCAGCGACAGATCGACAGACGCCATGCCGCGCTTCTCACTCGTCTTGGAGATTGCCGAGAACTGGTCTTCGAAGATGGACTTCGAATCGTGCAGCAGGCGACCGATCAATGTGCTCTTGCCGTCGTCCACCGAACCGGCAGTGACGAAACGTAGGAGTTGTGTGTTTGTATCCATTTTAGAAATACCCTTCTTTTTTTCTCAGTTCCATGGAGGCTTCAGACGTCTGGTCGTCCATACGTGTTGCGCCGCGTTCGGTGATGCGTGTAGTCGCTGTCTCGGCAATGATCTCTTCCACCGTGCTGGCGGTGGATTCCACCGGCGCGGTACAGGTCATGTCGCCCACGGTGCGGAAGCGCACGGTGGCGACTTCCACTTTTTCGCCAGGTTTGGGCTGCACCAATTCTGATACCGGAATCACGTTTCCTCCGCGACGGATCACTTCGCGCTCATGTGCGAAGTAGATGTTCGGGATGTGCAGATTCTCGCGGCCGATGTATTCCCAGATATCTGTCTCGGTCCAGTTGCTGATCGGGAACACTCGGATGTTCTCGCCTGCATTCACGCGGGTGTTGTAGGTGTCCCACAACTCGGGACGCTGGTTCTTCGGATCCCACTGACCGAACTCGTCACGGAAGGAGAAGATGCGTTCCTTGGCACGCGCCTTTTCTTCGTCGCGGCGTGCACCACCCAGGCAGGCGTCGAAACCGAATTCCTCAATTGTCTCCAACAGCGTCACCGATTGATACGGGTTGCGCGGCTTGCTCTCATCCTTAATCACGATGGTGCCGCGCTTGATGGAATCTTCCAGCGAACGCACGATCAATCGCTCGCCCAGATCGGATGCCAGCTTGTCACGCGTGGCGATCACTTCCGGGAAGTTATGCTCGGTGTCGATGTGCACCAGCGGGAACGGGAACTTGGCCGGACGGAACGCCTTCTCCGCCAGACGCAGCATCACGATGGAGTCCTTGCCGCCGGAGAACAGCAGCGCGGGATTCTTACATTCCGCCGCGACCTCGCGCATGATGTGGATGGATTCGCTCTCCAGTGCGTCCAGATGCGTGAAAGTGTGTTTTGTCATATTTTTCTCTACCAGTTTCATGATGTCTCTCTAAATTATGATCAAGCTGTTTCGATCTGTTTTACGCCGGGGCGTGCCGCGATCTCAATGATGCGTGCGCGGCTGGCTTGTAGCGAGGTGCTGCTCACTGCCTGCACGCCTGTGCCATGCGCCACTTTCGAACCATTACTCACATGCAGCCCGCATTCCTTGTGCTCTGGGTCTTCCCACCACCAGCGACCGGCGCGAATGTCTTCGCCCGGCGTAACGGAGCGTGTGCATGGTGCGCAACCGAGGCTGGGGTAGAACTGGTCATGCAACTTGTTGTAAGGCACATCGTTCTGACGGATATAAGCCCACACGTCTTTGTTACTCCATTCCAGCAGCGGGTTGAATTTCTGCAAGCCGTTATCCGCATCAAAGGAGGAAACTTCCAGCGTGCCGCGCGTCACCGCTTGGTCACGACGCATGCCGGTGATCCACGCGCCCTTGCCTTTCAGTGCACGGCGCAGTGGCTCCACCTTGCGCACGAAGCAGCAACCTTTGCGATTCTCGACGCTGTCGTAGAAACCGTTGATGCCATGCTGCGACACGTATGCTTCGACCAGTTCGCTGTTCGGGAAGTAAACGGCGAGCGGCACGTCGTAACGCTGGCGCACTTCCTGGATCAGGTCGTAGGTCTCTTTCGGCAGACGACCGGTATCCAGACTGAACATCGCGATGTCAGGTGCATGCTTGGCGATGAGGTCGGTCAGCACCATGTCTTCCGCGCCCAGACTGTTGGCGAACACGACCTGCGTGAACTCACTGGCAGCCCGCTTCAGCACGGCCACGGTGGCATCTATCTTTTGCTGTAAATCACTCATCATGCGACTCCTCTTTCAATTCGATTGAACAATGGCGTCGCGACATCCACCGACGCTTGATATTTCACTGAGAACGTATCGAAACCGGATACGCCACGTTGCAGATCTTGATCCGCGCGCATGGCAAAGCTGTCGAAGCCCATGCGTTTCAGATAGAACAACTGGTCATGCAACACATCGCCCATGGCGCGCAGTTCACAGCGATAGCCATATTGCTTGCGCAAGCGATAAGCCAGCGTGTATGCGCGACCGTCTGTGTATTTATGAATATCGATGGCGATCACCGGGAAGCGGTTCACGTCATCCGGGATATCCTCTGCACGCTCCAAGCCGCCCAGCCACAGCCCCAGTTCTTTACGCTCGCGCAGTGTTTCCCATTGGCAGTTCCACACAGGTAACGGCACGATGTATTCACCTTGCGGGACGACGATGCTGTCTGCCGCATCGCCTTCATGCAGGCGCAGCACTTGCCATGCGTCATTCACCACTTTCTTGTCTTTGATGATCTTCATTTAGAACCTCGGCGAAAAATAGGGAAGCTCATAAGGCACAGCCGCCCGCAATGCTTCGTAGTCCGGCAACAACAGCTTCTCCTCTTCCACTATCTGCTCGGCGTAGACGAATGTCTTGAACGGCTCATGGCCGATGCGACGCAGCGTGTCGATGAAGCGCTCACCCTCGTCACGCTCACTCACATACACATGCAACAAGCGAGCGATCACTGCAGGTATCTGCGCGAACGAGAACGAGCGACCGATGATCTTGCCGATGGCGGCCGGTGTTCCTTTGTTGCCGCCTATCGTCACCTGGTACCACTCCTCGCCCGACTTATCCACGCCGAGGATGCCGATGTGCGCCACATGGTGGTGGCCACAGGCATTCACACAACCCGAGATATTCAGGTCGATGTCGCCGATGTCGTGCAAGTAGTCGTAATCCTCGAAGCGTTCAGTGATGGCTCGGGACAGCGAAATGGAACGTGCGTTGGCCAGCGTGCAGAAATCCGCACCGGGACAGCACACGATGTCGGTCAGCAGGCCGATGTTCGGTGTCGCCAGACCGGCCGCTTTCGCTTCCTGCCACAACGCATGCAGATCGGACTGCTTCACATCAGCCAGCACCAGATTCTGCAAGTGGGAGACGCGCAGTTCGCCGAAGCTGTAGTGGTCGGCCAGTGCTGCCACCACATCGAGCTGGTCGGCACTGATGTCGCCCGGTGCACGACCCGGGTGCTTGAGTGACAACCACGCAGCGGCGTAACCATCCACCTTGTGTGCCGTGACGTTGCGCTGCACCCAGTTGGCGAATGCTTTGTCTTCACGCTGCGCTGCCTCGAAAGATGCATCGACTTGCGGCAAGGTCTCATAGGCAGGCGCGGTGAATGCTGCAGACACACGCGCTACTTCGGCTTCGGTCAATGTCGAAGGGCCGTCCTTGTGCAACTGCCATTCCGTTTCCACCTGACGGCGGAACTCGCCGATACCTATGGCCTGCACCAGAATCTTGATGCGCGCCTTGTACAGATTGTCGCGGCGGCCGAATTCGTTATACACACGCACAATGGATTCCATGTAGGTCAGCAGGTGCTGCCATGGCAGGAATGCGATCAGCTCCTGACCGATGACAGGCGTGCGGCCCAGACCGCCGCCGACCAAGATGCGGAATCCCAGTTCGCCCTGCGCGTTCTTCACCACTTGCACGCCAACGTCGTTGATCTCGATCGCGGCACGATCTTCGCTCGCACCACTGACCGACACCTTGAACTTACGCGGCAGGAAAGCGAACTCCGGATGGAAGGTGCTCCACTGGCGCAGGATCTCGGCGAACGGACGCGGATCGATAAGTTCATCGCGCGCCACACCGGCCAGTTCATCCGAAGTGATGCTGCGGATGCAACTGCCCGAAGTCTGGTTGGCATGCATCTCGACCTCGGCCAGATCGGCCAGGATCTTCGGTGTATCTTCCAGCTTGAGCCAGTTGAACTGGATGTTCTGGCGCGTGCTCAGATGACCGTAGCCACGGTCATAAGTGCGCGCGATGTGCGCCAGCTGATGCACCTGTGCGCTGCTCGCCAAGCCATAAGGGATGGCGATGCGCATCATGTAACCGTGCACCTGCATGTAGATGCCGTTCTGCAAACGCAGCACGCGGAAATCATCTTCCTTCAGCTCGCCAGACAGACGACGACGCACTTGGTCGCTGTACTGCGCGACACGCTCGGCAGTCAGCTGGTGATCGAATTTGTCGTATTGATACATCACTGGGCCTCGTCTGAATAGTGCTTGGACACCGGCAGTTTCAGCGCGGCTTCCAGCGGAAACTTCGCGCCGAAAGCGAGGATGTGCGCTACGTCGTCGTCCTCGTCATGACGCAATGCCTGACCGATGTAGGCATGGTCGCCACTCTGTCCGACCACCACGCCGACACGTCCACCGCAGCCGTTGAACCAGCTCACTTGTTTGGGTTTGTTGAGTGCGTTCTTGCTCATGTCAATTCCTTAATCAAGTTCAATTCAGCGCCAGTCGGGTACCGATGATCAGCAACATCGTCGCCAGGATCGGGCGCAATACTTTTTCCGGGACTTTGGCGGACAGGTGGCTGCCGATGTAGATACCCGGAAGGGAACCCAACAGCAGGCTGCCCAGCAACACAAAGTCCACCGTGCCCAGCGTCATGTGCCCCAGACCCGCTACTGCAGTCAGCGGTACCGCATGGGCGATGTCGGCGCCCACCACTTTCACGGTGGTCAGGCGCGGATAGAGGAACAGCAGTGCGACCGTGCCCAGCACACCGGCCCCGATAGATGAGATGGTGACCAGCACACCGACGACTGCGCCGGTGACGATGGTGGCGGCAGGCAGATGACGGTGATGCAATTCATAGACTGTGCCGTCTTCGCGCTGCGCCAATTTTTGAATGCGGTCTTTGAACAGCAGTGCGGCGGCAGTCAGCAGCAGCGCGACACTCAACACACCCGCCATCAAACCGCTCAAGGATTCTTCGCCAAGCCCCAAAAATTTGAATAGACCGATAGTGAGCAGCGCGGCGGGCAAACTACCCAGACTCAACAAGCCGACGATCCGCCACTCAACCGTACCGTTGCGGCCATGCACCCAACCGCCCAGCGACTTGGTGATGGAGGCATACAACAGGTCTGTTCCCACCGCAGTCGCGGGGGAAATGCCGAAGAACAGCACCAGCAATGGTGTCATCAGCGAGCCGCCACCGACACCGGTTACCCCGACGATCAGCCCGACCAGAAAACCTGAGATTGTGTACAACCAGTCCATTGCCCCATACCGCGTTCGTTGAATATGGTGCGCATTCTAGGTGTGTCGCCTTATATCGCTAAATACTTTTATGTTAGTATCTTATAACCCAATCACATATAGAGATTTCCCATGAACCTGCAGCAATTGCGTTACCTGAACGAGATCGTGCGTTGCGAACTGAACATCTCGGATGCGGCCGCCGCGCTGTACACCTCACAACCCGGCGTGAGCAAGCAGATAAAACTTTTGGAAGAAGAACTCGGCCTGGACATCTTCGTGCGCAACGGCAAGCGCATCGTCGCCATCACCGATCCCGGCAAGGCCGTGCTGGAGATCGCGCAGCGCGTGCTGCTCGAAACCAACAACTTGAAGCAGGTCGGCATGGAGTTCAAACAACAGGACAGCGGCGCACTCACCATCGCCACCACCCACACACAAGCGCGCTATGCACTGCCGTCGGTGGTCAAGGCATTCACGCAGACCTACCCCGAAGTCAAACTCGGCCTGCATCAAGGCAGCCCGACGCAAATCGCCGAGCAGGTATTGAGCGGCGAAGTCGATATCGGCGTCGCCACCGAGAGTCTGGCCTTATATGACGAACTGGTGACTCTGCCCTGTTATGAATGGCACCACTGTGTGGTGGTGCCGCCCAAACATCCGCTATTGAACGAGAAGCGTCTGACACTGAAGAAGCTGGCGCAATATCCCATCATCACTTATGACTTCGCTTTCACCGGGCGCAACAAGATCAACCAGGCATTCAGCGAGGCGGGCATTGAGCCCAACATCGCACTCACCGCCATCGACGCCGATGTGATCAAGACCTATGTCGAACTGGGGATGGGTGTCGGCATCGTGGCGCAGATGGCATTCATCCCGGATCGGGACCGCCACTTGCGCATGATCGACGCGGGCCATCTGTTCCAGCCCAGCACCACCCGTATCGCCATCCGCCAGAACCAGTATCTGCGTGGCTTCGGCTACCATTTCATCGAACTGCTCGCGCCGCATCTGACGCGTGATGTGGTCGCACAAGCTTTGCATCAGAAATAACAAGGAATCGAAAGTCGAACAGAAACCGCGCATGAACATCGCCAGCTATCGTCATGACGAACACTACGATGCCAGCGGCTACGCAGCCGCCATCGACGCTTATGACGAAACTTTGATGGAATACTTGAAACGTAACGGTCGGCCGGAAGGCACGCCATGGTCAGCCAACCTTGCACCGCTCAGCCGAGTCTATTTTTCGCAGATCCAACCGATAGCAGCGATGCAGGGATTGCTGAACGACAAATGAATCAGGCCGCCGTCGGGCCAGCCTGATGTCGCTCGATCACGCTGTCGATGAACTTGCGCAGGAAGCCTTCGGTCTGCGAACTGTGGAAACGGTCGATCTCGACGCCGTGACTGTAGGCGACCACCGTGGGGAAGCCGCGCACCTTGTGCTTGCCGGCGATGCGCATGTTCTCGTCAGCATCGACCACGCCGAGGTAGAACTTGCCGTCGTAGTCGAACACCATCTTATGCAGCAGCGGTGCGAGCACCTTGCACGGCGCGCACCATTCGGCACTGATGTCCATCAATACCGGCAGTTGGTGCGAGCGCGCCACCACTAGTTCTTCGAAGCTGTCTTCTTCCACGTTATATGAATAGTCGCTCATTACTTTTCCTTATTTTCAGAATCAATTCGCGCCGCGTTTATAAAAGTCGCGCGGGCGGAATCCCAACACGAGCAGCACGACGAAATACACAACTGCTCCGCCCACCACCAGCGCGCTTAGATGCAGGATGCGCGCCCAGCCGTGTGCTTCCAGCCAGTGGGCTTCGCTGCCCATGCCGAACCACAGACTCACCGCCAAGGCCGCAACAGCCAGCAATAGCTTGAGCATGAACTTTAACCAACCCGGTTCGGGCTGGTAGATACCGCGCTTGCGCAAAAAATAGAACAGGATGGCGGAATTGAGACAGGCGGCCAGACCGATGGACAGGGCAAGGCCTGCATGTGCCAGATCGAGACCGAATACGAACCACACGTTCATCGCCTGCGTTGCGAGCAGCGTGACGATGCCGATCTTGACCGGGGTTTTGATGTCCTGTTTGGCATAGAAGCCGGGGGCCAATATCTTCACCAGGATCAAACCGATCAAACCGATGCTGTAACCAACCAGCGCGTTGCGCGACATCATCACGTCGTGTGCAGTGAATTCGCCATGCTGGAAGAAGGTCGCCAGCAGCGGTGTAGCGATCATGCCCAGCGCCAGCGCGGCGGGCAGCGCCAGCAACAAGGTCAGGCGCAAGCCCCAGTCCAGCAACTTCGAATATTCCTCGATATTGCCTTCGGCATGACAGCGCGAGAGCGACGGCAACAGGATGGTGCCGAGCGCCACGCCCAGCAGCCCGGTGGGGAACTCCATCAAGCGGTCGGCGTAATACAGCCATGACACACTGCCCGCCACGAGAAAGGAAGCGAAGATGGTGTTGAGGATAAGGCTGATCTGCGCGATGGAAACGCCGAACACCGCCGGCCCCATCTGTTTGATGACGCGCCACATGCCTGCGTCCTTCAGACTGAAGCGGATGTTGGGCAGCATGCCGATCTTTTTCAGGAACGGTAGCTGGAAGCCCAACTGCACGATACCTGCCACGAACACCGCCCAGGCCAAAGCGAGGATGGGCGGATCGAAATACGGTGCAGCCCAGAGCGCGCCGCCGATGAAACAGACGTTGAGCAGGATGGGCGCGAACGCGGGCACCCAGAATTTGTTGTAGGTATTGAGGATGCCCGCCGCCACGGCAACCAGCGAGATAAAGAAGATGTAAGGCGAGGTGATGCGCAGCAATTGCACGGTGAGGTCGAATTTCTGCGGGTCGCTGGCAAAACCAGGGGCACTTATATATACAAGGATGGGCGCGGCGATGATACCGACCAGTGTCACCACGAACAGGATCAGTGCCAGCATAGTGGTCACATGATCGACCAGCAGCTTGGTCTCTTCCTGTCCGCGCCGGCTTTTGTATTCACCGAAGATGGGCACAAAGGCCTGCGAGAACGCACCTTCCGCGAACAGGCGGCGCAGCAGGTTGGGAAGTTTGAAGGCCACGAAGAAAGCGTCCGTCGCCGCACCGGCACCGAACACGCGGGCGATCAGCACGTCGCGCACGAAAGCCAGAATGCGCGAGACCAGCGTCAGGCTACTGATGGCGGCGAGTGCCTTCAGCAGGTTCATGCCTTACCAGCCATTCTTCTTGGGATCTCTGCGCTCCATGCTGAGCGTCGGAAACAAGCCGGTCGCACCGGCATCGGCACGATTGCGTCCGGCCCGCACCTGTAATTCGTTGCTGACGATGAACTGGCGCACCTGCTCAAAACCTTTGGGATCGACGCTTTCCAGCGAGAAGCGCACCACCACGGAGGGCACCCCTTGGATCGTGGCCGGATGCACATAAGAGGAATAGACGGTACGGCCATCCTTACCGGTTGTCGACAGCATGTCGCTCAGGCGCTCATTCCAGTTGGATGGTCTGAACGTGACACCTTCCTTATTCACCCCTTGGATCACAAATTCGGCCAGATCGGGTGAGCGCTTGATATTTTCTAGCAATTTGAGTCGCTTCCGTGGGAATATAACGGCGCGCATTGTAGCACCGCCCCAAAAGCCCCACTGTCCACGGACTTGGCGACGGGCAAAACAATATCTTGCAAAAGGCCGGAGCCATACATATAATGCGCGCCTTTTTACGCAAGCCGAATCCCTAGGAGTCATTACATGGCCAATACTGCACAAGCGAGAAAACGCGCACGCCAAGCTGAAAAACAGCACGCACACAACTCTACCCTGCGCTCTGAAATGCGCACTGCGATCAAGAAAGTGATCAAAGCTGTCGCTGCTGGCGACAAGGCTGCTGCGCAAGCTGTTTACCAAGCTTCCACCAGCGTGGTCGACTCCATCGCAGACAAGAAGATCATTCATAAGAACAAAGCAGCTCGCCATAAGAGCCGCCTGTCCGCTGCCATCAAGGCAATGGCCTGATCTATCGCAGATAAGCTCTGCGACCAATCAAGGCCGACAGCGCTGTCGGCCTTTTTTGTTTATAGTTCCAGCATCAGAGAAGCAACAAGACCAGAAAGCTTGTCATGTCACATTTGATGAATACCTATGCAAGACAACCCGTCGCTTTCACCCATGGTGAAGGCGTATGGCTTTTTGACAGCAACGGCAAGCGCTATCTGGATGCGCTGGCTGGCATCGCCGTCAACACTCTGGGCCACGCCCACCCCGAATTCACTACAGCGCTGACCGCACAGCTCGGCAAGCTGATCCACGTTTCCAACGTCTACCAGATCCCCGAACAGGAACGCATTGCCGACAAGCTGTGCGAACTGTCCGGCATGCAGGAAGCTTTCCTGTGCAACTCTGGCTGCGAAGCGAACGAAGCTGCCATTAAGTTGGCGCGCTTGTACGGTCATAGCAAAGGCATCGACACCCCCAATATCATCGTGATGGAGAAATCCTTCCACGGACGGACACTGGCAACGCTCTCCGCCACCGGCAACCGCAAGGTGCAGGCAGGATTCGAGCCGCTGGTGAAAGGTTTCGTGCGCGTTCCCTACGATGACATCACCGCCGTCGAACAAGTCGCGGCCAATAATCCCGACGTCGTCGCCATCTTGGTTGAACCGATCCAGGGTGAAGGCGGCATCCGCATTCCAGACGCGACTTATCTGCAGGGCCTGCGCAAGATATGTGACGCCAACGGCTGGCTGCTGATGCTGGACGAAGTGCAGAGCGGCATCGGCCGCACCGGCAAGTGGTTCGCCCACCAGCACACCGGCATCACACCTGACGTGATGACACTGGCCAAAGGTCTGGGCTCTGGCGTGCCGGTCGGCGCTTGCCTGACTGCGGGTATTGCAGTTGGCACATTCAAGCCCGGCAACCACGGCTCTACCTTCGGCGGTAATCCGCTGGCTTGCACCGCCGCACTGACCACTTTGAGCATCATGGAAAAGCAGAACCTGCTAGCCCATGCCGCCACGCTGGGCGTCTGGATCAAGCAGCAATTTCAAGAGCGGCTGGGCAGTCAAAAAGGCGTGGTCGCCGTGCGCGGACTGGGCATGATGATCGGCATCGAGCTAGCCAAGCCCTGCGGCGAACTGGTCGGCAAGGCGCTGGATAGCGGCCTGCTGATCAACGTCACTGCCGATAATGTGGTGCGTCTCGTACCGTCTTTGATCTATACGCAAACCGAAGCCCAGCAACTTGTGGACATGCTGTGTCCGCTGATCGAATCGTTGCTGATGCAGGAGTAATCATGAGCGAGCTCAAGCATTTCCTACAATTCAAGGATCTCACCCGCGAAGAGCTCGAATACCTGTTCGAGCGTACCCGTATCATCAAGGAACGTTTCAAGGGCTATCAAAAATACTGGCCACTGGAAGACCGCACGCTGGTGATGATCTTCGAAAAAGCCAGCACCCGTACCCGTTTGTCATTTGAAGCAGGCATGCATCAACTGGGCGGCTCGGCCATCTACCTGAACACGCGCGACTCGCAACTCGGTCGCGGCGAACCGGTGGAAGACGCTGGGCAGGTCATCTCGCGCATGAGCGACATCGTGATGATCCGCACCTTTGAACAAGAGATCATCGAGCGCTTCGCGCGCAACTCGCGCGTGCCGGTGATCAACGGCCTGACCAACGAGTATCACCCGTGCCAGATCCTGGCCGACATCTACACCTACATCGAGCATCGCGGCTCGATCCAGGGCAAGACCGTGGCATGGATCGGCGACTCCAACAATATGTGCAACACTTGGTTGCAGGCAGCTGAGATCCTCGATTTCAACGTACACGTCTCGACCCCGCCCGGCTACGAAGTCGAAGCAGAGCGCGCGGGTCTTTACGGTCACGAGCATTACGAAGAATTCGCCGACCCGATGGAAGCGGCTCGCGGTGCCGATCTGGTCACCACCGACGTATGGACTTCCATGGGCTTCGAGGCTGAGAACGAAGAGCGCATGAAAGCATTCGCCGACTGGCAAGTTGACGGCGACATGATGCGCGTTGCCGCCAAGGATGCGCTGTTCATGCACTGCCTACCCGCGCACCGCGGCGAGGAAGTCTCCGCCGAAGTGATGGATAGCCCGCATTCAGTGGTGTGGGATGAAGCTGAAAACAGACTGCATGTGCAAAAAGCATTGATGGAATATCTGATGTTGGGGAAACTCGACAACTAAGGTGCCCCCGTGAAAGACACTCTGAAGCCCGGCATTCGTTACGAACACCGCTTCGTCATTCCGCCGACGAAGACGGTTCCGGCGCTTTATCCTGAATCACCAGAGTTTCAAGCCATGCCGGAAGTATTTGCCACCGGCTTCATGGTCGGCTTTCTCGAATGGGCATGCATCATGTGCCTCATGCCGCATCTGGACTGGCCAACCGAACAATCACTGGGCACCCATATCAACGTCAGCCATGAGGCCGCAACACCGCCCGGACTGGAAGTCACCGCCACAGTCGAATTGACTGCCATGAATGGCCGACGACTTACCTTCGCCGTTTCGGCGCATGATGGCGTTGACCTGATCGCACGCGGCATACACGAACGCTTCGTGATCGACAGAGCGCGGTTCGACAACAAGTTGCAAAGCAAACGCAAAGATACGTAAACGAATTAACCAACATTGACAGGAACATCATGAGCGACATCAAAAAAGCTGTATTGGCCTATTCCGGCGGACTCGACACCTCGGTCATCCTCAAGTGGCTGCAGGACACTTACCAGTGCGAAGTGGTCACCTTCACCGCCGACCTCGGCCAAGGCGAAGAACTGGAACCGGCTCGCCAGAAGGCGCTGCAATTCGGCATTCCCAAGGAAAGCATCTTCATCGACGATCTGCGCGAAGAATTCGTGCGCGATTTCGTGTTCCCGATGTTCCGTGCCAACACCGTTTACGAAGGCGAATACCTGCTGGGCACTTCCATCGCCCGCCCACTGATCGCCAAACGCCTGATCGAGATCGCCGACATGACCGGTGCTCAAGCCATCTCGCACGGCGCGACCGGCAAGGGCAACGACCAGGTGCGTTTCGAACTGGGCGCCTATGCACTGAACCCGAACATCAAGATCATCGCACCGTGGCGCGAGTGGGATCTGCTGAGCCGCGAGAAGCTGATGGCCTATGCCGAAAAGCACGGCATCCCGGTCGACATGAAGCACAAGCAAGGCGGTTCGCCCTACTCCATGGATGCCAACCTGCTGCACATCAGCTATGAAGGTCGCCACTTGGAAGACCCGGCAGCGGAAGCAGAAGACAGCATGTGGCGCTGGACCGTGTCGCCCGAGAAAGCACCGGATGCGGCGGAATATCTGGACATTGAATTCGAACGCGGCGACATCGTGGCGCTGAACGGCACACCCATGACGCCAGCAGAGATTTTGCGCAATCTGAACACGTTGGGCGGCAAGCACGGCATCGGTCGTCTTGACCTAGTAGAGAACCGCTACGTCGGCATGAAGTCGCGCGGCTGCTACGAAACCCCGGGCGGCACTATCATGCTCAAGGCGCACCGCGCCATCGAATCCATCACACTGGATCGCGAAGTCGCACACCTGAAAGACGACCTGATGCCGCGCTACGCCAGCATGATCTATAACGGTTACTGGTGGGCACCGGAGCGCATCGCGCTGCAAACCCTGATCGACCAGACTCAGCAGACCGTCAACGGTTGGGTACGTGTCAAGCTGTACAAGGGCAATGTGATCGTGGTCGGTCGCGATTCCAAGACAGATTCATTATTCGATCCGACCATCGCCACCTTTGAAGATGACAAGGGTGCGTACGACCAGAAGGATGCGGCCGGCTTCATCAAGTTGAATGCACTGCGCCTGCGCATCGCGGCCAATATGCACAAGAGGAAGTAACACAACAGCGGGAGGGGGTCATGCTGCACGAACTGACTGGAGACATCTTGTTGAGCGAGGCCAAGGCCATCGTTCACGGCGTCGCACCCAACGACGATTTCCATCAGGGGCTGGCACTGCAATTGCGCGAGCGCATGCCGGCTTTGTACAAGGATTTCCGCCACTACTGCCAGACGCAACACCCGAAGTCTGGAACCAAGTGGAGCTGGATGAGCGCCGATGGCCGTTTCATCGTCAACCTGTTCACACAGGAAGGCGCTTACGACCACGGCAGCAAACCCGGCCATGCCACGCTCTCCCATGTCAACCATGCTTTGCATGCCCTGCGCGGTTTTGCGCAGAAGGAAAAGCTATCCAGCATGGCTCTGCCTCGCCTCGCTTGCGGTGTGGGCGGTTTGGACTGGAACGATGTGAAGCCACTGATCGAACACCAACTGGGCGATCTGGGCATCCCCATCTATCTGTATGTGTCCTATCAAAAGGGCAGCAAAGCCAGCGAACCCAAATAAACTAAGGAAAAGAAATGTCTGACAGATTCGATAACGTCTCCGTAGCAAAGCAAGCCTCCGTGTACTTTGATGGCAAGTGCGTTTCGCACTCGGTCTTCTTCCCGGATGGCTCGCGCAAGACTTGCGGCGTGGTGATGCCGGGCAGCCAGTTGACATTCAACGTCGGCGTGCCTGAATTGATGGAGATCACCAGCGGCACTTGCGAAGTCAAGATCGCGGGCGAAGACGCATTCAAGACCTATGCAGCAGGCAGCAGCTTCAGCATCGCCGAGAATGGCAGCTTCGATATCAAGATCGGCTCTGAAGCCCTGAACTACGTTTGCACATACGGCTGATCACGGTCGCCCCACCCCAACGAACAAGGAGATACACATGCCAACCTTCGACATCGTTTCCGAAGTAGAGAAGACCGAAGTCAAGAACGCAGTTGAACAGACCAACAAGGAAGTCGGCACCCGCTTCGACTTCAAGGGATCTGATGCGCGCGTGGAACAGGCTGAATTGGTGCTCACATTGTTCGCCGACAACGACTTTCAATTGGATCAGGTGCAGGACGTCCTGAACGGCAAGCTGGCCAAGCGTGGCGTGGACATCCGTAGCTTGGATATCAGCGACAAGATCGAGAAGATCAGCGGCAACAAGGTCAAACGCAACTGCACCATCAAAGTCGGCGTGGAGATCGAACTGGCGAAGAAGATCGTCAAGCTGGTCAAGGAAAGCAAGCTCAAGGTTCAAGCCAGCATCCAGGGCGACACCGTGCGCATCACCGGCAAGAAACGCGACGACCTGCAGGAAGCCATCGCCTTCATCAAGAAATCCATCACTGATTTCCCGCTGCAATACCAGAATTTCCGCGACTGATCTGCATGGCGAACACCATCGATGCATTTATCGAATTCTCGTTCAAGGGCGAGAATTATGAATTTCATTCCACGCTCGATCTGGACCAGCAACTGGAGCGTCATATGTCGCTGGAGTCGATGCACCACGTCATGGCCGTGGAACACTGCATCGATACTTACTCCTATCTGTTCGAAGTGATGCAGATGGCAGACATCCACTTTGACAACCCACAAGGGCGCGCTGCCGACTATCTGCATGACGGCGAGTTCGATTTTGAAGCCTATGCAGCAGAGAACGAGACTGTCGCCCAACTCGCCCCCCTGCAAGCCATCGCCCTGCGCGAGATGGGGGTGGAAGATCTGGAACAGCAACCGCAACTCAAACAAGCGCTGCTGCGGGCCTATCGACTGGGGCTGGAGCAAAACAGCCACAGGCGCTGAAACACCGCGATCCTGCCTTGCGTGCCTTTCTTGCTTGGTGCTTCCAGGTGGCATGCGCTAAATTGCATTCGCCCTCACACGGAGAACCAACATGAGCTCAGTACTGGTCTTATTCGCCAACGGCAGTGAAGAACTGGAAGCCATCACCATCATCAACATCTTGCGTCGCGCCGGTGTGAACGTGACGCTGGCCGGACTTGAGGGCGGTCCGATGCATGGCAGTCGCCAAACCGTATTACTGCCCGACACAACACTGGATGTTGCCCTGACACAACAGTACGACATGCTGGTGCTACCCGGCGGACAACCCGGCACTAACAATCTCAAAGCCGACGCACGCGTGCTGAAACTGGCGCAGCAGATGTATCACGACGGACGCTACGTGTGCGCAATCTGCGCCGCACCATCGGTGCTCGCCACCGCTGGGCTGCTGGATGGCAAACGTGCCACCAGCTTTCCCGGCGCGCTCGATCCCTTCCCACAAGTGCAGCGCCAAGCACAGGCTATCGTCGAAGACGGAAGACTGATCACTTCACGCGGCCCAGGCACTGCGATGGATTTCGCACTGACACTGGTCGAACGCCTGTGCGGCGACGCGAAACGCATGGAAGTAGAAGCCGGTCTGGTGCGCTGATGTCCGATAGCGACGTTCAACCACAACGGATGCGCAAGATTCCACCTGTCATGCTCGCCTTGCTGCTGCAACTCTTGGCCTTCGTGCTGGTGACGTTCGGCACGCGCCTGCTCGCACTTTCTTTGTCGCCGTTCGGCTTCGCCATAGCATGCGGCTTACTTGCGGCAGCATTCAGTCACTTGGCAAGACAAGCTCGCTGGTGGCTTCCCATCCAATTGCTGTTCGTTCCCGCGTTGGCGATCACACTCGATACCGATATTCCGCCCATCGCTTTCCTGCTAGCCTTTCTGGTGATGTTGCTGTTTTACTGGAGCACGTTCCGCACACAGGTGCCGCTCTATCTTTCCAGCAATAAAGTATGGCAAGCGCTGGAGACGCAACTGCCCGTCGATCAGCCCTTCGAATTCGTCGATCTCGGTTCCGGCATCGGCGGCGTGCTGACGCATCTGTCGCGCACGCATCCACAAGGCATATTCCACGGCGTGGAAACAGCGCCGCTGCCTTTTGCATGGAGTTGGTTACGCATCAAATTCGGGGGCTATCGAAACTGCCATGTGTACTGGCGCAGTTTGTGGGATTGCGACCTTGCCAAATTTGATGTGGCGTTCGCCTATCTGTCGCCCGTGCCAATGGCTGCGCTTTGGAGAAAAGTACAAAATGAGATGCAGCCGGGCAGCTTATTCATCAGCAACACCTTCGCAGTCGATGATCATCCACCGCAAAAAATCCTGGAAACCGACGATCTGCACCACTCTGAACTCTATGTATGGCGCAAATGAATCGCTTTATTTCAGTTGCTTACGAGCTCCTTGGCAAAATGCTTCCCAATCCGGAATTTTTTCGCTAGGATGCCTCCCGTCCAAGTTGTACTTCAAAGCGCCATAGCGCGACCTGACATAAAAACCCTTCAATAACGACGAGAAAAAACATGAGCGAGCACATCCGTTACATTACCGACGACACATTCACCGCTGAAGTTCTGCAATCTCCGTTGCCAGTATTGGTGGACTACTGGGCAGAATGGTGTGGCCCTTGCCGCATGATCGCCCCCATCCTGGACGAAGTCTCCCAGGAATATGCAGGCCGACTGAATGTCGCCAAGCTGAACGTGGATGAGAATCAGCAGACACCACAAAAATACGGTGTGCGCGGCATCCCCACACTGATGCTGTTCAAGAACGGCAACATCGAAGCGACCAAGGTCGGCGCGCTGTCCAAGTCGCAATTGACCGCATTCATTGACAGCCACATCTAAACGCTTTAGTCTCGCGCCCGCAGTTGCCCGTTTCGTCCTGAAACACTGATACAAAAAAGAAAAGACAGACACGGCAATTCGGCGCGGGAACATCCGCAACCTGTAACTCACCCCCAGCCAGACTCCTTAAACTTTGCGTTCATTCGCAACATCCTGATCATGCATCTATCCGATATCAAGACCAAACACATCACCGAACTGGTGGAAATGGCTGTCGAAAACAAGATCGACAACGCCAACCGCATGCGCAAGCAGGACCTGATCTTCGCGCTATTGAAGAATCAGGCCAAGAAAGGCGAAAGCATCTACGGCGAAGGCACGCTTGAAGTTCTGCCGGACGGCTTCGGCTTCCTACGCTCGCCGGACACTTCGTACCTCGCCGGCCCGGACGACATCTATGTCAGCCCCAGCCAGGTACGACGCTTCAATCTGCATACCGGCGACTCCATCGAAGGCGAGATCCGCACACCGAAGGAAGGTGAGCGTTATGTGGCACTAGTCAAGGTAGACAAGGTCAACGGTGAGTCGCCCGAGAACGCCAAGAACAAGATCCTGTTCGAGAACCTGACACCGCTGTTCCCGACCAAACAGATCTGCTTGGAGCGCGACATCCGCGCTGAAGAGAATCTGACCGGTCGCATCATCGATATCGTCGCGCCTATCGGCAAAGGCCAACGCGGCCTGCTGGTGGCTTCGCCCAAATCGGGCAAAACCGTGATGCTGCAACACATCGCGCACTCGATCTCGGCCAACAATCCCGATGCGACATTGATCGTGCTACTGATCGACGAGCGCCCGGAAGAAGTGACCGAGATGAGCCGCACCGTGCGCGGCGAAGTGGTCGCCTCCACCTTCGACGAACCAGCCACACGCCACGTACAAGTCGCCGAGATGGTGCTGGAAAAGGCCAAGCGTCTGGTCGAGCACAAGAAGGATGTGGTCATCCTGCTCGACTCCATCACCCGTCTGGCACGCGCCTACAACACCGTGATCCCCTCCTCCGGCAAGGTACTGACCGGTGGTGTGGACGCCAACGCATTGCAACGCCCCAAGCGTTTCTTCGGTGCGGCACGTAACATCGAAGAAGGCGGCTCGCTGACCATCATCGCTACCGCACTGGTGGATACCGGCAGCCGTATGGACGACGTGATCTACGAGGAATTCAAGGGTACCGGTAACATGGAGATCCATCTGGATCGCCGCATGGCCGAGAAGCGCATCTACCCAGCCATCAACGTGAACCGCTCCGGCACCCGCAAGGAAGAGTTGCTGATCAAGCCGGAACTGCTGCAGCGCATCTGGCTGCTGCGCAAGCTGATCTACCCCATGGACGAGCTGGAAGCCATGGAATTCCTGCTGGACAAGGTCAAAGCGACCAAGAACAACGCGGAATTCTTTGATTCCATGAAGCGTTGATTTACTAAAGAAAAGGTTTTGACGCGAAAGGCGATTTGGGTATAATGCGCGCCTTTCGGAAAAACCGCAGTATTCAGTGAAGGCTAACCTTCAGGTTATGCCGTAACTAAAAACCGCAGTTATCAGTGGAGGCTAACCTTCTGGTTATGCCGTAACTAAAAACCGCATCAAGCGAGGTAGTCATGTACGCAGTTATCAAGACCGGTGGCAAGCAGTACCGTGTTGTCCAAGGTGAAACACTCAAGATCGAAACCGTTGTCGGCGAAGTCGGCGGCGAAATCGTGCTGGACAAAGTGCTGGCAGTCGGCGACGGCGAAGGCATCAAGATCGGCAAGCCGATGCTGGAGGGCGCCACAGTCAAGGCGACCATCATCTCCAACGGTCGTCACGACAAAGTGACCATCTTCAAGATGCGTCGCCGTAAGCACTACCAGAAGCACCAGGGACATCGTCAAAACTACACCGAGATCCGTATCGACGGCATCTCCGCTTAATAAAGGAGCTATAACATGGCATCGAAAAAAGGCGGCGGCAGTACCAGTAACGGCCGCGACTCGCACTCGAAACGACTCGGCGTTAAACGCTACGGCGGCGAACTGATCAGCGCAGGCAGCATCATCATCCGTCAGCGCGGCACTCAAGTTCACGCAGGTGACAACGTCGGCATGGGCAAAGACCACACCCTGTTCGCCAAGGCCACCGGTACCGTGCAATTTGCGGTCAAGGGTGCCCTGAAGCGCAAGACAGTCAGCATCGTTCCCGCATAATCCCGGCGAACAGCTAGAATGAGCCCTATCGCAAGATAGGGCTTTTTTATTTGCCCTCCGGCAAACAGAATGAACAGCGCAGGACACACATGAAATTCATCGACGAATCGAAGATCGAGATCATCGCAGGCAACGGCGGCAACGGCGCGGCCAGCTTTCGTCGCGAGAAATACATCGCCAAGGGCGGCCCGGACGGCGGCGACGGCGGACGCGGCGGCAGTGTGATCGCTGTCGCTGATCGCAACATCAATACGCTGGTGGACTATCGTTTCGCGCGCATGCACCGCGCCAAGAACGGTGAATCGGGACGCGGTGCCGATTGCTACGGCAAGGGCGCGGACGACATCATCCTGCGCATGCCGGTCGGCACGGTCATCACCGATATCAACACCGGCCAAGTCATCGCTGATCTGGCACTCGACGGCGAGCGCACCATCCTCGCCCACGGCGGCGCAGGCGGCCTTGGTAACCTGCATTTCAAATCCAGCACCAACCGCACCCCGCGCCAATGCACACCCGGCGAGGAAGGCGAACGACGCGAACTACAACTTGAGTTGAAGGTACTGGCCGACGTCGGCTTGCTGGGTATGCCCAATGCCGGAAAGTCCACTTTCATACGCTCCGTATCTGCTGCGCGCCCGAAAGTCGCGGACTATCCTTTCACCACCCTGCATCCGAATCTTGGTGTGGTGCGCGTCTCCGAGGAAAAGAGCTTCGTCATCGCTGATATTCCGGGCCTGATCGAAGGTGCGGCAGAAGGTGCCGGACTGGGCCACCAGTTCCTGCGCCATCTGGCACGTACACGTCTGTTACTACATCTGGTCGACATCGCCCCGCTGCACGAGGGTGTCGATCCGGTACAAGAGGCGCATGCCATCCTCAATGAGCTGCGAAAATACGACGAGTCGCTGTACGACAAACCGCGCTGGCTGGTGCTGAACAAGCTCGACCTGCTGGAGAACAAGGAAGAGACCGTACAAGCGTTCCTCAACGAATTCGGTGAAGACACGCGCTGGTTCGCCATCTCCGCCATCAATGGTGAGGGATGCAAGGAACTGACGTACGCCATCATGGAACACCTGAACGAGGTTGCGCGCGCCGAACAGGATGCGATCACCGAAAGCGCACAGGAAACCGAGATCGATATCCACGACCCGCTGGTATGAGAGATGAGAAACGTTCTTACACAAGCTAAACGCATCGTCGTCAAAGTCGGCAGTAGTCTGGTCACCAACAGCGGTGCCGGACTGGATCTGAACGCGCTGAACAACTGGGCCAGACAGATCGCCGGCTTGCGCGCGAATGGTTGTGAAGTCGTACTCGTTTCTTCCGGCGCTATCGCCGAGGGCATGCAACGCCTGGGATGGAAACAACGCCCCAGCGCCGTGCACGAATTACAGGCTGCTGCCGCCGTCGGTCAGATGGGCTTGGTACAAGCCTACGAAAGCTGCTTCCGCCAGCATGGTCTGCATGCGGCGCAGGTGCTGCTCACCCATGCCGACCTGGCGGACCGCGAGCGCTATCTGAACGCCCGCTCGACACTGCGCAGCCTGCTCAATCTTCGTGTCATCCCCATCATCAATGAGAACGACACCGTGGTCACCGATGAGATCAAGTTCGGCGACAACGACACCTTGGGCGCGCTGGTGGCCAACCTGATCGAAGCCGATGCATTGATCATCCTCACGGATCAGACAGGCTTGTATACCGCCGATCCACGCAAGGATGCGAGCGCCACACTGATCAGCGAAGCACAGGCTGGCAAGCCAGAACTGGAAACGATGGCCGGTGGAGCCGGTAGTCACATCGGACGCGGCGGCATGATCACCAAGATACTCGCCGCCAAACGCGCAGCACGCAGTGGTGCGCATACCGTCATCGCCTCCGGCCACGAAACGGATGTATTGCCGCGCCTGCTACAGGGCGAATCCATCGGCACCCTGCTCACCGCCAGCGAACTGGCGCTGGATGCACGCAAGCAATGGCTGGCCGACCATCTGCAGGTGAGCGGAAGGATCACGCTGGATGCCGGTGCGGTACGTGCGTTGTGCCAAGACAAAAAGAGCCTGCTGCCCATCGGCGTCACACACGTCTTCGGCGAATTCAACCGCGGCGAAGTCGTGGCTGTACTTGATACTGACGGCAGGGATATCGCACGCGGCCTGGTCAACTACAGTGCCGATGAGGCGCGCCTTATCGCAAAGAAAGCCAGCAGTGAGATCGAAAAGATCCTAGGCTATGTGGATGAGTCAGAGTTGATTCACAGAGACAACTTAGTTCTGTTGTGACACAACAGAACTAAGTTGCGGTAGAGACCCATATTCGTGCAGCGAATGTGATGTCGGAACCACAACTCTTTCTGCTGTAACGGCAACCCGCAATCTCACGTGTGATGCGTCAAAGCACACGACTCACTGTTCGACTCGATCTGGATCGTGGCATGTTCGATGCCGAACTGCTCATGCAAGGCCTGCGTCACATTACACAGGAATTCATCCCCCGCACGCTCCTGCGGCATGACCA
This sequence comes from Gammaproteobacteria bacterium, assembly GCA_018814405.1. Lineage (GTDB taxonomy): Bacteria > Pseudomonadota > Gammaproteobacteria > Burkholderiales > Gallionellaceae > Sideroxyarcus. The sequence goes on from JAHIZO010000006.1 coordinate 123,690, forward strand.
GATGTACTGTCAGCGCCACCTCCGAAGTACTCATCGCCCACACATGTAAGTCATGCACAGCACTTACTTCAGGCAAACCAGTAAGATAGTCTCGCACTTGTTCCAGCTCGACCGATAAGGGCACACCGTCCAGCGACAGGTGCAGCGCCTGTCGCAACAAACCCCAGGTACCCATCAAAATCACCAGCGCGATGATCAGGCTGATGAAGGGATCCAGCCAATACCAGCCCGTCAACAGGAACAATGCCCCCGCAGCCACCACACCGACCGAGACTAGCGCATCCGCCGCCATGTGCAAGAACGCGCCGCGCAGATTCAGATCGTGATGGTTGCCGGACATGAACAGCCATGCGGTCACACCGTTGACCAGCACGCCGATCGCCGCAACGACGATGACCGTCATCCCCTGTATCTCAACCGGATGCGCGAACCTGTCGAATGCTTCCCATGCGATGCCGCCGACGGCGACCAGCAGGAGCAGCGCATTGAACAGCGCCGCCATGATGGTCGCGCGACCGAAACCGTAGGTGTGGCTGCGACTCGGACGCAATCGTGCAAGATAGTAGCCGCCCCAGGCCAGCAGCAGCCCCAGCACATCACTCAAGTTATGGCCTGCATCGGACAACAGCGCCAGTGAGTCCGCCATCCAGCCGTAGAACGCCTCGACCAGTACGAACAGCACATTGAGTGCGATGCCTACCGCAAAGGCGCGATCGAAGTTCTCGGCATGGGAATGAGTGTGGCTCATTTCGATCCAATAATCCGACTATGCCAGCCAGCCTTCTATCTTGTGACGATCCGGCACACCACCGGCATGCACCACCTTGCCGTCGATGACCACGCCCGGTGTGGACATGACGCCGTAGCCCATGATGGCGGCGATGTCTTCCACCTTGTCCAGTTCGACTACCAAGCCTTTTGCCTTGACTACCTCGTCGATCAGTTTCAGCGTGGTCTTGCAGTTGCTGCAACCTGTACCGAGCACCTTGATGTTTATCATGTCATCTCTCCTTATCTATGCGTTGGCAACTAACAGCAAGATTGACCGGATGCGGTCGGGGTGCAACAAGCGGCTTGTTCCGGCTGTGCCTTGGCGGGTGTTGCATCATCCAAGCGTTCGGCCAGCGCCTGATCGAAACTGGCATCGAGTTTCTGTGCGGCTTCATCGCGGATATGGCGCGCGATCTCGACCACGGTCTCAATATGTTGGCGCGGCACGCCATATTGCTTGAGTCGGTCTATCTTGCACAGCCCCTGCTTGGGATGGTTGGAGGCGATATCCGCCGCCAGCGAAACCAACGCGACAATGGAAGGGTGTAATTCAATCTCACTCATTTATTTATCTCCTGTTATTCACAGCCACGCGGCAAGGCTGTTGAACAGCATGCCCGTCACCACAAAAGCCGTCGCCAGATAGGCCGCAAAGATCGCCAGCAAGGGCCACTTCACCACCTTGCGCAAGATCAACATCTCGGGGAAGGAAAGTGCGACCACGGCCATCATGAACGCCAGCACCGTGCCCACCGGCACGCCCTTCTGCAACAACACCTCGGCCACCGGAATGATGCCGACCGCATCCGAATAGAGCGGCACGCCCACCAGCACTGCACCGATGACCGAAGGCAGACCACCGTCTCCCGCGAAGTCCGCGATGAATTCCCTGGGCACATAACCATGCATCAGCGCGCCGACCCCCACGCCGATCAATACATATTTCCAGATACGACCGACGATCTCTTTGACCTGAGACACAGCATATTGATGGCGCAGCTTGAGCGTCATCACTTCCGTTTCGAGTTGCGGATCGCCCATCTTGATCTGCCACACATATTCCTCGACCCAGCGCTCCGGCTTGAAACGTTCCAGTACGAAACCACCGATCAAGGCCACGCTCAATCCGCTCACGACATAGATCAACGTCATCTTCCAACCGATGACCGTGGCCAGCACCACGATCGCCACTTCATTCACCATCGGGCTGGCGATCAGGAAAGACAGCGTGACCCCCAAAGGGATACCCGCCTCGACGAAACCGATGAACAGCGGCACCGACGAACACGAGCAGAACGGCGTGACCGCGCCTAATCCCACCGCCATGAAGCGCGAACTGATATTGCCCCGCTTGCGGATGAATTCGCGCACCCGCTCCGGCCTGAGCATCGCGCGCAACAGCCCCATGACATAGATGACCAGCGTGAGCAACACCAATATCTTGCTGACATCCATCACAAAGAAATGCGCAGCATCCCCGAGCTGGGAGCCGCGCATCCCCGCCATGTCGTAGACCAACCAGTCGGCCGTCATCTCGAACATATCAACTCTTTCCTGACACTTCGTACCAACCCTGACTGCGTTTCACCAGATACACCACCGACAGCATCACCGGCACCTCGATCAGCACACCGACTACGGTGGCCAGCGCAGCGCCGGACTGAAAGCCGAACAGACTGATGGCGGCCGCAACGGCCAGTTCGAAGAAGTTACTGGCACCGATCAATGCCGATGGGCCGGCCACACAATGCGCCTCGCCCGCGCGACGGTTCAGCCAGTACGCCAGCGCGGAATTGAAATACACCTGAATGGTGATCGGCACCGCCAGCATGGCGATGATCAAAGGCTGCTCGACGATTGCCTCGCCCTGGAATGCAAACAGCAACACCAGCGTGAGCAACAGGGCTGAGATGGATAACGGCCCGAGTGCCTCCAGCGTGCGTTGCAAAGCGGCTTCACCGCGCGCCAGCAACCACTTGCGCCACAGTTGTGCCAGCAGCACCGGGATCACGATGTACAGCACCACCGAAGTCAGCAAGGTGTCCCACGGCACGATGATGGAGGATATTCCCAACAGCAACGCCACCAGCGGCGCGAAGGCGAAGATCATGATGGTGTCGTTGAGCGCGACCTGAGACAGCGTGAACAGCGGCTCACCATTCACCAGTCGGCTCCACACGAACACCATCGCGGTGCAGGGTGCGGCGGCCAGCAGGATGAGTCCGGCGATGTAGCTATCCAGCTGTTCGGCTGGCAGGTACGGCGCGAACAGATGGCGGATGAACAGCCAACCCAGCAGCGCCATGGAGAACGGCTTGACCGCCCAGTTCACGAACAGGGTGACGCCGATCCCGCGCCAGTGCTTCTTCACCTCGTGCAGCGCGCCGAAATCGATGCGCAACAGCATGGGGATGATCATCACCCAGATCAGCAGACCGACCGGAAGGTTGACCTTGGCGATCTCCAGCCCGCCCAGCCACTGGAACGGCGCGGGCATGAACTGCCCCAGCAGCACACCGACCACGATGCACAAGAATACCCATACGGTCAGGTAACGCTCGAAGATGCTCATACCATCAGTCCTTGGTGCGGCCGATCTCGTTCATCTTCTCTTTCAATGTGAGCTTGTCCAGCTTCTCGATGGGTAAGCTGAGGAACAGCTGGATACGGCGCGTCAGCTGATCTGCTGCCTTATTGAAAGCCGCACGACGTGCTTCATCACCTTCGATGTGTGCGGGATCCGGGATACCCCAGTGCGCGGTCATCGGCGATCCGTACCAGACCGGGCAGACTTCGCCCGCAGCGTTGTCGCACACGGTGAACACGAAATCGAATTCCGGCGCACCGGGCGCGGCGAACTCGTCCCAGCTCTTGCTGCGCAAGCCTTCGGTTCCAAAACCATTGGCACGCATCCATTCCAGCGCGCCGGGGTTGACCTGCCCTGCAGGTTTGCTGCCCGCGCTGTATGCCTTGAAGCGGCCTTTGCCCAATTTATTGAACAGCACCTCACCCAGGATGCTGCGTGCCGAATTGCCGGTGCACAGCACCAGTACGTTGTATGTCTTGTCGCTCATTTCATTTCCTTATAGTTAACAGTTCTTGCTGCTCGTACTGCAATCTGCTCCACCACAACAATTCTCGGTCAAGTAATCCACCATGCCGTTCATCACGGTGAAGTTCGCCGCGTAATACACGAAACGTCCCTCCTGCCTGCTCTCCACCAGCCCGGCATGACTCAATGTCTTGAAGTGGAACGACAGCGTCGCGGGAGAGACTTTCAGTTTCTGCGCGATCTGCCCGGCCGCCATGCCTTCCGGCCCGGCGCTTACCAGCAAGCGGAAGATCGCCAGACGCGTGGTCTGCGCCAGCGCCGCCAACGCCTTAACTACCATTGCAGATTTCATCATTATTCATTTCCATTGTTAAAGAATTATTAAAATGATTGGCGAGATTAGAACAGATACGGGCGAACGATTCAACTGCCCGTCAGCTCAATAGAATCTGAAGGAATAGAACAGGTCGATCGCGTCCTCGGTACCGGTGCGGGTAACGAGCGTGATGCGCGGGGTAAGGGTATAGCTGAACTTGGTCAGCCCGCCGACATCGGACAGTCCCTGCTCATAACTCAGGTAGGCACGTGACGACAGGCGTTTGCCGACGGTGACCACCTGATTCTGCAGCGCATCGCCCGTCTCGCGCTGCTGCAACGACAATTCATCCACGCCGATGTTGCGCCCCAACTGGCCGACCGACTGGCCGCCCAACAGGTTGCCTGCCGCCGCGAGCAGCAACGAGGAATCGATGCTGCCGCTTTCCGGGACTCGGCCGAGCACGATCCAGGATAGTTTCTCCGCATCCGGCACGGCGGGCGTGGAAACCAGCCTGAACACAGGATGCCGCGCAGTGCCCGTTACTTCAACGCCCGCCTCGACACTCAACCCTTTGCGCAGAGCGAGGATGTTCAGGCCGGGATCCTCCGGCGGCCCCTGAAAGTTCACCATACCGCGTTCAACTGTCAGCTGCTGTCCGTAGGCGTTGAACACACCGTCCTGTGTGGCGATGATGCCTGTGGCCAGCATGGGAGAGCCCGCCTCGCCCTGCAATCGCAGCTGACCGCTGAGGCGCGATTCCAATCCTGCCGAGCGTACATAGAAATGCTCGCCAAGGTCGAAACCGGCATCGATATCGTAGGCAAGCGTGCCATTCGCACGTTCGGACTGGCCGCTGATCTTCACATCATCCGACCAACTCGGTTTGCCGGTCTCGATCTGTGCCAGCAGCCCCGCATCGGCGAGAATATCGCCGCGCAGACTCAGGGTACGGCTGGCATAACCGACATGCCCCTCGCCGGAAACGATCAGCCAACGGTCTGCGCGCTGCACCAGCGGCAGAGACTGGGCACGAATCTGCAGATCGCTATCGCCTCCCTCCAGATCGATACGGCCGCTTGCACTCAGCAGGCCGGCTCCACTCGGCAAACGGTAATCATCCAGCAACTTGTCATCGGGCTTGGGTAGATACGGCGCGGAAAATTCAAGTTTTTCGATCTGCACATCGTTCGTTTCGAAACGGGCACGCAAACTGCCTTGTTCCAGATTCACGCCCTGATCCAGCAAGGCCACGCGCAAACCATCCCCCTGCAAGCTGCCCTGCAGGCGCGGCACACCGAAGGTACCGCGCAGCTCGGCATCCAGCGCCAGACTGCCCCCACTTTGCAGGTTGTCGTGCAACACCGGCCCCAACCATGTCAGATCTTCACCGTGCAGTGATACATGGCCGGCCAACAGCGCATCGTTCCGTACTGTCCAACTCCCTTCTTGCAAGGACAATGGCAATCTGACCTGGGCCGCCACATCCCCAAGCCTTTCCCCATGCGCATCCAGTTGCAGCGACAACACATCCTGCACGACACTCATCGCCAGACTCAAAGCGCTCAACCCAAGCTGCTGCCCGCTTTGGGCATCGACCAGCAGGTCGCCACTCTCGCGATTGATATTGGCGTGGCCTTGCCAGTGTGTACCCGAAGTGATGTCCCAATCGCCACCGAAGCGCAGCGTGTCGAAAGCCGATGATGAAGGTGCGTACCCTTGCAGATTCACTGCCCGCACACCCAGTCCGCTGAAACGCCCTGCACTGCGCCAAGCCTGCTCTGCCCATTGCGTATCCAGCAACGCGACTTCACCGCCACCCAGTGCAAAACGTGCCGCACCCAAACTCACCTTCGCCGGTGCAAGCGAAAGCTTGGCCGGTGTTTGCAGATGCAGCGGCAAGACGCCATCTGCTTCCAGTGCATCCAGACTTCCCAGCCATTGCCATGCCGCATCAGTCTCACCCAGACCGCCACTGGCTTCCAAATGCCAGCGACCCAGTGCTTGCTCGTTGCGCACCAGATTGGCCGTGCCTTGTAACTTGTGTTGCGCACGACTGCCATCCGCCTTCACGCGCAACTCTGTGATTCCCAGCCCGCCCCGGGTGTTCACCCCGGAAGCGGTGAGTTGCAATGCCAGAATCTTGTCATCGAATCGACCGCCAGCATCGATCTGCTCAATGCTGTCGCCATCAGGCAGTACCAGGTTGATGCCGCCGAGCGTGAAAGTGACGGATGGTTCTGCCAAGCTGCCCAGCACTTCTGCCTGGCCGGACAATTGCCCCTGCATATCCCCGCCCAGTTGTGCCAATTTAGGCGCATCCAACATCAGCCTGAAATAGTCGGCTGGTGTGCCGTAGGCCAGCTCGACATTGAGCGCGTTGTCGCCGATGCGGAGTTCAATCTCGCCATCCGCCTTTTGCTTGCCGGTAAAGTGCAACTGTCCGCCACCCTCGATGGCATAACGCGAGAAACGGCTTTGTTCCAATTCGAAATCGAGCGCCACTTCAGGTTCGGGCATCAAACTGCCGGAGGCATGCAGCACTGCATTTAGATCGGTTGGTGAACTATCGATGAAGTCGCGCAGATCCAGGCGACGCAATTGACTGTCGAAACGGAACGAACGGGCGCGATCCAGCTTCAGTTCACCTTCTCCGATCAGCTCCGTATCCCCCTTGGCGAAGCGCAAAGCATGCAAGGTGATCGTATCTCCGCGACGATACAAACCGCCTTCGATGACGAATCCCCCGTCGGCCAGATCGACGCGAGCCTGCTGTTCGCTGCCGGTGCTTCCTATCGCGATCTCGCCATCCAGATTCAAATGCGGTGCGCGGCTATCTATGGCACGCGGGTCGAAACCACTCACCTGCAAACGCAACGCCCCCTGCCCCGCTTCCGGACGCCAGTCCAATTCACCGGTCACGCGACCTGACTTTCCTACACTTGCATCCACATCATAAAATTGCCAATAACGTTCCGACCATCGCAGGCGCGCCCGCAGGCTGCGCAAAGGAAAACCCGCCATATCCAACGGTCGGGCATGCTGATTCTTGATGGACAAAGAGCCTTCGAGTTGTTCCTTTTCTGTACCGCGCAATTCGAGTTGTCCGTCGAGTCGCGCTGGCGGCGCTTCCGCATCCAGCCACTCGGTTGCGAGACCTGTGAACACGATCTTTGCATCCGCCAGTGGCACGCCTGCCAGTGGCAATAACTGTGCACTTCCATGCAGCCCCATGCCCTCGCCATTACCATTCAGCACCACATCAAGGTGCTGCAGATCACCTTTGATCTCAACTTGGTAAGCGGCGTTCATCGGCACTTGTGTTTCAAGTGAGGCAGTCGCCTGAACCGCAAATGGTGTTTGCGGCGCGATACTTGCCGTGCCAATCAGATCGCCATAAGAAGTATGCGCACTCACCACCTGCAAACGATGACCGTCACGATCCACACTAAAGCGCGCCTGCACCGAGTCCGCCTGAAAATCAGGCTCACCTGTTTCGCTGCTCGACACACGCAATGTAGCAACATCCAGTTGCGCCACGATGATGTCCAACGGCAAGGACAAGCTGGCCGGCAAAGTCGCCGTCTGGTCTGACGGCAGACTCAGCACATCCACTTGCTGCACATGCACTTGCAGCAAGTGCAGCTCACCGCGCAACAATGCGGCAGGCTGCCAATGCACTTCCACATCGCGCAACGTGACGCGCCAATCCTCCCCGCGCAGCAGCAGATGTTGCATGCCGAAGTTTTCCAGCAGAGAACCATGTTCTCCATCTATCTCGAGCGTATCACCGCTGTATTGCTGCAAGGCGCTGCTGACCCAAACCAATCCAGACTGCGTCCCCAGCATCCAACTCCCCGTGACAGAGACCAGTGCCAGCGGCGAAAGCAACGCCAGCCACAATATCTGACGACGCGTAGGCAGGATGCTTTTGATAACCATCAGAAAGCCACCGCAATGGCAAAGTGTATGCGCGTACCCGGCTCACCTTGACCACGTGCTGCATCCAGCGCCAGCGGCCCGATTGGACTGCGCCAACGCGCGCCAACACCCTGACCGCGATACCACTTCAAAGTCGGCGCGGTATCTGCCGCGGCCCCCGCATCGACGAATATCGCTGCGCCCCAGTTGTCGAACCAATGGGTGTATTCAGCGCTCAACGTGCTCATTGCGCGCCCGCCCACCACCGCGCCGCCTTCCGAGAAGCCGATACTTTGATAAGCGAAACCGCGCACCGTCTGCGTACCCCCCACGCGGAACAGATATTCCTGCGGGATACCAAGGCGGGATGTGGAAGCGGTATAACCACCCTCGGCGCGCAGGCTCAGCACATCATTCTTGCCAAACGCCAACCATGACTGGTGGCGCGCATAGCTGCGCATAAAATCCTGATCAGAAGCGAAGGACTTGCTGGCGCTGCCGATCTTGATCTCCGTTAAAGAGCCGTCCATCGGCGCCAACGGGTCATCCACCATACGTCGATACCAGTGCCAGTCCAGCACCAGTGCCTGATCGGTCTCGCGGATACCGCCGGCAGGAAGACGGCGCTCCTGTTGCCAGTTGAGACTCACACCTGTCTCGATGCCGAACAGGTTGCGCGTGCGCGTGACACCGAACTTGTCGCGCTGCGTAACCAGCTCCTGAATATTGGTGCGCTCGCCACTAGCCCGCCACAGCAGCCGATAGCCCAGAGGATTGGGGGGCGTGTCGACTGCCAGTGCGATGTTCTGCCGATTCTGCTCCACCACGGCGGCACTACTCAGCGTCCATGCCTGATTGAGGAAGTTATAGCTCTGGTAGTTCAATTCATTGCGTGCGCCGTTGTTGGTGCTATAACCGACACCGAACGATAGCTTGCGCGATTTTGCCTCCACCACCTGCACTTGAACCGGTGCGGTTCGCGCCGCCTGCCCGCCCCCATCGGTCGATCTGGCGGTATCCAGATTCACGATGATGGAGCTGAATTGCGGTAGCTTCTGCAACTTCGTCTGAAATTCCAACAGCAGGCTGCGCTGATAAGGTTGACCGGCCTTGAATGTCGCGTGGCGCTCGATCAATAAAGGCTCGTAACGCTCCAACCCGCGCACTTGCAGTGTGCCGAACAAATAGCGCGGCCCGGAATCGATCACCACATGCAGTCGTGCAGTTGAGTGCTCGACATCTACCTCGGCCGCGCTGCTCACCATACGCGCGGCGGCATAATCCTCTTTGGCCACATTCGCCAGCAACTCGGTCTTGGCGCGATCCCATACCTCGGAGCGGAAGGGCTGCCCGACCTGCAACGGCCATACATTGCGGATCTGTTGCGCACGGGCCGCTGCGCTCTGCGACAGGTCACCACGCAACTCGATGTCTAATGAAGTAACAGTAGTTCGTGCACCGGGCAGCACCTGCAGATTCAGCACGCCCGCGCTGCTCACAGAATTCAAACGCACTTGGACTGAGAAGTACCCCTCCGTTGCCAACAGTTCAGGGATCTCGCGCTGTGCGCGACGCACGAACACGCCGCGTTCGGATTCAGATTCCAGCAACTCCTCGGGTATTTTGAAATGCTGCTTCAGCAGTGGGCGAAGCTCATCCGGCACATCGATAACGACAGCCGGAATACTGCTGGCAGCAAATGACGGCATCCCCCACGCGAGGACAAGCAGCATCCACAGCCATCGTCGCCATGTCAGCTTGAACCGGCGCGGGGAAGACTCACACTCCATCAGAACAGGGCGTGATTGAAGGCGAGATGGGTCGCGATGCTGGCGGCATAACCCAGCGCGATCACCGGCGTCCATTTAAGATGGGCGAAGAAGGTATACACACCGCGCGCCTGCCCCATCAAAGCGACACCAGCTGCCGATCCGATGGACAGCAGCGAACCGCCGACGCCTGCTGTCAGCGTGACCAACAGCCACTGACCGATAGACATATCAGGTTGCATGGTGAGCACAGCGAACATGACCGGAATGTTGTCCACGATCGCGGAGATCACACCGACTGCGATATTGGCATTGGTGGCACCCCATTCGCCGTACATAACTTCCGAGATCATGGCCAGATAGCCGATAAAACCCAGACCGCCCACGCACATCACCACGCCGTAGAAGAAAAACAGCGTGTCCCACTCGCTGCGCGCCACTTCACGGTAGATATCAAAAGCGGCGGGACTGCCGATCTCACTCACCTCCTTTTGCGCCCGGCCGCTGGTGGTTCTGCGCAAATAGAAGGCATAGAACTTCAACACCCCCATACCGGTCAACATACCGATCACCGGCGGCAGCCCCAACACGCTATGGAAACTCACCGCCAGCGCGATGGTAAACAGGAACAGCAATGCGATCGGGATCGCGCCGCGTTTCATCTGCACCATCTTGCCGCCGCTTTCCGGCTTGGCATTGGGCAAGAACAGATGCATCACGATGGCCGGGACCAGCCAGTTGATCAGCGAAGGCACGAACAGATTGAAGAAGGTCCAGAAACCGATCTGGCCGTTGCTGGCCATGATGTTCTTCTGCCATACCATCAGCGTAGTGATATCGCCGAACGGCGAGAACGCCCCCCCCGCATTTGCCGCCACCACCACATTGATCAAGGCGAGCACAACGAACTTCGGATTGTCTTTCCCGACTGCGGTCACCACTGCCCCCATCAGCAGGGCAGTAGTCAAGTTGTCTGCAATTGCGGACAGGAAGAATGCGATGACACCCGTGACCCAGAACAACGCACGGTAGCTGAAGTTCTTGCGCGTCAACCAGGAGCGCAATGCCTCGAATGCATTCCGTTCATCCAGGGCATTGATGTAAGTCATCGCCACGATGAGGAACAGCATCAGCTCCGCATATTCTTCCAGATTGTGTCGAAGCGCTGCTTCCACCACGTGCGGGATATCGTGCCCCTGGTAGTACCAGGCGATCAAGCCCCAGATGATGCCCGCCGCCAGCATGACAGGTTTGGATTTGCGCAAATGAGTGAACTCCTCCGCCATCACTGCAAGATAAGCGACGAAGAACAACAGCAAGGCGGTGATACCCACCCACTGCCCCGTCAGATCAAGACGCATGCCGTCTCCAGAAGCGTGAGCAAATAGCGGGAAGAGTGCAAGTACGAACAGGGCAAACAGGCGATTCATGAAATTCCTCCGGCGGTATGCTAGCTATAAAATTTTTGACGCAGAATTGTACCTTACGTGTGCCGGCATATTGCATTGTGGACGGGTAGAATAACGCTCGACTCCTGCTGAAAGACAAGCCATGTTCATCGAACTGCTCATACTCGTAATCGTGGTCGCCGTGGTGGTATTGGCACTCAGGCCGCCACGCAAATAGAAAGGGCCGCAACAGCGGCCCTTTCTTCATACTTGTTGCGACTAGCGCAACCGGCTTTGGCGTGCTCTGCGCGGCGGACGCTCCATCCAGGTCTTGATGCGGTTGGCATCTCCAACGCGGGTATTTTTACCCCAGGAATCCAGCAAAACGATCACAGTTGGGCGCTCTGACAACTTCGCCTGCATCACCAAACAACGCCCAGCTTCACTGATATACCCGGTCTTGGACAGACCTATATCCCAGTTGCGGCTGCGCACCAAAGGATTGGTGTTGCCGTAACGCAGGGATTGGCGCGCATTGATCTTCACGACATGACGGCTTTGGGTGGAAGCACGCTGAATATGCTCATAGCTCTGTGCCGCCAATACCATCTGCACCAAGTCCTTGGCGGTAGACACGTTTTCGCTCTGCAGACCGACCGGCCCTTCAAAATGCGTATCGTCCATACCAAGCTCGCGTGCCTTGGCATTCATCATCGCCACCAGCACCGGCGTACCACCGGGATAGGTGCGCGCCAACGCCGAAGCGGCGCGATTCTCGGAAGCCATGATGGCCAGTGTCAACAGATCGCCGCGTGTCAGCGTCATGCCATCCTTCAAGCGAGACTTGGTACCTTTCAGGCGATCCCTATCTTCGCGGGTGATGGTGATGGGCTCATCGAGCGGCAAATGCGCATCCAGAACGACCATGGCGGTCATCAACTTGGTGATGGATGCGATAGGCACCACATTGTTGATATTCTTGCTATATACCGGCTGGCCGGTCTGCTCGTCATAGATCATGGCGATAGCAGAGCCCAGCCGGGGCAATTTGCCATGATTTACATGCTCAAATCCCACCGCCTGCGCGGTGAACGCAGAAGTGACAAACAGAGCTGAGATCAGAAAATAGCGCATTTATATCCTCTTGAAACCTTACAAGACGGGGCGCAGGATAACCTATATGTCCCTACTGGCAAGCCAGTCTGTTGCAAAACAACCAAGCCATCATTTCCAATAACGAGGCACAATCACTCATTTTTCGGAAATTGGCCGCAATTGAACGCAGAAGGCGCTCAATTAGCCCCTTCCCCCACTTATCGGCCAAGCTCTGCCGCTGGTCATTCGCCCTACTCCAGTCGATCTTCCTGCTGTTGCAAGGCCCACATCTGGCTATATACGCCCTGCTGAGCCAATAGCTCACGGTGCTTACCGCGCTCGACGATGACACCTTTATCCATCACCAGGATCTGTTCTGCATCCACCACCGTGGACAAGCGGTGGGCGATGATCAGCGTGGTACGTTCACGTGCGATCAAGCGCATCTGATCCTGAATGGCTTTTTCTGATTTGGAATCAAGTGCCGAGGTCGCCTCATCGAAGATCAGAATGGCCGGATCCTTGAGCATGGCGCGCGCGATGGCGACACGCTGCTTCTCGCCGCCGGACAGCTTCAGTCCGCGCTCGCCCACCATGGTGTCGTAGCCCAGCGGCAGCGATTCGATGAAGTGATGGATATGCGCTGACTGCGCCGCACTCAACACCTCCTCGCGCGACGCATCGGGTCGACCATAGGCGATGTTGTAATAGATGGTGTCGTTGAACAGCACCGTGTCCTGCGGCACGATACCGATGGCGGCGCGCAAGCTGGCCTGGGTCACGCTGCGGATATCCTGCCCGTCGATCACCACCGCCCCGCTATCCACATCATAGAAACGGAACAGCAGACGCGACAGCGTGGACTTGCCCGCCCCGCTCGCCCCCACCACCGCCACGGTATGGCCGGCGGGAACGTCGAAGCTGACACCGTGCAAGATCTGCCGTGTCGGATCGTAAGAGAACTCGACCTGCTCAAAGCGCACGGCGGCATGTGCCAACTTCAAAGGCTGCGCATCCGGCACATCTTCCACTTCCCGGTTCACATCCAGCAGACGGAACATCTTCTCCATGTCGGCCAGCGCGTTCTTGATCTCGCGGTAGACAAAACCCAGGAAATGCAGCGGCATATACAGCTGCAGCATGAACACGTTGACCAGCACCAGATCGCCGACCGTCATCTTGCCCGCCACCACTTGCTGCGAGGCCAGCAACATCAGCAGCGTGACGCCTACGGCGATGATGATGCTCTGTCCCGCATTGAGCGTAGCCAGCGAAGTCTGGTTGCGAACCGCCGACACTTCCCAGCTCTTCATCTGCTCGTCGTAACGCGCCACCTCGTATTTCTCGTTGCCAAAATACTTCACCGTCTCATAGTTGATCAGACTGTCGATGGCGCGCGTGTTGGCTTTGGAGTCCATGTCGTTCATGGTGCGGCGGAACACCATGCGCCATTCGGTGACCACCAGCGTGAACACGATGTAAGCAGCCAGGGTCACAAAGGTGATGATGGCGAACAGCGGATCGTATTTAACGAACAGAATGGCCGCCACCAAGCCGATCTCCAGCAGCGTCGGCAAGATATTGAACAGCAGGAAGGTAAGCAGGAAGCTGATGCCGCGCGTACCGCGCTCAATGTCGCGCGAGACACCGCCGGTCTGCCGCTCCAGATGGAAGCGCAGACTGAGCGCGTGCAGATGTTCAAACACCTGCAGCGCGACACGACGAATGGCACGCTGCGTCACCTTGGCGAACAGCGCATCGCGCAACTCGCCGAACAAGGTGGACATCAAACGTAGCAGACCGTAACCCATGATCAGCATCACCGGCACGGCCAGCATGGCCTGCGGCTTGCCCATCTCGTCCACGATCTCTTTCAGCGCCAGCGGCACGACCACGTTCGCCAGCTTGGAAGCGACCAGTAGCAGCACGACGAAAGTCACCCGCCACTTGAATTCAAGCAGATAGGGGACAAGGCTGCGGATCACCGTCCAGTCGGTGCGGGTGGGCATACCGGAAGAAGAGTGGTGCGAACTAGCGTGGCGCATCGGAATCAGGGTCTTAAAGCAAAGGCAGCATTATAGCTGTAGAGACCGCCATAAACTTTATCGCGCGCCCGCAATGACTCGCTCAGTGGCGCTGTCTTACCAGAATACCCACCAACAAACGGATGCCCCCATAACTGAGGCGCGACAGGAACACTGTCAAAGGATGTTTCGGAGGACTAAGGACTTTATCCGCATGGTGCTGCACGGCATGCATCACGGTGTCGCGCAAGTGACCTGCGAATGCTGTATCACGCACCGCCAGATTCGCCTCGCGCGCCATCCACAGACTAAGAGGATCCAGATTGGAAGAACCCAGCGTCGCCCATTCACCATCCACGACACATGCTTTCGCATGCATGAAATTGCCGCTGTACTCATGGATCTCGACCCCTTCCGCGAGCATCTGACCATATAAATACTGTGTCGCGTAGTACTGGAAGCGGTATTCCACCATGCCCTGCAACAACAGCACCACACGCACTCCGCGCTTGGCAGCCCGTTTCAATGCGCGGCGCACCCGGCGTCCCGGCAAAAAGTAGGCGTGCGCCAACACGATCTCGTACCGGGCGTGATTGATCGCGCGCAGATAGGCGGCCTCGATCTCGTGCCTGTGCCGCACATTGTCGCGCAACAATAGGGCCGCCAACTGTCGGCTCCCGTCAGGCTTGCGCCGGCGCAGATGGACGCGCAAACGACCGATACGTTTGCGCATACTGGCCCAGCGCACACTGGACCACAGATGCCGCATCGCCTCCTGCACTTCATGCACCAGTGGCCCCTGCATCCGCACCGCATAATCCAGACGCGGCGCATCAAAAACTTCGCCGTCCGGCACATCATTGACTATGTTGATACCTCCCACGAAGGCGACCTCGCTATCGATGACCGCCAGCTTGCGATGCATCCGTCGCCAACGATAACGCCGCATGCGGAAGAAGCCGCGCTCACGACGGAACCACAACACCTCCACCCCCGCTCGGCGCATCTCCTCCACCCAAGACTCAGGCAAGCTGGACGAACCGAAACCGTCGATCATCAGTCGCACCGCGACTTGGCGTTGTGCGGCATGCTGCAAGGCCTGCGAGATCATTCGCCCTGTCTCATCGGCCGCAAAGATGTATGTCTCAAGATGAACCGAATGCTGAGCCGCTTCGATGTCGGCGCAAAGTGCTGGAAAGAAATCCGTGCCGTTCTGCAACAGCGAGAGGCTATTCGGCCCAACCTGAAAACTGCTGCTCATCGTCTTTTCAGATTGGCAGAAAGTGCCGCATGGTCGGACTTGCGCCGACCGCCGTGGATGTCGCAACCCATCACATCGAAACCGCGCGCATAGATGCGATCCAGCTTGAGCAAGGGAAAGGCCGCCGGAAAACTGCGGGCGGGGCGCCCGCAACTGAAATGAAATACATCCTGCACCCCAAGGCTTTCAGTCAAGCCTCTCGTGAGTTCATTGCGCCAGTCATTGAAATCCCCCGCGATGAGCAACGCGGCATCTGCGGGCACCTCTGACCTCGCATGCTCGATCAGCGTCTGCATCTGCTGCCGCCGACCGCGCGCGAACAGACCAAAGTGGGTACAAAAACAATGCACATGCTGCCCCTTCACATCGATCTCGCAATGCAGCAACCCGCGCTGCTCGAAGCGATGCGCGGAGACATCGCGATTGCGCGACTGCACGATAGGGAAACGACTCAGGATTGCATTGCCATGATGCCCCTGCTCGTACACCGCGTTCATGCCATAAGCCTGATGTGCCCAGAACTCGTCCGCCAGAAACTCATGCTGCGGCTCGGCCGGATAAGCACCGTGACGCCGCGCATGATGCGCATGCTCGCCCTGCACCTCCTGCAGGAACACGATATCCGCATTCAACGCCCGCAACTGCTCGCGCAGATCGTGCAACACCACCCGCCGGTTGAACAGCGAGAAACCCTTGTGGATGTTGTAGGTGGCGACCTTGAGATGAGGCATGCAGGCATTCTACCCAATCGGACAGACATGGTGACGAGTGCTTAATCGGACGAGGTTTTGGGAACTGTTTGCTCGGCGGTTATTAACCCAAAAATACCGTTAAAACCACCTCATATTTATAGCTTAACTAGAGCCAAAACATATCAGTTATCGACAAACGCTAACTGTACCGATGTCAGACTTTCGAATAATTTTTCCTGTATTCCGATCAAGAGTGATTTGTTTTGCCGCATTACCTTGTATGCCCGAGGTGGCATCAAAGATTACGTGCTTATCATTCTCAGAGGAAAAGCACACAACGTTCAGAGTGTCGTCATTTTGATAAAGGCCGCTGTGCTCCCAAATATACTTTCCATTATTGGGATTTATCCTACTAAGAATTCCTATGGCACCAATATATATTGACCCCATACTTGACGAAGCATGGACGTTAAATCCAGGAATCTTCTGACACCACAAAATAGAATTTTGCGGCCACTTTATTCTACAAATCACACCGCGCCCACCATCACCATCTGACGTCTCAATAGCCAACAACAGATCAGTGTCGTATTTCTGAGCAGACAGCCTGTCAACATACTCAATCTCCTCGATTGGAAGTTGAAGCAGTCTTGCCTCAGCTTGAGATTCTGGAGAAAGGATGCCTTTAGCTGAAAGCGAAAATTCATGGTTTGTAGAGCCCCAAGAGAACTTTGCATCAAACTCATCACCGAGCTTTTGGGCATTGACAAACTTCATAGACTCACCAAAACACAGCACAGGAAGGCAAAGAAGGATAAGTATTGAAATGAAATATTTCATGCTTGGTTTAGGTCAAATACATTATTGAAAATATTAACGGGTCGCATCCAGACAAATTTAATGAATAACGCTAAAGCGTGTCGGCATCGAATATCTTGAAAAAGTTTCATGTTCGAACACTATCCCGCCATTGCAGCGGGGTCAATTGGCATTTGGCCTATATACCCGACCGTCCGCTAATGGCCGTTTGCAGCCCCATCAAGCATTCCCTATCCCCTTGGTCGGCAGATCAATCTGCTTCGCAAAATCCAGCATGCGTTTAATAGGCTGCACAGCACGCGGAATGATGGCGGGGTCGACGTGGATCTCGTTGTGGCCTTTTTCCAGCACTTCGGCAAGGTTGATCAGGCCGTTCATCGCCATCCACGGGCAGTGGCTGCAGCTGGTGCAGGTGGCACCGTGGCCGGCGGTGGGGGCTTCGAGGAAGGTCTTGTCGGGGCACAGCGTGCGCATTTTGTGCAGGATGCCGTTGTCGGTGGCGACGATGAATTCTTTTGCGTTTGAATTCTGCGCGGCCTTGATGATCTGCGTTGTGGATCCGACCACATCGGCGAGTTGCACGACTGCGCGCGGCGATTCGGGATGTACCAGCACCAACGCATCAGGGTGCTGTGCTTTCAGCTCTTGAAGTTCTTTGGATTTGTATTCGTCGTGCACGATGCATGAGCCTTGCCACATGAGCATGTCGGCACCGGTCTGGTCCTGCACATAGCCTCCAAGGTGACGATCCGGCGCCCACAGTATCTTCTGGCCTTGTTCCTTCAGATGCTTCACCACCGGCAGTGCGATGGAGCTGGTCACCATCCAGTCGGCGCGCGCCTTCACGGCGGCGCTGGTGTTGGCGTACACCACCACGGTGCGATCGGGATGTGCATCACAAAAAGCGGTGAACTCGTCCGCCGGACATCCGAGGTCGAGTGAACATTCGGCTTCAAGGTCGGGCATCAGCACGCGCTTCTCGGGATTCAATATCTTCGCCGTCTCGCCCATGAAGCGCACACCTGCAACGACAATGGTCTTGGCCGGATGCTGGTGGCCGAAGTTGGCCATGTCGAGCGAGTCGGACACGATGCCACCGGTCGCTTCTGCCAAGTCTTGCAGGTCGGGATGCACGTAGTAATGCGATACCAGTACAGCGTCCTGTTCTTTCAGCATGCGTTTGATGCGCGCGATCAGCTCGGCTTTTTCTGCCGGCTCAGGCTCGCGCGGCTTCTTGGCCCAGGCGTGCGCTGTGCTGCAACTTGTCTGAGCTGTGTCTGGATGTTCGTAGGCGATTTCGATTTTGCTTTGTTGCATTTTGATTCCTTGTTGTTCCTAGAGGGCAAATCCCCCGCTCACTTTGTTCGCCGCCCCCTTTTGTTAAAGGGGGCTCAATGCTCGCTCTATCTATTGAGCGAATACTTCAACCACAGCACGCCGTCTCTTCGACCCCACTCAACAGTTCCCCTCTTTGGCAAAGAGGGGTTAGGGGAGATTCGAACTTTTCAGTCTTGCCACAACTTCATCATAGATGAACTCCGCGACAGCATCCGTCTCCGTCAACACCTGCCTGTCGTCAAAGCGCAACACTTTGATGCCCATCTTTCCTAACGCTTCATCGCGTGCCACATCCTTTTGCTGATGTGCCGCTTCGAGATGTTGCGCACCATCCAGCTCAACCACCAGTTTTGCTCTCGGACAATAGAAATCGACGATGAACGTTAGCAGTGGTTTCTGGCGGTAGAACTGCACATCAGCCAGTTGTTTGTTTCGCAGCCGCCACCACAAACTTTGCTCGGCTTCGGTCATGTTGCTGCGCAATGCTCTGGAAATCTTTTTCAGTGATTTGTTGTAGGGCCGCACAAATCCCCCGCTCACTTCTACTTACAACAAAGACTCCAACTACAGCACGCCGTCACTTTAGCACTCCCACTACCGCCCCCCTCTTTGGCAAAGAGGGACTAGGGGAGATTTGTCGCTTTCTACTCCAACGTATCTTTCCGTTCCGGCACCTGCAATATCGCTTCGCGGTTGCTGGGCGAGAAGACTTTATCCGCCGCTTCCCGCCAGGGCAACCACAGAAGGTTCAAGTGTTCGCGCGGCGAGAGGTTGACAGGGACAGGGTGTGGAAGTTGCAATCCGAACACATGCTCGGTATTGCGCGTGACGCCGGCGGCATAGCGGTGACGCCAGTGCGGGTAGATCTCGTATTCGTTCTGCTGCTGCCAGTCGGTCAGTTGAAACTGATGTGCATCGATACCGGTCTCTTCGGCCACTTCGCGCAGTGCAGTTTCAAACAAAGACTCTTCGCCGTCGCGACTGCCGGTGACCGATTGCCAATAACCGGGATGATCGGCTCGCTCGAGCAACAGCACTTCCAGCGCTGCGGTGTAGATGACGACCAGAACAGAGACGGGTTGCTTGGTTCGCTGCATCACGCAAGGAATATCCAGAAGGGTTTGCCTGCCTGCTTCCAGCAATTCACCGTGTCGTTGAATATCTCCATGACCACTTCATGATCCGCTGCGGTCAACCCCAGCGTGTCGCCGCTGTTCAACAACAGCAACACATAACCCTCATCGAACTCATCCAGCCAGGACATGTCGCACAAGGCATCTGCCAGCGCGTCAAAGTTGTGACCGAACCAGTCCGGCGCCTGAATGGCATGCGCGATGGCCGCAAGGAATTCGCCCTTGTTGTGCACATTCGTCATGTCGATCTCGAAGCTGCGGAATTCGGCCAAGGCCGCATTGCCGCGCAACACTTCGACCGGACAACTCAGGCGGTACACACCCGCTTCGCCCATATCCTGCAAACGTTCACACAAGTCGCTCATGCTCACTCCTTGATGCGTTTGAAACTGCGGTAATGATCGGCAGTGTAGTAACACTCCGGCACGGCACCGCACACGATGCGGCGCGCACCGCGATGGCTGACGCCCGGTGTCTTCACTGTGTATTCACGGTAGTACCTGCGCGGCTGCGCAGGCAGGATGCGTTCGCGGTTCTTGAATTCGATACCGTCACGCGCATAAGGGAACGGGCCGCCGCGTTTGATGAGCAGCAATGTGTCGCGTGCCTCCGCCGGCAATTGCGCGACGGAGATGACAGCGAGCGGATGGTCTTGTTGGTCGCGTGCCTGCGCGAACGGCAGGCACAGCAACAAGCCGGACAGTAACAACCACTGTACGGCGCGGCGCATCACTTATTCCTTGCTGACTTCCACGGTGGTCTGCACTTGCTGGCGCAGACGGATGTGCAACTCGCGCAACTGCTTCTCGTCCACGGCGGACGGCGCTTGTGTCAGCAGGCACTGTGCACGCTGTGTCTTGGGGAAGGCGATCACGTCGCGGATGGATTCGGCACCGGTCATCATGGTGACGATACGGTCCAGACCAAAGGCCAGACCGCCGTGCGGCGGCGCGCCGTATTGCAGCGCATCGAGCAGGAAGCCGAACTTGAGTTGCGCCTCTTCCGCGCCGATGTTCAGCGCACGGAACACTTTGCTCTGCACTTCTTCCTTGTGGATACGCACAGAACCGCCGCCGATCTCCCAGCCGTTCAATGCCAGATCGTAGGCCTTGGCCAGACACTTGCCCGGATCGGTTTCGAGGAATTCCAGATGCTCGTCCTTTGGCGAAGTGAACGGATGGTGACAGGCGTTCCAGC
Organism: Gammaproteobacteria bacterium; assembly: GCA_018814405.1. GTDB lineage: Bacteria > Pseudomonadota > Gammaproteobacteria > Burkholderiales > Gallionellaceae > Sideroxyarcus. The sequence continues at coordinate 144,466 of JAHIZO010000006.1, forward strand.
GCTTGGCTTCGTCGTCGTATTCGAACATGGGGAAGTCCACCACCCAGACCGGCTCCCACGCCTTGCCGTTGGTGTGACCTTTCTCGTGGCCGATCTTGCTGCGCAATGCGCCCAGCGCGTCGTTGACGACCTTGGTCTTGTCCGCACCGAAGAAGATGATGTCGCCGTTCTGCGCCCCTGTGCGTTCGATGATGGTCTTCAACGCGGCTTCGTGGATGTTCTTCACGATAGGCGATTGCAGGCCTTCTTCGTTCAGCTTGGTGATGTCGTTGACCTTGATATAGGCCAGGCCCTTGGCGCCGTAGATGCTCACGAACTTGGTGTATTCGTCGATCTCGCCGCGCGTGAACGCGCCGCCGTTCGGCACGCGCAGCGCGCCCACACGGCCGCCGGAATTCGCCACGCCGCTGAACACCTTGAACGCGACGTCCTTCACCGCGTCGGTGACTTCGGTGATCTCCAGCGTCACACGCATATCCGGCTTGTCGGAGCCGAAACGCGCCATCGCTTCGGCATAGCCGATGCGCGGGAACGGGTTGGGCAATGCGACGTTGAGCACTTCCTTGAACACGACGCGGATCATCTCTTCGGTCATGTTCATGATCTGCTCTTCGCTCATGAATGAAGTCTCGATATCGACCTGTGTGAATTCCGGCTGACGGTCGGCGCGCAAGTCTTCGTCGCGGAAGCACTTGGTGAGCTGGTAGTAACGGTCGAAGCCGGCCACCATCAGCATCTGTTTGAACAGTTGCGGCGACTGTGGCAAGGCGAAGAAGTCGCCGGCATGCACACGCGACGGCACCAGATAGTCACGCGCGCCTTCCGGTGTGGACTTGGTCAGCATCGGTGTTTCGATGTCGATGAAGCCGTTGTCGTCGAGGAAGCGGCGGAACGCGCGCGCGGTCTTGTAGCGCAGCATCATGTTCTTCTGCATCTGCGGACGGCGCAGGTCAACCACGCGGTGCGTCAGACGCACGTTCTCGGACAGGTTCTCGTCGTCCAGCTGGAACGGCGGCGTAACCGAAGCGTTCAGCACTTCGATCTCGTGGCAGAGGATCTCGATCTCGCCGCTGTGCATGTTCTTGTTCTCTGTGCCTTCCGGACGGCGGCGCACGCGGCCGGTGATCTTGAGCACGAATTCGTTGCGCACCGATTCGGCGATGGCGAACATGTCGGCACGGTCCGGATCGCACACCACTTGCGCGATACCTTCACGGTCGCGCAGGTCGATGAAGATCACCCCGCCGTGGTCGCGGCGGCGATGGGCCCAGCCACACAGGGTGACAGTCTGGCCGAGTTGGTTAACGTTGAGTTGTCCGCAGTAATGAGTTCGCATGATTTAAATACAGCTATAGAGGTTGAAACGAAAAATGCTTATTTGAAAGCGGGAAGTTTGTGTGTCGCATCCGGTGATGACACCACACCCATGGAAACGATGGCTTTGAAGGCGGCATCGACGCTGATGTCCAGCTCGATGGTCTCGGATTTCTTTACGAAGAAATAAAAGCCGTTGACCGGGCTGGGCGTGGTCGGCACGAATACGCCGACATATTCTTCCTCGCCCACCGCCTCGCGCACATCACCCGGCACACTGGTCAGAAACGCCAGCGACCATGCCTGTGCATGCGGGTATCGCACCAGCAACACCTTGCGGAAGGAATTACCACTTCCGGAAAGCAGCGTGTCGCTGACCTGTTTGACGCTGTTGTAGATCGCGTTCACGAACGGGATGCGGCGTAACAGCCCTTCCCACCAGTCCAGCAGTTGCTGTCCGAACACGTTGCGCACCAGCAGCCCGGTGAGCAAGATGATGCCCACTGTCAGGATCACCCCCCAGCCGGGAATATGGATGCCCAGCAGGTTGTCGGGATGCCAGGAAGACGGCAACAGCAACAGCGACTGGTCGAGGATGCCGATGATGAAGCTGAGCACCCACAGGGTGATCACCAGCGGCACCAGTACCAGCAGACCGGTCAGCAGATATTTTTTCACTTAGTGCGTACCCGCGGACGGACAGGAAGCGCACGCAGCCGGCTCGCATGCCGCCGGTTGCTTGTTCTTGAAGTCGGTCACGTAATAGCCGTTACCCTTGAGTTGAAAGCCTGCGGCTGTCAGCTGCTTGGAAAATGTCTCTTGGCCGCACTCCGGGCAAGTGGTCAGCACCGGATCACTGATCTTCTGCATCACGTCCTTCTGCACTCCGCAGCTACTGCAACGATAGTCATAGATAGGCATGGTTAACTCCTGCGATTCGAAAGGCGCGCATTATACATTAGGCGCCTGCTGCTCGCGCCATTCACCGGATGGCAACCCGTCCAGGGTAAAGTCACCGATCCGGTAGCGAATCAGACGCAATGTGGGGTAGCCCACCGCCGCTGTCATACGCCTCACCTGGCGGTTCCTGCCTTCACGTATGGTGAGCGTTATCCAGCTTGTCGGTATAGCTTTGCGGAAGCGAACCGGCGGATCGCGCTGCCACAGTCCGGCTGGCTCATCCATCGCTCTTGCCTCGGCGGGCAAGGTCAGGCCGTCTTTCAATTGCACGCCCTGCCTTAACTTCTGCAAGGCAGCTTCGTCAGGGATGCCCTCTACTTGCACCCAATAGGTCTTGGGCAGTTTGTGTTTGGGATCGGTGATGCGGTGCTGCAATTTACCGTCATCGGTAAGTAACAGCAGGCCTTCGCTATCCGTATCCAGTCTGCCTGCGGGATAAACATCGGGAACGGCGATATAATCCGCCAGCGTCGGATGCAGTCCATCCTTGCTGAATTGGCAGATCACACCGTAGGGTTTGTTGAACAACAGGATACGACTCATCTCAATCTTTCCAATACTCCGGACACCAACATGACAACCGCAAAGATCATCTACACCCTGACCGATGAAGCGCCGCGTCTGGCGACCTATTCATTGCTTCCCATCATACAGGCCTTCACCAAGGCGGCAGGTGTCGCAGTTGAAACACGCGACATCTCATTGGCCGGGCGCATCCTCGCCAACTTCCCCGACCAGCTGACCGATTCGCAAAAGGTCTCGGATCAGCTGACCGAGTTGGGCGAACTGACTTTGCAACCTGATGCCAACATCATCAAGCTACCGAATATTAGCGCATCGATCCCGCAATTGAAGGCGGCTATTAAGGAACTGCAAGCCAAAGGCTACAAGGTCCCGGACTTTCCGGACGAACCCAAGAACGATACCGAGAAAGAGATCAAGACACGATATGGCAAGGTGCTCGGCAGCGCGGTGAATCCGGTGCTGCGCGAAGGCAACTCCGACCGCCGCGCAGCAGCCTCGGTCAAACAGTACGCACGCAAACATCCGCATCGCATGGGCAAGTGGGAAAGCACTTCCAAGACACGTGTGGCACACATGACCAGTGGCGATTTCTACGGCAGCGAAAGATCTGTGACCGTGCCGGAAGCCACCACCACTCGCATCGAATTCGAGGGTAAAGACGGCAAAGTCACCCTACTCAAAGACAAGCTCGCACTCAAAGCCGGCGAAGTCATCGACGCTGCCGTGATGAGCCGCAAAGCGCTACGCAAGTTCTACGCCGACAATATCAGTGCGGCGAAGAAAGAAGATGTACTGCTATCGCTGCACCTCAAAGCCACGATGATGAAAGTGTCCGACCCCATCATGTTCGGCCACGCCGTTTCCGTGTTCTTCCAGAATGTGTTCGACAAGCACGGCGCACAACTCAAACAGATGGGCGTCAACGTCAACAACGGTTTCGGCGACTTGGAAGCCAAGGTGCTGGCATTGCCTGATGCCAAACGCGCCAAACTGGTCGCAGACATCTCCGATTGCTTCCGCAATGGCCCCGCGCTGGCGATGGTGAATTCCGACAAAGGCATCACCAACCTGCATGTGCCCAGCGACATCATCATCGACGCATCGATGCCACCGATGATCCGCGACGGCGGCAAGATGTGGGGCGCTGACGGCAAGCCTTACGACACGCTGGCGATGATCCCCGACCGCTGCTACGCCAGCATCTATGTCGCCACTGTCGAGGATTGCAAGAAGAACGGTGCACTCGATCCAGCCACCATGGGCTCGGTACCCAACGTCGGCTTGATGGCACAGAAGGCTGAAGAATACGGTTCGCACGACAAGACCTTTGAGATGGCTGGCGACGGTGTAGTACGCATCATCGATTCCTCCGGCAAAGTATTACTGGAACAAAAAGTTGAACAGGGTGACATTTTCCGCGCGTGCCAGACCAAGGATGCGCCTATTCAGGATTGGGTGAAGCTCGCCGTCACGCGCGCCCGCTTAAGCAAGACGCCCGCCATCTTCTGGCTGGACAAGAAGCGCGGCCACGATGCACAGATCATCGCCAAAGTGCAAAAGTACCTCAAGGATCACGACACCAGTAATTTGGATATCAGCATCATGGAGCCGGCTGATGCCTGCCGCGCCACACTGGCGCGTGCCCGCAAAGGGTTAGACACCATCTCTGTCACCGGCAATGTGTTGCGCGACTACCTAACCGACCTGTTCCCCATCCTTGAACTCAACACCAGCGCAAAGATGCTTTCCATCGTGCCGCTGATGAACGGTGGCGGCCTGTTCGAGACCGGTGCGGGCGGCTCTGCCCCAAAACATGTGCAACAGTTCCAGCAGGAGAATTGCCTGCGCTGGGATTCGCTGGGCGAATTCCTTGCGCTAGGTGTATCGCTTGAACATCTGGCACAGACCTTCAACAACAACAAGGCGCAAGTACTGGCGGACACGTTGGACCAAGCCACCGGCAAAGTCCTCGACAACGGCAAATCTCCCGCACGGAAAGTCGGTCAGATCGACAACCGCGGCAGCCATTTCTACCTCGCACTGTACTGGGCTCAGGCACTTGCCGCCCAGAACAAAGACAAGGAGATTCAGAATCGCTTCACTTCGCTCGCCAAAGCATTGACTGATAGTGAAACGAAGATCGCCAACGAGCTGCTTGCCGCACAAGGCAGACCGGTCGATATGGGCGGCTACTATCTGGCCGATTTCGACAAGACCTCGAATGCGATGCGTCCTAGTGCAACGTTCAATGCGGCGTTGAAAGCTATTTAACTCGCAAGCGCGACACAAACAAAAAGCCCGACGCTTTCACGTCGGGCTTTTTTACGGCAACAAAAAAACCGCGAATTAGGCGGCTTGGATGTTGGAGGCTTGCTTACCCTTGGGGCCTTGCACGACTTCGAAAGACACTTTCTGACCTTCTTTGAGAGACTTGAAGCCACTCATGTTGATCGCGGAGAAGTGCGCGAACAGGTCTTCGCTGCCATCATCGGGAGTAATGAAACCAAAACCCTTTGCGTCGTTGAACCATTTAACAGTACCGTTTGCCATGCTTTGCTTCCTTACAAAAAATGCGGGTGGATTCCCGCCAACTGTTTAAATCCAAGACCGCACACGGCAAAACCAGTACTGCAGACACTTTGATTCAAACACCTACGCGCTTTTTAACCCAGCTTTTGTCGCAGCGTCAAGCCCTTATTGTATATATTTGTGCAACAGGCTTGAAAAACCCCCGCTAATCGTCAAATATACAGACGAACACAATGCGACAATGAATTCGATGGCAACCAAGCAAGAGAATGTTCAACTACTGGAACGCAGCAAAACCAAACCACCGAAGATGTACAAGGTGATCTTGCTGAACGATGACTTCACCACCATGGAGTTCGTCATTGAAGTGTTGCAGGCTTTTTTTTCGATGAGTATGGAACAGGCAACGCAAACCATGCTCAAAGTACACAATGAGGGTTCTGCAGTATGCGGTCTGTATTCCAAGGACATTGCGGAAACCAAGGTTCAACAAGTAGTAGGATATGCGATACAGCGTGGGCATCCCCTGAAATGCCGTATGGAGGAAAATTAAATGATTGCCCAAGAACTGGAAGTCAGCTTGCACCTCGCCTTTGTTGAGGCGCGCCAAAAACGTCACGAGTTCATCACGGTTGAGCACCTGCTACTTGCGATGCTGGACAACCCATCCGCCGCACATGTGTTGCGTGCCTGCGGTGCCGACTTGGAAGAACTACGCAGTGTGCTGTCTCAGCATATCGAGTCGCACACGCCCATCGTGCCCGGCACCGGCGAAGTCGACACACAGCCGACGGTCGGATTCCAGCGCGTGATCCAACGCGCGATCCTGCACGTGCAATCCACCAACAAAAAAGAAGTGACCGGCGCCAACATCCTTGTCGCCCTGTTCGGCGAGAAAGAATCGCATGCCGTGTACTTCCTCAACCAGCGCGCCATCACACGTCTGGACGTGGTGAACTACATCGCGCACGGAATCAACAAGACTGCCGAGGCACAGCCTTCCACGCATAGAGCTGAAGGCGACCCCGAAAGCGAGTCGCCGCAGCAAGGTGACAGCGCGCTGTCTAGCTACACACAAGACCTCAACGCCTACGCACTGGAAGGCAAGATCGATCCGCTGATCGGACGGGCGCTGGAATTGGAGCGTGTGATCCAGACACTGTGCCGTCGTCGCAAGAACAATCCGCTACTGGTCGGTGAAGCCGGCGTCGGCAAGACTGCTATCGCAGAAGGTTTGGCACGCCGCATCGTTGAGGGTGAAGTACCTGACATCCTCAAGGATGCACAGGTCTACGCATTGGACATGGGGTCGTTGCTGGCAGGCACCAAGTATCGCGGCGATTTCGAGCAACGCCTGAAAGCCGTGCTGAAGGAACTGAAGGATGCGCCCAATGCGGTGCTGTTCATCGATGAGATCCACACCTTGATCGGCGCTGGCGCAGCCTCGGGCGGCACCATGGATGCCTCCAATCTGCTCAAGCCGGCACTTTCCAGCGGCGCATTGAAGTGCATTGGCGCAACCACCTATCAGGAATATCGCGGCATATTCGACAAGGATTCTGCGTTGTCACGCCGCTTCCAGAAAGTCGACGTCCCTGAACCCTCGGTGGAGCAAACCATCGAAATCCTGAAAGGGTTGAAGTCGCGCTTCGAAGAACACCACAGCATCAAGTACAGTGCCGCCGCCATCACCAGCGCGGCCGAGTTGTCTTCACGCTTCATCAATGATCGCCATCTGCCTGACAAAGCCATCGACGTGCTGGATGAAGCCGGTGCCGCACAACGCATCCTGCCCAAGTCCAAGCAAAAGAAGACCGTTGGCAAGCACGAGATCGAAGAGATCATCGCCAAGATCGCGCGTATCCCGACGCGCACTGTGTCGCACGACGACCGAAATACCTTGAAGAATCTTGATCGCGATCTGAAAGCCACCGTGTTCGGTCAGGACAAAGCCATCGACGCACTGGCACGCGCCATCAAGATGTCGCGCAGTGGTCTCGGCAATCCGCTAAAGCCCATCGGCAGCTTCCTGTTCTCCGGCCCCACCGGTGTCGGCAAGACCGAAGTGGCACGCCAACTTGCTTACAGCATGGGCATGCCTATCCATCGCTTCGACATGTCCGAATACATGGAACGTCATGCCGTGTCGCGTCTGATCGGCGCGCCGCCGGGCTATGTCGGTTTCGAACAAGGCGGCCTGCTCACCGAAGCCATCAGCAAACAACCGCACAGCATCTTGCTGCTGGACGAGATCGAGAAAGCACACCCGGACATCTTCAACATTCTGTTGCAGGTGATGGATCATGGCACACTGACTGATAACAATGGTCGCAAGTCCGATTTCCGCAACGTGGTGATCATCATGACAACCAACGCGGGTGCGGAAGCTTTGAACAAGGTGCAGATCGGCTTCACCAAGAGCGCATCTGCAGGGGACGAGATGGGCGACATCAAGCGCCTATTCACACCAGAGTTCCGCAACCGTCTGGATGCCATCGTATCCTTCGCCGCTCTGGATAAGGACGTCATCCTGCGCGTGGTGGATAAATTCCTTATGCAACTGGACGAGCAGTTGCACGAGAAAAAAGTGGATGCGATCTTCACCGACGCGCTCAAAGATTACCTCGCCGACAACGGTTTCGACCCGCTGATGGGTGCTCGCCCGATGGCGCGTCTGATCCAAGACACCATCCGTTCCGCTCTGGCCGACGAACTATTGTTCGGACGCTTGGCGAACGGCGGCAAGGTCACGGTCGACGTCAAGGATGGCAAGGTTGAGCTGGAGTTCGAGGAAGAAGAAGCTGTCCCAGCATAAAACGCAATACCGGGGGCGCTTCGCCCCCTCCCCCACCGGGCCGCTGCACTTCGGCTCACTTGTCGCCGCGGTCGGTAGTTTTCTCGACGCAAGACATCATCACGGCATCTGGCTGGTACGCATGGAGGATCTCGACAAACCGCGCTGCGTGCCGGGTGCTGCCGATGACATCCTGCGCACGCTGGATGTCTTTGGGCTGCATTCCGATGAGCCCGTCATTTACCAAAGCCAGCGTACGGTTGCCTACGAAGAAGCCCTGAGGCAGCTAAAACACAGCGACGACGTTTACCCGTGCTGTTGCACACGCAAAGAGATTTCCGATTCCGCCACACACGGCATAGAAGGCCCTGTCTATCCCGGCACCTGCCGCAAGGGCATACCCGCAGGACGCGAAGGCAGAGCATGGCGCGTACTAACGGATGACGCTGCGCTGACATTCGACGATGCACTACAAGGCAGCATCACTCAACATTTGGAAAGTGAAATCGGCGATTTCGTGGTGAAACGGGCGGATGGGTTATTCGCCTATCAACTGGCTGTTGTTGTGGATGATGCTTTGCAAAAGATCTCGCACATCGTGCGCGGTGCCGACTTGCTGAACTCCACGCCACGCCAGATCCATCTGCAAAAACTGCTCGTCCTAAGCACCCCTCACTATATGCACTTACCCATCGCAGTGAATGAGGCGGGTGAAAAACTGAGCAAGCAGACACTCGCACAAGCTGTGAACATCGCGCAGCCAGTCAGTGAGCTATGGCATGCACTAAGCTTTTTGCGGCAAAAACCACCACATGAACTGATTGATGAGAATCTTGAAGCGGTATGGGAATGGGCGCGCCAGAACTGGCGGCCCGAGAACCTAATCGGCCTGCGCGCGCTGCCTGCGGTGACGGATGAATTCGAACATCGCGGGAACGAATGAGATGAAGACAATCACAAGAATCATCAGGGTGAGATTGTTCTTGATGACCGGGATGTTGCCAAAGAAGTAACCGGCCAGCGTCAGACTGCCGATCCATGCCACGCCACCGATGATGCTGAACATCACATAATGACGGTAGTTCATGGTGCCGATACCTGCCACAAAAGGGGCAAAGGTGCGCAGTATCGGCAGGAAGCGTGCAAAGATCACGGTCTTGCCGCCATGTTTCTCATAAAAAGCATGGGTCTTTTCCAGATGTTCCTGCTTGATGAATCGCGAACCAGCGCGCTCCAACAAACGCAGCCCCAGCAGGCGGCCGATCCAGTAGTTGGTGTTGTCGCCCATGAAGGCCGCAAGGATGAGCAGCGGCATCGCCACTTCCAGTTGCAGCGAACCCATACCGCACAAGGCACCGATCACGAACAGCAGTGAATCACCCGGTAGGAATGGCGCGACCACCAGCCCGGTCTCGGCGAAAATGATCGCAAACAGAATGGCATACACCCACACACCATAGTCCTGCACCAAGGCGAGCAGATGCGTATCAAGATGCAGGACGATGTCCAGAAACAAAGCGAAGAATTCCATCGCTTACGGCAGGACTTCTTCGGATTCTGCTTTTTCCGGCTTAATGAAGTCTTCGCGGCACACGCCGAACATCATCAGCAAGGGACTCGCGACCAACACCGAAGAATAGATACTGAACATGATGCCGATGGTCAGTGCCAGTGCAAAGAAGTGCAGCGTCTCACCACCCAGCAGCAACATAGCCAACACCATCAACTGTGTGGAACCGTGGGTGATGATGGTACGCGACATGGTGCGCGTGATAGCGTTGTCAATGATCTCTGCCACACCGGTCTTGCGCATCTTGCGGAAGTTCTCGCGGATACGGTCGAACACCACCACCGACTCGTTCACCGAGTAACCCAATACCGCCAGCACTGCAGCCAACACCGAGAGCGAGAACTCCCACTGAAAGAAAGCGAAACAACCGAGGATGATCACCACGTCATGCAGGTTGGCAATGATGGCTGCCAGACCGAATTTCCATTCGAAACGCATCCACAGATAACCGACGATGCCGAGTGAAACCAGCAGCAGTGCCATCGCGCCGTCTTCGACCAGGTCTTTACCAACTTGAGGGCCGACGAACTCGACACGGCGCAACTCGACTTCCGCGTTGGCACGCAAGGCAGCCAATACCTGCTCGGACAGATTCGCACCCATCTTGTTGTGCTTGAGCGGCACCTGGATCAATACATCATGAGTGGTGCCGAAATGCTGCACCAGCGCATCTGGCAATCCGATGCCTGCCAACTCCTCGCGCACCTTGTTGGTGTCACTGGGTTGTGCGTAATGGACTTCGATCACGGTACCGCCGGTGAAGTCCACGCCGAAGTTCAGCCCCTTGGTGGCCAAGAAGAACACAGCCAGCAGGAAAGTCGCCAACGAGATCGTCGTGGTGAGCTTGCCGTAGCTCATGAAGGGGATGTCTTTTTTGATGCGGAAGAATTCCATGTCTGTTTCCCCTTAACCAATGGCGACTTTGTTCAAACGCGCACGGCGTCCGTAGAACAGATTGACCAGTGCGCGCGACACCATGACACCGCTGAACATCGAGGTCAGGATGCCCAGACACAACACCACCGCAAAGCCCTTGACCGGGCCGGAGCCGAACATGAACAGCGCCACGCCCGCGATCAGCGTGGTGATGTTGGAGTCGATGATGGTCGCGAATGCATTCTCATAACCGGTGCTGATCGCCATCTGCGGCGGCACCCCGTTACGCAACTCTTCGCGGATACGCTCGTTGATCAGCACGTTGGCGTCGATCGCCATACCCAGTGTCAATGCGATACCTGCCATACCCGGCAAGGTCAGCGTCGCCTGCAACATCGACAATAGTGCGATCAGCAACAGCAGGTTGGCACCCAGTGCCAACACCGAGATGGTGCCGAAGATCAGGTAGTAAGCGATCATGAACACCGCAACCATGATGAAGCCGATCTTGGTCGAATCGAAACCGCGCTGGATGTTGTCCGCGCCCAAGCTGGGGCCGACCGTACGTTCTTCGATGATCTCCATCGGAGCAGCCAGTGCACCGGCACGCAACAACAAGGCGATGTTCTGCGCTTCGGTGGTATCCATCTGCCCACTGATCTGCACACGCCCACCGCCGATCTCTTCGCGGATCACCGGTGCGGTGACCACTTCGCCACGACCTTTTTCGAACAGGATGATGGCCATGCGCTTGCCCACGTTCTCACGCGTCGCTTCCTTGAACTTGCGCGCGCCCACTGCGTCCAGATTGATGTGAACGGCAGGCTCGTTGTTGCGGCTGTCGAATCCGGGCTGGGCGTCATTGATGCGTTCACCGGTGAGGATCACGCTCTTCTTCACCACCAAGGCAGTGCCGTCACGCTCTTGGAATATCTCGGTACCGAACGGTGCTGCACCACTCGCGCTGATTTGGCGATCATCATCCACCAGACGCACTTCCAATGTTGCGGTACGCCCCAGGATGTCCTTGGCGCGCGCGGTATCCTGTACGCCCGGCAACTGCACCACGACGCGATCGACACCCTGTTGCTGGATGACCGGTTCGGCCACACCCAGTTCGTTCACGCGGTTGCGCAGCGTGACCAGGTTCTGTTGCAAGGCCGAATCTTGCAAACGCAGTTTTTCTTGCTGCTTGAGCGTCGCCCGCAACAGGTAGTCACGCCCGGCGTCCTTGTCGTCGAACTGCAATCCACCGAAACGCAGTTTGAGCTCTTCTTCACCCTTGCTACGCGATTCTGCATCACGGAACTTTACGAAGAGAACATCACCATCAAGGCTCACGCCGGAATAAGGGATGCGTGCTTCACGCAAGGTACTGCGGATATCGCTAGAAGAAGACTCCAGCGCTTTGTCCAACGCCGCTTTCATATCCACTTGCATCAGGAAGTGCACGCCGCCGCGCAAATCCAGACCCAGATACATCGGCAAAGCGTTCATCTCGGTGAGCCAGGTGGGCGAGCGCGACAGCAGGTTCAGCGCCACCACATAGTCTTCGCCCAGCTTTGCATGCAGCACATCTTTGGCCTTGAGCTGACTGTCGGTATCGGAGAAGCGCACTTTGACACTACCCGCATCCAGCGAGAGGATTTCCGGTGCCAGTTGCGCGTCGCGCAGTGTCTGCTCCACGGTCGCCAGCAGTTGGGTATCTACCTTCAGGTGGCTGCGCAGCGGCATGATCTGCACCGCCGGCGACTCACCGTAGAAATTCGGCAAGGTATAGATGAATCCGGTCACCAACACGACCAAGATCAACAGGTTCTTCCACAGCGGGTAACGGTTCATTGCAATACCTTGCTTTGAGGGGATTACAGGGACTTGATCGTGCCTTTTGGCAGAACATTCTGGACGGAAGGCTTTTGCACCTGGACTTCCACGCCTGCAGCGATCTCCACCATCACGTTCTCTTCGCCGACCTTGGTGACTTTACCCAGCACGCCGCCGATGGTCACGACCTCATCGCCTTTCTGCAATGCGGCTACCAGCGCCGTATGCTCTTTGGCGCGTTTTTGCTGAGGACGCAGCACCAGAAAATAGAACACAGCCAACAAGGCGATCAGCGGCAAGAACTCCATGAAACCGCCCCCCTGAGGGGCTGCTGCGCCTTCTGCATATGCGTTGCTGATGAAAAATTCGCTGATCGAAGTCATTTGATACTCTCCAGTTGTTGGTTGGGTGACTAAAAAGAAGGCGCGCATTCTAGCACGGAAGACATGACGGTTCAGTTACCGGGCAAGGCCCCGCCGCCAGCCCGCGCAGCGTGGAACTCGGCCATGAATTCGTCATAACGACCCGCTTCGATGGCCGCACGGATGCCCTGCATCAGTTCCTGATAATAATGCAGGTTGTGGATGGTGTTCAGACGAGCGCCCAATATCTCACCCAGACGATGCAGATGGTGCAGATAGGCGCGACTGAAGTTCTGGCAGGTGTAGCAAGTGCACTGCGGATCGAGGGAACGCGTATCCAGACGGTGTGTGGCGTTTTTGATGCGCACATCGCCATTGCGCGTGAACAGATGACCGTTGCGCGCGTTGCGCGTCGGCATCACACAGTCGAACATATCCACGCCGTTCGCCACCGCCTCCACCAGATCCTCCGGCGTGCCCACGCCCATCAGGTAGCGCGGTTTATCTTGCGGCAGCTGCGGCGCGGTATGGCGCAGGATGCGTAACATGTCCTCTTTGGGTTCGCCTACCGACAGGCCGCCGATGGCAAAACCGTCAAAACCGATCTCCTTCAGGCCCGCCAGCGATTCGTCGCGCAGATGCTCATGCATACCGCCCTGTACGATCCCGAACAGCGCATTCGGATTGCCTTCGTGCGCCTTCTTGGAACGTTTGGCCCAATCCAGCGACAAGCGCATCGACACACCCGCCACCTGCTCGTCGGCCGGATATGGCGTGCATTCGTCGAAGATCATCACGATGTCGGAATTCAATACTTTTTGGATGCGCATCGATTCTTCCGGCGACAAGAAGCATTTATCGCCATTCACAGGCGAACGGAATTCCACCCCGCCGCCGGTGATCTTGCGCAATTCGCCCAGACTGAACACCTGAAAGCCACCGGAGTCAGTAAGGATAGGACCTTCCCAGCCCATGAAGTTGTGCAGACCGCCATGCGCGGCGATCACCTCCAAACCGGGACGGAGCCACAGATGGAAGGTATTGCCGAGCACGATGTGCGCATCGATGTCTTTCAGCTCCTGCGGCGACATCGCTTTGACTGTGCCGTAAGTACCCACTGGCATGAAGGCAGGCGTCTCCACCTTGCCGTGCGCCAGTTCAAGTGTGCCGCGACGCGCAGCGCCGGAAGTATTGTGTAGTGTGAATTTCATTGAGAGATACGCCGAGGTGAAACGGAATACAGAAAGGCGCGATTCTACCCGATAGCCCGCCACTGATCGCAGAAGGCGCGCGCCAACACATCGGCGATACCTTCTATATGGGCGTAACTCGATAACCAATCTTCACGCGCCATCATGCGCAGGGCAGGATGCGCCGTCTCGGGCAGGTCGCCCATCCTGCTTTCGATTTGGCTATAGATGTCTTGGCAGAACGCATGCAAAGGTTTGGGGTGGTGTCTCGCCCAGTCACGCGCCAGCAGATGATCGTAGAACATATCGACCAGCACCCCCGCATAGCGTCTGCGCCCGGGAGACATCCTTGAGCGACTATTGCAAAAGGCCGGATGCGTCTCAGCATGGTGATCAATGGCACGATGCAACGCCACGCCTTGCACCAGATCTTCTGGCAATGCGCCCGGTAGCGTTCCTTTGATCCAGTCACCCACCACACCACCCACGATCAGCGCGGAATCGTCACCGGCCAGCAGTGCATGCGCGAGGAAGTTCACAGCACCCCCAATCTATCGCGTCAGTCTGGACTGCGCTCGATCAACATCGCATCGCCATAACTGAAGAAACGATATTCCTGTTGCACTGCGTGCTGATAGGCATGCAACAACCTTTCAATACCACCGAACGCGCACACCAGCATCAGCAAGGTGGAGCGCGGCAGATGAAAATTGGTGAGCAACACATCGATCACCTTGAAACGATAGCCGGGCGTGATGAAGATGTTCGTCTCGCCGGAGCCAGCTTGCAGCTCGCCGCTCATGGCAGCACTCTCCAGCGCACGCAAACTGGTGGTACCGACCGACACCACGCGCCCACCATTCGCTTTTGTTCGAATAATTGCATCCACTGTCGCTTGCGGCACGGTGTAGCGCTCGCTGTGCATGATGTGATCGACCACATCTTCGGCGCGCACCGGCTGAAAGGTGCCTGCGCCCACATGCAGCGTGACATAGGCGATGTTGATGCCCTTGGCGCGCAGACTGTCCAGCATCGCTTCATCGAAATGCAAACCTGCCGTGGGTGCGGCGACCGCGCCCTGCTCACGTGCGAACACGGTCTGGTAACGTTCGTCGTCCTCTTCGCCTGCGGCATGGGTGATGTATGGCGGCAACGGCAGCTTGCCGTAGCGTTCCAATATCTCTTCTACCGGTGCTTCGCCCGCAAACCGCAGATGGAAAAATTCACCCTCGCGCCCCAGCACTTCGACCGTCACTGCATCGGCAATAAGAAAAGAACTGCCAGTCTTGGGTGTTTTGCTGGCACGCACCTTGGCCAGCACTTCGTGTGCACCCAGCACGCGTTCCACCATCACTTCGACCTGACCGCCGGTGGCTTTCTGCCCGAACAATCGCGCTTTGAGCACGCGCGTGTCGTTCAGCACCAACAGGTCACCGGCACGCAGAAACTGCGGCAGATCGGCGAACGTTCGGTCTTCCAAACCTGCCGCTGCTACACGCAACAGACGGCTGCCGCCCCGTTGCACGGGCGGGTGTTGGGCGATCAAATGTTCGGGGAGATCGAAGTCGAAATCGTCGGTACGCATACCTGAAATGGGGATGTAAAAATCAGGCTGCGCATTGTAGTTGATGACACGGCACGTTTCATGGATAATTCGCGCCCTTCCGCCCAGTAATGGTTGCGCGAAGAATGCCCTTGCCGGGGTGATGGAACTGGTAGACGTGCCGGACTCAAAATCCGGTGCCCGAGAGGGCGTGGGGGTTCGATTCCCCCCCCCGGCACCAAATTTAAAGGCAGGATGATTCCTGCCTTTATTCGTTAGAATCTCGCCATGATCTGGAAACCCAACGCCACTGTCGCAGCTGTCATCGAACAGGATGGCAAGTTCCTGCTGGTCGAGGAAGAGACTACACAGGGGCTCCGCTTCAACCAGCCTGCTGGCCACTGGGAGCCGAACGAGACCTTGGCCGCCGGTGCAGCACGTGAAGTGCTGGAAGAATCCGCCTACGAATTCGAACCCGAATATCTGATCGGCGTGTACCGCTGGCATGCGGCCGCCTCCGACACCACTTTTCTGCGCTTTGCCTTTGGTGGTCGCATCCTCTCACACCACCCTGAGCGCAAGCTGGATGAAGGCATCCTGCGCGCGGTGTGGATGACGCCGGATGAGATCCGCGCCTCTCAGGATCGTCATCGCAGTCCGCTGATATTGCGCTGCGTGGAAGACTATCTCGCCGGTAAACGCTATCCACTCGACCTCATTACACACTATGAGTAAAGGCTGCGTCGTCGTCGGCATGTCCGGCGGCGTAGACTCTTCTGTCACCGCACTCCTGCTGAAACAGCAGGGCTACGAAGTCATCGGCCTGTTCATGAAGAACTGGGAAGACGATGATGACAGCGAATATTGTTCTTCACGCCAGGACCTGATCGACGCAGTTGCCGTGGCGGACACCATCGGCATCCCCATCGAGGCGGTGAACTTTGCCAAGGAATATAAAGACCGCGTGTTCAGCTACTTTCTGCGCGAATACGAAGCCGGGCGCACACCGAACCCGGACATCCTGTGCAATTCCGAGATCAAGTTCAAAGCCTTCCTCGATCATGCCCTGCGCCTCGGTGCCGAAAAGATCGCCACCGGGCATTACGCTGGCGTGCGCGAGCAGGATGGCCTGTTCCAACTGCTCAAGGCAGCCGATGCCAGCAAGGACCAGAGCTACTTCCTGCACCGCCTGAATCAGCAGCAATTGTCCAAGGCGATGTTCCCGTTGAACAACATCCCCAAATCGCGGGTACGTGAGATCGCACACCAGCATGGGCTTTCCAATGCCGCAAAGAAAGACAGCACCGGCATCTGTTTCATCGGAGAACGCCCTTTCCGCGAATTCCTCAACCGTTACCTGCCGACCAAGCCGGGCGATATGGTCACACCTGATGGCAAGGTGATGGGCCAACACATGGGCTTGTCTTTCTACACTTATGGTCAGCGGCAAGGCTTGGGTATCGGTGGCGGCAAAGAAAGTAGCGGTGAGCCGTGGTTCGCCGCCGGCAAGGATATGGCGAACAACCGCCTGATCGTGGTGCAGGGGCACGACCATCCGCTATTACTGAATCCAGAATTGGATGCACTGGACATGCACTGGATCAGTGGTGCGCCACCCGATGCGACACGCGCCCATGCTGCCAAGACGCGTTACCGCCAACAGGATGCGACCTGCCGCATCGCAGTCACGGGCGAAGGCCAGGCTCATTTCACTTTTGACGCGGCACAATGGGCGGCGACACCCGGACAGTCTGTCGTCGCCTATGACGGCGATGTCTGTCTCGGCGGAGGCATCATCGAGCTTTCAACTTCCAAAGATTGAATATGCCCATACAGATCACCTCAGAGAGCATGCAGATACTGTCCGTCATCGGCGCAACGCTGATCGTACATTTCACCGCCAGCATCGGCTTGCGCCACGCCCATCAGATCGCAGAGCGCTCACACAACGTGTGGGACGATGCGCTGATCTCTGCAGCCAGACGCCCGCTACCCTTGTTGATCTGGCTGAGCGGCATCACCTTCGCCCTGAACCTGCTACACCTCCAAAACGAAGCGGTTTTACTCGCATTCGCCACGCCGGCACGCATCATCGGTGCCGAGATCTGCTTCGCTTGGTTCCTGTTCATATTCATCAACGAGCTTTCGCGCAACATCGTCGCGGACCACAAAGCGCGCGACGAGGAAGTCGATCACACCACCATTGATGGTTTGAGCAAGGTATCACGCATCGTGGTGATCGTGATCACCGCGCTGGCTGTGATGCAGACATTGGGCTTCAACCTTTCCGGTGTGCTGGCCTTTGGCGGCATCGGCGGTATCGCGGTCGGCTTTGCCGCCAAGGACCTGTTGGCCAACCTGTTCGGCGGACTGATGCTCCATCTCGACCGCCCGTTCAAGATCGGGGAATCAGTGCGCTCACCCGACAAGCAGATCGAAGGCAAGGTCGAATACATCGGCTGGCGCCAGACCATCATCCGCACCCCCAACATGACACCGGTCTATGTGCCGAATTCGCTGTTCTCCTCCATCGTGGTGGAAACGCCGACGCGCATGACCAACCGCCGCATCCGCGAGGTCATCGGTCTGCGTTATCAAGACCTCAGCAAGATGCGCGACATCGTCGCCGAGGTAAAAGCCATGCTGAACGCGCACCCTGATATAGACACGGATCAAACCATCCTCGTCGCATTCGACCAATTCGCAGATTCATCGCTCAACTTCTTCATCCACGCCTTCACACGCACCACCGAGTTCGTGCGTTTCCACGAGGTCAAGCAGGAGGTGCTATTGAACGTAGCCGACATCATCGCCCGGCACGGTGCTGACATCGCTTTCCCCACACGCACGCTGCACATGCACCCGGCAGCCTGAGGTGCTTTCGCGTAAAATGCGCGCCTGATCCATTTACCGAGCAACGACATGACGCTTTCCGCTTTGACCGCCCTTTCCCCGCTCGACGGCCGCTATGCCGGCAAAGTCGACGCACTACGCAACCACTTCAGCGAATACGGCCTGATCCGTTTTCGCCTGCTGATCGAGATCGAATGGCTGAAAGCACTGAGCGCGGAAGAACACATCCACGAACTGCCACCGTTCACGGTCGCCACCATCGCCCGTCTGGATCAGCTCGCAAGCCAGTTCAGCGAAGCGGATGCGGAAGAGATCAAAGCCATCGAGCGCACCACCAACCATGATGTAAAAGCCATCGAATACTGGTTGCGCGAAAAGCTGGGTAGCGATACCGAGACCAAGGACTCACTGGAATTCATCCACTTCGCCTGCACCTCGGAAGACATCAACAATCTGTCGCATGCACTGATGCTGAGCCACGCCCGCAAGGAAGTGATGCTGCCCGTACTGCAGTCCGTCATCGACAAACTGACCGCACTCGCCCATCAGCATGCAGACCTGCCCATGCTGTGCCGCACCCACGGCCAGACCGCCACGCCCAGCACACTGGGCAAGGAGATGGCGAATGTGGTGTACCGCCTGCGCCGCGCCTATCAGCGCATCGCATCTGTCGAGATCCTAGGCAAGATCAACGGCGCAGTGGGCAACTACAACGCACACCTGTCTGCCTATCCAGATATCGACTGGGAGCATTTCGCGCAGCGTTTCGTCCAGGCGCGCGGCCTCACATTCAACCCTTACACCATCCAGATCGAGCCGCATGACTACATGGCTGAACTGTATGACGCGTTCGCGCGTGCCAACACCATCCTGATCGACCTCAACCGCGATATCTGGGGCTATATCTCGCTCGGCTTCTTCAAGCAGAAAGTGGTGGCGGGCGAAGTGGGTTCCTCCACCATGCCGCACAAGGTCAACCCCATCGACTTCGAGAACTCGGAAGGCAACCTCGGCCTCGCCAACGCGCTGCTCAAGCACCTTTCCGAGAAGCTGCCGATCTCGCGCTGGCAGCGTGACCTGACCGACTCCACCGTGTTGCGCAACATGGGGGTCGCCATGGGTTACACCCTGCTCGCCTATGAATCCTGCCTGAAGGGCCTGAACAAGCTGGAAGCCAATCCGCAACGACTGGCGGAAGACCTCAACAACAGCTGGGAAGTGCTGGCCGAGCCGATCCAGACTGTGATGCGTCGTTACAACATCGAGAGCGCCTACGACAAGCTGAAGGAACTGACGCGTGGCAAAGGCGGCATCAACCGCGAAAGTCTGGCCGCGTTCATCAAGACGCTGGACATCCCGGAAACCGAGAAGCAACGCCTGCAGGAATTGAGTCCAGAGACTTACATCGGCAAAGCTGCCGAACTGGCGAAACGCATCTAAGCCGTTTTCCCGCAGCACAAACAAAAAGCCCCGCTGATGCGGGGCTTTTTGTTTTATCTATCGCAAGATCAGGCTGCGGCCTGCACCGGGATCTGTTCGCGCTGACCGATGATGTCGTTTTTCTCGTCGAAATACACCAGAGCAGGATGGTACTTCTGCAGTTCCAACTCGGAATAACTGGCAAAGGTCGCGATGATGACGATGTCGCCGACAGCGGCCTTATGCGCTGCCGCACCGTTCACGGAAATCGTACGTGAGCCGCGCTCGGCACGGATGGCATAGGTGGTGAAACGCTCACCGTTGGTGACGTTCCATATCTCAATCTGCTGGTATTCGCGGATACCGCTCACATCGAGGAAGTTCTCGTCGATGGCGCACGAACCCTCGTAATGCAGTTCTGCCTGCGTCACGCGCGCACGATGCAATTTGGCTTGAAGCATGGTTCGTTGCATGGTTACCTCCTATCCACCCCTGTCTATCGCAGGGTCGCGCATTATAAACGCCTGAGACTCAAAGACAAACCTCTAGATTATCGATCAGGCGGGTGACGCCCAAACGGGCAGCAGCAAGCACTACCAATTGGCGTTCATTCACTTTCGGCTTCCCCAGCCCTTGCTGACAGCGGATAGATACATACTCCACCTGCCAGCCGCGCTTGGCAAGCATCTCCATCGCCTCATCTTCAAGCGCTGAGAACCCACGCACTCCCCTGCCCAAGGATGCCCCCACCTGCGCAAGGGTTAGATGTAGCTGAGGCGCTTCGGTTCGCTCTTCATCGCTCAGGTATTGGTTGCGTGAGCTCAAAGCCAGACTATCTATGGCCCGTACCGTCTCACCACCGACGATGGATACCGGCAGATTGAACTGCGTCACCATCTGCCGAATGATCTCTAGCTGCTGGTAATCCTTCTTGCCGAACAAGGCGACCTGCGGCTGCACCAGATTGAGCAGTTTGAGCACCACGGTCGCCATCCCCCGGAAATGGCCGGGCCGCTGCATTCCGCACAACTCGCTGGCGATGGGCGGCAGCTCGATGTAGAAGCTCTGCTGCTCCGGATACATCTCAGCTACGGCGGGTGCGAACACGATATCCGCCGAGCCTTGCAACTTTTCGCAATCCGCCTCCAGCGTGCGCGGATACTTATCAAAATCCTCGTTCGGTCCGAACTGTAAAGGATTGACGAAGATGCTCACCACTACGCACTTGCCTTGCTGACGCGCCTGCTCCACAAGTGCAACGTGACCGGCATGCAGATTGCCCATGGTGGGAACGAAAGCTATAGAACGCTCTTGCGCGAGTCGCGCACGCAGTTCGGCGACAGAATGGATGACTTGCATCAGAAACAGTGTTCTTTGGCAGGGAAAGTGCCGGCCTTCACTTCGGCGACATAGTGCGCCACGGCATTGGCGATGGAAGCGGCGCCCAGCATGAAATCCTTCACGAAGCGCGCTTTCTTGCCGGGATACACGCCCAGCATGTCATGTAACACCAGTACTTGGCCGGAACAATCCGCGCCCGCGCCGATACCGATGGTCGGTATGGCAAGTTGCTGGGTGACTGCGGCACCCAGCACCGCGGGGATCGCTTCCAGGACAAGCATACTTGCTCCGGCCTTTTGAAGTGCAAGCGCATCCTTCTTCAACTTCTTGGCTGCCGAGTCTTCCCTGCCCTGCACTTTGTAGCCACCTAGCAGATGCACCGATTGCGGTGTCAGCCCGATATGCCCGCACACCGGGATGCCGCGTGAAGTGAGGAAAGCGACCGTCTCGGCCATCTCGGCACCACCTTCCAGTTTGACCATCTCGGCACCGGCCTGCATCAGTTGCACCGCATGCCCGAAGGTCTCGCGCGCGGAGAACTGCGAGGTGCCGAACGGCATGTCGGCAATGACGAATGCCTGCTGCGCGCCGCTGACCACGCAGGCCGTGTGATAAGCCATCTGCTCGATAGTGACCGGCAAGGTACTTTCCCGCCCCTGTATCACCATGCCCAGCGAATCGCCGACCAGCAGCACATCCACACCGTTGTTCTCCAACAGTGTGGCGAAACTGGCGTCGTAACAGGTCAGCATGGCGATCTTCTCGCCGCGCGCATGCATCGCCTGTAATTTACTCAAGGTCGTTCGCATTATTCCGCCACGTTGAAATATTCACGCTGCCCGCGCATCCTGCCGATGCGTTCCAGCAGCAACTTGAAGTCAGCATCATTATCCGCGAAATTTAGATTTTCGCTATTCACCACCAGCACCGGCGCTTCGGCGTAATGATGGAAGAATTCGCCGTAGCTGTCAGCCAGTTTGGTCAGATAGTCGTCCTGAATGGTGCGCTCATGACGGTGACCGCGCCGCCGCACGCGTGCGATCAGCGCTTCGGTCGAGGCTTGCAGATAAATCACCAGATCGGGTGTCGGCGCCTGCGGTGCGAGTCGCTGGTAGATCGATTGGTATAGCTGGTATTCGTCTTCGCTCAGATTGAGGCGCGCGAACAGTTCATCTTTTTCGAACAGGTAATCGGAGACGGTGCGGCTCTGGAACATATCCATCTGATTCAGGTCACGCACTTCGTTGATGCGCTGGAACAGAAAGAACAGCTGCGTCTGCAGTGCGTAGCGCTCAGCATCTTCGTAGAAGCGCGCAAGGAAAGGATTCTCTTGCGGCTTTTCCAGCAGCGTTTCCGCACTACTGTGTTCCGCCAGCCGCTTGGCCAGACTGGTCTTACCCACACCGATGGGGCCTTCCACCACGATGTAGCGATATTTACTTAGCGGCATGTTCCAATCGTTCCAGTTGTTGTCCAGCGCATGCAGTCCTCGCGGCTGCCGCTACACCCACGCCGGGAATGACGCAATCCGGTGCGATCTCCAGCAAAGGCTGCAATACGAACGCGCGCAGATGCATCTGCGGATGTGGCACGGTCAGACCGTGCTCGTGATGCACCAGATCGTCATACATCAACACATCCAGATCTAATGTGCGCGGCGCGTTCTGAAATTCGCGTGTGCGGCCACATTCCAATTCCAGAGCCAGCAAGGCATCCAACAAAACGCGTGGAGGTAGTTCCGTTTCTACTTGCGCCACGGCGTTGATAAAATCCGGCTGATCCAGATAGCCCACAGGTGCACTACGGTACAAAGATGATCGTTTCAGCAATCGCGTCTGCGGCAGCTTATCCAGCGCCGTCAAAGCTTGCATGACCTGTGCCGCCGGATCTGCCAGATTGCTACCCAACCCGATGTATGCGATGTGCGGCCACGACGCGGCAACGAGGTGCCCCATCAATCTATCGGCAATTCTGCCTGCCCTGCAGACTTCGGTTTGCGGCTACGTTTACGGCGTTTCTTCGGCCCGGCAGTGTCGGCCAACAACATTTCGGCGCGTCGATCTTCGTTCGTATGCTGGAACTCTTCCCACCACTTGCCCAATTCTTTGTCAGCTTCTCCACTCTCGCAGCGCAGCAACAGGAAATCGTACGCAGCGCGGAAACGCGGCAAGGCCAGCAGCCGGAATGGGCGCTGCCCACCGCGCTGCTCAAAACGCGGTTGCAGCAACCAGATCTCTTTCATCACCGTGTCATAGCGGCGCGGGATCGCGAGCTTGGCGCGCTGACGATCCAGCACTTCTTCCATCGCCAAATGCAATGCGCCGATCGGCTTCTCGCCTGCCGCCTGTTTGGCGTTCCAGACGGTCAGCACCTCATGCCACAGCAAAGCTGCGAACAGGAACGCAGGGGAGGTGGGTTTTTCATCGGCAATACGCTGGTCGGTGTTTTGCAACGCCGCCATCACGAACTTCTCGCCCATAGGTTGTTCGAGGATCACATCCAGCATCGGCAACATGCCGTGATGCAGGTGCATGGAGCGTAGTTTCTTGATACATGCCAGCGCATGACCGGATAGCAGTAGCTTGAGCATCTCGTCGAACAAGCGCGCCTCCGGCACGTTGCTCAACAGCTCTTTCATCTTGGCGATGGGTGCGGCGGTGGCCGAATCCAACTTCATACCCAGCTTGGCCGACAGACGCACTGCACGCAGCATGCGCACCGGGTCTTCGCGGTAGCGCACCTCCGGATCGCCGATCATGCGCAGCGTGTTGGCGCGTATATCTGCATAGCCATTGTGGTAATCGAATATCTCTTGCGAACTGGGATCGTAGAACAGTCCGTTGGCGGTGAAGTCGCGACGCGCCGCATCCTGCTCCTGATCGCCGAACTCGTTGTCGCGCAGGATGCGCCCGTGCGCATCGGTCTCGGCGTCTTCCGCTTCGATGGCCCGACGGAAGGTGGAGACCTCGACTGTCTCGTCACCGAACATCACATGCACCAGTCGGAAACGACGACCGATGATGCGTGCACGACGGAACACACGCTTGACTTCTTCCGGGGTGGCATCGGTCGCGACATCGAAATCCTTGGGATGTCGGTCCAATAGCAGGTCGCGCACCGCGCCACCCACCACGTAGGCCTGGAAACCTGCGGCCTGCAGGCCGTCAGTCACACGACGCGAGGCATAGCTGATGCCCTCACGTGCAACCTTATGCTGCTGGAACGGGATCACATGCGCCTTGCTCGCTTTCGCGGCCTTGCGGGATTTTCCGAATACCTTCTTGAATAGTCTTTTGATCATGGAATCGTCAGGTTACGCTGCCGCCACAAGCGGCGCGACAATGGGCGCGGATTATAGCACCCGCTCCAGAGGCCTCTTCTACGGTCATGCCACGCCCCTTCCCCCTTTCCAACTTTCTCCCGCAAGCGGGAGAAAGGGCGAACGAATCGCCACGCGAACTTTTTGATCAGCGCAGGGAGATGACCGGCCAACCCTGTTGCTCGGCATGCGCACGCAAAGTCGCATCCGGATCGACCGCAACCGGACGTTTTACCTTGGACAACAGTGGCAGGTCGTTCAAGGAATCGCTGTAGAAGCAGCTCTGCTCGAAGCTACCCCAGCTCCATCCACGCTCACTCAACCACTGCTCCATGCGCGCAACTTTTCCTTCGCGAAAGCTGGGCACACCCGCTACACCGCCGGTGAATTCACCGTCCTTCTGCTCCGGGTCGGTAGCGATCAAATGCTCGATACCGAACTCGCGCACGATGGGTGCGGTGACAAAACTGTTGGTGGCGGTGATCACCACACACACATCGCCAGCCGCCAAATGTTCCTTCACCAATGCGCGTGCCTTGTCACCCATCATAGGACGCACTTTGATGCGCATGAACGCTTCATGCCACTGATTCAGCACCTTGCGCGCATGACGCGACAGGGGTTTCAGCTGAAAATCGAGGAACTCGTGGATATCCAGCGTGCCCGCCTTGTACTGTTCGTAGAACGCAAGGTTCTTTGCTTCGAACAGTTCGCGGTCGAGCACACCCTGCTCGATCAGGAACTGCGACCACTCGAAATCGCTGTCGCCGCTCAACAGGGTATTGTCCAGATCGAATAAAGCTAGATTCACATACTCTCCTTGATGAAAAAGGCCTGCATCACTGCAGGCCTTGTGCGTCCTCTGTATACCAACGTCTTAGAACGTATAGCCGACACCGATGGATAGCACTGGATAGAATTTGAAATTGCTCAGATCGCTGTTCAGCTGGTTCTGTGCATCCACCACCAGATCAGTCACAGTCTTACCGCCGGTACCTGTCCATGCCCCAGTTGCAGTCACGGTAGCCTTGGGGGAGCCTTGGAACAAAATGCCGATGTCACTACTGAAAGAGAATCCTTGCTTCTTAGGCTGGCCACTCCAACCGATACCTAAATACGGGGAAACCTTATTGAAATCCACGGTTGTATTGATCGCATCTCCCGTAGCAGCGGTATAGTCGAATCCGTTGATACTATAGACCGTGCCCGTAGTCGCAGTGGCGTTCAGCTCCAATTTATTGCTATTGAAGATCACGCCCGCAGTCAAGTGAGTCACGCCGCTCCAAGGACGCCAGTCTACCAATGCCGAGATACTGGACAGCTTCAGATCACCTGTATAGTTAAGGCCTCCTGAATCAGTATTTCCGCTGGCTTTGAACGAATTGAAACCAACTCTGGCGGTGTATCGCTCTGACAATGGCGCTCCGATCTCCAGTCCGCCGCCCAGTGTGGAAACATGGGCATCTAGACGGAACATACCGTCTGCTGCGTAAGCCTGCATAGGAAGTGCTGCCAATACCAATACTGTCAAAGCTGTTCTTTTAAACATCGCTTGCCCCTTTTTTAGTCCATTAAGAATCCTGTACGACCGCCGCCCCAGCGCCAGCCTAGCGCGGATTGTGCCAAATTCAGGCCTGCTCTGCCATGACTTCTTTCAGCAGCGGCACCGAGGCAGCGCGCTTCAGGCGCAGGCAATGTTCGTCCAGCGCATCCAGCACTTGCAACAAGGACGGCAGGTCGCGCCGACCATGGCGCAACAGATATTGGGTGACTTCGTGCGGCAACTCGAATCCGCGCGCACCGGCATGCTGACGCAAGGCCTCTGCCTTTTCCTCGTCACTGAGCGCATGCACCTGATACACCAGCCCCCAACCAAGGCGGGTGCGCAGATCGTCGCGCAAGGAAAGATGGGCCGGCGCTTGCGTACCGCTCACCAGCAGCAAGCCACCCTGTTCGCGCATGCGGTTATAGAGTTCGAATAGGGCGATCTGCGCAGCGTCATCTAATGCTTCGACATCATCGACTGCTACCATGCTTGCTGCGTCAGGCACCGCACGTTCAGCATATTTCGAATCCTGTCCGATTGCCTGCGACGCCATCGCCTGCAACAGATGGCTCTTACCACTGCCCTTTTCACCCCACAGATACACGGCACGCACCTCAGGCTCACCGGCAGCTGCCTGCCGCAAGGCAGCAAGCAATTCAACGTTGCGACCGGCGACGAAGTTATCCAGCGTCGGCACCCATTCCGGCGCGATGCCCAACAGCATCTGGCTCATGGCTTGAGGTACATCGTGCTGGAAAGGTATTGTTCTCGCAGATGGCGCAGCAGCACCAGCAACACTGCGGCCATCGGCAATGCCAGCAGCAGGCCGAAGAAGCCGAACAACTGGCCGAAGGCAAGCAAGGCGAAGATCACCGCCAGCGGATGCAGGCCGATACGTTCGCCCACCAGCCATGGGGTGATGACCATACCTTCCAGCAGCTGCCCCACACCGAACACCGCCCACACCATCAACAAATCGCCGGTCAGCCCGAATTGCATCAATGCGGCCAGTGTCGCCAGCAACAAACCCAGCACCATACCCAGATAGGGCACGAACACCAGCATGCCCGCCACGATGCCGATGGGCAGGGCGAACTCCAGCCCGACCAGCCACAACACCACCACATAAAACACACTCATCAGCAGCATCACCGCGATCTGTCCGCGCAGGAATTCGGCCAACACTTTGTCCGACTCGGCGGCCAGTTTGCGTATCTGCGCATGCCAGTGGCGCGGCAGCAATCCATCCACGCGTGCCAGCATGTCATCCCAATCGCGCAGCAGATAGAACATCACCACCGGGATCAACAGCAGATTGGCGAACAAGGCCAGCAAAGCACTGCTGCTATTGCCCAGCCAGGGCAGTAGCACACCCGAGGCCAAGCCGCCTGCCCGCTGCCAGTGATCGATCAGCAATTGCTTGAGCGCGGCACTGTCCCACTCCAACTCCACCCCGAACCATTGTTGCAAAGTCGGCAACAGGTGCTCCCGCGCGGCATCGAGCCATTGCGGCAGGCGTTGCGTCAATTGCGTCATCTCCTGCTGCAACAAGGGCAGCATGATCAGCAGCAGCGCCAATCCCAGCAACGCGGCCCCCAGCATCACCAGCAATACCCCCAGAGTGCGCGGCAGCTTCCAGGCACACAAGCGATCCACCAGCGGATCGAACACATAGGCGAGGATAGCCGCCGCCACGAACGGGGCGAGTATAGGGGCCAACAGATAGAGCAGCACGAAGGCGGCGGCGGTCAGCGCCAGCCACTGCATGGCAACAGAGCGGGAGACGGTCATTTCGGGTAAAATCCGCGGCGAAAAACGTGCTGCACTTTACCTGCCAGAAAGCGAGAACTCAACTTGAGCCAGAATTCTTCCCTCTCCTACCGCGATGCCGGTGTCGATATCAACGCCGGTGACCAGCTGGTAGAGAACATCAAACCCTATGCCAAGCGCACCATGCGCCCTGAAGTGCTGTCCGGTATCGGCGGCTTTGGCGGACTGGTCGAGATCTCCAAGAAGTTCAAAGAACCGGTGCTGGTATCCGGCACCGACGGCGTGGGCACCAAGCTCAAACTGGCCTTTGAACTGAACCGTCACGACACAGTCGGCATCGACCTAGTCGCGATGAGTGTGAACGACATTCTGGTACAGGGCGCAGAGCCGCTGTTCTTCCTCGACTACTTTGCCTGCGGCAAGCTGGACGTGCCCAGCGCGACCGATGTCATCAAAGGCGTTGCATTTGGCTGCGAACAGTCCGGTTGCGCGCTGATCGGTGGCGAGACCGCCGAGATGCCCGGCATGTATCCGGAAGGCGAATACGATCTGGCTGGTTTTGCAGTCGGCGTGGTCGAGAAGTCCAAGATCATCACCGGCGAACATATCAAGCCGGGCGATGTGGTGCTCGGTATGGCGTCCAACGGTGCACACTCCAACGGCTATTCGCTGGTGCGCAAGATCATCGAACGCAGCAAGCCGGACTTGAACGCTAAGTTCGACGGCGAGCGCACGCTGGCCGATTGCATCATGGCCCCCACCCGCTTGTACGTGAAACCGCTGCTGAGCTTGATGCAGAGCATCACCATCAAGGGCATGGCACACATCACCGGCGGTGGCATCACCGAGAACGTGCCGCGCGTATTGCCCGCCAACGTGGTGGCCGACATCGACAGCAAGACTTGGCAGATGCCCAAGCTGTTCGAGTGGTTGCGCGAAGGCGGCAACGTCGAAGCACAAGAGATGTTCCGCACCTTCAACTGCGGCATCGGTATGGTGGTGATTGTTGACGCGGCTGACGCGGACGCTGCAGTCAAGCAACTGCAAGAGGCTGGCGAAACCGTTTCACGTATCGGCATCATCCGCGCGCGCAGCAACGACGAGCATCAAACGCAAGTCAAATAAATGCCCGCACAAAAGAACATCGTCATCCTGATCTCCGGCCGCGGCAGCAACATGGAAGCGTTGCTGCGTGCCAATTTGCCCTGCCGCATCGCTGCCGTGATCAGCAACAAGGCGGATGCGCAGGGACTCGATACAGCACGCGCACACGGTATCGATACGGCAGTGGTCTCGCATCGCGACTATGCCGATCGCGAAGCGTTCGATGCTGCATTGGCGGAGGTGATCGATCGTTTCCAACCCGATGTGGTTGTGCTGGCGGGTTTCATGCGCATCCTCACCGATGATTTCGTGAATCGCTACATGGGTCGCATGATCAACATCCACCCCTCACTGCTACCCGCCTATACCGGCGTCGACACACATGCGCGCGCCCTGCAGGACGGCGCGAAGATTCACGGTTGTTCGGTGCACTTCGTCACCCCCGCGCTGGATGGCGGGCCCATCATCATTCAGGCAGCCGTGCCGGTATTGAATGACGACACACCGCAAACATTGTCCGCACGGGTACTGCACGAAGAACATCGCATCTTCCCGCAAGCAGTGCGCTGGTTGTGTAAAGACCAGGCTAGACTTGAAGACAATGGTCGCGTCTCCATCGATC
This sequence comes from Gammaproteobacteria bacterium, assembly GCA_018814405.1. Taxonomy (GTDB): domain Bacteria; phylum Pseudomonadota; class Gammaproteobacteria; order Burkholderiales; family Gallionellaceae; genus Sideroxyarcus. Next base: position 173,927 of record JAHIZO010000006.1, read on the forward strand.
GCCTGGAACAACTCGGCACAACATTAATCTCCCCTGGACTAGATTAATATGCGCACCCTATTCGTCCTTTTCCTCGCCTGTTTATCCTTCAACCTACGTGCGGAAACTTTGCCGCAACGAATCGAGGCAAGTTACGACATTCTCAAACATGACATTAAGCTGGCTGAAGTCAATGAGATATTCGAACGCCATGAAGGCCACTACAGAATTACCAGCGTAACCAAGCCCGTTGGACTGCTGGCATTGTTTCAGCCCGAAACCATCGTGGTAAGCAGTGAGGGTGAAATCACCCAGCACGGGCTCCTTCCTCTTCACTTCAAACATAGCCGAACTCGCAACCATGAAAAAAACAGTAGCGCGGATTTTGATTGGGAAAACAACGAACTAACGTTGAGTAGCCAGAGTGGCATTAAACTCCTCACACTGCATCCGTTCACACAAGACCGGCTGAGCATAATGTATCAATTCGCCGCTCAACCGCCGCATGGTCGCCTTGAGTTCAAATTTGATATGACCAATGGTCACAAAGTAAACGAATACCACTATCAATTAAATCCCGCGCAAACAGTACAGGTTCCATTCGGAAACTTGCGCAGTTATTACCTATACACACCACCGCAAAAAACCAAATGGAAGTCGGAATTATGGTTAGCCATTGATCACAGCTTCGTTCCCTGCAAAGTGGTGGTGACAGAAGATGATGGTGCACAACTGGTGCAGGTTCTGCGCAAACTTAACATAGAGCAGTAAATCGCCTTCTTAGCCAAGCCATTGGAATCAATTTGAGGTTGTTCCTCTAGGCTTTTCAACATACTGAATTGCCCACGCCCTTCCGCCCAATACAACTGAAGTGCCTTCTTCTTGCATATCATGCAAAACAGAAACAGCTTGCACAGGTACACTTCTGAAAATTTCAAAATCCTGGTAAATCACCGACATCCGCATCGCGGAGAAATAGGAAACGTCATGCTACTCACAGAATACCGTCTCGACCTCACCATACAGGCCGTGCGCAGCGCACTGAAGATGGCGCACCCTGCAGATGCAGTGTTGCGCAATTTCTTCCAGACAGAGCGTATAGGCTCCAACGAACGCAAACTGGTGGCGGAAACACTGTTCGGCGTGTTGCGCCATCGCCTGTTGCTGGAATACGGCTGCACCATGGAAGAGAAAGGCATCGCCTCCGCGCGCCGCATGGCACTTGCCTACTGGGTGCGCTTCGGCGGCTACAACCTGCGTGAGCTGAAGCCTTTGCTCAAAGTCAAAGAGGAAGAATGGCTAGTCAAAGTCAAAAGCATCGATGTGAGCACTTTGCCGCTTTCCATTCAGGCTGAACTGCCGGAATGGATCGTGGAAAAACTGCGCGCGTATCGCAGCGACGAGGATATCCTGGTGCTCGGGCAGTCCATGCAACAATCTGCACCGCTCGACCTGCGCGTCAATTCACAATTATCCAACCGCAACGAAGTGCTGCAATCATTGCAAGCCGAAGGCTACGAAGCCTCGGCTACGCCGCTGTCTCCTTATGGCATCCGTCTGAAATACAAACCGGCGCTGAACAAACATGCACTGTTCCTCAGCGGGAAGTTCGAGGTGCAGGATGAGGGTAGTCAGTTGCTCGGCCTGATGCTGGCACCCAAGCGCAACGACATGGTGGTGGATTTCTGCGCCGGCGCCGGCGGCAAGACGCTGATGCTGGGCGCGCTGATGAATTCGCAGGGCCGTTTGTATGCGTGGGACATATCGGAGAAACGTTTGACCAATCTCAAACCACGCTTGAAACGCTCCGGCTTGTCCAATGTGCAACCGCAACTCATCGCCCACGAGAACGACCAGAAAGTGAAGCGCCTCGCGGGCAAGATCGACCGCGTGCTGGTGGATGCACCGTGCAGCGGACTGGGGACACTACGCCGCAACCCCGACCTGAAGTTCCGCCAGTCGGCACAGAGCGTGGAAGAGCTGAAAGAGAAGCAACGCGCCATCCTGGATTCCGCAGCACGTCTGGTGAAGAAAGGTGGCCGTCTGGTGTACGCAACATGCAGTGTGTTGCAGGAAGAGAATCAGGATATCGTCAGCGCATTCCTGATTGCGCATCCTGATTTCGCATTGCTGCCGGCCAGTGAAGTGCTAAAGCAACATCACATCGACCTGCCAATGGGCGACTACCTGCAACTTACACCCCAGCTGCACAACACCGACGGTTTCTTCGCCGCTGTATTGGAACGTAGCAAGCAACCCAATGAGGCCGCTTCAGAAGAAATAGAAGAGGCTGCATAACGACTCCGGCTCCCGTGACCAAATCACAGGAACCGGTTGATACTCGGATTTACATCAATCCCATCGCTACCAATGCGACAAAGGCCCCGAACAGCACGAAGTGACTGATACCTTCGATGGCATTGGTCTCGCCGTCATGCAGATTATTCATCACTGTCAGAAAGGTCAGCAGCAACATGCCGCCTTGTAGCGGTGTCAGCGCCATAACGATACGATCACCGGTAAACAACGCGATGGCCTCGATCACAGGCAGGGTCAGCAGGACGGTCGCCAGCGATGCACCGAGCGCTATGTTGACCGTGGTTTGCATGCGGTTCTGCTGCGCCGCCTTGAGGGCGGTGAGTATCTCCGGGCAGGCCGATATCAGCGCCACCAGAACCGCCGGGATCGCTTTAGGCAGACTGCTACCGGCCAAGCCGGCATCCAGCAACACGGATAGCACTTCGGACAGCAGGCCGACCAGCACGATAGCGCCGACCATGACGCCGACATGCAAGGAGTTCGGGCTGTGCTCCTCATCATGCACCTCCTCTTCGAGAGAGGAGGTGTATTCAAAAAAGGTGCGATGTTCCACCGTCTGCAGGCGCAGGAAGGCGATGTACATCACAGCCATGATGATGACCGAGAACACAGAGTAAACCTGCCATTGATCTTCCGGCACAAAGTCGGGAATGAACATGCCCACACCGATAGCGACCAGCAACATGGCCACAAAGGAGTTGGCTGACGATATGTTGTATTTATTCTGTCCGTGCTTCAGTCCGCCGACAATCGCAGCCAGACCAAGAATGCCATTGATGTCGAACATCACCGCCGCGAACACGGTGTCGCGCGCCAGCGTAGGATTGGGTTCGCCCATCATCAATACGACTAGGATGACAACTTCCACAGAAACTGCTGCCAGCGTGAGGATCATCGTGCCGTAGGGTTCACCCAAACGTATCGCCAGCACTTCGGCATGGTGCGCAATGCGGAAGGCGACGCCGATGATGGCGGCAAGAATCACCAGAAGAAGTCCCCACAGCATGCCCCCACCCTGCGCGACTGCGCTGTGCTCAAGTGCAAAACCCAACCCCAACACGATCAACGCGATGTAGATAGGGAACTCATTCTTCAGATATTTCATCGTTTCACCTTAATTGAAATCAATTTCGCAGTATTCCACCTTCACTACCACCAACTCTTCCACACCGTCCGGCAGCGGCAACATCACCACATCATCCTCGCGCGCCTTCAACAGCACGCGCGCCAGCGGTGACACCCAGCTGACATGCCCCTTGCCTGCGTTCGCCTCTTCAATGCCGACAATGCAGTAAGTGCGTTCCGTACCATCTTCATGGCACACCGTCACGGTTGCCCCGAAGAAAACTTGCTCGCAGCCTTGCCGCTTAACAGGGTCGACCACTTCGGAATTTTCCATACGCTTGGCGAGGAAGCGCAGGCGGCGGTCGATCTCGCGCAGGCGCTTCTTGCCATAGATGTAGTCGCCATTCTCAGAACGGTCGCCGTTACCCGCCGCCCACGAGACGGTATGCACGACTGAAGGACGCTCCACGTCCAGCAGATGCATATATTCATCTTTGAGGCGGCGATAGCCCGCCGGGGTCATATAGTTCTTACTGCCCGCCGGCAGCGACGTCAACGATATGGGATCGTCATCGTCTTCATCGTCCGATTCTTTAGTGAAGGCTTTACTCATCTGTGGTGCTGCAACAGTCCTGTTCGATTCAGGGGCGGCATTTTACACCCCGCATATACAATGATTTTCTCAAATTCAAAATCACCACGTTGCACGTCATATTGCAGAAGAAATTCAAGAAAAAAGGCCTGCTATTGCAGGCCTTTCACTGTTTATATATACGTTTAATATAAAACGTACGTGTTAAAACGGAATATCGTCGTCAAAGTTATCGAAGTTGCCCTTAGCAGCCGGGGCGGCTGCGGGACGTGCTGCCGGCGCGCTACGGGAAGGCGCGGAGGAACCACCATCATCCATCACTTCAAAACTACCGCCGCCGCTAGACTTGCCGCCCAGCATCTTCATTTCGTTCACCACGATCTCGGTAGTATAGCGATCCTTACCTTCCTTATCCTGCCACTTGCGGGTCTGGATACGGCCTTCCACATAGATCTGCGAACCCTTTTTCAGATATTCACCGGCGATCTCAGCCAGACGGCGATAGAACACCAGGTTGTGCCACTCGGTGCGTTCCTGCTTCTCACCGCTCTTGTCTTTGTAGTTCTCGGAAGTCGCCAGCGAAACATTGGTCACCGCTTCGCCGCTGGTCATATAACGAGTCTCCGGGTCTTTGCCCAGACGGCCCACCAGAATTGCCTTATTCACTGACATCTCATACTCCCTTCACTAATTGTTCTACCGCGTCTTCGTCGAATCCGCCCATTTCCACTTTGATGCAGGCGATCTGTTCATTCGCCACCACCAGCACCTCACGCACACCGCGCAATTGTGCCAGAGACTGCCGCAATTCGCTTGCTGCTGCTTCATCCATCTCCGTGAGGTGGAACATCCGGGTCATCAATGGCTCCGGCGCGCGCATACCGGACGCCACCGCTAACCACAGCAACAACATCACCACTGCGAATATCAGCACCGCATTACCGCCATATAGCTGCATCAGCAGACCACCCATGGCCGAGCCGAAGAATGCGCCAAGGAACTGCACGCTACTGAAAACACCCATCGCTGTGCCCTTGGATGCCAACGGCGCGATCTTGCTGACGATGGAAGGCTGCGTCGCCTCCAGCACGTTGAACGCAGTGAAGAACACCAGCAGTGTGAACGCCATGCCCCACAGACTATCTTGCAAGAACAGGATGCCCAGTTGCGCGATCGCCGCCAGACCGATGGCAATCATGAACACCTGTTTCAACTTGGCCTTTTTTTCCGCGATGATGATGGGAGGCACCATCAGTGCAAAAGCGATCAACATCACCGGCAGATATACCTGCCACTGGTGCTGCGCATCCAGCCCGTTCGCACGCAGGATAAACGGTACCTGCATGAACACCGACATCAATATCGCATGCAAAGTGAACACGCCAAAATCCATGCGCAGCAAGTCAGCATTGCGCAGTACTTCTTTCAGCTTGCTGGTGTTCGCTTCTGTGTCGGAGTGGAAACGCGTGATGCGCGGCTGCGGGATGTACCACAGCACCATCGCGATGGACACGAAAGCCAGCACGCCAGTCAACTCGAACATGCCCGACATGCCGATGGTCTTGTACAACAACGGCGACAGCACCATAGAGAGCGAGAACGTCACGCCGATGGTCATGCCGATCATCGCCATCGCCTTGGTGCGATGCTCCTCGCGCGTCAGGTCGGCGGTCAGCGCCATCACCGCCGCATTGATCGCACCCGCACCCTGGATCACACGCCCGGCGATGATCCAGTAGATATCGTCCGCCGAGGCCGCGATGAAACTGCCCGCCGCGAACAGCAGCAAGCCCACGATGATGATCGGCTTGCGCCCATAACGATCCGACAACCAGCCCGCCGGGATCTGCAGGATCGCCTGCGTCAACCCATATGCGCCCAGCGCTACCCCGATCAGAAAATGACTCTCTCCACCCGGCAGCGTCTCGGCATACAAAGCGAAGATCGGAAGAATGATGAACAGGCCCAGCATACGCAGGCCATAGATGCTCGCGAGGCCGATACTGGCACGGCGCTCGAACGGGGTCATTGCGGAATCTGAAGCGGACATGAAGCGGGAGTCTGGGTTTTCGGAAGGGGCGTATCTTAACAGGTCTGGATATACGTCTGATAGCCAACCCACACCTGCTTCTGATGGCGTATCCCCACTTTCCATCTGGATACTGCTGTTGGGTCAGCACACGTTTTCGCGTATATTGGTGGGTCGTTTTTAATGGTCAGTTTGCCTCACATGGAATACATCAAGATACGCGGTGCGCGCACCCACAATCTCAAGAACATCAGCCTCGATCTGCCCCGTAATCAACTAGTGGTGATCACCGGTCTTTCCGGTTCGGGTAAGTCTTCACTTGCATTTGATACGCTTTATGCCGAGGGGCAACGGCGATATGTCGAGTCGCTTTCGGCATATGCGCGCCAGTTCTTGCAGCTGATGGAGAAGCCGGATGTCGATCTGATCGAGGGGCTTTCCCCTGCTATCGCCATCGAACAAAAAGCGACTTCACACAATCCGCGCTCAACCGTGGGTACGGTGACTGAGATTCACGATTACCTGCGTTTGTTGTTTGCACGTGCTGGCGACCCGCATTGCCCCGAGCATGACATCGTGCTGCAGGCGCAGTCTGTTGGGCAGATGGTGGACTCGGTGCTGGCATTGCCTGAAGGCACCAAGGTGATGGTCTTGTCGCCGGTGGTGGTAGGGCGCAAGGGCGAACAGCTGGAACTGTTCGACGAGCTGCGTGCCCAGGGTTTCGTGCGGCTGCGCGTGAACGGCAAAGTATGCGAGATGGATAACCTGCCAAAGCTGGCGAAGAATTCCAAGCACACTATTGAGATCGTTGTGGACAGATTGAAAGTGACCGCTGACATCAAACAGCGGTTGGCGGAGTCATTCGAGACGGCATTGCGCCATGCGGACGGTCGCGCGCTGGCCGTGGAGATGGATTCCGGCAAAGAACATCTGTTCTCGGCCAAGTTCGCTTGCCCGATCTGTAACTATTCTTTACAGGAACTGGAACCGCGTCTGTTCTCGTTCAACAGCCCGATGGGCGCGTGCCCTAAGTGCGACGGACTGGGTGTGATCTCGTTCTTCGATCCGAAACGTATAGTGGCCTTCCCCAACTTGTCGCTGTCCGGCGGTGCAATTAAGGGTTGGGATAGACGCAATCAGTTCTACTATCAAATGCTGGATAGTTTGGCCAAGCATTATGACTTCGATCTGGAGCAGTCTTTCGAGAGCCTGCCGGAGAAGATCCAGATGGTGGTGTTGTACGGTAGCGGCAATGACGAGATCGCCTTCACCTATTTGAACGAACGCGGCAAGAAGATGTTGCGCGAGCATGCCTTCGAGGGCATCGTGAACAATCTGGAGCGTCGCTATAAGGAGACGGAATCTCCCACGGTGCGTGAGGAGCTGGCGAAATATCTGAATAGCTGTGCTTGTACCGAATGTAAAGGTACGCGTCTGCGCGAAGAAGCACGCCATGTACGCGTGGCTGATCGCACCATCTTCGAATTGAGCGCATTGCCGCTGAAGCAGGCGCTGACATTCTTCAGCAACGTCACGTTGGCAGGCAACAAACAGGCCATCGCAGAGAAGATCGTGCAGGAGATCGCCAGTCGCCTGACCTTCCTGAACAATGTGGGATTGGAATATCTTTCCTTGGAGCGTTCTGCCGAGACACTCTCCGGAGGCGAGGCGCAGCGTATCCGTTTGGCTTCGCAGATCGGCTCCGGCCTGACCGGGGTGATGTACGTACTGGATGAACCTTCCATCGGTCTCCATCAACGCGACAATGATCGCCTGCTGGATACGCTTAAGCGTCTGCGCGACATGGGTAACAGTGTGATCGTGGTGGAGCATGACGAGGATGCTATCCGCACGGCCGATTACGTGGTGGATATGGGGCCGGGCGCTGGCGAGCATGGCGGCATCGTAGTGGCGCAAGGTACAGCTCAGGAGGTGATCGACAACCCGAATTCACTGACGGGTGATTACTTGGCTGGTCGCCGCCATATCGAGCCCCCCACTTCATATCGCAAGCCTGACCCAGAGCGCAAGCTGAGAATCATCGGTGCGTCGGGCAACAACCTGAAAAATGTGACGCTGGATCTACCGGTCGGATTATTGACCTGCGTGGCGGGTGTTTCCGGCTCGGGCAAGTCCACACTCATCAATGACACCTTGTACGCTGCCGTGGCGCAGCATCTGTATGGCAGCAATGCCATTCCCGCACCGCACCGTGGAATCGAGGGGCTGGAGTTCTTCGACAAGGTGATCAGCGTGGATCAATCCCCTATTGGGCGTACGCCGCGTTCCAACCCGGCGACCTATACCGGGCTTTTCACTCCCATTCGCGACCTCTTCTCCAGTGTGCCGACTTCGCGCGAGCGCGGTTACGGACCCGGACGCTTCTCTTTCAATGTGAAGGGAGGACGTTGCGAATCCTGTCAGGGCGATGGCGTCATCAAGGTCGAGATGCACTTCCTGCCTGATGTGTACGTACCTTGCGATGTATGTCACGGTCAGCGCTACAACCGCGAGACGTTGGAAGTGCAATACAAGGGAAAGAACATCCATCAGGTACTGAACATGACAGTGGAACATGCGCATGAGTTCTTCAATGCGGTGCCCATCATCGCGCGCAAACTCAAGACGCTGCTTGATGTCGGCCTTGGTTACATCACATTGGGACAGAGTGCGACCACACTGTCCGGCGGCGAGGCACAACGCGTAAAACTGTCGCTGGAGCTTTCCAAGCGCGACACGGGCCGCACTCTGTACATTCTTGACGAACCGACTACCGGGTTGCACTTCCACGATATCGATATGTTACTGAAGGTGATCCACACCCTGCGCGACCAAGGCAATACACTGGTGATCATCGAGCACAATCTGGACGTGATCAAAACGGCGGACTGGGTAATCGACATGGGACCGGAAGGCGGCGAAGGCGGCGGACGCATTGTTGCCCAAGGCTCACCCAAGGACATCGCAGTCAGCAAGGATAGTGTGACCGGGCCTTATCTAAAAAAGTTGCTAGATAAATGAAGTTATGCGTGCGACCTTAGCAAAAAGGTCGTACACAATGAAAAAGGCCGGGATAACCCGGCCTTTTTCATTGCGGCTTGTAACTGAACTTATTCAGCCACTTCCACTGCTTCTGCTTCTACCGGACGATCCACCAGTTCAATCAGTGCCATAGGCGCGTTGTCGCCCTTACGGAAACCGAACTTTAGGATGCGGGAGTAGCCGCCGTTGCGTGTTGCATAGCGCGGGCCGAGTTCGTTGAACAGTTTGGTAACCATTTCACGGTCACGCAGACGGGCGAACGCCAGTCGCTTGTTAGCCAAGCTGGGGTTCTTTCCCAGCGTCAGGATCGGCTCTGCCACACGGCGCAGTTCCTTAGCCTTAGGCAAGGTAGTCTTGATGGCTTCGTGACGCAGCAACGAAACAGTCATGTTACGCAACATAGCCAGACGGTGGCTGCTGGTGCGATTGAGTTTTCTAAGTCCTAAACGGTGACGCATGATTTTCCTCTCTTGCTTTCTGACCCGGTATCTACCGGGCGAGCTTTATTTCTCGGCCACTGCCGTCCAGTTTTCCAGCTTGATACCCAGCGACAAGTCATGCTCGGCCAACACTTGCTTGATCTCGTTCAGAGACTTGCGGCCCAAATTCGGGGTGCGCAGCAGGTCAGCTTCGGTGTACTGAATCAGGTCGCCGATGTAATGGATACTCTGTGCCTTCAAACAGTTCGAAGAGCGCGGAGTCAGTTCCAAGTCATCGACCGGACGCAGCAACATAGGATCAACCTTAGGTGCAGCAGGCTTTTCGACCGGAGCAGGTGTGCCTTCCAGTGCAGCGAACACGGAGAATTGCTCAACCAGAATACGCGCTGCGTAACGGATGGATTCTTCAGGATCGATGGCGCTGTTAGTCTCGATGTCGATGATCAACTTGTCTAGGTCCGTGCGCTGCTCAACGCGGGCGCTTTCGACTGCATAGCTCACGCGGGAGATCGGGCTGAACGAGGCGTCCAGAGCGATGTGGCCCACCGGACGTGTTGCACCCGGCTGCTGACGCGAGATAGCGGAAACATAACCGCGACCTTGTTCGATCTTGATCTCCATGTCCAGCTTGCCGCCTGCAGTCAGGTGGGCGATGACATGGTTGGGGTTGATCACTTCGGTATCGGCATCGACTTCGATGTCGGCAGCAGTGACCACGCCAGCGCCGGATTTCTTCAGTTGCAGAGTGGCTTCAGGCGCACCGTGCAGCTTCAGAACCAGACCCTTCAGGTTCAACAGGATCTCGACCACGTCTTCCTGCACGCCGTCGATAGGAGAGTATTCATGCAGCACGCCGGCGATCTTCACTTCTGTCACGGCATAGCCGGGCATGGAAGAAAGCAGAATGCGACGCAAGGCATTACCCAGCGTATGGCCGTAGCCGCGCTCGAACGGCTCCATCACAACACGCGCCTGGGTGGCGGAGATGTTCTGGACGTCGATGATGCGTGGCTTCAACAGATTATTTGTAGGCATATGCGACTCCGCGTTAATTACTTGGAATACAACTCGACAATGAGGTGCTCATTGATAGTTGCAGGCAGTTCGGTACGCTGCGGAACAGCCTTGAAGGTGCCCTTGAATGCCTTGGCATCCACATCCAGCCACTCCGGAAAACCGCGTTGCACTGCTGCGTCCAGAGATGCCTTCAGGCGCAGTTGTGCGCGAGACTTCTCGTTGACTTCAACCACATCACCCGGCTTAACGATGTAAGAAGGAATGTTTACGCGCTTACCGTTGACCAAGATGCTGTTGTGACGCACGGTCTGACGTGCTTCAGCACGAGAACCGCCGAAACCCATACGATAGGCAACGTTATCCAAACGGGATTCCAGCAATTGCAGCAAGTTTTCGCCGGTAATACCCTTGGCGGTTGTCGCGCGCTTGTATGTCAGACGGAACTGACCTTCCAGGATGCCGTAGATGCGACGCACCTTCTGCTTTTCACGCAACTGACCACCATACTCGGACATGCGCTGGTTACGGCGCTGACCGTGCTGGCCGGGAGGATACGCACGACGCTCTACCGCACACTTGTCGGTAAAACACTTTTCTGCTTTCAGAAACAGCTTCTCGCCTTCGCGACGGCACTTACGGCACTTTGCATCAAGATTTCTAGCCAAGATCGATACTCCTTAAATACGACGCTTTTTCGGAGGACGGCAACCGTTATGCGGTACCGGCGTAATATCCGAAATGCTTGTGATTTTGAAACCGGCGGCGTTCAACGCACGCACAGCGGATTCGCGACCCGGGCCAGGACCCTTGATGCGCACTTCCAGGTTTTTAACACCACACTCGACAGCAGACTTGCCAACGACTTCGGCAGCTATCTGTGCAGCGAACGGTGTGCTCTTACGAGAACCCTTGAAGCCCTGCGCGCCACTTGTAGACCAAGCCAGTGTGTTGCCCTGACGGTCTGTGATGGTCACGATGGTATTGTTGAAGGAAGCGTGAACGTGCGCGATGCCTTCAGCAACGTTCTTCTTTACTTTCTTACGCACTTTCGTGCTGGTCTTTGCCATGTCTGCTGTCCTCTACTTAATTACTTTTTCGCGCCGGCGATGGATTTACGCGGACCTTTACGGGTGCGCGCATTGGTACGTGTACGCTGACCACGGCTCGGCAAGCCGCGACGATGACGCAAACCACGGTAGCAGCCCATGTCCATAAGGCGCTTGATGTTCATTGTGACTTCGCGGCGCAGATCACCTTCAACGGTGAACTTCGCGACTTCGTCACGCAGCTTTTCCATTTCGGAATCGCTGATATCCTTGATCTTAGAAGAAGTCGACACGCCTGCTGCAACACAGATCTGCTGCGCACGTGTACGTCCGACGCCATAAATGGCTGTCAACGCAATCACTGCGTGTTGATGGTTTGGAATGTTTACACCGGCAATACGAGCCATGCAGCTACCCTATCGTTCAAAAAGTTGCGAATTCTAACATCCAGAGGTGATTGTACTCAATCAACCCTGGCGCTGTTTGTGGCGAGGATCACTACTGCAGATCACACGTACCACACGGTTGCGACGCACAATCTTGCAATTGCGGCACATTTTCTTTACGGATGCTTGGACTTTCATTTGTTTCTCCTTGCTTCTTCAATTCAAAGCCGCGTACTTGGCATACTGCAAAGTATTCAGCGATGCTTCTGCCGATTAACCGGCTTTAAAGTTTGCCTTCTTCAACAGATTCTCATATTGGTGCGTCATCAAGTAAGACTGCACTTGCGCCATGAAATCCATCGTCACAACAACCAGAATCAAGAGCGACGTACCACCGAAATAGAACGGCACATTCCACTTGACCACCAAAAATTCAGGCAACAAACAAACCAACGTGATGTAAACAGCCCCCACCATGGTCAGACGCAGCATGATCTTTTCGATGTAGCGCGCTGTCTGCTCTCCCGGACGAATCCCCGGAAGGAATGCGCCGCTCTTCTTCAAATTGTCAGCTGTCTCTTTCGGACTGAACACCAGTGCGGTGTAAAAGAAGCAAAAGAAGATGATCGCAGCTGCATAAAACATCACATATATCGGCTGCCCCGGGGCAAGCTTGTCACTCACATCCTTCAACCAAGTCATGCTACTACCACTGCCGAACCAGCCAGCCATCGTCGCGGGGAACAAGATGATGCTGGAAGCGAAGATCGGCGGAATAACACCAGCCATATTCAGCTTAAGCGGCAGATGCGAGCTCTGCCCACCCATGATCTTGTTACCCACCTGGCGCTTAGCGTAGTTAACCAATACCTTGCGCTGACCGCGCTCCACAAACACTACCAGTGCTGTCACTGCGATTGCACCAAAGAACAGTGCCAAAACCAGCGGCACGGAGAATGCTCCAGTACGCGCCATTTCCAGTGTATTGCCAATTGCGCTTGGCAGGCCAGCAGCAATACCCGCAAAGATGATCAGCGAGATGCCATTGCCCAGACCGCGCTCGGTGATCTGTTCGCCCAGCCACATCAGGAACATCGTGCCGGTAACCAGCGTCACCACGGTCGTCATCTGGAACATCATGCCCGGATTGAGCACCAGATCCTTTTGAGACTGCAGCATCACCGCGATACCAAACGACTGGAACAAAGCCAATACCAAAGTACCGTAACGCGTGTACTGGGTGATCTTGCGGCGACCGGCTTCACCATCCTTCTTCAGCTGTTCCAAATGCGGAACCGCGATCGATGCCAACTGCATGATGATCGATGCAGAGATATACGGCATGATGCCCAGCGCCAGAATAGTGAAGCGCTCCAACGCACCACCCGAGAACATGTTAAACATGCCAAGGATGCCACCTTGTTGTTGCTTGAACAGATCGGCCAATACGTTCGGGTCGATACCCGGCACTGGGATATGCGCACCGATACGGTACACCACCAATGCCCCAAGCAAGAACCACAGTCGCTTGCTCAGATCACCGTATTTATTCTTGGCAACAGCTTTCACAGACGATCCTTATTCTGCGATGCTGCCACCGGCAGCTTCAACAGCGGCGCGAGCGCCTTTGGTCAGCAGCAGACCCTGCAGCTTGACTGCACGAGTGAGCTCACCAGCCAGAATCACCTTCGCACCCAGCGCAGTTGCAGCAACCACACCAGCTTGCTTCAAAGCCAACAGATCGATCGTGTCGACGGGCATCTTTTCCAAGTCAGACAAGCGAACTTGCGCTGTGTCGTTACGAGTCAAAGAAACAAAACCGCGCTTAGGCAAGCGACGCTGCAAAGGCATCTGACCGCCTTCAAAGCCCACTTTGTGGAAGCCGCCAGCACGTGACTTTTGACCCTTGTGACCACGACCAGCAGTCTTACCCAGACCGGAACCGATACCGCGACCGACACGACGCTTGTAATGCTTGGCGCCTGCGCCGGGTTTAATTTGATTGAGTTCCATTTATGCCTCGCACTTGACCAGGTAGAACACCTTGTTAATCATGCCGCGTACTGCCGGAGTGTCTTCCAATACAACCGTGTGGTTGATTCGGCGCAAACCCAAGCCGCGAATGGTGTCGCGATGCGACTGCTTAGTTCCGATCAGGCCTTTGACCTGCGTAACCTTCAATGTTTTTTCTTTAGCCATGATTACCCCGCAATCTCTTCAACGCTCTTGCCACGCTTGGCTGCGATCTCAGCAGGAGAATTCAGCGCCTGCAGACCATTCAAAGTCGCACGAACAACGTTGTATGGATTGTTGGAGCCAATGCACTTGGCCAAAACGTTGCGAACACCGACTGCCTCGAATACTGCGCGCATCGCACCACCAGCAATAATGCCGGTACCTTCTGATGCGGGAAGCATAACGACCTTGGCCGCGCCATGACGACCGATCACCTTGTGATGCAGCGTGCCATCCTTCAAATTGACCTTGGTCAGATTGCGACGGCATTCATCCATCGCCTTTTGCACTGCCACTGGCACTTCCTTGGACTTGCCCTTACCCATTGCAACGCGACCATCGCCATCACCCACTACCGTGAGCGCTGCGAAACCCATGATACGACCACCCTTCACCACTTTGGTGACGCGGTTCACATGGATCATCTTTTCGATGAGGCCGTCGCCTTTGTCTTCGGGCTGCTGATTCTTACCTTGTGCTTTAGCCATGATTCACCTCGATCTTAGAACTGCAAGCCATTTTCGCGCGCCGCTTCTGCCAGCGCTTTGATGCGACCATGGTACTTGTTGCCGGAACGGTCAAACGCTACGGCTGTTACGCCAGCGCTCTTCGCTTTTTCAGCGATGCGCTTGCCGATAACTGCAGCTGCTGCTGCATTGCCACCGTTGCCAACACTCTTGCGAACTTCAGCTTCCATTGTGGAAGCGCTAGCCAGCACTGTGCCACCATCAGCAGAGATCACTTGTGCATAGATATGCAGATTGGTGCGGTGAATTGCCAGACGCACTGCCTTTTGATCAGCGATGCGTGCACGGGTTTTAAGAGCCCGGCGCTGACGCGATTTGTTCTTATTCAACATATCAACCTCGATTATTTCTTCTTGGTTTCTTTGAGGAGCACCACTTCATCCGAATAACGCACGCCCTTGCCTTTGTAAGGCTCGGGTTCACGATATGCGCGGATTTCAGCGGCAACCTGACCAACTTGCTGCTTGTCTGCACCAGTCAAAACGATTTCAGTCTGACTTGGCGTGGCCACCTTCACACCTTGCGGCATCTTGTGCGCAACAGGGTGGGAGAAGCCCAAACTCAGATTCAGCGTATCGCCTGCAGCTTGTGCGCGGTAACCCACGCCAACCAAAGTCAATTTGCGCTCAAAACCTTTGCTCACGCCGGTGACCATATTTGCAAGCAGTGCGCGGATTGTGCCGGACATCGCGTTAGCCTGTGAGGACTCACCGATCGCCTTGCACAACAGTTGATCGCCTTCGCGAACCACTGATACGTCACCCTTCAATACTTGCGTCATGGTGCCCAATGGACCCTTAACGGAAATCTTGTCAGCCGCGAGTGTGATCTCCACACCTGCCGGCACTGCTACTGGATTCTTAGCTACTCTAGACATATTTCCTCCTTATGCCACGAAGCAGAGCACTTCGCCGCCGATGCCATTGGCACGCGCTTTGTGATCTGTCATCAAGCCTTTGGAAGTGGACACGATCGCGATACCCATCCCGTTCATCATGCGCGGAATATCTTCGCTGCCCTTATACACACGCAGGCCTGGACGGCTGACGCGCTGGATCTTCTCGATCACAGGACGATCTGCATAGTACTTGAGACCAACCTCGAGAGTTGGCTTGCCATCGTTTTCCATGACTTTGAAGCCTTCGACATAACCCTCGTCTTGCAGGACCTTGGCGATTGCCACCTTGATCTTGGACGATGGCATAGCCACGATTGTTTTTTCCGCCATTTGCGCGTTACGAATACGCGTCAACATATCGGCGATAGGATCACTCATGCTCATAAATTCACCCTTACCAGCTTGCCTTGACTACACCAGGGATCTCGCCTCGCATTGCGTATTCACGCAACTTGATGCGGCCCAGACCGAACTTGCTGAAGGTGCCACGCGGGCGACCAGTCAGCGCGCAACGATTACGCAAACGTACTGGGCTGGAATCACGTGGCAGCGCCTGCAGTTTTTGACGAGCAGCAAAACGCTCTTCATCGCTCAGCGACATATTTGTCGCAATTGCGGACAGTTCAGCACGCTTCGCAGCGAATTTCTTCACTGTGTCACGGCGTTTCTGTTCGCGGTTAATCAAAGCTGTTTTAGCCATATCACCCTCAGTTCTTCAATGGGAATTTGAAAGCCATCAGAAGCGCACGCGCCTCTTCATCGGTCTTCGCAGTCGTTGTGATCGTGATGTTCATGCCACGCAGTGCGTCGATCTTGTCGTATTCGATTTCCGGAAAAATGATCTGCTCTTTAACGCCCATGTTGTAGTTACCACGGCCATCGAAAGACTTTCCAGAAATACCTCGGAAGTCGCGGATGCGCGGAATCGCAACCGTCACCAGACGATCCAGGAATTCGAACATACGCTCGCGACGCAATGTCACCTTGCAACCGACCGGATAGTTTTCACGAATCTTGAAGCCAGCGATAGATTTCTTGGACTTAGTCACCACAGGCTTCTGGCCTGCGATCTTAGTCATGTCGCTAACCGCGTGATCCATCACCTTCTTGTCAGCAACCGCCTCGCCGACACCCATGTTCAGGGTGATCTTTTCGATACGCGGCACTTCCATGACAGACTTGTAGCCGAATTGCTTCATCAGCTGCGGCGCCACGGTCTCTTTATAGAACTGATTAAAACGAGCCATGCTCATACCCCTTATGCAATCACTTCGCCGCTGGACTTGAAGATACGCACTTTGCGCCCGTCTTCCAGCTGCTTGATACCAACACGATCCGCCTTCTTAGTAGCCGCGTTAAAGATAGCCACATTGGATACATGCATTGGCTTTTCAATCTCAACGATGCCGCCCGAAGTTCCCTTCATAGGGTTTGGCTTCTGGTGCTTCTTAACCTTATTGATGCCAGACACTACAACGTAGTCATCAGCCACCTTCATAACGCTACCGCGATTGCCCTTGTCCTTGCCGGCAATCACGATCACATCATCATCTTTTTTAATCTTGCGCATGATTTATCCTTATCCTTCCCTTACAGCACTTCAGGTGCCAGGGAAACGATCTTCATGAACTTCTCGTTACGCAGTTCACGCGTAACTGGTCCGAAGATACGGGTGCCAATTGGCTCCAACTTGTTATTCAACAGCACTGCAGCATTGCCATCGAACTTGATCAGCGAGCCATCAGAACGACGAACGCCCTTGGCAGTGCGCACAACCACAGCACTGTAGACTTCACCCTTCTTGACACGCGAACGCGGCGCAGCATCTTTAATGCTGACCTTGATCACATCGCCCACGCCGGCGTAGCGGCGCTTAGAGCCACCCAACACCTTGATGCACATAACCGAGCGTGCGCCAGTGTTGTCAGCCACATTCAAAACAGACTGCATTTGTATCATTTTTTAATCTCCAACTTATTCCGCCTGCGGCGGCTAGTTTTGGAACCCGTTCGGGTTAGGCCGCCGCAAGCGACGGTGAAACGAAGCCGCGCATTCTACTCAGACTTACGCTATTGCGCAAGCGTAATTTCAATTACGCAGCTACGGACTTATCAATCAGCCTTGGCAACACGCCACGCCTTGGTCTTGGACATAGGACGCATCTCTTCGATAGTCACCATATCACCCTGATTGCACTCATTGTTCTCGTCATGAGCATGGTATTTCTTGGAGACGCGAACGATCTTACCCAATACAGGGTGCTTAACCTTGCGTTCAACCAAGACCGTAACAGTCTTGTCCATTTTGTTGCTGACGACGGTGCCGGTCAGGGCGCGTTTCAGATTAGCTGCACTCATTGCTGCACACCTTTTTCTGTCAATACGGTTTTCACACGCGCGATGTCACGGCGCACTTTTTTCAACTGGCTGTTATTACTCAGTTGCTGTGTTGCAAGTTGCATGCGCAGGCCGAACTGCGCCTTGCTCAACGACAACAGCTCTTCATGCAACTCAGCCACAGATTTGCTCTTCAGTTCACTAGCACTCATGATCACGCTCCTACTTGTCTGACAACGAAAGTAGTCTCAAGCGGCAGCTTTGCTGAAGCCAACTTGAACGCCTCGCGCGCCAATGTTTCTGCCACACCATCCATCTCGTACAGCATCTTGCCGGGCTGGATCTCGGCAACGTAGTACTCCGGATTGCCTTTACCGTTACCCATACGAACTTCGGCAGGTTTTTTGGAGATCGGCTTGTCCGGGAAGACACGGATCCAGATACGTCCACCGCGTTTGATGTGACGTGTCATTGCACGACGAGCGGCTTCAATCTGACGCGCAGTCAGACGGCCACGGCCGATAGCTTTAAGACCGAATTCACCAAAACTCACCTTGTTGCCGCGCGTAGCGATGCCGGTGTTACGGCCCTTTTGCTCCTTGCGGAATTTTCTTCTAGCTGGCTGTAGCATGTTTTGCTCCCGACTTTCTTACTTTCTTTTCTGGCTCGGCAACAGCGGGAGCAGCGATTTCCTGCTGACCAGTCTGGTCACCCTTGTATACCCACACTTTCACACCGATGATCCCGTATGTGGTCAGCGCTTCGGCAAAGCCGTAGTCGATGTCGGCACGCAGTGTGTGCAATGGCACACGGCCTTCGCGATACCACTCGGTACGTGCGATCTCGATACCATTCAAACGGCCAGCGCTCATGATCTTGATGCCCTGCGCACCCAGACGCATGGCGTTTTGCATGGCACGCTTCATGGCGCGACGGAACATGATGCGCTTTTCGAGTTGCTGCGTGATGGACTCGGCGATCAACTG
Organism: Gammaproteobacteria bacterium; assembly: GCA_018814405.1. Taxonomy (GTDB): domain Bacteria; phylum Pseudomonadota; class Gammaproteobacteria; order Burkholderiales; family Gallionellaceae; genus Sideroxyarcus. Next base: position 192,824 of record JAHIZO010000006.1, read on the forward strand.
CGCGTCCACTTCCGGCTTGCGTACTTCCTCGATGTTCAAGCCCACGTCAGGCAGACCCATACGCTTGCGCAACTCAACGCGCAATTTTTCGATGTCTTCGCCCTTCTTGCCGATAACCACACCCGGACGAGCCGTGTAGATTGTGATCTTGGCGTTCTTTGCAGGACGCTCGATAACGATCTTGGAAACACCGGCACCAGCCAGCTTCTTCTTCAGATAGTCGCGCACTTCGATGTCTTTATGCAGCAGCTCAGCGAAGTTCTTGCTGTTGGAATACCACTTTGAGGTCCAGTTCTTAGTAACGCTCAAACGGAAACCAATTGGATGAATTTTCTGACCCATGCTTAGCTCCCGACGGTGATCGTAATGTGGCAAGTCTGCTTCTCGATGCTTGTTCCACGGCCTTTGGCGCGGGGAATCATGCGCTTGAGGGAAGCACCTTTGTCCACGTAGATGGTAGAAACCTTCAGTTCGTCGATGTCAGCGCCGTCGTTATGCTCGGCATTGGCAATCGCTGAATCCAGCGCCTTCTTGATGATGGCGCCGCCCTTTTTGGGGCTGAAAGTCAAAATGTTCAAGGCTTGCGCGACAGGCAGACCACGAATCTGGTCAGCGACCAGACGCGCCTTCTGCGCCGACAAACGTACACCCCGGATGACTGCTGTTGTACTCATCATCTCTCCCTTATCTCTTCGCTTTTTTATCAGCGACGTGGCCTTTGAAGGTGCGTGTCAGTGAAAACTCGCCCAGCTTGTGACCCACCATGTTCTCGGAGATGTACACCGGAACATGAGCCTTGCCGTTGTGAACGGCGATTGTGATACCGACGAACTCAGGCAACACCGTCGAGCGGCGAGACCAAGTCTTAACCGGACGCTTGTCATTGGTTGCGCGAACCGTTTCGACCTTCTTAATCAGGTGTAGATCGACGAAAGGACCTTTTTTAATTGAACGTGCCATTCTGATTTACCCCTTAAGCCTTGAAGCGACGACGCACGATCATATTCGTTGTGCGTTTGTTGCGGCGTGTACGGAAGCCCTTAGCCGGAGTGCCCCATGGGCTAACCGGATGACGACCAGCTGCAGTCTTACCTTCACCACCACCGTGCGGGTGATCAACCGGGTTCATCACCACACCACGAACTGTTGGGCGGATACCGCGCCAGCGATTGGCACCGGCCTTACCGATAGAGCGCAGGCTGTGTTCGGAATTGCCTACTTCGCCCAGTGTTGCTTTGCAGTCGATGTGCACCTTGCGGATCTCACCGGAACGCAGACGCAATTGCGCGTAGCTTCCTTCACGTGCCAGCAGCTGCACTGCAGCACCAGCGGAACGGGCCAACTGCGCGCCCTTACCAGGCAACATCTCGATCGCGTGAATAGTTGAACCCACCGGGATATTGCGCAGCGGCAGGGCATTGCCCGGCTTGATCGGCGCTTCAGAGCCGCTGATCAGATCCGCTCCGGCTGAGATGCCCTTGGGAGCGATGATGTAACGACGCTCACCATCCGCGTACAGCAACAGTGCCAAATGCGCAGTGCGGTTCGGGTCGTATTCCAGACGCTCGACCTTGGCCGGGATGCCATCCTTGTTACGCTTGAAGTCAACCACACGATAATGCTTCTTGTGTCCACCACCCATGTGACGGGTAGTGATGTGACCATTGTTGTTACGACCAGCGGTACGGGTCTTCTTTTCCAGCAAGGCTGCAACAGGCTTACCCTTGTGCAGTTCCTTGTTGACCACACGCACAACCGTACGTGTACCGGGCGATGTTGGTTTGAGTTTAATCAGTGCCATGTTTTACCCCTGCTCACTTGCGGCAAAGTTGATCTCTTGACCGGCAGCCAGGCAAACATAGGCTTTCTTCCAGTCCTTGCGGCTGCCCATGTAACGGCCAAAGCGCTTTTGCTTGCCCTTTACATTGCTGATCTGCACGCTATCAACGGTCACATTGAACAACTTCTCGACAGCCGCCTTGACTTCAGGCTTGGTGGCGTCGGAAGACACGCGGAAAATAACCTGCTCGTTCTTTTCTGCAACGAACGTGGCCTTCTCAGAAATCTGCGGCGCCAGCAGAATGTGCAACAGGCGCTCTTCGATGTTCTTGGTGGTCATGCCAGCATCTCCTCAATTTTGGCGATCGCACTACGCGTAACCAGCACGTTCGGGAAACGAACCAAGCTGACCGGGTCGGCTTGATGCGCCTCAACCAGCAGCACGTTAGGCAGATTGCGAGAAGCCAGATACATATTCTCGTCGATGCTGTCAGTGATGATCATGACGCGAGCATCTTTCAAGCCCATTTCATTGATCTTTGCTGCCAGCAACTTAGTCTTGGGTGCATCAACAGACAATGTCTCCAACACACTCAGACGACCTTCGCTGACCAATTTCGAGAAGATCGACGCCAAACCGGCGCGATACATCTTGCGGTTGATCTTGTGCGAGTAGTTTTGATCTGGCAAGTTAGGGAAAACCTTACCACCTCCGCGCCACAACGGGCTGGATGCACGACCCGCACGGGCACGACCCGTACCTTTTTGTGCAAATGGCTTGTGCGTGGATTTTGCAATCTCGCTACGACCCTTTTGCTTGCTGTTTGCAGAGCGGGCATTCGCTTGATAAGCCACAACCAACTGGTGCACCAGCGCTTCGTTGTACTCGCGACCGAACAGGTCGTCGGAAGCATCCATGCTCTTACCGGCCTTGCCGTTTTCGTTGATAACTTTGAGTTCCATTATGCCCCCGCCTTCACTGCCGGACGTACGATCACATCGCCGCCAGGCGCGCCCGGAACGGCGCCACGCACCAGAATCAACTGGCGCTCAGCATCGATACGAACGATCTGGAGATTTTGAACAGTGCGCTGCGCGTCGCCAAGATGGCCAGTCATACGCTTACCTGGGAAGACGCGACCGGGATCCTGCGCCATACCGATAGAACCTGGTACGTTGTGCGACTTGGAGTTACCGTGCGTTGCGCGACCCGACTTGAAGTGATGGCGTTTGATGGTACCGGCATAGCCCTTACCGATCGTCACGCCTGTCACGTCAACCTTTTGGCCGACCTGGAACAGATCGACACCCACGCTACCGCCGACCGTCAGACTGGCCAGTTGCTCGGGTGAAGCTGTGAATTCTTTGAGAACGCTACCCGCCTCAACACCCGCTTTGGCGAAGTGCCCGGCAGCCGCCTTGGTTACACGGCTAGCACGGCGCGTACCGAACGCGACCTGCACAGCACTATAACCATCAGTGGGAGCGGTTTTGATCTGGGTGACACGATTGTTGGACACGTCCAGCACAGTCACCGGCAACGATGAACCATCGTCGGTGAAAATGCGGGTCATGCCAATCTTGCGACCGACAAGTCCTAAGCTCATTTCATTTCCTTTTATTAAGGGGCTGACTTCAATTGGTCAGCCGATTCAACTTCCGATACTTCTACTACCAATACTTCAATTACTGCAATTTGATCTCAACATCAACACCAGCCGGCAGATCCAGCTTCATCAACGCATCCACCGTCTTGTCAGTAGGATCGATGATGTCCATCAGGCGCAGATGGGTACGAATCTCAAATTGATCGCGCGAAGTCTTATTCACGTGCGGGGAACGCAACACGTCGAAGCGCTCGATCTTGGTCGGCAATGGAACCGGGCCTTTTACTACAGCGCCTGTGCGCTTGGCTGTGTCCACGATCTGCAGGGCAGACTGGTCGATCAAACGATAGTCGAACGCCTTCAGGCGAATGCGAATTTTTTGACTTTGCATAATCTTCTCTTACATCTAAGCGGCATAGCCGCGGTTTAAAGAACGAAATTCGCGTGGACCTACCACGCGAGGGCGCGCATTGTATGCTTACTCGATAATCTTTGCAACAAAACAATAAAACGTGCGGTCACGCACGTTTTATTGATCTTACTATTTCTTTATTACTCGATAACCTTAGCAACCACACCGGCGCCGACAGTACGGCCACCTTCGCGGATAGCGAAGCGCAGACCTTCTTCCATCGCGATCGGGTTGATCAGGCTGACCGTGATCGACACGTTGTCGCCAGGCATCACCATCTCGGTACCTGCTGGCAGTTCAACTGCGCCTGTCACGTCAGTTGTACGGAAGTAGAACTGAGGACGATAGCCTTGGAAGAATGGGGTGTGACGACCACCTTCGTCTTTGCCCAGCACGTAGATCTCAGCTGTGAACTTGGTGTGCGGCGTGATGGAACCTGGCTTAGCCAAC